>NZ_JBIVYH010000002.1:0-761930 GCF_044769635.1 Microbacterium sp. NPDC090281
CTCAACTAGCCGAAGCTAGACGAGGATAATTTGGCATTTGACAAGTGCACGCTGTTGAGTTCTCAAGGATCGGATGCTCCCACGACCCAGCCATCACAGCCAGGCCCGCAGGGCAACTTCTCTATCTTAGCCACCCTGTCTCGCTTGTCAAATCGGCGCGCCGTGCGAATCTTCGATCCGCTGCGCAGCTGATGACAGCCGCAGATGGGGTGGATCTCCCATCCTAGACGCAAGCGTCTGAACTCTCAAGTGAGAGAGGATCGGGAGGTGGTTCTCCGCTTGAGGGGGGTGAAGCTCTTGGCTCCTCCGCTTCCCTGTGGGGCGAACAAGTAATAAGTTACGCGGATCCCAGGGTTCTGGCAAATCGGGCCACACCCCCCGGGCGTGTCGTCACGACCTTCGTCGTGGTTTCCTCCGGATCAGAGCTGGTTTTCATCGCTGCGGGCCGCCCGGAGTACGATCGCGCCATGCAGTCGCCCGCGGATCGCCCCCTCTCACGTCGCTATCCCGTACACACCGAAGGCAACGATCTCGAACGACCTCGCGCCGGGATGGCCGTGCTCGATCGTGTCCGGGACGAGCTCGGGTTCTCCCGCGAGCACGGATCCTCACCGGAGCATCCTGCCGTCCCGCTTCCCTCGTACCTGGCCACGGGCGAGCTCGCCTGGGCGAGTGTCGGCGCCGTAGCTCTCGCCATCGGAGGCTCCCCCGCATCCCTCGACCCCGAGCGGGTCGCCACGGCGTACCGCAGCGACAGGTTTCTCACGATCGACGGCGCCGCTCCCCCGGTGTGGTCTCCGTTCTCCGGCTTCTGGCGCACCTCAGACGGGTGGGTGCGCACTCACGGCAACTATCCGCACCATGCAGCCGGTCTCCGCAAGGGCCTGAACCTGCGTGACGATGCCGACGCCTCGTCCGTCCGCGATGCACTCGCTGAGCTGAGCACCGCGGAGTCGGTGTCCTCGATCACGGCGGCCGGTGGCCTGGCGGTGCCGGTCGCGCCCGAGCACCCCGCAACCGACGAGTCGCTCCGCGAGCGACCGCTGCTCGAGATCAGCCGAGTCGATGTGCCGGCTGGTGCACGCTCACGACCTGCCGCTGCTGCCGCTCGGCATCAGGCACCCCTCCCCCTCCACGGCATCCGCGTTCTCGATCTGACCAGGGTCATCGCAGGCCCCGTCTGCTCGCGGACACTCGCGCTGCTCGGAGCCGATGTCCTTCGCATCGATCCGCCTCATCTGCCGGAGCCGGAATGGCAGCATCTGGACACCGGGCACGGCAAGCGATCGGCTCTGTTGGATGCTCATTCGTCCCGACTGCAGGATTTGCTCGCCGACGCCGACGTGGTCGTGCTCGGGTACCGTCCCGCTGCGCTCGAGCGTCTGGGGCTGCGTCCGGTCGACCTCGCGCGTCGATATCCGGGCCTGATCGTCGCGCAGCTCAGCGCCTGGGGCACCGAGCATCCCGATCGCGCCGGATTCGACAGCCTCGTGCAAGCCGCATCCGGAATCTCGCTCATCGAGTCGCCTGACGGCGAGACCCCGGGTGCTCTTCCCGCACAGGCACTGGACCACAGCGCCGGGTATCTGCTGGCCGCTGCGGTGACGTCGCTGGTGAGTCGTCGTTCCCGAGAAGGCGGATCCTGGTACGTCAGCACCTCACTCCGCCGAGTCGCTGCGGAGCTTCTCGGCATGCCGCGTCGAACAGAGCCCGGAGCCGGCGCCGAGTTCGACACCGGACCGCATCTCGCACGATTCGACGTCGGTGGGAAGGTCCTCGTGACCGCGCGACCGGCACTGCCCGGCTACGAGTTCGGCGCGCCGCACGCCTGGGCGTCGGATCAACCCGTCTGGTGACGGCGTCCGCGCACGGCGAGCACGATGCAGAGCACCAAAGTGATCGCTCCCCAGAGCGCGCACGCCGGAGGAAGCACCCGGTAGGCGAGGTGCTGAAGGGTGAACTCCGCATCGAGCGGGCCGAAGGCGACGAGTCCCCCGACCCATGCGCCGACGAGGAGCACTGGAAGCGACACCCACCACGCGACACGGATCGCCGGCGCAAGTGACTGCGTGACACCAGGGCGCGATTCACTCCGGCGAAGCCAGAGCAGCGCCCAGATGCCGATGATGACGAGACCGATCACGCTCGAGCCGTGCTGAAGCCATTTGAAGCCGGGCATCGGCCCCCACATCGCATCGAGACCCGGGACCAGCTGCACGCCTGAGCGGCCCTCATGCGTGAAGAGGTCCCAGACGATGTGCGAGAGCACTCCGATCACGAACGACACCGCGAGCAGGACCGGATACATGCGCTTCTGCCCCACACCGACCGCGGCGCCCGCAGCTGCGACACCGCCGTCGTTCCAGTCCTTCGGAAGACGTCGCGCCAGCCACAGCGGAGCGAGCTCGGGAATCGCCGGGCGCAGCACGACTCTCCAGAGCAAGAACAGGACGAAGGCGATCAGCGCCGTCCAGACGACGTTGCCGAACGTGTGGGTGAACGAGTAGTTCAGACCGACACCCCGCACGAACAGCGGCAGATCCGGCGCCATCGCACCGATCGCGATCGCGGCAGGTACCAGCGGCGTTCGGATGAACGGCAGCGCGAGGACTGCGTGACTCGGAGTGAACGGCATCCGTCTGGAACGTCAGCCGAGGAAGACGCCGGCAAGGGTCTTCTTGCCACGGCGGAGCACGGAGACTCCCCCGGGAAGAGTCCCCTGAACCGTGGCCGCCTCGTCTTCGACGCGTGCCCCGTCGAGCGTGACACCGCCCTGCGAGATCGCACGCCGCGCCTCGGACAGACTCGCCACCAGTCCGGTCGCGACCAGGGCATCGACCACCGGGCTTCCGGCGGCGACCTTCGCGTTCGGAAGCTCTTCGAGCGCCGTGCGGAGCGTGTCCGCATCCAGCGCGGTCAGATCTCCCTGACCGAACAGGGCCTCGGATGCCGCGATCACGGCAGCAGTCGCGTCGATGCCGTGCACGGTCGCGACCACTTCGAGCGCGAGACGCTTCTGAGCGGCTCGACGGAACGGCTCAGTGGCGACCAGCTCTGCGTACTCGTCGATCTCAGACCTGCTGAGGAACGTGAAGACCTTCAGACGCTCGACGACATCGGCATCCGTCGTGCTCAGCCAGAACTGGTACATGCGGTACGGGCTGCACATCTCGGCGTCGAGCCAGATGGCGTTGCCCTCGCTCTTGCCGAACTTGGTGCCGTCGCTGTTCGTGATCAGCGGGGTGCCGATCGCATGCGCGGCCACGCCCTCGGCGCGACGGATGAGGTCGGTACCGCTGGTGAGGTTGCCCCACTGGTCCGACCCGCCGGTCTGCAGCACGCAGTCGTACTGGCGGTACAGCTCGAGGTAGTCCATGCCCTGCAGGATCTGGTAGCTGAACTCGGTGTAGCTGATGCCCTCGTCGGAGTTCAACCGCGCAGCGACGGCATCTTTCTTGAGCATCGTGCCGACCCGGTAGTACTTGCCGATCTCACGCAGGAAGTCGATCGCCGACATCGGCGCCGTCCAGTCGAGGTTGTTCACCATGCGCGCGGCGTTGTCGCCTTCGAAGCTCAGGTAGCGCTCGACCTGGGTGCGCAGGCGACCGACCCACTCCTCGACGGTCTCGCGCGTGTTCAGCGTGCGCTCGGCGGTGGGGCGCGGATCGCCGATGAGGCCGGTCGACCCGCCGACCAGCCCGAGCGGCTTGTGTCCGGCGAGCTGGAGACGACGCATCGTGAGCAGCTGCACGAGGTTTCCCAGGTGCAGACTCGCCGCCGTCGGATCGAACCCGCAGTAGTAGGTGATCGGGTCTCCCGCGAGCAGGGCGCGCAGCGCCTCCTGGTCGGTGGATACATGGACCAGGCCACGCCACACGAGTTCGTCCCACACGTTCTCGAACGTGGGATCGATCGCCTGGGGTGCGGTCGTCAGATCGGGAGTTGACACGCGTTCCAGGCTATCAGCGCGCCGTGGCTCAGCTGTGCGCAGCCCACCACACGAGGAAGGCGGCGCCGAGGGCGATCACCCAGCTCACCAGACTGCCGACGAGGAAGTACTCGGCACGGGCTCCGGTCTCGCCGTCGCGGGATATCTCGGGGAATCGGACGATGCCCTTGGCCGCGAGCATCGCGGCCAGAATCGGATAGGCCGCGGCGAGCGTGAGGATCAGCACGAGGATGCGCTCCAGCGGCCCGATCAGTCGACCACCCTTGAACCCGTTGCGCTGTTCGCGCGGCGAGGGGTTCGGCTCGGGACCGACCTCGGACCCGGCGGAATCGACCGTGCCTGGTGCCGCGTTCGTCTCGGGCGACACTGCCACCGTCGGCGTCTCGGTCGCTGTGCCTGTCGGCGTCTCGGTCTCTGTGCCTGTCGGCGCCGGGTCGGCGGGACGCCAAGTGTGCTCGCCGTCGAGCGCCGCGCGCACCACGAGGTTCCCGGATTCGAGGAGGAAGACCCCGGCTCCCAGTGCGAGGATCGCGAGGTCGAACGGGACCTCGCCGAACGGCGAACGGATGCTCCAGACGGCGCCGATCAGACCGGAGTCCGTGCGGGCGCCGAGCCACACGACGGCGCCGACGCTCACGACCGCCAGCAGTACGGCGGGCCAGAACCCCAGCGGGGCCGACCGCTCGGTGGGCATGGACCACACCCACAGGGCTCCGGCGACGAGCGCGAGCGCCATCGGCACGAGTGCGTCGCTGACGCTGCCGAGCAGAAGCAGGATGACGGCAACGCAGAGGTAGCCGATCCAGCGTCGCGGCGCGAACTGGCGCACCAGATCAGCGGCACCCACCGCAAGGAGGATGAAGCCGGCGACGATCATGCCCGCTCCCCCCGAAGTGCGGCGACCCCTTCGATGAGGGCCGCAGTGCCCGCGTTGCGCAGAGACTTCGAGACACTCGGCTGAGTGATGCCCTCTTGTGCCGCGAGCTCCTGCTGCGAACGCCCGAGGAGACGGCCGTAGGTGAGGCGCCGCTCCCGCTCGTTCATCGCTCCGACCAGCTCGTCGCGAACGAGGAGGTAGGCGTTCGACGCGGCGATCGTGCTCTGCATGACCTCATCCTGCCCCGGGGATCCGACAATCCACGTCCGCGTGCGCGGCACGGCGCGCCCCTCGCGCACATGCACGGTCTCGATCGCCGCACGGGCCGCATACCAGCCGGGCCCGTCGGCGAGCTCGCCGTGCACGGATTCGACCGGCCGCACCTCCCCCACGCCGATGCCGAAGCGGAAGGCGATCCCATCAGGCAGTCGGAGCTGGATCATCAGGAGCGAGACCAACGCGTCACCGAGCTCGGCGTAGACGCCCTGCTGCTCGTCACCCACGGTGGGAGTGAGCGGCTGACTCGCCAGTGGGAGATCGGTCTCGACCCTGGCTATGGTGTCATCGAGCACGCGTTGCGCGGCCGTACGATCGTCGAGCTTGCGAGAGCCCACGATGTCGGCGAGTACCGCGATGACCATGGCATAACCGTAGCACGAATAACTCTCGACTTATGCGTGTTATGGCTATATCTTGAGAACATGCCTGAATCGCACATCATCCCGTGGTCCGACGGAACCTGGACGAACGCCCCCGCCTCCCCCTCAGCCCTGCCTCACGGCTCTGAGCATCTCGACGTCACGGCCGTAGAAGGCAGCGACGCCTGGCGGCACACCGCCTACGGCTTCGTGCATGACACCGAGCACGCGCTTCTCGCCCCGCTCGCCGTGGGCGAGGCGATGGAGGTGTCGTTCCGCGCACCGTGGGACGGCCAGTTCGATCAGGCCGGCGTCTTCGTCCACATCGACGACGAGCACTGGGTCAAGACGGGCCTCGAGTACGCCGACGGTCACCTCGGACTCGGTGCCGTGGTCACCGCCGGGGGCTCGGACTGGTCTGTCGGACACGTCGACGAATGGCTCGAGAGCGAGATCACGGTGCGGGTGAGCCGCTGGGCCGATTCCGTGATCGTGCGCGCCCGCGCCGATGACGGCCCGTGGCGACTGGTGAGGGTCGCCCCCTTCGACGGACAGGCCGCGGCATCTGCCGGACCCTTTCTCGCCGCACCGACCCGCGCCGGACTCACCGTGCGATTCACCCGATGGGAGCGGTCGGCGGCCGACACCGAGCTGCACTGAGCTGCCCTGAGCTGCGCTGAGCAACCCTGAGCAGCTCGGGGCTGCGGGGCACCGCCGACCGCTGTCGGCCTAGAGGCCGAGAGCGTGCGCGGCGGCCTGTGCGCGGGCGACGAGCTCAGCGCGCTGCTCGGCGACCCGGACGGGAGCTGTGCCTCCGACACCGGTCCGGGATGCGACCGACCCCTCGATCGTGAGCACCTCGCGCACCTCCGGCACCAGATGCGGGGACACCGAGAGCAGCAGCTCGTCGGACGCGTCCTCCAGCCCGATCCCCTGTTCCTCGCACGCACGCACCAGCGCACCCGAGATCTCGTGCGCATCGCGGAACGGCACCCGGCGCTTCACGAGCCACTCCGCCACATCCGTCGCGAGGGAGAAGCCCTGCGGCGCCAGGGCCGCCATCCGCTCGGTGTCGAAACGCAGGGTCGCGATCATTCCGGCGAAGGCTGGGAGCACGACCTCGAGAGTCTGCACCGAGTCGAAGACCGGCTCCTTGTCCTCCTGAAGATCGCGGTTGTACGCGAGCGGCAGGCCTTTGAGCGTGGCCAGCAGACCGGAGAGGTTGCCGATGAGCCGCCCGGACTTGCCGCGGGCGAGCTCGGCGATGTCGGGATTCTTCTTCTGCGGCATGATGCTCGACCCGGTCGAGTAGCCGTCGTCGAGAGTGACGAAGCCGAACTCGCGCGTGTTCCAGAGGATGATCTCCTCCGACAGACGCGAGATGTCGACTCCCGTCATGGCCGTGATGAAGGCGAACTCCGCCACGACGTCGCGGGCAGCGGTGCCGTCGAGTGAGTTCTCGGACGGACGGTCAAGACCCAGCTCCGTCGCCACGAGTGCGGGGTCGAGACC
The DNA here is from genome assembly GCF_044769635.1 of Microbacterium sp. NPDC090281. Classification (NCBI taxonomy): domain Bacteria; kingdom Bacillati; phylum Actinomycetota; class Actinomycetes; order Micrococcales; family Microbacteriaceae; genus Microbacterium; species Microbacterium sp. NPDC090281. Next base: position 6,977 of record NZ_JBIVYH010000002.1, read on the forward strand.
GAGCGTGGAACCGGCCAGCGCTCCCCCGCCGTAGGGCGAGACGCCGGCGCGTCGACGCCAGTCGACGAGCCGTTCGAGCTCGCGCACCAGCGGCCAGCCGTGCGCCTGCAGGTGATGGGCGAGCAGCACCGGCTGCGCATGCTGCAGGTGCGTGCGTCCGGGGAGGATCGCTGCGGGATGTGCCTCGGACTGGGCGACCAGGGCATCGATCACGCGCAGGATGTCGCGGGCGATCACCCGAGCGTGGTCGATCAGGTACATGCGCACGAGGGTGGCGATCTGGTCGTTGCGGCTGCGACCGGCGCGGAGGCGCCCGCCCAGCTCAGGCCCGAGCTCGGCGATCAGCGCCTGCTCGAGCGCGCCATGCACGTCCTCGTCTGTCGGCACCGGGCGCAGGGTTCCATCGGCGACCTTGCGCGCCACGGCATCCAGCCCCTCGTGCATGCGCTGTGCCTCGTCGGGTTCGAGATACCCGGCCGCCGCGAGCGCGGTGGCATGCGCGTGGGAGCCGGCGATGTCGTACGGCGCGAGGATCCAGTCGAAGTGCGTGGAGCGGCTGAGCTCCACCAGCTCGGGCGAGGGGCCCGTGGCGAAGCGGGCGCCCCACAGCGCGCCCTCGTTGGTGCCTTCGTGCGTCGAGTCGGTCATCACGCGTCCTTCTTGCCGAGCAGCCAGACCAGGAGGGCCTTCTGCGCATGCAGTCGGTTCTCGGCCTCATCCCAGACCACGCTCTGCGGACCGTCGATGACCGAGGAGTCCACCTCGTAGCCGCGGTCGGCGGGAAGGCAGTGGATGAAGATCGCCTCGGAGTCGGCGAGCGTCATCGTCTCGGGCGTGACCTTGAAGTCGCCGAGGTCGCGGATGCGCGCGAGCTTCTCCTCTTCCTTGCCCATCGACACCCACGTGTCGGTGACCACGACATCGGCGCCGGCTGCCGCCTCGACCGGGTCGGTGTAGAGCGTGATCGACCCACCCGTCTCGGCAGCGCGGCGATCAGCGGCCTCGATCACGTCGGCTCGCGGCGCGTAGTCCGCCGGTGAGGCGATGCGCACGTGCATTCCCGCAGTGACACAGGCGAGCGCGTACGAGTGGGCCATGTTGCTCTGACCGTCGCCGAAGAACGTGAGAGTGAGCCCCTTGAGCTCGCCCTTGTGCTCGCGGATCGTGAGCAGGTCGGCCAGAAGCTGGCACGGGTGGAAGTCATCCGAGAGAGCGTTGATCACCGGGACGCGGGTGCCTGCGGCCATCTCCTCGAGGCCCGACTGCGCATACGTGCGCCAGACGATCGCCGCGACCTGACGCTCGAGCACCCGGGCGGTGTCGGAGGGTGTCTCCTTGCCCCCGAGCTGACTGTTCGCCGTCGAGATGATCAAGGGCGAACCGCCGAGGTCGGCGATTCCCACCGCGAACGAGACACGGGTGCGGGTGGAGGACTTGTCGAAGATCACAGCGACCGTCTGCGGGCCGGCGAGGCTCTTGTCTGCCCAGCGGTCCTTCTTCAGCTCGAGCGCGAGATCGAGGATCTCGGCCTGCTCGGCGGGGGTCAGATCGTCGTCGCGCAGCAGGTGGCGGGTCATGCGGATACCTTTCCGGAAACAGAGGCCTGGACATCGGCGAGCGCGGCGACGAAAAGGTCGCGGAACTCGGCCAGCTCGGCGTCGCCGATGTTGAGAGCCGGAGCGATGCGCACGGTCTCGGGGTTGGCAGCGTTGACGATGAGGCCGCGCTCCTGGGCGGCCTCGACGACCGCGCCGGCGACCGGAGCGGACAGCGCCACCCCGATGAGGAGGCCGCGTCCGCGCACTCCGGCGATCAGCGGGGAGTCGATGCCGAGCAGGATCTCGCGCAGCTCGGCGCCACGACGAGCGGCGTTCTCGACCAGACCCGCGCTCTCGATCTCGGCGAGCACCGCATCGGCGACCGCGGTCGCGAGCGGGTTCCCCCCGAAGGTGGAGCCATGCGACCCCGGGGTGAACAGTGAGCTGGCAGCGCCGTAGGTGACCAACGCGCCGATCGGGAAGCCTCCGCCGATACCCTTCGCGAGGGTGATGGCGTCGGGAGTGATGCCCTCGTGGGTGAAGCCGAACCACTCGCCCGTGCGGCCCGCGCCGGTCTGGATCTCGTCGACGATCAGCAGCGCACCGTGCGCGAGGGTCAGTGAGCGTGCCGCAGCGAGATACCCGTCCGGAAGCTCGACGACTCCGGCTTCGCCCTGGATGGGTTCGACGATGATGGCGGCGACACGGTCGTCGATCGCCGCCTCCAGAGCTTCGATCGTGGCCGGGATGTGCTCGACTCCCGCGGGCATCGGCTCGAACGGCACGCGCATCGACGCCTTCGCGGTCAGCGCGAGCGAACCCATCGTGCGACCGTGGAAGCCGTTCTCGAGCGCGAGGATGCGGGGGCGCTCCGCGCCGCCGTGCAGACGGGCGAGCTTGAACGCGGCTTCGTTGGCCTCGGCACCCGAGTTCGAGAAGAACACCCGGCCGTCGATGCCGGCGCCGGCGAGGCGCTTGAGCCGTGCGGCGAGAGCCAGCTGAGGCGGCGTGGCGAAGTAGTTCGACACATGCGCGAGCGTGGCCGCCTGGGCCGAGACGGCCGCGACGAATGTCGGGTGCGCGTGACCGAGTGAGGTCACAGCGATCCCGGCGAGGAAGTCGAGGTGGCGTCGACCATCGGCATCCCACAGGTACGAGCCTTCGCCGCGGACCAGCATCGCCAGTCGGTCTCCCGCATTGAGCACCAGATCGCGTGCCGCATCGTCCTGCCAGACGGTCATGCCGTCACCTCCGTCTTTCCCAGAACCACTTCGGTCCCGATTCCCTTGCTGGTGAAAAGTTCGACGAGCACCGAGTGCGGCACCCGGCCGTCGATGATCGCCGCAGCGTCGACGCCGCCCTCGACGGCATCGAGGCACGCGCGCATCTTGGGGATCATTCCCGACTCGAGCTTCGGCAGCATCTGGATGAGGTCGTCCGAGGTCAGGTGCGAGACGAGCGAGTCGCGATTGGGCCAGTCGGCGTAGAGCCCGGGCACATCCGTGAGGATCACGAGCTTGCGTGCTTTCAGCGACACCGCGAGCGCAGCGGCCGCGGCATCCGCGTTGACGTTCAGGGACTGGCCGGGGTGGTCGAGGTCGGGCGCGATGCTCGACACCACCGGGATGCGACCGGCCGCGAGGTGGTCGAGCACCGGAGTGGGATCGACCTCCACGACATCGCCGACGCGGCCGAGGTCCACCTCTTCCCCATCGATCACGACGCCGCGTCGACGGCCGCCGAAGAGCCCGGCGTCTTCACCGCTGAGTCCGGTCGCGATCGGTCCGTGCGAGTTGATCCGGGTGACGAGCTGCGGGTTCACCTGACCGGTGAGCACCATGCGCACGACGCTGATCGCCTCGGTGTTCGTGACGCGGTATCCGCCCTTGAACTCGCTGGGGATCTCGAGCCGCTGCAGCATGTCGGAGATCTGCGGGCCGCCGCCGTGCACGACGACGGGCAGCACCCCGACGTAACGGAGATACGCGATGTCCTGGGCGAAAGCCTCCTGGAGCTCGTCCGACACCATGGCGTTGCCGCCGTACTTGACGACGACGATCTGGTCGCGGAACTTCTTGAGCCACGGCAGCGACTCGATGAGGGTCGTCGCTTTCAGCGCGGCGATGTCGGGAGTGGTGTCCTGGATATCGGTCATGAGGCGTAGGCGCTGTTCTCGTGCACGTAGTCATGGGTGAGGTCATTGGTGAGGACGGTGGCCGACTGGTCTCCGACCTTCAGGTCGATGACCAGGTGGGTCGCCCGCGGGGTCAGGTCGACCTCCTCTCGGGGGCGGTCTGGTCCGCCCTCGGTGCAGACCCGCACGCCGTTCATCCACACATCGACGTCGTAGGGGTCGAACTGCGCGTTGGTCGTGCCGATCGCCGCGAGCACTCGCCCCCAGTTCGGGTCGTTGCCGAAGATGGCGGCCTTGAAGAGGTTGTTGCGGGCGACCGAGCGGCCGACCTCCACGGCGTCCTGCTCGGACACCGCGTGCTGCACCTCGATCGTGATGTCGTGGCTCGCGCCCTCGGCGTCGCCCTGCAGTTTGACCGCGAGCTCCTGGCACAGCTCCGTGAGGGCTGCCACGAAGTCATCGAGGTCGGGGGCGACCTCGGAAGCACCGTTGGCGAGGAGGGTGACCTGATCGTTCGTCGACATGCAGCCGTCGGAGTCGAGACGATCGAACGTCTTCCCCGTCGCGCGGCGCAGCGCATCGTCAGCCTGGAGCGGTTCGAGGAGCGCGTCGGTCGTGATCACCACGAGCATCGTGGCGAGGCCCGGCGCGAGCATGCCAGCCCCCTTCGCCATGCCGCCGATCGTCCAGCCGTCGCGGCTGATCACGGCGGTCTTCGCGACCGTGTCAGTGGTCATGATGGCGTGCGCGGCACTCTCTCCGCCGCTGGCACTGAGCTCGGCGATCGCCTGTTCGGTGCCGGCGAGCACCCGGGCGCGGAACGTCTCGTCTCCGGTTCCGATGAGTCCGGTGGAGCAGATAAGCACGTCGCCGGCGCTGACGCCGAGGAGCTCGGCCGCCTTCTCGGCCGTCTGGTGCGTGGTCTGGAACCCGAACGCGCCGGTGAAGCAGTTGGCCCCGCCGGAGTTGAGCACGACGGCTTCGACGATGCGATCGGCGACGGCCTGCTGCGACCAGATGATCGGGTTGGCCTTGGCGCGGTTGCTCGTGAAGACGGCCGCGCCGACTTTGCGGGGTCCACGGTTGACGACGACGGCGACATCCGGCTTGCCGGTGGACTTGAGCCCAGCGGCGACACCGGCCGCCTCGAATCCTGCGGGGGCGGTGACGCTCACGGCGCGACTCCGTTCACTGAGAGGGCGCGGTTCTCGGGAAGTCCCAGCGCGATGTTCATGGACTGGATGGCTGCTCCTGCAGTGCCCTTGACGAGGTTGTCGACCGCGGTGACCACGATGACCCGGTTCGCGGCACGATCGATCGCGAGGCCGATCAGCGCGGTGTTCGCGCCGAGCACGTCAGCCGTACGCGGGAAGCGTCCCTCCGGCAGCAGTTGCACGAAGGTCTCGTCGCCGTAGGCGTTCTGCCACGCATCGCGGATCTGTTCGTCGGTCACGCCCTCGACGATCGGCGCGGTCGATGTGGCGAGGATTCCCCGCGACATCGGGACCAGTACCGGCGTGAACGAGATCCGGATGCCATCGGCGTCAGCACCGGAAGCCGCGGCGAGCGCCTGGCGGATCTCCGGGATGTGCCGATGTGATCCGCCGACCGCATACGGGTTCGCGGTGCCGAGGATCTCGCTGCCGAGCAGGTTGGTCTTGAGGCTCTTTCCTGCGCCGGAGGGGCCGACGGCCAACACCGACACGATGTCTGAGGGGTCGATCACTCCGGCGGCGACACCCGGCGCGAGGCTGAGGCTCACCGTCGAGGCGTTGCAGCCGGGAGCGGCGATACGCGTCGCCCCGTGGAGGTTCTCACGCTGCTTCCCCCCACCCACCAGGAGCTCAGGGACACCGTAGGTCCACGGCTCGTGGAATGTCCCGCCGTAGAACGCCTCCCATGCCGACGTCGACGTGAGCCGGTGATCGGCCCCCGCGTCGATCACGAGGGGGGTGTCGCCCAGGGCATCGGTGTACTGCCCCGACTGTCCGTGCGGGAGGGCGAGGAACACGATGTCATGGCCGGCGAGAATCTCGGGCGTCGTGTCCTGCAGGGTGAGATGTGCGAGCGAGCGCAGATGCGGCTGGTGATCGATGAGAGGCTGTCCGGCGTTCGAATGCGCCGTGACGGTGCGGATCTCGATGTCGGGATGATCGGCCAGGATGCGCAGAATCTCGCCGCCTGCGTAGCCGGATGCGCCGGAGACGGCGACGGAATACGTCATGCTTCTACCTTAACGGTCGGGCCCACGATGAAACCGGGACCAGGGACGGGGCCGGAGGCGGCGACACCGGCTCTCGACCGCCGTGCGTGCGCAGGCAGGAGGGCGGGGTCGCCTACAGTCGGCGGCCGCGGCGTCGGCGCACAGCGATGACGCTCGGAGCGAGCGTCGAAGAAGCGGTGGCGGCCGAAGGCATGTCGCGACAGTAGCGCGGCCGCGGCTGCCACCGCAAATCCGATCCGTCATCCGACAGGCTGCGACTCCAGCGGCGCGGCGAAGAAGGTGAGCTCGTGCGCGCTCGACACCTCGAACGCCCGCCGCATCCGCGCCCGCGTTCCGGCATCCGCTCGCGCCGCTGCCTCGGTGGCGTAGACGATCGCCGTCTCCGTAGCGTCCTCGAAGGCCGGATCCGCGTACGTCGACAGCCAGGAGGCGAAGGGATGCTCCGGATCCCGCGCGTACGCCCCGAACTCCCCCGAGTGCAGGCGTCGGCCGAGGTCGGTGTAGAGCCAGAAGCACGGAAGCACGGCGGCGACGATCTCCGCATAGTCGCCGCCGAACGCGACGGAGCGCAGATGGTCGAGGTAGGCAGTGGTCGCAGATGCCGGTTCAGCCGCGAACGTCGCCGCGGTGACGCCCTGTGCCGGAGTCAGCCACGAGGCATGCAGTTCGAGCTCGCCAACGATAGATCCGTGCGCGGAGTCCGCCCAGAACGCCTGCTCGGCCGACGTGGGCGCGAGCCGCGCGGCCTCGGCGAGGACGCGGGCGTACTCACGCAGGTACAGCGCATCCTGCGCGAGGTAGAACAGGAACGGGGCACGCGCCAGCGAGCCGTCAGCGAGCGCGCGGATGAACGGCAGCTCGTCGATCCCCGCCCTGATGCCGGAGATCTGCTGCCACCAGTCGGCGGCGATGTCGCTCGCTTCCGGCCTGGGATCGGCTCCCGCGCGCCCCCAGAGTCCTGCGAAATGGCTGATGGGACCGTGACCGCGCCCGACCCGCAGCGACTCCCCCGAGCGGAGCGACTCACGCAGCCACGTTCTGGCGGCGAGCACCGCGTCGGCCGGTTCCTCTCCGCGCGCGAGCACCGTGGCGAGGGCCGAGGACAGCGAGCAGCCGGTGCCGTGCGTGTTGCCGGTCGGGATGCGGGATCCGCTGAACTCCTCCCGCAGTCCTCGACGGGCGTCGACCAGTGCATCCGGAGCATCGTCGCCCGTGAGATGACCACCCTTGACCAGGATGGCGGCCCCGACCTCGGCCGACAGCTCCTCCGCGGCGGAGATCGCGTCGTTCCAGTCCACGATCTCGCGGCCTGACAGCACAGTGAGCTCCGCAAGGTTCGGGGTGACCAGGGTCGCGCGACTGAGGAGCTCGCGCAGTGCACGCTCTGCATCCGGAGCGAGCAGCCTGTCGCCGGAGGTCGCGACCATGACGGGGTCGAGCACCACGATCGGCGGGCGCACGGCTTCGAGCCACTCGCCGACGGTGCGGATGACCTCCGCATCCGCCAGCATCCCGATCTTCACGGCGTCGATCACGATGTCGTCCGACAAGGCGTCGAGCTGGGCGCGGAGGAAGTCGGCCGGCGGGACATGCACCGCGCGCACTCCCCGCGTGTTCTGCGCGGTCAGCGCGGTGAGCACGGCCATGCCGTAGCCGCCGTTCGCGGCGATGGACTTGAGATCGGCCTGGATACCGGCACCTCCGGACGGATCACTCCCGGCGATGCTGAGAACCCTCGGCACGGATGCCGCGAGCCACCGACGCCGGAACGCCCCGGCCATCGCCTCAGGGTCGTCGGCCGCGCACAACGCCGAGACCACCGCGAGTCCGACCGCACCGGCCTCGCGAAGCGACTCGGTGTCGTCGATGCCGACGCCACCGATCGCCACGCACGGGAGCGGGCTGCTCGCCACGAAGGCAGCGAAGCCGTCGACACCGAGCGGTGCAGGATGGTCCGCTTTGGTGGTCGTCGGCCTGATCACCCCGACCCCGAGGTAGTCCACGGTTCCGGGCGGGAGCGCACGAACCGCCTCGAGGTGCGCCGGGCTGTTCGCGGTGAGACCGATCAACGCGTCGGGTCCCAGCGCTTCGCGTGCCCGCAGCACGGACGCGTCGCCCTGTCCGAGGTGCACACCATCGACCCGCGCGCCGCGTCCACGGGCTGTGACAGCAGCATCCAGCCGGTCGTTCACGACGAGCAGTGCCCGTCCGTCGATGACCCGGGACAGGGCGATCAACTGCTCGACCGTCTCGGCATCGGTCGCAGCCTTGGCACGCAGTTGGACGATGCGCACCCCGCCGTCGACCGCCAGACGCACGGTCTCGACGATGCCGCGGTCTCCGCAGAGCGCTTCATCCGTGACGAGGTAGAGGGACAGATCCGCGTTCACAGGGCGCCGCCTTCGACGCGCGCACCGGCTCTGACGTCGTCTGCGCCGACCGCGGCGAGAGCGTCCAGCAGCGCGACGGCGAAGCTGCCCGGTCCGGTCGCACTCGCTGCGGCCCGCTCGGCAGCGATCGTGTAGACGAGGCTCGCAGCGGCGACGGCGGTGAGCGCATCGTGCTCGGTCTCCCTGGCGGCCCCGAGGAAGGCGGCCATCACCGCCCCGAGGGCACACCCTCCGCCGGTGACGCGCGTCAGAAGCTCATGGCCGTTCGCCAAGCGCAGCACTCGAAAACCGTCGGTGATGAGATCGATCGGGCCCGACACCGCGACGACGCTGCCCGTCCGTCGAGCGAGAGCGACGGCGGCATCGGCCGCCGCCTCCGTGCTGTCGGTCGCGTCCACGCCGCGGCCACCGGCGCTGAGGCCGGCGACGGCGAGGATCTCGGAGGCATTTCCGCGAATCGCGGTCGGACGCTGCTCGATCAGCCGGTGCGCGAGAGCCGTGCGCACCGGGAGAGCGCCGACGGCGACCGGGTCGAGCACCCAGGGCGTCCCGGATGCCGTGGCGCCGGCGACGGCTTCCAGACTCGCCGACCGCTGCTCGGGAGTGGGCGTACCGAGGTTGATCAGCACTCCCGAGGCGATCCCGGCGAACATCCCCGCCTCATCGACGATGTCGACCATCGCGGGGGCGGCGCCGAGAGCCAGCAGCACGTTGGCGGTGAAGCCCGTGACCACCGCGTTGGTGATGCAGTGCGTCAACGGGGGCGCCTCGCGAAGCACCCCCAGCAGGGCCGCGGCTGAACCGGCGAGGTCGATGGTGGAATCAGGACGCAGAAGATCGCTCATCGCGACATCCCTTCGCTAGTACGAACTAGATCAGGTTCGACGGGTCTGTTCTCAGCCGCGGATTGCGGCACCCCGTGTCACTGCTCGAAGTCTAGCGATCGGCCAGCAGCTCCCACTCCTCCGCTCGCGTGAGTCCGGCGCTGCGATCCCGGTCGACACCGCGCTCCCGTTCATCCGCGACGATGCGCTCCACCGTGTCGGCGAGCGGACGGAGCCGCCCGCCGCTCGCGTGAAATGCGCTGTTCGAGCGGGTCATCCAGCCCGTCATCTCGGCCGGAAGCCACATCGGCAGCGAACGAGGCCCCGCCCAGTACTCGACCTCGTGGGCGAGGAGCCACTCCTCTTCGGCGACGACCGTGTGACCGGTGTGCCCGGCCGCGGCACGAACCGCCTCCAGTAGGACGGCGAGGGGACACTCATCCCCCACGGCGTTGACAGCTCCGCTGCGGGTGGCCGTGACGACGTAGGCGGCGAGGTCGTCGACGTCGATGACCTGCGCGCTTCTGCCTGCGAGCGGCGGCAGCAGCACGGGCTCCGAGCCCGCTCGCGCGAACGCAGCACCCCAGTAGCCGAACCGGTCGCTGGGATCTCCGTCGCCCACGATGAGCCCAGGGCGCACAACGAGGGCCCGCTCGCCCAGTCGTCCGACAGCATCTTCGGAAGCAGCCTTCTGCGCGCCGTACTCGTACTCGTCGCCGGGGCCGGCGGCCGGATGACGTGGGGCCGACTCATCCGCTCCAGTCGTAGCGTCGTCGGCGTAGACCGACACCGACGACACGTACGTCCAGCGCGCGGCACGGTCGCCGAGGGCATCGACCGCACGCTCGACGTGTGCCGCCTGCGACGAGATGTCGACGACCTGATCCCAGTCGCGTCGTGCGAGGTCGGCGTACACGCCGGAGTCGTCGCGGTCGCCGCGCACGAGGAGGGTGCCCTCTGGCGCCGGGCGCGTGCCGCGAGCGAGGCAGGTCACCGTGGCGCCTTCGTCGAGCCATCGCCGGGCGATGCGTCCGGAGAGCCAACCCGTGCCGCCGAGGATCAGAACATCTGTCATGGCTCCATGTCATCAGGTACCGATCTCCTGCGGAACCGCTTCCGCTCAGAGCAGATCGGCTCTCAGCCCCAGCTGGTCCAGGCCCGCGAGCACCGGAACGGTCCACACCGGGTCAGGCTGCCAGTGCCGCCACTCGGCATCGAACGGCCAGTCGTCGGCCTCGAATGAGGCGATCGCCGCGTCCGCATGCCGCTCGATCTGCGCGGCCTGTTCGGGGCTGAGCCGCCCTTGCTCGATCGCAGCGACGAGCTCATCCTCGTCCTTGAGGTGGATACCGCCGTCCGCATCGATCTCCACATCGAGGATGTGGTCGGACGAGTACGTGTCGTGGTCGGTGCGCAGGTGCGCATTCTCGAGGTTGACGTACCAGCCGGCGAACTTCCAGTCCTCCGCCGTGGTGTCGCTCCAGAACAACCAGACCGACCACGGCATCCCCGCGGGCGCGATGCACAGCACTCCGTTGCCTCGCCAGCGCTCGATGATGCGCGTCCGGGGCTCGATCCAGCGCCGGGCGAGCGGTACCTCGCGCACACGCTGTCCATCGAGAGACCCCGGCGCCTCCTGCAGCGTCCCGGGAGCGAGCCATGCCACGAGCCCGCGTTCGTCGTCTCTCACGACACGCATCGGAGTGATCCTCGACGGCTCCCCCGGCTGCCATCCCGGCTTCCGGTAGTGCCAGTCGATCTGCGCACCGGGCTCGAGGAACGGTCCCTCTCCGAGCGGTCGCGCATCGTCCGGAACGGCGGCCGGAGTGCCCTGGGGGAGGATGCTCATCCCGCCACGGTACTCCGGCGCCGTTCCCGATCGCCCGAAGAGCGACACAGTTCGTCCGAGGTCGTGCTCAGTCGCGCAGTGCTGCTCCGAAACGCTCCGTTGTGACCGCGACACCGGCGAGCTTGGCCGCGGTGGCCTCTGCCGCGGTGAGCGTGCGGTCGTCGGCGCGGAACCGCAGCGCGAAGGTCAGGCTCTTCGAGCCCTCCGCAACGCCCTCACCGCGGTAGTCGTCCACGAGGCGCACCGACTCGAGCAGCGCGCCGGCGCCCTCGGCAAGAGCTGCCTGCACGTCTGCGGCCGGCACCTCGGCCGGCACAGTGAGCGAGACGTCCTGCGTCGCCGCGGGGAACGTCGACAGCGACGCGGCGACCACACGCCCGCCTGCGAGAGACAGGATGAGGTCGAGGTCGATCTCCAGCACGGTGGCGCGACCGGGAAGATCGGCGCCTTCGGCCACTGCCGGGTGCAGCTCGCCGACGTAGCCGACCTCTTCCCCTGCGACCAGGAGCGACCCCGTGCGACCGGGGTGGAGCGCCGCGCGCTCAGCCTGGACCACATCGATCTCGACACCGGCCGCAGCCGCGATGACGCGGACGGCGTCCAGCGCCTCGACCAGCCCTGCAACCTCTGCTGGACGGCCGGGCTGACGCGGCGCCACGTACCCGGTCAGCAGCGCGGCGATGAAGCGGTGCTGTGGCGGGATGGAGGCGTTGAGCGCTGCGAGAGTCTCGTCGGACGGACGCTCGCCGAGCGGCGGCACCTCGTCTGTGCCGTACTCGACGCCCGGCTCCGGCAGGAACACGGCACCGGTCTCGAAGATCGCGAGGTCGGTCAGACCGCGCGAGATGTTGCGGTGCGCGGTCAGCAGCAGACCCGGGATGAGCGATCGCCGCAGAAACGGCGCCTGTCCGTCGAGCGGGTTCGCCAGGCGGATGCTCGGCAGGTGCTCGCCCGAGGCCGACCCATGCAGGTCGTTCTGCACGTCTGTGGTGAACGGGAACGCCGGCGTCTCGACGAGCCCCGCGGCGGCCAGAGCGTCAGCCACGCGACGACGGCCCTGCTGGTGCGCCGTGAGCCCGCGGCCGGACGGCGGGGTGGGCAGCACCGAGGGGATGCGGTCGAGCCCGTGGATGCGGGCGACCTCCTCTGCGAGCGTCCACTTGTCGGTGAGGTCGGGTCGCCAGGTCGGCGGGATCACCGTCCAACCGGAACCCCCGTCGGATGCGCTGACATCGGCACCGATGGTGGTCAGAGCGCCGACGATCTCATCATCGGTGTAGTCGACGCCGATGAGACCCTGCACGAAGCCGGCAGGCAGTTCGATCTCGCCCACGAAGACCTCGGCGAAGAGTGCACCGCCCTCTTCGGTCAGCGTGCCACCGGCGAGCTCGACCATGAGGTCGGCCGCGCGACGGGCAGCCACGAACGGGATCAGCGGGTCGACACCGCGCTCGAAGCGCTTGGACGCTTCACTGGGCAGCTTGTGGCGACGAGCGGTGCGGGCGATCGTGGTGGGGTCGAAGCTCGCGGCCTCGATCAGCACGTTCGTCGTGGTCTCACTCATCTCGGTCGTGCCGCCGCCCATGACGCCGGCGAGACCGATCGGGCCGGAGCCGTCGGTGATGAGCAGGTCCTCGACGTGGAGCGCGCGCTCCTGGCCGTCGAGCGTCGTCATCTTCTCACCCGGCGTCGCGCGACGGACCGTGATGCCGCCGTCGAGCTTGTCGAGGTCGTAGCCGTGCAGCGGCTGGCCGAGCTCGAGCATCACGTAGTTGGTGATGTCGATCAGCACGCCCAGTGAGCGCATGCCGGCAAGACTGAGACGCGCGATCATCCACGGCGGGGTGGGGCGCGAGGGGTCGACGCCGCGCACGACACGGGTCACGAACTCGCTCGCGCCGACGCGTCCGCGCACGGGAGCAGCGTCATCGACGATCGTGGTGTGACCGCTGCCCGGCTGCAGTTCGGCGAAGTCGCGCTCTGCGGGATCACGGAAGGTCGCGCCGGTGGCGTGCGAGTACTCGCGGGCCACGCCACGCAATGAGAAGGCGTAGCCGCGGTCGGGCGTGACGTTGATCTCGACCGCCACGTCGTCCAGACCCAGCAGGGCAATCGCATCGGTGCCGACGGGAGCGTCGATGCCGAGGTCGGAGAGCACCACGATGCCGTTGTGCTCATCGCCGAGGCCCAGCTCGCGCGCCGAGGCGATCATGCCGTCCGAGACATGACCGTAGGTCTTGCGGGCGGCGATCGGGAACGGGCCTGGCAGCACGGCGCCGGGCAGCGTCACGACGACCTTGTCCCCCACGCCGAAGTTGTGCGCACCGCAGACGATTCCGCGGATACCACCGTTCTCCTCGCCCACATCGACCTGGCACCAGTTGATGGTCTTGCCGTTGGACTGCGGCTCGGGTTCGATCGAGACGACCTGGCCGACGACCACGGGGCCAGTGATGTCGAAGCGGTGCACGTCTTCTTCCTCGAAGCCGACGGTCACCAGGGCCTCGAGGACGTCCTCGGGCGTGGCATCCGCTGCCAGATCGACGTACTCACGCAGCCACGAAAGCGGGACGCGCATCACACCACCATCCCGTACTGCTCGCTGAATCGGACATCGCCCTCGGCCATGTCGCGCATGTCCTGGACGTCACTGCGGAACATCAGACCTCGCTCGATACCCATGCCGAACGCGAAGCCGCTGTACACCTCCGGGTCGATCCCGGCCGCACGCAGCACGTTCGGGTTGACCATGCCGCAGCCGCCCCACTCGATCCAGCGCGCGCCGCCCTTGAAGGTCGGGTGCCACAGGTCGAGTTCCGCGGAGGGCTCGGTGAAGGGGAAGTAATTGGTGCGGAAGCGCGTCTTGGCCTCGGGACCGAAGAGCTGCTTCGCGAAGTGGTCGAGCGTGCCCTTGAGGTGCGCCATCGTAATGCCCTTGTCGATCACGAGACCCTCGAACTGGGTGAAGACCGGCAGGTGCGTGGCGTCGAACTCGTCGGTGCGGTAGACCCGCCCAGGACACAGCACGTAGATCGGCACCTCACGGTCGAGCATCGAGCGCACCTGCACCGGGCTCGTGTGCGTGCGCATCACCAGGTGACGCGAGGTCGGGTCGACGTAGAACGTGTCCTGCTCCTGGCGGGCGGGGTGGTCGACGTCGAAGTTCAGGGCGTCGAAGTTGAACCACTCGTGCTCGAGCTCCGGTCCCTCCGCGATCTCCCAGCCCATGCCGACGAAGATGTCGCAGACCTGGTCCTGGAGGAGGGTGAGCGGGTGCCGGGCGCCGACACGCGTGCGCGAGGGCACAGCCGTGATGTCGATCCGCTCTGCTTCGAGACGCGCGGTGACCTCTGCGGCGGCAAGCTCCGCCTCCTTGGCGGCGAGCGCCTGTGTCACCTGCCCGCGTCCCTGACCGACGAGCTTGCCGAAAGCGGCTTTGTTCTCTGGCGCGACCTGTCGCATCGAGGCGTTCAGGACCGCGAGCGGCGATCCGTCGGCGACGTGGGCGGCACGAGCCGCTTTCAGCTCGGCGGTGTCGGTTGCTGTGGCGATCGCCGCGAGGGCGTCGGCGACAGCGGCTTCGACCGCTTCCGGGGTGATTTCAGGAGACTCTGACACGAGAATCGAGTCTACCGGGGGCGCGTGGGTCGCTTTCGCGGATCAGCGCTGTGCCTCGGATCCGTCGCCCTGCAGGACGATGAGCGAGGTGTTCGTCTCGCCTCCGTGCTGACGGGGATCCGGCACCGCAGGCCCGGCCTTCGGCGAGCGCTTCGCCCGACGCTGCAGCCGGTAGGCGATGTAGGAGAGGAGAAGACACACGGCCACGTACATCGAACCGCCGACGATCGCCGCGGGGATCAGCGGGGAGCCGTAGGGCGCCTGGTTGCCGATCTGATTGATGACGTAGAGGAGCTCCTGGTACGTGATGATGAACCCGAGCGCGGTGTCCTTCAGCGCGACGACGAGCTGCGCGATGATCACCGGCATCATGGCCCGCACGGCCTGCGGGATCAGGATGAAGTACATCACCCCGGTCTTTCGCAGTCCGATCGCGTAGCCGGCTTCCTGCTGTCCGCGAGGGAGCGATTCGATGCCGGCGCGCAGCACCTCGGCGAGCACCGAGCCGTTGTAGACGATCAGTGCGATCACGACAGCCCAGTACGGCGGCATCTTCACGCCGATCACGGGAAGGCCGTAGTACAGCAGCATCATGAGGATGAGCACGGGCACCGCCCGCAGCACCTCGATGATCCACCGGACGGGCTCACGCACCCAGGCGTGCTCCGACAGGCGCCCGATGCCGAGGACGAAGCCAAGGACTATGGATCCGACGCCGGCGGCCGCGAATGCGGCCAGCGTGGCCAGCAATCCCTCACCGAAACGGACCCAGACGGCGGAGAACGTGAAGATGTTCCACTTCTCCGCGGAGAACTGCCCGGTGGCGTAGAGCCTCCACACGACCCAGCCGAGCACGGCGAGGACGACCAGGACCGTGACGGCTCCGATGAGCCGGTTGCGGACGATGGCACGGGGGCCGGGGACGTCGAAAAGGACGGAACTCATCGCGCGATCCTCCACTTGTTCTCGAGAACGCGCTGCACCCAGGCGAGCAGCAGCACCAGCACCACGAAGATGACCATGACCCACAGCAGAACGACCAGTGCGTTCTCACCGCGCTCGCTCAGCGCCGCCCGGATCGTGCCGAGGTTGACGACGGAGAAGCCCGCCGCCACCGTGGTGTTCTTCATGAGGGCGATGAGCACGCTCATCATCGGCGGGACGACGGAGCGCGTCGCCTGCGGCAGCACCACGTAGCGCATGACCTGACCGAAGTTCAGACCGATCGCGCGGGCGGCCTCTGCCTGTCCGACCGGCACGGTGTTGATGCCGGCCCGCAGCGCTTCGGCGACGTAGGTCGCCGTGTAGAGCCCGAGGGCGATGACCGCCAGCAGCAGCGAGTTCACCCGCTCCCCCAGCAGGATCGGCAGGCAGAACGCGAAGAAGAACATGACGAGGGTCAGCGGGGTGTTGCGGATCCAGTTCACATAGATGCCGCCGACGGCGCGTGCGATCGGAACCGGCGATACTCTCGCTGCCCCGACGATGAGTCCGAGAATCAGCGCGATGATGCCGCCGCCCAGGAACAGCACGATGGTTCCCCACAGTGCTTGACCCCAGAGGTCGAGGTGGTCAGTGATGACGCCCACTGCTGCTCCTGTCGATTCGAGTTCTCGGATGGTTCCTGCCGATGAGCGGGGCGGTCGATGGTGTCGACCGCCCCGCGGGAATCAACCGATCGGGTCGACCTCAGGCTGAGTCGCCTTGACGCCGGACGCACCGAGGTTGTTGTCGAAGATCTGCTGCCAGATGTCGCCGCCATCGGTCAGCTGCGTGTTGAAGTACTCGGCCAGCGCGTCATCGCCCTTGGCGATACCGATGCCGTAGCGCTCCTCGCTGAACGGCTCCCCGACGACCTTGAGGTTGTCCGGGTCCTGGGCCGCGTAGCCGATGAGGATGGCCTCGTCGGTCGTGACGGCATCCACCTGACCGTTCTTCAGGTCCTCGACGCACTTGGAGTACGTGTCGTACTCCTTGGTCGGCACCTCGGGGTAGTTCGTCTTGATGTTCTGGATCGGCGTCGAGCCGGTCGCGGAACAGACGGTCGTCTCAGCGCTCAGGTCGTCAACGCTCTTGATGTCGCTGTCAGCGCCGACGAGAAGGCCCTGTCCCGTGAGGAAGTAGGGACCTGCGAAGGAGATCTGCTCCTTGCGCTTGTCGGTGATCGAGTAGGTGCCGACGTAGTAGTCGATGTCGCCGTTCACGATGGCCTGCTCGCGGTTCGCCGAGGCGATCGCCGTGAACTCGATCTTCTCCGGGTCGACCCCGAGCGATGCCGCCATCCAGCGGGCGATGTCGACGTCGAAACCGGTGCGGTCGCCCGTCACCGGGTCGAGGTAGCCGAGACCCGGCTGATCTTCCTTGACGCCGACCTTGATCGTGCCGGCGGATTCGATCCGGTCGAACGTCGGGCTGCCGTCGATGGTGACATCGGTCAGCACCGTCCACGGCGTGCTGCTCGAGGTCTCCTCGCCACCTTCCGGGGCTCCTGTGCTCGACGGGGTGCCGCTGTTGCAGGCCGTCAGCGCCAGCAGTGCTGTCGCTGCGATTCCGATGCCTGCCAGTGTCCGTGTGCGTCGCATGTGCGTCTCCTTCGTGTGCTGTGTGTGCAGGGTCTGTGGGGCTGGTGCGTCAGTGCGTGAGGAGCTTCGAGAGGAAGTCCTTGGCGCGGTCGCTCTTCGGGTGCGTGAAGAACTCCTCGGGAGTCGCCTCCTCCACGATCTTTCCGTCGGCCATGAAGACGACCCGATCGGCCGCCTTCCTCGCGAAGCCCATCTCGTGGGTGACGACGATCATCGTCATGCCTTCATGGGCGAGTCCGACCATCACATCGAGGACTTCGTTGATCATCTCGGGGTCGAGTGCACTGGTGGGCTCGTCGAACAGCATCACCTTGGGCTGCATCGCCAGAGCGCGGGCGATCGCGACGCGCTGCTGCTGACCGCCGGAGAGCTGAGCCGGGAGCTTCGACGCCTGCTGTGCCACGCCGACGCGCTCGAGCAGGATCATCGCCTCCTTCTCGGCGTCCGCCTTCTTGAGGCCACGGACCCTGATCGGCCCCAGAGTCACGTTCTCGAGGATCGTGAGGTGGGCGAAGAGGTTGAACGACTGGAACACCATGCCCACATCAGCACGAAGGTGGGCGAGGCCCTTGCCCTCAGCCGGCAGCTCTTTGCCATCGATGCGGATGCTGCCGCTGGTGATCGTCTCGAGTCGGTTGATCGTGCGACACAGCGTCGACTTGCCGGAGCCGGACGGGCCGATCACGACGACGACCTCACCCGAGTTGACGGTCAGATCGATGTCGGTGAGTGCCTGGAAGTCGCCATAGTGCTTCTGGACGTTCTCGACCACGACGAGCGGGGTATCAGAGGTCATCATTTCTCCAAACTAGCCACGTCGGACGCGGGTCTCCAGGCACCTCGGTGAGATTTACACGTTCGTAATCACCTGATCGCGGCACCAATGCTGCTGTGCATGGGTACCCCGCGGCCCGCCCCCACGGGCCGCGGGATCGTCCTGCTGCTGCACCACAAAGACGGTTGAGCACCAGGCGACGATCGTGCGCGATCGACCTCACAATGGCAGAGCGTCACCCCCGGTGTCAGACTTCTTGAGGATTTCTTGAGCAGTCAGCCGCGCAGATCCCGGTAGTAGTCCACAGCCCCGGGGTGCAGCGGAACCGGGCCGGTGAAGATCGCCGAGCGGCGGTCCAGGAGGGCGGCCGTCGGCACGTCTGCGGCGATCCGCAGGCGCGCATCGAACAGCCCTGCCAGTACATCGCGCACGATGCCCTCGGGAGTGGAGGACGCCGTGACGAGATAGTTCGGCACCGCCATCGTCGGCGCCGAAGTCGCGAGACCGTACGTGCCCGCAGGAACGTCGGCTGGACGGTAGGCGTGCGAGTACCGTTCGTTCACCTCGTCGACCCAGCCCTGCTCGATCGGCAGCAGACGCACCGATGATCTCTCGGCCAGCTCAGTGACACCAGGAGTGGGCAGCCCGCCGACCCAGAAGAAGCCGTCGATCTCGCCGCGCTCCATCGCGCCGATCGACTCACCGAGGTCGAGCTGAGGATTACGGACAGACCCGATGCCGACGCCCGCCGCATCGAGGACGCGTGCTGCGATCACGTTCACCCCGGAATTCTCCGCGCCGAGGGAGATCGTACGACCGGCCAGGTCGCCGATGTCCTCGATCGCCGAATCCCCGCGCACCACGACCTGCACGTACTCGTCGTACAGGCGAGCCAGGGCCTGTACCTCGAGCGGCTCGTCGAAGGCACCGGTTCCCGACACAGCGTCCGCTGCCGCATCGCCCTGCGCGAATCCGATCAGGGCCTCCCCCGAACTCACGCGCAGCAGGTTGTCGACGGAGCCCGCCGTCTCCTGCGCGACCATCCTGATATCCAGCGATGCCGACAGCTCATCGGCCAGGTGGCTCCCGTATCCGTAGTAGACGCCGGTGGATCCTCCACTGGCGATCGTGAACTCCGCATCCGTCCATTCACTCGCGCGCTGACTGCACGCCGCCAGCGCGCCCACCACCACGAGCGAGAGGACTCCGGCCAGGAGCCGCCGCATGCCGGCCCTCACGGAGTCGACCCGTCTCGGAGCAGAAGCTCGACGACCAGCCCGCCACCCTCGGCCGATGCCACAGCCAGATCTCCGCCGACCGTCGCAAGCAGCTCACTCGCGATCGCCAGGCCGAGCCCCGATCCCGGAGTGTCTGCGCTCTCGGCACTGCGCCAGAAACGGTCCGTCGCAGCAGCTGCCTGCTGTTCGGTCAGCCCCGGACCATGATCGCGCACCGTGATGCGGCATTCCTGGCCATCGCGATGCGCGCCGACCTCGATCTGAGCGCTGTCG
This sequence comes from Microbacterium sp. NPDC090281, assembly GCF_044769635.1. NCBI lineage: Bacteria > Bacillati > Actinomycetota > Actinomycetes > Micrococcales > Microbacteriaceae > Microbacterium > Microbacterium sp. NPDC090281. The sequence continues at coordinate 26,422 of NZ_JBIVYH010000002.1, forward strand.
GGTGAGAACTTCACGGCGTTGTCGATGACGGCATCCAGCGCGCTCTCCACGATCGTCCGGTCGGTCACGCCCATCACCGACAGCTCCCCCGTGGAGCGCAACGCGATCCCCCGCTCCGCGGCGACGTCCCGCCACGCGTCGAGACGGCGAGCGGCGAGAGTCGCCAGGTCGACGGCGGACATCGTGGAATCCCCGCGACCGCCTCGGGCCAGACCCAGCAGCGTTTCGAGGATCCGCGTCATCCGACGCCCCTCCTCCCTCGTCTCCTCGACATCGTCGTGCCACTCACGGCCGAGCCCCGTCGCCAGGTGCTCGACGCGCAGGAGCAGGGCATTGAGCGGATTGCGCAGCTCGTGGGAGGCGTTCAGGGCGAACTCCTGCTGCCTCGTCATCACCCGTTCGATCTGATCGGCCATCCCGTTGAACACCGTCGCCATGCGACGCAGCTCAGGCGGACCGGCATCCTCCGCGACCCGCGCGTCCATCTCGCCCCGCTCGATCGCCACCATCGCCTCGTCGAGCCGCCTGACGGGTGAGAGCACCCATCGTGCGAGCCGGAAGACGAGCAGCACCCCGAGCGCGATCAGCACCAGTGCGATCGCGAAGATCAGCAGAAGCTGCTGCAGGATCGCGGCGCGCGGCGCCTCCACGTCACCCGCGACCAACACGGCGCCGATGACATCGCCGTCGTCGAACACGGGTTCGGCCAGTGCGGCGTCCGCGACCGTCCAGGGAAACACGACCGCCGGCTGTTCGGCACGACGTCCCGAGAGAGCCAGCTTCACCCGCTCGGCATCGCCCTCCGGAAGCACAGCGGCTGCCTGATCGCTCGAAGCCCAGACGCCACCCGCGAGGTCGAACACGGTGACCTCGATCCCGTACACCTCCTGGAACCGCGCCACCTCGGCGTCGATCACCGCACCGCTGCCGGAGCGCAGCGCCTGGCGCGCACTCATGGCGAAGTATCCGAGATCGCCGATCTGCTGCGCATAGAACGCCTGCTGGACGCTGTGTGCGGCGCTCCACCCCGCGGCACCGCCGAGTGCGACGAGAATCGCCACGAGCGGCACGAGGAAGACGATGATCAGACGCCTGCGCATGGTTCAGGAACCCGCAAGCCGATAGCCGACCCCACGGACGGTCTCGATGACGCCACGGGTTCCGGTCTTCTTGCGGATCGCACCGACGTGCACCTCGAGCGAGTGCCCGAAACCTCGCCAGTCGGTGTTCCACACTTCACGGATGAGGCGCTCCTTCGGCACCGCCACCCCCGGGTAGCGCGCGAGCACGGCGATGATGTCGAACTCCTTGCGGGTGAGTTCGATAGGCGTTCCATCCACGAGCATCTGGCGTGCCACGAGGTCGATCTCGAGGTCGCCGCCGTGGAGCAGCACCCGCGCGTCGGACTCCGGGCGCATCGGACGTGAACGTCTGGTCACCGCCTCGATCCGTGCGAGGAGCTCATGTACGTCGTAGGGCTTCACCACGAAGTCGTCGGCACCGGCGCGGAGCCCCTTGATGCGCTCGGCGACCTGGTTGCGAGCGGTCACGATCACGATCGGAACCTCCGATCGACCCCGGATACGACGGCACAGGTCGACACCGTCGATGTCGGGGAGCCCGAGGTCGAGGAGCACGACCTCGGTGTCCGCCCCCAGCAGCTCCAGCGCCGCAGCCCCATCGGCCGCACGCGCGGTGGCATAGCCCGATCGAGCGAGGAAGGCTTCGAGCGCGCCCGCGACACGGTCGTCATCCTCGACGATCAGAATCCTCATCGACTCCGCTTCCTGCCTCGTTCGTCGGCTGAAGGCTCAGCCGAGCGACGTCGCCCGCTGCGCGAAGGCGCTCTCGTAGAGGCAGACGCTTGCGGCCGTCGCAAGGTTCAAGGACTCGGCCCGACCGAAGATCGGCAGCCGGAGCACCTGGTCGGCGAGAGCGAGGGCATCGTCTTCGAGCCCGCGCGCCTCGTTGCCGAAGAGCCAGCCGGTCGGCTCGGCGAGCACGCCCTCCGCGCGCGCCTTCAACAGATCATCACCCTTCACGTCAGCCGCGAGGATGCGCAAGCCGCTCGCGTGCGCGCGCTTCACGACATCGGCGAGGTCTCCCCCGACCGACACCGGAAGGTGGAACAGAGAACCGGTCGTGGCACGCACGACCTTCGGGTTGTACGGGTCGACCGTACGTCCGGTCAGCACGACGGCATCCGCGCCGGCCGCGTCCGCAGCTCTGATGATCGTGCCGAGGTTGCCAGGGTCGCGAACCTCCTCGCAGATCGCCACCAGACGCGGCGACGCATCGAAGATCTCGCGCACCGAGGTCGGGGTCTGCTGGACCACGGCGACGAGCCCCTGCGGGGTGACGGTGTCTGCCATCGCATTGAGCACGTATTCGGTCACATACTCGACATCGATGTCGGCCTCAGTGGCCTTCGCCCGGATATCTGGGTGCTTCTCCCAGCCGTTCGGAGTCGCGAACAGCTCGACGATCGCCTCCGGTCGGTACGTGAGCGCCTCACGGACGGACTGCGGACCTTCGAGAAGGAACAGGCCCGTCTCGGTTCGCGCACTGCGCTTGGTCAGCTTCGCGACAGCACGGACTCGGGGCGAACGGGGGTTCTCCAGCACGATCACAGTCTAGGGAACGCACGGCCCGTTCCTGCACCATCGGGATATGGTGCGTCCATGACGAATGATCCCGTGGTGAAGGCGGTTCGCCGGCGGATCGTCCTCGCGGTCTTCGCAGCCACCACGGTCGGGCTCGGGCTCCTCGTCCATCGCAACAGCAGCGGAGCCCTCGGCGACATCACGGGAGACGCCCTGTACGCCGTGCTCATCTACCTGCTCGCGGCGTTCGTCGCGCCGCGATGGCCTCGTCCGGCAGTGGCGCTCTTCGCATTCGCCGTGTGCGCCGGCGTCGAGCTGCTTCAGCTCACCGGGCTCCCCCGGGATTGGGCATCAGCCTTCCCGCCGATCGAACTCGTCCTCGGATCCGGCTTCGATCTGCGCGACATCGTCGTCTACGCGGGAGCCATCGCCGCCGCTTCTCTCACCGACGTCGTTCTCACCCGTGCTCTCACCCCTGCTCTCACCGGAGCAGGGCCCGGAAACGCCACAGGGCGCCCTCCCGAAGGAGAGCGCCCTGTGTGAAGAGATGCTTACGCAGCCGACTTCGGTGCGTTGACGTCGGAGGGCAGAGCCTTCTTCGCCGTCTCGACCAGCGTCGTGAACGTCGCCGCGTCGTTGACCGCGAGGTCGGCGAGCATGCGACGGTCGACCGTGACACCCGCGAGGCCGAGGCCCTGGATGAGACGGTTGTAGGTCATGCCGTTCTGGCGAGCCGCAGCGTTGATGCGCTGGATCCAGAGGCGGCGGAAGTCGCCCTTGCGCTTGCGACGGTCACGGTACGAGTAGACCAGCGAGTGGATGACCTGCTCTTTGGCCTTGCGGTAGAGGCGCGAACGCTGACCGCGGTAACCCTTTGCGCGCTCGAGGATGACCCGGCGCTTCTTGTGGGCGTTTACTGCCCGCTTGACTCTTGCCATTTTCCTGTGTTCCTATTCGTGCGTTCGGGCGCGCGTCAGCGGCCGAGAAGCTTCTTAGCGACCTTGGTGTCAGCCTTCGAGAGCACCTGGTCCTGGTTCAGACGACGGGTGCGACGGCTCGACTTGTGCTCGAGGTTGTGGCGCATCCCGGCCTGCTGCTTCTTCAGCTTGCCGCTGCCGGTGATCTTGAAGCGCTTCTTAGCACCCGAGTGGGTCTTCTGCTTCGGCATCTTCTCTTCCTTCGTATGGCGCCTTCTCAGGCGACGGTGTCAACCCGCGGTGCGGGAGTTCTGGGGGCGGTGCTACTCCGCCGGAGCCTCGGCCGGAACGTCCGTATCGCTCTTCGCTTCGCGGGCGGCCTGCTTGTTCGCGGCTCGCTGCGCATCGCGGACGGCGTTCTGCTCCTGCTTCGCCTCGGACTTGCTCTTGAGCGGAGCCACGATCATGACCATGTTGCGACCATCGATGGTCGGGTTCGACTCGACCGTTCCGAGCTCGGCCACGTCTTCCGCGAACTTGCGCAGCAGACGCACACCCTGCTCGGGGCGCGACTGCTCGCGACCGCGGAACAGGATCATGGCCTTGACCTTGTCGCCCGCCTTGAGGAAGCCCTCGGCGCGCTTGAGCTTGGTCGTGTAATCGTGCGCCTCGATCTTCAGACGGAAGCGAACTTCCTTGAGGATCGTGTTCGCCTGATTGCGGCGAGCTTCCTTGTCCTTCTGGGCGGCCTCGTACTTGAACTTGCCGTAGTCCATGATCTTGACGACGGGCGGCTTCGAGTTGGGGGCGACCTCGACGAGGTCGAGATCGGCTTCCTGCGCGAGGCGCAGCGCTGCCTCGATGCGGACGACGCCGATCTGCTCACCCGCGGGGCCGACGAGGCGGACCTCGGGGACGCGGATGCGCTCATTGGTACGGGGATCGCTGATGCGGAACTCCTTAGACGATGTGATTCGGCCACCGCGACGCTCTCTGCATCACGGGCGAAATCGGAATCGTCCCACCCACCGGCATTCAGACGCCGGCTCCGCACCCTGTCTGCCGGGTCCGTCTTGCGGACGGAGCCGGTGGAGTGCAAGACCCGGTAGCCTTGAACGGCAAGCGCGGGTGGGAAGTGAATCCTCTTTCGATCCGGAGCATGACGCTCCGGAGCCCGCCAAAGTCTAACAGAAAGCAAGGCGAAGTGACGAACCAGGCATCGGACGAGGCTGCACGAGAGCGCGAAGAGCGCTGGGCACGTCAGGAGGAGGCCGCGTCGTCGGCCACCCGAGACATCGCCGATGTCCCCTCCGTCGAGGTGATCACCACCGCCGCCGTGCACCTCATGAGTGCGGCAGCCGTCAAACTCGGCCTCGCAGACGATCCCGACGCAGCAGCTCAGCTCGACCTCGACGAGGCACGCAAGCTCATCAACGCCTTGGCCGGGCTCATCACCGCCGGCGCCCCCGAGATCAGCGACATGCACGCACGGTCGCTGCGCGACGGCCTCCGCTCGCTGCAGCTCGCCTTCCGCGAGGCATCCACGATCCCGGACCCGATCGGCAAGGGGCCTGGCGAGAAGTGGACGGGGCCGGTCAACTAGTACGTGGGGCGGGCGCTGCGGTTCCCGCCTTCGCTCGCAGAGCGGGTTCCCTCCCGCTTCGCGGGCCCCTCCCGATGCTCACTCGGGCGGCATCACTGCGCCCTTCACCTCACCATGACGGCGGAAGTCGGAGTATGGGATTCGTCGTCAAGGTGTGAGGACGAGGGGTTCTGCGGTCGAGGGGCCAGGGCAGGCGCCTCCGGTGTGGGTCCAGGCGATCGACTCTTCGGACTCGTGGATGAGGGTTCCCTGCGCGTCGAAGAGACGGATCTCGACGGTGTCCGGCGTGGCCATGTCGAATGCCAGGCTCCACGTACCGTCGTCTTGAGGCGTCGCCGCATACAGATTGGCCGCGGAGGTCGCATCTTCGCCCGGTGCTGGTGAGCATTTCGCCTCCACGCAGAACTGGATGGCCGCGACGTCCGGGAACGCGCTCACGTCGAGGGCCACCGCGCTGAGGTAGGCGATGGCCGGACACGCGGTGTAGCAGCCCGTCGTCCCGGTCGCGACGCCTCCGAGGAGCGCGACGACGGCGAGGGCGCGCAGCTGACGGCGGGACATGGCCCGATCGTAGCGAACGGAGTCAGAGGCTGCGGCGAAGCTTCACGGTCAACGAATCCGCGAGCACAGCGATGCGGTCATCGGATGCCCAGCGCTGAGCGAGACGCGAGAGCACGGCATCGAGCACCTCACGCTCCAGACCGTCCACGAGTTCGAGGATCACGATCAGCTCCGGTCCGCGCAGGCGCGCATCGGGATCGCCGGATGCGACGGCCACATCGATCACCGCCAGTTCGTGGGCCACGCTCTCCTGCAGCGCGGTGAAGACCTCGGTCGACAAGAAGCTCGGCTCCCAGCGGTGGCCCTGGGCGATCGCCCAGACGGCAGGACGCCGGATGACGAACTCGGTCTCGGACGTCGGGTCGAGCACGATGAGGTCGGTGTCGTCCGCCCACGCCGCCAGTGCCGCCCGAAGAGCCTCGACGGGAATCGGCCTAGCGGTGGGATCCCACCTCTGCATAGCCTCGACCGAGGAGAAGACGGGCTGTACGCGACGGCCGTCGGGAGCAGCCACCGTCACGATCGACAGCTCCTGCGTCTTGTCGACAGCGAGACCGCTCGGCGCGACGCCCTCTTCGCCCTTCTCGGCGATGAGGGGAATCAGCACCCGCGCAGCGCGGAAGGCGTCGACGACCTCGACCTGGCCGCCCTCGCCCGCCCGGAAGCTGAGCAGGGCCGCCAGCAGGGCCGGGTCGGCCGAGCCGTCGTCTGCGGCATGCGGGTTCGGCTCGAAGCTGCGCCCCTCCCACGGAACCCCGGCCGAATCGCCATGGTTGTGCGGCTCGGGTCCGCAGGAGTGCGCGTCAGTCTCCTGCGACATCCAGGGCCTCAGCCAGCGTGAATGCGCCAGCGTAGAGTGCCTTGCCGACGATCGCACCCTCGACGCCCAGCGGCACGAGCTCGCGGAGAGCCGCGACGTCGTCCAGGCTCGAGATGCCACCGGATGCGACGACCGGCTTCGGAGTGCGCGAGGTCACCTCGCGCAGGAGTTCGAGGTTCGGGCCGCGAAGCGTGCCGTCCTTCGTGACATCCGTGACGACGTAGCGGCTGCAGCCCGCGTCTTCCAGGCGTTCGAGCACCTCCCAGAGGTCCCCGCCCTCTTTGGTCCAGCCGCGGGCGGCGAGCGTCGTGCCCCGCACATCGAGGCCGACCGCGATCGCCTCGCCGTAGCGGCCGATCACGTCCGCCGCCCACTCGGGGTTCTCCAGCGCTGCTGTGCCCAGGTTGATCCGGGTCGCACCGCTCTCCAGGGCCGCCTCCAGAGTCGCGTCATCGCGAATGCCTCCGGAGAGCTCGATGTTCACGCCCTTGAACTGCTTGATCACCTTGCGCAGGATCGGTGCGTTGCTGCCTCGCCCGAAAGCGGCGTCGAGATCGACGAGGTGGATCCACTTCGCACCCTGTGCGGCCCACTCCCCTGCGGCATCCAGCGGGTCGCCGTAGCTCGTCTCGGTTCCGGCCTCGCCCTGGGTCAGACGGACGGCCTTGCCGCCGGCGACATCGACCGCGGGAAGGAGCGTGAGCGAGGGGGACTGCGCGAAGTCGTTCATGGGTTCCTTGGATCGGGAAGCTCTACGGCCCGGAGCGGGCACGAGAACCGAGGGTAGTCCGCCCGAGGGCGGGGGACAAAACGGATGACGCCTGTCGGCGTCGTCAGAGGCTCTCGACCCAGTTGCGCAGCAGCTGGATGCCCGCGTCTCCGGACTTCTCCGGGTGGAACTGGGTCGCCGAAAGCGGACCGTTCTCGACCGCGGCGAGGAAAGGGTCGCCGTAGGTCGTCCAGGTGAGGACGGGCTCGGGGAACGGGGGGATGACATCGAGCTCCCAGGACTGCGCAGCGTAGGAGTGCACGAAGTAGAAGCGCTCCTGCTCGATGCCCTTGAAGAGGACGCTGTTCGGGCCCGATTCGACCGTGTTCCAGCCCATGTGCGGCAACACCGGTGCGTTCAGCTCGGTGACGGCGCCCGGCCACTCGCCGAGCCCCGCGGTGTCGTGACCGCGCTCGACACCGTGCTCGAACAGCACCTGCATGCCGACGCAGATGCCGAGCACCGGACGACCACCGGCCAGGCGACGGTCGATGATCTCATCTCCGCCGTGCGCGCGCAGTGCGTCGCGGACGGCTTGAAACGCTCCGACACCCGGGACGACGAGTCCGTCGGCCTCGAGAGCCGTGGCACGATCGCGGGTCAACACCGCATCCGCGCCGGCGGCGACGAGCGCCTTGACCGCTGAGTGGACGTTGCCCGACTCGTAGTCGAACACCGCGATGCGAGGTGCTCCGCTCACAGCGCGCCCTTGGTGGAGGGGATGCCGTCGACCAAGGGGTCCAGCGCCTTGGCCTGACGGAATGCGCGGGCGAATGCCTTGTACTCCGCCTCGGCGATGTGGTGCGGGTCACGGCCCCCGAGCACGCGTACGTGCACCGTCAGAGCGGCGTTGAAGGTGATGGCTTCGAACGAGTGACGCACCAGCGAGCCCGTGAAGTGTCCGCCGATGAGGTGGTGCTCGAACCCTGCGGGCTCCCCCGTGTGCACGAGGTACGGACGCCCGGAGATGTCGACGACCGCCTGCGCGAGCGCCTCATCGAGCGGCACGAGCGCGTCGCCGTAGCGGGAGATGCCGGACTTGTCGCCGAGAGCTTCGAGAATGGCCTGGCCGAGCACGATCGAGACGTCTTCGACGGTGTGGTGCGCGTCGATGTGGGTGTCGCCCGATGCACGCACTGTCAGGTCGGTGAGCGAATGCTTCGCGAAGGCGGTGAGCATGTGGTCGAAGAACGGCACCGAAGTGTCGATGTGGCTCGCACCTGTGCCATCGAGGTTCAGCTCGAGCTCGACGGTGGACTCCGACGTGCTGCGGACGCGGCTCGCGGTGCGCGGGGTCGATACGGGGGTGCTCATGAAGCCGATCCTATCGAGGCCAGCGCGTCGAGGAACGCGGTGGTCTCGGCCTCGGTTCCCGCGCTCACCCTGAGGTGCCCCGGGATGCCGACGTCACGCACCAGCACGCCTCGGTCGTACAGCTGCTGCCAGGTCGCCTTAGGGTCGGCGACGCCACCGAACAGCACGAAGTTCGACCACGACTCGTGCGGCTGGTACCCGAGCGCTTCGAGGGTCGCCGTGATCCGGTCGCGCTGCTCGACGATCTCCTCGACCATGCCGAGCATCACGTCGGAGTTGCGCAGCGCAGCCACGGCCGCCGCCTGGGTGAGGCTGCTCAGGTGATAGGGCAGCCGCACCAGACGCAGCGCATCGATGAAGGCCGGGTCTGCCGCGAGATAGCCGACCCGGGCCCCGGCGAAGGCGAATGCCTTGCTCATCGTGCGGGAGACGGCGAGTCGAGGCCGACCTTCGAGCAGGGTCAACGCGGATGCCGCATCGTGTGGGGCGAACTCCTGATAAGCCTCATCGACGATGACGATGCCCCGCGACGCCTCATAGACCGCTTCGACGACATCCAGACCGAGCGGTGTACCGGTGGGGTTGTTGGGCGAGCAGAGGATGATCACGTCGGGGTCGGCTGCGCGCACCTGCTCCGCAGCCTCATCGGCGGTGATCGTGTAGTCGGGCTGACGGGTACCGGCAATCCACCGCGCTCCAGTCCCCTGCGCGATCAGCGGGTACATCGAGTACGTCGGGGCGAAGCCGAACGCCGTACGCCCCGGGCCTGCGAACGCCTGCAGAATGTGCTGCAGCACCTCGTTGGAACCGTTGCCGGCCCAGATCTGCTCGGCAGTGAGACCGTGGCCCAGGTACTCCGCGAAAGACTCCCGGAGGGTGGTGAACTCCCGGTCCGGATAGCGGTTGACCTCGTGGATCGCCACAGCGATGCCGTCGAGGATGTCACTCGCCACTGCATCCGGAATCGGATGGGTGTTCTCGTTCACATTGAGCGCGATCGGAAGAGGCGCTTGCGGAGCACCGTACGGAGTCAGTCCGCGAAGATCGTCACGAAGTGGGAGATCGTTGAGGGAGAAGGTCACCCTTCCCATGCTAAGCCGCCCGCTGAGCGGATGACGAAACGTTGCGGCGACCTGCTCAGTTCGCGTACTGCGCAGGAATCGCGAGAGTCTGGCCGATCTGGAGCTCGCCGCCTCGCAGCAGGTTCATCCGACTGATCTCGCCGATGACGTCGCGCGGATCGGCGTCGGGTGCGACCCCGGTCGCGATCGACCAGAGCGTGTCACCCGGCATGACCGTCACGGTCTCGACGCTCACTGCAGCCGTGTCTGCCCCTGAGGCGATGGCGCTGCCTCCGCTGAGTGCCGCGAAGGCGATGCCGACTGCCAGGGGTACCGACGCGAGCGCCAGCAGCACACCACGACCACGCGTCGTCAACCGCAGTCGCGTCGACGGACGCGACGATGCCGGAATGACTGCTGCGGTGCTGAAGCTGATGCTGCTCATGTCGTGCTCCTTATCCTGTTCCGGAGCCGTCAGGCCGCCGGGGAAGTTGGCGTAGCGTTCGCATTCGCGTCTCGGCCGGGAGCCGTGAATGCGAAGCTACGTACCGAAGATATCTTCGAGTTCGAACATCTGTCAAGTATTCTTCGAAACCACAACCGGAAATTGGCCGACACGCTCGAACAGATCTTCCAGATCAGCCGGTTTCTCGGATACGGTTTCGATAGGGATACCCCACCACGGGCCTCCGACATTCGAAGAGCGAAGTCGGATCACGCACTTAAGGAGCACCATGAGCGAGAACTCTGCCCCCGAGTCGGAGGCACCACGGACGCGCCGCCGCAAGAGCCTCAGCCCGAAGCAGATGGCGATCCTCGAGGTCATCCAGAACTCGATCGCACACCACGGCTACCCGCCGAGCATGCGGGAGATCGGCGACGCAGTCGGCCTCAAGTCGCTCTCCAGCGTGACTCACCAGCTCGGTCAGCTCGAGCTCAGCGGCTACCTCAGGCGCGACCCCGGCAAGACCAGGGCGATGGAGGTTCTCATCGACCTGCCGGGCAGCGGCACCGAGAACCCGGCCGACGTCGCGACCCCGGTCGGTGACGCCGCTCTCGTCCCTCTGGTCGGCCGCATCGCTGCCGGCGTGCCGATCACCGCGGATCAGCAGGTCGAGGAGATCTTCCCCCTCCCCCGCCAGCTGGTGGGCAAGGGCGACCTGTTCATGCTCAAGGTCTCAGGCGAGTCGATGATCGACGCCGCCATCTGCGACGGCGACTGGGTCGTCGTGCGCTCGCAGAACAGTGCGGAGAACGGCGAGATCGTGGCCGCGATGCTCGACGGCGAGGCGACGGTCAAGGTACTGCGCCGCCGCGACGGTCACACCTGGCTGCTCCCCCGCAACTCGGCTTTCGAGCCCATCCTCGGCGATGAGGCCGTCGTCCTCGGCAAGATCGTGGCAGTACTCCGCGCAGTCTGACCCGACGCATCACGACGAAGGCCCTCCCGGTTTCCCGGGAGGGCCTTCGAACATTCTCCGCCGGTAAGGCCGCAGTCCTGGTTCACCCGAAGACCCCCACATCACCTCGAAGACCCCGATCACCTCGACGACTCAGCGCACTCGTGTGACGCCGGGTGTCGTCGGCCATAGGCTCGAAGCATGTCGTCGTCCCCGTACGGTTCCTGGCCATCGCCCTACTCCGCCGCGTCGGTTGCGGCATCGTCCCCCCGTATCGACGGCGCACGCTTCGTCGGAACGGAGATCTGGTGGGGCGAGTCGGTGCCGACCGAGAAGGGACGTGTGACGGTACGGAGTTCCTCCGGCGCCGAGATTCTCCCTGCGCCCTGGAGCGCCCGTTCGCGCGTTCACGAGTACGGCGGAGGAGCCTGGACGGCAGACGACCAAGGCAGCCTGTACTTCGTCGATGCCGGAGACCAGCGGGTCCGTCGTCTGACGGCGGGAGGCATACTCGTCCCCCTCACGGCTCCGGGCCCCTCGCACGGAGGCCTGCGTCTGCAGAACGGACGCCTGTTGGCCGTGCGCGAAGATCTCTCGACCACGCCGCATCTTCGCTCGATCGTCGAGATCCCGCTCGACGGCTCCGCCGCCGATGATGCGTCCGCAATCAGGGTGGTCGCGGAGGGAGAAGGCTTCTACGCCCACCCCGCGCTCTCCCCCGACGGGACCCGTGTCGCATGGGTGGCCTGGAACCAGGGGCGGATGCCGTGGGAGAACGCGCGCGTGCAGATCGCACAGGTCGACGGCGGTACCCCGCAGACGATCCCCTCGCGAGCGGCGCTGCAGCCGGAATGGCTCAGCGACACGGAACTGGTCTTCGCCGATGACCCCGACGGTCGCTGGGCTCTGCAGCGCGTCACCCTCGACGGAGTTGCTCCCGTCGGCGCTGCGCGACCGCTCGCCCGCTCTGACGCCGACACGGGCTACGGGCTCTGGGTGCTCGGCAACCGCTGGTATCAGCCGCTCGATGACGGCCGCATCGTCGCTGTGCGCACGAACGGACGCGACGAGGTCGTCGTGATCGATGCCGACGGCGGCGCGAGCGTGATCGAGTTCCCGGGCGACGGTCATGTGAGCATCGACGCCGTCGACGGCACCCGTGTGCTTCTCTCCGGCAACGGCTCACGTGTGAACCCGGGGCTGTGGTGCATCGATGTCGACTCCGGCGAGGTCATCTCGGTCCGCGGCGGCGAGCCCGTCGACGCGCAGTGGATGCCACCCGCTGTGTCCATCGAGGTCGACGGCCCGCACGGCGCGGTTCACGCCTTCGCCTATCCCCCGGCGAACCCAGATGTTTCTACCCCTGATGGCGAGCTCCCGCCCTATGTCGTGCTGGTTCACGGTGGGCCTACAGCGCACGTCACCGGGGCGGCCTCGACGTCCGTCGCCTTCTACACGAGCCGCGGCATCGGCGTGCTCGACGTGAACTACGGCGGTTCCACCGGCTACGGCCGCGCCTACCGGGAGCGCCTCGACCGGCAGTGGGGAGTCGTCGATGTCGACGACGTGATCGCCGCAGCACGCGGACTCGCCGACGCCGGACTCGCTGATCCCGCCCGCATCGCGATCCGCGGCGGCTCGGCCGGCGGATGGACCGTGCTCTCCGCGCTGGTCCGCGGCGGTGCCTTCGATGCAGGAATCAGCCGCTACGGAGTGGCCGACCTGCGGATGCTGGTCGCGGAGACGCACGACTTCGAGGCGTCATATGTAGACGGACTGGTCGGGCCGCTCCCCGAGTACGAACACCTCTATGTCGAGCGCTCGCCCCTCACGCACGCCGAACGCATCGGGGTGCCGGTGCTGCTGCAGCAGGGCGGGGAGGACCGGGTCGTGCCCCCGTCGCAGTCCGAGGCCATCCGCGACGCGCTCGCGGCGCGCGGCATCGACCACGAGTACGTGCTCTACCCCGGCGAGGGACACGGTTTCCGCAGCGCCGAGACGATCATCGACGCCCTCGAGCGCGAACTGATCTTCCTCGGCCGCGTGTTCGGCTTCGAACCCCGCCTGTGACCGTCGTGGGCTACTCGCCGACGCGGTTGCGCAGACGCATCGCACGGTCCGCTTCGCGGGTGTCCTGCCGCTCGCGCAGGGTCTGACGCTTGTCGTACTCGCGCTTGCCCTTGGCGAGCGCGATCTCGACCTTGGCACGGCCATCCGAGAAGTAGAGCTTCAGCGGGATCAGCGTGTAGCCGCCTGCGGAGACTGCGTGGGCGATCTTCTCGATCTCCGCCCGGTGCAGCAGCAGCTTGCGGATGCGCTTGGCCGAATGGTTCGTCCAGTGCCCCTGCGAATACTCGGGGATGTGCACGGAGTCGAGGAAGACCTCGTTCCCCTTGACGAAGGCGTAGCCGTCGCTGAGGTTGGCTCGTCCCTGACGCAGTGACTTGACCTCGGTGCCGGTGAGCACCATCCCCGCCTCGTACGACTTCTCGATCGTGTAGTCGTGACGTGCGCGACGATTGGTCGCGACGACCTTCTCTCCGCGTTCCCTGGGCATGATGCTCTCCTGTTGCCGTGATGAGCTCGACCATCCTCCCGGCCGAGCAGCCTTTCAGGATATCAGGTACGGAGCCAGCGTCTGATCGCGAAGCCTGCCGAGAGGGCGGCCAGCAGCACGCCGATGCCGATCAGCACAGGGACGACGAACGCGGCATCCTGCATCGTCACCCAGGTCGTGATGAAAGGCACCCGCCCTCGCAGGTAGCCGTTCACTCCGAAGTGCACACCCGCCACGACCGCAGCGCTCGCCAACGCCGAGCCGAGGAATGCCGCGAACACGCCCTCGAGGACGAACGGCGTCTGGATGAAGCGGTTGGAGGCTCCGACCAGGCGCATGATGCCGATCTCCTTGCGCCTCGCGTACGCCGACAATCGGATGGTCGTGCCGATCAGGAGCGTCGCCGCGATGAGCATCAGTACCGCGATGCCGACCGCGATGTACGTCGCCACCGTCAACGCGGAGAACAGGGGTTCGAGGTACTGGAGTTGATCCTTGACCTGTTCGACGCCGTTCTGCCCGCTGAAGGCCTCAGCGAGCACCTGCGACTGCCCTGGATCCTTCATCGTGACGAAGAACACTTCGAATGCCTGGTCAGGTGTGAGCACGCTCGCCTGGTCTGCTCCGAGCTGGTCGACGAGCTTGGCGTAAGTCTCTTCCTTGGTGTCGAACGACATCGAGCTGATGAGGGGCTTCAGCGCATCACCCTCGAGCTGTGCTCGTACGGCGGCGACCTGTTCCTCGCTCGCGGCGCCGTCGAGGCACGTGTCGGATTCCGAGACGGCTGAACACATGTACACCGCCACCTGGGCGCGTTCCGCCCAGTAGCCGCGCATGACGCCGATCTGCCCCTGCATCAGGATCGCTGCGCCGACGAAGGTCAGGGAGACGAACGTGACGAGCACGACGGAGATCACCATCGAGATGTTTCGCCGAAGCCCACCAAGAGCTTCGGTCAGGATGAGGCCGATTCTCATGAGGTCGGGCCCACTTCCTCGTCGTCTTCGTCGGAGAGTCCGAGGCGATCAGCGACTCCGAGTTCTGCGACGTCGACCGTCGGCAGCGTGATCGGGTGCGTACGCGGCCGGATGACTGCCGGCGGCTCGACGGCGGCGGGAGGCTCCACGACGTTCGCGGCGTCGGGCTCAGGCGAGCGGGCGGGCTCAGGAGGCTCGACGGTGCGCGGGGCCGGCGGGATCACCGTCTCCCCGTCGCGGTCGACGGTCGGGGCTGCGCTGGCTGCGGCTTTGCGCTGCGTGCTGAGTTCCTCCGCGAGAGCGGCGCGGACCACGGAGAGGTCCGCCGTCTGTCGTTGCACTTCCTGCACGGCGGTGAGCGCGGCGGCGGCGGCGGCACCGCGCACCTCCTCCGGCACGAGTCGTGGGATGTTCGAGGTGTCGCCGTAGCCGCCGTGCACCTCATCGCGAACCATCTCACCATCGCGCAGCTCGATCACGCGACGCTGCATCTGGTCGACGAAGCCGGCTTCGTGGGTGGCCATCAGGACAGTGGTGCCACCGGCGTTGATGCGGGCGAGCAGTTGCATGATGTCCACGGAGGTGGCGGGGTCGAGGTTTCCCGTCGGCTCGTCGGCGAGCAGCACCTGCGGGCGATTGACGAGAGCGCGCGCGATCGCGACGCGCTGCTGCTCACCACCGGAGAGCTCGTGCGGCATCCGCTTCTGCTTGCCGTCGAGGCCGACCAGGGCGAGGGCCTCCGGCACGGCCTGCTGGATGAACCCGCGTGATGACCCGGTGACCTGCAGCGTGAATGCCACGTTCTGGTACACGGTCTTCGACGGCAGCAGCCGGAAGTCCTGGAACACCGACCCGATGTGGCGACGGAAGTACGGCACCTTGCGGTTGGCGAGCGCGCGCAGGTCTCTCCCGAGGACGGCGACTCGTCCTGACGTCGGCACGTCTTCACGCAGGATGAGGCGCAGACAGGAGGACTTGCCGGAACCCGAGGCGCCGACGAGGAAGACGAACTCCCCGCGCTGCACCTCGAAGTCGACACTGGAGAGCGCGGGCTTCGACGTTCCGCGGTAGCGTTTCGTGACGTTCTCGAACCGAATCATGGCGCTACGAGCCTAAGCGCGGGCTCTCGCCTGGCCGCGAGCGACACCCCGCCTGGCGCTTCCGCCTCCGGATCCGATGGGGATTGCTCCCCATGCGGTAGGCCCTGTCTGGTCACCGCCCACTGCTATACATGAATATGCCGGTTGCACACAGTAGCCGCCGCATTCTTCAAGGGGGACCCATGACGACACCTGCAGGTTGGTACGACGACGGATCGGGTCGTCAGCGCTGGTGGGATGGCCAGCAGTGGACCGAGCACTTCGCCCCGGAGACCGCGGCTTCCGCCGGCGTCTCCGACGAGGCTGTCGGCCCCGAGACACCGTCCGTCGATGCGGGCCTCGACGAGCCGAGCGCGTTCGACGCTCCGGGAGCGACAGCGGCGACGACTCCCCTGAGCGACGACCTCGGCGCCTATGCAGCACCGGCGTACGCGGCCGCCGCCCCGGCACAGCCTGCGGAGGGATACCCCGGCACGCCGGTGTATCCGACGACCGAGCAGGGCTATCCGGCCGCCGCGCCTTACGGACAGCCCGGCCAGGAGGCCCCGAAGAAGCTCTCGGTCCTGGGGCTGGTCGGCCTCGGCCTGTCCGCACTCGGAACGATCCTGGTGTTCATCCCGCTGATCGGATTCGTCGGCTTCATCCTGCTCGCCGCCGGATTCGTCGTCTCCCTCATCTCGCTCTTCCTCAAGGGCAAGAAGTGGCCAGGCATCACCGGACTCATCCTGGCCGTCGTCGGCACGATCATCGGCATCGTGATGTCGTTCGTGTTCCTCTTCGCGATCGCACAGGGCGTGAGCAGCGAGATCGACGACCTGCCCACCTCATCTCCGTCGATCGAGGCCACCGCGCCGAGCGAGACCGAGGGAACAGATGTCGGCGTTCGCCCGACCTCTGCCGAGGTAGCCGTCGGCCTGACGACGATCCTGGCCGAGACCGGTACCGAGGGCTACACGGAGCCGCAGATCACCTGCCTCTCGGACGTGCTGGTGGCTTCCGACCTCGACAACGCGACGTTGCGCGCAATCGCAGACAGCGATGGGACGCTCACCGATGCCGACGCCGCCTATGGTCTGGCCGAGGCTCTCGGAGACACCGAAGCCATCTCTGCGTGCTTCGTTCCCTGACACGACCACGTCGTGAATAAGGCCTCGGGAGTGGTTCACTCCCGAGGCCTTCTTTCATTCTTCGCCGGAGCATCCGGCACCCTGTCGGTCGACATCCCGACCTCAGCGCCGCTACCGTCATCATGACGGCCTAACTTCTGCGATTCGGCCGGCGTAGCGAGAATGACCTCACCACGCATTCAACGACCGAGAAAGACACACGGGAACGCCTGATGACGATACCTGCCGGCTGGTACGACGACGGCTCCGGGAACCGACGGTGGTGGGACGGGCTGCAGTGGACCGAGCATGTCGTCACCGACGTGCAGGGACCCGGCAGCGAGTCGACCGCAGCTGACACGACCGCAGCTGAGTCGACGGTCTCCGAACCGACGCCGGCGCAGGAGACTCCTGTCGACGCTGCCGCACCTGTCGTGACCGGCGCCCCCGCCGCGCCTGTCCCCCCGTCCGCCGATGCCGAGTCCGCCCCGTTCGTTCCGCCGTACACGCTCGCCGCCCAGATGCCCTCTGCCCCCGCCCAGGCATCGATCGCCGACGGCTCGACGTACCCGGCCTATGCCGGATCCGCTGCTGCCCCCTGGCCGGTCGCACCGTCGACGCCACCCGCGGCTGGCATACCGGTGGTCGGCATCATCGGTCTGGTGGCCGTCGTCATCGGGGTCGTGTGCGCCAGCATCCCGGTGATCGCGATCGCCGGATGGGGCCTCCTCGCGGTCGGTTTCGTGCTCTCGCTCGTCTCGCTGTTCCTGCGTGGACGCAAGTGGCCGGGGATCACCGGTCTGGCCGTCGCCGTGATCGGTGCCGTCCTGGCTGTCGCGATCTCATTCATCGTGATGGCGACGACGTCGCTCTCGGAGAACGACGGTGGTCCGCTCGCCGTCCCCAGCGATCGTCCTCCGGCGGATGGCGGCTCTTCCGCCCAAGGCGAGGATCCCTCCTCGATCGAGGGAGCCGAGATGGTTCCCTTCGACGATCTCGAAGTGGGCGACTGCATCCCCCTGGTCGAGTACAGCGACGAAGACGTGATCTTCGAGCTGCCTGTGGTTCCCTGCGACCAGCCGCATACCGACGAGGTGTACCTGATCTTCGACGTCGACGACGGGGAGTTCCCCGGCGATGACGCGCTGGGTGTCGTGGCATCGGACGGCTGCCTGGCGGCTTTCGAGGCCTACGTCGGCGTCTCCTACGATGTGTCAGAGCTCGACTATTACTACTACCAGCCGACGAAGTCCTCCTGGGCGCGAGCGTCAGACCGTACCGTGCAGTGCATCCTCTTCAGTTACGAAGACGTGACGGGCACGCTCAAAGGCGCGAACCGCTGACGGATGGCACCAACGAAGAAGGCCCCGGAACTCTCCGGGGCCTTCTTCGTGGACTCAGTCCTCGATCTTGCGCTTTCGCCAGCGGATGCCCGCGGAGATGAAGTCGTCGAGGTCGCCGTCGAAAACTGCGGCCGGATTGCCGGATTCCTGCCCGGTGCGGAGATCCTTCACGAGTTGCTGACCGTAGAGGAAGTAGGAGCGCATCTGGTCGCCCCAGCTCGCCGTGATGTTGCCGGCGAGTTCCTTCTTCTTCGCTGCCTCCTGCTCCTTCTGCAGCAGGAGGAGGCGGGTCTGCAGCACGCGCATCGCGGCGGCACGGTTCTGGATCTGCGACTTCTCGTTCTGCATCGACACGACGATGCCGGTCGGGAGGTGCGTCAGGCGAACGGCGGAGTCGGTGGTGTTGACCGACTGTCCACCAGGACCGGACGAGCGGAAGACGTCGACCCGGATGTCGTTCTCCGGGATGTCGACCTCGGTTGCCTCTTCCATGAGCGGGATGACCTCGACCGCGGCGAACGACGTCTGGCGCTTGTCGGCGGAACCGAACGGACTGATGCGGGCGAGGCGGTGCGTTCCGGCCTCGACCGAGATGGTGCCGAAGGCGTAGGGCGCGTCGATCTCGAACGTGGCCGACTTGATGCCGGCTCCTTCGGCGTAGGACGTGTCCATCACCTTGACGGGGTACTTGTGCCGCTCGGCCCAGCGCAGGTACATGCGCATCAGCATCTCAGCGAAGTCGGTGGCGTCGTCGCCGCCGGCGCCGGAGCGGATCGTGATGATCGCGCTTCTCTCGTCGTACTCCCCGTCGAGAAGCGTCTGCACCTCGAGCTGGTTGATCAGGTCGGTGAGTGCTGCGAGCTCGGTGCGGGCTTCCTGTGCGGAGTCCTCATCACCCATCTCGTTGGCGAGGCCGACGAGCACCTCGAGGTCGTCGAGACGCTGAGCGATCCCGGTGACCCGGGCAAGCTCCGACTGACGGTGGCTGAGGGCGCTGGTCACCTTCTGCGCGCGCTCGGTGTCGTCCCAGAGGTCGGGGGCGCCGGCCTCCTCGCTGAGCCTCGCGATCTCGTCGCGGAGGTGAGGGACATCGACGACCTCGCTGATGTCGCCGAAGGTGTGCCTGAGCGCCTGGATTTCGGCGGAGAGATCTAGTTCGAGCATGACACCTCAGCCTAACGTGCCGCCTGCCCGTGCGGGGACGTCGTCGTCTTCGAAGCCGAACGGCGGGGAGTAGCGTGAAGACGTGAGCAGTGCTTCGACGGTCCTCCGGCAGTTCGGGCCCATGGTGTATCTGCCGACGATCCTCTTCGCACTCGGCGAGGGCGCCGTGATCCCGCTCATCCCGGTGCTCGCGGTATCGATGGGCGCCGACGTGGCGTTCGCCGCGCTCGTGGCCTCCGCCCTCGTCATCGGCCAGCTGTGCGGAAATCTCCCCGCCGGATGGGCGGTCGGGCGCATCGGAGAGCGGTTCACGATGGTGATCGCCGGCGTGATCGCGATCATCGCCGGGGTCGGAATGGTCTTCGCCCCCTCCCTCGGTGTGCTCGCGGCGTCTGTCTTCCTCCTCGGAATCTGTGCAGCGGCCTTCGGTCTCGCTCGGCACGCATTCATGACCACCCGCGTGCCGGTCGCCTTCCGTGCGCGCTCGCTCTCGCTGCTCGGCGGCAGCTTCCGCCTCGGCATCTTCATCGGGCCCTTCGTGGCCGCGGGGCTCCTGCAGCTGTTCGGCAGCGAGAGCGCGGCGATCTGGTTCTTCCTCGGATGTCTGGTCGTCATGGTGCTGCTCGTCCTGTTCGGCCCCGACCCGGAGAAGATGATCCCTCCGGTACCGTCGAGCACCCGAGAGCGCTACATCGAGGACTCCGGCGAAGCGGTCAGCGGGTCGATCCCGACGATCGAACGCGTCGGGATCTTCCAGACCATGTGGCGGCAGCGCGCCGTGCTCGGACGCCTCGGAATCGCCGCCGCATCGCTCTCCGCCGTCCGCTCCGCGCGACAGGTCGTCCTTCCGCTGTGGGGGCTGTCGCTGGGGCTGGATGCTTCGACGATCGCCCTCGTCGTCGGCGTCTCCGGTGCCATCGACTTCGCACTCTTCTATGCGAGCGGCCAGGTGATGGACCGGTTCGGCAGGCTCTGGGCGGCGATGCCCGCGATGGTGCTCATGGGCGCAGGCTTCCTCGCACTGTCGTTCACGCACGATCTGGATGCTGCGGTGCTGTGGTTCGGCATGTTCGCCGCAGTCCTCGGCGTCGGAAACGGCCTGTCCAGCGGCATCCTGTTGACTCTCGGCGCCGACGTCGCCCCGAAACGGGAGCCCGCGGCCTTCCTCGGATCCTGGCGGACCTTGACCGATGCCGGTGGCGCGATCGCCCCGCTCCTCGTCTCGGCCATCACGGCAGTGGCAGCGCTGCCGTTCGCCGCCGCCACGATGGGAGTGGTCGGCCTCATCGGTGCGCTCGGGTTCCTGCGCTGGATCCCACAGTTCGTCCCACGGGCGCGACCAGATTCCAGCGACGACTCGTCGGAGGGAGAACAGGAATGATCCCGAATCTGGAGGCCGATGCGCACCGCCTGGTCGCGACGTTCGTGCCGCGTTCGGCGCGAGACCGTGATGCGCAGGCAGATTTCGCCTCGTTCTTCAGCGCAGACGGCGGTCCGGTGCATCGGGACTCCGGCCCCGATCACCTCACCGCATCGTGCGTCGTGTTCGATGCCTCGCTCCAGCACACCCTGCTCGTCTTCCACCGCAAGGGGCAGTTCTGGGTGCAGCCGGGCGGTCACGTCGAGGACGAGGATGCTTCTGTCGTGACCGGAGCGCTGCGGGAGCTCGGCGAGGAGACCGGCATCGTCGTGGAGCCGATGACCGCCCCGCTCGCCTACGATCTCGACCATCACGCTCTGTCGTCCCGCTTCGGCGCCTGCGCCTCACACCTCGATATCGGGATCGCGGTCGTCGTCGACCGCGAAGCCGCACTCACCGTGAGCGATGAGTCCGAAGACGTCAGGTGGTGGCCGGTCGACGCCCTGCCGGCGGAGGTACCTCCGCAGCTCGTGCCGCGGCTCGATGGACTGATCGCGCAGCTGCGCGATCCACGCTGAGAAGAGAATCCTGTCGCTCCAGCGCCGCGACATCCGGCGGGGCCATCGACCCCGGTCGCGGCCGAGCGAGGATCCCTGGAATGGCCATCCGTCAGAACCTGCCCGCTCCGCGCATCGCCTCGAGACTACGAACTCCGGAGCGCAAATTACATCTGTTATTCTAGATATATGAATGCCGCATCTGCGAGGGAAGTCCCGCTGGGAGTCGTGTACCGAGCCCTTGCCAACGATACGCGGCGCCTCATCCTCGACCTCCTCAGGGAGCCCCACGCGCACTTCGACGACAAGCAGTACCGGGGCTTGGGCCTGAGCATCGAGGATGGCGTCTGCGTTCAAGACATTCAGAAGGCGACCAAGATCTCGCAGTCGGTGACCTCGACCTACTTGAAATCCCTTCAGTCCGCCGGCCTGTTGACCTCGTACCGCGAGGGTCGCTGGACCTACTACCGGCGCGATGAGGATGCAATCCGCACCATCGCCGACCGCATCGGACAGTCCCTCTAGCCGCAAGCCCGGGCACCACGGGCGAGGGCACCCTCGGTCTAACGTATCTATTAATCTAAATATGGAGATTCATGAAACACGGCTTCCTGGCCAGCGCCATGCTTGCGCTTGGCGTCTTCAGCATCATCACCACCGAGATCGGCATCGTGGGCGTGCTTCCTGAGCTGGCCGACCGGGCGGACGTGTCCATTTCGCAGGCCGGGCTGCTCGTGAGCGTCTTTGCCCTGGTCGTCGCAGTGAGCGGACCTTTCGGCGTGCTCGCGGCTTCTCGCTTCAATCGCAAGACGGTCCTCCTGCTCACCATGGCAGTCTTCGCGCTCGCGAACATCGTCTACGCGTTCTCCGAGAGCTTCCCCGTGCTGGTGGTGTTCCGCATCGTTCCGGCCCTCCTGCATCCCATCTACTTCGCGGTAGCCCTCACCGCCGCGACCGCGCTGGCGCAGCCGGGCAAGGAAGCGGGCGCGGCCGCTCGTGTGTTCACCGGAGTCACCGTCGGATTTGCCTTCGGGGTTCCGGCCATGACGTTCCTGGCCAGCAGCGCCTCGGTGCCCGTCGCGTTCTGCATCGCCGCCCTGGTGAACATGCTCGCCTTCATCGGAATTGCTCTCTGGGTGCCGACGATGCCGTCCGAGCAACACCTGAGCTACGGAGAACAGGTGCAGATCCTGCGCCGCCCTCAGCTTTGGCTTCAGCTGACTGTCGTCACACTCGTGTTTGCGGCCATGTTCTCCACCTACAGCTACTTCGCCGACTATCTGGGCGGCGTAAGCGGCATCCCTTCGCTCACGATCGGCGCGCTGCTCATGCTCTTCGGTCTCGTCATGGTCGCGGGCAACCTCGCCTTTGCGCAACTGATCAAGCGCGGTCTGCTCGCGACTCTGCTGTGGTTCTTGGGCGGCTACCTGCTGCTGTATCTCGTGATGTATGCGGTGGCGCCGTCCGCTTGGGCCATGTCGCTACTCGTGATTCCGTGGAGTCTGCTGCACTCCGGCGGGCTCTTGCTCGGCCAATCGCTCATCGCCCGCGAGTCCGCCGACGCGCCCACTTTCGGCAACAGCCTCTTCGTCTCCTCATCCAACATCGGCATCACTCTCGGGTCGGCGCTGGGCGCGCTTCAGATCGCCATTGCCGGAACCCGGTCGCTGGTCTTCGTCGGCGTGGGCGCCGTGTTGCTCGCACTGCTGACGGTCGGAGTCAGCCGCGCGATCCGCAGGAGGGAAACACCACGGCAGCTCGCCGAACACACATAGACGGACTTCTCCGCGAGCCTGGATTCGCTCTGCCTGGACCTCGATCAGCATTCGAGGCCTCTCAGCCGCGCCTGCGCACCCTGGCCGAGCCGAGGATCCTGTCACCGCAGAGCCGTGCGGCTGGTGGCGCTCGATTCCAGCGGAACGCCGTCGGGCACGAACACGGACACCAACGGCGGATGCCAATCCGCGGCGACGGTGACCAGGGCCGTGACGCCGTCAGGTGTTCCTGCCGCGGTGATCGACGCCTCCCCCGGCAGTGCGGCCACCAGAGCGTCGGCCTGTTCCTCGACACCGGCATCCGTCAGCTCGGCCCGCACGCCGCCATCGCTCACGACCAGGGCGAACCCGTCCGCACCGGCGAGCGCGGCAGAATCGGCGAGCGCGTCCAGTCGCTTCTGGGCGATGTAGAGATCCGTGGCGCAGACGCAGACGAAGATCACCGCCAGCGCGAGCAGCACGTAACCGAGGGTGAGGAGCAACACGCTCCCTTCGTCGTGCCCGCCGACGGGCCTGTTCATCGTTCGAGCGTGGACTGTCATTCCGCGCCCCACAGCCGCGACACCTTCTGCACCGCTTCGGCCTGCACAGGGACCGCCGTCGCACGATCGAGACCGAGCATCTCCGGCACAAGCGGAAGCTGCACGCGCGTGGCGACAGTGACGATGATCGTCGCCCCGGCCGATGGGCACTCGACCACCGCTGGAGTGCAGACGAGCGTCATCTCGACCGCATCAGCGTCGAGGCCGTACTCGTCGACGATCCCCGCGAGCACGGCGTCGCTCCGCTCTGCGGCCGTCACAGCATCTGGGGCTCGCGAGATCACGCGCGCGATGTGACGAGCCGCAGCCTCCGCTCCGAGCGTCTGCTCCTGGATCGCTCCGAGCGCGATCACGAGATAGACCAGCGGAACCAGGAGGATGACACCGACGGCGATGAACTCGAGCGCCGCCGAACCATCCTCATTCACCGAAAGCCTCGGC
Source organism: Microbacterium sp. NPDC090281 (assembly GCF_044769635.1). NCBI lineage: Bacteria > Bacillati > Actinomycetota > Actinomycetes > Micrococcales > Microbacteriaceae > Microbacterium > Microbacterium sp. NPDC090281. The sequence continues at coordinate 50,392 of NZ_JBIVYH010000002.1, forward strand.
CGGCGCATGCGCTTCCACCTCCATCGCGAGAGGGATTCCGATCAGCCCGAGCAACGGGAAGGTGGTGCGGACGCGCACGTCGACCGTGTCGTACGGTGCAGACCCAGAGGTGCCGATCCGGACGTCTTCGGCATAGGCCGCGCCGATCGTCCGGGCGATGACGCCCCTGGTGCGCTCGACGCCTTCTTCCGGTGCGGTATCGGCGAGTGCCGCGTAGTAGGCGCCCTCGACCGCCGCATCGTGGACCACGTTGCGCACGTAGACAGCGAACGCGACCTGAAGGACCGCGAGAGTCAAGGCCGTGAGCAGCGTCCCCACCAACACGAACTCCACCGGACTGGAGCCGCGATCATCACCGAATCGGAGGCCGTCGGACACCTCAGAGTCCCGAGACCCGTTGGATCGCCTGCTCGAACAGCGAGGTCAGCGCAGGACCCGCGACGGCCCAGATGAGCACCACCAGACCAGCCGTCATCAGTGTGACGAGGACCCAGCCGTTCTCTGGGCTGTTCATGGCTGTGACGCGAGCCAGCCACTAGCGTTCGTTTTAGCTGTCTAGGCGCGGATGCGATGTCATCTAGGCCGCTGGGAAAAGCGATGGTACTTCAGCGCGAAAGCACCTGCGCTAGCGGCCTGAGTTCGTGCCTCACAGGAGAGAGAGCGGTTCTTCGCGACAGGTGCGACCGGCTCACACTGGTGGCGAGAACGGGTGCGTCGACGTCCTAACTGGTGTGGCTCCCGCTCCGACGAGACGCCGCGAGCAATTGCAGTCCAGCGTCCTCGTAGGACGTCCACGGTGCGAAGTTGTTGTCGATGTACTTCTGGTCGAAGCCGAGTAGGTCCCAGCCGGGCGCGAGCTGAAGACGCCCGGTCTCGTCGTGCACATTTCGTCCGTCCGTATAGAGCTCGTAAGGCTGACAGCGGATACCCCGCTCTTCGACCGACATCACGACATCACGCTCGACGACCTCTAACACGGACGCCTTCGCGCTCTGAAAACCGACCGTTGGGTAGTCAGGGTCTCGTTCGAGTTCCCCCAGCGGGAGCACTCTATACACGGCGCTGGCACCCGCGTGCGTCTGCACAATGGACGCATAGACTCGAGCGAGTTCGCGGTCTGTGGTGAAATACACGCGATCTGCGCGCGCCTCAGGCATGCCTGTCGTCGACACGCTCGTGGGGTCATGAGTAAGAAGCGGGCTGAGGAGAGTATCCCCAGGTTCACGACCTGCTGCTCCTCCGTGCCAAAACTCGGTGGCTTCGATTATCGCTCGCTGCTCACGTCGCTTGCGCTTCTCGTTCTTCGCATTCCCCATGACAAGTCCTTGCTTCGGCTACTTATCGTCGCCCGAGAGTAGCGCACAACGGTTCGCGGCGAATTCCGAGGTACGGATGTCGATCAGAGCAATATGCTCGACTTCACGTAGTTGGAGGAGCGATGCCCGAAGATTCTATGAGCTCGAGACCGAACGAACGGGACGTGCTCGTGTCGATACCAACGCATGACGATGACGGCGAACCCATCACAGACGACATGCTCAGCACAGGTGGGGCACGCGCCCGTGGCCCGTTCGTGAAGCAGTACCGCAACCCTCGGCCTGTCCCAACCGGGGCTTCGTTGGCCGCCGAAGACCAGGCACGTGAGACACGACTTCGCGAGATTCGCGAACAGCGTCGACTCGAAGAGGTACGTGCACGGCGGGACGCGGACGCTCAGGACTTCACCCGCTGGATCTACCGTGAAGTGATCTCGCCACTCGGCAAGTGGTGGTGGACGACACGTGGGCCCGAAGACCTGACCCGGATGCGCACCTTCGCCGCCAAGCACCTCCATCGCGCGAAGCTCCCCGAGGAGGGTGAGTCGACAGTTCAGACCGCGCCGCTCGCCGAGCCAGTTCTCGGCCCTACCGAGGACGCGCCCATCGCTCCAATTGTGGACCTCGGAAACTACCGTCGCTCGGCGTAGTCAGGAAGATGCCAAGAACAGCCTGCGCACCTCAAGCAGGCCTGCGTGCGTCGGGGCGTTTTGCCAATTCCTGCGCGCGGGATGTGGCACGTTCAGGGGCGCCCGACCCGACTTCACCGTGAACGAACGCACAAAGCGCTGAGCACACACACCGCCCGCCACCAGCGTCGCGTCAGGTGAGAGGTTGAGGTCATTCACGCGACGCTCTAGGTTGTCGCGCAACACACGTCCGGCATTGTTCGCCTGCGCGAGCATCATGCTTGTGGCGGTCGCCGCGTTCGAGCGGCGGACCTTATCGAGAAGGATCCAGTCTGCCTCGCCGAGATCTGTCTCGCCCGGGTCCATGACGGATTCGAGCGGGACTTTGCTCGTATTCAGAATGGCGATGCGCGAGTTCCCTTCACGGTGCTGCGCCTCCACCACGCGGCCAAGACTGCGCCCGTTCGCTTGCGAGCCAAGGATGTACTCGAGCGCGAGTTGCCCAGCCTTTCCGACCATTGGGACGCCGGCAGCCACCTCATCGACGTACGGCGACTCGAAGACGAACGCTAGGCAAATGTCCGCTATTTCGGATGGCAAGAGATCGGGAACGTACCAGCTTTTGAACGAGCCGGTTCCATCTTCCGCGAGGTACGTTTCAACGCTCATCACACCCACTGAGCTCGAGCCGCCCTCCTGGTGTCCTCTTCATAAGTCCCTGAGCCTACAGTTTCTCGCCGCGCGCCTCCCGGTGCGTTCTCGCGCCACACCACGTGTGATGCTGCAAGTTCCCCCTGGGGCCGATGTTCCATCGCCGAACCAACGTTCGATCTCGTCTTCCAGAATCGTGGGGTATCACCCGTTCTGACTGAGTGCTCTGGAGGTTCGCAGGCCGACCCTGGTCCTTGGCGTCATGAGCGCGGCAGAGCTCATAGCGCCGACTTGTGAGCGGCGATGACCGTCGCTGCTTGATGATGCGTCGCCCGGCCTCCGGGAGCAGACTCGTCGGGCAGCGGTCAGACGGGGAGTGCTGTCCGTCCCGTCCTGACATGCGCGGTCTGTGCATGACCCTAACCCTCTCCTCCCACCTGTTCTCTAAGTGACTTCGCCACTGAAACGAGTTGAAGGCTAATCGGGTATCAAAGCTCCGTTGACACGGGGCGGGATCGGGCGGATCTTGGTAGGGGTTTTGGAAGATCAACGAACCCGGCTCTCTTGCCGGTGATCCCCTAGGCTTCAAGACATGGCGCAACCGAACCCCGCCGAGCAGCCCGCTGACCAGAATCTCGCATTTTCCGTCGATACCCATCTGCTGCGCGAACTCGGTGCCCTTCTCGTCGGGCGTGACAGCACTGCTGTAGTCGAGCTCATCAAGAATGCCTACGACGCGGATGCCACTCGCGTGGTTCTGCACGCGGAGGAGCTGACCTCGCACGGTCTCATTACCGTCAGTGACGATGGCCACGGTATGACCGTCGCAGACTTCACGGATAAGTTCCTTCGGATTGCCGGTCGTAGCAAGGAAGGTGGGGAGAGGAAAAGTCCGCTCTTTCACCGCCGCTACACCGGGGCGAAGGGTATCGGTCGGCTCTCCGCCCACAAGCTCGGGCGATCCTTGTCGTTGGAGTCGAACCCGGACCTCTCCCTGCCTGACCGGTCTGCCGAGGATCTTGGATTTCGAGCGACCATCAATTGGGAAGCCATCGAGAAGAGCACGGAGAGCATCGAACAGGCGAAGGAAATTTCTCTCGTTGAGATGCCCGCGCGACCGGCGTCGGCCACAGTGCTGACTATCGGGCACCTGTTCAGCCCCTGGCGCGGCGCGCAGCTTAGGTCTTTCCTGCACGAGGTGCGGTCGACGAGGCCTGATGAAACGTTGATCTCTCCTCCTAGTACAAGGGCTTTCCCCGGAGACAGCCTGCTGGGTCAGATCGATGTAGCTGATACCTCGTCGAATGACCCTGGTTTTGCGGTCGAGCTGTCCGGGGATTTCGCTGGCAGCGACCCGCAGTGGCCAAGTTTGCTGGCGTACGCGAATTGGATGATTGAGATCGACGGGCGCAGCGCCCACGAAGTTCGCTATCGAATCACCCCGGGTCGTGACACACGAGAGGCAAACCCCCATGCTGAGGTACGCGACTTCAGCTACGCCCGGTCCTCGCGCGGACCGCTCTTCGTCGCCCGAGTCTTCGCCAGGGACGGCTCCGCAGGTAAGAAGAGGACGTTGCCCGATATTCTCAAGCGATTCAGTGACGAGGCAGCCGGCATCCGACTGTTCATGGAGGGTTTCCGCGTGCTCCCGTATGGGACGCCAAGAAATGACTGGCTGGGACTGGATGCGGACTATTCGCGCCGCGCCTCCCTCGAGGTCACAGACGACGGCATCGGCAGTGACGCACGAGACGAGCGCACCTTCCTCCTCCCAAACGCGAACTACTTCGGCGGCGTCTACCTACACGACGCGCAGAGCAACGGGCTGGAGATGGTGGTGAACAGAGAGGGCTTCCTTCCAGGCGAAGCACTCACCGATCTCATCGAGAATGTCCGTCGAGGAATGCAACTCAGCGTTCGATATCGGGCCGCCATCGGTGAATCTGCACGTCAAGATGATCTCACGAAGAAGGCAGAAGAACGCGAGCGAGAGATTGCGTCCTTGCTCGAAACGACACCGTACTTGGAGGACTCGACGGGTCAGTCGCGTGACTCCACCAGACTGAACCGCTGGCTCGCCGCTGGAACAGAGGCCGCGGCGGCTCTCCGAGCAGACGATGCGAAGGCGGACCCCCAGGCGTTTAGCCAACATGTGAAGATCGTCAGCACTGCCATGGAGGAACTCCGCGCTGCGAACGATCTCGTGAAGGACGAACAGGCCCAGCTACGGGTGCTGGCAAGTCTCGGCACGCAGATCGGGGCTTTCGTTCACGAAGTCAATGGCGTGTTGGGTCAAGCGCGCATAGTAACGGCACTTCTCGACAAGCTGCTCTCCGACGACACACTCACCACATCTGTCGCCCGTTCGGTGCGAGCGACCCGAGACGCATCGAAAGAGGTCGTCGCGTCACTTGAACGCCAGGCCGTCTACTTGTCCGACAGTTTCGGTGCTGAGACGGGACGGCGTCGGAGCCGCCAGATCGTCTCTGATCGTGTGGCGACGGCCATGCGCCTTCTGACCGCTTCTGCGCAGTCGCGCCACGTGAACATCGCCGACCAGACGCCTAAGACATTGAAGACTCTTCCGATGTTCCCCGCCGAGATGAACGTCATCCTCACGAACATTCTCAGCAACGCCATCAAGGCTGCTTCCGCGCCCGGAACGGGCGGGGAGTTCGGAAGTGTCGACATCGCAGGCCGATCCAGCGCTGACTCGACGCAACTCGTGATCTCAAACACAGGGGTCGCGGTCGCGGAGGTTGACGCTGAACGATGGTTCCGTCCTTTCGAGACAACCACCAGCGACGTTGACATGGTTCTGGGTCAAGGACTCGGCCTTGGGCTCCCCTTGACGCGGCGGATCGTCGAGGAGTACGGCGGAACCGTGCGGTTCATAACTCCTCAACAGGGATATGCGACCGCCGTCGAAATAGTCTTGCCGAATCGATGAAGGGATCGAAAGAGTTGCCTCACTCACCCAAGCTCAAAGTGCTGCTGGTGGACGACCAGCCTGGGCGGCTACGCGGGCTGGAAACGCTGTTCGCTGATCACGCCGACTTCGTCGTCCGCGACCCGTTCAGTGTCGAAGCAGAGGACTTGCTCGACATCGATTTGGTGAGCGTGGATGAGTTTCTCGGAGACGACTGGCTAGCGGCGACTGACGTGGGTGACCAATCCTCCCCAGCCTCGATCCGAAATCGCGACGGTCTCGCTGTCGCGGCTTCATTTCGCAGTCAGACGCGCACAGCCATTACTGGGAACCCCGAGCGGACCGCGGTGACCCTCCACACCGGCGCGCTAGAGCGCATCGCGGAAGGCTTGCCTAAAGAGCGACGGGAAGCACTCACGGCCGCGCAGCACGACCTCGAGTGGGTGTTCTCCTGGGAGGCGGAGGACTTTGGTCACCGCCTCATCGCACTTGCCCGCGCCGCCCAGGGTGCGCATCAGCACGAGGCGCAGAATAGTCAAGATTTCGGCGCAGGGTGGTTGCTTCTGCCCGACTCGGGGTGGTCTGACACAGCACGCGCGCAGATCGAAGACTGCCGTCCACCAGCCCGCGCGCTCGCACAGAACACGAATGGGCGAAGCCTGGTGCGCTGGCTCGCTCACCGGATCCTTCCCTACCCAACGTTTTTGCTTGATCAGTCGCACGCCGCTAACTTGCTCGGCATCACAGAGGAGTCTTTCGCTCGCCTCGCAGCGACGTCACATGCCGGACACTACGAAATCTCGTACACCGGGCCACTCAGCGACTTTCTCGGACGGCGATGGTGGCGCGCGGGCCTCCAGCAGATGCTCGTCGACGTCGACAGGTACCAGTGGGATTCGTCTGCCGACCGAGCCGAAGCGCTCGCGAATGCAGCAGGTGTTGATCTCGCTCCCCTCACTCACGACCAGCCGGTAGTCGCTTACGACTCGTCTGGTCGAGTGCTATCCATCGACGCGGACGCCGACAAGTCCGTTCGATTGCAGGCCGACGGCTGGCCGGTCTTTGCCGATGACCCGTGGGCACTGATTGACCTAGCGTCTGGGGATCCCGACCTCCGTTCGCTTGTTGCGCAGTCCGAGCGACACCGCCTCGAGCCAGACGCATGACTCGGGAGGTCCGCTATCTGGCAGATACTGGTTACTTGATCTGCTTTGGCGCTCTAGCCCGCGGTAGTACGCACTTCTCCTCGGCCTTCGGTGGGTCAGTAGCTGCGAGCCCCACGATTCGGGCCGAGCTAGCGCAGAAACACAGCAGCGGTTCCACCACTCGGAACGTCCGCGTTGCCATCGACTCGTTCATTGGGAGGCATCACTCCGCTCTCCTGGACGTACCCTTCCTCAAACGGGATGAGCCAGAGCGCGACAAGGCATTGGCATATATGCGGCGCGGCGGCGCACTACCGCACGGGGCGATTACCGCGTTTCCGGTTACGACGGATGGTCACATGGATGGAACCCCAGACACAGGACAGCACGGAGGTGAAGCCGAGATCGTCGCACTCGCGACACGGCACTGCTTGCCTCTGCTGATGAATGACCGAGACGGCACCAAGTATGCCCGAGCACGACGAATTCCAGTGGAGCCGTTTGCGCAATCTCTGATCCGTCTCGTCGGTCGGTTAACCCCAAGCGAGGTCTACAAACTCTGGCGCGCAGTTGATGTACATCACGACACCGGGGCCGTCGTCTCCGGTCAGGCCTTCTTTCGGCAACCACCACCCTCGAACTAGGTGGAATAAGGCTGAGTCCGGTCAATGCAGTGTCGTGTCCCGGAACATCTTTGCAGGGATGCGCACTTTCTTCACTGCACCCGGTTCGATCTTCCATAACCCGCTCCCATGTGAGCGAGCTCCGGCTCGGAGCGCCCGCTGACCAGCGTCGGATCTCAACCAATGAAGGACACGTTTGCGGTCCCCTGCAGAGACGTGATGGCGCCAAGTCAGCCCGTATAGATTGTTCAGGATTGCAGCACCACCGGTATTCTCCAGAATGCGGAACTCGCTTCGCGTCGACTGACCGATGAGCAGATCCGGGATGACGATCTCCGATCCAAGAACACGCCAGTCCCGGCGCGCGCGACAAAGATGTCGAGCAGGGAGTTCTTGGTCCTCCCCCGACTTCACATAGCTTCTGAGCTCGGAGGACAGAGCCAGATCATCAGCCGTTATGTCGAGAAGAACATGCCTTTCCGAACGCGGCCGAGCCTCCAGCCACTCTTTCGTAACCCTGTCCGGAACCGCAAAAGTCCGCCGCACCAGCGGCCGCAGGACAGAAACAGGCAACCGCAACTCCTCAGCCTCCCCCGCTGTGAGGGCAAAGAAGGCGTTGGCCCCCGTTGCTGTGCCCCGACGCACCTCCAACGCGTCACCAAGACAAACACCACCTTCTACCGAAACAGACTGGCTCGAGGTGAATAGGGATCGGAACTCGGCGGGAACGGCATCATCGCGTTGCATCGTTGCGAACGTCGGTGTGATGTTGTCTGTTCGACATTCGAGAGGTTGGGGGCTCTCCTGAACGGGCCCTACCGTCAGCGCCACTGCGTCGACCCTCGCATCGTCGAACAGACCGTCGTCGAACAATCGCATCGTCACCTTGCGGGTTTGCGACGCCCAGAGTTCTTTCCGCAACCCTTTCGCATACTCAGCCTCAAGCCAATGTGCAGGAAGGAGCAAACTCATGCCGTCGTCAGGACCGAGAGCTAGCAAGCTCTGCGCTGCAATCAGCGTCGACAGCGAGGCACGCCGTCCACATAGACCGCCACCCGCCTCATGAAGCCGGTCGCGTTCGCGTTGAGGAAGGAGCTGAAGGCGTGTATACGGGGGGTTCCCAAGGATCAGCCGCGGGCCTCGAATGCGGGGCCACACAGAAGACATCCACCGAGTGAAGTCATCCAGCGCCAAGCGGACACCCGGCTGTTCATCATCTGACGTCTTGAGTTCGAACTGCCCGACTACCCTGACGGCCAGCAATCCTAGAGTGACCGGATTGACGTCGACCGCCCAGATCCCAGCTTCCGGCCATCTCGTGGCCGCAGCGGCGGTATACGCGCCTACGCCGGCGCCGACATCGATGACCGCATGCGGCGCTTTGTGCAGTCGGCTCCACTCACTAATCATCCAGTCGACCTCCGGCGACGGGGTGAAGAACGTTCCGAGCGTTCGCCGGGACGGAGCAGACACAAGCCGCGCATAGATCGCCGCGAGCCCCTGCTCTTTCTCTTCCACGAGAATCATCCGAGTAGCCTCAACGACCGCTGGTGGAGGTGTCAGAGGAACATCAAGCCAATCCTGAATCGCGTCCGCGGCGAATGCTACGGAGGTAGCGGACAACGACCCTCGGATTAGTGCCGCAAGCAACGCGCCGAGGTTCGCTAAGCGCATCAGCTCAGATGCGCTGGCGCCCGGGACCCAGTGATTATCGACGGGATCGAGTCCGTGCTGCGCGAACAACCAGTCGGCTACGAGCTGAAACCGTGCGTCAGCGTCTGCGCCGATTGAGCTCAAGACACATCCTTTCGAACTCGCGTGACTCCGCCCTGCCGGCCCGGACCTGGTTTTCATTCTGCCAGTCCGGCGGCGACAGTTCCGCCGAAGGTCATAGCTGGAGCAGCGTTGTCAGATCAGGTCGTGTGCACGCGACCCAGGCTCCGACATGCTCAGCCACTCGACTATTCACGGTGAAGCGCGCGGATACTGTGCCCTATGCAGATCGTGGATGGCGAGTGCGAAGTAAGCATGTGAGGGCTCTTCAAACGGGTCTTCGGGTCGCCGGGCCGCGTGACGCCCTCCAGAACGAAGCACGCAAATTCGTAGCGCTGCCGGAGAACTTCGTCGACCGAGCGTTCGTCACTCGTCACTCATAGCTTCGGTGTACGTGCCACCCGTCGTGTCCCTTGAAGACGTCGAAGACGAGCGAACGACCGTTCTCCTCCGTCGCCTGGAATCGCCAGCCGTACAGACCGCGATGTGCTTCTGCCGGCGCACTCCGCATCGAGTCTCGCAAGCGCGTAGGCATGTCCGTGACCCGCCACCGCAGCCCAGCGAACATCATCCTCGCGGGGATGTCGTCGACCATACATATGGTTGCAGGCGGATATGCGACGGATGTTTGCATGTGTCGATGATAGAACAGATGTTCTAACCTTGCTAGAGTGTTCCACAGTCGGGGAGAGGGTGCCGGCATGGGTTCAAGCAAGCGATTGGCGGCGCACTACGACATGCGTGCGCAGCACCAGGAGGTTCTGCGGGCAGCTCGCTCGGGGCCGCTCCAATCTCTCTCGGAGCGGGAGGTCGCCCTGCGAGAGCACCCCCTCACGATCTACCCGCAGCCGTACAGAACGGTGCGCGCTTGGGTGCACTTCGGGTCCGAAGCCATCCGCGTTGACGCCAGAATCGCCCGCTCGACCCCGCTGGCCGCAGGCATCGAGTTTCGCGCCCAAGGGCACGTCTTCCGCTGCTGGGTCTGGGGGAACGCTGTCACTTCAGAACAGACCGAGTAGTGCCGCTGCGCCTAGCGGATGATTTCTGAGTGATGGGCAGAGCCATCCCAGCGCGCCTGGAACTCTCCGCCCAGCAATCTGCTCCATAGGATTCTCTTGTCTGGCTTTTGGAGGTAGAAGCTCACGCCGCGAAGCCGCCACGTGACGTGCATCAGGTCGACGCAGGTCTGAACCAGGTCGGGGACGCTCAGCATGTCCGGTTCTCGCTGGAGGGCATAATCGTGGTCTCGTTCGAATCGGAACCGCTCGATAGACGCATCCTCATAGGGCACCATCAAGTCGTGAACATGGCTACTACGACGCTCATAAGCATCTAGCGCCTTCGTCGCTATCGAGAGGCTCGCGATACGCGCCTCCTTAGAAAAGACCGGGTTCTCGGAGATCTGATGGCGAAACGCTCGGATAAGCTCCGAGAACCACCGACGCGCAGACGGATCGAAGTCGGGGTCCAGGGTCATCAAGACCGAGCGGAGGGCGCCCTCCATTTCAACCGCATGGCGGGCCGATAAGCCCACAAGCACCGTGACCTGGTCCTCGAGTGGCAGCCGTCGCATGTCGTCGAGATCCATCGCGCCAGACTACGGCCTAGTGAGGACCGTCCGCGTAGTCGACTACCGCAGCTGGAGGTCGGGGTCCACATCCGGAAGAAGGTCGTCGACAGCAACCCCAAGCACACACGAGAGAGCGAGGAGGGTTCGAATCGTCGGGTTCATCGGCTCGCCGGGCTTGGATTCGCCCTTTTCGTACTTCTGGTAGGTGTAACGGGTGAGCCGCGCGCGGTATGCGACGTCCTCCTGCGAAAGTCCTCGCGCATGACGCGCGGCCTGCAGATTCACGCCCATCGCGGCCGCGTAGTTACGCCACCCCTCGGAGTGTTCGAATCTACGCCTGGCCACACTTCAAGCCTGTCGACTACTGATGCGCGTATGGCCTAATCGGTATGGCATAATTTCCACAGCCATACGAAACATTCACTCCATCGACTGACGCGCCCCGCGTCGCGACCTGCACGTGTGCCGCTGCGCATCGGCTCCGGGTCGCCTCGATGCGTAGGTCCCGTTCAGGTCGACCCCGATTGTTGAGTAGCAGTGACTGATCCCCGACCGATCTGGTGGAGCGCCACGGAGGTTGATGCTCCCGAGGCTTGGCTTGAGGCGTTCGACGCGCTCACCGACGAAGAACGCGCAAATGGATTGGGGCTTGCGGCCGCGATCTTCATCGCGCGTGTGCGTCGCCGCACCGGGCGTGGTCCCACCTTCTCCGAACTGTTCGCCGAGCTGTTTGTGGACAAACCTCTTCACCCTGAGTGGCCTGTCGGCCTGACCTACCCGGTGCGCGCCACGATCCATCACGCGTTCCGCCTCCATGTCGCCATCCAATGGAAGCGGGGCGGGTGGATCAGCTGGGATCCAGGCGTGGAGCGCAGCCTTCGAGTCGGGCCTACGTTCCGAGAACGGTCTCGTGCACGTCAGGCTGCGAGGGCACGATGAGAGCGCTCGAACACGCGTCGACCATCAGTCTCCCGGATCTGCGTGTGGCGGTGTGCGGCGACTGGCACGGCAACCTCGGCTGGATCAGAACGCTCTCTCGCGTCCTGCCAGCGTTGGCGCCGGACGTCACGACGATCCTGCAGCTCGGTGACTGGTGGATGGATCCGGAGCTCGTCGACGAGGCCCTCGCCGACACGAACATCGACCGCATCTATGTCACGCTCGGCAACCATGAACCGTGGCCGGATGTCACGCCGCTCCTCGATGAGCGCCCTGATTCGGCGGTCCGAGTGTCGAAGCTCACCTGGCTCCTGACGAGGCCAGCCAGGCTCACCATTGGCGGACGGTCGGTGGTGTCGCTCGGCGGCGCGGCCTCCGTCGACAGGCTGTGGCGACGAGAAGGCGCTGGATGGTGGCCCGATGAGCGTATCGATGACGCTCATGTGGCTGCGGCCATCGCTGGTGGGCCTGCTGACCTGATGCTGACACACGAGTCGCCGGCCCGCACGCCCGTCCGCGCCGTGCAAGAGGTGCTGCGGTCGAACCCGATGGGGTTCCCCGACGAGACGCTCGCGGAGTCCGCGCAGTCCCGTGAGCGAGTTGCCCAGGTCTGGGACGCCGTCCGCCCAGAGCTGCTGATGCATGGTCACATGCACGTCGCCGCCGGCGGCGCGACCAAGGACGGGCGCCGCGTGGCGAGCTTCGGACGCGACACGATGCAGGGCAGCCTCGCGTTCCTCGACATGCGCACACTGCGCCTCGACGTCCCGACGGTCCAGCAGATGAGAGGAGCGGCGTTCCCCGATGGGTAAAGACGACGGCGTCCGAACGCGCGAGGAGCGGCTGGACGGAGTCCTCGAGGCGCTCCACTCCTGCCGCCTCGACGGCCTTGTTCCGACACGTAACGCGGTCCACGACGCCTGGGACTACGTCGAGGGCCGCCGCACCTTGGAAGAACTCATCGACGATGTCGTGCGCCGCCATACCCGCGGCCCCGTGGAGATACCATGACCGATGAGAACCCCTGGGCCGAGATCGTCGGCCCCTGTTATACGGTGACGAGCATGGCCCGCACCCTCGGTTGGACGGAGGCCGAGGTCATGAAGGCCGCGAACGATCTGCAGCTTCTCATGCTGCACACCGACGACGACGTGGACCTCTTCCCGGCATTCCAACTCCAGGACGGGAAGATCGTCGATGGACTCCAGGACATTCTCCGCGTCCTTGAGACCGGAACCACGGGCAAGATGGACGTGGGCGCAGTGGTTGAACGTCGCACTGCCCGAAGAGGACCCGCCACGCAACATCACGCTGCTCTACGAGGGGCGGCTTGAGGAAGCGCTGCGGGACGCCCGTCACGTTGCCTGGTCCTGGAGCTCGTGAGGCTCCTTAGCACGTGGGGCGAGATCCCCGTACTGAATCACTCCCCAGCGCTGGAGAACCAGCTGAGTCGCGCCGCTGACCATGCCATCAGCGGCGAATCATCCAGCTCGAAGTACGTCACGACGAGCATCGCTGCCCGGTAGAAAGCTACACATGCGAGTTGAACAATCGACTCCAAGTCCTCGAGCTTGAGTGAGTACTCGGCGACAGCCACACCATCATCGACTCGTACCGGTGCGAGGATCCCGAGAGAAATGATTGAGGGATGCGCCATCGCAGACAGGAGATCGTACAGACCCGGCACGCCCTCGAAAGCAAAGTCAGCGAACCTCTTCACCCCTGCGGACAGCCCGACGTAACGCTCGCCTCGGATCTGCCACTTGTCCGCCTCTTCTTGTTGCTCCTCCGGCATTCCTTTGAGAACCCACCCGGGGAAGACGGCGGTCAAGTCCGCTTCCACCTCCGCGACAGCATCGTTGAAGAAGCGCCGAGATTCCGGCGCCAGCTTGGTCGTCTTGGCTCTCTTTGCGTGGCGACGCGCATCGGCCAATGTCTCCATGAGCGCTCTGGCGACCTGCACGTCTGGTTCAGGAAGCGTCCCGTTCTTCTCTGGCGCGATGAGCCAACATACGCGACCACCAAGCTCCAGCTCTGCTCGCACTGCGGCCCAGTACGACAATCGGAACTCTCTCGCTGAGACCAAGGCCGCGAGACCTAGCACGTGGGCTCCCATGCCACTCACGTAGCGCCCCGCGTACTGGCCAGCGGCGAATGCGATATTCGGCCGGGCCTCAGCATGCTTGGCGGTAAACGCGCGAGCGTATCCCGATGCTGGCGCCGTCACAGGTGCAGGGTGGGCGAGCTGCGATGCGATCTCCAGCCATGCCTCCCAGAGCGAATGGCACGCCTCTGCGTGCGCCCTCAGGGTGTCGTCGAGCCGATCCGAATCAGTGGGCTCGCCGCTCATGCTTTCCTCTCATAACGCTTGAACTGATCCTAAACTCGAGCCCCGCCAGTCTGCCGAGCGCCTTCGGCACACTCGACATGTCTTATAGAACTCTCCACCGGCTCGGACCTCAACCGTAGCGTCGGCGCCGGTGGGGCTGTAGCAGCTGTGACATACCTCAGCTCCGCATCAGACTGAGCCGCCAAAGACGCCGCGAGACGTGCGTCACAACTTCCGTCGCTCGAGCGCTCCCGGCCCGCCCGCATGTCGTACGATGCGGATAGCGTGCCCCGCTGTCTGTGGGCGAAACACGCGAGAGGGGAGCGCCGATGAGGCTGCTGCGCGCACATATTCAGGGAGTCGGGAGGCTCGTCGACTCGACTATCAAGCTCGACCAAAAACTCATCGCAGTAGTTGGGCCGAATGAAGCGGGTAAGAGCACTTTGCTCAAGGCGCTCGAGATGGTCAGTGGCGAGTTCGAGCTACCTCTCGAAGCTCGATCCCGGGCGGTGGAGGTCGCAGATGATGACGACGTCGTCACCGCCACCTTCAAGCTCGAACGCAGTGATCTCGCCCTCTTGGACGACCTGAACCTGGCGGCGTCGCCGAAGACCCTAACGCTGTCCCGCACCTCAGTAGGCCAGGCGAGACTCGGTGTCGTTCCGTATCCCTACACCGCTTTCGGCGCAGTAGAAGAACACGTCGCCGCCTTTCGCGCTGCTCTTCCGAGACTGGAGGAGCTCGCGCGGCTAGACACGGGGAACCCAGACGCTGACGAGAGCCCGGAGGACTTCGAACATCGTCGTTCTCTCGCGGAGGAGCTTCACGAACTTGGCGCGGCTCTATCGGACTACTTCGAAGCTCAGAAGCGAGCGCGCAGCGTCGGCGGGGTAGACGAGCTTCTGACGACGGGGCGGGATCTGTTTCGAGATCTTGTCGGATACTCGAGCCCGACGGCATTGAGATCGGCTTGGGCGCAGATCGAGGAATGGCTCGCTACACCGCCGCCAGAACCAATCATTCGGGGGCGCCTGTACGAACGTGTCCCTTCAATGGCGTTGTTCTCGGATCTCGACCGCGACTTGAAGTCCACCTACACGCTCGACCAGACCCTTCTGGACAATACGCCTCGCGCACTCACGAATCTGGCGCGTCTCGCCGGCCTCGATCTCACGGCCCTCGTGGCCGCAGTAGAGACGAACCAGGTCTCACGGCGCAACACCCTCAAGAATCAGGCGAACCGTAGACTCAATGCTTACTTCTCGGCCGCCTGGAAGCAATCATCACTAGCTGTGGAACTTAACGTAGAGAACAAGACCCTTCGGATCGGCCTCTTAGAAGACGAGGTGTTCGCCTCAGTCCTCGAAGAGCGATCCCAGGGGTTGAGGTCATTCGTTGCGCTCACGGCTTTCCTCGCTTCCCGCGAGCTCGATGTTCCGCCGATTCTTCTGATCGATGAAGCAGAGAATCACCTGCACATCAATGCTCAAGCCGACCTCGTCGAGATGCTTTCGAATCAGGACCAAGCAGCGAAAGTCATCTACACCACTCATTCGCCGGCGTGCCTTCCCAGCGACCTCGGGGTCGGTATCAGAGCCGTCGTCGTGGACGGCGAGGAGACTAGCCACATAGAGAACAACTTCTGGACTCAACGAACTCCGGCGATGACGTCACTAATGATGGCGATGGGCGCCTCGGCAGCTGCGCTAACCCCCGCACGCTGTGTCGTCGTTGCCGAGGGTGCAAGCGACATGATTCTGTTGCCGAGACTCATCCGACTTGCCACGGGCATGCAACGGCTTCCCTATCAGATCGCCCCCGGGCTTTCTGAACTGCCACCCGACCTCTATCCCGATCTCGACTTTCAAGCGGCGAAGGTTGCCTATCTCGTGGACGGCGACCGTGGTGGTGAGGATCTCGCTAAGCATCTTGGTCGTAGCGTCCCCGCGAGCCTCGTCGTCT
Organism: Microbacterium sp. NPDC090281; assembly: GCF_044769635.1. Taxonomy (NCBI): domain Bacteria; kingdom Bacillati; phylum Actinomycetota; class Actinomycetes; order Micrococcales; family Microbacteriaceae; genus Microbacterium; species Microbacterium sp. NPDC090281. The sequence goes on from NZ_JBIVYH010000002.1 coordinate 66,258, forward strand.
CGCTCGGAGTGCCGGGGGTGGAGAACCTCCTCCCGGAGGCCAGCTATGTGGGTGCGATGGAACTACATCGAAGCGAGCACTCGACCGTGGACGTCGCGAACGTCCTCGAGCTGCCAGACCGATTTGTTGCACCGTGGTCGAAGGCTGCCAACGCATGGCTCGAGGGCTTTGACGTCAGGCCGGCCTCGAAAGTTGACGTTGCCAGCGCGTTCGTAGAGGACGCAAAACTCCAGCTCGACGATGTTGTTGTCGAGCACCTGCGCACCTTGCATAACGAGCTCTGCACAGCACTGGGTCTGAGGGCTTAGCGCAAGAGGGATCAGCCAAACCCGTGGGCTTGAGTTCTTCAGCACCCGCTACATGGTGTCGAGTTTGGCCCGCACCTCCTCCGCGTCCTGCGGACCGGGGTGAACGAACCATGGACCTGGCGCAGCGGCTGATTGGCGTGTCGTCCGGCGAGGACCTGCCCGGCAACATCACACTGCTGACCGAAGGACGCCTCGAGGCGGCCCTGGGGATGCTCGACGCGACGCGTTCGCGTGGAACTCGCAGAGACCGGCGACTCGCACTTGGTGTCCCTGGGCGAGACACCGTCTATCCCGCACATGTCTTGACTCGTCGGAGTAGGGCTTGACGGAGACCAATCGGTCTCACTTGATACCTATGTCATCGGGCGGTCGGCCGGATCGGAACAACAGTTGACGCGGGACGCTGACTCTCAAGGCGTTGAATCTTCTTCTCCAACCGTGCGGACTTGACCTGCTCGACCCGCAGCTCTTCTTGCAGAACATTTATCGCTCGCTGCAGAGTGGTTACGAGTTGCTTCCATTGCTTGCCCTCGAGGCTCGTTTTCGCTTGAAGGACCGTCAACCGACGGATCTCCTCACGCGCGTCGTCGAGTCGACCTTTGAGCCGTTCCTCCTCGTCTGTCACTCGCTCAGAAGCGTCTCGCAGTCGCTCGAACCGGACGCGGAGATCAGGGTGCCGTCGGTAAAGCTGGTGCCGTCCGACCCCGGCTTCCACCGCAAGTTGAAGAACGCTGTGGCTGCCCGGTCGCACCGTTCGCGGCTGTCCGAGGAGGATGCGTTGCATAGCCGCGAGGATGTCGCGTCGAACCGCATCAGGTTCCCGTGCGACCTCAGAATCCGATGGAATCGAGCCGGGTTCGCTCACCGTGGTCTTCTCCTGTTCTGGCGGCTACGAAGAGCGCGCATCGTTGACAATCCGCTCGTTGCGCTCGGCTCGTGCCAGCAATGACTGCGCAATCGGCTTTGGTGACAGCAGCGCGCTCATACGAAGACTCGCTGCGTCGGCCTGCAGGGTGTCGAGGTGTTCCTCGGTTCGCGCGCAGTTCGGACATCCGTCGACACATTGGACCAGTGTCGGCGCCGCCCAACCACCGGCCTGAGACCGCTTGCGGCACAGGGCTCGTTTCTCGTCGTAAATGCAGAGAGCGATGGCAGACGGATTTTCGTAGATCACGATGTCCTTATCTCGTTTGAGTCGTCGTTCATCGGCAGGCGTCAGAAACCGAGGCATGCCCAGTGCAATGGTTGTCGCGCGCGAAGCCGCTGGCCCGGTCAGCTGTGCGCCGGACCTTATCATTTCTGATAGATGTTGCGTCGTGCGGCGTCGGTGCTGCCAGTTCTCCTCGAGCAGCAGATCTCGCATGCCGCTCTGTTTCGTTCCGGCGTACCCACTCACCAGCCGATCTGACACATGCTGGTACTGAATCGCCAGAGACACGTCGCCATCTGGACGATTGTTGATAAACCATGCAAGGGTGCGGCGGAACCGGCCCAACGACAGAGCGTGCCCATCGTCCGGGATGGTGAACGCCGCTGGCGCGAGGGTGTGGGGCGCCAGCCGCGTGTTGACGAAGTTGACAAAACTCGAGATCGCGATGGTAGCGGTGTCGGGCGACACACGGGTGTCAGGCAACACGAACAAACGTCCGCCCGGACGTCCAAGAACGTGGTTGACTCGTTCGGCTACTCGCACGGCGGTAGTCGTCACGGAGATGGTCGCCCACGTCGCCCGCTTCGGCTCCCCGGGGTGGCCATCTTCCACGCGACTTCGGGTGCCTTTCCATACGAGGCCGTCGATTAGATGGAGTCTCGAGCCGTCGGCTCGCACAATCGGGTCGCGGGCAGCACCCGTTTCCAAGAGAAGTACTTCCTCTGGGCGAGCACCGGTGAGATACGCGCAGACGATCAGACAGGCAGTTCGCAGATGTCCAAGCAACACGTTTGCTCCGTCGCCTCCCGGCGGCTGCGGAGCGACGTCGTGCACGAAAATTGTCGGAATCCACAACCCTCCGTGAAACTGAGCCGCGGGTTCGAAGTCGAGTTTTCCGGGAGCGGAGCTAAGCGGAATCCGACCTCGGAACTGACGCGAGTAGGTTTCCGCGAGGTGCCTCACTGGACCCTGTTGCGCGTACCGTACGGCTTGCCAGCCAACCCTCCCCTTCTGCTTGGGATCTGCCGGCAAGGCAGTGCCCTGGCGGAGATACTCCTCGAGAATCATGCGAGCCGATGTGCTGGGTTGGGCAGCCTGAGTCTCTAGCCGCGCGCGGTAGTGGGCATCCGCGGCGAAGATGTCGTCTGCAAACACGGTGACGAACGATACGGCCCATTCAAGAAGCGGCGCCATGACGTCCTGCGGGATACGAATCCGAAGATGCTCGCCGTCGTTGCGCGCGGTTCTCCATCGGGTGGCTGCCCACTCAGGCTCCGGCCAACGAACGTCTTCGGGGAGCCACGGGCTGAGCCACCAGACCCGAAGAACTATCTCCAGCATGGCGTTGGTTCGGTGTGGCTTGTTCCCGCGCCCTTCCACCCATCGGCGGAGTCGTTCGAGATGCTCAGGATCGAGGTCTGCGGGGGCAACCACTCGCGGGCCGAGCGCCAACAAGTCCGGCTCCGATGTAAGCCACTCGACCTGGACTTTGAGTGCATCCAGCGCATGCTTAAGGCTTCCGACCGCGGGCCACTTGGTGTAGCGGCTGCCCGGCGCCTCTAAGAGCTCTGGCGGATTCCCGTGGTTGATCAGCACGTAGGCGACGTGCTTGGCGAAGTCCTTGAAACCCGACGGCCAGTTTTCGAAATGCACAGGGGTCGAGCTGCGCGCAACGTCCTTCTCGATCCCGGACAGATCCCAGATGTCTTCGTGAAAGAGCGGAATCCGGACGCCTGGCATTACCACTCTCGGCGCGACGATGACGGGGTCAGCCGGTAAGGGATACGCCACTTCGTCGAGCCGGGCTGGTGCTTGGCCGCGGTAGGCCACTTCAGACTCGCTCACCTCGGCACTGCTACTTTCAAGGCATCCATGATCCGAGGAACATGGTCGCCCACATGCGCTTGCGCATCGTCTATCTCGGCGCGGGAGTGTCGCTCGATGGTCGCACAAAGCCGATAGTACGAGCTCGCGAACTTCACTTCCCACGTATCGAGTGAGTCGCGGAGTGCCTCCAGGACAAGACGAGTTGCGAGCTGCGCGGGTAGCAGCCGCGAGACCGTCGCGGCGTTATCGCAGCCGAGGCAGTCCAGAAAGGAGTAGTACCCCGTGGTGCACGGTCTTCCCGTCACTGGGTGCTCGGCCGGGTTGGCGCAATTGGCGATGAGCGCGTCATTCTCCTCTGGCGCATCCTTCGCGTTCAACACTTTGAGTTGGACTTCGGTTCGAGCGCGGTCATGTGCTGCCTCTACACCTTTCGCACCTTCGACCTGCACCGCCTCGAGAGCTTGAGGATCGGAACGGACGTACTCGAGGTAGGTGGTGGCGTCATGATCTGTAGGCTCCTTTGCCACGCCCTTGCCCGGCACGCTCCGTCGCAATCGCGGAAAGCTAAGCACAATGCCCTCGGGAAGCCAGGCAGCTGTTCGCTCACGCGCCAGTCCGACCATTGGGCGTGAAGCGCGCTCTGACCATCGAACTAGCAGCCGATCCGAGGGCGAGCCAGACAGCGCAAGGTAGTCTCGCGCCGGCTGGGTAGCCTCCTCGACCATCTTCAGTACCTCGGCGTCGCCGAGATCCAGTTCTGTGAATTCATCATCAACAATCTCAGGCCAGAACCGTAGCTCGGCCCCGCGCCGAGGCTTGTCGAGGTCAAGTTGCGCGACTCCCACCTCATGCTCATACGGCGGCGGCGCCGCCTGTACCGGTGCGAGATTCAAGCCCCGGCGCGAGCAGATCACTACCGCTGCCGCTAGCAGCTCATCAGTTGTCATGAACAGCCAGTGGCGCGCAATGGATGTCGTGAGGTGTCTGTCTGTCACCGCACCTAACGCTCGATACCCCTCCCTGCTGGAGGGCTTTCCCAACTCCAGGACTTCGCTGAGGGCCCGCGCCCGAGTCGAGGCCGCTTCGGTGACGTCACTATTCACCAGTTGGACGCTCTTCGTAATGCGCCGGTGCGCTGCAACTAGTACCCCACGTGCCGCAATGCGTAGCGCATCGAAGTCTTCAGTCGAGTAGCGTTCCACCACGGAGTGGTGGTCGCGAGCTCCCAATCGCTTCCGAAACTCAGCCCGTGATTCGGATTTCAGTTCCGAAGAACGGAGCAACACGACCCTTACTCCGACGGCGTACTCCAAGGCCGTACCCGGGCTAAGAGGTTTCCCCGTCTTTGGCGAAGGATCCGTCACGAGCCACTGCCTGAAGGCGCGGAAGTGAAATGGCGTCACGTCTGCAAGGCCCAGTACAGGCGAATCCGGATGCTTTCGATTGAGTTGTGCTATCCACCTGAGCCACGCCGAGATAGCTCTCCGACCCCCCTCGACCGCACTCGAACGGCGCCATCCGGATACGGAGGCAGAATGTGAAGCAACGGCTGCGACAATTTCCTTTCGCATCAACTCGGGCCCCGCAGTCTTCGACAGATCAAAGCAGAACGCGCGAGCATCCTCCAACCTCAGCGTCGCGTTGAGGCGCTTCGATCCTTCAGGGCCCTGTCCCTCCGGTTTCCACCCCGACGGCGGCTGAGCCGCTGGTCGGCCGCTCAACGGTCACCGTCGAATCCGACAAGTCGGCTACTCGCCCTGAGCTCGTCCCACATTTCAGTGAGCGAGGTACTGCGCAGCACGCTTGTCGAACGAAGACTCTTTACCGGTGCGAGGTAATGCTTCCGAGTTACAGCCGTCGTGCTGTGCCCGAGGAGGTCTCGTACCTCATCGAACGCCTGGCTGTAGTTACGCAACGAGAATGCGCTCGCAGACGAGAGCCCGAGATCCTCGTCAATCGCGCGAACCCCCGCTAGTAGAACGAACAACGCGAAGGTGAAACGAAGGGAATGCGGCGTCACCGTCACCCAGGGAGAACGAACGCCGTTCTTGGCGCGAGCCAGAGTCACCCTTCTGTTCGCCGATTGGAAGACGTCGGACCACGATTGCGGGAGTAGGGTCTCCCCTGAGTCCCCAAGCCAGAGCCATGCTGGCTCGAAACCATCCGGCCCCTCGATAAGAAGACGCCGCCGAACTTCGCCTGGCAGTCCAGGCAAGTCATGGACTCGGCCGTCTGCGAACCTGAGCCTTTGACCTCGCCGGCTGTGCATGATCTCGACAATCACATGCTCGGGCTTCGGCGCGAATCGCCCCATCTTCCGTCCGCGACGGATCGCGTCCCGACGTTCTCCCCGAAGATAGTCGTTCAGGCTTTCGATACCGAGCTCATGAACAACTCGATAGTGCCGGAAGATGTTCCCCTTGCCGATAAGGGGCGTCTCGTCGTCGATGGTCGATGGCAACTCAATACAGAGCAACGAGGCAGCTTCAGCACGCCGCAGCCCCGTCGTGAGCCCGAAGTCTGCGAAAGCCGTGTTGCGAGCCGTGTTCCGAGACCGGGAGTTTGTTGCCGGACGGGTGGGAACAAGGTTTCCTGACTCGTCTCTTGCGGCGTCGTAGCCTCGAAACCCGACGTCACGCCAGAGGGCGTACTCAATCGGAGTGAGCCATCGGTCTCGAGATGAACGCGCGTTCTTTTCTCGGTGCCCACCAGTCCGACCCGGGTCCTTGAGGCGTTGGCTATCCAGAATGGGATTACTTTCCATGAATCCCTCACGGGTCGCCCATCTGTAGAAATGGTTCAGAGCCTCCCAACCCTTGTTCCAGGTGGCTGGCGTGATTGGTCTGGGATTGTCCTCGTCGTAGAGGCGCCAAATCTGAAATTCGCGCACTGCGCGATGATCCACATCGTCCCACCGACCGCGACCTCGTGCGTCGAGGAAGTTGAACCACGTTCGCAGTTCTGTCGCGTAGGTCTGCGCGGTGGAGGACTGATCCATTCGGAACGCGGTTCGAAAGTAGTCGCCCAACCGGTAGTCGATCTGCTCGCTCGACATCAGTATCGGCTGCCCGGGTGGTATTCCAAGCCGGCGTTCGCGCGCCGCGATGTCTTGCCACTCGGTCGCGAGCGGGTGAAGCTCAGGAGCGACGCCTGAGCTCCCGCCCGCGGACGCCAACAGCCATTGAGCGGTCGGCAAGGTCTCGTCGGTCATGTGGCCTCATCCTACGTCACAACAGATCCAGAACACCATGTTTACCCACAGAACGAATGGGCACGTCGCCGGTATCGTCGCCCGCGAACGCGCGGAGTCGTGACGAGATGGCGCCTCGAGAGGTCTGCCGTCGGTCAGCTTGTCGTGCAGTCATGGTGGTCCTTTCGTTGGCGGATCAGCCGATGCCGAGCCTGAGGATGAAGAGTCCCGGGTAGACGGCGAAGAGCACCGAGAGCGGGAGGATGAGGAACACGAGAGGGAGCAGCATCAGGATCTCCTTGCGCCCCGCCTGCTCGATGAGCACCCGCTTCGCGTCTTCTCGCGCATCTCCCGCCTGCGCGTGCAGCACGGCGGCGAGGGGCGCACCGTGCTCGAGCGCCGCGATCACCTGGTCGACGGCCCGCGAGAGCCCGGGCAGCTGGAGACGTCTGGCCATCTCGCTCAGCGCATCGGCCAGGGGCGATCCGGTGCCGACCGCAAGCACGACCTGGCGGAGTTCGACGGTGAGTTCACCGGAGCCGACGTCCGCAACACGGCGCAAGGAGTCGAGGAATCCCTCACCGGCGGACAGGCACAGCGCGAGGAACTCCAGTGTCGTCGGAAGCTCGTCGGTGAGTCGCACACGTCGGGCCTTGGCACGCGCCGACAGCTGTGCGTCGTAGCATGCAGCAGCCGCCGCGCCGCAGAGCAGAGGCATCACGCTCGTCGGCACCGACATGCGTCCGGTCAGCGCGAGAACGGTCAGCGCGATCGCCCCCACACCTATCCCTGCGAGGCCCCAACCCAACTGCCGCCCCCGGAAGGACGCGGGGTCTGTGCGCACCCCGGCCTGAGCGAGTCGCTGTCGAAGCGCTTCTCCTCCGCCGAGCATCCGCTCGAATCCGCTCCTGGCTCTCTCCCACAGCGTCCGGCCGCTCGCAGGGAGTGCTCCCGCTGCGGGAAGGATGCCTCGAGGCAGGCTCTCGTCAGGGACGACATCACGCACGTATGGCCCGATGCGTACGGCCAGGTTGAGCGCCCTCCAGCGCGGAAGCACCGAGAGGATGCTCAGCACTCCCGCGGCGAAACCGCCGCCGATCAGCACGGCGCTGGCGAGCGCCGAGAGCCCGTTCATCCGAACCACCGCCGCGGCTCGGGGAGACGCCCGATGCGGACCATGATGTGGAAGGCGAGAATCGAGACAGCAGCACCCGCGCAGATCACGAGCACGCCCTCGGGAGTGCTATAGGCCGCTGCCCCTTCGGGCCGAAGCACGAGCAGGCCGAGGATCACCCACGGCGCGACAGCGCCGAGAACGGCGGCGCCACGGATCCACGACTGTCGCGCTTCGACTTCGCCTCGCAGCGCGGCGTCTGCCCGTACCGAGCTCGAGAGCGCGCGAAGCACGCCGATCAGCTCGGTTCCACCAACCTGACGCGCCATGCGCAGGGTCTCGGCGATCCGGTCCCCGATGGGATCCGCCAAGGTGGACTTGAGCCGATCGAGACTCGTCTCGAACCTGCCGCTCGCGCGGAGGTCTCGCGCGAACACGACGAAGGCCGGGCGGAGCATCTTCGGCGCGGACTCGGCCAGACTCGCCACTGCGTCGGGAAGCGACAACCCGACGCGGATCGATGCGATCAGGAGGTCGCACACATCGGGCCACAGCTGGCGCCGCAACCGCCGCAAGCGCAGCCGCCGCCCACGGAGGAACATGACGGGTGCCGCGGCGCCCGCGAGCCCAGCCAGCAATGCGAGCACAGCGAGTCCGGTGAGCAACCAGACCGTGGATGCCGCGACCAGCCCAACTGCGACGATCACCGTCACGAGTGTGCGCTGCGAGAGATTGTCGAGACCCGCCTCCTCGATGAGTCGGACGAGCCGACCCTGCTTCGCGGTCGGCGCAGCTCCCTCCCGTCGCGGCCACATCCAGGGTGAGAGGCATAAGAGCACACCCGCCGCGAGGGCGGCGCCGACGAACACCGTCACGATGCGACCTCGACGGGGCGGAACTCTCTGCGTCCCGCCTGCACCGTGGCTTTCGATCGCGCACTCATGGAGAAGACCGTCTTCGTGCGGATACGCCCGTCGTCGACGTCGCCAGTGGGGGCGATGATCTCCTGCACACGACGTCGGCCGTCGTCTTCGCGGACGCAGTGGACCACCAGATCGATCGACGCGGCGAGCGCGGGGGCGATGAAGGCGCGATCGATGTTCCGCCCCGCGAGGAGCGGCAGGATGCTCAGCTTCTCGATGGCCTCGATCGCGGAGTTCGCATGCACCGTGCAGGCCCCAGGCACACCTGTGTTGAGTGCGAGCACGAGATCGAGAGCCTCGGCCTCGCGTACCTCGCCGACGACCAGTCGGTCTGGTCGCATCCGCAACGCTTCTTTCACCAGCCGCCGCAGCGTGATCTCGCCGGTGCCTTCGAGACTCGCCTGACGCCCTTGGAGCGCGACCAGGTCGGAACCGCCGACGGCGAGTTCGAATGTCTCCTCGACGGTGACGATGCGTTGCGAGTCGGCACAGGAGGCGAGCAGAGCACCGAGCATCGTGGTCTTGCCTGCATGTGTCGCCCCCGACACGATCACGCTGCGGCCCTCGTTCATGGCTGTGCGCAGCAGCTCTGCGACTCCGACCGTCACCATGCCCTGAGCTGTCAGTGCCTCGAGTGAGCGATACTTCGGGAGGAATTTACGGATGTTCACCGCCCATCCGCCCCGTACGACATCGGCGATGGCCACGTGCAGCCGCGAGCCGTCTGGCAGCGACGCGTCGACGAACGGCTGACTGATGTCGACCCGCCTGCCGGTGGACTGCAGCATCCGTTCGATGAGATCGCGCACGGCCACCTCGTCGAGGCGGAGCCTCGTGCGCTCCGCCATGCCCTCTCGCGCGATATGCACCCTTCCGTCGCCGTTCAGCCAGATCTCCTCGATCTCCGGATCGTCGAGCAGCGGCTGCAGCGCCCCGAACCCGCCGAGCGACGCCAGAACCTCCCGCACGCACGCCGCCTCATCGTCGATCAGCGCCTCTCCGCGCGCCAGGGCGAGATCGTCGTGACGGCGCACCTCCGCGTGGGTGATGCGCCACGCGGCGTCCGGATCGATCGAGGGGTCGATGCCCTCGGCACGCAGTCGCGACCGCACGCGCTCGGCGACAAGGGCGGACGGTTGATTCACTCAGGCATCCTCGCAACAATCCGCATCCGGCCTCCGAAGTTATCCACAGACGCGAACTGCGGGCTGATCCCCAGACAGAGGTTTCAGCGGTCAGTAGACTGTTTCCACCGCGCGGGAGTGGTGGAATTGGCAGACACGCAGGATTTAGGTTCCTGTGCCCCAGGGCGTGTGGGTTCAAGTCCCACCTTCCGCACGAGCGACGATGGCACCCATCTCAGGCCGCCACGTCGTCGCTCAGCTTCACCGCCGACCATTCACGACCGACGGGACTCCCCCAGTGCTCGAAACCATGTTGCACGCGCCGACCGCCCTCATCCCCTGGCTCGACCCCGCCACGATCATCGGGTCAGCCGGGCCGTGGGCGCTGCTGGTGGTGTGCTTCATCATCTTCGCCGAGACGGGTCTGCTCGTCGGATTCCTGCTGCCAGGAGACACCCTCCTCGTCATCGCGGGTCTGCTCTCGCACCCGATCGCAGGCTCCGAGCATGGCGTCTTCGGCATCAACGTCTGGTGGGTCGCCCTGCTCATCGGCCTTGCGGCATTCGTGGGTGGTGAGGTCGGATACGTCATCGGCCACAAGGGCGGTCCTGCGGTGTTCGAGCGCAAGGAGTCGGGTCTCTTCAGCAAGAAGAACGTCGAGCGCACGAACGCGTTCTTCGAACGCTTCGGCGGTATCACCGTGATCCTCGCGCGCTTCGTGCCGATCGTGCGCACCTTTGCCCCGGTCGCGGCCGGCGTCGGCCACATGCCGTGGCGCAAGTACACGCTCTACAACCTGATCGGTGCGATCCTGTGGGGCTTCGGGCTCACGATGTTCGGCTACCTCATCGGGTTCATCCCGCCGGTCGCCGAGTTCGTGGAGAGCTACATCGACCTCATCCTCCTCGCTGCGGTCGGCGGCACCGCCCTCGTGACGCTGTGGCACTACCTCTCCGAGCGCCACAAGGCGAAGAAGGCCGCAGCTGCCGGCGAAGACGTGGTCACCGACGCCGAAGAGGCGCAGGAACTCGTGCTCGATGCGGATGTCTTCGACCGCGCCCCCGACCTGGACGGCGACGGCAAGCACTGATCTGCTCGTCCGGCTTCGATTGCTCGGTGCCGGACGCTCAGCCCGCGTTCTTGGCGCGTTCTTCTTTAGAGCGCGCAACGCTCGCCCTGAGCGCCTCCATCAGATCGATGACCTCGCCCCCTTCGGCCGCCTTCTCGGCCTCTCCGAAGGTCTCGGCGACGTCGAAGGTGTCGCCCGCCTCGATCTTCGCGTCGATGAGCGTACGGAGCTCCTTCTGGTACTCGTCGACGAACGCTTCGGGGTCGAAGTCGGCCGAGTAGCTGTCGACGAGCGACGCTGAGAGCTCGAGCTCCTTCTTGGAAATCTTCACGTCTTCATCCAGCGCCGGGAACGCGGCTTCGCGCACCTCGTCGGCCCACAGCAGCGTCTGCAGCACGAGCACCTTGCCGCGCACACGGAGAGCCGCGAGCCGCGTCTTCTGCCGGAGCGTGAACCGCACGATCGCGGTGCGATCCGTCTGCTCCAAGGTCTTGCGCAGCAGCACGTACGCCTTCGGAGACTTCGAGTCCGGCTCCAAGTAGTACGGCTTGTCGAGTGTGAGCAGATCGACCTGGTCTGAGGGCACGAACTCGACGACATCGATCTCGCGGCTCTTCTCCGCAGGGAGCGCCGCAAGGTCGTCCTTGGTGAGCACCACGGTCTGACCTTCGTCGACGTAGGCGCGGTCGATGTCGGCGTACGCCACGGTCTCGCCGCACACCTCGCACGTGCGCTGGTAGCGGATCCGGCCGCCGTCCTTCTCGTGCACCTGATGCAGCGGCACGTCGTGGTCCTCGGTCGCGGAGTACACCTTGACCGGAACGTTCACGAGCCCGAACGTCAGTGCGCCCTTCCAGATCGTTCTCATGACACCAGTAGACACCAGCCACAGCCGTCACGACCAGTCCCTTGACTACGACGGCCTTTGGCTACGCTGGCCCCATGGTCGCAGAAGCGCAGATCGTGCAGGTCGACGGTCGGCGCCTGCGCGTGACGAACCTCGACAAGGTCGTCTACCCCGAATCCGGAACCACCAAGGGAGAGGTCATCGCCTACTACATGGCGATCGCCCCGCTTCTCCTCCCCCTCCTCGACGGGCGTCCCGTCACCCGCAAGCGGTGGGTGGAGGGCGTAGGGACGACCGACGCACCGGCCGACGCTTTCTTCACCAAGCAGTTGGAACCCGGCGCCCCGTCGTGGATCCCCCGCCAGGCGATCCATCACTCCGATGGCCCCAAGGAGTACCCCCTCGTCGAGGACGTGCCCGCCCTCGTGTGGCTCGCTCAGGTCGCCGCGATCGAGCTGCACGTGCCGCAGTGGCGCTTCTCCGCGGACGGTCTTCCCGGCAATCCCGATCGACTCGTCCTCGACTTGGACCCCGGCGACGGTGTTGGGCTCGCACAGTGCGCCGCGGTCGCTCGCATCGCCCGCGCGATCCTGTCGGACATGGGGCTCGACCCGCTGCCGGTCACGAGCGGAAGCAAGGGCATTCATCTGTACGCCAACCTGCCCGGTGAGCAGACGAGCGACGAGGTTTCAGCCGTCGTCAAAGAGCTCGCACGGATGATCGAGAACGACCACCCCGATCTCGCCACCAGCGTCATGGCGAAGGCGGTCCGCGGTGGCAAGGTATTCCTCGACTGGAGCCAGAACAACGGAAAGAAGACGACCATCTCGCCGTACTCGCTCCGCGGCCGCGCGCAACCATGGGTCGCTGCTCCCCGCACCTGGGACGAACTCGACGACCCGGCTCTCGCCCAGCTCGACCTCGACGAGGTGCTCGCCCGCGCCGCCGCGGGTATCGATCCTCTGGCGATGCTCCGCGCGCCTTCGACGGCTCCGCTCCCGCAACCCGCGAAGACCCATCGCTCCCACCGCTATCCCCCGAGCTCCCCCGCCCCCACCTCCCCTCCGATCGCGGCATCGCTGGCACCGATGCTCGCCGAGAACAGCACCCCCGGCGTCGCGCGCGCTCTGAGCGACCCCTCCTGGGTGGAGGTGAAATGGGACGGAATCCGTGCGATGGGTACCTGGGCGGACGGACGGATGCTCCTGCACGCGCGTCGCGGCACCGACATCACGGCGCGATACCCCGAACTCACGGCCGACGGCGCGCCCTTCCTCCCTGTCGCGGACGCCGTCGTCGATGGGGAGATCGTGGCCTTCGACTCTCACGGTCGCCCGAGCTTCTCCCTCCTGCAGAACCGCATGCACCTCACCCGTCCCCGGGAGATCGAGCGCGAGGTGGTCCGCACGCCTATCGTGTACATGCTGTTCGACCTGCTGCGTCTCGACGGGCACGACCTCACCGGCATGCCTCTGCGGGAGCGCCGGACGCTGCTGGAGGAGGTGGTCGCCGATCTCGATGCGCCGGTGCAGATCCCTCCCGTGTTCGACGACGTGGACGCGGCACTCGCCGCGAGCCGGGAGTTCGGGCTCGAGGGCGTCGTCGTCAAGGATCCGCAGTCGCGATACCGCCCGGGGCAGCGCTCCCCCTCCTGGCTGAAACTGAAGCACACCAGAATGCAGGAGGCCGTGATCGTCGGCATCCGTCCGGGCAAGGGCGACCGCGAGAGCACTCTCGGTTCACTGCTGCTCGCCGTACCTGATTCGAGACGAGGCACTGGCGGGCTGCGCTACGTCGGCCGAGTGGGTACCGGCTTCACAGACCGGATCCTGCACGATCTTCTGGAGCGGCTCGGGCCACTCCGCGTGGCCTCAGCGCCGCTCGACGGGGTGCCCGGTCCCGATGCCTCAGACGCGCTCTGGGTCCGCCCTGAGATCGTCGGGGAGGTCGAGTTCGCGAACTGGACTCCGGACGGAGTGCTCCGCCATGCACGCTGGCGGGGGCTTCGTCCAGACAAGACCGCAGAGGAGATCGTCGTCGAGACGAGCTGAGCCTCGACCACCGCCCATGCCACGGCTGATCGTTCAGGCGTGGTGCGGTTCGCAGTCCGACTGTTCGGCAGGCTCGATCTGGAAGGTGGAGTGCGCCACGTCGAAATGATCCGCGAGGCATGACTGCATCTCGGTGAGCAGCTGCGCCGATCGTCCATCCGTGAACAGCTCCGGCTCGATGCTGACGTGCGCCGTGAACACGGGCGCTCCTCGAGTCAGCTGCCACACATGCACGTCGTGCACCCCGACGACGCCGTCGTAGCCGAGCAGGTGCGTGCGGATCTCGCTCACGGCCGTGCCCTTCGGCGCTGACTCGGCGAGGACCGAGAACACCTCCCGCAGGAGCGAGATCGCCCGCGGGATGATCATCGCCGCGATGAACAACGAGGCGATGGCATCCGCCGGCATCCATCCGGTGATGAGGATGACCACAGCGGCGACGATGACCGCAGCGGATCCGATCAGGTCACCCATGACCTCGAGGTAGGCACCACGCACATTGATGCTGGTGCGCTGTGCACGGCTCAGCAGCCACATCGACACGGCGTTCGCGAGCAGTCCGACCACGGCGACGACCAGCATGAGTCCGCCGGCGACTTCCACCTCTCCCGGATTGACGAGTCTCCCGATGCCCTCGATCGCGACCCAGGTCGCGAGAGCGATCAGGATGACGGCGTTGATCAGAGCGCCGAAGACCTCGGCGCGCTGATACCCGAAGGTTCGCCGATCGTCGGCCGGGCGTGCGGCGACAGTCGCAGCGATGAGCGCGATCACGAGGCCGGAAGCATCCGTGAACATGTGCGCGGCGTCGGCGAGCAGAGCTAGTGAACCGGAGAGGAGAGCACCGACGACCTGGACGATCATCACCGTCGCTGTGAGCGAAAGAGAGATCGCGAGCAGACGTCGGCTGCTCGCCGAACGGATGCCGCCGGAAGCGGGTGCGTGATCGTGCATGCCCCCAGGCTAGACCGGCAGACGGGCACAGGAGGCGGGTTGCGGCTAGTCGGGAAGGGTAACGATTCTCAGCTTCAGCAGCGGTTTCTCGCGGCCGAGACGCTCAGAGGCCGGCGAGCAGTGGAACCAGCTCGGCGAAGGCGCGCGCGCGGTGCGACTGTGCCTGCTTCTCGTCGGCGGTGAACTCTCCCACCGACCGCTCCTGCCCCGAAGGCTGCCCGTCCGGAAGGAAGATCGGGTCGTAGCCGAAGCCACCCACTCCCGACGCCGCCTGGGCCAGGCGCCCTGGCCAGCGTCCCTCCACGACGTGCTCCCGTCCGTCGGTCAGCACGAGCGCGATCGTCGAGGTGAAGTGCGCTGCGCGATGCGGGTCGGCGATGTCTCGCAGCTGATCGAGAAGCAGCTCGAGGTTCGCCGCCGCATCCTTCTTCTGCCCCGCCCAGTACGCCGAGAACACCCCGGGTGAGCCGCCGAGCACATCGACGCAGATGCCGGAGTCGTCGGCGAGCGCCGCGAGCCCTGTGTGAGCGGCAGCCGCCCGCGCCTTGATGAGCGCATTCTCGGCGAACGTCACGCCGTCTTCCACCGGCTCAGGACCGTCGTAGCCGACGATCTCGAGGTCGGGGCGTGCCTGCGCGACGATCTGCTGGAACTCCGCGACTTTGTGCGGGTTGTGCGTCGCGAGGACGACCTGCATCGTCACTCCCCCGCCAGCGCGGCGAGCTGCAGGCCCTTCAGATCGGCGCACCCGGCGACACCGAGCTCGAGCAGAGCATCCAGCTCGCGCTTGTCGAACGGCGCACCCTCGGCGGTGCCCTGCACCTCGACGAAGAGACCACGACCCGTCACCACGATGTTCATGTCGGTCTCGGCGCGCACGTCTTCGACATATGCCAGGTCGAGCATGGGCTCGCCGTCGATGATCCCGACCGAGACCGCGGCGACGGAGTCGAGCAACGGTGTGGAGTTCTTGCCGATGAACTTCTTCTCCCTGCCCCACTCGATCGCGTCCGCGAGAGCCACGTAGGCCCCGGTGATGGCCGCGGTGCGGGTTCCGCCGTCTGCCTGCAGCACGTCGCAGTCGATGACGATCGTGTTCTCCCCTAGTGCCTTCGTGTCGACGACCGCACGCAATGCGCGGCCGATGAGGCGGGAGATCTCGTGCGTACGCCCGCCGATGCGTCCCTTGACGCTCTCACGGTCGTTGCGGCTGTTGGTGGCGCGAGGAAGCATGGAGTATTCAGCCGTGACCCACCCCTTGCCCTTGCCCGTCAACCAGCGCGGGACGCCGTTGGTGAACGAGGCCGTGCACAGCACCTTGGTACCCCCGAAGCTGATCAGGGCCGATCCTTCGGCGTGCGCGCTCCAGCCGCGCTCGATGGTGATCTCGCGCAGCTGATCGGTGGAACGGCCGTCGACGCGGACGATATCGGTCATGTGCTTCTCTCAGGTCGGGGTGGTGTATCGAGTCGGGACGACTCGATACGAGTTACTCGAAGGTGGATTCGGGAAGAGTTATCACGCCGGTCTGGACGAGCTGCACATCGCGGACTTCCCGGCCCATCAGGCGGTTCGCCAGCGCGGTGAAGTCATCGGTCGAGGCGCCGGTGGCCTCATAGACATAACTCGCCGCGGCATCCGGCGATGCGAGCAGGTCGCCTCGGACCAGCTGACGGTAGACATCGCCGGCGGTCTCGTCGTCGCTGGACACGAGCGTGACGCCCTCGCCCATGACGTAGCTGATGGCACCGCGCAGGAACGGATAGTGCGTGCAGCCGAGCACGAGCGTGTCGACGTCAGCATCCCGCAGCGGGGCGAGATACTCCTCGGCGACTGCGAGCACCTCGGGAGTGCCTGTGATCCCACCCTCGACGAACTCGACGAATCTCGGGCATGCCGCGGTGAAGACCTGCAGCCTCTCGTTCACCTCGAGCATGTCCTGGTACGCCCGGGAGCCGATGGTGCCGACTGTGCCGATCACACCGACACGCCCGTTGCGGGTCGTTGAGACGGCGCGACGCACAGCGGGACCGATCACCTCGACGACCGGGACGTCATAGCGCTCGCGCGCGTCGCGGAGCATGGCGGCAGATGCCGTGTTGCACGCGATCACCAGCATCTTCACGCCCTGATCGACGAGTGTGTCGAGCACCTCGAGGGAGTATCGGCGCACGTCGGCGATGGGCTTGGGCCCGTACGGGGAATGCGCGGTGTCGCCGATGTAGACGAACGACTCACGGGGCAGCTGGGCGCGGATGGCCCGCGCCACCGTGAGCCCGCCGACACCGGAGTCGAAGATCCCGATCGGCGCGTCGTTCATGACTCCCAAGCCTACCCGCGCGCGACCCACCGCGCGCATCCGCCCGCTCACTAAACTGAGCGCATGACCACGTCGACGGCGCTGCTCACCGACCGCTATGAGCTGACGATGCTCGCCGCCTCCCTCCGGGACGGGACGGCGTTCCGCCCCAGCGTCTTCGAACTGTTCTCCCGACGCTTGTCGGGCGGGAGGCGTTTCGGCGTCGTCGCCGGCACCGGGCGTCTGCTCGGACTGCTGCGCGACTTCCGCTTCGGTGAGGATGAGCTGCGTTTCCTCCGCGACGAGAAGGTCGTGGACGCCGCATCGATCGAGCACCTCGAGAACTACCGGTTCACCGGCTCGATCCGCGGCTACCGCGAGGGCGAGCTCTACTTCCCCGGCTCCCCCATCCTCACCGTCGAGGGGAGCTTCGCGGATGCTGTCGTCCTGGAGACCCTCGCTCTGAGCGTGCTCAACCACGATTCCGCTGTTGCCACCGCCGCATCGCGCATGAGCATAGCCGCGGGAGAGCGACCACTGGCGGAGATGGGTTCACGCCGCGCGGCCGAGCGCTCTGCGGTCGCGGCGGCCCGAGCCGCGTACATCGCCGGGTTCGGCGCGACGAGCAACCTCGAGGCCGGACGGAGCTGGGGCATCCCCACGATGGGAACGGCAGCCCACTCCTGGACCCTCCTGCACGACACAGAGGAAGAGGCCTTCCGCGCCCAGGTCGAGAGCATGGGCATCGGCACGACCCTGCTCGTCGACACCTACGACATCCCCACCGGCGTCGAGACCGCGATCCGGGTCGCCGGCACCCAGCTCGGCGGTGTGCGCATCGACTCGGGCGACCTCCCCATCGTCGCCGGCGCCGTTCGGGCGCAGCTCGATGAGCTCGGGGCGACATCGACGCGCATCACCGTCACCAGCGACCTCGACGAGTATGCGATCGCCGCTCTCGCCGCTTCGCCCGTCGACGCCTACGGAGTCGGCACGTCGGTGGTCACGGGGTCCGGTTACCCCACCGCGAGCATGGTCTACAAGCTCGTAGCCCGGCAGGATGCCGCGGGGTCATGGATCGGTGTCGCCAAGGCCTCAACCGACAAAGGCTCGCACGGAGGGCGCAAGGCCGCCTTCCGCACGTTGGTCGACGGCGTGGCGACCGCCGAGACGGTCGTGGTCTCAGACGGCTTCGAGCAACTCGACACCCCCGACGAGCACCCCGACGGCCGTCCGTTGCAGGTGACCTTCGTCGAGGCAGGTGACATCGACACGACCTACGAGGGCGTCGAGGGGACTGTGACCGCACGGGCACACCACCTGCGTGTTCGCGAGGAGCTCCCGGTGCGCGCTCTCGCGCTCAGCAAGTCCGACCCGGCGATTCCCACCGTGTACGTCGAAGCCGACTGAGGTCAGCCGACCATCGACTCGTAGATCTCCTTGCAGGTGGGGCAGATCGGGAACTTCTCCGGGTCACGGCCCGGGGTCCATTTCTTGCCGCACAACGCGCGCACCGGCTTGCCGGTGATCGCGGACTCGAGGATCTTGTCCTTCTTCACGTAATGCGAGAAGCGCTCATGGTCGCCCGGTTCGAGATTCTCCTCGCGGAGGAGCTCTTCCAGTTCGCGATCAAGCGTTGCCACGCCGCCCTGATCGGGGCTGTCCAGCGGAGTACTCATCCCGAGAGTCTAGCGGCGTCGAGACCCTCGCGGGCGGTGCTACGCGGTCTCCACGAACTCCATCAACCGCTCGCCGCTGCGCTCGAAGATGCGTCCTCCGATGACTGCACCTGCCGCCAGCGCCATGAGTCCGATGAGGATTCCCACCCAGAACGTCGCCGGCGCGTATGCGGAGCCGTCGATGATCGTGGCCGCGAACAGCCAGATCGTCGGCACGCTGAGCACGATCGCTCCGAGGAACGCGGCAGCAGGCCCGTAGGCACCGCGCGAAGTGGGCCGCTGCGGCTGCTGGAACGGGCTGTCCCCGGGGCGGGAGACCGCGTACGGAGCCACCACCGAGACGATGCTCGAGATGCCGAGCGCGGAGAACAGCAGGCTCGCGGCGAGGCCGCTGAGTGGCAGCAGCAGACTCCAGTTCCCGATCAACAGGAGGGAGAGCGGAACCGCGACCGCGAGGACGGGGATCGCCACGAGCAGGACGGGGACAAGACGCCCCAGACGATCGGGAAGGCCCCGGACTCCACTGGCGACGTGGGTCCACAACGCCGTCGAATCGTAGGCGACGTCATTGTGCGGCAGCCAGCCGAAGAACAGCGCCATCACCGGCACGGGGACGAGAGCTGCGACTTCGAGGGGAACCCCCGCGACGATGAGCGGCAGCACGGTGAGCACCCCGGCCACCGGCACCACGATGATGTTCATGATGTACCGGCGATCACGGAACCAGTACACGAGGCTTCGGGCCGCGATCGCTCCGAATGCGTTCGATGGCAGCAACCCGAACCAGCCGAGACCTGTGCGCTCCCTCGATGCGACCGGGCGCTCTGTGGTCGTCAGCAGGCGCCGGACGAGCCAGGTCCAGGCCATCCACAGGAACCCGACGGTGAGGACTGCGACGACTCCACTCGCCCAGGCCGATGCGGTCTCGCCCGCTGCCGCATCGAAGAGGAAGGCGGGCGACGCGGCGAACGGGCTGTAGCCGAACACCGTCGACAGGGTCGCCAGGGAAGCCGGCACGAGACCGTCCCAGCGCAGCGATCCGAAGAACACCGCGACGGGGAAGGCGATCACGAGCAGTGCGAGTGCGAACAGCGCTGTGAGCTCGCGGGAGCGGCGCTCCGGAAGGAGCAGCGCATTGATCGCCATTCCGATCCGCGAAGCCAGAACGGTCGTGACCACGCCGACCAGCGTCATCAACACCGCGAGAAGCCAGGGCGTCCCCGCCGCCGTGGCGACGATGCAGACGCTGATGTAGACGGCGAGAAGGGCCAGAGTCGGCACGCTGATGAGAGTGGCCAGAGCAAGCATCCAGGGCATCTGACGCTCATCGACGCCGAAGACCGCGAATCGTCGAGGATCGAGCTGGTCGACTGCCCCGACGAGGATCGGGCCGACGAAGAAGCCGAGCAGAAGAGCTGCGCCACCGAGCACGGTGACCGCGCGAGCCACGGGAACAGGAGCACTCGCGAGGCTGAACACCGCGAGGCACACAACGACGGTGACCGCGACGACTGCAGTGAACGCGACCAGGGTGCGAACGCGCCGTTCGCCACGCAGAGAGCCGAGGAGAAGCGCGAGCCTCAGTCGGAGAACGTGTGCAGCCACTCGAGCCCCTCCACCTCTCCGGTGGATCCGGCCAGTTCGACGAAGCGCGCCTCGAGGGTCTGCCCCGCTCGCACCTCGTCGATCGTGCCCTCAGCGAGCACTTCGCCGCCGACGATGATCGCGACGCGCGAGCAGACGCGCTCGACGAGATCCATGCCGTGGCTGGAGAGGATCACCGTGCCGCCGTGCGAGACGTAGGCGCGGAGGATGTCGAGGATGACGGCAGAGGACACCGGATCCACCGATTCGAACGGCTCATCGAGAACGAGTACGCGCGGAGAGTGGATCATGGCTCCGGCGAGCATGATCTTCTTCGTCATACCAGCCGAGTAGTCGGACACGACCCGGCTGAGGGCATCGCCGAGATCGAACGCGCGGGCGAGATCTGTCGCGCGCTTCTCGATGACATCGGCGGCGAGCCCGCGCAGCAGCCCGTAGTAGAAGAGCAGCTGACGTCCCGTGAGCCGGTCGAACGTCCGCAACCTGTCGGGCAGCACACCCATCAGACGCTTCGCAGCCTGGGGCTGTTTCGCCTGGTCGATGCCGCAGATCACCACGCGACCCTCATCGGCGCGGAGAAGACCGGCGACGATGGAGAGGGTGGTCGTCTTGCCTGCACCGTTGGGGCCGACGACGCCGTAGAAGGACCCGGCGGGGACGGTCAGATCGATGCCGTCAACCGCCCGGTTATCACCGAACTGCTTCACGAGACCGCGAATGCTGATCGCTTCGCTGCCCGAGGGTCCCTCGATAGGGCCGACGGCGTCGGATGCCGCATCGTCGGACTCCACGACGGGTTCGACGACCTCCACGACCTCCACGACCTCGACGACCTCGACGATCTCCACAGGCTCGGCGTCCACGACCTCCACCGGCTCCGCGTCGACGGGCGCAGCAACGGGCTCGGGGGCCGACACGGACTCAGCCACGGGAGCTGGGTCGACTGAATGAGAGGTGTCGGGCGCAGGCACCGATTCGACAACGACAGGACGTTCGACGGCAGCCACCTCGAGTACAGGGACCGATTGGACAGTGGACGCCTGCTCGCCACGAGGAGTCGCTTCGGCTTCTGCCTTCGCCGCCTCGTCCGCTGTTGCCTTCGCCGCAGCCTTCTTCGCCGCCGCAGCCTTCGCCGCTGCTGCCTTAGCCGCGGCAGTCTTCGCCGTCGTGGTCTTCGCCGCCTCAGAGCGCGCCGTGGACTTGGCCGCTGCAGCCTTCGCCGCGGCAGTCTTCGCCGCTGCAGACTTCGCCGCGGCAGTCTTCGCCGCTGCAGACTTCGCCGCTGCAGACTTCGCTGCCGTCGACTTCGCTGCCGTCGATGCCGACGACCCCGCACCTGCCGCCCGAGCCGTTGCCGTTCGGGCTGCGGCTGCTGTCGTGGAGGCCGCGGACTTCGTCGCCGCCGACCGCGCAGCCGTGTTCTTCGCCGCTGCACTGCGCGCTGCGGCGTTGGTACGCGCAACACCAGCGGTCGACGACGGCTTCTTCGATGACTCGTCCGTCAAGGCCTTCACGAGCGGCTCCACAACGACATCCGCAGTCGGCGCAGCCTTCTCTGCGGCTGCTTTGGCCGCGCCGGTCTTTGCAGCAGCAGGCTTCGCAGGCGTGCGTTTCGCCGCGCCGGGGTTCGCCGGGGTGCGCGCAGCAGCCGGCTTCTTCACCGGAGGCTTCTTCACCGGGGGCTTCTCCGCAGGCGTTCGCGACGTCTTCTCTGCGGACGAAGCAGCCTCTGGAGCCGGCTTCTTCCTCGGCGCGCGCTTCGCCGGAGCCTTCACAGGCGCGATCTCGGTCTCGTCCACCTGGGCGGTGCGGTCGTCAGGGGAGGCAGTCACCGTCCTACGGTATCAATGGGTGAGCTCAAGCCAAGGCCGCCGCGCAACAATCCGCCGCCGAATCCTGCAGATTCCTCGGCGTCGGACCTGCGGCCGGAACCCTGTGCGTCCGGTGTGTAGTCGATCACGAAATGACAACGGGAGCGCCCTGACCCTGAGCTTCCCAGACTGAATCGATACCATGATTGCGGCACGACGAAGTGTCTGGTCGGTTAATCGACCGTGAACACAACTTCCTTTAGGAGCACTCGTGACTCTTCAGACCGTCATCCTCGCCGCCGGCATGGGCTCGCGCCTCGGCCGAGCGCTGCCGAAGCCGCTCACCGAACTGAGCGACGGCCGCACGATCATGGGCCAGCAGCACGACAACATCCGCGCCGCATTCGGGTCGGACGCGCGCATCACCACTGTCGTCGGCTACCGCGCCGAGACCATCATCGACGCTTTCCCGCAGGTCAACTACGTTCACAACGAGCGCTACGACGAGACCAACACGTCCAAGAGCCTGCTCCGCGCGCTCGGTGCCACCGGTCGCGGTGGTGTGCTGTGGATGAACGGCGACGTCGTCTTCGACCCGATGATCCTCGGCCGCGCACTCGAGTACATCGAGCGCGACCAGTCCTTCGTGACGGTGAACACCTCCAAGGTCAGCGACGAAGAGGTGAAGTACACCGTCACCACCGAGGGCTTCATCAACGAGCTCTCCAAGACCGTCAAGGGCGGACTCGGTGAGGCCGTGGGCATCAACTACATCTCCTCTGCGCACAAGAAGGCGTTCATGCGCCAGTTGCAGCGCGTCGAGGACCAGGACTACTTCGAGCGCGGCCTCGAGCTCGCGATCGCCGAAGACGGCCTCCTGCTCGAGCCGATGGACGTCTCCGACCTGTACGCGGTCGAGGTCGACTTTGCAGAAGACCTCGAGCGGGCGAACCTCTTCGTCTGATCACTCATCCTGAAAGCCCGGCCCCTGGTGGAGCCGGGCTTTCGGCGTTTTCGCGGACTGGCTCCATAGGATCGCACCATGGCCCCCAAGGTGCACAAGATCCATTCGCTCCCGGACGATGCTCCGTGGGACAAAACCGTACCTCCTGCAGGATCGGCGGAGCACCCGATGATGGTGCGCGGCCTCGACCGTGTGCTGTCGATCCAGCGCCCGCTCGTGCTGGCTCACATCCGCAGCATCCGCCTCCGCAATCCCCAGGCCTCGCCCACCGAGATCATCCGCATCCTCGAACGGCGCTACCTCGCAGCGGTGACCACCGGCGGGGCTGCGGTCGGAGCGACCGCCGTCGTCCCCGGCATCGGCACCGGTGTCACGCTCGCACTCTCGGGCGTGGAGACCGTCGGTTTCGTCGAGTCGACCGCGCTGTTCGCGCAGTCCGTCGCGGAGGTGCACGGCATCGCGGTCGCGAACCCCGACCGGGCACGCGCATTGGTGATGACGCTGATGCTCGGCAAGGAGGGCGTCGACCTCGTCGGACAGCTCGCGGGGCAGGTGGCGGGGCGAGGCGGGAGCAGATCGTCGTACTGGGGCGAGCTCGTCACGAAGTCGCTCCCTCGAGCCGCTGTCGGACCACTCGTCGACCAGCTCAAGAGCATGTTCGTGAAGCAGTTCGCCGCGAAGGGCGGTGCCTCCGTCATCGGCAAGGCCCTTCCGTTCGGCATCGGCGCTGCGATCGGAGGCGCAGGCAACCACATCCTGGGTCGTCGTGTGCTCACCACGTCACATCGGGCCTTCGGCGCCGCGCCGATGGATCTGCCGATCGAGCTCGAACCTGTACCCGGAGCCGAGAAGCTGGAGATGCGGATGCTCCGTGGTGCGCGCTACGCCGGCAACGCGGTGGCCGGCGCTGCGGGCACCACGGTCCGCGGTGTGGAGTGGGCAGGACGCAAGGCTCTCTCCCTCGGACGTCGCCCGAAGACCGACCCGGCGCTGGAGCAGAACGCTGTCGAGGACTGAGCGCCTTGCACGCAGGTTGCCAAAGGATCACGCAACCCGTTGTGCCGAGCATCCAACAGACCGGGCCGACCCGACGATAGGGTGGAATCCGTGACGGACAAGCCCGACCTCTTTACCACCGCCGGCAAGATCGCGGACCTGCGCGCTCGCTATACCGAAGCCGTCGTCGACGCAGAAGCGAAGGCGAAGGAGAAGCAGCACGCGAAGGGCAAGATGACCGCCCGCGAGCGCATCGTGCTGCTCGTCGACCCTGGGAGCTTCGTCGAGTTCGACGAGTATGTGCGACACCGCACCACCGCCTTCGGCATGGATCGCTCCCGCCCCTACGGCGACTCCGTCGTCACCGGCGTCGGAACGATCAACGGACGCACCGTCGCTGTGTACTCGCAGGACTTCTCCACCTTCGGAGGCTCGCTCGGCGAGGTCGCCGGCGAGAAGATCATCAAGATCATGGAGTTCGCCCTCGCCGGTGGGATGCCCTGCATCGGGATCCTCGATTCGGGTGGCGCGCGCATCCAGGAGGGCGTCGTCGCCCTCGGCAAGTACGGCGAGATCTTCCGCCTGAACACCCGCGCATCGGGTGTCATCCCGCAGATCTCCATCATCATGGGCCCGGCCGCCGGAGGAGCTGTGTACTCCCCCGCCCTCACCGACTTCGTGATCATGGTCGACAAGACCAGCCAGATGTTCGTCACCGGTCCCGATGTGATCAAGACGGTCACCGGCGAGGACGTCGGCATGGAAGAGCTGGGCGGCGCGTACACGCACAACACCCGCTCGGGCGTCTCGCACTATCTCGCCGAGGACGAGGACGACGCCATCGATTACGCGCGCACGCTCCTCAGCTTCCTGCCGGACAACAACATGGCGGAGCTGCCCACGTACGAGAGCACCTTCGAGTTCGAGACGACCGACGCCGATCGCGTGCTCAACACGATCGTCCCCGACTCGACGAACCAGCCCTACGACATCCACACGGTGATCGAGCATGTCGTCGACGAAGGCGACTTCCTCGAGGTCCAGCCGCTGTTCGCCCCCAACATCGTCATCGGGTTCGGGCGTATCGAAGGACGTTCGGTCGGCATCATCGCCAACCAGCCCTCTCAGATGGCCGGCACGCTGAACATCGAGGCCGGCGAGAAGGCCAGCCGCTTCGTGCGCTTCTGCGATGCGTTCTCGATCCCGATCGTCACGCTGGTGGACGTCCCCGGCTATCTGCCGGGCACGGACCAGGAGTGGGAGGGCGTCATCCGTCGCGGTGCGAAGCTCCTCTACGCATACGCCGAAGCGACCGTTCCGCTGGTCACGGTCATCCTGCGCAAGGCCTATGGCGGCGCCTACATCGTTATGGGCTCCAAGCAGCTCGGCGCTGACGTGAATCTCGCCTGGCCGACGGCCGAGATCGCGGTCATGGGCGGACAGGGCGCGGTGAACATCCTCTACCGCGGCGAGATCAAGAAGGCCGAAGAGGCGGGCGAAGACGTCGCCGCCGTGCGCACCCGCCTGGCCAACGAATACACCTACGATGTGGCTTCGCCGTTCCTCGCTGCAGAGCGTGGAGAGCTCGACGGCATCATCGAGCCGGCGAACACCCGCGTGTCTATCGCGAAGGCGCTGCGCGCACTGCGCGGCAAGCGTGCAGACCTGCCCCCGAAGAAGCACGGGAACATCCCGCTGTGACCGCGCAGAACACACCGGACGATGCATCGGCCACGGATACGCCGATGCTCGAGATCACGCGCGGGGCTGCCACCGAAGAGGAACTCGCCGCTCTCATCGCCGTGATCAGCGAGGCCTACGCGACGGAGGCAGCCGCCGCCGTCGCCGATGAGCCGTCCGTTTCTGCGTGGACCCGGACTCAACGCCCGCTGCGTCGCCCTCTGCGCCGCGACATCCCCTGGGGACGATTCTCCGGCTGACGGCCGCTCAGACGTCGCGTGGCGTGCGCTCCTCGAGGCGCCCAGCCGTCGTCTGCGTGATCCGTGAGCCCTCCGCTTCACGGATCACGCAGACGATCGTCGCAGGGCCCCCAGCGCCCCGCTCAGCGGCGATCCCCGTCGCCGCCTCTCCCGTCCCTTCGCAGAGTCGGGAGTTGCCCCCCGACTCGAACCTGGGCTGCGTCGTCTCGGTGCGCGACGGTGCCGAGCGCGCGGCGAGACGGTGGCGTCCCCTCTCGACGAGGCGCTCGACACGCGCGTCGCCGAGGGCGGAGTCATGATGCACCAGTGGTCCGATCGATGAGGGAACCACAAATAATACATCGATTAGAGATAACCCTGCAAGCGCTCGACGCCTCCAGCGCCATCCGGTAGCAGCTGCAGGTATCAGGCGCCGCGTTCCCTGTTCAACTGTGCAGGAGCAGGTCCGAAGCACGGGGGCTGAGAACCGAGTCGAGCACGACGCACGCGGCCCCCACAGCACCGACGTCGTCGCCGACCACCGTCCCGTCGACCGGCAGAGAACGCACAGCATACGTCGCGCTCGCCCGCTCGAGCCTGCCAGGGACCTCCTGGAGATATACGTCGGCGAGCCGTGACCAGAACGGCCCGCCGAACACGACCCGATCGACATCGAGCATGTTCGTCAGCGCCGCGGTCAGCACTGTGATGTGCGCCGCCGCCTGACGCAGCACCTCGATCGCCGAGGCCTCACCGTCGGCTGCTCGCTCGCACAGCCGGCTGAGCCTCGCATCGACGGCCGCCACATCGTTCGCCTCGCGGTCGTCGGGGAAGACACCTGCATGCTCCGCCTGCTCGACGATCGCCTGCGGAGTGCACATGACCTCCACGCACCCCCTCGCCCCGCACGAGCACGGCGGCCCATCCGGATCGACGATGATGTGTCCGATCTCACCGATGTTGCGCGTGCTCCCCCTGACCGCCTCACCGTCTCTCGCCAGGGCCGCACCGATACCGGTCCCGAGGTAGACGAAGACGAACGAATCGTCCGCCGACTCCCGCCGAGTCCAGAGTTCGCCGACCGCGGCGGAGGTCGTGTCCTTCTCCAGCACCACAGGGAGGCCTGTCGCCTCCGCGAGGACTGCGCGCAGAGGAACACGGTGCCAGCCGAGCAGTTTCGGCGGATCGATGACGGTGCCCTTCTCCGCGTCGAGCGGGCCGGGAGCTGCGACCCCGACCCCGGCGATCCGCGTCCGGTCCACGCCCGAAGCCACGATCAGTTCGTCGATCGTCGCGGCCATGGCTTCGACGATCCGCCGCGGGTCCTTCGCCGGGGTGCGCACACTCAGCCGCCGCACCACTGCGCCGGACAGATCGAGCAGCACGAAAGTCATCAACGCCGGATCCAGGTGCACTCCCACCGCGAAACGACTGTCTGCGACGAGTCGCAACGTCACTCGAGGCTTGCCAGGGCCGTTGATCGTGCGCCCTGCCTCCCGGATGAACCCGTCATCGAGGAGTCTGCGAGTGATATTCGTGACCGTCTGCGCGGAGAGTCCGGTCGCCGTCGCGAGCTCGATCCGGCTCAGCCCCGGTCCGGACTGCCGAATGGCCTCCAGGATCACGGACTGGTTGAAGTCGCCCATCCGTGGAAGATTTGTGCCCCGACGCATTCCCATCGTCCAATGATCCCCCATCGCGGGCCAAAATCGTGTCCCCCAAAATACCTACAGACAACGTTTGGATGAACCGTCAGACTGATGGAGACGCTTCGCGTTCGGCTGGTCTCTCTGTCCCAGGGTAGACAGACGTAGATCGGCCACCAGCGGATGGTTTTCGGGTAACTGTCCGCACGGAGAGGGGCTGGCGGATTCGCCGCCCCTCTCCCACTCTCATCATCCTCGACTCCGGTCGCCTCCCCAGGCCGGAGCCGAGGACGTTTCTGCGCCGATCGAGGCCGTCGTCGGATACCGGCGCGTCAGCGTGGAATCTCGTGCCAGAGATCCACCGCATCATCATCGCCGGGCGAGCGCGATCCCGCTCGTCCGACCACGGTCACCGCGACGCGAGGATCCCGCGCCGAGCGGATGATGAGTCGAGCGGTATGCGCGCGGGTGAGCACGGCCGCCAGCTCGTCCCTGATCTCCCTGCGACGCGCCTCGTCGATCCCGTCGAATCCACCCTCGTCGAACACGGTGACGACAGCGCCGCGTCGGCGGGCCGTCTCGATCGCGTTGCGCACAGCGTCGTTGAGCAGGTCCGCTCCGCGCAGCTCGTCGCGCAGCCGCCCTTCGGCCAGCCGGGCATCCAGCCTCTCGGGATCGGTCAACGCGCCGCGAGCCGCCACGACACGACTCAGCACAGGGCCTGCGACGGCCAGCGCGAACTGGGTGCGAAGCCGCCGCTCACGCTGACGCACCCGTTGCGTGGCGTGCCAGGCCGAGACCGCCTGCTGGATCTCGGCGAGTCGCTCGGTGTCGCGGACGGCGCGATCCCAGAACATCACGAGGAGCCTCGCGACGGCGACCCACATGATCGATCCGACCAGGCCGAGGTTGAGCGCGACTCCGAAGCCCAGGTAGGCGGATGCAGCCACGATGAGCACGGCAAGCGTCAGCCAGCCGATCAGGAACCTACGACGAACTATGCACACGACAGCGAGCAGACCCAGGCCGCCGATATACCAGGTCGCGAACGGCGCAGTGCGGTCGAAGGGCTCGAGAGAAAACGTGACCAGTGCGGGGATGACCGCGCTCGCCAACAGCGATACGACTGCCGACCACAGCGGCATCCGCACCGAAGAGCCGTCACCCAGGATCGCGATGTTCACCACGACGAGGTAGATGCCGATCGCGAGGACCATCAGCAGCGGCGCCGTCGGCTGCTCGATCCACCAGATGCCGCGCGCGACGAAGTACAGCGCGAATCCGACGGCGAGCGAGGTCGCGACGCTGCGCACGGTGCGGTTCACGAGCGCTCCCATCCGAGAGTGACGGTCGTGCCGTGCTCATCGGACTGGACGTCAGCGGTACCGGCGACGCCAGCCATGCGAGCGAAGATCGACGCGCGGATCCCGAGACGATCTGCACCGATCGCTTTCACGTCGAAACCTGGTCCGGTGTCCGACACCGTCACTCCGATCCCCTCATCGCCATGCCCTTCGGCGATGATGTGCAGTCCGCGCCCGTTGGCATGGGTTACCGAGTTGCCGACCGCTTGCCGTGCGGCGAGCACCAGAGCACGAGCCGCGCGGCCGGGAATGAGCCCGATGCCTCCGCGCTCCTCGACGATCGCGTCGGCACCGAACTCCGACAACGCCCGGCGCAGCTCGACGACGATCTGCGCCGTACCGACAGGTTCGTCGCTTCCCTCCTGCGCGACAGCGGCCTCGGTGTTCGCAAGCCGGGTGAGCGCCTCACGGGCCATGGCCACGGCGAGCTCCTTGGCACGCTCGCTCTCCGCGCGCTCGGCAGCAATCAAAGCGGCGAGAACACTGTCGTGCATCAGCGCCGACATCGCCGCCCTCTCCTCTTCGGCCGCAGCCGCCGCTGCAGCTGTCGAATAGGACGACACCGCCTGCCCTCTGGCCTCGTCCACGCCTGCGGCGACGGAGCGGAACATCCACCCGAGCGAGACGATGACGACACCGAGTATGAGCGTGAACGACACGTCGAAAGCGGTCGTCACCCAGAAGTCACGCGAGAACTCCCCCTGCACGAGCCGCACGTACCCGTAGACGAACGGCATCCCCACCGCCCAGGCGACCTGGACGCGCAGCGGGAACGCGAGCATCGCCGCGACGACCCCGACGTTGACGAGGAAGAAGATCCAGGGCTGATCACCTGCCCCCTTGTCCGACGGGTCGACGACCGTCGGCCAGGCGGCGAGCGCAAGCACGTAGACGACCGCGAAGATGCCGGCGAAGATCCGTACGCCTCGACCGCTCACGCAGGCCACCAGCATCGCGGCGAGTGGCACGAACACCACGAAGAGCATCACGATGTGCGCCGTGTCGGCCTGCGACAGCCCGTTCATCGCGGCGATCAGCGCCTGTGCACCGAGCACCGCCGAACCGATGGCGACGACGATCGCGAGGATCCGCTCCATACGCTTGCCGGTGAAGCGCTCGAATGCGGTCTCGGTGCTGCCGGGAGAGGGGATCTTGCTCCAGGCGTCACGGATGCTGAGCGGTTCAGCGGGCACTCGGCGCCTCATCCGCCGTGACGATCCCGTCCTCCATCGCTCTGCGCAGGAGGTCGACCTTGGTCGGCGCGGGGCGTCCGACCTCGACGTACTTCACACGGATGCGGGTGATGTTCTCCTTGGCGGTGGAGTAGGCGACGCCCAGACGTTCGGCTACCGCCTTCAGCGGCAACCCTGTGGCGTACAGCCGGAGCACCTCGCGCTCGCGGGTGGCGAGCTGTGCGTCGGCGAAGGCGCGGTCGCCGTCGACCGCGCTCGCCCATTCGACATTGTTGAGGGCCTCCCCCTGCGCGACGGTGCGGATCGCATCGAGGACGTCGTCGAGCGCGGACGACTTGCTGACCACTCCGGCTGCCCCGGCGGAGAGCGCTTCACGGACCGCGGCCGGCCGATCGGCGACGCTGTGGATCACGACACTCGCACCGTCGTTCACGAGAGACCTCACGTTCTCGGTGACGGTCGTCCCGTCTCCGAGCGTGAGGTCGAGGACGACCACGTCGGCGGGGGCAGCAGTGGATGCCTTCCGCCATTCGAGGTAGGAGACCACCGTGCTGCCCGAGAACACAACGGTCTGCGAGTCACGCGCGCACGCGGCCTCGAGGCCGAGGCGAACGGACTCGTGATCGTCGATGAGTGCGACCGTGCTCATCCACCCAGCCTACTGAGTCCTCCGCGGCGCGGAGGATCGCTCACCGAGTGAGCAGCGCGACGACCTCGAAGTGGTGCGAGTGCGGGAACAGATCGAAGCCACGCAGGCGGTCGACATTCCATCCGAGCGTCCGGAAGGTGCCGAGGTCACGCGCGAGCGCGACCGGATCGCACGCGACGTAGGCGATGGCCTCCGGCGCGAGCGCATGCACCGCCTCGACGACCTGGCGGCCCGCACCGGCGCGCGGCGGGTCGAGCACGACCGCTCCTGTGCGTCCCGATGCCTTCTGCGATGTCAGGAAGCGGTCGACGCGCTCCGTCACCGCCTTCACCTCGAGCGGGGCGAGGTTCGCGGCAGCATGCTGCGTGGCCCGCGCGCTGGACTCGACGGTCACGATGTCGGTCCCGCCGAGGTCGGCGAGTGTCGCGGCGAAGAGGCCGACTCCGCCGTACAGGTCGTAGTGCGTCTTCTGGTCGTCGACGTACCCGTCGAGGATGCCGTACACAGCGGCATCGAGGACGGACGCAGCTCTCGGGTGCACCTGCCAGAACCCCGTGGCATCGACCTCGAAGCGACGGTCGTTGACCATCTCGTGGATCACCTCGGGGGTCGGACGCTTGCGGAAGCCTCGCTGCACTCGCGGGGCGCGCTCGGTCTCCTCGCGCCGGATGACGCGGACCTCGCCGTCTGCGGGCTCGACGAGTTCGATACGGCCAGGCGCCTCTCCATGAAGCGCGAGGGCGGCCTCGGCGATGGCGGGGCGGGCGAGCGGATGCGAGGTCACCGGGATCACGCGGTGGCTGCGGGCGGCGAAGGGGCCGGCCACTCCCGTCTCGTCGACGTGCAGGGTGACGCGTGTGCGCCAGCCGAGACCGTCACCCGACTCGACGGATTCGATCTCCGGCGCGGAGAGCCCTAAACCTGCGAACCGGTCGAGTGCTTCCGAGAGCACGCGGCGCTTCAGCTCCCGCTGGTGGTCGAGGTCGATGTGCCCGAGGTCTGCGCCGCCCGGCCGGTCCGCGGGATCACGCGATACGTCGGCCTCAGCCCACACATGCGGGCGCCGATGCTCCGAGGCATCCAGCACCTCGATGGTCTCCGCGCGCCAGAAGCTACGGGTCGCGGCATCCGCGCCTTCCTGAGGAGCGATGATCCGCGCGCGGACACGTTCACCGGGGATCGCGTCGGAGACGAAGACGACGCGTCCCTCGTGGCGGGCGATGAAGGTGCCCCCGTGTGCGATGCCGGTGATGTCGAGTTCGAGCACGTCGGCTGGGGAGGAAGTCATTCTTCGAGGATACGGTGGTGAACATGCGCGTCTGCCTCGCCTCCACCTCCCCTGCCCGACTCATGCTCCTGCGGCAGGCGGGCATCGAACCGCTCACGCTGTCTCCGGACGTCGATGAGGATGCCGTCGCCGCAGCCGCGGAGGCCGACCGCGGCGCGCCCCTCGCACCCGAGGAACTCGTGCTGCTGCTCGCCCGCGCCAAGGCCGCCGCCGTCGCCCACCGCTTGTCGGAGGAGGGCGACTTCGACGGTCTCGTGATCGGTGGTGACTCGATGTTCGCGCTCGGCGGGCGGGTCTACGGCAAGCCGTACACACCGGAGGAGGCGACCAGGCGCTGGCAGGAGATGCGCGGCGCCACCGGGATCCTGCATTCGGGGCACTCGGTGTTTCGGGTCTCTCCTGGAACACCGCCCACCGAGGCGACTGCCGTGGCCGAAGCGGCGGTGACCTTCGCCGAAGACGTGAGCGACGCCGAGATCGCCGCGTACGTCGCCTCGGGAGAGCCGCTGCACGTGGCCGGCGCCTTCACCGTCGACAGCCTGGGCGGCGCCTTCATCACGCGGGTGGACGGCGACCCCTCGACCGTGGTCGGCATGTCCCTCTCGACCGTCCGCCGCCTGGCCGGAGAGCTCGGCGTCCGATGGACAGACCTCTGGTCGTAGACTCCCCTCCACGTTTCCGCGTCTTTCTTGTGGAGAGTCGTCAAAAGGATCAAGGTCCTACTCGCTAGGCTGGCAACCATGCCTGCTATCGCCAAGGTGCTCATCGCCAACCGCGGCGAGATCGCCGTCCGCATCATCCGCGCCGCCCGTGACTCCGGGATCGCCTCGGTCGCCGTCTACGCCGACCAGGACCGTGATGCCCTCCACTCCCGTCTCGCCGACGAGGCCTATGCACTCGGAGGCTCGACCAGCGCCGAGACCTACCTCCAGATCGAGAAGATCCTCTCGATCGCCCGTCGTGCCGGTGCCGATGCCGTGCACCCCGGATACGGCTTCCTCGCCGAGAACGCCGAGTTCGCGCGCGCGGTCATCAATGCGGGTATGACCTGGATCGGCCCGTCACCGGATGCGATCGAGGCTCTCGGCGACAAGGTGACCGCGCGTCACGTCGCCGAGAAGGTCGGCGCTCCCCTCGCTCCCGGCACGCCCGGGCCCGTCGCCGGAGCCGATGAGGTCATCGCCTTCGCGAAGGAGTTCGGCCTGCCGATCGCCATCAAGGCGGCGTACGGCGGCGGCGGCCGCGGCCTCAAGGTCGCCCGCGAGCTCGACGAGGTCGCCGAGCTCTTCGAGTCCGCCACCCGCGAGGCGGTCACCGCCTTCGGTCGTGGCGAGTGCTTCGTCGAGAAGTACCTCGACAAGCCGCGTCACGTCGAGACCCAGTGCCTGGCCGACGCCGAAGGCAACGTCGTCGTCATCTCCACACGCGACTGCTCACTGCAGCGTCGCCACCAGAAGCTCGTCGAGGAGGCACCGGCGCCGTTCCTCACGGAGGAGCAGAACGACCTCCTCTACTCGGCATCCAAGGCCATCCTCAAGGAGGTCGGCTACGTCGGCGCTGGCACCTGCGAGTTCCTGATCGGCGCCGACGGCACGGTCTCGTTCCTCGAGGTGAACACCCGCCTGCAGGTCGAGCACCCTGTCTCCGAAGAGGTCACCGGCATCGACCTGGTGCGCGAGCAGTTCCGCATCGCCGCCGGCGGCACCATCGACTACGCCGACCCGGAGCCCCAGGGGCACTCGATCGAGTTCCGCATCAACGGCGAAGACCCGGGTCGCGGATTCCTGCCCCAGCCCGGCCCGATCCACGTGTTCAAGACATTCGGAGGTCCAGGCATCCGTCTCGACTCCGGTGTCACGGCGGGCGACTCGGTCTCCGGCGCATTCGACTCGCTGCTCGCGAAGATCATCGTGACCGGCAAAGATCGGGCGGAAGCGCTCGAGCGATCGCGCCGCGCACTCGACGAGTTCGAGGTCGCCGGCCTCCCCACCGTCATCCCGTTCCACCGCAAGGTCGTCCGCGACCCCGCGTTCACGGCCGAGAACGGCGAGTTCGGCGTCTTCACGCGCTGGATCGAGACCGAGTTCGTCAACGACATCCCGGCGTGGGACGGCGAGCTCGAGGCACCGACCGCTGCCGAGTCGCGCCACACGGTCGTCGTCGAGGTCTCAGGCAAGCGACTCGAAGTGAGTCTCCCCGACCGGGTCGCGGTCGCCGCCGGCACCGCAGGACGCCCCGCAGCCGTGCCGCCGTCGCGTCGCAGCCACGCCACCACCGCCAACGCCGGAGCATCCGGTGACGCAGTCAAGTCGCCCATGCAGGCGACCGTCGTCAAGATCGCCGTCGCCGACGGACAGCAGGTGGTGAAGGGCGATCTGGTCGTCGTGCTCGAGGCCATGAAGATGGAGCAGCCGCTGCAGGCGCACAAGGACGGCGTCGTCGGCAACATCAGCGCGGATGCCGGCACCACGGTCTCCGCAGGGCACCAACTGCTCACGATCAGCTGACGCACCCGCACCTACGCGAAAGGCGCCCCACCGCGGTGGGGCGCCTTTCGCGTGTCTCCCGAGGTCAGGAGATGTTCACGAGGTGCATCGCCCTGCTCGCATCGGTGATGCTGCTGGACAGCGAGGGGTACGCCGCGAAGACCCGGGATACCTGGTCGACCGTGAGACGACGCTCGACGGCGACCGCGATCGGGTAGATCAGCTCCGAGGCCTTCGGCGCCACGATCACGCCGCCGATCACGGTGCCCGATCCCTTGCGCGCGATGAGCTTGACGAAGCCGTCCTTGATGCCCATCATCTTCGCGCGGGGGTTGGCCGCGAGCGGGAGCTTGTAGACGAGGCCATCGGCCACACCGTCCTCGACGTCCTTCTCCCCGTATCCGACCGTGGCGATCTCGGGCGCGGTGAAGATGTTCGAGGTGATCTTGATCTGCTCGAGCGGGATGACGATGTCACCGAGCGCGTGGAAGACGGCCGTGCGCCCCTGCATCGAGGCGACGGATGCCAGCGGGAAGAAGTTCGTGCAGTCGCCGACAGCGTAGACGTTCGGCACCGACGTGCGCGCGACCCGGTTGACGCGGACGTGCCCCGAATCGTCGAGTTCGACACCCGCCTCCTCCAGGCCGATGCCCGCGGTGTTCGGGATCGACCCGACCGCCATGAGACAGTGGCTGCCGTCGACCGTGCGTCCATCCGACAGCGTGACGGTGACGCCGTCGTCAGTGACCTCGACCTTGTCGGCGCGAGACTTCGAGAGCACCTGCATGCCGCCGCGCTTGAAGACCTTCTCCAGAACGCTCGCTGCGTCCTTGTCCTCGCCGGGAAGCACCTGCTCACGACTGGAGACGAGTGTGACCTTCGCTCCCAGGTTCATGTACGCAGAGGCGAACTCCGCACCCGTGACACCCGAGCCGACCACGATGAGGTGCTCGGGGAGCGCTTTCATGTCGTACAGCTGCGTCCAGGTCAGGATGCGCTTTCCGTCGGGCTTCGCGGAGTCCAGCTCCCGCGGTGAGGCGCCGACTGCCACGATGATCGTGTCGGCCTCGACCCGGTCGAAGTCCGTGCCTCCCTGGCCCGTCGACACGATGATCGCGGTGGGCCCCTCCAGCCGGCCGTGACCGGACAGGATGCGCACCCCGGCTTCGAGCAGCGTCGCGCGCATGTCCTCCGACTGCTGGCCGGCGAGCGAGAGGAGACGCTTGTTGACGGCCGCGAGGTTGATCGCGATCTCGGGCTTGAGGGGCCTCGAGCGATCACCCTTGGCGTAGAAGTTCACGCCGAGGTCGCTCGCCTCTGAGATGGCGACGGCCGCATCGGCGGTGGCGATCAGGCTCTTCGAGGGCACGACGTCGGTCAGGACGGCCGATCCGCCGACGCCCACACGCTCGACCAGGGTGACCTCGGCCCCGAGCTGGGCTGCCGCGAGAGCCGCCTCGTAACCGCCGGGACCGCCGCCGAGGACGGCGACGCGCTGAGTGCGCTCGAATGTGGTGGAAGACATGGAATCCATTCTCGCGCAATCCTGGCCCCCGAGCCTGCACCTTCCTAGAGTGGATCCATGCCCGAAACGCACAGCAACCCCCTCGACGACCCGACCGCGAACCCGTTCGAGGTCGCAGCGCAGGCCGCAGCCGACATCGCCCGACTGACCGGCGTCGAGAATCATGACATCGCCCTCACCCTCGGCAGCGGATGGGGCAAGGCCGCCGACATCATCGGCGAGACCGTCGCGACCATCCCCGCGACCGAGGTCACCGGCTTCTCCAAGCCCGCGCTCGAGGGCCATGTCGGCACTCTGCGCAGCATCCGCACCCCCGGCGGCAAGAACGTGCTCGTGATCGGCGCGCGCACCCACTACTACGAAGACCACGGCGTGCGACGAGTCGTGCACAGCGTCCGCACCGCTGCCGCGACCGGAGCCAAGATCATGGTGCTCACAAACGGCGCCGGCGGAATCCGCGAGACGTGGACGCCCGGCCAGCCCGTGCTCATCAGCGATCACATCAACCTCACCGCCGACTCCCCGCTCGAAGGCGCGACCTTCATCGATCTGACCGATCTCTACGCGAAGCGCCTCCGCGACATCGCCCGCACGATCGACCCGATGCTCGACGAGGGCGTGTACACGCAGTTCCGCGGCCCGCACTACGAGACCCCTGCCGAGGTGCAGATGGCGAAGCACATCGGGGGGCACATCGTCGGGATGTCGACCGCGCTCGAGGCGATCGCTGCCCGCGAAGCCGGCATGGAGATCCTCGGCTTCTCGCTCATCACGAACCTCGCCGCCGGCATCCAGCAGAGCCCGCTCAGCCACGCCGAGGTGATCGAAGCCGGACGTGAGGCCGAGCCGGTGATCTCCGCGCTCCTGGCCAGGGTGGTCGAGGCACTGTGAACGAGGAGCTGCTCGTCCAGGCCCGCGACTGGCTGCGACAGGACCCGGATCACGAGACGCGCGACGAGCTGGCCGGTGTGATCACGCGCGCCTCCGCCGGCGAGGAGGTCGCGATCGCCGACCTGGAAGACCGTTTCCGCACGCGCCTCGCATTCGGCACCGCGGGCCTGCGCGGCGAGCTCGGCGCCGGCACCAACCGGATGAACCGGGTGCTCGTCGCCCAGGCTGCGGCCGGATTCGCCGCCTACCTGCGCGAGAAGGCGGACGGCGGGACACCGACGGTGGTGATCGGCTACGACGGACGCCGCAACTCCCGCGTGTTCGCCACGGATTCCGCCGAGCTGTTCGCCGGTGCGGGTCTCCGCGCGATCCTGCTCCCCCGCCTGCTGCCGACACCTGTCCTCGCCTTCGCCGTGCGTCACTTCGGCGCCGACGCCGGCGTGATGGTGACCGCGAGCCACAACCCGCCCAACGACAACGGCTACAAGGTGTACCTCGGCGGCGGCGATCAGGGCTCACAGATCATCGCACCGGCCGATGCCGAGATCGCCGCGCATATCCAGCGCACGGCCGACGAGGCATCCGTCTCGGCGCTGCCACGCTCCACTGACTACGAGACCGCGGGCGAAGAGGTCGTCGAGGCCTACATCGCCGCGACCGCGGCCGTGGCACCTGCCCCCGCCGGCACCACGGGGATGCGGTGGGTCTACACCGCGATGCACGGGGTCGGCTGGGAGACGCTGTCCCGCATCGTGAAGGACGCCGGATACCCGCAGCCGTTCGTCGTCGACGAGCAGCTCACCCCCGACGCCACGTTCCGCACCGTGTCGTTCCCGAATCCGGAGGAACCGGGCGCGATGGATCTCGCCTTCGCGAGGGCCCGCCGCGTGAAGGCGGACTTCATCCTCGCCAACGATCCCGATGCGGATCGCCTGGCCGTCGCCGTCCCCGACGCCGCAGCAGCAGACGGCTGGCGTCGCCTCACCGGCAACGAGGTCGGCCTCCTCCTCGGCGCGAGAGCCGCCCGTGCAGCGGCCGGCACCCCCGGCGCTTCGCTCGCATGCTCTCTCGTCTCCTCCCCAGGCCTCGGCGCCGTCGCCGCCCACCACGGGCTGGACTTCCACGAGACCCTCACGGGCTTCAAATGGATCTCCCGGGCCCCCGGTATCGTCTTCGGATTCGAGGAGGCTCTGGGCTACCTGGTGAACCCGGAGTCCGTCCGTGACAAGGACGGAATCTCGGCCGCGGTCGCCATCCTCGGCCTCGCCGCCGAAGCCCGTGATCGCGGAGTCACGCTCGCCGACCTGCTCGATGAGCTCGGCGACACCTACGGCCACTTCGCCAGCGGCCAGGTGTCGGTGCGCGTCGAGGATCTCGCTGTCATCGGCAACGTGATGCTCGCACTGCGCACCATCCCGCCGACCCACATCGCCGGACGTTCGATCACCTCGGCGGAGGATCTGCTGCATGCCGCACCAGGTCAGCCGTCGGGCGATGTCCTGCGGTACCGGCTCGGCGACGGGTGCCGTGTGATCGTGCGACCCAGCGGCACGGAGCCGAAGCTCAAGGTCTACATCGACGCCCGCGCGGAGTCGTCCGAGGGCGCTCGCGCCGCGGTGGCGGAGCTCGAAGCCGGGGTACGAGACCTGCTCGACGAGCGCTCCTGATCATGTCGATCCGACGTGTCGTCGTCAGCGCGCACAACGGGGTTCATGCGCGTCCGGTCGCCGAGCTGGTCCGCCTCGTGCAATCTCACAACGAGACGGTCACGCTGCGCACTGCTGACGGCACCACGGTCGATCTGAGCAGCGTGCTGGCGGTGATGGACCTCGGGATCGCCGCCGGCGACGCGGTCGTCCTCGAGACGGCGGCATCCGCGACCTCGGAAGCCGTCCTCGATCAGCTGGCCGAGGTGCTCGCTCCCCGCGGGTGAGGGCTGCGCTCAGCCGTCGATCACGGCGACGAGCTCGTCGAGGAAGGCTTCGAACGTCGTCCCCTTCCGGACGATGCGATGCACGCTCTCACGCTCGCTGAACACTTCGACCAGCTGCTCGAACACCGTCTGGAACGCCGCGCGGTCGCTCTCGCTGAACGCGGCGAGCGCGACGACCTGCACGCGCCCTCCGCCCCACGCTGCCGACCCGTCGGCCACACCGATCGCGATAGCAGTGCGGGTCGCGGTCATCTGCAGGGCGTGGGGGACGGCGAGAGCGTCCGTGAACGCTGTCGACGACATCCGCTCGCGCACGATGGTGTTCTCGATGTAGTCCTCGCCGATGAGCCCTGCCTGCACCAGGAGTCCTCCGAGGCGGCGGATGATCGCCTCCTCCCCCTCGTCGGGGAGTGGGAAGACATAGGCGTCGGCGAGGAAGTAGCGGGCCAGTTCGTCACGGAGGCGGGTGAGCCTGCGCCCTCGGCGCACGCGGGCCGCCGCCTGCTGGATGCGGTCGACGTCGGCATCGGTGAGGAACGGCTGGATGCGCACGAAGCGGTCGCCGGAGGATCCCGGTTCGATCGTGCTGAGCACGAGGTCGGTGTCGAACGAGGTCCAGTCGGGGTCGACGTTGGTGACGACGGTCGTCACCTCGATCGCCGAGCCCAGTGAGCGGTCGACGCTGGAGCGGAGCAGCTCATGCAGCTCGTGGTAGCCCGGGCAGACGATGGTGGCGGTGAGGATCGACTCGGCCTTGCGGCTACGTTCGAGGCGTCCGCCCACGTGCATGGCGATGTAGGCGATCTCGTCGTCGTGGATCGGTGTGCCGAGACGGTCGTGGAGACCGCTTGCGATCGACACCGCGACCTCGAAGATCATCGGATAGGTCGTCTTGAGCGAGCGGGTGAGCGGGTTGCGGGTGAGCGCACTCTCCTCTGCCCGCCGCAGCAGGTTCTGGACGTGCAGCGCAAGGCGCAGGACGAACGTCTCGTCGACCAGATCGACCTGGAAGTCTTCGGCGGCCCGTGCGATCTCGTCGCGCACCGCTTCCTCGACCGCCGGATCCACCCCGCTGCGAGCGACCTCGCGGGTGGCGTCCTCACCCGGTGCGACGATGCGGGTGAGCACGAGAGACGCGAGGTGGCCGCTGTCACCCTCGCCGAGCACGACCGAGAAGTGCTCATCGGCGAGACGTGCGATGACTGTTCCGACGCGCGGGATCTCCTCACGAGTACCCGCAGGGGTCGACTCGAGGGTGTGACCTGCGGCGACCCGCTCCGCCGCGATCGCGATGTGCAGCAGTACGTCCGAGATCGCGAGCTCGTTCACGTAATAGCCGAGTTCGCCGAGCTCGCGCACCAGCGACGACTTGAACGGTCCGACCGCGCTGGCAGCGACCGCAGAGCCGGAGAGTGCACGGCGGAAGGTCTCGGGGTGGAAGGACGCGTCGTCCATCTCGTCGTGGGCGAGCCTGCTGAGAAGGCGACGCTGCGCCGCCTCGTTGCCTCGCAGGCGCACGTTCTCCCTGACCCGTTCGAGGACGAGGTCCGTGCCGTCGA
Source organism: Microbacterium sp. NPDC090281 (assembly GCF_044769635.1). Taxonomy (NCBI): domain Bacteria; kingdom Bacillati; phylum Actinomycetota; class Actinomycetes; order Micrococcales; family Microbacteriaceae; genus Microbacterium; species Microbacterium sp. NPDC090281. The sequence continues at coordinate 106,622 of NZ_JBIVYH010000002.1, forward strand.
GCAGACCCCGCACGCGCACCAGATCAGCCTCGAGCGTCGCCTCGCTGACGTGCAGATCCTCGGCGGTGTCGAACACGTCGATCCCCGCAGGCTCATCCAGCAGCAGGCGCACCAGCGCGTGCAGGCGGTCTCGCGGTGCGGACTCACCGGTCTGACGCATCCGCAGCGCACCGCGGGCACCGGACCCTGCACGATAGCCGGCGGGTCCCGACTCGATCACAGCGGCCCCGGGAGTTCGGGCGTTCAGCGCCGCGACGTAGGAGCGAATGCTGCGTGGGGTGACCCCCATCAGGTCGGCGAGGCTCGCCGCCGTCGCCCATCCTTCCTGGCGCAGGAGCGCCGCGAGGAGCTGGTCCTGGCGCTGGCGCGACATGATGCTCCCCTTCCCGCGTGCTGACCGCACTGTCTCGACGTGTTCTCCATGATGTCAGCTGCCCGGCTCCCTCGGGTGGAACGGTGCGTTCCGCGGGGGCGGAAAGGAACGTGTTGGCGCGGACCCCTGAGCGCTTCCCAGACTGTTCTCAGGAAGGGTGGGCATCAATGAGGATTCTCGTGGTGTGCGGCGCGGGAGCGTCGAGCACGTTCGTCGCGCAGCGGCTCCGCAGCGCGGCAGCCGCAGCAGGCCTCGATTGGGACGCTGCGGCGGGGATGGAGAGCTCCGTCGCCGGCTCCGACCACGACCTCGTCCTCATCGGCCCCCATCTGAGCGACCGACTGGAAAGCATCCGCAGCCACGCGGGCACGCCCGTCGCGGTACTCCCCGACGACGTCTTCGCCGATCGCGATGGCTCACGCACGCTCGACCTCGCTCGAACGATCCTCGCCGCCGCCGGCGAAACCCCGAAAGGAACATCATGACCGCCACTCGCACCGTCCGGATCGGCTCGTCACACGGATTGCACGCCCGCCCGGCGAAGCTCTTCGCACAGGCGGCGAAGGAGTCCGGCATCCCCGTGACGATCGCCAAGGACTCGGGCAAGCCGGTGAATGCCGCCAGCATCCTCGGAGTCATCGCCCTCGCCATCGAGTACGGCGACTACGTGACTCTCACGGCTGACGGCGAAGGCGCCGAGAGTGTCCTCGACACGCTCACCGAGCTCCTCACCACCGACCACGACCAGGACGCTGCCGGATGAGCGAGCTTCGCGGTGTGGGGATCGGCCTCGGGGTGGCCCAGGGTGCGGTCGTCCGCATGGCCGAGGCGATGGCCGCTCCGGAGAACACGCCGAGCAGCGTGGGCGCAGACGCCGAGCGCGCCAGGGTGCGTGAGGCGGTCTCGATCGTCGCGAACGAGCTGAACGCGCGAGGGGAGGCCGCAGGCGGCTCCGCGCAGGAGGTTCTCGAGGCTCAGGCGATGATCGCCGAGGACCCGACGCTCCAGGACGAGGTCGATACCCGGATCGATGCCGGCGCGACCGCGGAGTGGGCCGTGCACGATGCGTTCGCCGGTTTCCGCGCGACTCTCGAAGCCGTCGGCGGCTACCTCGGCGAGCGCGCAGCCGACCTCGACGACATCGCACAGCGCGTGCTCGCCCGTCTTCGTGGCGTCGACGCTCCCGGCGTCCCGAATCCGGGACACCCCTTCGTTCTCGTCGCGCGCGATCTCGCCCCCGCCGACACCGCACTCCTCGACCTCGACCAGGTGCTCGCTCTGATCACCTCCGACGGCGGTCCCACATCGCACACGGCGATCCTCGCCAGAGAGAAGGGAATCGTCGCGATCGTCGGAGTCGCCGACGGCGCGCTGCTCACCACGGGCGAGACCGTGATCGTCGACGCCGCCAGCGGCGTCGTCACGCGCGAGCCGACGGATGACGAGAAGGCCCGCGCCACCGAACGCGCCGCCGCTCGCCGATCGGCGGACTCCGCCCCACCTACTCCCGGCGCTCTCGCCGACGGCACGCCTGTCGCGCTGCTCGCGAATCTGGGGAAGCCTGCAGACGCGGCCGATGCGGTCGTTCGGGGGGCCGAGGGCGTCGGGCTGTTCCGCACCGAGTTCCTGTTCCTCTCCTCCGCGCAGGCACCGACCATCGCCCAGCAGCGCGAGTCGTATCGCGAGCTGCTGGCGGCCTTCCCCGGCAAGAAGGTCGTGGTCCGGATGCTGGATGCCGGCGCCGACAAGCCGCTCGCGTTCCTCAACGACGCGCACGAGGAGAACCCGGCACTCGGTCTTCGTGGGCTGCGGGCGCTGCGGGCGAGTGAGGACATCCTGCGCGAGCAGCTCACCGCACTCGCGGAAGCCGACGCTGCGACCGAGGCCGACCTCTGGGTGATGGCCCCCATGGTGGCCACGGTCGAGGAGACCATCTACTTCACGGGCCTCGCCCGCGAGTACGGGCTGAAGACGGCCGGCGTCATGGTGGAGATCCCGGCGAGCGCGCTGCTCGCCGACCGCGTGCTCGCGCACGCCGACTTCGCCTCGATCGGCACCAACGACCTCACGCAGTACACGATGGCCGCCGACCGCATGCTCGGCTCCGTCGCCGGCTTCCAGGACCCGTGGCACCCTGCCGTCCTCCGCCTCGTGCGCGAGGTCGGCGATGCGGGTGCCCGTCTCGGCAAGCCCGTCGGCATCTGCGGCGAGGCTGCGGCCGATCCGCTGCTCGCCGTGGTCCTGGTCGGACTCGGCGCCACCAGCCTCTCGATGGCCCCGTCGGCCCTGGCCGATGTGCGACACGCGCTGTCCGAGCGCACTCCGTCCGAGGCGCGGAGCCTCGCCCAGGCCGCCCTGGCTGCCGACGACGCCTCTTCCGCCCGAACCGCCGTGGCGACTCTCGCCGCGGAACTCCCCCTCCACAAGAAAGAGACGACATCATGACGACGACGTCACCTGCCGCCACCAAACCTGGCGGCCTCCGCGTAGGAGTGCAGCGCTTCGGCACATTCCTCTCGGGCATGATCATGCCCAACATCGCGGCCTTCATCGCCTGGGGCTTCATCACGATGCTCTTCATCCCCAAGGGCTTCTTCGGCGCCGAGAGCCCGTTCGGCTGGCATTGGGCCGGGGTGTCCGAGATCCTCGGCGGCGGCGGCGATTCCGTCATCCTCGGCTGGCAGGGAGCCATGACGACGGTGGCCGAGGGCGCCGACGGCAACATCCTCGCCTACGTCGGCCTCGTGGGCCCGATGGTCACGTACCTGCTGCCGCTGCTGATCGCCAACACCGCCGGCCGCATGGTCTACGGCGAGCGCGGCGGCGTGGTCGCCTCCATCGCCACGGTCGGTGTGATCGTCGGCACGAACATCCCGATGTTCCTCGGCGCCATGATCATGGGGCCGATCGCAGCCTGGATCATGAAGCAGGTCGACCGGATCTGGGAGGGCAAGATCCGCCCCGGCTTCGAGATGCTGGTCAACAACTTCTCCGCCGGCATCCTCGGCATGATCCTCGCGATCGTCGGCTTCTTCGTGTTCGGACCCGTGATGCTCGGCATCAGTGCGGCGCTCGGTACGGCCGTCGACTGGCTCGTCTCGCTGAACCTGCTGCCGCTCGTGTCGATCATCGTCGAGCCGGCCAAGGTGCTGTTCCTCAACAACGCCATCAACCACGGCGTGTTCACCCCGCTCGGCATCGAGCAGGCCGCCGAGACCGGCAAGTCGATCCTCTTCCTCATCGAGGCGAACCCCGGCCCGGGCCTCGGGCTGCTCCTCGCCTTCAGCTTCTTCGGTGTGGGCGCGGCGAAGGCCTCCGCACCGGGTGCTGCGATCATCCAGTTCTTCGGCGGCATCCACGAGATCTACTTCCCGTATGCACTGAGCAAGCCGACCACCATCCTCGCCCTCATCGCTGGTGGCGCGGCCGGAGTCACCACGAACATGGTCCTCGGCGGAGGTCTGGCGTTCCCGGCAGCCCCGGGAAGCATCATCGCCGTGAGCGCGGCCGCCATCGGACCGGGCGTCCCCAACCTGCTGGTCGTGTACCTGTCTGTGATCATCGCCGCGACCGTCACGTTCCTCATCACCGGAGTGATCCTGCGGGCGTCGCGCAAGCGTGACCTCGAGGCCGAGGGCGATACCTTCGGCGCCGCGATCGCTCAGACCGAGGCGAACAAGGGCAAGTCGTCCGCCGCCATGGACGCGCTGCGCACGTCGACCGCGACCACGGCCCCCGAGTCGGCTGCCATCCCGAGCACCACCGCGCTCGTCGCCGCACCGATCGAGCGCATCGTGTTCGCCTGCGACGCCGGCATGGGGTCGTCCGCCATGGGCGCCAGTGTGCTCCGCAACAAGCTGAAGAAGGCCGGCATCGAGGACATCACGGTCACCAACCAGGCGATCGCGAACCTCGACGGAACAGCCGACGTGGTGATCACGCAGCAGCAGCTCACCGAGCGCGCCGAGGCGAAGTCGCCGAAATCGGTCCACGTGTCGGTCGACAACTTCATGAACTCGCCCAAGTACGAAGAGGTCGTCGAAATGGTGCGCGAACAGCGAAAGGAAAACGAATGAGCGTTCTCAGCCCCGAGCAGGTCCGTATCCACCCCGGAGGGGCGACGCGGGATGAAGCCCTCCAGGAGGCGACGGACATCCTCGTCGCCGCCGAAGCCGTCACGCCGGCATACGTCGACGCGATGCGGCAGCGCGAGGAGACCGTGTCGACCTTCATGGGCAACGGCCTGGCGATCCCGCACGGCACCAACGACGCGAAGGACACGATCCTCGCCTCGGCCCTGTCGGTCGTCCGCTACGACGGCGGTGTCGACTGGGCAGGGGATCCTGCGACCTTCGTGATCGGCATCGCCGGAGTGGGCGACGAACACCTGGAGATCCTCTCCCGGATCGCGATCCTGTTCTCCGAGGAGGACGACGTGGCCCGGCTGTCCGCAGCGAAGACCGCGGAGGAGCTCTACGCCCTCCTCTCGGAGGTGAACGAGGGATGAAGGCGGTCCACTTCGGGGCAGGCAACATCGGGCGCGGGTTCGTCGGTCTCCTGCTGCGCGAAGGCGGGTACGAGGTCGTGTTCTCGGACGTCGCCGACGCGCTGGTCGATGCGATCAACGCGGTCGACTCGTACACCGTGCACGAAGCCGGCCCCGGAGGGACCGATCACCTCGTCACCGGCTTCCGGGCGGTGAACAGCCGGACGGATCCTGCAGCGGTGGCGGAAGAGGTCGCCTCGGCCGATGTCGTCACGACCGCGGTCGGGCCGACCGTGCTGCGGTTCGTTGCTCCGTCGATCGTCGCGGGACTGGCACTGCGCTCCCCCGAGGCCGCACCGCTGCAGGTGATGGCATGCGAGAACGCGATCGGCGCCACCGATCTGCTGCGCCGCGAAGTCGCATCGGCGGCTGGGGCGGATGCCGAGAAGCTGCTCGCCCGCGCGGTCTTCGCGAACACCGCAGTGGACCGCATCGTGCCGGCACAGCCGGAGGGGTCAGGCGTCGACGTCACGGTCGAGCCCTACTTCGAGTGGGCGATCGAGTCCGGGCCTTTCGGTGGCGAACTGCCGAACATCCCGAGCGCGCACTTCGTCGACGATCTGGCCCCGTACATCGAGCGCAAGCTCTTCACGGTGAACACGGGCCATGCGGCGACCGCGTACTTCGGAGCCCGCGCCGGCATCGAACGCATCTCGGACGCCCTGGCCGATCCCGCCATCGCGGCGAGCGTGTCGGCGGCTCTCGAGGAGACCTCGGCAGTTCTGGTCGCCGAGCACGGTCTGGACCCTGAGGATCTCGCGGTCTATCGCGCGACGATCCTCGACCGGTTCCGCAACCCCGCGCTCATCGACACGGTGCAGCGGGTCGGACGCCAGCCGCTGCGCAAGATCTCGCGGCACGAGCGCTTCGTGGGGCCCGCCGCCATGGCCGCAGAGCGCGGGCTGCCCAGCGTGGCACTGGTCGCCGCGGTGTCGGCGGCACTCGATTTCGACGACCCGGCCGACGAGCAGTCGGTCGAACTGCAGCAGCTTCTTCGCACCGAGGATCCTGCCGGGTTCACCACGCGGACGACGGGCCTCGACCCCGAGCACCCGCTGTTCCCGCTGATCCGGGATGCTGTCGCGGCGCGGCAGCACGGCATCGAGGTCGCCTGACCCACCGCTCATCGACGCCCCCGCCCTGCCGATACGATCGGTGGGCGGGGGCGTTTTTCGAGCACGGCGATGTGCGGGGAGCCAGATGAACAGATATGCCGTGATCGGCGCAGGGCCATCGGGCCTCGCTGCGGCACGCGCGCTGCAGAAGCGCGGGATCGCCGTCGACGGCTATGAGTCGTCGCATGGCGTCGGCGGACTGTGGGACATCGAGAACCCCCGCAGCACGATGTACGAGTCGGCGCATCTCATCTCCTCGCGCACCACCACCGAGTTCGCCGAGTTCCCGATGAAGTCGCGGGTCGACTACCCCGGCCACCGGGTGCTCAAGCAGTACTTCGAGGACTACGCCCGGCACTTCGCACTCTCCTCGCTGTTCCGGTTCGACACCAGGGTCACCCGCCTCGAACAGCGCGACGACGGCTGGGATCTCACCAGTGCGGGCCCCGGCGGCGAGGAGACCCGTCGGTACGCGGGAGTCGTGCTCGCGAACGGGACGCTCGCCGAGCCGAATGTGCCGACGTTCCCCGGAGCGTTCACGGGAGAGCTGCTGCACACGAGTGCCTACAAGTCGCCCGACCAGTTGAAGGGCAAGCGGGTGCTGCTGATCGGCGCGGGCAACTCCGGCTGCGACATCGCGGTGGATGCCGTGCATCATGCGGCCTCCGTCGACATGAGCGTCCGCCGCGGCTACTACTTCGTGCCCCGCTATCTCTTCGGCAAGCCCAGCGACACCCTCAACCAGGGCCGTCCGCTCCCGGCGCGCATCAAGCAGGCGGTCGACAGTCGCGTGCTGCGGGCCTTCACGGGCGACCCGGTCCGGTTCGGCTTCCCGAAGCCCGACTATCGCATCTATGAGTCGCACCCGATCGTGAACACCATGATCCTGAATCACCTCGGACAGGGCGATCTGCGCATCCGCCCCGACATCGACCGCTTCGACGGGGCGACCGTGCGCTTCCGCGACGGCACCTCCGACGACTACGACCTCGTGCTGCTCGCCACCGGCTACACGCTCGACTACCCGTTCGTCGACCGGAAGCACCTGCACTGGCGCGGCGCCTCGCCCCGCCTGTTCCTCAACGTCTTCCCCGCATCGTTCAACGGCCTCTACGTGATGGGCATGATCGAAGCATCGGGCATCGGCTGGCAGGGCCGCTACGAGCAGGCCGATCTGCTGGCCGCCTACCTCGGAGCCGTCGAAGAGGACCCCGCGCGCGCGGCCCGGTTCCGCGACCGGGTGACCGGAACGCCCTGGCCCGATGTCACCGGCGGCTATCACTACCTGGGCCTGGACCGGATGGCGTACTACGTCAACAAAGACGCCTATCGAGGTGCCGTGCGACGCGAGAAGACAGTCCTGGAGACGCCGGCGTGACCTCCGTCCGGTGACGAGCGGAATGTCGCGCCGCAGCGCGGAGTAGCGTTGTCTCGTGCAGAAGAAGTCTCGCCGGATCCTGAAGCGCGTGCTGTGGAGCATCGCGATCGTGCTGGTGCTCGCCGTGGGCGGAATGCTCGCGTGGACCCAGATCGGGGTCATGCCCGCGGAGCCGGAGCCGCTCGCGACCGTGCGGGAGAACTCGGCGATCACCGTGACCGATGCCGACCAGGGCATCGTGCTCGCTCCCGCCGAGGGAGAGTCGGACCTCGGCCTCGTCTTCATCCCCGGCGCCAAGGTGGATCCCTGGGCGTACGCCGCGATCCTGCAGGGGCTGGCAGAAGACGGCGTCACCGTCGTGATCACACGCCCGTGGCTGAACCTGGCGTTCTTCGATCCGCGAGGCCTCGACGCCTTCACCTCGGCAGCCCCCGACGTCGATGTCTGGAGCGTCGGCGGACACTCCCTGGGCGGGGTGCGCGCGTGCCAGCTCGCGTCTGACGCCGATGCGCTCGTGCTGTTCGCCTCGTATTGCGCCAACGATCTGTCCGAGACCGGACTCCCGGTGCTCAGCCTGTCCGGCAGCGAAGACGGGCTGTCCACCCCGCAGAAGATCGCCGATGCACGGGACCAGCTCCCTGCCGATGCCGACATGGAGGAGATCGAGGGAGCGTCGCACGCCTCCTTCGGCGACTACGGCCCACAGGATGGCGACGGCACACCTACGATTTCGAGCGACGACATGCACGCCGAGGTCACGCGCCTGGCCGAAGCCTTCCTCGCCCCGCTCACGCCCTGAGCCTCACTCCCCCGCGGCCCCGAGAACCACATCGAGCAACGGATGCAAGTGCCGCGTGCGCAGCACCGACGCCGCTGATCGCGCCCCCGCTTCGAGCGCGGCGGTGATGCCGGCCCCGTCGAGGCGCGCATCGAGCACGCCGGCCAGGAAGGCATCGCCCGCGCCGTTCGTGTCGACGATCTCGACGGGCACAGCGGGAACCCTGTGCACTGCGCCGTCTTCGTCGACTGCCACCGCACCGTCAGCCCCCAGCGTGCATACAGCCAGCTTCGCCCCCGCCGCGATGCGTGATCGCAGGAAGGCGACCGGGTCTTCGAGCCGGTCGGCGTTGCAGAAGACCGCATGGGCGGCCTCGAGAAACGGCCGATGGTATTGCGCAGTGCCGTCGTAGTCGTGCACATCCACCCAGATCGGCGTGCCGGTCTCCCGGGCGAGAGGCAGCACACGCAAGGGTTCCGCCGCGAGGTCGAGCACGACCGCGTCGGCCGCCGTCATCCGGTCGCGCATCCAGGCATCCTGCTCCCCTTCCGACGCCTGTGGGAGGGACAGGTAGAGCGAGACGCGGCGACCCTGCCGCGTCATCAGGTTCAGATGCCGCTCGGTGACACCGTCTTGCCAGTGCACCTGGACTCCGGCGGCACTCAGGGCTTCGCGCACGCGCGCACCCTCCGCATCCGTCCCGGCGATGGCGTGGAGCTGTGTGGATCGACCCAGCGCGGTCAGGCTGAGCGCTTTGCCCGCACTCGTGCCTCCGACCGTCTCCCAGGTCTCTTCGGCGAACTGCATGTGCGGCACGGGCTCGGGCAGCCGATCGAGCACGACGATCCTGTTCCAGGACGCCGGCCCGACGATGAAGACAGAGGCGGATGCGGAGACGGAGGGCATGGCACCATCCTGCCGTGCGCTCGCGCTCAGCCGATGCGCGAGACCAGCGCGTCCAACCCCATGCCGTAGTCGATGCGCACGACGGGGAGAGCGAGCTTGTCGGTGCCGATCTTCACGTATCCGGGCTCGATGGTGCGTCCCATCTCGTAGCCGGCCTGGGCGACGCCCTGCTTGGTGGTGTCGTTGTAGTGCCCGTACGGGTAGGCGACGACCTGGCCGACGCCGAGGACGTCGGCCGACGTCTTGAGGTCGGCCGCGATCTGGTCGGCGGTCCAGTTGACCATCCGCCCCTTGCCGTTGTCGCCCGCCTGGTGCATGTCGTGCGTGTGCGAGCGGCGCTGCACATAGACCGACGGCGCCGGGTCCTGCCGATACGCCGTGATCATGAACGACGTGCTGAGCAGCTTGTACTTGTCGACGACCGGCACCGCGAGGTCGAACCACGACTGGTCGGCGTCGTCGTCGGTGATGATCACGCTCTTCGCCGGAAGCGAGAGCCGACCGTCGATGAAGGCACTGAGCTCATCCCAGGTGGGAAGGTAGAAGCCCGTCGTCGCGATGTGATTCATCTGCGCGTCGAAGTCTCCGATGTACGCGTAGTTGCCCCGCAGCCAGCCCTTCTCCCCCTCGGGGTTGGCCGTGAACTGGTGGTACATGAGGATGGGCACGCGCACGTTCGCCGCTGCATTCTCCTCCGGGGTCTTCCACGCCGCGAAGAGTTCGACCTGCTGGTCTGCACACACGACGGGGTCGGCACCGTTCACACGAGCGGTGACCGTGAAGGCTCCCGCATCCGCTGCACTCGCATACCAGCCGGCGAACACCCGACCGTCGAGCTGCGGGATCGGGAGCCCCTGGTAAAGGGCGTCCTGGAACTGCAGCATCGGGTCTGCGGGGGCGCCCTCGCCCGTGAAGGTGACTGCGCACGCGCGCGGATCGTTCGCGTCCGCCACGACCTGCTCCGCCGGCGTCAGCGGATGCTCGATGGGCGCGGACTGCGCCTTCGGAACGGTGTTCTCCGGCGTGCGATTCAGCCAGGCGAAGGCCGCGGTGCCACCGGCGAGCACGACGACCGCCGCGATGGCGCTGACGATGACTGCGGTGCGTCCGCGCCGCTTCTTCCCCCCGGAAGCCATGATCAGGCGTCGAAGCCTTCGGCGATCATCTCCACGAGCTCCTCGCGCTCCTCGACCGGGAGGAACGCAGCGGCAGCGGCATTGAACTGGAAGGTCTCGAGGTCGTCGAGGTCGTACTCGAACGCCTCGACCAGGAGAGCGAGTTCACGCGTGAGAGAGGTGGCGCTCATGGTGCGGTTGTCGACGTTCACGGTGACCGCGAATCCGAGCTGGTAGAGCAGGTCGAAGGGGTGATCCACCATCGTGTTTCCCCACGCGGCGATCGCACCGGTCTGCAGGTTCGACGACGGCGAGAGCTCGAGCGGGATCTCACGGTCGCGCACCCAGCGCGCGAGATCGCCGAACTGCACCTGCACCTCGTCGCCCTCCTGAGTGATGACCTCGAGGTCTTCGGCGATGCGCACGCCGTGACCGAGTCGCAGCGCGCGTCCGTCGATCAGGGCCGAGCGGATGGAGGCAGGACCTGCCGCCTCTCCCGCGTGCACGGTGACGGGGAAGAAGTTCTCGGCCAGGTAGTCGAACGCCTTGCGGTGGTTCGAGGGCGGGAAGCCGTCTTCAGGGCCGGCGATGTCGAACCCGACAGCACCGCGCCCACGGAAGTCGATGGCGAGTTCCGCGATCTCGAGGGCCCGATCGGTGTGGCGCATGGCCGTGATCAACTGGCCGACGCGGATGCTGCGACCGCCACGGTCAGCGGCGTCCTCGCCCTCCTCGATGCCCTTCTGCACGGCCTCGACAGTCTGCTCGAGCGTGAGGCCGCGAGCCAGGTGCTGCTCGGGAGCCCAGCGCACCTCGCCGTAGATCACGCCGTCGGCCGCCAGGTCCTGGACGAACTCGCGCGCGACGCGGGTCAGCCCCTCCTGGGTCTGCATCACGGCGGTCGTGAGATCGAAGGTCTTGAGGTACTCGACAAGCGAACCGGAGTCGCTCTGCTTCGCGAACCAGGAACCGAGCGCTGCCGGCTTCGACTCCGGGACCTCCAGGCCGATCGCGTCCGCGAGCTCGATGATCGTGGCGGGCCTCAGCGCGCCGTCGAGGTGGTCGTGCAGCGACACCTTGGGCAGGCTCCGCAGGGAGACGCCCTGAAGCGTGACGTCGCCGTTCGCATCGATCGACATGGTGATCCTCTCGGTCGCGGATGTGCTCAGTTCAGGCTACTGGTCCGCGGTCACGCCGTGATGCGCTCGCGCACGATGGGACCGGTGGCCGGAGCCTCGTCGCCGATCTCCCACGAACCCTCGAGCGCGTCGAGCGCTCGGCCGAACCGTGCGTCGTCGGCGGCGGAGAGCGTGAAGAGCGGCTGCCCGGCGACGACACGGTCACCCGGCTTGGCGTGCAGATCGATGCCCGCCTCGAAGACCACCGGGTCCTGCGCCCTGGCGCGCCCCGCACCGAGACGCCACGCGGCGACCCCGAAGGGAAGGGCATCCATGCGCGTGATGACGCCATCCGCCGGCGCCAGCACCTGGTGGGTCTCGCGAGCCGTCGGCAGCGCGGCATCCGGGTCGCCGTCCTGCGCCCTGATCATCGCCTTCCAGGTGTCCATCGCGCGGCCGTCATCGAGGGCGGCCTCCACGTCGGCATCCGGGTGCCCGGCGAGGGCGAGCATCTCACGCGCCAGCGCGAGCGTCAGCTCACGCACATCGGACGGTCCGCCACCGGCGAGGATCTCCACCGACTCACGGACCTCGTTCGCGTTGCCGATGGCGAGCCCGAGCGGAACGTTCATGTCGGTAAGCAGCGCGGTCGTCGCGACGCCGGAGTCGGTGCCGAGCGCGACCATCGTGCGAGCCAGCTCACGGGCGCGATCGATGTCCTGCATGAATGCGCCGGAACCGAACTTCACGTCGAGCACGAGAGCGTCCGTGCCCTCGGCGATCTTCTTCGACATGATGCTCGAGGCGATCAGCGGGATCGCCTCGACCGTGCCGGTGACGTCGCGGAGTGCATACAGCTTCTTGTCTGCGGGGGCGAGGCCGGAGCCGGCAGCACAGATGACCGCGCCGACGTCGCCCTGCATCTGCGCGAACATCTCCTCGTTGCTGAGGGCCGCACGCCAGCCGGGGATCGACTCGAGCTTGTCGAGCGTGCCACCCGTGTGACCGAGACCGCGACCACTCAGTTGCGGCACGGCGACGCCGAACGAGGCGACCAGAGGAGCGAGCGGCAACGTGATCTTGTCACCGACGCCGCCGGTGGAGTGCTTGTCGACGGTGCGCTTTCCCAGCGATGCGAAGCTCATCCGCTCCCCCGACGCGATCATCGCGTCGGTCAGCACCCGGATCTCGTCGCGCTCCATGCCGCGCTGGAAGATCGCCATAGCGAACGATGCCATCTGCGCATCCGAGACGTAGCCGCGAGTGTAAGCATCGATCATCCAGCGCAGCGCCGCCTCGGGCACTGCACCGCCGTCGCGCTTGGCACGGATCACATCGATCGCGTCGAACGGTTCGATGGCTCCCTGAGCCTGTCCAGCGGTCATCGTGCTTCCTCCAGGTCGCGCGGCCCGAACGCATCGGGCAGCACCTCGTCGATCGTGCGGATGCCGGAGACCGTCTCGAGCAGCATCCCGGGCATGGCATGTTCGAACAGCAGCTGGCGACAGCGACCGCACGGCATGATCGTCTGCCCCTCGTTGTTGACGCACACGAAGGCGACGAGCTGCCCGCCGCCCGACATGTGCAGGTCGCCGACCAGCGCGCACTCCGCACAGAGCGTCACGCCGTACGACGCGTTCTCCACGTTGCAGCCGGCCACGATGCGACCGTCGCCGACGAGGGCCGCCGCACCCACGCGATAGCGCGAGTACGGCGCGTAGGCCTTCGTCATGGCGTCCGTTGCGACCTGGCGCAGTTCATCCCAGTCGATGTCCGTCATTGCGATGCTTCTCTCTTCCCGGCAGGGCTACGACTTGATGTAGGGCTTGCCGTCGGCGGCAGGCGCCTTGATCTGACCGGCGAACCCGGCGACCGCGAGCAGCGTCACGACGTAGGGCAGCATCAGCATGAACTCGCCCGGAATGGGCGTCTTCAGGATCGACAGCAGGTTCTGCAGGTTGGTGGCGAAACCGAACAGCAGCGCCGCGAGCGTCGCGCGGATCGGATCCCAGCGACCGAAGATCACAGCGGCGAGGGCGATGAAGCCGAGCCCGGCCGTCATGTCCTTGCCGAACTGCGGTACCGAGACGAGCGTGAAGTACGCCCCTCCCATACCGGCGATCGCGCCGGCGAGCAGCACGTTCCAGAACCTGGTCGGGTTGACCTTGATGCCCACGGTGTCGGCCGCCTGCGGGTGTTCGCCGACGGCGCGCAGCCGCAGACCCCACCGGGTGCGATACAGCCCCCAGGCCACGACGGCGACGGTGATGAACATCAGGTACCCGATGAACGTCTGGTTGAAGAGCACCGGCCCGATGATGGGGATGTCGCTCAGCACGGGGATCTCGACGCGCGGGAACCGCACCGGCGTGTTCAGCGTGGCCTCGTTCGGCGCGAGCAGCGCACCGTAGAGGAACCCGGTGAGACCGGTGACGAGCACGTTGAGCACGACACCGACGATGACCTGTTCGACGAGGTACTTGATCGCGAACGCGGCGAGGACGCTGGCTACCAGGACGCCGCCGATCATCGCGCCGACCAGACCCACGAACGGGTTGCCGGTGATGCTCGACAGGAGCGCCGCGGAGAACGCGCCGAGGAGCAGCTGCCCCTCGATGGCGACGTTCACGACACCGGCACGCTCGCCGATGACGCCGCCCAGGGCGCCGAATACCAGCGGCACCGAGAGCGAGACCGCACCGAACAGCAGGCTCGTGACCGGCACGAGTCCGCCGGCCGAGGCCCAGACGAGGAACGCGAAGACAGCCAGCACGCTGTAGGCGATGACCAGCCACAGCGAAGGCGTGCGGTAGGTCCACGCGCGGAGGAAGGCTCCGACCGTCAGGACCACGAGGATTCCGAGCACGACCCAGAACGTCGAGGCCGTGGGCAGTGCGACATCGGGCAGCGCGAGCGCAGACGACTGGTCGGAGAGCCGGAAGGTGCTGATGCCGTCACGCGGCACGAACAGGAACAACAGCGCGAGGAGCACGGTGGCGCCCGCCAGGACGATCGGCGCCTTGAGGTGCCGCTCCTTCACGGTCGCAAGCTGCACCGTGCCGTCAGCGGCCTGGGTCTGCACGAGGGACATCATGCCGCCACCGCCTTCTTCGAGGCCTTGGCTCTCAGCCTGGCAGCCTTCTCGATATCGGTCTTCGGGAGGAAGAACACCGTGCGCAGCAGCGGCGGCGCGGCGATGAACAGCACCACGAGCGACTGCACGACGAGAACGATGTCGACCGGGATGTCCTGCGCCTGCATCGAGAACGATCCTGCCTTGAGCGCGCCGAACAGGATGCCGGCGGCGAACGTACCCCAGGCGCGGCTGCGCCCGAGGAGGGCGACGGTGATCGCGTCGAAGCCGATGCCGGCGTCGATGGTCTCGGTGACACCGGTGGTGACCGCGCCCTGGATCTGGTTCATGCCGGCGAGGCCCGCAAGACCACCGGCGAACAGCATCGCGTAGACGTAGATGCGCTGCACGCTGATGCCGGCGGCGCGTGCGGCGTGCGGGTTCTCGCCCACGGCGCGCATGCGCATGCCGAGCGAGGACCGCTCGATGAGCCACCATACGAACAGGGTCGCCACGATGACGATCACGAAGCCGAGGTCGAGCAGCGGGAACTGCGGGCCGAGCAGCGTCGGGAACTGAGCGCTCTGCGGCGTGGCCGATCCGAGCGCCTGGTTGGTGCCCGGCTTCTGCAGCAGGCCAGGGGTGCGGATCATCCACAGCAGCAGGTAATACGCGATGTAGTTGAGCATGATCGTGAGGATCACCTCGTGCGCACCGGTGCGCGCCTTGATGAGCCCGGCGATCGCACCCCAGAGCGCACCGCCTGCGATACCCGCGATGAGCGTGACCGGGATGTGCAGCCAGATCGGCAGGTCGAGCGAGAACGTCAGCAACGCCGCAACCGCGACACCGATGAGCATCTGGCCGCGGGCGCCGATGTTGAACAGGCCGACGCGGAAGGCCAGGGCGACGCCGAGGCCTGCGGCGATCAGAGGTGCGGCGAAGCCGAGGGTGTTCGTCAGCGGACGGATCTGGGCCGCGAAGTCCGCTCCGCGGGCGTTGAAGATCGCTCCGCGGAACAGTGCCTCATAGCCGTTGTAGACGGCGTTCCAGGCGGCGACGAACGTGTCACCGGGCTGCGCGAAGAAGTAGACGGATGCCGCCTGCACGTCTTCGTTCGTGAAGGCGATCAGGATGCCGCCGACGATGAGCGCCAGAACGATCGCGAGGATCGTGGTGACCGCATTGCCGCGGAGGATCTCCTTGAGGATGACGTTGCCGCGCGGGGGCGGCGGCACGTCCGACGGGTCGCGCGGGACCGTGCCGGTGCTCGTCGCGAGCTCCTGCGGTGGGATCCCCTTGGTCACATCTCCTGCGCCGGGTGTCGCTCCGCTCACGCGGCCACCTCCCCTTCGGCCGCTCCGGCCATCATGAGTCCGAGCGTCTCCCGAGGCGTGTCGCCGGGGACGATGCCGACGATCGTGCCGCGGTACATGACCGCGATCCGATCGGCGAGAGCTGCGACCTCGTCGAGCTCAGTGGAGACGACGATCACGGGGACGCCCGAGTCGCGTGTCTCGATGATCCGCTTGTGGATGAACTCGATCGAGCCGACGTCCACACCACGGGTCGGCTGTGCCGCGACGAGAAGGCGCAGATCGCGGCTCATCTCCCTGGCGATGACGACCTTCTGCTGGTTTCCGCCGGACAGCGTGCCCGCAGCGGTCTCCGGACCCTGGGTACGGATGTCGTACTCGGTGATGCGAGCACGGGCGAACTCGTCGAGCGCCCCACGCCGGAGCGTACCGGCGCGGCTGAACGCGGGATCGTCCGAACGATCGAGGATCAGGTTCTCCGCGACGGAGAAGCCGGCGACCAAGCCGTCTTCCGTGCGGTCCTCCGGGACGAAGCCGACACCGGCGTCGAGGATGGCGCGCACGCTCTTGCCGACGAGCTCCTTGCCGTCGAGTGTGATGCTTCCCTCCACACGAGCGGCGAGACCGACGATGGCCTCCACCAGCTCAGTCTGACCGTTGCCCTGGACGCCCGCGATCGCGAGCACCTCCCCCGGTCGGACGGCGAAGTCGACGTCATCGACGACGATCGCGCCGGTGGGGGTCAGCACGCGCAGTCCCTTGACCTCGAATCCGCCTTCGCCGAGGCGGGGGGCGTCCTTGTGCACCGTCAGCTCGACGGCCCGGCCGACCATGAGCGAGGCGAGTTCGGCATTGGTCGCGGTCGGCGACGCCTCACCGACGACGCGGCCGAGGCGGACGATGGTGATCTTGTCGGCGACCTCGCGGACCTCACGCAGCTTGTGCGTGATGAACACGATCGCCGTGCCCTCGTCGCGCAGCTGACGCATGATGCTCATCAGCTCGTCGGTCTCCTGCGGGGTGAGCACAGCGGTGGGCTCATCGAACACGAGCACCTTCGCGTCGCGTGACAGCGCCTTGATGATCTCGACGCGCTGCTGCACGCCGACGGGAAGATCGCCGACGAGCGCGTCGGGGTCGATGTCGAAACCGAAGCGGGCCGCGACCGACCGCACGTGCTCTCGCGCCTTCGCGATGTCGAGCCTGCCGAGGGCCTTGGTCTGCTCGTGCCCGAGCATCACGTTCTCCGCCACGGTGAACACCGGGACGAGCATGAAGTGCTGGTGGACCATGCCGATCCCCGCAGCCATCGCGTCACCGGGACCGCGGAAGCGTTGCACCTCGTCATCGAGGAGGATCTCGCCCTCGTCGGCCTGATACAGGCCGTACAGGACGTTCATGAGGGTGGACTTGCCTGCGCCGTTCTCACCGAGCAGCGCGTGGATCTCACCCGGTTGGACCACCAGATCGATGTGGTCGTTGGCAACGAGGGTACCGAAGCGTTTGGTGATGCCGCGAAGTTCGAGCTTCATATCTGCACCTTATCCAGAAGAGTTATCCAGAAGAGTCATCCGGGAAAATCATCGTCCGGCCACGGCACGGGGCGAGTGGCAGCCTGCTCACCACTCGCCCCGTGCTGGACCTGCGACGTGTTACGGGGAGTTCGGGGACTCCACCTTGATGTCGCCGGAGATGATCTTCTCCTGGAGGGCCTTGAGCTCGTCGAGCAGACCGTCGGGGAGCTGCGACTCGAAGTCACCGAAGCCGGAGAGCTTGACGCCCTCGTTCTCGAGCGTGCCGACGTACGGAGCCGGGTCGAACTCGCCCTTGGCGGCGGCGACGGTCGCGTCCTTCACTGCGACGTCGATCGCCTTCATGATCGAGACGAGGGTGATGCCCGCCACACTCGGGTCTGCGACGGCGAGGTCGCTGTCGACGCCGAGCATCAGGGTGTCCTTGCCGCTGTCGGCGATCGCCGCAGCCGCGCTCTGGTAGACGGGGCCGCCGACCGGGAGGATCACGTCGACGCCCTGGTCGAGCACGCCCTGCGCGGTCTGCTTGGCGGTGTCGTTCGCGTCGAAGCCGCCCGTGAAGGAGCCCTTCTGCGTGGCCTCGTCCCAGCCGAAGACCTCGACGGCTGCGGACTTGTCCTCGTTGTACTTCTCGACGCCGAGCTGGTAGCCGTCCATGAACACGGCGACGGACGGGATCTGCATTCCGCCGAACGTGCCGACCTTGTTCACACCGCTCTGAGCGGACCATGACGCGGCAGCGTAGCCACCGAGGTAGGCGGCCTGAGCCGTGTCGAAGACGAGAGGCTTGATGTTCGGAGCATCGACGGTGCCGTCGAAGTCGTTGTCAGCCCAGTCATCGATGATCGCGTAGTCGATGTCGGGGTTCGCGAGAGCCGACTCGACCGTGGCGGCGGACAGCTTGAAGCCGACCGAGACGATGAGCGAGCAGCCCTCGGAGACAGCCGTCTCGAGGTTCGGCGCGTAGTCGTTGTCATTCGCCGACTCGAACTCGAGCGGCTTGATGTCCAGCTCCTTGGCGGCGCTGTCCATGCCCTCCTTGGCGGACTGGTTGAACGACTTGTCGTTCCAACCGCCGGCGTCGGAGACGAGGCACGGGAGGAAGTCGGAGGCGACCGGCTCGCCGGAACCGGCGGGCTTGTCTGTCGGCGCCTGGCCGCAGCCGGCGAGTGCGAAGATGACGCCAGCGGCGACGGTGACGCCGAGCAGCTTCTTGGTGGTGGAGATGGTCAACTGATGCCTCCCTCAACGAAACCGCGGCCATCGCGGATCGATCAAAGTTACCTACTGTTTCGGCTTTTGTGCACGCCCGTGCCGTACGTGCTGGCCAATGGTTACCAAGCTGAAATCAAGTCAGCCGATGAGCGTGGGACCGTGCTCATCGGCGCACGCCTCAGAGCACGTCTCCGCGACCGGACAACTTGAGCGACTCCACGACGCCCTTCACCCTCTGCGCGTGCTCCACCGTGGTGACCAGCAGAGCGTCGGGAGTGTCGACCACGACGATGTCCTTCACCCCCACCAGGCTGATGACGCGTGAGGTCTGACTGACGAGGATCCCGCTCGCGCCGTCCGTGAGGACCCGCGCGTTCGGACCCAGCACCGCGAGGTCGTTCTTGCGGCCGTTGTTGATGAGCTTGGTCAGCGATGCGAAATCGCCCACATCGTCCCAATCGAAATGACCGGGCACCACGGCGAGGCGTCCTCGGCGTGCGGCGGGTTCGGCGACCGCGTAGTCGATCGCGATCTTCTTCAGGCGCGGCCAGATCCGGTCGACCGCCGGCCCACGCCGCTCGCGATCATCCCAGGCCTCGGCCAGCTCGAGCAGCCCGGCGTGCAGCTCAGGCTCGTTGGCGGACAGCTCGTCCAGCAGCACGCTCGCCTTGGCGATGAACATGCCCGCGTTCCAGAGGTACCCGCGATCCGCGATGTACTCCTTCGCCGTCTCCAGGTCGGGCTTCTCGACGAAGGTCTCGACGAGGGCGGCCTCGCGTGCGCCGTCTACCACGAGCTCAGGGCCCATCTTTATGTAGCCGAAGCCGATCGCAGGTTCTGTCGGCGTGATGCCGATCGTGCAGATGTATCCCTCGCGCGCCACCTCCACCGCGTCGCGCACCGCGAACTCGAAGACCCGCGTGCTGCGGATCACGTGGTCGGCGCTGAACGAACCGATGATCACATCGGGGTCACGACGGTGCAGGATCGCGGCGGCGAGTCCGATCGCGGCTGCGGACTCGCGCGGCTCCGACTCGAGGAACACGTTCAGATCGGCGATGCCGGGAAGCTCCCCCTCGACCGCGGCACGATGGGCGCGCCCGGTGACCACCGCGATTCGATCAGGGCCCGCAAGCGGTACGAGGCGGTCCCAGGTGTCACGCAGCAGCGAGTGGCCCGAGCCGGTCAGATCATGCAGGAACTTCGGTGCGTCAGCGCGCGAGAGCGGCCACAACCTGCTGCCGATGCCGCCGGCGGGAATCACTGCGTAGAAATCCTTGATGGGTGCGCTCACCCTGCCAGGGTAGCCGCATGGAACGTCTCGACATCGAGATACTTAGGCTCCCCTTCGTCGCTCCCAGTGATCTGACAGGAATAGGATGGACACCGATCGGGCGTGCCTGACAAGCGCAGCGCACGCGACCGAGTCACATCGATCCAGGGAGGACGACCGTGTCCACAAGCGCCCGCTTGACACCGTCGATTTCGGAAACCACGTCCAAGACCCCCCGCGGCACCCTCTATCGGGGTCGCGAAGGCATGTGGTCGTGGGTGCTTCACCGCATCACCGGAGTCGCCATCTTCTTCTTCCTGTTGGTGCACGTGCTCGACACTGCACTGATCAGGGTGTCGCCGGAGGCGTACAACGCCGTCATCGGCACGTACAAGAATCCGATCATGGCCCTCGGTGAGGTCGTGCTCGTGGCCGGCATCGTGTTCCACGCGATGAACGGCCTGCGCATCATCGCCGTCGACTTCTGGTCGAAGGGTGCCAAGTACCAGCGTCAGCTGTTCTGGGGCGTCCTGCTGGTGTGGGGCATCATCATGGCCGGCTTCGTGCCCCGCCACCTGATGCTCGCGTTCGCCGGATTCGGAGGGGGACACTGATGTCCGCGCAGACCATCGCCGCCGCCCCCGTACGCCGCCGCCGCGGAGTCAACCTCGAGAAGTGGGGCTGGATCTTCATGCGCGTCTCGGGCGTCGTGCTCGTCGTGCTGATCTTCGGCCACCTCTTCGTGAACCTGATGGTCGGCGAAGGCATCCACGCCCTCGACTTCGCATTCATCGCCGGCAAGTTCGCCACGCCGTTCTGGCAGTGGTGGGACGTGCTGATGCTGTGGCTCGCACTCATCCACGGCGCGAACGGCATGCGCACCATCGTGAACGACTACGTGACGAACAGGACGGCGCGCAAGGCGCTGGTCTGGGCGCTCGGGCTGGCCGCCGGCCTGCTCATCATCCTCGGCACGCTCGTCGTCTTCACGTTCGACCCGTGCCTGGGTGTGACCCCGGACAGCGTCCTGTGGTCCGAATGCGCCGCGATCGTCGGGAACTAGAAGAAGGCATACGAGAAGTGACTACCGAGACGCAGGATTCCGTCGTCCGTGACGGCGTGCACTACCACCAGTTCGACATCGTGATCGTGGGTGCCGGCGGTGCCGGCATGCGCGCCGCGATCGAAGCCGGCCCCGGCGCGAAGACCGCCGTGATCTCCAAGCTGTACCCCACGCGCTCCCACACGGGTGCTGCCCAGGGCGGCATGGCGGCGGCGCTTGCCAACGTCGAGGAAGACAGCTGGGAGTGGCACACCTTCGACACCGTCAAGGGCGGCGACTACCTCGTCGACCAGGACGCGGCCGAGATCCTCGCGAAGGAGGCCATCGAAGCGGTCATCGACCTCGAGAACATGGGCCTCCCCTTCAACCGCACGCCCGAGGGGAAGATCGACCAGCGTCGCTTCGGCGGGCACACGGCAGAGCACGGCAAGACCCCGGTCCGTCGCGCCTGCTACGCCGCCGACCGCACCGGCCACATGATCCTGCAGACGCTGTTCCAGAACTGCGTCAAGCTCGGCATCAACTTCTTCAACGAGTTCTACGTGCTCGACCTGCTGACGGTGAAGGATGCCGACGGCAAGACACAAGTGTCCGGCGTCGTCGCCTACGACCTGTCGACCGGCGAACTGCACGTGTTCCAGGCCAAGGCCGTGATCTTCGCGACCGGCGGCTTCGGCAAGATCTTCAAGACCACCTCGAACGCGCACACCCTCACGGGTGACGGCGTCGGCATCGTCTGGCGCAAGGGCCTCCCCCTCGAGGACCTGGAGTTCTTCCAGTTCCACCCGACCGGCCTCGCCGGCCTCGGCATCCTCCTCACCGAGGGAGCGCGAGGCGAGGGCGCGATCCTGCGCAACGCCTCCGGTGAGCGCTTCATGGAGCGCTACGCCCCCACCATCAAGGACCTCGCCCCTCGTGACATCGTCGCGCGCTGCATGGTGCAAGAGGTCGCCGAAGGCCGAGGTGCGGGCCCGCACAAGGACTACGTGCTGCTGGACTGCACGCACCTGGGCGCAGAGGTCCTCGAGACCAAGCTCCCGGACATCACCGAGTTCGCACGCACGTATCTGGGCGTCGACCCGGTCGTCGAGCCCGTCCCGGTGATGCCGACCGCCCACTACGCGATGGGCGGCATCCCGACCAACAACAACGGCGAGGTGCTCGCAGACAACGACACGATCGTCCCCGGCCTCTACGCCGCCGGCGAGTGCGCGTGCGTCTCGGTGCACGGCGCCAACCGCCTCGGCACGAACTCGCTGCTCGACATCAACGTGTTCGGCAAGCGCAGTGGCCGCAACGCCGTGGAGTACGTCAAGACCGCCGAGTTCGTCCCGCTTCCCGAGAACCCGGCCGCATTCGTGTCCGACATGCTCGAGGGCCTGCGCAACAACCAGGGCACCGAGCGCATCGCCGTGCTGCGCAAGACGCTGCAGGACGAGATGGACAAGGGCGCGCAGGTCTTCCGCACGCACGACTCCCTCCAGCACGTTCTCGGTGTCATCGCCGAACTGCGCGAGCGCTACAAGAACATCCACGTCGACGACAAGGGTCAGCGCTTCAACACCGACCTGCTCGAGGCCGTGGAGTTGGGCTTCCTGCTCGACATCGCCGAGGTCGTCGTCTACGCCGCGCAGAACCGCGAGGAGAGCCGCGGTGGCCACATGCGCGACGACTTCCCCAAGCGCGACGACGAGAACTACATGCAGCACACCATGGCCTACCTGACCGGTGACGCCCACTCCTCCGACCCGGGCGACCACATCAAGCTCGGTTGGAAGCCGGTGGTGTTCACGAAGAACGAGCAGGGCGAGTTGAACTACCCGCCGATGGAGAGGAAGTACTGAGCATGTCCACCGCCATCGCAGAGTCACCTGCCGACACGACCGAAGAGACCGCGATCCAGTCCTTCATCGTCACCTTCAACATCCGCCGGTTCAACCCGGAGGTCGACTCCGAGCCGCACTGGGTCGACTACGACGTGGAGCTCTACTCCACCGACCGTGTGCTCGACGCCCTGCACAAGATCAAGTGGGAGGTCGACGGCTCGCTGACCTTCCGCCGCTCCTGTGCGCACGGCATCTGCGGCTCCGACGCCATGCGCATCAACGGCCGCAACCGCCTCGCCTGCAAGACGCTGATCAAGGACCTCGACATCTCGAAGCCGATCTACGTCGAGGCGATCAAGGGTCTGCCGCTCGAGAAGGACCTCGTCGTCGACATGGAGCCGTTCTTCGCCTCCTACCGCGAGGTGCAGCCTTTCCTCGTCGCCAGCTCCGTACCGGAGAAGGGCAAGGAGCGCGTCCAGACCATCGCCGACCGCGAGATCTTCGACGACACCACCAAGTGCATCCTCTGCGCCGCGTGCACCTCGTCGTGCCCCGTGTTCTGGACCGACGGCCAGTACTTCGGCCCGGCGGCGATCGTCAACGCGCACCGCTTCATCTTCGACTCGCGCGACGACAACGCGGCTGTCCGCCTCGACATCCTCAACGACAAGGAAGGCGTGTGGCGCTGCCGCACCACCTTCAACTGCTCCGAGGCCTGCCCTCGCGGCATCGAGGTGACCAAGGCGATCGCCGAGGTCAAGCAGGCGATCCTGCGCGGCCGTCCCTGACGCCCAGTTCAGGCATTCGTATGAGAACAGGCGGTTCCCTTCCGGGACCGCCTGTTCTCGTATGTGTGCCTGCTCTCGCCCGCTCCATCGCTTGGATAGGGTGGGGACGTGGCTGATCCCGATGGCTCCGCGACCGAGTCCGGTCGCCTCGATGCGGCCGTCGAACGTGCGACGGCGCTGACGCAACGCACGCTCGGACTGTTCCCCGTCCGCGTCTGGCGTCACTTCCTGCAGCACAACGGCTTCCTCCTCGCTGCAGGGGTGAGCTATCAGGCACTCTTCGCCATCTTCGCTGCGATCTACCTCGCCTTCGCCATCGCGGGCCTCTGGCTCGGCGGCAGCGAAGAAGCCGTGAACGGCCTGATTGCGGTCATCAACAGCTACATCCCCAATCTGATCCAGGAGAGCGGCGGAGTCGTCACGCCTGAGCAGGTACAGGAGATCGCCGCGAGCACCACCGGGGTTCTGAGCGTCACCGGCCTGATCGCCCTCGGCACCGTGATCTGGACCGCGATCGGCTGGGTCACGTTCTCGCGCCGTGCGGTCAGGGACATCTTCGGCCTGCCGCCCGACCGCCGCAGCTACGTGATCCTGAAGGCCCGCGATCTGCTCGCAGCATTGATCTTCGGCGTCTCCCTCATCGTGGGCTCGATCCTCAGCTCCGCGAGCGCCGGGGTGCTGAGTTGGGTTCTCAGTCTGCTCGGCTGGGAGTCCGATTCCAGCGGAGTGAACATCAGCATCCAGATCGGCACCGTCCTGGTCTCGTTCGCGATCATGTCGGCGGCCCTCGCCGCCATGGTCCGGTTCCTCACGGGAACGTCGCTGCGGTGGCGCACCATCTGGCCCGGGGCCCTCCTCGGTGGTGGCGCGATGACCATCCTGCAGTTCGGCGCAGGATTCCTGCTGAGCTACACCCCCTCCAACCCACTGCTCGCCACCTTCGCGATCTTCATCGGTCTGCTGCTCTGGTTCCGCCTCAACGGCATCGTGATGCTGGTGGCCTCGTCGTGGATCGCCGTCGCGGCGAAGGACCGCGATCTCCCCCTGCTTCAGCAGACTGAGGCCGAGCGCCGGATCGCCGAGTATCAGACCCTGCTGACCGCGGCACGCATCCGTGTGCGCGAGGCCCATGCCGCGCGCGAGAGCGCGCCCTGGTACCGCGCGTGGGCTGCAGGACGCGCCGTGCGAGACGCGGAGGAGGAGCTCGCCGGCCTCGAGGCATCGCCTCCCCCGCCTGCCGATACGAGCACACCGCTCGCACAGCGTCTGCTCACGGAACTGCACCGACCGGGACGGGATGTCGGCGGCGCTCGTTAGGCTTGTGGGCATGCCCCATCTGCGTATCGCCACGGTCAATGTCAACGGAATCCGAGCGGCGGCTCGCAACGGGATGAGTTCCTGGCTGGATGACGCCGGCGTCGACATCCTCACCCTCCAGGAGGTCCGCGGGCAGGACGAGCACCTCGAGGCCGCGCTGCCCGGCTGGTCGTTCGTGCACGACGAGGCCACAGCGAAAGGCCGTGCCGGAGTCGCCATCGCGAGCCGCACGCCGGCGCTGGCTTCGCGCACCGACTTCGGCCCAGAGGACTTCGATTCCAAGGGTCGTTGGATCGAGGCCGACTACCTGATCGGCGACCGCCCGCTCACCGTCGTGAGTGCGTACGTGCACTCGGGCGAGGCCGACACCCCGAAGCAGGACGAGAAGTGGAAGTTCCTCGACGCGTTCGGCACGAGATTGGGAGAACTCCGTGCCGATGGCGCACTCGCGCTCGTGACCGGCGACCTCAACGTCGGACACCGCGAGCTCGACATCAAGAACTGGCGAGGCAACCGCAAGAAGGCCGGCTTCCTCCCCCGCGAGCGTGCCTACTTCGATCGGTTCCTCGGCGAAGAGGGGGCAGAGGTCTCCGGTGTCGACGGCACCGTGGGCACCGGCCTCGGTTGGATCGATGTGGGCCGGAAGTTCCACGGCGAGATCGATGGCCCGTACACCTGGTGGTCCATGCGGGGTCAGGCATTCGACAACGACTCCGGATGGCGCATCGACTACCACCTCGCGACCCCGGCGCTCGCCGAGCGCGTCGAGACCTATCACGTCGCCCGCGCGGCGGCCTACGACCAGCGCTGGAGCGACCACGCCCCCGTGGTCGTCGACTACCGGTACTGAGTCGACTACTGGTACTGATCAGAGTTGGCGTCACCCGCGTCAGCGGCAGTTACGCCTGAGTCGGGGCCGTCCGCATAGCGGTACCACCCGCGATACTCCAGGACCTTTCCGAGAACGGGGCTCGTCGCGCGCATCTCGATGGTGCGTCGATGACGGGCCTCATCCCAGCCGTCGACGAGCTCGACGTCGATGCGAAGGATGCCGCGAAGTGCGATCCGCCGCCGGCCCACACGCAGCGCGACGGCGAGGGTGCGCATCCGCATCGCACCCTCGTCGGTCACCGTGCACTCCTCGAGCATCTGCACCCGGCCACGGGCACCCAGTGAGTTCTGGACGATGCCGGGACGCCCGGTCGCGAAGAGTCGATCGGTGACGTGCTGGGGTCCGCCCGGGAAGCGGAACTCGCGAACGGTGGCGAGTGTCGCCCGTCCCGACCGTGATCTGCCGGACATGGTCTCGATCCGGAACGGCACGTCCCGTGCGAACCCGGTCACGAGCAGCCCTGGGCCGACCACCGGGGACGCGAGCCCTGCGAGGCGCCCGAACCTGCTGCCCGCGACCGCGAACACGCCGTCTGCGCTGTCGCGCTCCGCCTCGACGCGCATCTGGGCGAGGATCTCGGGGTGAAGCCTCGCCGCTTCCTCCCCCAGCGCCTCGAGGAAGGCCGCTCCGCGGACGGTCACTCCCGGATCTCCTCGCGATACGGCTTCACGGTTTCCGGTGCCGGCCCGTCGACGAACTCGCACGTGAACGCGCCCCGATAGCCGAACAGGAACCCGAAGATGTCGTTGTGGATCTCGAGGTCGATCAGATACCGCTCCTGCTCGTCGTCGTAGCGCTCGATGAGCCGCGCGCGTCCGCTGAACACCATCGGGAAACGGAAGGCGATCCGACCCTCGTAGAAGCGCTGAGCGCCGGAGGTGAGCAGGAGTCCCCCGTCGTCGGTGACGGCGAGGTCGAGGTCGACGGCGAGGTGCTGGTGGGTGCCCAGGTAGTCGACAACCCGCCGGCGTGCATCGCTGTAGATCATCGTCGCGTCGAAACGTCGGCGGCGGCCGGGGCGCACGTCCATCGTCCGCACGAACGTCACGGTCTCGCGACCGAAGTCGTCGACGTAGGCGTGGTTGTCGATCCGGAACGGCACATCCCGCCCGCGCTCGGGGAACAGGATGTTGCGAAACGTCCCGATCAGCAGGAACGGCAGAGTCCACCACGGCCCCCGGCGCACCTGCGTCATCACCCCGCGTCCGATGCACCCGTACCCGGCGTCCACGCCGACCCCGAAGCGGCGCTGCAGTTGCGGATGGAGCCGTGCGAAGTCGTCTCCGAGCGCACGCTCGAAGATGCCGTTTCCCGTCGTCATGCGATCCCTTCGAGCGATTCCGGTGCGTCCTCCATGATCGTGCGGCCCGTGCGCCCGAGCGGCCGGGAGAGGCAGTTCCTGGCGCGAGGCCGGTATCCTCGGCGCAACGACCGCCAACCGCTGGTGTCCTCCGGCACGATCCCCTCCTCGGCCCACAACCGCAGACGGTCGAAGCTTCGCGCCGTGAGCCACCAGATGAAGCGTCGGGTGATCACCGGATCGACCAGCCGCCCGAGCCATCCCCATCCTGGGGTGTAGTCGTAACCGGTGAGGAACCGTACGCCGTCGGACGTCGGCACGTAGCGCCAATAGCCGCGCCCTGTGCCCAGCGGCGAGAACGCGTCGTCCGTGTCGAAGAGCAGCGCAGAGGTGCGCTCCCCCGTGCTGCTCTCCTTCGTGGCGAGCGAGACACCGGTTCCGCGGATGGTGTGCACCACCAGATCGAGCTCGTAGCGGAAATCCTGCGCGCCGTCTGCTCTGGTGCGCTGCGGCACGATGTCGCTGAAGCGCGCATCCCAGCGCGCGTGCGAAGCCGGGTCCTGGGTGAGCCGCCACACCTCGTCGAGGGGCGCCCTGATGAGGATCTCGACGTAGAGGGCCCGATCCCCTCGCGTCCGTGAGCGAGGGGAAGGGGAGGCCATGCGCCCATCGTAGGGGCAGGGCACTCACCCCATAGGATTGATCCCGTGACGAAACCTCGCCTTTACTCCGGAATGCAGCCATCCGCCGACTCCCTCCAGATCGGCAACTACATCGGCGCGCTGCTCCAGTGGCGGGATCTGCAGAGCTCCTACGATGCCTACTTCTCGGTCGTCGACCTGCACGCCATCACGGTCTCCCAGGACCCGGCAGAGCTTCGCGAGAAGACGCGCCGCACGGCAGCGCAGTACATCGCCGCCGGCATCGAGCCCTCGCTGTCGACGCTGTACGTGCAGTCGCACGTGCGCGCACACGCCGAGCTCGCCTGGATCCTCAGCACCATCACCGGCTTCGGCGAGGCCAGCCGGATGACGCAGTTCAAGGACAAGTCGACCCGTTACGGGGCCGATGCGACGAGCGTCGGACTGTTCACCTACCCGGTGCTCATGGCCGCCGACATCCTGCTCTATCAGACCGACGTCGTGCCGGTGGGCGACGACCAGAAGCAGCACGTCGAGCTCACACGAGATCTCGCCGAGCGCTTCAACTCGCGTTTCGGCGAGACCTTCACCGTGCCGATGCCGGTCATCCAGAAGGCGACCGCTCGCATCTACGACCTGCAGAACCCGACCGCCAAGATGTCGAAGTCGTCAGAGAGCGACGCCGGCGTGCTGTGGATGCTCGACGATCCGGCGAAGTCCGCGAAGAAGGTCATGCGGGCGGTCACCGACAACGAGGGCTCGGTGCGCTTCGACCGGGAGACCAAGCCCGGCGTCTCGAACCTGCTCACGATCTACGCAGCGCTCACCGGGCGGCAGGTCGCCTCGATCGAGGACGAGTACGCGGGTCGAGGATACGGCGACTTCAAGAAGGGTCTCGCCGAGGTCGTCGTGGACGAGTTCGAGCCGGTGCGGACGCGTGCGCTCGAGCTGCTCGACGATCCCGCCGAACTCGACCGCATCCTGGCCGAGAACGCCGGTCGCGCCGACGCCGTCGCCGACGCGACCCTGTCGGACGTGTACGACCGCGTGGGCCTGCTCCGCCGCGTCTGAGCCTCGCCTTAGGATGGGGGTCGTGACTGATCCGCAGCTGCCTCCCCCGTCCGGCGACGTGACACCCGAAGCACCGGTGCCACCCGCGACATCGGCGCCGTCAGCGCCCGCGACACCGTCCGGCGCTGTTCCGCCTCCCCCGGCATTCCCTGCGCCGCAGACATCCCCGGCTCCACCGACCTTCCCGGCACCGTCGGTCGCACCAGTCCCCCCGACAGGCCAGACGCTTCCCGCAGCACCCATCCACCCAGCAGCGCCTGCGTATCCGGTGGCACCGGCATATCCGACAGCACCGGGGTATCCGACAGCACCGGGGTATCCGACAGCGGCTCCCGCCTCCGGGTATCAGGCAGCGCCTCCCGGGGCCTACCAGGTTCCCGTCGGCGGCTACGCCGCACCCACCGGCGCCTATGCGGTTCCCGACACCACGACACCGCGATCCGGCTTCCTGGGAACACTCGCGTTGATCCTCGCGCTCATCGCCGCAGTCGTGACCCCGATCATCGCGGGGATCAGCGCCTTCGCGATCGGGCGTCTCCTCCCGCAGGGGGCCACGACCAGCACCAGCGATCTCAGCATCCTCTCCCCCGCACGCGATCAGGTGCTGTGGGCGGAGCTCTCCTTCTGGACGGGGACGATCCTCGGCATCGCCGCGATCGTGATCGGTATCATCGCGATCCGTAAGAAGCAGGGTCGCGGCGCCGGTATCGCCGCCCTCGTGGTGGCCGTGCTCGCCGTGATGATCTTCTTCGTGGTCCTCGTCATCGCCCTGGGCGCGGGGAGCGCCGCCGGTTTCGCAGGCTACACCGCCTGATCGAGGCGATCAGTCAGAGCGCCCGCGCCCGCATCAACGCGGCGCGTGATGCTTCTGTTGAGCTGCGAGCAGACCTTCGCCGACGAGAAGTTCGACCGCGTCGGCGGCATCAGCGATGAGGATCGGCAGATTCGGCCGCTCATCTTTGCCGAACGGCGCGAGCACCCAGTCCGCGGGATCCTGACGCCCGATGGGACGCCCGATGCCCACCCGCACACGCGGGAAGTCGGCCGTGCCCAGGGCGCGCGCGACATCGCGAACGCCATTGTGTCCGCCGTGTCCGCCGCCTGTCTTGAGCTTGACCGTGTCGAACGGGATGTCGAGCTCGTCGTGCACGACGACGACTTGCTCGGCGGGCACCGAATAGAACCGTGCGAGCGCTGCTACCGGCGTGCCCGAGACGTTCATGAACGTGTTCGGCTTGGCCAGCACCAGTTTGTCCGCGCCGGGGCGCAGCCAGGTCTCGACCACGCGCGCACCACCCTTGTGCTCACGGAACGCCTCGCCCCGCCGCGTCGCGATCTCGTCGACCACCATCTGGCCGATGTTGTGCCGCGTCGCCTCGTACCGCGGGCCGGGGTTACCGAGCCCCACCACGAGCCAAGTCGATGCCATGTCGTCGTCCTCTCACTGCCCGGGCGCAGGGACTCGGTCAGGATACGACAGAGGGGACGCGATCGGATCGCGTCCCCTCTGTGATGAATCAGTCGGAGATCACTCCGCGGCGGCCTCTTCGACTGCCTCGGTCGCGGCCTCAGCGTCATCCTCGGTGGGTGCTGCCGGGACGGACACCGCGACGACGAGCACCTCGGGGTCGGAGAGCAGCGTGGAGCCCTTGGGGAGCACGACGTCGGCGGCGGTGATGTGCGCGCCCTCTTCGAGTCCCTCGACCGAGACCTCGATGTTCTGCGGGATGTGCGTGGCCTCGGCCTCGATCGACAGCGTGGTCGCGTCGAGGTTCACGATGGTGCCGGAGGCGGACTCGCCGGTGACGATGATCGGGACGTCGATGGCGACCTTCTCACCCTTCTTCACCACGAGCAGGTCGATGTGCTCGATGATCTGGTGCACCGGGTCACGCTGGACGTCCTTGACGAGGGCGAGCTGGCCCTTGCCCTCGATGTCGAGCTCCAGCAGCGCGTTGGCGCGACGGATGATGAGCGAGACCTGGTGGCCCGGCAGCGCGACGTGCACCGGCTCGGTGCCGTGGCCGTAGATGACGGCGGGGATCTTGCCGGCAGCGCGGAGGCGGCGGGCGAAGCCCTTGCCGAAGCTCTCGCGGAGCTCGGCCTGGACCTTGGTGTCTTCAGACATGGGGTTCTCCTTCGGGGCACGCAGCGAATGGGCCGCGCGGTGGTCTTGGAATTTTCGAACTCGCTGACGCGTGAGGAAAGCCACCGGGCTTGCTTCGCCGCGTCGATTACGGATGTTCGCGCACGCGCAGAAGCATCCCTCGCCGAGGTACAGCCTCAATGGTACCGGATGACCCGGTAAGCTGAGGACACCGGTCCTTTTCTGCAGAACACGGAGAACCCCATGCTCGACGGCGCCTTCCTCTCGCACGCACTCCTCTGGCTGATCGGTGCCATGTCGGTGTGCGCCGTCGTCGGCAGCCTCGGCGCTCTCTTCTCCATGGGCCGCTCGGGCTACCGCAAGGACTGACGTCCGCCTTCCACGACTCAGCGCGGTAGTCGCGCCGCCGTGACGATGACGGCTGAGGCCGTCTGCACATCCGCCGACTCGTCGACGCGGATCCCGTATTCGTCGGCTTCGAGCGACTCGAGTGTCTGCAACTGGGAGTCCAGGAGTGCAGCGGGCATGAAGTGATCGGCGCGCACCCGCATCCGTTCCTCGAGCACCGCCCGTCCGATCGCGAGCTCTGCGAAGAACGTCTCGGGCGCCTCGGTCCTGATGAGGTCGCGATAGCTGCGCCGGAGCGCCGAGCATGCGATGACGATCTGCTCCTCCTCCTGCAACGTCTTCCCGACGAGACGCAGCCAGGGCTGCCGATCCGTGTCGTCCAAGGGGATGCCGGCCGCCATCTTGCGCACGTTCGCGGCAGGATGCAGATCATCGCCGTCGACGAATCGGGCGCCGAGGGTCTCGGCGAGGAACGCGCCCACCGTCGACTTGCCTGAGCCGCTCGGGCCCATCACGACGATGCGCACACTCACTCCTCCAGGCCGAAGTCGATGAGCACCTTGCAGGAACTCGCAGGGTCGGCGGCCAGGGCGAAGGCCTCGAGCGCATCATCCACCGGCAGCACCTGGCTGATGATACCTCTGACGTCGAGGCTGCCATCGGCGAGGGCGGCGATCGCGTCGTCGAACTCCGCGCCGAAGCGGAACGACCCCCGCAGCGTGAGCTCGCGGGTGATGGCGGTGGCCATGGGAGCGGGCACCTCTCCCCCGCGCTGGAGCCCGAGCAGTACGACCGTGCCGCCTCGCACCGCCGCCGAGATCGCTGCCACGAGGCCGGGCACTGTCCCACTCGATTCGATGACGACATCGGCGTGCAGGTCGGAGATCTCCGCCTCAGCCCGTGCATCGATCACTCGGATACCGCGTGCGGCGGCGATGTCGCGCGGCCGCTGCTGCAGATCGGTGACGGTCACGGAAGACGCGCCGCCGCGTTGCGCAACGGCAGCGACGAGCTGGCCGATGGGACCTGCACCGATGACGACGACGCTTCGTCCCTTCACGTCGCCGGCACGCTGCAGACCATGCCACGCGACGGCTGCCGGCTCGGCGAGCGCCGCGGTCTTCAAGTCGAGTCCGGCGGGAAGCGGATGCAGCAGACGCGATGGCAGCGCGACTCGACGCGCGAAAGCTCCCTGGGTGTGGGGCAGATGCATCGCGGAACCGAGGTAGGTGGAGGCGGGAGCGAGGTTCGGATGCTCCTCGGGCCACGGCGTGCGACCGTCGCCGTGCGCCGTGAGGGGATGCACGGCCACGGGGGTGCCGACGTCAGGGCCGGACCCGTCTGCGGCGGCGATGGCGACGACACCCGAGACCTCGTGACCGAGGATCATCGGCTCACGCAGCACCGAGGCGCCCACGGCCCCGTGCCGCCAGTAGTGCAGGTCGGACCCGCAGATGCCGCCGTAGGCGATGGCCACGACGGCCTCGTCGATTCTGGGCGCAGGGGCACCGATGTCTTCGATCCGCAGATCTTCGGCAGCATGCGCCACCACGGCGAGGTTGTTCACCGCGCTCCTTCCTCGGTCACACGAAAGCGGTGACCAGCTCGATTCCAGCCACCCTGACCGCCACGCGCTGCCCCGGTCGCACCGCTGCCTGCGAGTGCGGGGCGCCGGTCATGACGACGTCTCCTGGGCCGAGCGGGGACCACCCGGCGACGTACGCCAGGCACTCCCTGATCGGCATCGGCAGCTCACGGCTTCCGGTCTCGGCGACGAGATGCCCATCGACCTCCACCTCGAGGCTCACCTCGTCGATCCCTGCCGCGGTGTCGATCCAGGGGCCGAGCGGAGTGTAGCCTTCCCCCGATTTCGACTCGAAGTTGCGCGGATCGAATTCGGCGCGCTCCGGGCTCGAGAGATCGTTCACGGCAGTGACGCCGAGCACGTACTCGTGCGCGTTCGATGCCGTCAGCCCGTGGGTGGGGCGTCCGATCACGACCGCGATCTCCCCCTCGGCGACCTGTCCGCCGGCGTCGCGACGCAGGAGGACCTCCGAGCCGCTGCCGATCACGGTCCGAGGGCTCTTGAGCCAGGCCTGAACGGGCGAGGCGTGCCCCGGACCGTTCTGGGCGATGCCGATGATGACGACGGGGTCGACCGGCGCGATGGCCGCGCCCTCGATGACCTCCCCCACATCGTGCGGGGCCTGCCCCTGAGCGAAGGCGACGAAGGGGTCGGAGATCGGGACCAGCCCGCCAGCTGCCTGACGGACCCAGCGAGGACCGTCGGCCGAAGCGATGCGCCCGAGCCGCATCAGACGACCGCCGTCATGCCGCCGTCGACGAACAGGGTCTGCCCGTTCACGAAATCGCTCGCGCCGCTGGCGAGGAACAGCAGCGCACCGACCAGATCCCGAGTGTCTCCCCATCGGCCGGCCGGGGTGCGCCCGCGGACCCACGCCGAGAACCCCTCGTCGGCGACGAGGGCCTGCGTGAGCTCGGTCGCGAAGTAGCCGGGAGCGATCGCGTTCGCCTGGATGCCGTGCGGGGCGAGGTCGGCGCACAGCCCCTTCGTGAACATCATGATCGCGCCCTTGGTGGCCGAGTACGCAGCGATCGAGGGACGGGCGAGCTGCGACTGCACGCTGCCGATCTGGATGATCTTGCCCGAACCCCGGGTGATCATGCCTGCGGCGATCCGGCGGGACAGCCGGAATACGCTGGCGAGGTTCGTCTGTACGAGCACATCCCAGTCTTCGTCGGTGAACTCCGCGATCGGCGCCCGGCGCTGGACTCCCGCGTTGTTCACGAGGATGTCCGGTGTACCGACCAGAGCCTCGACCTCGCGCATCCCGGCGTCGACCGCCGCGGAGTCGGTGACGTCGAAAACGACGCTGCGGACGGTGGCGCCGGTGGTCTGAGCGATCTCGGTCGCCGCTGCGTGCGCCTTCGCCGCATCCCGCCCGTGCACGATCACGGTCGCGCCGGCGCCGGCGAGGCCTTCCGCGAGCGTCCTGCCGATGCCCTGGCTCGATCCGGTCACGAGCGCCGTGCGCCCGGTCAGGTCGAAGGCGGCCAGCCCCGCCGGCAGCGCGGTCATCGACCGACGGCCTTGATCGACACGGTGGTGGCGAACACATCGTCGCCGCCCTCGGCGCGAGAGACCTTGATCGCGTCGTCGACGCGGGTGAGGTCACGGCGAAGGGTCTCGGGGGCCAGGAACGTCGAGGCGACCGTGATGAGGGCGAGCACGGCCATGTAGATGGCCAGGAGCACCCAGTTGCCGCCGCTCACCGCGATCAGATATGCGCCGAGGACACCGGCGAGACCACCGGCGAGCACAGCGGAGATCTCGCGAGCCATCGCCACCCCGAGATAGCGGTGACGGTTGCCGAAGAGCTCGGGGAGCATGGCGCACTGCGGGCCGAGCATGCTGTTCACGGCGACCCCGATTCCGATCGCGATCACGCCGATGGCGATGGCGTAGTTGCCGAGCGAGAGCAGCCACCAGGCGGGGAACGTGTAGACGAGCATGAAGACCGCCCCGAAGCGGTACACCGTGCGGCGTCCGAAGCGGTCGGAGAGGTGTCCGGTGAACGGCACCGAGAAGACGCCGATCAGCGACCCGAGGGTGACGCCCCACGTGAGCAGGCTCTTGTCGGCGTTCTCGCCGACGACCGTGACGAAGAACGCCAGTCCCAGCGTCTGGAACATGTACGACCCGCCGTTCTCGGCCATCCGCAGCCCCACACCGACGATCACGCCGGGCAGCCCGTGCGTGAAGATCTCCTTGATCGGGCGGTCGGCCACCTGCTCGTGCTTCTCGAGCTCGACGAACGTCGGCGTCTCACGCAGCCGCATCCGGATGAACAGGGCGAGGAGGATGAGTGCGAACGAAGCGAGGAACGGCACGCGCCAGCCCCAGCTCAGCAGCTGGTCCTCGGGGAGCAGCGTGATCAGGCCGAAGACGATGGCGGCGAGCAGCGTGCCCGCCTGGATGCCGACGAACGGCAGAGCGGAGAAGAAGCCGCGACGCTTGACCGGTGCATACTCGGCCATCAGCACCGTCGCCCCCGCCTGCTCGGCACCGGCGCCGAAGCCCTGCAGGAGACGCATCAGCACCAGCAGGATCGGTGCCCACACGCCGATCGCGGCGTAGGTGGGCAGGAGGCCGATCGCTGTCGAGGCACCACCCATCAGCACGATGGTCGCGACCAGGACCCACTTGCGACCGAGCTTGTCGCCGAGCACTCCGAAGAAGAGACCGCCGAACGGGCGCGCGAGGAAGCCGACGCCGAAGGTCGCGAATGCGGCGACCGTGGCCATCGCCGGGTCGTCCTGCGGGAAGAAGAGGACGTTGAAGATCAGCGCCGTCGAGAGGCCGTAGAGCGCGAAGTCGAAGTACTCCAGTGCGCTGCCGATGCTCGACGCGAGTGTCGCGCGGCGCAGATTCGCCGCGTATTCCGGGTCATCGGACACTGCACGGGCTGAGGTGCGGGGGTCGGTCACTGCCATCTCCTTCGATCGGCTTCGCCTGCGGCGTGACCCTGACTTTACCAGCCTGTTGGATTGCGTTCAACCCTTTGGACGCATTTCAACGCGTCTCGGGTGCGCACAGGAAACCGCCCCCTCCCCGCAAGGGGCGGCGGGCGGACGGACGAGAGGAGTCAGCGCCGAACGGCGGAGCTGAAGGGATTCGTCAGCGCGGCGGCGGCTTCACGCAGAGCCTCGCCGACGCGCTCGATGCGCTCGTAGTCGGCCTCGGCAGCACGGATGGCGACGCCGAGGGCGAGCGGCGGATCGGTCGGAGCCCAGCCCTCCAGAGGCACCGCGACACCGACGATGCCGCGGAAGGACTCCTCCGCATCGAGCGCCCACCCGCGGCGACGGGCCGTGGCCAGAACCTCGAGGAGCCCGGCCATCGTGGTCGCGCTGCGCTCGGTCAACTGCGGGAAGACAGCATCCTCACCGAGAAGCTCCACGACCTCCGCATCGCTCATCGCGGCAAGGAGCGCGCGTCCCGTCGCCGACAGCGGCGCGGGAAGCCGCGAGCCCAACGGGGTGCCCAGCCGCAGCGAGCGCGAGCCCTCGTGCCTCGCGAGGTACAGCGCATCCGAGCCGTCGAGCATCGCGACCTGGACGAGCTCGGAAGCCAGCTGCGGCGAGGCCTCGCAGACGCTGTAGAACTCGCGCACCTGGTTGAACTGCGCAGCGAACGCGCCGCCCAGTTCCGCCGTGCGCACTCCGAGGCGATAGCCCTGTGCGGTGCGATCGACCATGCCGCCCGCTTCGAGCGCGAGGCACAGGTTCGCGGTCGACGACTTCGCCAGCCCCAGATCTCCCGCGAGCTCGGTGAGGGTGCGCGGACCGCCCGCCTCGGCGAGGATGCCGAGCAGGCGGATGCTCCGGGTCACGGCCGGCGCAGGGTCGCGTCCTTCGCGGGTGTCGTCATCCATGGCCGAGCCTTCCGCCATCGGGGAGTCGTGCAGGCAACCGCTGCCTGCACGACGATCAGTAGAACTCGACCGTATCGACCACGGCGGTCAGCGGCTGACCATCGAGCAGGCGCGCCGCGTTCTCGGCGAAGCGGCGGGCGATCCGCTCCTCCTCCTTAGAGCTCAGCGCCGCGGTGTGCGGGCTGACGAGCACGTTCGGGTGCGTCCACAGAGGCGAGGCATCGTCGAGCGGCTCCTGCTCGAACACGTCGAGGGCGGCGAAGGCCACGCGGCCGTCGTCGAGCGCACCGAGAAGGGCGCTCTCGTCGATCACGGTGCCGCGACCCACGTTGGTGATGATCGCTCCGGGCTTCACAGCCTCGAACACGTCGGCGCCGATCAGATGGTGGGTCTTCGCCGTGCCGGGAAGCGTGACCACGATCGCATCGACGTGGGCCACCGCCTCGGTCAGCTCGTCCAGCGGCACCAGGCGGTCGACGCCCGCCACCGGCTCTCCCGAGCGCGTCGTGCCCCAGACCCTGGCGCCGAGCGCGTGGAAGCGCCGAGCGCATTCCGCGCCGATGCCGCCGAGGCCGATGACCAGCACGGTCATCTCATCGAGCTGACGCATCTCCCAGCGGTCAGGCCAAGTGCGAGTGCTCTGATCGGCGATGAGGTGTGGGAGGTTCTTCGCGCCCGCCATGACCCCGAACACCGCGAACTCCGCGAGCGGACCGCCGTGCACACCGGCACTCGTGGTGAACACGATGCGATCGAGGTCTTCGCGATCGAGACCGGCCGCCTTCACCGAGGATCCGCCGCCCGCAGCAGTCGTCATGACCCAACGCAGACGCGGGTTCGCTGACACGGTGCGAGCCAGTGCCGCGGCATCCACATCGGGGATCCCGAACAGCACGTCGGCGGAGTCGACCAGATCGTCGAACGCCTGCTGCTGGCTCGGAGTGCGGGCGTATTCCGGGTCGCCGGACCAGTCTGCGGGGCCGCGCATCGGGGGCATGAGCGAGTGATCGCGGAGC
Source organism: Microbacterium sp. NPDC090281 (assembly GCF_044769635.1). NCBI lineage: Bacteria > Bacillati > Actinomycetota > Actinomycetes > Micrococcales > Microbacteriaceae > Microbacterium > Microbacterium sp. NPDC090281. The sequence continues at coordinate 144,185 of NZ_JBIVYH010000002.1, forward strand.
ACCTCGACCCGAGGCTCGAGCTCCTCGATCAGTCGACACAGGTCTTCCGGCAGCGGTACCGCCACGACGGCGCGCAGCTTCTTCTCGGTCCCCGTCATACTGATCCCTTCCTCGGGAAGTCTTGGATGCCTCACCTTAGCCCAGATCCATTCCGCTGGACACTGTTCTATCTGTTGGATTATTGCTACCGTGTGCGCATGGACAACTCATCCGTCACCGTCGGCGCCGTGGGTCTGGGCGCGATGGGCCGCCCCATGGCCGACCACCTGCTCGCCGCACACGGCCGTCTCGTCATCCACGCGCGCCGCCCGCAGCCGGAGCTGCTGGCCGCCGGGGCCTCCTGGGCGGAGACACCACGCGAGCTCGCCTCCAGAGTAGACGTCCTGCTGATGATGCTGCCGGACCTCCCTCCGTTCGAAGCCATGCTCGACGGCCCCGACGGCCTGCTCGCCGACGCCGGCGACCTGCTCGTCCTCATCGGCTCGACATCGTCTGCACCTGCCGTCCGCACTCTCGCGGAGCGGGTGGGGGCACAGACGCGCGGACGCGTCAGGTTCGTGGACTGCCCGGTCTCGGGTGGCGAAGACGGAGCGAGCGCCGGAACCCTCTCGATCATGCTCGGCGGCGATCCGGATGATGCTGCCGTCGCGGCGGGAGTACTCGCTCCGTGCGGCACCCCCGTCCTTCTCGGCCCGCTCGGGGCAGGAGAAGTCGCCAAGGCCTGCAACCAGCTCGTGGTCTCCGCGACGATCATGGCGCTCGGCGAGGCCACGGTGCTCGCCGAGCGATCCGGCCTCGACCTCGACGCGCTGTGGTCGCTCCTGTCGGGTGGATACGCCGGATCGCGGCTGCTCGACAGTCGCCGCGAGAAGCTCGTCGCCGGCGACGACTCCCCCAGCGGCATCGCGCAGTACATGGTGAAGGACCTCGGCTTCGCGGCCGACATCGCCGACGCCACCGGAACGTCCCCCGTGCTGCTGCCCACTCTGCGGGCGGCGTTCGACGAGCTGGTCGCCGCCGGGCTCGGCGACCGCGACATCGCCGTGTCCCGACGCTTCATCGCCTCTCGTGACACAGGTGGCCACTGACCTCCCGTACAGCGATACGCTGAAACCACCCCTTCTTCACGATCGAGGAGCCTTCTGTGCCCGAAGCATCAGCGAACATCGGAGTCGTCGGACTCGCCGTCATGGGATCGAATCTCGCCCGCAACCTCGCCAGCCGCGAGGGAAACACGGTGGCGATCTTCAACCGCAGCTACGAGAAGACCCAGACTCTCCTCGACGAGCACCCCGAGGCCGGATTCGTCCCCGCCCACACCTACCAGGAGTTCGCCGACTCGCTGCAGAAGCCGCGAACCGCGATCATCATGGTCAAGGCCGGCGGCCCGACCGACGCCGTGATCAACTCGCTGGTCGAGGTGTTCGAGCCGGGCGACATCATCGTCGACGGCGGCAACGCGTACTTCCCCGACACCATCCGCCGCGAGAAGGCGGTCCGCGAGACCGGCATCAACTTCGTCGGCGCCGGCATCTCGGGCGGCGAAGAGGGCGCGCTGCTCGGCCCGTCGATCATGCCCGGCGGCTCGGACGAGTCGTGGATCACGCTCGGACCGATCCTGCGCTCGATCGCTGCGATCGCCGAGGGCGAGCCGTGCGTCACGCACGTCGGCCACGACGGCGCAGGCCACTTCGTCAAGATGGTGCACAACGGCATCGAGTACGCCGACATGCAGCTCATCGCCGAGGCCTACGACCTCATCCGCCGCGGCACCGGCAAGTCGCCTGCGGAGATCGCCGAGATCTTCGCTGAGTGGAACAAGGGCGAACTCGAGTCGTACCTGATCGAGATCACCGCCGAGGTGCTCCGCCAAGTGGATGCCGAGACCGGCAAGCCGCTCGTCGACGTGATCCTCGACCAGGCGGGCGCCAAGGGCACCGGGGCCTGGACCGTGCAGACCGCACTGTCGCTCGGCGTCCCCGTCTCCGGCATCGCCGAGGCGACCTTCGCCCGCTCGCTCTCCTCCCACCCCGAGCAGCGTGCCGTCGCCGGCGCCCTTCCCGGCCCCGACGAGGAGTTCACGGTCTCGGCCTCCGACACCGATCAGTTCATCGAGGACGTGCGCCTGGCTCTCTACGCGTCGAAGATCGTCGCCTACTCGCAGGGCTTCGACGAGATCCGCGCGGGTGCGGCCGAGTACGGCTGGAACATCGACCTCGGTGCGATCTCGAAGATCTGGCGCGGCGGCTGCATCATCCGCGCCCAGTTCCTCAACCGCATCGCCGACGCCTACGCCGCGACCCCCGACCTGCCCGTGCTGATGACCGCCCCGTACTTCGCCGAGGCGCTCACCCGTGGCCAGGCCTCGTGGCGCCGCGTCGTCGTGACCGCCGCACAGGCGGGCATCCCGGCTCCGGCGTTCTCTTCGTCGCTGTCGTACTACGACGGCATCCGCGCCGACCGTCTCCCCGCCGCCCTCGTGCAGGGACAGCGCGACTTCTTCGGTGCGCACACCTACAAGCGCATCGACAAGCCGGGCACCTTCCACACGCTGTGGTCGGGCGACCGCACCGAGATCGAGGCCGAAGACACGCACTGACGACTTGCCGTCGAAGGGCCGGGTACCGCGAGGTGCCCGGCCCTTCGTGCGTCACACGACGATGATCGTGCTCCCCTACTTCGTGATGTCCTGCACCACGCCCTTGGTGAGGCGCAGTCGACGTGTCGCACGCTGCGCCACCGCGGAGTCATGCGTCACCACGATGATCGTGATCCCCTCGGCGCACAGCGATTCGAGCAGCGTCAGGATCTCGTCGCGCATGCTCTCGTCGAGATTGCCTGTCGGCTCATCGGCGAGGAGCACGCGAGGCTTCTTGACGATGGCTCGTGCGATCGCGACGCGCTGCTGCTGGCCTCCGGAGAGTTCGGTGGGCAGATGGTCGCCCCTGTCGTCGAGGCCGACGTGGGCGAGAGCTTCGGCGACCCTGGTACGGCGCTCCGCCGTGTCGACTCCGAGAGGCTCGAGCGCCATGTCGACGTTCTGCGTCGCGGTGAGAGTCGGGATCAAGTTGAACCCCTGGAACACGAACCCGATCTCCTCCGCCCTGATGCGGCCGAGCTCCTTCGCCGACGCCGATGCGAGTTCTCTGCCGTCCAGCAGGAGCGACCCGGTCGATGGGGTGTCGAGAGCGCCGAGCAACTGCAGCAGGGTCGACTTCCCTCCTCCGGTCGGGCCCTGGATCGTGACGAACTCGCCGGGCATGATGTCGAGGTCCACGCCCATCAGCGCCTTCACGATGCGCCCCTTCTGGGCGTAGGTCCTGGTGACGCCCGCAACACGATAGAGCGGCTGCTCGTTCTCGGTCCGCGGCGCCGTCTGCTCGAGATCTGCCATGGTCATGTGCTTCTCCTTCTCGTGGAATGTCGGGTTCAGTCGGTTCTGCTCGTGCGGGCAGCGCTCATGCGGGCAGCGCTCATGCGACCGAGCGCAGTGCTTCCGCCGGGCTCAGGCGCGCGGCACGCCAGCCGCCGAACGCACCGGCGACCAGACCACCGAGCACCGCGAGGCCGACGGCCGTCACCAGGACCCAGGGTGTGAACGGCGCCTGCAGGACGATGTCTGCGGCCTGTTGGCTCTGGAACATCGCGCCACCGCCGGTGGGGCCGCCGCCCATACCGCCGGGGCCTACGCCCTGACCTGCGCCGCTCACGGCGACAGTGGGCCTCAGGACATTGATCAGCACGATGCCGGCGATGCCGAGACCGAGGCCGACCGCTCCCCCGATGAGTCCCTGCACCATCGACTCTCCGGCGACCTGACGCACGACCCGGCCATTGGACCAGCCGATCGCCTTGAGCGTTCCGAACTCCCTCGTGCGACGCCCGACGCCGGACAGCGTGAGCAGCACCGAGAGCAGCACAGCTACGGCGAGCACGATGATCGAGAGCCACGTGCCGAGGTTCGTGATCAGCGTGGTCGCGCTGGAGAGGGAACCCGAGACGGTCGAGGCGAGCTCGGACTGCGAGGTCACCGTCGCGTCGGGGAGCTCGTCGGCCAGCGCGGACTGCACCGCGTCGATCGAGTCGGCCGAATCAGCCTGCACGTAGACGGTGGAGATGACGTCGTCCACTCCGGCGAGCGTCTGCGCGGTGCTCAGCGGCAGATAGACGTTCGCGGCCGTGTCCGCACTGTCCGAGGTCGAGCCGAGGATGCCGACGACCTCGACATCGGAGCCGGCGACATCGATCGTGTCTCCCACCGCGATCTCGTTCGTACCGGCGTAGGTGCTGTCGACGAGGGCGACGAGCGCTTCGGCGTCATCAGCATCGAACCCGCGGCCGTCCGTCACCTCGGCTGACGCGAGTGGACCGACCGAGGTTGCTGCGGGGTCGATCCCGAGCACCGAGAAGGAGTCGACTCCGAAGGAGCCTCCGCCGCCCTGTCCACCCTCCGGTGGCGACTGTCCTTCCTCGGGAGCGGCCGGCTGCTCGCCGTCCTGCTGCGCGAATCCGCCGCTGGGCACCTCGCCGGAGAATGTGGAATTCGTGAGGCTCAATGCCCCGGATGCTGCCGCTACGCCGTCCGTGGCGGCGACGGTGTCGAGCACCGAGGAGTCGAGCGTGCCGCGCAGGAAGTCGGTCCGCAGTGTGGACTGTGCGAGCGTGGTGGTCTCGCCGTCGCTCTCGCCCGCATCCGCGTCGAAGTCGAAGCGCGGCCCCTCGCCCTGGCCGGGCTCGGCGGCCGCGCCCGTCACGGTGAGATCGGTGCCGACCCCGTAGACGGAGGCGAGAGCCTGCGCCTGCGCATCGCGCACTCCTGCGGTGAGGGCGTTGACGACGATCACGAGGGCGATCGCGATCGCCAGCCCGATCGCGACGATCACCGTCTGCTTCTTGCGGCCGGCGAGTTCGCGCCGCAGATATGTTCCGTACATCTCTCTCCTTCCGCCGCGGCCATCGCGGGGCGAGATCGACGTTAGGAATCGCGCATATGCGGGATCGAGGGACCGGTGATGAGAGACCTATGGAGTGGGCCGGTCAACCGGTCTGCACGGCCTGCACGAACGCCCTGGCGCGGATGGCGAGAGCCTCGAGGTCGCCGCCGGGGGTCGCGGCATCGCCGACGAGGGGTCCTCCCACTCCGATGCCGAAGGCGCCTGCGGAGAGGAACTCGCCCACGGTGTCGACGCTCACGCCTCCCACCGGGATGATCCGCGCCTGTGGGAAGGGATCTCGTACGGCGCGGATGAAGCCGGAGCCGAGTGCCGATGCCGGGAACAGCTTCACGGCCGCACTGCCGAGGTCGTGGCCCCGCTGGATCTCGGTGGGCGTGTAGACGCCCGGAAGCACGCCGATGCCCTGGCTGACCGCATAGGGGACGGAGGCGCTGAGGGTGGGCGTCACCATGAACTGCGCTCCGGCGGCGACCGCACGATCGACGTCTGCCTCGTCGAGCACCGTGCCGGCGCCGATCAGCGCCCCGGGCGGAGCATCCTGCACCACCTGGGCGATCGCCTCCTCCGCGTCCTGCAGGGTGAGTGCGATCTCGAGGGTGAGCACTCCCGTCTCCAGAAGCGTCCGTGCTGCAGCGATCGTGGCGTCGACGTCGGTCCCGCGGAGGATCGCGACGAGCCGCGTGCTGCGCAGCCGCTCCTGCAGCTGCGCGTTGTCGACGGTGCTCACAGCGCTGCCGCCTCTTCGCCGTCGACGATCGGCGCGCTGCCGCCCCAAGGGAAAGCGGGCGCGCCGCCGACATCGACCTGCACGCCGAGCAGTGCGCCGTCGGCGTCGGTGGGATCCGTCAGCCCGATGCTGGCCGTCGTGATCACGAGCAGTCGGTCGACGAGTGCCACGGCGGTGGGCCGCTTCGCCGGCAGGACGATCGTCTCGACGAGCTCACCCGCGGGCGAGTAGCGACGCACCTCGGACGCATCCCACACCGCGACCCAGAGCATGCCGTCGAGGTCGATCGCCATACCGTCGGGGTTGCCGCCCTCGACCCGGCACACGGTGCGGCGGTTCGAGAGCTCACCGTCGGGTGCCACGTCGAACGCCTCGATGCTGCGGTGCGGAAGCGTGTCGATGTAATACAGCGTCGTGCCCGTGCGATCGAAGGCGAGGCCGTTGGAGACGGTCACGCCGTCGAGGCGCGCGATCGGCTCCGCGTCTGGGCCGATGCTCCACAGCGTGCAGTGCGGGTCACGGGGCATCGATTGGCTGCCCACCCAGAAGCGCCCGGACGGGTCACCACCGCCGTCGTTCATGTAGTCGCCCGGCCCTGCGATGTCATCCGTGAGCGGGGTGACGACACCGTCGTCGCTCACGTGCACCACGCGGCGATCGACGCCGACGAGCCAGCCCGCCCGCGGCTGCGCGAGCGGGACCGGAGCGCCGATCTGCGCACCGACGACCACTGCGGCCTCAGGAACGAGCTTCCCCTGCTCGAACCGACCGCGGTGCAGAGACCCGGTGGCCATGTCGATCCAGGCGAGGCTCCCGTCGCGACCGTCCCAACGCGGCGACTCGGCCTGGACATATCGGGCGTCGGAGAGGATCTCGACGGTTCGGGCGGTCTGGGTGTGCGACATCCGGGTCATCCTTCGCTGGTAGCTCGTAACCGTTATGTGGCAGACTATCTCACAATATGCATAACACTTGCGAGAAATGTGGACACACGATGATGAAGCGGGGAAACAGCTGATGGCTCCGACACTCCACGGCTTGATGCCCATCCTGGCAACTCCTTTCGACGAGTCGGGCGCCCTCGACCGCGAAAGCCTGCGCCGACTGGTCGAGTTCCAGCTCGCATCCGGGGTCGACGGCGTCGCCGTCTTCGGCATGGCCAGCGAGGGCTTCGCCCTCACCACTGACGAGCGGCGCACGATCCTGGACGACGTCGTCCGCGTGGTCGACGGCCGGATCCCCGTGATCGCCGGCGTCAACGGCACCTCCACGGCGACCTCGATCGAGCAGGCGCTCCTCGCGGAAGAGGGCGGCGCGAACGCGCTCATGGTGCTGCCGCCGTTCATGGTGAAGCCGCCGGCAGGGACGCTCGTGGACTTCTACGGCGACGTCGCCGACGCCACCTCCCTCTCGGTCATGGTGCAGGACGCCCCCGGGGTCACCGGTGTCGTGATGGCGCCGGCGCTGATCGCCGAGATCGCCCGCCTGGAGGGCGTAGACTCCGTCAAGGTCGAAGCGCCGCCGACCGCCCCCAAGGTCGGCGCCGTCGTCTCGGCGATCGACGACCCGGACTTCGCGGTGCTCGGCGGACAGAACGCGCAGTTCTGCCTGGAGGAGTACGCCAGGGGCGCCGTCGGCACGATGCCGGCCTGCGAGTTCCCCGACCTGCTCGGTCCGGTGCTCGCGCAGTTCGTGGAGGGGCGCGTCGACGAGGCGCGCGCCGAGTTCCGTCGTATGCTCCCTCTCGTGCTCATCGGTCTGCAGGGCGGCATCGCGTGGGCGGTGCACAAGGAGATTCTCGTCGCGCGCGGCATCATCGACCACGCGACCGTGCGCTATCCGGCCTCGCGGCTGGACGCCGGCAGCCGCGCATCGGTCAAGCTCGTGATCGACGAGCTCGCCCTTCCGCCGATCCCCGCCACGGTGCGCGTGTGACCCGCCGCGGCGTGTTGCTGATCGGCGGCAGCTCCGACATCGGTCTCGCGATCGCCCGCGCCTTCTCCGACGGCGGCGATGCCGTCGTCGGAGTGGGGCTCGAGGAGTCGTCGGATCCGGTCTTCGAGCGGTACCTCGTCGCGGACTGCAGCAGGCCCGAGGCGGCCGACCGCGCCGTCGCCGATGCGGAGCAGGCGCTGGGTCGACTCGACCTCGTCGTGCTCGCGGCCGGCCGCATGCCGATCGCGCGCGCGGAAGCCACGAGCGACGAGGACTGGCGCGGCGCGCTGGGCGCCACTCTCGACTCGGCGTTCTTCGTGGCGAGGGCGGCACTGCCACGCCTCACGCGGGGCTCGTCGATCGTCGCCGTGACCTCGGTCAACTCGTCGCTCGCAGCCCCCGCCCTGCCGGCCTACGCGGCCGCCAAGGCGGGCGTCGACGGCCTCATCCGACAGCTGGCTCTCGACTACGGCCCCCAGGGCATCCGCGTCAACGCCGTGCAGCCGGGGAGCATCTCAGCGATAGACACCGGCGAGAGCGAGGGCTACCCCCTCGGACGCATCGGCCGGCCGGAGGAGGTGGCCTCGGTCGTCGCGTTCCTCGCCTCCGACGCCGCGTCCTTCATCACCGGAGCATCGATCCCCGTCGACGGCGGCCTGTCCATCTCGTCCCCCGCCGCCTGGCTGAAGCCCGTACTGCGCGACCGCTGGCTCTGAACCGCCGGTTCGCACGATGAAGGCCGCGTCCCCGTGTCGGGACGCGGCCTTCATCGTGGTTCTTGTACCTCGCCGCGGACGTACGAATCGCGTGAATGGCCGCGTCCCCGGTGGGAACACGACCATTCACGCGATTCGAAGCAGTTGGCAGGTCAGGAGTTGGCGTCGAGCAGCCCCTGCACTTCCTTCTTCAGGGCGTTGAGGCCGGCCTGCGCCTCGACCTGACCGGCGAGGATCGTCGCGACACCAGCGCCGATGGCGGCGTCGATCTGGGCCGTGACGGCGACGCGGTCCCATGCGGCCCCGCGAGCGTGCTCGGAGACCTCGGTGCGGAACGCGCCCTGGAACTTGTCGGCCGCGAGAGCGGGGATCTTGTCAGCCACGCTCTTGGCGGCAGGAGCGACCGCCGAGTTCTCGTAGAGCGCGGTCGCTGCCTCGACGTTGGTCGCCGCGTAGAGGATGAAGTCACGGCTCGTGAGCTCGCCCTCGCCAGCCGTCGCGAAGACACCGCTGCCCCAGGCCCGGTTGAACGAGTCCTTGCCACCGACGGTCGGGCGCGAGATGGCACCGATGTTGTCGATGATGTCCTGCGCCGCGCCGTTCGTCTTGACGAAGGTCGACGCGAGCGGTGCGTCGTCGTACAGGGCTGCCCTGCCACTCGCGAACAGGATGCGGGCATCGCTGCGCGCCACGTTCGTCTGTGTGAGGCCGGCATCCTGCAGCGACTTGTACCAGGTGACGGCCTTGACGCTCTCGGCGTCTCCCAGGGTGCACTTCAGGTCGTCGGTGACGACGTCGCTGCCGAAGCCCCACATCCACGGCACGGCGTCCTTGAGGTCCGGGTTCTTGGTGACCGCCGCGTACGGGATCAGCGAGGAGTCCTGCTTCTTGATCTTCTCGAGCGCGGTGGCGAACTGCTCCACGGTCATGCCCGACTTGATGCCGACGCTCTTCGCGATCTCGCCGTTGGTGATGATGCCGATGCCGGCAGCCGTCAGCGGCAGCACGAGCAGCTTGCCGTCCATCGTGTAGGAGTCGAGCACACCCTGCGGGATGCCCAGCCCCTTGGCGAGGTCGGTGAGGTCTGCGAGCACGTTCATCGGGGTGAGCACCTGCCACCCGCCGGACTGACCGACACCCATGAGGTTGCCGGAGCGTCCGGTCAGGGCCAGCTGCGTGGCTGCCTGGTCGTACGGGTAGATGACCGGGGCGACCTTGACGCCCTCCTGCTTCGAGAAGCCGTCGAGGATCCCCTGCCACGCCGACTTCAGGGCCTCCTCGCCGAGCGAGTTGCCGTAGAAGTTGATGGTCTTGGCCTTGGTCGCGGCTGCGGCCGTGGCACCGGCGCCGGTGCCGGGGGCAGCGGGCGTCGCACAGCCGGCGAGCGCGAGCGCTCCGAACGCGGCGAGGACGGTACCGCCTCCGAGGAAGGCTCGGCGGCTCAGCTGCGAGTTCGAGATGTTCATGAGGAGTGCTCCTTCGGGATGAGGGGGACGAGCTGTTCGGGACGCATGACTACCCCTTGACCGCTCCGGCCGCGAGGCCGGAGACGAAGTAGCGCTGCAGGAGGACGAAGATGATGACGAGCGGGAGGGAGGTGATGAGCGATGCCGCCATCAGCGCCGGCCAGTCGGCCGTGCCTTCTCGGATGAACGCCTGGGTCAGTCCCGCCGGAAGCGTCTGCTTGTCGGGGCCGGCGAGCGTGAGCGCGAAGAGGAGATCGCTCCAGCCGCGCATGAAGGCGAACATGCCCGCAGTGATGAGACCGGGGACCACGAGCGGGAACACGATGCGGAACATCGTCCCGGTGCGCGAGAGTCCGTCCACCTTCGCAGCCTCGAGGATGTCATCGGGAAGGGCGTCGATGATGCCCTTCAGCAGGAACACCGCGAGCGGCAGCGTGAAAGTCGTGAACGAGATGATCAGCGCCGTGTAGGTGTAGAGCAGTCCGGCCGAGCTCAGCATCAGGTACAGCGAGATGAGCAGCAGGGCACCGGGGATCAGCTGTCCGATGAGGAACATGAACATGATGGCGTTGCGTCCGCGGTAGCGGAACTTCGAGAGCGAGTACGCCATCAGACCGCCGACCAGGACCGCGAGCAGAGCGGTGCCGGTGGAGACGATGATGCTGTTCAGGAGGTTCTTCAGCAGCAGGTCGTTCTGGAAGAAGCCGACGAAGTTCTCGATCGTCGGATTGACCGGGAAGAACGGACGATCCGCGGAGAAGACGTCTTCCTTCCTCGTGAACGCGGTCGCCGTGAGCCAGTAGACCGGCAGCAGGCCGAACAGGGCCAGCAGCAGGAGCAGGACGCGTCCCGGGATGGACAGGTGGGGGCGGATGATCGACTCCCCGACATCACGACTACGGCGCATCACTTCTCCAGCCGACGGTTGAGGAACAGGTATCCGCTCGTGATGATCGCGAGCAGGACGAGCCAGAGGGCACCCATCGCGGAAGCCTTGCCGAGTTCGTAGCTGCCGAACGCGAGATCGTAGAGGCTCACCGCGAGCGTCGTCGTCGAGTTGCCCGGCCCGCCGCCCGTCATCACGAAGATCGTGTCGAAGTTGCCGAAGTTGTAGATGAACTCCAGCACCGCGACGAGCGTGACGGGGCCGGCGATGTGCGGCAGCGAGATGTGACGGAACCGCTGCGCGCGGGTTGCTCCGTCGATCGTGGCGGCCTCGATCTGCTCGCTCGGCAGTGTCTGGAGCACGGCGAGGGCGACGACCATGATCCACGGGAACGAGTGCCAGGTCTTGGCGATGACGACGGCGGCCATGGCACCGGTCGGAGTGCCGAGCATGCTGATCTCGGGTAGTCCGAAGGTTGCGAGGACGTGGTTGACCACGCCGTAGCTGTCATTGAAGATCCACGCCCAGAGGAAGGAGACGACGACACCGGGCAGCAGCCACGGGAGCATCAGAGCACCGCGCAGGATGTTGCGGCCACGCATGCGGGCGTTCAGCAGCAACGCGAGTGCCACACCGAGCACGAGGGGGAAGACCGTCGCGAGCGAGGCGAACACGAGAGTCGTGCCGAGTCGGGCGAAGAACTCCTCCCAGACGGCCGCATAGTTGTCGAGGCCGACGAAGGTGCGCTCCGGGCGTAGCAGCGACTGATCGAAGAGGCTCGTGAAGATGCTCGACACGAGGGGGAAGATCGCGATCACGAGGAACAGGAGGACCGCGGGAAGTGCGATCATGAATCCGAAGGTGCGATCCTTCGCGCCCAGCGTGGAGCGTCGCCCTGAGCGTGGCTCGACGGCCTTCTGCTCGCTCTCGGCGGGCCGCTCGAGTATGGCTTGTTGCATTGCAGTCACTTTCCCGTAGAGACGACCCCGCGTGGGGCCCTGCGCATCGTCGTCACAGTCGTCGACGTCGACGTGGGGCTATTCAACCACAATGCGGATGCGAAATCCACAAAATGCATAAGACACCCACATTTGTGTTGCTCGAAGCCATTTCACTGAATAGGATGACTGGCAGCGGCGACCAGCCGCAGCGTCGCATCCGCGGCGGCAGTACTGAGGAGGAGTGACCATGGCATCGGAATCGGTGGGCGGCACCCAGACCGTCGAACGAGCGATGTCGTTGCTCGCATGCTTCACCGAAGAGGCGGGTGAGCTCAGGGTCTCCGAACTCTGCACCCTCACGGGGCTCGGCCAGTCCACCGTCTCGCGCATGATGTCGGCGCTCGACCGCATGAGGTTCGTGGTGCAGGACGCCCGCACCGGGCTCTACCGCCTCGGCCCCGCTGCCGTGGCGCTCGGCACGATCGCCCTCAACGGCTCGCCCATCTTCCGCGCCTCGCGGCAGATCGCGCAGAACCTCGCCCGCAAGATCGAGATCGGCGTGAACGTCGCTGAGCTCAGCGGCTTCACCTTCACCTACCTCTGCAACTTCGAGGGTGCGCTCGCGCCCAAGTCGTTCGCGATGGCAGGGCGCACCGGTCCGTTGCATGCGACCGGGATCGGCAAGGCACTGCTCTCCGGTATGACCGACGAGCAGGTGGACGAGTACTTCGCGCAGACGCCCCAGCGCTTCACCCCGCACACGATCGTCGACCGCGCCGCGATGCAGATCGCCCTCGACGAGTCGCGCAGCCGCGGCTACGCGACCGAGATCGAGGAGCTCGCATTCGGCCGCGCGTGCATCGCCGCCCCCATCCGCAATCGCGCGGGAGAGATCGTCGCCGGCCTCTCGGCGAGCGGGCCTCTCTCGGTGCTGGATCTGCACGCCTCTCACCAGGAACTCGCCCTGCAGCTGATCGAGGCCGCCGACGAGATCTCCGTCGCCCTCGGGTACAGCCCCTCCCGCACCGCATCGGCGTTCGCGGCGCTCTGATCCCCGCCGCGACGCCTCGCGACCCTCTGATCCCCTGACCGCGGCACCCCGCCGCCGGCCGCTCGACCATCGATGTCTTTGGAGACCCCTGTGAAGATCACGCGCGTCCAGACCTTCCCGCTGTACCTCTCGAAGGAGGAGGCGAACAACTCCTATGCAGGCGACACCGCGGTCGACCACCGCGGATACGTGATCCGACCGCCGTGGCGGAGCCTGTACTCCCCCGGCTACGAGACGCTGCTCGTGAAGATCGAGACCGATGAAGGCCTCGTCGGCTGGGGAGAGGCCCTCGCTCCGGTCGCGCCGGTCGTTGCCGCAGCGATCGTCGACAACCTGCTCACCCCGCTCATCATCGGCGAGGACCCGCGCTCGGTGCGCACGCTCTGGCACCGTATGACCGAGTCGATGCGTGAGCGCGGACACCTCACCGGCCACCAGGCCGACGCCATGGCGGCCGTCGACATCGCCCTGTGGGACCTCTGGGGTCACGCCACCGGCCTCTCGGTCTCCGAACTCGCCGGCGGACGCTTCCACGAGGTGCTGCCGACCTACGTCTCGGGGATCCGCGGCGTGGATGACGTCGAGCGCGCCGAGAAGACAGCCGAGCTCGTCGAAGGCGGCGTGCGCCGCATCAAGCTGCACCTCGGCGTCGACATCCGCACCGACCTCGCCACCTATGACGCGGTGCGGGGAGTGCACCCCGAGCTCGACGTCGCGCTCGACGCGCACTGGACCTACCAGCTCGGCGAGGCACGCACTCTCGGCCGCGAGCTCGACGAGCGCAAGGCATGGTTCTTCGAGGCGCCGCTGGCTCCCGAAGACGTCGAGGGGCACCGTGACCTCGCGACCGCGCTCGCCACCCCGATCGCGGTGGGCGAGGCGATGCGCAGCCGCTTCGAGTTCACCGACTGGCTCACCCGTCGCGCTGTCGGACTCACGCAGCCCGACATCGGCCGCACCGGCATCACCGAGGGCCTCGCGATCGCGGCGGTCGCCGACGCGTTCCACGTGCAGGTCGCCCCGCACCACTCGGCCGCCTTCGGCATCGCGATGGCTGCCGGCGTGCACGTCGCGGCGAGCGCCGCCTCGCTCCTCGCGTTCGAGTACCAGCCGTTCACTCTCCCGGTCGCCAACCGCCTGCTCACGACACCGCTCGAGGTGCGCGCCGACGGCGGGTTCATCGTCCCGACCGGACCCGGGCTCGGCGTCACGGTCGACGAAGATGCGATCAAGGAGTACGTCCGGCACTGACGCCTCTTCTCGTCTCGACCACGAACGGGTGGGTGGGACCGGATTCCTTCCGGTCCCACCCACCCGTTCGTCATTGGTGTCGCGGGTCGTGTCAGTCGCCGACGCGGACGAACTGCGCGGCGCTGACACGGTGGATGCTCGTGTTGCGCACCTCGAGCCGCACGGTTCCGGTGGCATCAGCGCCGTAGCGGAAGGTACCGAGCGAGCGCCAGGCCGCGGCCCCCTCCGTCTGGTTCACGATCACCTCGGTGCTGCCGCTCTGATGCCCGACGATGTACGCAGCAGAGGTCGTCGTGGTGGCGTTCGTCGGATACCAGACCGAGACGCGATACAGCCCCGCCTGCGGCAGGTGCGCGTTCCAGGTCACCGTGCTGCCCACCGAATCGGAGTCGCTGTAGCGAGTGCGCGTGCCGTTCCATCCGGACAACCCGCTGGGGTACCAGTTGCCGGCCTCGAGGTAGCCGGGCCACGGAGACTGGGTGTGCGCGATCACACCTTCATCAGCGATCCGCACGAGCACTCCGCGACGCAGGGTCTGATCCAACCGCGCCTCGAACCGAGTCGAAGTGCCTGGCGCGACGCCCGATCCGGCGGTCACCGTCCAGGTGTGGGTCAGATCCGACCTCGGCGGCACCGTGATGGTGGTGCTCTGCTGCCCGACGCTCCACCCGGTGAGGCCATAGAGCGCGAGGGTTCCCTGCAGCGGGGTCACCCCGGTGTTGATGACCAGAGCGGTCAGCTTGGCGACCGCTCCCGGCCCGCTGACGATCTCGACGTCGGACGTCAGCGACACCAGCCGGCGCCGGTCGATCACCTCGATCGCGGCGGGCCGCAGCGTCACAGGGTCCTCTCCCGCGATCGACAGCTTCGCCTTGACCTCGACCTCGCCGAGCGCTGCTGCTGCCGCGATCACGACCGCGGACTCGACCCGCGCCGAACCCTGTGCCGGCACGGAGATCGAAGGGACGGTGCCCTCCAGCTGCCAACCCGACGGCAGGGTCACCGCCACGGTTCCGGTGATCGGGTCGTCGGTCGCGTTGCGCACCTCGATGATCAGCGGGACGCGGTCGCCCGCGGTTCCGGTCGCCTGTGCGATGACGTCGCCCGCGAGCCCCGGGTTCGCGCCGCTGATCCGTCCGGGAAGCTGCAGCGTGACCTCGGGCGTCGTCGATCCTCCCGAGGTGATCGTGTATCTGAAGGTCTTGGTGAGGTCGTCGACCGGGATCGTCCACTCGAACGGATACGCCTTCTGCGGAGCCTGCTGCACGGACTGTGTGCCGATGCGGTACGACAGCGTGGCCTGCTGCTCCGTGTCGATCTGCACATAGGCGTCGTAGCCCTGCCGGTCTGGACGCACCAGGAGCATCCCCCGCGCGATGCCGTACTCGGTCGCAGGATCGGAGTCGATCTCGTGGAAGCTGTCGCGACCGTGGTCGGCGATGTCGTCGAGCGGCAGCCCCGGCCGCTGTACCTCGACGTTGCGCACGACGAGGGCCACCAGTCCGTGGGCGGGCACCGTGACGGTGACCCGGCCGGTCTGGGCAGCCGTAGTCGAGCGCGCGCCGTTCGAGGCGACCAGCTCGACCGCGGTCGAGGAGCTGCGGGGCAGCCCGGTCAGATCGGTGGCGAGATCGACGACCACCTGCTGCGCAGTACCGGCGGAGTTGGTGAGACTCAGGTACAGGGCCCCGTTGCCGACGCCGCCGATCCAGTTGATCAGCGGGTTGTCGAGCGTGACCAGCCCCTCGGGGAGATACGGCCATACGCCGGCCTCGCCGAAGAACGTTCCGGGCGCGTGCCCGTAGGCGAAGAACTTGAAGTACGCGAAGTCCGCCTCGAACACGTGCGGGAACTCGATGGCGCCGCCGCTTCGATAGAAGCTCTCGCTGATCAGGTAGTCCATCGCGAGGCCGAGCTGGGCCGGAGCGTGATGGAAGTAGTACCCGGTGATCCCCACCGGACCACTCGTCGCGAAGTCGGGCTTCATGTGCGCGACCTGGAACTGGCGTCCGTAGTAGCCGGGGTAGGTCGTGAAGCGGCCGATCACCATGTTGTGCGCGATGTCGGCGAGCAGCTCGTCTCCGGTGTGATGAGCCAGGCGCAGCAGGGCCCCCGCCCAGCACGGGTTGAACACGTAGCCGCCGCCGGGATTCGTGAGCGTGCTGGTGCCGAGCTTGAACGACGACAGCGCCTCGAACGTCAGGCCGGAGGGCGAGACGTACCAGGCCGGAACCGTCTCGGCGGGTGCGTTCGTCGTCGGGTACGACGGAAGCGAGGAGCGCGACTCCCAGTCGTACTGCTGCTTGATCACGGACCCGACAGGCACGGTGACGTTCGTGTCGGGGACCGGGCGCACCGCGGTCTGCGTGATGAAGCGCTGCACCTCGCGGTAGGCCCCGTCGAGGAACTCGGCCTCGCCCGTCGCCTCGAACATCTCCAACAGGTCGACCCAGTACTTCGAGAAGCTGTAGGCGAATCCGCCGGGCGGCTGCCCGTTGCTGCGATACGGGGTGAGGATCTGCTCCTGCGAGTACCGCCGGGCGATCAGCGTGGCCTCCGCGAGATACGCCGGATCCCCGGTGACGCGATAGGTCGCCAGCGCGTTCGAGAACGGCGCCCTGCTCTGGCCGACGACACCGGCCTTGGTCGCCTGCACCGCGAGCCGTTGGATGCCGGCGTTGCGGCCGTGGGTGAGCTGGTACAGCGATGCGAGGTTCACGGCATCGGTGGGGATCCTCCCGATCCGGTACTGCGTCGTGTCGTTGTAGACCGGGCTGCCGATCATCGGGGAGTGCCCGATCCCCTTGCGGGAGAGCTGATACTCCACGAGCGGCCGCGCACGGCGGTCGTAGAGGGTGCTGTCGGCAGTACCCGTCAGGTAGTGCGCCGCGAGCACCACACCACTGGCTGCGGCACGGACGGCATCCTCGTTCTCCACGTCGACGAAGCCCTTGGCGCGGTTCCACCACCCCGAGTAGGAGGGGATGTAGTCGACCGAGTCGTCTCCGCTCGGCTCCACGGCGATCAGCGCCGTCATCGCGTGCACGGCATCCGTCAGCGAGCGGTCGTAGACGTTGTGGCGGTACGCGGTCAGGCCGTACTCGTTCCGGCACAGCTGCGTATAGGTGCCGTACAGGGTGTCGGCGCGGGACGCGATCCCGAACGCGAAGCCGCGCTGCTCGCCGACCGCCATCGCCGTGCGCAGCCCCGGCTGCGGCGAGTACATCGACGGCACGATGTCGAGGCTGTCGTTGCGCAGGCTCATCCCGTAGGGCTGCCGGTCCGACATCAGCTGTCGCTCGTGCACGAACTCGGCCACCTCGGCCGGCAGGTAGACCCCCGAGGTCACGGCGACATCTCCCACGGAGTACTGGGTCAGCGCCATCGGCGCGAAGAGCTCCCACGCGCCCAGGGGCGCCGAGCCGTCGAGCACCGAGAGCGCATGCTGGTACGAGCCGCACAGCACCTCGTCGAGATCGTCGAGCGATCTGGCGTCCTGGCTCTGATAACCGACGATGTAGTCGCCGGCGGTCTTCGCCGTGAGCACGTAGTGCGCCTCCGGGTTGGCCCCTTCCAACCGCCACCGCACGACGAGGTCGAAATCGTCCGTACTCGTGGTCAGCTCGATCGCCTGCGGACCGAGCAGCTGATAGGAGGTGAATCCGAGCCAGCTCGGCGTCAACGGGCCGTAGAGCTCGGGCGCACTCCCCGCCGGCAGCGTCCCCTCCAGCACGAGCCACTGCTCGTCGAAGCGGTGGGCGGCATCGGTGATCTGCAGCCAGCCGCCGTTGTGTTTGACCTCCAGGTCGCGCACGATGCTCGCGCCGCCGTCCCAGGTCGCCTGGAAGAACGTCATCCGATGGTTCTGTCCGACCAATTGGGCGACCTGTGTGACGGCCAGATTGGGCTTGTCCAGGCGACGGAGCGCATCCGCATAGGCGCCACCGGTCGTCGTGAGCTCCGTGGCCGCGGCAGGAGCGAGCCCGGATTGCGATCCGAGCACCGGGGGAAGCACCCCGGCGATCACCAGCATGCGCAGCACGGAGCGGCGGCTCCACAGCAGGGGGTTCTCTTCGGCTCCATTGCCAGCTATTGAATCCATGATCCACATACTGCAATTCATATGCGATCATGTCAATGGATCCGCCTCACCGGCCCCCGACGCCGCTCCCCCGCGCTGCGCCGGTAGCGTCGACGGGCAGGCCCTTTCAGAAAGGAAGACCGCGGTGACACAGGACTCTCCCGAGGAACTGACGGAGTACTCATTGAGCACTCTGCTGACCCCGCCGGCACCACCGACGGAGCCCGACGACTTCGACGATTTCTGGGAGTCGACGTTCCAGGAGTTCGGCGTCGGCCCCGTCGCGTGGGAGTTCGCTCAGGACATCGCCCCCACCCCGACGCATCGCATCGCCGAGATCCGCTTCCATTCCTCCGCCGAAGAGCAGGCCGTCGCCTACGCGATGGTGCCGCACTCGATCGCGGATGCGCGTCGGGGCCTCGTGGTCGGACACGGCTATGGCGGCCGCACCGGCCCAGACCTCGACCGCGTGCCGGCCGACACCGCCGCGATCTTCCCGGTCGCACCCGGGACACATGCGGGCATCCGCAGCCGATTCCCCGCTCTCCCCGACGAGCACGTGCTCTCCGGCATCGCGCACCGTGACACCTACTCGCACCGCTTCAGCGCGGCGGACATCTGGCGCGCGGCGACCGTCCTCCTCGACATGGTGCCCACCGTCACCGGAGCGCTGGACTTCAGCGGTGGAAGCTTCGGCGGCGGGATCGGGGCGATGGCCCTCCCCTGGGACGCGCGGTTCCGCCGCGCCGCCCTGGACGTGCCGAGCTTCGGCGACCACGATGTGCGTCTGACGCGGCCATGCACCGGCAGCGGAGAAGCCGTCCGTCAGCACGTGCGCCGCCACCCCGAGGCGCGACCCGTGCTCGACTACTTCGACGCGGCGATCGCGGCACGACGCCTGCGTCTTCCCGTGCACGTCAGCGCCGCCGTGCTCGACCCCGCCGTCGATCCTCGCGGGCAGTTCGCGGTCTATCACGCCCTCACCGGACCGCGACGTCTCGGCGTGCGCGCCAACGGACACCTGGCGGGTCCGATCGGAGAGCAGTCGGATCGGCTCGCGCTCCAGGACGGCATCGACTTCCTCGCGCTGCCCGACGAACGCCTCTCTTGAGCGACTCTCAGACAACGCATAGCGATCTCCATAGAAATCGCATAGGAGATTCCGCAGAATAGAGGCATGACCAGCGACCTGCCCGAACTGCGCCGTCCCGACGGCTCCCCCCTGCGCATCCTCGCCGTCGATGACGAGCAGATGCTGACCGACCTGCTCGCGATGGCACTGCGCATGGAGGGCTGGGAGGTGCGAACCGCATCCTCCGGAATGGAGGCTCTCCAGGTCGCACGCGAGTTCGAGCCCGATGCGCTCGTGCTCGACATCATGATGCCCGACCTCGATGGGATGTCGGTGCTCAAGCGGCTCCGCGAGGCCGGCAACCTGGTTCCGGTCCTGTTCCTCACCGCGAAGGATGCCGTGGGCGATCGCGTCGCCGGCCTCACCGCGGGCGGCGACGACTACGTCACCAAACCCTTCAGCCTCGAAGAGGTGATCGCCCGACTGCGGGCGATCATCCGCCGTACCGGTCACGCCACCGCCGATGACGGCCAGTCGATCCTGCGCGTCGCCGACCTCACCCTCAACGAGGACAGCCACGAGGTCGTACGCGACGGCACCGAGATCGAGCTCACCGCGACCGAGTTCGAACTGCTGCGCTACCTCATGCGCAACGAGCGTCGCGTGCTGTCGAAGGCGCAGATCCTCGACCGTGTGTGGAGCTACGACTTCGGCGGCAAGTCCTCCGTCGTCGAGCTGTACATCTCGTACCTGCGCAAGAAGATCGATGCCGGACGCACGCCGCTCCTGCACACCGTCCGCGGCGTCGGCTACATGATCAAGGCCCCGCAGTGAGCTCAGCGACGATGAAGAGGCGACCGATGAGCCTGCAGACACGGCTGATGACCGCCGTGATCGGGTTCGTATCGCTGATCCTCATCATCGTCGCCGTGATCACCAGTGCGACGCTGGGCAAGACCATGGAGGACCAGCTCGACCAGAAGCTGAACACGGCAGCGCACAAGGTGGCGAACATGACCACAGCCATCGCTCCGTCATCCGCCACCGCGCAGAACATCCTGAAGACCCCCATCGAGCCATCGGCCGGAATGCTGCTCTTCGTCTCGAGTCCGGTGACCGGCTACAGCGGCGCCGTAGTAGCGAACACACCGGGAGACGAACTCACCGGAACCCTGCAGGCGCTCAGCAGAGCGCAATTGGCCGAGATCATCGTCGCGTTGAAAGACACCTCCGTCGCGACGGTGGAGCTCACGGACCTCGGCTCATATCGCGTCATGGCTCTGCCCACGAACACGGGCGTCGTGGTGGTCACCGGACTCCCCCGTGACGAGATCCAGAGCCAGCTCACGCAGCTGCTCACCGTGATCGCGCTCGCGACGATCGGCGGTCTGATCCTGCTCGCTCTGACCACAGCCATTACCATCCGGGTGAGCCTGCGACCGCTTCGCGCCGTCGCCATGACGGCGACCAGAGTGGCCAACCAACAACTCGACCGCGGTGAGGTGACCATCACCGAGCGTGTACCGGCATCCGAAGCAGATCCGCGTACCGAGACCGGAATCGTCGGGGCCTCACTCAACAAGCTGCTCGATCACGTGAACGCCTCGCTCGCGTCACGTCAGGAGAACGAGGAGCGGATGCGCCGCTTCGTCGCCGATGCCAGCCATGAGCTGCGCACCCCACTCGCCTCCATTCGCGGCTACTCGGAGCTGTCGCTGCGTGCCCTCCATCAGACGAGCACCCAGGATCAGCGTCCGGAGGTCATCGAAAGCACGACGACGTCACTGGAGCGCATCCAGGCCCAGTCGTTGCGGATGACCCGACTCGTGGAGGACCTGCTGCTGCTGGCCCGACTCGACGAGGGACGGGAGCTGGTCTACAGCACGGTCGACCTCGCACAGCTGGCGCTCGAAGGCCTCTCGGATGCGCGCCCCACCGCAGTCGATCACCACTGGAACATCGAGGTGCCGGACGAGCCCGTCACCATCGTGGGCGACGCCGGGCGAATGCACCAGGTCGTCGCGAACCTGCTGGCGAATGCGCGCACGCACACACCGGCCGGGACGACCATCACCCTCAGCGTCGCGCAGGAAGGCGACGAAGCAGTGCTGCGCGTGCACGACGACGGTCCGGGGATCGATCCCGCCATCCGGGACGAACTGTTCGCCCGCTTCGCCAGGGCTGACACCTCACGGGCACGCCAGACCGGCGGTACCGGACTCGGGCTCGCGATCGCCAAGGCCATCGTCGAAGGCCACCACGGCTTCATCACCGTGTCCAGCGAACCCGGCGACACGACCTTCACCGTCCGCATCCCGAAGAACCCGGCAGCGTCCAGCGACGCCGCCCCGGAAGCCTGACCGGATCAGTACCCGGCGAACGCGTCGGTCGTGAGACTGCGAGCCTTCTGCAGCGCAGGGGCGAGGTCGGCGATCAGTCGCGGCGGACCGGAGATGTAGGCGTGACGCGTGGCGAGGTCGGCGACGGCATGCTCGAGCGTCTCCGCATCCAGGCGCGCTCCCTGCGCCCAGCTCCAGTGCGCCGGCAGCCCGACCGGCTCGTCGCGTGTGAACACGACGGTGCGCGCGCCCGTCGCCGCGAGCTCTTCACGGAAGGCGAGTTCCGATGCCTCGGATGCCACGTACACGAGCACCACATCGCGCTGCTGCCCCGTCGCCTGCAACTGCCGCAGCTGCGACACGAAAGGCGTCACGCCGATGCCCGCCGCGACCATGAGCACCGGCTGTTCGCCCCGCGGCAGGATGAAGTCGCCCCAGGTGCCGGTCACGGCGAAGGTCGCCCCCGGCTCTGCTGCCGCCAGCGCACGCTTGTAGCTCGACGGATGCTTCTGGTCGCCGTTCTTGTACGCGATGCGGAGCGTTGGCAGGTCGGCCGGCGCCGACACGATGCTGAACTCCCGGCGGGTGCCGCGCGCGTCGGGCCGGTGATGCGGAACGTCGAGCTCGAGGTACTGCCCAGGGAGGAAGCGCACGCGCCCCTTCGCCCGGAAGGTAAGCTCCTGGGCGGTCGGGGTCACGAACTCGCGCCGCTCGAGAACGAGCCGCACCGATCCGCGCAAGGCGAAAGCGAAGGCGACCAGGTTTCCGATCAGCAGCGCGCGCTCCTGACCGAGGGTGAAGAGGCCGGCCACCGAGATCGGCCATCCGGCCAGAAGCCCCACCACCACGGCCACCACGAACTGCTGTCGTCGACGCGGCGGAAGTGTGAGGGGCTCGGAAAGCATGAACGCGCCGAGGAACAGGAACGGCGACTGGAGCACCGCGAACTGCAGGGCCGTCGCCGGGTCGAAGGCGATGTCGAACTGCGCAGCCTGCACCGCCTGTCGCACCACCGAGGTGGCGAACGCGACGAGCAGGAACACCAGTACGACGCGCACCTTCTCGGTACGCCACAGCACCGCGAGGCCGAGCACGGCCACGGGGATGGTGAGAACCGGCGTGCCGACCCACCACGACGACGAGGTGCCCAACCACTCGAAGGCCCCGAAAGCGCCGAGGATCGAGACCACGGCGGCACCGAACGCCGCCGGGTTGAAGATATGGCGCCCGCGCCACGCGATCAGATACTTCGAGACACTCGCCACCGCCCCCGCGAGGGCGAGTCCGAGGAGGGCGCCCAGCTCGACTCCTGGACGAAGCACGAACAGCAGGATCAGCGCAGTGACCAGAGACGACTCGATGCGCCACGGGAGCCGCAGGATGCGCTGCGCTGCCGCGTCGACGGCCGATATCACGACCGCGAGCACGAGGAACGAGGCCACCAGCTCGAGTGGGGTAGGGGAGACGATCACGCCGAACAGCGACAGCACGAATGCGATGACCGCGAGGGCGATCAGCGCGAACAGCACCAGGCGGTACATCGACAACGAGCCCAGCACTGCGAGGACGCGCTGCCGTGCGGCGGCGAATGAGGTGATCACGGTCTCCACTCTTCCCTAATTCCGAGCCGCAGGGGGCTTGCTGCTCGTGGCGAGGAACAGCTCTCCCAGCCACCCGGGCGAACGCTGCACCCGCCCGTCGGTGCTCATGCGCACCCACTCCACACCCCAGGCCTGCGCGAGCTCGCCCCCGCCGTCGAAGAAGAGCGCCGTCGCGACGGCATCCGCCGCCATCGCCTCCGGGGCCAGGGCCCAGGTCGCAGCCCACGTACGCACCGGCAGTCCGGTGCGGGCGTCCAGGACATGGTGCAGCCCGCTCCCCCACGCCCTCCGGTTGACGGCCGAGGCGCACAGAGCCTGGTCCTGCACCTCGATGACGCCGATGACCTTCTGGGGATCGTACGGATGCTCGAGACCGATGCGCACGCCGGCTCCGCGCACCCGGATGTCACCTCCCGCATCCACCACGAGATCGCCCGGCACGCTCGCCAGGACGACCATCACGAGGTCGACGAGGCGCCCCTTGCCGAGCGCTCCGACGTCGAGCAGCGCCGGCTCCGACGTTGTGACTCCGGACGCCGTCCATGACACCCGCTCCTCCCAGGCACCGGGCGCGCGCACCGGCTCACCGGCCACGAGCGAGTACTCCGCGTCATATCCGAGCGCTGCGAGACTGTCGGCCACGAGCGGGTTGACCGCACCACCGGTGGCGGCCGAGAGCTCACGGTATGCGTCGAGCATCGGCCCGGCATCCTGCGAGACGAAGGTGCCACGCTCACGTCCGAGACGGGAGACATCCGAACCAGCCCGGAATCTCGACCATTCGCGGTCGAAACGCTCGATCTCAGCGGCGACCGCTGCACGCACCCCGTCGGTCAACGACTCCGACGATTCGATCTCCCAGTGCGTTCCGATCGCCTCGAAGCGCCAGCTCGGCATGCGTCTCAGGCGCCTAGGCGGCGGCCTGCTCCTTGATCGACTCCACGGCTTCGTTGAAGCCACCGCTGGTGAGCGATGAGCCAGCGACACGACTGACCTTCACCTCGTCCAGCGACTTCCCGTCGACCTCTTCGGCGATGCCGTCGATGAACTGCCCCTGGTACTGCTCGGTCTCGGGGGCCTGCGGGTCGCCCGTGACCTTGACGTCGGTCACGAGGCCACCTTCGAGGGTCAGGGTGACGGAGATCTTCTCGACGGTCTCGGGCGTCTGATACGAGCCATCAGCGGTGTAGGTGCCATCGGCGTAGGTCGCTGTGGAGTCGCCACCGGAGGACGAGGACGACGAGCCGGCGTCTGGCGTGCTCCCGCCGTCGGTCGAGCTCTCGGCGTCGGCGTTTCCGGAGCATCCGGCGAGGACGAAGAGTCCTGCGATCCCGAGGAGTGCGGATCCCTTGCGGACAGAGGTCGGTACGGTCGTGCGGATCATGGTGGCCCTCCCGGCTCGGTGTCGGTCGACTCGCTCGTCGACCATTCGACCGTAAGCACCACGGCTATGCGCGGGCTGTGCCGTGACGATGCGTTACGCGTCGCCGCCGAACATGCTCGTCACGGAGCCGTCCTCGAACACCTCGTGGATGGCGCGGGCCAGCAACGGGGCGATCGGGAGGATGGTCAGCTTGTCCCAGCGCCGCGATTCCGTGAGCGGGATCGTGTCGGTGATGACGACCTCGTCGATCGAGGAGTCCTGCAGCCGATCGGATGCCGGGTCGCTGAAGATCGCGTGCGTCGCCGCCACGATCACGCGGTGGGCGCCGGCCGCCTTGAGCGCCTGGGCAGCCTTGACGATCGTGCCACCGGTGTCGATCATGTCGTCGACGAGGAGGCAGGTTCGCCCCTCGACCGTACCCACGATCTCGTGCACCGAGACCTGGTTGGCGACCTTCGGGTCACGACGCTTGTGGATGATCGCGAGCGGGGCACCGAGGCTGTCCGACCAGGTGTCTGCGACGCGCACGCGACCCATGTCCGGCGAGACGACCGTGAGGATCTCGCGGTCCGCAGGCGACAGCGTGCGCTGGAAGTACTCCAGCAGGACGGGCTTGGCGAACAGATGATCGACAGGGCCGTCGAAGAAACCCTGGATCTGCGCCGCGTGCAGGTCGACGCTCATGACGCGGTCGGCGCCGGCGGTCTTCAGCAGATCGGCGACGAGACGGGCGCTGATCGGCTCACGACCGCGGCCCTTCTTGTCCTGACGCGAGTACGGATAATACGGCGCGACGACGGTGATGCGCTTGGCCGACGCGCGCTTGGCGGCGTCGATCATGATCAGCGTCTCCATCAGCCATTCGTTCACCGGCTCGCCGAACGTCTGGATCAGGAAGAGATCGACACCGCGGATCGAGACCTCGAAGCGGGCGTAGATCTCACCCGAGGCGAACGTGCGGTGCTCGACGGGCGCGATCTCTGTACCGAGAGACTCGGCGACGGCCGCCGTGAGCGCAGGATGCGAGCGACCTCCTGCGACGACGAGTCGCTTCTTGGTCTTTGCGATGATCCCGGGAGCCACGCCGTTGTCGCGATCCAGGTCGACCGTCTTCTTCTTGCGCGCCATGCTCCGCCTATTCCGCCGAATTCTCGCGGGACGCAGCATCCGCCGCGCCCGTGCCTGCTCTGTTCTTCTCGACCCACCCCTCGATGTTGCGCTGAGGGGCGACGGTCATGGCCAGCGCTCCGGCCGGGACGTCTTTGCGGACGACCGCGCCGGCGCCGGTCTTCGCACCTGCCCCAAGCCTAACGGGCGCGACGAGCACCGTGTGCGAACCCGTGTGCACCTCGTCGCCGATCTCGGTGCGGTGCTTGTGCACGTCGTCATAGTTGGCGGTGATCGTGCTCGCGCCGAGGTTCACGCCGCGGCCGATCGTCGCATCGCCGACGTACGAGAGGTGCGGCACCTTGCTGCCCTCGCCGATCTCGGTGTTCTTGGTCTCGACGTAGGCGCCGATCTTGCCCCTGGCGCCGAGGACCGTGCCGGGGCGGAGGAACGAGAACGGGCCGACGGTGGCTTCTGCGCCGATCACGGCCAGGTTCGCATCGGTGCGGCGGACGATCGCGTCTTCGCCGACCTCGCAGTCCACGAGCGTCGTGTCGGGGCCGATGACGGCGCCGGAGGCGATGACGGTGGCTCGCAGGATCTGCGTATTGGGGAGGATCGTGACGTCGGGCGAGAGCTTCGCATCATCGTCGATCCAGGTCGTCGCCGGGTCGATGACCGTGACACCCTCGAGCTGCCAACGACGCACGATGCGCTGGTTGAGCAGCCTGCCGACCTCGACCAGCTGCGCACGGTCGTTGACACCGTAGGTCACCGTGACGTCGGAGACGACGGAGGCCGCCACCCGGTCGCCGTCGCGACGGAGCATCCCTGGAACATCGGTCAGATACATCTCGCGCTGCGCGTTGTCCAGGCTCAGCTGCGGCAGGTAGGTGCGCAGCGTCGCGGCGCGGAACACGTACATCCCGGCGTTGATCTCGCGGACGGCGGCCTCCTCGGCACTCGCATCCTTCTGCTCGACGATGCGGTCCACGCCGCCATCAGCATCGCGCACGACGCGTCCGTAGCCGGTCGGATCGTCGACCAGCGCCGTCATCAGCGTGGCCGGCGCACCGGAGGCACGGTGCTCAGCGACGAAGGCTGCGAGGGTGTCGACGTCGGCCAGCGGGCAGTCCCCCGAGAGCACGAGCACGTCACCGTCGAAGTCGCCGGGCAGAGCCTCGACGGCCACCTGCACCGCGCGGCCCGTGCCCGGGATGTCGTCCTGGTCGACGAACACCGCATCGGGATAATCCTCGGAGAGGGCGGCGACGACCTGATCGCGCTCGTGCCGGACGACCACCTCGACATGCGCGGCCTGCAGCCTCCCCGCTGTCGTGAGCACGTGTCCGACCAGTGGACGCCCGCTGATCGGGTGCAGGACCTTCGGCAGACGCGACTTCATGCGCGTGCCCTGGCCTGCGGCGAGGACGACGATCGCGAGATTGTTCCCAGTCATGCTCCGCCGCCAGGACTCGAACCTAGACCTAACAGCTCCAAAGGCTGTCGTGCTGCCATTACACCACGGCGGACCGCAGCGCCCACGAGGACGCCGCGGGGACAAGTCTGCCATGCTCCGGCCCCGGTTCCGCTGACACCGCGGCCCGTCATCCGCGTGAAATACCGATCTGCAATGCTGACGACATGAGCATCGTGATCGAACGGGTGAAGGCTGAAAGCCCCGCCCTCGCCGAGTTCCTGGTCGCCCACCACGCCGAGTTGGAGCACACCGCACCGGCCGAGAGCCGTCACGCGCTGGTGTTCGAACGCCTGCTCGCCCCCGGTGTCAGGCTCTTCGCCGGCTCCGTCGACGGACGCCCGGTCGCCACCGGCGCCCTCGTGACGGTCGAGGACGGACATGAAGAGCTCAAGTCGATGCGGACGGATCCTGCCCTGCGCGGAAGAGGTCTCGGCCGGTCGATGCTGACCTTCCTCCTCGCCGATGCCGAGGGGCGAGGCATCCGTCGGCTCTCGCTCGAGACGGGGAGTGCGGAGTTCTTCATCCCGGCCCGCACGATGTACGCCGCAGCGGGTTTTCGTGAATGCGGCCCGTTCGGCAGCTACATCGCCGACCCCTACAGCACGTTCATGACGCTCGACCTGTCCGCGGCATCCGTCGCACCGGGCGCGCACACGCGATAATGGGCGGATGAGCGAGGTGGATGAGGTCGACCGGATCGTCGGCGCGTGGAACACCCAGCGCCCCGACCTCGACTTCTCACCCCTCGAGGTCCTGTCACGGATGGACCGCCTGTCACGGCACCTCGACCGGGCCCGCCGCGATGTCTTCCGCCGCAGCGACCTGGAGCACTGGGAGTGGGATGTGCTGTCGGCTCTGCGCCGCGCCGGTGCACCCTTCCAGCTCTCCCCCAAGCAGCTTCTGCAGCAGACCCTGGTCTCGAGCGGAACGATGACCAACCGGATCGACCGGCTCGTCAGCCGCCGCTTCGTGCGTCGCGAGGCAGACCCCGGCGACGGACGCAGCGTGCTGGTGATCCTCACCGATGACGGCCGCATCCGCGTGGATGCCGCCATCACCCGCCTCGTCGATGTCGAGGCCGACCTGCTGCAGGCACTCTCGCGCTCGGACCGCGATCGCCTCGCCGGGCTGCTGCGCAAGCTGAGCCTGAGCTTCGACAAGTGAGCGGCACCCGCTGATGGGCATGCCCTCCCCTCTCCCGGTGCGCGACGGCGTGGGAGCCACGCGTCTGCACGTGCCACTCATCGGTGCGTGGCCGACCGTCTCGGCGTACATGGTCGAGCGCTTCTTCCACCTCGAGCCGGAGCGGCTGCTCGAACGGTTCGACCGCGGCGACATCGTGCGCGCCGACGGCTCGCCCGTCGCCCGCGACGCCACCCTCGGCAGCGTCGAGTTCGTCTGGTACTACCGCGAGCCCGCAGTCGAGACCCGGATCCCGTTCGAGGTCGAGATCCTGCATCAGGACGAGCATCTCGTCGTCGTGGACAAGCCCCACTTCCTGCCCACCACCCCCGGTGGCAAGTTCCTGCAGAACTCGGCGCTGGTGCGGCTGCGCCGCCTCCTCGACAACGCCGACCTCGCCCCGATCCACCGCCTCGATCGCGCGACGGCCGGGCTGCTGATGTTCTCGACCCGTCCCGCGACCAGGGGTGCGTACCAGCTGATGTTCGAGAAGCGTCAGGTTCAGAAGGTGTACGAGGCGGTGTCCGCGCTCCCCGAGAGCGGGGTGCTGCCCACATTCCCCGTGGTCTACCGCAACAACATCGAGAAGCCGCGCGGTCAGGTGCGCGTGCAGGTCGACGACGCCAAGGAGCCGAACTCCGAGACGCTCGTCGAGCTGATCGGCGGCGACGATCACGTCGTGCACACGCTGCTTCGTCCCCACAGCGGCAAGATGCACCAGCTGCGCGTGCACCTCGCAGCCCTCGGCATCGGCATCCTGAACGATCGGTTCTACCCCGAGCTGCTCGATGATCTGCCCGACGACTTCGACCGCCCGCTGCAGCTGCTCGCGCGGGAACTGCGCTTCGTCGATCCGGTGAGCGGCGAAGAGCGCATGTTCACGACGCGGCGCACCCTGCAGGAAGCACCCGTCAGCGAGGATCCCGTCAGCGGCGCATGACCTTGCGCGCGAGGCGCGTGCCGAGCATCTGCACGAGGTGCACGAACACGACGATCAGGATGATGGCCGCCCACATCACGACCGGTTCGAACTGCCGGAAGCCGTAGATCTGGGCGAACGCACCGAGGCCACCCCCACCGATGAGTCCGGCCATCGCCGTCATGTCGATCAGAGCGACGACGATGAACGTGTAGCCCAGGATCAGCGGGCCGAGCGACTCGGGGATCGCGACGGTGAAGAGGATGCGCCAGGGGCCGGCGCCCATCGCCCGCGCCGCCTCGATGACGCCGGGCGAGACCGACACGAGGTGCTGCTCCACGATGCGGCCGATCGCGAACGCCGCCGCGAGCCCGATGATGAACGCGCCGGCCGTCGTGCCGATTCCCACACCGACGACGAGCCGTGCGAACGGCTGCGCGACCGCCATGAAGATCACGAACGGGATCGGGCGGAAGAAGTTGACGGCGAAGTTCGCGATGAGCGACACCGGCCGGTTCTGAGCGAGCCCTCCGGGACGCGTCACATAGAGGATCACGCCGATCGCGAGGCCGAGGATGCCACCGAGGACGAGGGCGAACGAGGCCATGTAGAGGGTCTCGAGCGCAGCGGTCCAGAATTCGGGCCACAGTTCGTTCAGACGGTCCATCAGCGCGCCTCCTCTCCGGCGATCTCGGTCACTTCGACTCGTTCGGCGATACCGGCGAGTACGCGATCGATCGCCGCGGCGTCACCGCGGATCGCGAGCGTGAGGTGTCCGAAGGCGCGCCCGCGGATGTCGTTGATCCCGCCGAAGACGAGCTCGAAGTCGAGACCGGCGCCGGCGAGGTCGAGGAACACCTGCGCCTGCGAGGAGTCGCCGTCGCGGAACGAGAACGTGACCAGGCGCCCGTGGTGGCGCTCACGGAGGACCGCCAGTTCGGCAGGCGTAGGCACACCCTTTACTACCGTCCCCACGAAGCGCTGGGAGGCGGGGTTCTGCGGTGCGGAGAAGACATCGAACACATCGCCCTGCTCGATGACGCGGCCGTTCTCCATCACGGCGACCTTGGTCGCGATGGTCTGGATGACGTCCATCTCGTGCGTGATGACGACGATCGTGATGCCCTGCTCCCGGTTGACGCGCTTCAGCAGATCGAGCACCTCATGGGTGGTCTGGGGGTCGAGGGCGCTGGTGGCCTCGTCGGCGAGGAGGATCGCGGGCCCGGTCGCGAGGGCGCGAGCGATGCCCACGCGCTGCTTCTGGCCGCCGGAGAGCTGCTCGGGGTAGGCCTTCGCCTTGTCGGAGAGGCCGACGAACGAGAGCAGCTCCGTGACGCGCGTCTCGATATCGGCCTTCGACCAGCCGGCGAGCTTGAGCGGATAGGCGATGTTGGACTTGACGCTCCGGGAAGAGAACAGGTTGAACTGCTGGAAGATCATGCCGATCCCGCCGCGGATCTTGCGCAGCTCGCTCTCCTTGAGCGCGGTGATGTCGACACCGTCCACGGTGATGGTGCCGCTCGTCGCGGGCTCGAGTGCATTGATCAGCCGCACGAGTGTGGACTTGCCCGCGCCCGAGTAGCCGATGATGCCGAAGACGTCGCCCTTCTCGATCGAGAGGGTGACGTCGTCGACGGCCACGACCTCGGAGTCTTCACGGGTGCGGGACGGGTATGTCTTGGACACGTTCGTCAGGGTGACGATCGGCATGTGCTGCTCCGGTCTGCTTCGGGAACGAAGAATCGGGTGGCGCGTGCGGCGCCACCCGATTCTCCCTCATCGGACTGGGGTGGGATTCCCCGCGTCCTACTTCTTCGCCTCGGCGTCTTCCTGGACCTTCTTCAGCGACGTGACGAGATCCTTGACGGGCGTCTGCAGCGACACAGCCGTGCCACCGGACGACTCGAGCAGTCCCTTCTGGACGTCTTCGTTCGTCTGGAAGATCTCGACGAGCTTGAGGTACGTCTCGTTGTCGGCGTCTTCGGCGCGGGCGGCGAAGATGTTGACGTACGGCAGGGCGCTGGCGTCTTCCGGGTCGTCCTGCGCGATCGCATCCTCGAACGTGAGGCCGGCGTCCTTGACGAAGTCGTTGTTGATGATCGCGGCGGCGACATCGGGCAGCGACGTCGGGATGAGCGCGGCCTCGAGCGCGGTGACCTTGACCTTCGACTTGTCGGTGTCGACGTCGGCGAGGTCGGAGTACGGAGTGCCGCCGCTCTTGAGCTCGACGAGACCGGCCTGCTGCAGCACGTTCAGCGCGCGCGCCTGGTTGGATGCGTCGTCCGGGACAGCCACCGTCTCGCCGTCGGGGATGCTGTCGACGTCGTCGTACTTCTTCGAGTACAGCCCGAGCGGGTAGATCGCCGTCGAGCCGATCGGGGTGAGGTCGGAACCCGAGGCGTTGTTGTACTCGGCGAGGTACACGATGTGCTGGAACTGGTTGAGGTCGATCTCGCCCTCGGTGAGCGCGGGGTTCGGCTGCTCGTAGGAGCCGAAGTCGACCAGCTCGACCGTGATGCCCTCTTCGGCCGCTGCATCGACGAAGGCCGGCCACTGGGCATCGCCCTTGCCGACGACGCCGATCTTGACGACCTCGTTCTCGGTCGATCCGTCACTGCCGGAACCGGCGTCGGAGGATGCCGTGGCGCAGCCTGCGAGCGCGACGAAGAGGGGGACCGCGGCGAGCGCGGCGAGAATGGAGGTGGTGCGGCGTGACATGTGAAGGAGTTCCTCTCTTGGGGGGACTCGAATACGTTAGGCAGGCCGAACCGCGCACCAGGAATCGTGTGTCACACGGCGTCACAGCGGGTTCGTGGAGCGCGGTGCGCGCAACGCCAGCTTTCCCACGTAGTGGCTTCGCAGGGTGTGATGTGCCTGGACGACTTCGTCGGCGTCGAACACCCGCGCCACATGTGCGGCGATGGGACTCGACTCGATGACCTCGTTCAGACGGTCCAGGGCCGCTCGGCTCCGGTCGCCGTCGTAGAACGACACGCGTTCGACAAGATCGCTCGTCGGCGCCGGATTCACACCGTGGGGCCAGGCGATCCGCCCTGACGGCTTGAGGCCGCGCAGTGCGCTCTCTGCGGCCGGACCGCCGACGGTCACGAGTGCGGCGTCGAGTCCTCCCGGCGCGAAGCTCTCGATGGCCGCCGTCACGTCGCCCCGCCGACCGTCGACAGCCGCATCGGCCCCGAGGCTGCGCGCGAGTTCGACGCCGTCCTCCCCTGAGGCCACCGCGAGAACCCGGAGACCCCGCTGCTTCGCCAGCTGGACGGCGAGATGCCCGATCCCCCCGCTCGCGCCGAAGATCATCACGGTGTCACCGGGACTCGCATCGATCACGTCGAGTCCGCTGGCAGCGGTCAGCGCATCCCAGGCGAGGACCCCCGCCTGCTCGTTCGTCAGTCGCTCCGGCACCGGAGCGACGTGTTCCTCGTCGACCACCGCATATTCGGCATAGAACCCGCCTCTCGGCACAGGCCTCGATGCCGCGTAGACACGGTCTCCGCGAGTGAAGCGCGTCACATCGGCGCCGACCGCCTCGACGATCCCCGCGCCCTCCCACCCGAGGATGTAAGGGAACACCGAGGGGAAGCGGAAGGCTCCTTCGAATTCGCCCTCGCGTTCGAAGCGGTCCCATGACCCGATGCCGGCGATCTCGACCCGGATGAGTACATCTCGTTCGCCGACCACCGGCACCGCAACAGTCCGCTCGTGCAGTTCGCTCTCGTCGCCGAAACGATCGAGGACGATCGCCTTCATCATCGTGGACATCGAACTCCTGGTTTCACTTGAATGGACTCGTCGCCTGCGACCTCAGTCGAACTCCTCGATCCCCTGCAGGCGCACCTGCTCGAGATCGAGGCGGGCCGAGATGCGGCGAACGACGATGTCGTCGACGGTGCCGGCACCGCGCAGACCCAGCAGCACCTCGCGCTTGCGGTCGATGAGCGCGAGCTTGAGACGCGTGTGCTCCTCGTGCCGGATCAGCGGGGAGCGCTGAGCGAGGTCGACGTCGGTCGAGGTGGCGATGATCTGCAGGACCGTACCGTCGGTGGCATCCGCTTCAGCGATCTGCTGTGTGCCCCCGCTCGGCGCCGGGTCTGCCACACGCTCGGGGCCGCGCGTCTCTGCGGCCGTTCCGGCGCTCAGCGGGTCGGGCTCGCCGAGCATCTCGTCCAGAGCCTCAGCCTCTGCATCGACCAGCGCCTGTTCACGCGCCAGGGTTCGGGCGTTCGCGAACTCGAGCATCTGGTAGCCCTCGGACCGCACGCGATCCAGGACCTCCTGTCCCACGCCGTGCTCTGAGGCGAGGTCGTCGAGAGCGGCGAGCGCCGCGCCGGAGATCGCACGCTCGGCGAGCTCGTACTCCTCGTCTTCGACATGATCGACGGGGAACCGCGCCCACCGCACGACGGCGGGCAGGAGCGGCCCCTGCACGAGCAGGCTCAGCATGATCACACCGGCCGTGACGAACACGATCTCGTCACGCCCGGAAACCGTGCCCCCATCGGTGATGGTCGCCGGCACCGACAGCGCGATCGCGAGGGAGACGGCACCTCGCATGCCGGCCACGGTGGACACCGCTCTGGCGCGCGCCCTCGCTCCCGGTGCGGGCCGCGGGCCGGTCTGTCGTTGGAAGGGCACGTTGAGCAGCTGGAACAGGTAGCGCACCGCCAGCAGCGTCGCCCACACGGCGAGCGTGATCAGCACGAGGCGTCCGATCGCCGGAGCCGAGATCTCGTGCACGACGTACTGCACCTCGAGACCGATCAGCACGAACAGGGCGCCGTTGAGCAGGAACACGCCGAACGGCCATGCCGCATCGGCCTGCCGGCGCGAGGCGGCGGTCGTGACCCGCGGTGACACGTAGGCGACGATGAGCCCGGCCACCACGACTGCGAGCACTCCGGAGGCGTGCACCATCTCGGCTGCGAGGAACGCCGTGAACGGGATCAGCAGCAGCGCCACGTTGATGACGATCGTCGAAGACGTGCGCCGCAGCAGCAGGTAGCCGAGAGCGGCGACCACGACACCGGCTGCGATGCCGCCGATGTACGAGATCAGCACGTCGAGCGTGACCGACAGCGGGGTGATCTGGCCACCCAGCGCAAGCGACACCGCGATCGCATAGAGCACGAGGGCCGTGCCGTCGTTCGTCAGGCTCTCAGCCTTGAGCTTCATGAACATGCGGCGCGGCAGCAAGCGCCCGAGGGCTGCGACGGCAGTGGCGTCTGGCGGAGCGACCGCAGCGCCGAGGATGAGAGCGATCTCCCACGGCATCCCGAACAGCACACCGATGCCGGCGACGGCGAAGGCCGAGGCGACGACCAACACCGTGCTCATCGGGAGGATATAGCGGAAGTCGCGACGGATCGACCGAAGCGATGTGGTGAGACTCTCCCAGAAGAGCATCACCGGGAGGAACAGCAGCAGCACGGTCTCCGGTGGCAGCTGCACTTCTCGCAACTGCGGCACGAAGCCGAGCAGCAGCCCGAAGATGACCAGGACGAGCGGGAGCGCGAGACGCACGCGCGGGGCGATAAGGGTTCCGACAAGAATCGTGAGTCCGAGCAGGACTGTTACTTCGAGGCCTTCCATCCCTACCTCCCAACAGCGTTGAGAGAAGGATATTCCTCCGTCAGCCGATCTCCTCGGTGAGTTCGAACCAGCGCAGCTCCAACTCCTCGATCTCGGCCTGCTGCTCGCTGATCTTCTTCATCCGGTCGCCGAGCCCGTCGTAGTCGGCCTGGTCGTGGTCGGCGAGCGCGGTCTTGGCGGTGTTCACCTGCTGGGTGAGCTTCTGGATGCGTCGTTCGAGGGCGGAGATCTCCTTCTGGGCGGTGCGCAGCGCTGCTCCGTCCAGTCCCTTGGCGGCTGCCGTCGCCGTAGCCGTGGCTGCGGACGTCGCGGTCTGCTTCGAACCAGCGGCGGCCTGCAGGTTGCGAAGGCGCAGGTACTCGTCCACCCCACCGGGAAGATGACGCAGATGCCCGTCGAGGACCGCGTACTGCTGGTCGGTGACGCGCTCCAGGAAGTACCGGTCGTGACTGACCACGAGAAGCGTGCCCGACCAGGAGTCCAGCAGGTCTTCGATCGCGGCGAGCATGTCGGTGTCGAGGTCGTTGGTCGGCTCGTCGAGGATCAGCACGTTGGGCTGGTCGAGAAGCACGAGGAGCAGCTGAAGACGGCGCTGCTGACCACCGGAGAGGTCCTTGACCGGAGTGGAGAGCTGGGCAGAGTCGAACCCGAGCCGTTCGAGAAGCTGTCCCGGCGTGAGGTCCTGCGCCTTGGAACCCGCACCCATCGAGTACGAGGTGCGAAGGCCCGAGATGATCACGCGCACCGGGTCTTTCCAGTGCTGCGTGAGCTCGTCGAGCCGTTGGGTCAGCGTCTTCACCTTCACGGTCGTCCCGCGCTTGACGCGACCGACGGTCGGTTCGACGGTGCCGGAGATGAGTCCGAGCAACGTCGACTTGCCGGCACCGTTCACGCCGAGGATGCCGGTGCGCTCCCCCGGTGCGATGCGCCACTCGATGTCGCGCAATACGACCTTCTCGCCGCCGTCCGCGGTCGGGTAGGTCACGCCGACATCGAGCAGATCTACGACGTCTTTGCCGAGGCGCGAGACGGCGAGCGACTGCAGCGACACCTTGTCGCGGATCTCCGGCACATCGGCGATGAGTTCGTTGGCCGCGTCGATGCGGAACTTCGGCTTCGCCGTGCGGGCAGGGGCGCCTCTGCGGAGCCAGGCGAGCTCCTTCTTGGCGAGGTTCTGACGCTTCGCCTCGGTCGCCGAGGCCATCCGGTCACGCTCGACGCGCTGCAGGATGTACGCGGCGTAGCCGCCCTCGAAGGGCTCGACGATGCGGTCGTGCACCTCCCACGTCTCGGTGCAGATCTCGTCGAGGAACCACCGGTCGTGCGTCACGACCAGGAGCGCTCCGGAGTTCCCGGACCAGCGCTTCTTGAGGTGCCCGGCGAGCCAGGTGATCGCCTCGACGTCGAGGTGGTTGGTCGGCTCGTCGAGAGCGATGACGTCCCAGTCGCCGGTGAGCAGCTTCGCGAGCGAGACCCGGCGCCGCTGGCCACCGCTGAGGGAACCGATCTCCGCATCCCACGGCAGGTCGGTGAGGAGCCCGTCGATCACGTCGCGGACGCGCGCATCGCCAGCCCACTCGTACTCCGGGGTGTCGCCGACGACCGCGGCGCTGATCGTGAGGTCGTCCGGCAGGTTGTCCGCCTGATCGAGCACGCCGATGCGGGTGCCGCCGCGCACCGTGACGCGTCCGGAGTTCGGTTCCTTGATGCCAGCCAGCATCCCGAGGAGACTCGACTTGCCGTCGCCGTTGCGGCCGACGATGCCGATGCGATCGCCCTCCTCGATGCCGAGGGTCACGGAGTCGAAGACGACCCTGGTCGGATATTCGAGGTGGAGGCTTTCGGCCCCGAGAAGATGTGCCATGTTGCTTCCAGGGTAGCCGCGCGCGGGCGACGCCATGGCCGCACGTGAAGGCGAGGCCTTCTGGATGCCCCTCCGTTGCAGGGCAGGGCGGTCTCCGACCGAGTTCACCCGACCTAAGATCGACGGGTGCCAAGGAAACGCCGGGTGTTCTCGCTCATGCTCGACAATCGCAAGGCGAAGCTGGTGGAATCGAGAAGGAGAGCCGGGCGCTACGAGCTCAGCGTCGACGGGATTGCGCAGTCCGTCGTCTCGATGACCGATCCCACCGAACTCGAATACGCCTACACGCAGCACATCGCCAGAGCAATGGATGCCGCAGCTAAGCCCGGTACACCGCTTTTCACCGTGCATCTGGGGGCCGGAGCGCTCACACTGGCACGCTACGTCGAGGCCACGCGTGCCGGTTCCCCTCAACTCGCGGTCGAGTTCGAGCCCGCTCTCTATGCAGCAGTGATCGCCGCCCTGCCCCTGCCCCCCGGCGCTGATCTGCGGGTCATCTTCGGCGATGCGCGAGCGGTCGCAGACGCGGATCTTCCGGACGAGACGCGATCGTCGGTGCCGTCACCCCCTTCCTCCGCGCTCGGCGCCGCAGCGTCCGGTGGCACCGCGTCCGGCAGCACCGCGGTCGACACCGATTGGGTGGATGCTCGCTTCACGGTCGTCGATCTGTGGGATGCCGCGGTCATCCGGCATCGTGTGGCCAGCCAGGAGTTCTACCGCCGCGTCGCCGCGCGCTCCGCAGCAGGTGGAGTCGTGGCAGTGAACCTGCTCGACGGGCACCCGTTCGAGTACTCACGGCGCCAGGCGGCCACCCTGAGCTCCGTGTTCGACCACGTCTCCGTCGTCCTCGACGCAGAACCGGAAGACGATGAAGGACCGCTCGGCAACGTCGTCATCTTCGCGAGCGATGAGCCGCTGGACATCGTGACGAACCCCGAGCTTCTCGGCTCGCCGCGACCTCACATGCTCTACGACGGTTCTCTGTCGTCGTGGATCGCTGAAGCGCGCATCATGACCGACGCCGACGGCACGGACTCCCCCGACCCCGACGACCCGATCTGGGACTAGTTCGCCTCCGCGGAAGCACCGGCCGTGACCGCCGGCGCGGTGACCGACCCCGCTGTGCGCAGGAACACGATGATCCAGCTGAAGATCAGCACGGCGGCGATCAGCTCGACCGCGGTGAGGTTGTAGTACCCGACCGCGAAGAACGCCGCGAGCAGGATGATGACCAGCACGTACACCCACCCGAAGGCGACGAACACGCGAGGGATTGTCGGCAGGAACCACGGCAGCCCGACCACGACGATCCCGAACACCACGGTCATGCCGGTCGCGACGGTGTTGTGCAGGAGGAAGAACTCGTCCACGGGGAAGAGTCCGACGCACGCGAGGAAGATCCCCATCAGGATCAGTCCGCCGCGCACCATGAACCGCCCACGGCGATCTTCGGGGCTCTCTGCGGGAAGGCCCGCGGTCGCATAGCGGGAGATCGTCGTGATCATGACGCCGGCGATGACCAGCGTCACGTTGAATGCGACGGAGGAGCTGTTGGTACTCATCCCCAACGCGGAAAGGTTGTCGCGCCACCAGTGCACGTCGCTGGAGGCGAGCATGCTGGCGAACGCCCCGACCACGAGGAACACCGCGAGCACCAGCGACAGCACCATCGGCGTCAGCGCCACGGCGCTGAGGAACGAGACGTAGCCGGTCAGCGCGAAGGCGACGGCCACGAGAATCGCGCCGGGGAACGGGAACACCGGGGCGTCGGTGAAGCTCCGCTCGAGGAGCGCCGCGATGCCGAGCCAACCGAGGCACGCGATCGCCGCATGGGCGAACGCGATCGCGGTGAGGTCGTACCACCGCAGTCGGTCGCCGGGGACGCTGAACCCGTCTCGTGCGGCATCCGGATCCTGCTTCTCCGGGCGGACGGCGAGACGACCGAGGGTGAAGGCGATGATCGCGGTAGCCGCACCACCCCACGCGGCGAAGACGCCGATCGAACCGCTGCCGCTGATCGCCAGATCGTGTCCCCAGAACACCGGGAGACCGATGACGAAGCCCGCGACGAAGAAGGCGGCGCCGACGATCAGCGCGGTCGCCTCGAAGACGGCTTCTGCTGTCTCCGGACCCCGCACCTGCCGCAGCACCTGCATGACCCTGCTCGCGAGTGCGTTCATCCTCGTCCTTCCCGGTCCACATCCTAGAAGCCAGGCAGCCCGGTCGCCGTGGCGGCTCAGCCTCGCGGGGTCGCGTGCGGGCTCCCCCGATGTCGCCCTCCGTCGGCAGTAGCCTGGACGGGTGACCCAGACCATCGCCGCCCGCGCCGCCCTCCTCGACATGGACGGCACCCTCGTCGACTCGACTGCCGTCGTGGAAAGGCTGTGGCTCGCGTGGGCCGAACCGCATGGCATCGATCCCGAGACCGTGCTGCGCACCGTGCACGGCAGGCAGGGGCATCAGAGCATGGCGATCATGCTTCCCGAGCGTGACCACGCGATCAATCTCCACG
The DNA here is from genome assembly GCF_044769635.1 of Microbacterium sp. NPDC090281. Taxonomy (NCBI): domain Bacteria; kingdom Bacillati; phylum Actinomycetota; class Actinomycetes; order Micrococcales; family Microbacteriaceae; genus Microbacterium; species Microbacterium sp. NPDC090281. The sequence goes on from NZ_JBIVYH010000002.1 coordinate 183,258, forward strand.
AGAACGACATCATGCTCGCGAATGAGGCTGGCGACGTCGACGGAGTGATCGAGATCCCCGGAGCACGCGCGCTACTCGATGCGCTGCGCCCGTTCCCGCACGCGATCGTCACCTCCGCAAACGTCGCCCTGATGACCGCACGAATGCGCGCGGCAGGGCTCAGCGTCCCCGAACGGAAGGTCACAGCGGAAGACGTCTCCGCGTCCAAGCCCGACCCCGAGGGCTTCCTCCGCGCGGCAGAGAATCTGGGGATCGATCCGGCGGACTGCGTCGTGTTCGAAGACTCCGGTGCCGGCATCCAGGCGGGTCTCGCCGCGGGCATGCGCGTCATCGGCGTCGGGAAGCACGCGGCAGCGCACCACCCCACCGTTCTGGTCACCGACCTGTCGCAGGTTTCCGTCACTGCCACACCCGACGGGTTCGAGCTCACGATCGACTGACGTATGACCCATCTCGCCCGTTGACTCGCCGAGAACACGGCGCCGCTACGATGAGGCGATGCGACGTTTCCCTGCCTCGGTGTACGCCATCGGAGAGGAACCCGATCCGCGTTTCTCCCTCGCGAACGAGCGGACGTTTCTCGCCTGGACGCGCACCGGGCTCGCGCTGATCGCCGGTGGCGTCGCCCTGGAGGTGCTCGGACTCGACCTGCACGCCGGATTCCGCCTCGCCGCCTCGCTGCTGCTGATCATCACCGGCACTGCCGTCGCACCGCTCGCCTGGTGGGAATGGATGCGCGCCGAACGTGCATTGCGCCAGTCGCGTCCGCTGCCCGGCGCGTTCTCTGCGGTCGTGCTCGCCGTCGTCGTCACCGTCGTCGGTCTGCTCGTCGTGGCCGGGGTGCTCTGGCGGTGACGGGTCAGGGGCCGAGCGTTCGAGGGCCGTTCGATCCGGGTCTGCAGCCCGAGCGCACCGAGCTCGCGTGGCGCCGCACGGCTCTCGCGATCGCGATCGGCTCCCTCGTGTCGCTGCGGATCTTCCCCCTGATGCTGCCCTCCGCATTCGCGGCATGGGGGTTCATCCCGGGAGCAGTCGGCCTCGTCGCGGCCTGCACGCTCTGGTCGGCCGCACGGCGACGTCAGTTGCGGATGACCGCGTGGCTGCATTCGACGTTGCCTGGTGCGATGCCTGGTGCGATGCCTGCTGGCCCGACGACGCCGCAGGACCCACCCGGCGGCGGGATGCTGCTCACCCTGACGGTGCTCGCGGCGGCGTTCGGGGTGCTGTGCATCGGGATCGTCGTGGTGTCGTCTCTGCTCGCCAACGCGGGTTGACCGAGAGCTCAGGCAGCTGGCGACGCACCGGCTCAGTTCCGCGGGTAGTCCTCGAAGATCAGGGTCGTTCTGGTCGAGCGGATCGACGGGATCGCCTGGATGTCCTCCAACACGATGCGACGCAGATCGCGGGCATCGTTCGCCCGCACCAGCAGGATCACGTCGAAGTCTCCACCGACCAGGGCCATGTGCTCGATCTCGGGAATCGCTCGAAGCCGCTCGCTCACCGCCTGCCACGTCGCCTGCTCGATGGCGAGGGTCACATAGGCGCTGGCGTGGTGCCCCAGGAGAACCGGGTCGGTACGCACGCCGTAGCCGGTGATGACGCCGGCGTCGGTGAGTCGTTTGATCCTCGCGTGCGCGCCGGCACGGGAGATGTGCACGGCATCGGCGATCGCCGTCATGGACGCCCGCGCATCGCGGCGCAGCTCTTCGAGGATCGCGTGATCCGTCTCATCCAGCGCGACCATGAGCCCCCTCCATCGGTGCAGAATTTCTGACACTTCGATCAAGAATGCACCACTAGTCGCCCTTTCATCCAGGATCCGACAAAAGATCTTGGATGAATGTCGCGCCCGAGGCATGCTGTCCTCATCGAGTTCGGCAAGGAGGGCGAACGTATGCTGCACACCGACCTGCTCCCGCGAGACACCGCGGTGCAACTGATCGACGAAACCGGAGCTCCGGTCACGGACGAGCAGTACGTGCTCCCGGATCCCGACACGCTGCTGGCGGCCTACCGCGGTCTGGTCGAAGGCCGGCGGATCAACGATCAGGCCGGAGCCCTCGTGCGCCAGGGCCGCCTCGCTGTCTACCCGTCATCGCACGGGCAGGAAGCATGTCAGGTCGGCGCCGCGATGGTGCTCGACGCCACGGACTGGCTGTTCCCGACCTACCGCGACTCCGTCGCCGTGATAGCTCGAGGAGTGGCGCCCGCTGACGCGATGGTGCTCCTCAAGGGCGACTGGCACTCGGGCTACGACGTCCGTGCGCACCGCGTCGCCCCGCAGGCGACCCCACTCGCCACCCAACTGCTGCATGCGGTCGGCTTCGCCCAGGCGGCCAAGCACCGCGGCGAGGACACCGTGGTGCTCGCACTCTGCGGTGATGGTGCCACCAGCGAGGGCGACTTCCACGAAGCCATGAACTTCGCCGCGGTCTTCCACGTGCCGGTCGTCTTCTTCGTGCAGAACAACGAGTTCGCGATCTCCGTCCCTCTGTCCCGCCAGACGGCGGCGCCCTCGCTCGCCCACAAGGCCATCGGCTACGGAATGCCCGGACAGCGCGTCGACGGCAACGACGTCGCCGCCGTCCTGACAGTGCTCGGCGAGGCCGTATCCCGTGCCCGCGCCGGCGGTGGGCCGAGCCTCATCGAGGCGCACACCTATCGGATGCAGGCGCACACCAACGCCGACGACGACACCCGCTACCGCGAGCGCGAGGAGGTGCAGTCCTGGATCGCGCGCGACCCGTTGCAGCGCCTGCGCACATACCTCACCTCCACCGGCGCGCTCGATGCCGCCGCCGAAGAGCGCTTCGCCGCCGGAGCGGAGGAGATCGCGACAGCGATGCGCGCCGCTCTGAACACCGACGCAGACCTCGATCCTGAAGACCTCTTCCGCTTCGTGACGGCGACCCGATCCCCCCAGCTCGATGAGCAATGGCACCTGCTGCGAGACGAGATCGACAGGTCGCATCTCGCCGATGCCGGAGCAGCGCCGAACGGAGGCCAGCGATGACGATCGCACAGGACGACATGCGAACCGAGAGTGCCGTCGCCACGAAGACGACCATGACCATGGCCGCCGCGTTGAACAGAGCGCTGGCCGATGCCATCGAGTCCGATCCTGACGTGGTCGTCTTCGGCGAGGACGTGGGCGCGCTGGGCGGCGTCTTCCGCATCACCGACGGTCTCACCGCACGCTTCGGCGAGGAGCGCTGCTTCGACACCCCGCTTGCGGAATCCGGCATCGTCGGCACGGCCGTCGGCATGGCCATGAACGGTCTGCGCCCCGTGGTCGAGATGCAGTTCGACGCGTTCGCGCTCCCCGCCTTCGAGCAGGTCGTCAGTCATGTCGCGAAGCTCGGCAACCGCACCCGCGGAGGCATGCGGATGCCGCTGGTGATCCGCATCCCGTTCGGTGGCGGCATCGGCGGCGTCGAGCACCACTGCGACTCATCCGAGGCCTACTACGCGCACACGCCCGGCCTCACGGTCGTCAGCCCGTCCACCCCGCAGGATGCCTACTCGCTCCTGCGTGCGGCGATCGCCTCCCCCGATCCGGTGATCTTCCTCGAGCCGAAGAAGTTGTACTGGGCCAAGGGCGAGGTCGACACCTCGATCACCGCCGAGCTCGGAACGGCCCGCGTCGCCCGCGAGGGCACGGACGTGACACTCCTCGCCTACGGTGCCTCGGTGCCGCTCGCGTTGGAGGTCGCAGAGGTGGCCGCCGCGGAAGGACGCAGCGTGCAGGTCGTCGACGTGCGTTCGCTCTCGCCATTCGACGACGCGACCGTGACGGCCGCCGTGAAGTCGACCGGCCGCGCCGTCGTCATCGCCGAAGCCCCGGGATATGTGAGCGTCGCGTCCGAGATCCAGGCACGGGTGTTCGAGCGCTGCTTCGAGTACCTCGCCGCCCCTGTGCGACGGGTGACCGGCTTCGACACCCCCTACGCACCCCCGAAGCTGGAGCACTGGTATCTGCCCGACGTCGACCGCGTGCTCGACGCGATCGACACGCTGCACTGGGAGGACGACGTATGAGCACTCCCCTGAAGCCGCACGCCGGCGCACAGGTGTTCCTCCTGCCCGACCTCGGTGAGGGACTGACCGAGGCCGGACTCGTGCAGTGGCTCGTGGCCGTGGGCGACACCATCACCACCGATCAGCCGATCGCCGAAGTCGAGACCGCGAAGAGCATCGTCGAGCTGCCTTCGCCGTTCGCCGGCATCGTCACCGCATTGCACGGCACCGCCGGCGACACGATCGACGTCGGCGCTCCGGTGCTGGAAGTGGCGGACTCCCTGACCTCGACGGCCCCGCCCAGCACCGCACCGGTTCAGCCTGAGCACGAGGCGTACCGCGAAGAGGAGCGCGCCGGCTCGGGGAACGTCCTCATCGGCTACGGCACCGCCGCGCGCACGTCGAAGGGGCGACGCCGCCCGGCCGCAGCCTCGGTGACCGCGCCTCGGGTGTCCGCGACGCCGCCGGTGCCCGCGCCGACAGCCATCCGTTCCGCCCCGAGCACCTCCGCGACTCCTCCGTCGCCGGGATCGTCCGACCGCCGCCCCGTGGCCGTCCGCTCCCCGCTCGTTCGTCGACTCGCTCGGGATCTCGGCCTCGACGTGCACGCGATCACCGCGACCGGCGCCGACGGTGCCATCACCCGCGCCGACGTTCTCCAAGCCGCCGTCGAGAACGCCGTCGACGGCGTCACCGCCCACCACGATGCACAGGAAGCCCGATCCGGCGAGACGGTCGACGGCCTCGCCGTGCTCGCGCGCGAACGGATGTCGCCGCTGCGCAGAGCCGTCAGCGCCAAGCTCACCCGCAGCCGATCCGAGATCCCCGAAGCGACCGTCTGGGTCGACGTCGACGCCACCGCGCTGTGGGATCTGCGTTCGCAGATGGCTCCGGAGGGAGAGAAGGCTCCGTCGGTGACCGCGCTCCTCGCCCGCTTCGTGCTCCTGGCCCTCGAGGACTACCCCGTTCTGGCCTCGCGCCTGAGCGAGAGCGGAGACGAGGTCGTCTCCTTCGAGGGCGTGAACCTCGGGGTCGCGGCAGACACCGAACGCGGGCTCCTGGTTCCGGTGGTCCCCCGCGCACACGCGCTCACCGTCGCGCAGCTCGACACGGCGCTGCGCGAGCTCACCACCACGGCCCGCTCCGGGACGATGCCGCCGGAGCGCCTGCGGGGATCGACGTTCACGCTCAACAACTACGGGGGCCTCGGCGTCGACGGCTCAGCCGCGATCATCAACCACCCCGATGTGGCGATCCTCGGCATCGGCCGGATCATCGAGCGCCCATGGGTCGTGGAGGGCGCGATCGTGGCGCGCCGGATCGTCCAGCTCTCGCTCGCGTTCGACCACCGGGTGTGCGACGGCGGCTACGCCGCGGGCTTCCTGAGGCGGGTGACCGAGCTCATCGAGCATCCGCTGCGTGCGTTCGGGAGGGTCTGACCGGAAGTCCGGAGTTCTCGATTCCGGGGAGGCCGATGCGCTACGCTCGGCAATTACTGACCGACCATTCGGTCATGAATGACCCGGAGCGCTTCACCGCCCTCTCCCCCTCGGTATCGCAGAACAACGGAGTTCGCATGACGTCAGCAGTCTCTGACCGCACCCCGACCGCACGGATGCCCGCCGAAGAACGGCGCGTGCTCGCCGGCACCCTCGTCGGCACCTCGATCGAGTGGTACGACTTCTTCATCTACGCCCAGGCTGCGGGATTGGTGCTCGCACCGCTGTTCCTGGCCCCGATCGCCGAAGAGAGTCCGGGCTTCGCCCAGGTGCTGTCGTTCGCGACGATCGGCATCTCCTTCCTCTTCCGCCCACTCGGCGCGATCGTCGCCGGCCATCTCGGCGACAAGCTCGGGCGCAAGAAGATGCTCGTCCTCACTCTCATCATGATGGGCCTGTCCACGTCGCTGATCGGCCTCCTGCCGACGTATGCGGCGATCGGCGTCGCGGCGCCCATCCTTCTCATCCTGCTCCGCATCGTGCAGGGGTTCTCCGCCGGCGGAGAGTGGGGCGGAGCCGCGCTGATGGCGGTCGAGCATGCACCGAGCAACCGACGAGGACTCTTCGGGGCGTTCCCGCAGATCGGCGTCCCCGTCGGCATGATCCTCGCCACATCGACGCTGTGGGTGCTCACCAGCTCGATGTCGCCTGAGGCCTTCCTCGAGTGGGGCTGGCGCATCCCGTTCCTGTTCTCGATCGTGCTCATCGCAGTCGGCTACGTGATCCGCCGTGCCGTCGACGAGAGCCCGGTCTTCGAGGATCTGCGCCGTCGCCGCAAAGAGGCCTCCGCGCCCCTTCGCCGCCTGTTCCGCCAGAACACCAAGCAGGTCGTCCTGACAGCCATCATCTTCATCGCGAACAACGCGGCGGGATACCTGCTCATCGCGTTCTTCGCGACCTACGCCGTCACGACACTGGGCATGGAGCGTCCGCCGGTGCTGCTGGCGACGACGCTCGCCTCGTTCGGCTGGCTCATCTTCACCCTCTGGGGCGGACACCTCTCCGATCGACTCGGCCGCATCCGCACGTTCCAGATCGGCTACGTCGCGCTCGCGCTCTGGGCGGTGCCGATGTGGTTCCTGATCGACACCGCGAACATCCTCTGGTACTTCGTGGCACTGTTCGTGATGACGTTCGCGCTCGGGCTCTCCTACGGCCCCCAGGCTGCCCTCTACGCAGAGATGTTCCCCGCGAACGTGCGCTATTCGGGTGTCTCGATCGGATACGCCCTCGGCGCGATCCTCGGCGGAGCGTTCGCGCCGATGATCGCCGAGGCCCTGATGAACCAGTTCCACGCGGCCTGGACGATCGGCGTCTACATCGCCGTGGCCGCCGTGATCTCACTCATCGGGGTCTCCCTCGTCAAGGAGACGAAGGGCGTCGACCTGCTCACGTGAGGAACAGATCAGCACCCCGGGATCGCAGCCGCACCCACGTCTGTGACATAATTACCGGACGATCGGTCAGTAATTCGAGATCGGTCGTCCGGACAACGGGAAACCGTCGAGACGATGCAGTCAGGAGTTCCGCATGACCGAGGCCTACCTCGTCGGAGGCGTACGCACCCCGGTCGGACGCTATGGCGGCGCCCTCGCCTCCGTGCGCCCGGATGACCTCGCATCGATCGTCGTTCGCGAAGCCGTGCGGCGTGCCGGAATCGATCCGCTGCAGGCGGAGATCGACGAGGTCATCCTGGGCGCCGCCAACCAGGCCGGCGAGGACAATCGCAACGTCGCCAGGATGGCCGTACTGCTCGCGGGCCTTCCCGACAGCGTCCCGGGCATCACGGTCAATCGGCTGTGCGCATCGGGGATGTCTGCCGTCACGATGGCGGCGCAGGCGATCCGCGCCGGTGACGCCGACATCATCCTCGCCGGAGGAGTGGAGTCGATGACGCGCGCGCCCTGGGTGCAGGCCAAACCTGAGAAGGCCTGGGCGAAGCCCGGCGCCGCGTTCGACACCTCGATCGGCTGGCGATTCCCGAACCCGCGCCTTTCGGCGCGCGAGAAGGCGACATTCACGATGCCGGAGACGGCGGAGGAGGTCGCCCGCATCGACGGCATCAGCCGTGACGAGGCGGATGCGTTCGCCGTGAGATCACAGCAGCGCGCCGCGTCGGCGATCGCCGGTGGGCGCTTCGATGCGGAGATCGTCGGCGTCCCCGTCAGCACAACCGTCAACCCAGGCGGCGAGGTCCTCATCGATGAGGGCCCGCGGCCGGAGACGACACTCGAAGGCCTCGCACGGCTGCGGCCCGTCGTGGCCGGCGGTCAGGTCGTCACGGCAGGCAACTCCAGTGCACTCAACGACGGCGCCTCCGCGATCGTCGTGGCGAGCGCGGAAGCGGTCGAGCGCTACGGGCTGGTGCCGCGGGCACGCATCGTGGCTGGTACCAGTGCGGGCCTGGCTCCCGAGGTCATGGGCCTCGGCCCGGTTCCTGCGACGCAGAAAGCGCTGCGTCGGGCCGGGCTCTCCATCGACGACATCGGCTCGATCGAGCTCAACGAGGCGTTCGCCACGCAGTCCATCGCCTGCATCAGAAGACTCGACCTCGACGAGTCGCGCGTGAACGCCGACGGCGGAGCCATCGCCCTCGGCCACCCGCTCGGCTCCTCCGGTTCCCGTCTGCTGGTCACTCTCCTCGGACGCATGGAGCGCGAGGGCTCTCGATACGGCCTCGCCACCATGTGCGTCGGCGTCGGACAGGGCGCGGCCCTGATCGTGGAGAAGGTGTGATGTCCGAAAGACTCCTCGGCGACGAGCCCCTCCTCATCGAAAGACACGACGACCGCGTGGTCGCGACGCTCAATCGTCCGCACAAGCGCAACGCGATCGACCAGGCCACGATCGATGCGCTGCACGTGCTGTGCGCCGAGCTCGAGGCCATACCGCGCCCACTGATCCTCACCGGCGCCGACGGCGTCTTCGCGGCGGGCGCCGACATCGCCGAGCTGCGTGAGCGACGTGCCGCCGACGCGCTGCGTGGGATCAACGCCCATGCGTTCATCCGACTGGCCGCGTTGCCGATGCCGGTCATCGCCGCGATCGACGGCTACGCGCTCGGCGGAGGAGCGGAACTCGCCTACGCCGCGGACATCCGCATCGCCACGCCGACGCTCGCCATCGGCAACCCCGAGACCGGGCTGGGCATCCTCGCCGCGGCCGGGGCCGGATGGCGTCTGAAGGAGATCATCGGCGACGCCAGGGCGATCGAGCTGCTGCTCACCGGCCGCACCGTGAAGGCCGACGAGGCGCAGCGCATCGGGCTCGTATCGGCGATCCACGACGCCACCGAGCTGCTGCCGGCCGCGCACGCCATCGTCGATCGCATCGCCCGAAACGACCGAGCAGCCACAATCGCCACCAAGCGCGTGTTCCGCGCACCTCGCGATCGCCACCCCGCCGTCGATCTGGAAGCTCAGGCCGAGCTGTTCGAGAGCCCGGAGAAGTTCCGGCGGATGACCGATTTCCTGGAGCGGAGAGACCGATGACCGAGAGCAGTTCACTCGCCCCCGGACAGGTCGGGGTGCTCGGCGGTGGACGCATGGGCGCCGGCATCGCACACGCCTTCCTGCTCGCAGGTGCCCGGGTCGCCATCGTCGAACGCGACACCGACGCGGCAGATGCGGCGGCCGCCCGCGTGCTCGAATCGGTCGATGCCTCGATCGCCCGAGGCACGGCGCTCGAATCCGTCGCGGAGTATCGGGAGCGCCTCACCACGGGCACGGATGCCGCGCTGTTCGCCCCGTGCACACTCGTGGTCGAGGCCGTGCCGGAAGATCTCGCCCTCAAGGTCGATGCGCTCCGACGCGTGGAAGAGCAGATCGCGCCCGACGCCGCGATCGCCTCGAACACGTCCTCCATCTCGATCGATGAGCTGGCCGCGGTGCTCGACGATCCGTCGCGCTTCGTCGGCATGCACTTCTTCAACCCCGTGCCCGCCTCCACGCTCGTCGAGATCGTGCGGGGTGCGAGCACTGCTCCCTCGCTCGTCGACTCCGCGCGCGGATGGGTCTCGGCGCTGGGCAAGACACCGATCGTCGTGGCAGACGCCCCCGGATTCGCGTCGTCGCGCCTCGGCGTCGCGATCGGGCTCGAGGCGATCCGCATGCTCGAGGAGGGCGTCGCCTCCGCCGAAGACATCGACGCCGCGATGACGCTCGGATACAAGCACCCGGTCGGCCCGCTCCGGCTCACCGACATCGTCGGGCTCGACGTGCGGCTCGGCATCGCCGAGTACCTCGCTGCCCATCTGGGCGCGCGTTTCGAGCCTCCGGCCCTGCTGCGCCGCCTCGTCGCCGAGGGCGACCTCGGCCGCAAGAGCGGACGCGGTTTCTACGAATGGGACGCCTCATGAAGGGAACCCTCATGAAAGGAACAGTCGTGAAAGGAACACAGATGACCGAGATCCTCCCCAGCTACGTCGAGGGAGCGTGGTGGACGCCGTCGTCCGACGCGCCGGCCACCGACGTCCGCGATGCCTCTACGGGCGAGGTCGTGGCCCGCGTCTCGACCGACGGGCTCGACCTGGGCGCTGCGTTGGATCACGCCCGCACCGTGGGGCAGGCATCGCTGGGAGAGCTCACCTTCCATCAGCGCGCCGTCCGGCTCAAGCAGCTCGCCCTCGCCCTCACCGCGCGCAAGGCCGAGCTGTACGAACTCTCCAGTCGCACCGGCGCCACCGCGCAGGACTCCTGGGTGGACATCGACGGCGGGATCGGCGTGCTCTTCGCGTACTCCAGCAAGGGCCGGCGCGAGCTGCCCAACGCGAAGGTGTACGTCGACGGAGGCGTCGAGAACCTCTCCAAGGACGGCTCCTTCCTCGGCCGCCACATCTACACCCGGCTCCGCGGCGTCGCGGTGCAGATCAACGCCTTCAACTTCCCGGTGTGGGGGTCGCTCGAGAAGTTCGCCCCCGCGTTCCTCGCCGGCGTGCCGACCGTGGTCAAGCCCGCCACCCCGACCGGATATCTCGCCGAGGCCATGGTGCGCGTGATGGTCGAATCGGGCCTTCTCCCCGACGGCTCGCTGCAGCTCGTCTCCGGCAGTGTGCCCGGCCTCTTCGACGAGCTGCGGCTCGGAGACCTCGTCGCGTTCACCGGTTCGGCGTCCACCGCCGAGCACCTGCGCTCTCATGACTCGGTGCAGACGGGAGGCGTGCGCTTCACGAGCGAGACGGACTCCATCAACGCCTCGGTTCTCGGAACGGATGCCGTGGCCGGCACACCCGAGTTCGACGCGTACGTCAAGCAGCTCGTCGCCGAGATGACGACCAAGGCCGGTCAGAAGTGCACGGCCATCCGTCGGGCGATCGTGCCGACGGATGCCATCGACGACGTCATCGCCGCGGTCCGCGAGCGACTGTCGACGCGCGTTGTCCTCGGCGACCCACGCGCCGAAGGCGTCACGATGGGCCCGCTCGCCTCGATCGCGCAGCGCGAAGAGGTGCTGCGTCAGGTCGACCGTCTGCAGGCCGGCGGCGGAGAGCTCGTGATCGGCACGACGGATGCCCCGACCGTGCGTCACGGCGACGGCAGCGAAGGGCCCGCCCCCGATGGCGCGTTCGTGGCGCCGATGCTGCTTCGCTTCGAAGACGCGGAGAGCGCCGCCGTCAACGAGATCGAGGCATTCGGCCCGGTGTCGAGCATCGTCGGCTATCGCACCCTCGACGAAGCGAGTGCTCTCGTCGCCCGGGGCGGAGGGTCGCTCGTGACGAGCGTGGCCACGCACGACCCCGAGGTCGCCGTCGCACTCGCCACCGGCATGGCCGCGTACAACGGCCGCGTGCTCTTCCTCGACCGCGATGACGCGCGCAGCTCGACGGGGCACGGCTCCCCGCTTCCGAACCTCGTGCACGGTGGTCCCGGCCGTGCGGGCGGAGGCGAGGAGCTCGGCGGCATCCGCGCGGTGCTGCACCACATGCAGCGCACAGCCGTGCAGGGCTCCCCGGAGATGATGACCGCCCTCACCGGTGTCTGGCATCAGGGTGCGGCCTCGCGTCCGTACGAGCAGAACGGCGGCGTGCATCCCTTCCGCAAGTCGCTGGCCGAACTCCACGTGGGCGATCAGGTGGCCAGCGGCTCCCGCACCGTCACGCTCGACGACATCGAGACGTTCGCGGCGTTCACCGGCGACACCTTCTACGCGCACATGGATGAGACAGCAGCCTCCGCGAACCCGTTCTTCCCCGGACGCGTCGCGCACGGATATCTGCTGGTGTCGTGGGCTGCGGGGCTCTTCGTCGACCCGGCGCCCGGGCCCGTGCTCGCGAACTCGGGGCTGGAGAACCTGCGGTTCGTGACTCCGGTCTCCCCCGGCGACGACATCCGCGTCGAGCTCACCGCGAAGCAGATCACTCCGCGAGAGACCGACGAATACGGAGAGGTGCGATGGGATGCCGTGCTGAAGAACCAGCACGACGACATCGTGGCCACATACGACGTGCTCACGCTGGTCGCGAAGGAACAGGCGGCGGCATAGCAGCGGGCGCCGGAGCCCCGGTCAGACGGCCGCGGCTCCGGCCTCGTCGTTCGTGCGCAGCCCGTCGAGAGCGATCGCGACCACGTCGTCGGCGAGACGGTCAGCGCCCTCACGCCCGCCTGGCCGGTACCACTCGACGATCGAGTTGATCATCCCGAACACGAGACGGGCGACCACGCTCGCGTCGATGTCGGCTCGCAGCGCACCCTCGCTCTGCGCCTCCGACACCAGCGCGGTGATCCGACGGTCGAACGCCCGACGGCGGATCAGTGCCTTGCGCTCCACGTCGGTGTTACCTCGCACACGCAGAAGCAGCGTCACGGCCGGCAGCTGTTCCACGAGCACCCGGACGGCGCCGCGCAGCACGAGCTCGAGCCGGTCGACCGCGCTCGATGCCTCCGCCCTGTCGCCCGACTCGGGAAGCGGATCCTCCACCACGGCCTCCAGACCGCTCAGTGCCGCGTCGAGCGCGAGGTCGAGGATCTCGTCTTTCGAACCGAAGTGATGGTAGATGGCCGACTTCGACAGCCCGAGCCGCTCGGCGAGCATGCCGATGGATGTGGCGTCGTACCCGTACTCGTTGAAGGCGGCGACGGCGACCCCGAGGATCCCCTGCTGGTCGTAACCGGGGCGGCCTCGTCGTGTGCTCTGCATCTCGGACATCACCCCACAGTCTCGCATCCGATGACGCGCGCGGCCCGGAGCGCAGACCGCGAGGCGAATGCGGTGTGGCCCCGGGGGTCGCTCATCGTCATCGCAGGTCGTACACGCGCTTGTACTTCCCCTCGCTCCGGGGCAGCGTCCCCGGCTCCTCCAGCTGCACGGCGACCGTCGATCCCACGAAGATCTTGATGCGCTGCGCGAGCACCTCCGCGGCACTCAGGCAGGTTTCGACAGACAGGTCGGGGTGGCGTTCGATCCGCACTTTCAGCGTGTCCATCCGTGCGTCCTTCGACAGTTCGAGGATGAAGTGCGGAGTCAGCTGTTCGATCCCCAGGACCAGCTCCTCGATCTGCGTGGGGAACAGGTTCACCCCGCGCAGGATGATCATGTCGTCGTTGCGGCCGGTGATCTTCTCCATCCGCCGCATGCCGGGGCGTGCGGTCCCCGGAAGCAGCCGGGTGAGGTCGCGGGTGCGATAGCGGATCACGGGGAATGCCTCCTTGGTGAGGGACGTGAAGACGAGTTCGCCGAGTTCGCCGTCCGGAAGCACCGCCCCGCTCTCGCCGTCGATGATCTCCGGCAGGAAGTGGTCCTCCCACAGATGTGGGCCGTCCTTGGTCTCGAGACACTCGTTGCCCACGCCCGGTCCCATGACCTCGCTGAGCCCGTAGATGTCGAGGGCGTCGATTCCGAGGCGCTGTTCGAGCTCATGCCGCATCTCGTTCGACCACGGCTCGGCACCCAGCACTGCGACCTTCAACGAGGTGGAGCGCGGGTCGACCCCCTGCGCCGCCATCGCGTCGGCGATCGTGAGCAGATAGCTCGGCGTGCAGAGGATCGCATCTGGCTCGAAGTCGAGGATGAGCTGCGCCTGGCGTGCGGTCTGGCCGCCGGACATCGGGATGACGGTCGCTCCGAGCGCTTCGATGCCCGCGTGCGCGCCGAGTCCGCCCGTGAACAATCCGTAACCGTAGGCGTTGTGCACCTTCATGCCGGGGCGGATCCCGCTCGCACGCAGCGACCGCGCCACCAGCGACCCCCAACGTTCGAGGTCGCCCTTGGTATAGCCGACGACCGTCGGACGGCCGGTGGTGCCGCTCGACGCGTGAATACGGGCGACGTCGGACATGGGCACCGCGAACATCCCGAACGGGTAGGTCTCGCGCAGGTCCTCCTTGGTCGTGAACGGCAGCAGCTGCACATCCTCGAGGGTGCGGATGTCTTCCGGACGCACACCGGCGTCATCGAGCTTGCGCGTGTAGAGGGGAACGTTCGCGTACGCATGGCGCACGGTCTGCTGAAGCCGTTCGAGCTGGAGAGCGGCGATCTCATCGCGGCTCATGCGTTCTTCGGCATCGAGCTCGGATGCTGCGGGAGGGCGGACACGGGAGGCTGTTGCGGTCGTCGTCGACACGGGATACTCCGGGAGTGGGGATGAGAAGGTCTGGTTGGTGGTGCGGGAGCGCCCGCGGAACTCGGCGACGGGATCACCCTGCTCATCGATGACCGTCACGTCGTAGATGCCGGAGCGGCCGGTGCGCGAGCGTCGGATGGCCGTCGCCGTGAGCGTTTGGCCGGAGACGGTCGACTTGAGGAAGGAGATGTCCGCTCCGGCAGCCACCGTGACCCGGTCGTCTTCATTGCAAGCGATCGCGAAGGCGGTGTCGGCCAGGGCGAACACGAACCCGCCGTGGGTGATGTGGAAGCCGTTCGTCATGTCGTCGCGCACGCGCATCGACACGACCGCATGGCCTGGATCGTCGCGTTCGACGACGAGGCCCAGTGCGGCCGATGCGCGGTCGCGCTCCATCATGGCGCGATTCGGGCGCACCGACTCCGTCGTCTGCGTCGTCGCTTCTGCCATCGTCGACCTCCTCGTCGAGCGGGTCGGATGCCGCAGTCGCGTCATCCGATCCGCCCATACTAACCGACCGATCGTTCAGTTAGTCGGAAGAGTCGATGGGTCGAGACCCGAGGTATGCAGCCCGACGAAGAGGACTCAGCCGAAATCGGGAATCTGGCGCAGCGTGGCGTCTTCCGTCAGGATCCCGGTGATCACGGCCGCAGGGTCCATCGCGTCACGGTCGACACGGAATCGGATCACCGCGCCCTCCCGGGTCGTCCAGTCGTAGAAGTACTCGCCGGACGACACGATCCTGACCGACGTCCCCCCAGGGAAAGCGCTCATGGCCTCGGCAACCGTGTCGCCGATCCGTACATCACCCGCGGCTGGCAGGGCAGCAGGGTCTTCGCGGGGCTCATCCGAAACGTTGGCGAAGCCGACCGAGACGGCGGTGACGACGGTGCCCCCGTCGCCCGTCCAGAGCAGCAGAGAGGCAGCCCCGTCCGGACTGACGAGTCGCGTCTGCCCGCCGTCCCACTCCGGCCTGATCACCTTCGCTCCCGGCACCACCGTGATGGCGTCTTCGAGCTCGGAGCCGAGAAGGATCGGACCGACACCGCGGTCGGTCACCTCCCACGTACTCCACGCCGCAGCCGGGTCTGCCGCAGGTGGGGTCTCGGGCTGCTCCGGCGGATTCGCCGTCAGCTCCTCGACCAGCTTCTTCCTGGCGTCGGACGCTTGGTCGCGGAGGAACTCCGCGGCCTGCTCACTGTCGAAAGCGGCATCTCCCGAGAACGGCTGCCAGAAGTCCACGACGACGTTTCCGACCGCGGCGTAGCCCAGGTAGAGCCTGTTCCCGCCGCCGAAGCCGTTGTCGATGACCAGTGAGCCGGCGACTGCCCTCACTCCGTCATCGGATTCCCGCACCGTCGACTCGAACGTCGAAGGACCGCCGTAGGTGAATTCGGCGCACTGCTGCGCGGCTCCGAGGTACAGATCCATCACAGCCTGCGCCGCAGCCTCATCGGCGAACTGGAGGACGTGCAACCACCCGTCCCGTCCGTCAGGGAGGGAGCTTGCCCAGGTGATCGAGCGGGCACCGATCGATCTCAGGGACGGCTCATAGGAGAATGCGCCGCAGATCGCCGGCACGGGATCGGGCCCGCCGCCGTCTGAGACCTGAATGAGCGACGGGGTCGGCGCGGCGACCTCCCCGACGTCTGGGAGCAGACCCGAGATCTCTTCGGCATCCGGCAGGAACCAGTCGAGCTCGTCTCCGACGAAGACCGCCGGGCCGTCGTAGGGAGCCGGCGCCGAACTCTCCGGCGATGGGGTCGGCTTCGGTGTGGTCTGGGGCGCAGGAGTGCACCCGGACAGGGCGACGAGGACACCGGCGGTGAACAGCCCGATCGCGCCTCGCGAAAATGACCGCTGTATGGACATGTGCCCTCCGATTCATCGTGGCGCCGTACTCGAAGCCCCCTTGCGACGAGCATAGGCGCGAAGCACACGCGGGCTCTTCGCGTGCCAGCATGTCGATATCAGAATGAAATGAGATGCATGTCGTTGCACGCATATAGATGTGTCGGTCGCCCCTCAGGCACGAGCCAATGCTGCCGACGCCGCCGCTCTGGCGGCTGCGACGGAGGACGCTTCGATCGCGGCAGCAGCAGCTCTTCGGCAATCGTCCGACGACAACTCGCTCAGCCTCGCGGCCACTCGCCCGAGTGAGCGCGGAGCCATCGACAGCGACGTCACCCCCAGTCCGACCAGAACCGGGGCGAGCTCGGGGTCGCCACCCGCCTCGCCGCACACCCCCACCGGCTTGCCTGCAGCCCGACCCGCATCGCCTACGGCCGCGATGAGTCGCAGCACCGCGGGCTGCCACGGATCGTTGAGGTCGCCCAGCTCGCTGAGCAGCCGGTCAGCCGCCATCGTGTACTGGGCGAGGTCGTTGGTGCCGAGGCTCACGAAGTCGACGACCTCGAACAGCTCGGCGGCGAGCAGGGCGGCCGACGGCGTCTCGATCATGATGCCGACCCTGTCCAGCCCCGCCGCCCGACACCGTTCGGCGAAGCCTCCGGCCTCATCTACGGTCGCGACCATCGGCGCCATCACCTCGACCTGCGCGCTCTCTTCGGCGGCCGCCCGCGCGAGAGCGGTCAGCTGATCGTCGAGAAGCTGCGGCCGGCGTCTGGCGATACGCAGCCCGCGCACACCGAGGGCGGGGTTGTCCTCGCTGTCGGAGTTGGCGAACGGCAGTGGTTTGTCGCTGCCCGCATCGAGCGTGCGCACGACGACCTTACGCCCGGGGAACGCGGCGAGCACACCGCGATACGCGGCGATCTGCTCGTCGATGCTCGGAGCGTCGGTGCGGTCGAGGAAGCAGAACTCCGTGCGGAAGAGCCCGACGCCCTCCGCGTGGGCAGAGGCCGCGCTCGTCGCGTCTGCCGCTCCCCCGACGTTCGCGAGGAGTGGGACGCTGTGCCCGTCGGCAAGGGCGCCGATGCCATCGAAGTCGACGACGACGGCCGACGCGCGTGCTTCGTCGACACGGGACTGCGCAGGCTCGACCTCGACAGTGCCGCGGTCACCGTCGACGAGCACCATCGCTCCCGAGGGGATCTCTCCGGCATCGGCGAGACCGACCACCGCAGGCAGACCGAGAGAGCGCGCGATGATGGCCGTATGCGAGGTCGGTCCGCCCTGCACCGTGACGAGCGCGACACATGCGCCGCCGGCGAGCAGCGCGGTATCTGCCGGAGCGAGATCGGTGGCGACCAGCACGAAGGACTCGTCGCGCTCGGGAACTCCCGGCATGTCGACCTGGAGGATCTCGGCGATGATCCGGTCGCGCACATCGCGGATGTCGGCGATGCGCTCGGCCATTCGGCCCCCCAACGCGGCGAGGGCCTTCTCATGGACGACGGCCGTCTCCCAGACCGCGCGGGCGGCGCTGCGCCCCTTCGCTCGCACGAGCGCCGTGGCCTCGGACACGAGCTCGGGATCGGACGCCAGGAGGCGAGAGGCATCGAGGATGGCTCTGGTCTCCCCCGTCGCCTGCGCGGTGCGTGAACGGAGCTGATCGGCGACGGCGACGGATGCCCACTCGATCGCGGAGACCTCGGAATCCCGATCGGCTTCGGGGATGACCACGGCCGGGTCGGGCTCGGGAAGCGGCGGCGCGAGGTGGACGACGGGTGCGGCGACCCGACCGGAACTCACTCCGCGCCCGCGAAGGACGGAACCGGGCGTGACCGCGTGCGCCAGGTCGGTTTCCGATGGGGAGGCCGGCACCTCAGCCGAGGAACCGGTCGCGGTCGGTGCCGTGTCGTGCGCGGGTTCCGCCGGTTCCGTCCCCTCACCGAATCCGTCGTCGAACAGCGCGACCAGACGATCCAGCGCCTCCGCCGCGTCGTCACCCCGTGCGGTCAGCTCCAGATCGTCGCCCTGCCGTGCGCCGAGGACGAGGAGCCGCGTCAGGCTCGCCGCTGCCGCATCGGGGCCGTCGGGAAGGCGACGCAGGCGTACGTCTGCTCCTGCCGAGGCCTTGGCGATCAGGGCGGCTGGGCGCGCATGGATCCCGAGTGGATTGCGCACGCGCACCCGACGGACCAGCACGTCGCCGTCCGTCCCCGGGGCGACAGTCGCCTCCGCTGCGTGCTCCTCCTCGACGCCGAGCGCCCCGGTCTTCGCCCCGAGTGCAGCCACGGCCTCCGCGGCCACCGTGTCGAGCGAGCCACCGGCCGCGGCAGACACCACCGCAGAGAGCAATCCCTCGACGAACGGCGCAGGAGCCAGTCGCACAGGCACGTCGCTCGCGCGCAGCTCGAGCGCGAGCTCGGCGCTGAGCACGGCCGACCCGAGATCCATGAGGACCAGCACGCCGTCGCAGTCTGCGGCGAGCTCGTCGATCGCGGCTGCCACGGCCACTGCGTCCGTACCGAGGATCGGTGCGCCATCGCTGTCGACGCCGGCACCGGCCGCGACCAGGACGTGCGCTCCCCCGCCCTGGACCATCTGCAGGGCGAGTTCCAGCGCCGCCTCCCCGAGCCGTGCGCTGTGGGAGACGGCGACGATGCCGATCATCAGGCGCTGTCCGCGATCGTCGCAGCGAGTGTGTCGAAGAGGATGGCCGTCGACGCGGCTCCCGGATCGAGATGGCCGGCGCTGCGCTCCCCGAGATAGCTCGCTCTGCCCTTGCGGGCGACCAGGGGCAGCGTGGCGTCGCGGCCGGCCGCAGCCGCGTCCGCTGCGGCCCTGGCGGCTTCCGCGACCGATGAACCACCGGCGAGCGCAGTGTCCATCGCGTCCACGGCAGGAGCCATCGCATCGAACATCGTCTTGTCTCCGGCCTCCGCCTTGCCGCGTGCCACGATGCCCTCGAGTCCGGCGCGCAGTGCGGCGGCGAGACCGGGGCCGTCGAGCTCTGCCACCGGGCCCGCTGCCATCCCCATCCGCAGGAAGAACGTGCCGTAGAGAGGACCGCTCGCTCCACCGACAGAGCTAACCAGGGTCATGCCGACCGTCTTCAGGAGCTCGTCGACCGTGGCGGGCGTCCCGGCCGCGAGCTTCTCGCCGACGGCGCTCATGCCCCGCGCCATGTTCGCACCATGGTCGGCGTCGCCGATGGCCGAGTCGAGTTCGGTGAGCCAGTCGCGTTTCTCGGTCACGGCCGTGCCGAAGCGAGTCACCCAGTCGGCGAGGACAACGGTGTCGACCGCGGCCATCAGGCGCCCCACCGCAGACCTGGCGTGTTCACCGGGGCGTCCCACAACCGCAACAGCTCGTCATCGGCCTTGAGCAGGGTGACCGAGCACCCGGCCATGTCGAGCGAGGTGATGTAGTTGCCGACGAGGTTCCGTGCGATCTGCACTCCGGACTTCTCCAGGATCGCCGCGACCTCGCCGTACATGAGGTACAGCTCGATGAGCGGCGTCGCCCCCATGCCGTTCAGCATCACGATCGCGGGGCCCGCGGCATCGATGTCGGCGAGGATCGGCTCGACCAGCTGCCTGGCGATCTCTGAGGCGGGAGCGAGGGGTTCACGGTGACGCCCCGGTTCGCCATGGATGCCGATGCCGATCTCCATCTGGTCGTCCGGAAGGTCGAACGTGGGTTTGCCCGCCGCCGGCACTGTGCAACTGGTGAGAGCCATGCCCATCGAGCGGCCCTGCCCATTCACCTTCTTGGCGAGTTCGACGACGGCGGCGAGGTCGCGCCCCTCCTCCGCGGCCGCGCCGACGATCTTCTCGAGCAGAACGGTGAGGCCCACTCCGCGGCGACCCGCTGTGTAGAGGGAGTCCTGCACGGCGACATCGTCGTCTACGGTGATGCTGCCGACCTCGATTCCCTCCATGGCGGCGAGCTCGGCAGCCATCTCGAAGTTCAGGACGTCGCCGGTGTAGTTCTTGACGATGTGGAGCACGCCGGCCCCGCGGTCCACGGCCTTCGTGGCGACCTGCACGCGGTCGGGTGTCGGGGAGGTGAAGACCTCGCCGGCGACCGCGGCGTCGAGCATCCCGGTTCCGACGAAGCCGCCGTGCAGAGGCTCATGGCCGGAGCCGCCACCGGAGAGGATCGCGACCTTGCCCTGCGCCTTGGGTGTGGCACGCGTGATGACGTGGTTCTCGAGGTCGACGGAGAGCTCGGGATGAGCGAGCGCCACGCCCCTCAGCGATTCGACGAGAACGTCCTCGGGGGCGTTGATGAGCTTCTTCATCGTTCGATCTCCTTTGATCCTTCGTGATTTTCGCAAAAATCGGAAAGCAATTCGTTAATGTCGAATATGCTCGGAGCCTGCCGGGTTGTCAAGATCAATCCCGAAGCCCGGCATGACGATCCGGCTCGACGACGAACCGGAAGGAGAGAGGCCACCGTGATCCAGTCGATCGACCGCGCGGCGAAGATCCTCGAACTGCTCCAGGGAGCACGCCACCTCGGCATCACCGACCTCGCCGCAGCGCTCAGCCTGCCGCCGTCGACCGTGCACGGGATCGTGAAGTCGCTGCGCTCGCACGGACTCGTCGCGAAGGAACGCGGGGGGCAGCGCTACATGCTCGGCCCGACCCTGCTGCGCCTGAGCAACGTGTACCTCGACACGCTCGACGTACGCGCGAGGGCGATGCGGTGGACGCAGGAGCTCGCCCGCCGCACCAACCTCTCCGTGCGTCTGGGCGCCCCGCACTTCACGGACGTGCTCGTGATCCACCACAACCTGCGGCCGGACGACAGTCAGCAGATGCTGGAGACCGGCGTCGCGATCCCCGCGCATGCCTCAGCGATGGGCAAGGTGCTGCTCGCCTATGACCTCGGCTTCCAGCAACGCGTCTTCGAGCAGCCGTTGCGCAGTCTCACCGGCGACACGATGATCGACACCGCCCGGCTCACCCTCGAGCTCCCGGCGATCGCCGAGCGTGGAACCGCCGGCGAGTTCGACGAAGCGGTGCTCGGTGAATCCTCGATCGCCGCCCCCATCGCCGACGCGTCGAACGACATCGTCGCCGCGGTCGCCGTCGTGATGCCGACCTCGCAGACACCGGCCTCCGATGCGATCTTCAATGCCCTGCGCGAGACCGCCCGAAACATCTCGCGAGAACTCGGCTCCACCACGTGGCCGCCGCGCGTCGCGCCCGCAGAGGACTGAGGCCCTCGGGCCGAGTCCGACCCGCGGTCAGCCGCGCAACGCGAGGGCGAAGGGCAAGACCTGGGTCGCCCCGGCCTGACGGAGCACGCGGGCAGCGACCGTCATCGTCCACCGGCTGTCGACCAGGTCGTCGACGAGAAGCACCGGCCCCGGCGGCATGTCGAGGTGCTGAGCGCTGAAGCGATCCCAGAGCCCGGCCAGACGGAAGACACTGTTGCCACCCGGTTGACCCGTCGGCCCGCCTCCGATCGCTTCGAGTGCGCCGAGGTACGGCAGGCGCCCGACGTCGGCGAGGCCGCGCGCGAGGGAGTCGACCAGCAGCGGGTGCGAACGCGAGGGCATGGCCACCACGGCCACCGGCCTCTCATCCCATCCCCATCCGGCGAGCACCCTGATGCAGGCCTGGAGCAGCTGCGGCGTCACGACCACGTCCGACGCACCGGCGGCGAACAGCTCGCGCAGCGCCCCACCCCAGCCCAGGTCGGTGAGGCGCGCCAGCGCACGTCCCTCGCCCGCCTGCTCGTCGGCGGGGATGCGGCCCTTCACCGGTACGTCGAGCCGATCCGCGCCGGTCGGCCAGGCACGCCGAGGCTCGATCGGAATGCCGACGCGGTCGAGCGACTGGGCAGCCTGCGTGCTCGCGGACTCCCCGATCTCCCGCGGGAACCATCCGCCCGCGCAGTTGTCGCATCTCCCGCAGGGCGCAGCCGTGTCGTCGTCGAGAGAACGCTGCAGGAACTCCATCCGACATCCGTCGGTCTGCTCGTACTCGATCATGTGCTGCTGCTCGGCGAGACGTTCGGCGGCGATGCGCTCGTAGCGCTCGGCGTCGTAGGTCCACGGCTCACCGGTCGCGACCCATCCGCCCTGCACCCGCCGCACGGCACCATCGACGTCGAGCACTTTGAGTAGCAGTTCGAGCGGCGTGCGGCGGATGTCGACCATCGCCTCGAGCGCCGGTGTCGAGATGGGTGCATCGCCGAGCGCGCCGATCACCCGCTCCGCCCGTTCACGATCCGGCATCGAGGCCGTCGCGAAGTAGTGCCAGATGTCTCGATCTTCGACGCCCGGGAGCAGCAGCACGTCGGCGCTCTCGCTGGCGCGACCGGCACGACCGACCTGCTGGTAGTACGCCACGGGCGACGAGGGCGCGCCCAGGTGCAGCACGAACCCCAGGTCGGGCTTGTCGAACCCCATGCCCAGCGCGCTCGTGGCGACGAGGGCCTTCACCTCGTTGCGCTTGAGCATCCCCTCCGACTCGGTGCGCTCCTCGGTATCGGTCTGCCCGGTGTACGCGCGCACGTCGTGACCGTGGTCGCGCAGCAGCCGGGCCGTGTCAACGGCGGCAGCGACCGTCAGCGTGTAGATGATGCCGGAGCCCGGCAGGTCGTCGATGTGGCTCAGGAGCCACGCGAGGCGACTCGCCGAATCGCGTAGGCGCAGCACGCCGAGTCGCAGCGAGGTGCGCGCCAGCGGTCCGCGGATCGTGAGCACCGGCTCCGCTTCCGCCTCACCGGCCGCGTCGCCATCGGACTGGAGGCTGCCCAGCTGTTCGGCGACATCGGCCACGACACGGCTGTTGGCGGTCGCGGTGGTCGCGAGCACCGGCACGTCGGCCGGCATCTGCGCGATCAGGTCTCGCAGCCGCCGATAGTCGGGACGGAAATCATGCCCCCAGTCGCTGATGCAGTGCGCTTCGTCGACCACGAGCATGCCGATCCGACGCACGAGGGCCGGCAGCTGCTGCTCACGGAAGGCGGGATTGTTGAGGCGCTCCGGCGAGACCAGCAGCACATCGACCTCGTCGCGATCGAGCTGCCCGAGCACGTCGGACCACTCGTGCGCATTGGTGGAGTTGATCGCGACCGCACGCACCCCTGCCCGTTCGGCCGCGGCGATCTGATCGCGCATGAGTGCCAACAGCGGTGACACGAGCACGGTCGGCCCCGCTCCCTGTCTCCTCAGCAGCAGAGTCGCGACGAAGTACACCGCCGACTTGCCCCAGCCGGTGCGCTGCACGACGAGCGCGCGGCGGCGCCCTTCGACCAGCGCCTCGATCGCCTCGTACTGCCCGTCGTGGAAGTCGGCGTCTGGGCGTCCGACGAGCTCGCGCAGCGCCGCTCGCGCGGCCTCACGGGTATCGGCGGGGGCTGCGGAAGTCATGCCCCCACTCTGCCCCACACCGCCGACACGGCGATGCCCTCTTCCCCAGGTTCGTCAGCCCCGCGGCGAGTCCCGTCGTCTAGCGTGAGGGGATGATCACGCGTGAGCTGGCCGTCACCCTGCGAGACGCCGGATTGGCGTGGCACCCGGCCGAGGGCGACCGGTTCCAGCTCGATCTGCCTGAGGAGGTGGAGCTCGAAGCGGAGGCCGAGACCTTCACTGTCAGCGAGATGACGATCGAGGCCCGCCAGACACCGAGCGGAACCGACCTGGCGTTCAACGGGACCACCGAGTGGGCGCTCGACGCGGTGACCCTCGCTGACGCGGTGTGGCTGCCGCGCGAGGACCAGTTGCGCGACCTTCTGCGGGGGACCTTCCGGGCCCTGAAGCGACTGGACGACACCTTCCGCGTCGAGATCGAAATCGCGGGAGCCCCTCTCGCCTTCGAGCATCCGGACCCCTCTGAGGCGTATGGCCGCGCGCTCCTGGAGCTGATCTCCCGCTCGCACTGAGCGTCGTCTTGAAGACGTTCCTCTTCTGTGTCAGAATTACCTAACGATCGGTCAGTAAACATGACCTGATATCGAGGAGTCGATGATGACCAGTCCTGCAGATCTGTCCCTCGTGGGCGAGCTCTCCGATGAGGAACGCCTCTTCGACGAGCTCATCGCCAACGAGCAGCGCATCGAACCGCGCGACTGGATGCCCGACGCGTACCGCAAGACCCTCGTCCGGCAGATCTCCCAGCACGCGCACTCCGAGATCATCGGCATGCAGCCAGAAGGCAACTGGATCACGCGCGCACCAAGCCTCAAGCGCAAGGCGATCCTGATGGCGAAGGTGCAGGACGAAGCCGGGCACGGCCTCTACCTCTACTCCGCCGCGCAGACGCTCGGTACCACCCGCGACGAGATGATGGACCAGCTCATCAGCGGCAAGGCCAAGTACTCCTCGATCTTCAACTACCCCACCCCCACCTGGGCCGACATGGGCGCGATCGGCTGGCTCGTCGACGGTGCGGCGATCGTCAACCAGGTGCCGCTGTGCCGCGCGTCGTACGGACCATACGGGCGCGCGATGGTGCGCGTGTGCAAGGAGGAATCCTTCCACCAGCGGCAGGGGTTCGAGATCCTGCTCGCCCTGATGCAGGGCACCGAGGAACAGCGTCAGATGGCGCAGGATGCCGTGAACCGCTGGTACTGGCCGAGCCTGGCGATGTTCGGGCCGCCCGACGACCAGTCGCCCAACTCTGCGCAGTCGATGAAGTGGAAGATCAAGCGCTTCTCGAACGACGACCTGCGTCAGCGCTTCGTCGGCATGCTCGTGCCCCAGGCCGAGATCCTCGGCATCACGCTCCCAGACCCCGAGCTGCGCCTCGACGAGAAGACCGGGCAGTACGTGATCGGCGAGATCGACTGGGACGAGTTCTTCGAGGTACTGCGCGGCAACGGCCCCTGCAACGCCGAGCGGCTCGAGCGTCGACGCACCGCACACGAAGAAGGTGCCTGGGTGCGCGAGGCTGCGGCGGAATACGCCCGCAAGCAGTCCCTCAAGACGAAGGCGGTGGCCTGATGGCGACGCCCGGCGCAGATGAGCGCGAACCCTGGCCGCTGTGGGAGGTCTTCGTCCGCGCGAATCGCGGGCTCAGCCACGTGCACGTCGGGTCGCTCCACGCACCGGATGCCGAGATGGCGATCCGCAACGCCCGTGATCTCTATACGCGCCGGGGCGAGGGTGTCTCGATCTGGGTCGCTCCGGCCGATGCCATCACCACGAGCGACCCCGACGCAAAAGGCGCGTACTTCGAGAGCCCGGCCGGCAAGAACTACCGCCACGCCGTCTACTACACGGCCTCCGAGGGGGTGCCGCACCTGTGAGCGCAGGACATGACGACCTCGACATCCACGGTGACGTCTCGGTCGACCAACTCCGCCTCTCGCAGGAGCTCTCGGGCACGGGCGCAGTCGCCGCGTCGGCCGACATCGCCGAATACGCGCTGCGCCTCGGCGACGACGCGCTCATCCTCTCGCAGCAGCTGGGTGCCTGGATATCCAACGCCCCGGAGCTTGAGGAGGACGTGGCGCTGGGCAACATCGCCCTCGATCTCCTCGGCCACGCGCGCTCGTTCCTTCACTACGCAGGCTCTTTCGACGGCCGCAGCGAAGACGACCTCGCCTTCTTCCGCGACGAACCCGAGTTCCGCTGCGCCTGGATCGTGCAGCAGCCCAACGGCGACTTCGCTCAGACCATCGCGCGACAGTTCGTGGTCGCCACGTACATGTTCGAGCTGTACGCCGCCCTGCGCGGCAGCAGCGATGAGACCTTCGCCGCGATCGCCGAGAAGTCGCTCAAAGAGGTCGACTACCACCGCGATCATGCGGTGCAGTGGATCCTGCGTCTGGCCGGTGGCACGGAGGAGTCTCGCGGTCGGATCATCCGCGCCGTCGGCGACGTATGGCCCTACGTCGACGAGCTGTTCCGCGACGACGACCTGATCGAGCGGCTCGGCGACGCGGCAGTGCGGCCGTCGAGTCTGCGCGAAGGTTTCGACGGCGTGGTGACCATGGTCTTCCTCGAAGCCGAGTTGACGGTTCCGGCGGTCGCCGCCTCTTCGGCCGGCGGTCGACGTGGCGCCCACGCGTCGCCCCTCGGCCACATCCTCGCGGAGATGCAGGTGCTCGCTCGAAGGCATCCGGGGGCGTCATGGTGACGCTCACTCCGACGCAGGCAGCCTGGCGCATCGCCGCGTCCGTACCCGATCCCGAG
Source organism: Microbacterium sp. NPDC090281 (assembly GCF_044769635.1). NCBI lineage: Bacteria > Bacillati > Actinomycetota > Actinomycetes > Micrococcales > Microbacteriaceae > Microbacterium > Microbacterium sp. NPDC090281. Next base: position 209,335 of record NZ_JBIVYH010000002.1, read on the forward strand.
GTGCCCGTGCTCACGATCGAAGACCTCGGCGTGCTCCGTGCGGTCGAGGTCGACGGCTCGCGTGTCCATGTCGACATAACCCCGACGTACAGCGGCTGCCCCGCTATGGACACCATCCGCGACGACGTGATCCTCGCCCTCACCGCCGCCGGATACGACGAGGTCGAGGTGCGCCTGGTCCTCTCCCCCGCGTGGACGACGGACTGGATGTCGGAGGCCGGAAAGACCAAGCTCACGAAGTACGGCATCGCACCGCCCTCCGGCCGCGCGGCTCTGTCGACCGGTCCGATCCGACTGATGCTGAGTGTGCGCTGCCCCCGCTGCGGCTCCCTCGACACCCGCGAGGTCTCCCACTTCGGTTCGACCTCGTGCAAAGCACTGTTCGAGTGCCGCGCCTGTCTCGAGCCCTTCGACCACTTCAAGGTGCATTGATATGTCGCTGTTCACCTCTGCGCCCGCGCCCAGACCTCGTGCGATGGAACCGCGCACTGTCGCACCCCGCAAGCGCGCCCGCTTCCACACACTCGTGGTCGAAGACGTGCGCCCGCTGACCGACGACTCGGTCGAAGTCACCTTCACGGTGCCGGCCGCCCTCACCGACGAGTACGACCACCTCCCCGGCCAGTACGTCGCCCTGCGTACGACCCTCGATGGGGTCGAGGTGCGACGCTCGTATTCGCTGTGCCGCGCGCCGGAGCATCGAGACGACGGGCAGGACACTCGTTTGAGCGTCGCCGTGAAGCGCGACGAGGGCGGACTCTTCTCCACCTGGGCGCAGACCGGACTCCACGCGGGTTTCGAGATCGACGTGATGAGTCCGCAGGGCACGTTCACCTCGGCGCTCGACGACCTCGACCACCGCCACGTGGTCGGAATCGCCGCGGGCTCCGGCATCACGCCGCTGATGGCGCTCGCCCACACCATCCTGACCCGTTCGGGCACGTCACGATTCACTCTGCTCTACACGAACCGGGCGACGCTCGACGTGATGTTCCTGGAGGATCTCGCCGACCTCAAGGACCGGTATCCGACGCGACTCGTGCTGCACCACGTGCTGTCGCGTGAGCAGCGGGCGGCTCCGGTGCTGTCCGGGCGGATCGACGAAGAGAAGCTGCGCACGATCCTCGGCACGCTGATCCCGCCATCGACCGTGGACGAGTGGTTCCTGTGCGGACCTCTCTCGCTCGTCGACCTCTGTCGCGAGGTGCTGGCAGACGTGGGCGTCGACCGTTCCCACATCCGCTTCGAGCTGTTCACGACGGGTGACGAGCCGGTGCGTGCCGCGCGGCCGGTGCAAGTGCGCGCCGGCGAGAAGACCGTACGCATCGAGGTCACCCTCGACGGTGTCTCCTCGACCGTGGAGAGCCCGGTCGATGCGCACGAGTCGGTACTCAACGCGGCCTTGCGTGTGCGCCCCGATGCCCCGTTCGCGTGCGCTGGAGGCGTCTGCGGCACCTGCCGGGCACGGGTTCTGGAGGGCAGCGTGACCATGACCGAGAACTACGCCCTGGAACCCGACGAACTCGAGCGCGGGTTCGTGCTCACCTGCCAGTCCCATCCGACCAGCGACCGTGTGGTCGTGGACTACGACGTCTGACCAGGAGCCTTCATGATCGACCTCACCATCGCTGACGGCGTCGCCACGATCGTGCTGAACGCGCCCGCGAAGCTGAATGCCCTCGACGAGCAGGCGCTCGCGGAACTGGACGCGGCATATGTCGAGGCGGAGGCTGCGGGCGTACGGGCGCTCGTGCTCCGCGGAGAGGGGCGCGCTTTCTGCGCCGGGCGCGACATCTCCGGCGTCGACCCCCGGGACGACGACGTGCTCGGCTACCTGGGCAGCCGGGTCACTCCGCTGCTGCAGCGGATGTCGCGCTTCCCCGCGCCGACGTTCGCGGTCGCGCACGGCGCCTGTCTCGGTGTGGGCCTCGGACTGCTGATCGCGACCGATGTCGTGTACGTTGCGGAGTCGGCGAAGGTCGGCTCCCCGTTCGCGGCGCTCGGCGCGACGCTCGACTCCGGCGGTCACGCGCTCTTCCTCGACAGACTCGGCGCGCACAAGACGCTCGACCTGATCTACACGGGGCGGCTCATGAGCGGCTCGGAGGCTGTGGCCTCGGGCCTGTTCTCGCGCGTGTTCCCGGATGACGAGGTCGTGCAGGCGACGGCGGATGCCGCTGCGGCTGCCGCCCGCGGAGCCACGGCGGCGTTCCTCGCGAGCAAGGAACTCATCGCCCGCATCCGCGACGAGCGGCTCACGCTGTGGGATGCGGTCGGCATCGAGAACGCGGCACAGGCCGCGCTGTGCGACACCGACGACTACCGCGAAGGGTTCGCCGCGTTCCAGGAGAAGCGCAAGCCGGAGTTCCGCGGGCGCTGAGACCGCTCGCGCGCGGAGGCCGCTCGCCTCATCAGGCATTCGCGCCGCATCAGGCGACTCGGACAGCAAAAGCCTGATCCCGGGCCCCAGCCTGTTGACGAGCCCTGTCCGGCGTCGGTGGCCGATGCGACAATACCGAGATGATGCTCTCCGAGGTCGTCAACACGACAGAAGCGGTCTCCGCCACGTCGTCTCGGCTCGCGAAAGTCGACGCTCTGGCGCGACTGCTGGCGCGATCGGAGCCGGACGAGCTCGCGTCGCTCGTGGGACTCCTGCTCGCGTCCCCTCGCCAAGGCAGGTTGGGCGTCGGGTGGCGCGGCCTCACGGCCATCGAGATCGCCCACGCCGACGATCCGACGCTGACCGTGAGTGCTGTCGACGCGTCTCTCGAGGCCCTCGCCGCGACCGCCGGCTCCGGCTCCGCGTCCGCCCGCAGCAGCATCCTCGGCGGACTCGCCTCTCGTGCCACGGCAGCCGAGTGGGATTTCCTCGTCAGAGCCATGCTCGGCGAGCTGCGCACCGGCGCACTCTCAGGCGTGCTCCTCGACGCCATCGCCCGCGCAGCTGATCGGCCGCCCGCAACCGTCCGACGCGCGGCGATGCTGTCCGGCGATCTGGGCGAGACGGCTCGGGTGGCGCTGACCGGGTCGGAAGGCGATCTCGAGGCCATCGGCCTGCAGGTCGGGCGCCCGGTCCTCCCGATGCTGGCGGCCACGGCTGCAACACCATCCGCCGCGCTCGAGCTCACAGGCAGGGCGTCAGTCGAGTACAAGCTCGACGGCGCTCGCATCCAGGTGCACCGTCATGGAGACGAGGTCGGCGTCTACACGCGGAGCCTGGCCGACATCACGCACCGCGTGCCGGAACTCGTCGAGATCGTGCGCGCGCTTCCCGCGAACGATGTCATCCTCGACGGCGAGACGCTCTCGCTCGACGAAGACGGGGGCCCGCGCCCTTTCCAGGAGACGATGTCGCGGTTCGGCGCCGAGGCCTCACGCGAGCTCGTGCTGAGGCCCTGGTTCTTCGACGTGCTCCACGTGGATGGGCGCGACCTGATCGACGAACCGCTCTCGACCCGGCTCGACGAGCTCGAACGCGTGGCCGGGGCCTGGCGCATCCCCGGGATCGTGACCGACGATGCCGATGCCGCCGAGCAGCTGTCGCGCGATGCCCTCGCCGCCGGGCACGAGGGTGTGGTCGTCAAGGCGATCGACGCACCCTACGCCGCCGGTCGCCGCGGCAAGTCCTGGATCAAGGTCAAGCCCGTCCTCACGTTCGACCTGGTGGTCCTCGGCGCGGAGTGGGGCTCCGGCCGCCGTCGCGGCTGGCTCTCGAACCTGCACCTTGGCGCACGTGATCCCGCTGGCGAGTTCGGCGACCCCGACGGCTACGTCATGGTCGGAAAGACCTTCAAGGGACTCACCGACGAGCTGCTGCGCTGGCAGACCGCGGAGTTCCCCGAGCACGAGTCGCACCGCACGGCATCCACCGTGTTCCTGCGGCCCGAGATCGTCGTGGAGATCGCGATAGACGGCGTGCAGCGCTCACCCCGGTATCCGGGCGGCATCGCGTTGAGATTCGCCCGAGTGAAGGGTTACCGACAGGACAAATCGCCCGCCGAGGCCGACACGATCTCGGCGTTGCGTGCGCTGCTGAGAGGCTGAACCGCCCGATCAGGCGGAGGGCGCGAGCCCCAGATCCTCTTCACGGACGGTGCCCTGGAACGACCACGGGAAGTTGATCCAGAGGTCGGTGTCCTTCCACGCGTAGTCGGGCTGGATGATCGTGGACGGCTTGGTGTAGATGGTGACCGAGCGCACATCGGCACCCTTGTCTTTCAGCAGCTGCACGGCGAGGGCGAGAGTGCGGCCGGAGTCGGCGACGTCGTCGACGAGCAGCACGCGGCGTCCGTCGAGGTACGCCATGTCGAGCTCGGGCGGAAGAACCTCCGGAGCATCGAGCACGGTGCCGATGCCGGTGTAGAACTCGACGTTGATCGCGCCGCAGTTCTTGGCGCCGAGAGCGTACGCGATCGCTCCGGCCGGAAGCAGCCCGCCGCGGGCGATGGCCACGACGACCTCCGGCATGAAGCCGCTGTCGAGGATGTTCCGTGCCAGATCGCGCGTCGCCCCTCCGAAGCCGTCCCAGGTGAGTGTCTCGCGCTCGATCTCTGCATCAGTCATTCAGTCATTCTCCCGCATCCGCCGGCGCTCCTCCCCCGATAGACTGAGCGGGTCCGGCCCGGCCGGTGCCTGAAAAAGAGGCACGAAGCACTTCGCGAAGACGCGGGGGCGAGACACATACGGAAATCGCAGTTCCTCCGTCCCTGTCTCGAAAGGCTTTCGCATGCCCACCGTCTCCGCGCACGTCGCCCTCACACTCGCCCAGCACATCGATGCGGTCTTCGGAGTGATGGGCAACGGCAACGCCTACTTCCTCGACGCGATCGAGACCCAGACGGATGCCGTGTTCACCGCCGTCCGTCACGAGCAGGGTGCCGTGGTCGCCGCCGACGCCCACTTCCGCGCTTCCGGTCGCATCGCCGCCGGTACCTCGACGTACGGTGCGGGCTTCACGAACACCCTGACCGCACTGGCCGAGGCCGTGCAGGCGCGCGTGCCTCTCGTGCTCGTCGTCGGCGACGAGCCCACGTCCGGCCCGCGCCCGTGGGACGTCGACCAGATCGCACTCGCCTCGGCCGTCGGCGCCCGCACCTATACGGTCGGACGCGCCGATGCCGCTGCCACCACGGTCATCGCGATCGAGCACGCCCTCACCTACCGGGTTCCCGTCGTCCTCGCCATCCCATACGACGTCGCTGCACTCGAAGCCGGCGAGGTGCCGGAGGCTCCGTCGCCGCGCATCCCGGCCCCGCTCGCCCCGCGCGGCGAATTCGCCGAGGGGATGCTCGACGAGATCGCCGCTGCGCTGGCCGGAGCCGAGCGTCCCTTCCTGCTCGCCGGTCGAGGCGCCTGGCTGTCGGGTGCGAGTGCCGCTCTGGGCGAGCTCGCGGCCGCGACCGGCGCCCTCACGGCCTCGTCGGCGCTCGGCCGAGGTGTCTTCCCCGATTCGCGATACGACCTCGGCGTCACCGGGGGTTTCGGGGCGGACGGAGCGATGGAGCTCATTCGCACCGCCGACGTCGCCGTTGTCTTCGGCGCCGCCCTGAACCAGTTCACGATGCGGTTCGGTGAGCTCTTCGCTCCGGGAACCCGGGTCTTCCAGATCGACATCGCGCCCGCTGCAAGCCATGCCCACGTCGGCGGGTTCGTGCGCGCCGACGCCCGTCTGGCCGCGGAGGCGCTCGTGGCACGGATCGGGACCGATGCAGCACAGCCCGCATCCGACGCCAGCCCGACGACCCCGTGGCGCGAGAGCGTCGATGTCGCCTCCGCGCGGGCCTACGACGCTGGTGACGATCTCGCCCCCGACGGGCGCCTCGACCCGCGCTCTGCCGCCCGCCGCATCGCCGAGCTGCTGCCGGAGGACCGCGTCGTGGTGTCGGACGGCGGACACTTCATCGGCTGGGCGAACATGTACTGGCCGGTCGCCGCCCCCGACCGCATGATGATGATCGGCACCGCGTTCCAGTCGATCGGACAGGGGTGGCCGAGCGTCGTGGGTGCGGCTCTGGCCCGGCGCGAATCGACCGTGGTGCTCACCTCCGGCGACGGCGGCGGCCTGATGGCGATCGCCGACCTGGAGTCTGCGGTCCGTGCAGCCGGCGGCCGGGGCATGGCCGTGGTCTGGAATGACGCCGCCTACGGAGCCGAGGTCAACCTCTACGGCCTCAAGGGTCTGGCCGAGGGACCGATGCGCATCCCCGAGGTGGACTTCGCCGCGTTCGGCGCAGCTGTAGGCGCGGAGGGCGTGGTGGTGCGCACGCTCGCAGACCTCGACCGTCTGGCGACCTGGGAGAAGGAGGACACGGCATCCCGACGCTTCCTGCTTCTCGATCTGCGCATCTCGGGCGACGTGATCGCGCCATATCAGCAGGAGATCATCCGCGTGAACTCGTGATCTGGCCTATCTGACGCGGTGGTGTCGGCGCGAGCACAGGACCGCACCGACACCATCGCGTCCATTCAGCCGAGGCGACGTCGCCGATGCATCACGACCAGCCCCGCTCCAGCGCGGGCAACAGCACTGTCGCGGTGGTCGTTGAGGCAGTCGCGTCGGTCGGTGCGCGTCCGGACGGATCGGGAGAGTCGGGCTTTGCGACCGCTTCGGGTGCCGGAGCATGTGCGAGTTACTGCAGCGAGTGCTGCGCACAGATCCCGCGGGGCCGCCCGTGTGGGGATTGTGACTAGGGATTTCTTCGTCAGAACGTCAACGACGTGTTCGCCACGCCTCTGATCCCCGCAACTTGTCGAATCGATTGGCGCGCGAGCGTGTCGGGTCCGCGTCGCACACCGGCCAGACTCGTCCCGCAGGTCCACGTGCGAGGGCATCCTTCCGCTGGCTTTGCCCGCGCTACGCTCCTCGTATGGTTCCCGCGAGGTTGTGTTGGATCTGTCGAGACGCGCCCGCCAGTTCCGGTGAGCACAAGTATCCGGCCCAGTACCTTCGACGGATGAGTGTGGACTGGAAGACGATGTCTCACGGGAGCTTCGACGGGACGATCTTTCATACGCAGGGCCCCGGCTCGAACAACTTCAAGCTGCGAGTTCTTTGCGCTCAATGCAACAACGCGCGCACCGCGACGCAAGATCGAGCGGTCGACGCCCTGTTGAAAAACGTCGCAGCAAATGAGGACACCCTGTGGGAATCCAGGCAGCTATCGCTGGAACTCGATGACCACGATGTTCTCGATCTCTACCGGGGACTGCTGAAGCTCGAGTACTCGCGCCACGCGCACTATGGGGTACCCATCCACGACGCTGTCGCCGATTTCGTCGCGGGCGGCTCGGACTGGGGCGGTGCGGCAGCGAGGACGAGAGTCACCTTTCGGGCGGTCGAGAACCTCAAGAATTGGTCGATCTCTTACCCATCGGAATCCGACCTTCGATACTTCGGGCCGTTCCACGTTCAACAGATCAACTTCGGCTGGTTTGCCGTACATTATGTGGCCATCAACAGCGACGACCTACCGGCGTGGCAGGACTGGGATCTTTCGCACGCAACATTGAAGTCTTGCTCATTTACTCGATTCGGGGCCGTAGATCCGTGGTTCTGACCCTCCACCTGCATGCTAGGAGATGCTGTCCGTCGAGAAGCGAGGAACTGCTTTCCACATCCTGTGCGCGCCGAGGTGGGCCAGGGCTAGGTCGTCAGCATCTCCGAGCGGCGCCCTCACGTTGCTTGCGACACGCAAGCTGTTCGTCCACCCTGATCTATGTGTGTCGGCGATAGCTTGATCTCGTGCATGTCGTCGACCGCCTAGTCACCACTCAATCCTTCGGCCATAGCGGGGAGTACGCGCCTGAAGCAGCAGACGCGAGCCCTGAGTACTACCTTCCGCTGGCATCGTTGAAGGACCGGACTGCAAGCCTGGTGCTTGGCGAACCAGGTATCGGCAAGTCGACCGCGATGCGTCACCTCTTCGAACAGTGGAGCGCAGATGGTTACTCGATTGAGCTGCTGAACCTTCGCGAATGCACTTCGGCACGCAACGTGGAGATCGCTTTCGAAACGCTCGACACGATTGAGGATGCACGGCTGCTCCTTCTGGACAGCGTCGACGAGGCGCCGACGCTCATCAACAACTTTGTGCCCTTTCTCCGGAAGAAGCTCACGGGCCTGACAAATGCAGGCTGGCGAGTGATTGCCACCTGCCGCACCGCTGAGTCTGTCGTAGCGTTGCACGATCTCTTCGACGAGCTGGAAGAAGGCGCATCACACGTTCTTCTGCCGCTAAGTCGGAGTGACGTCGAAGCCGTTGCGCATTCGATGGGCATCGAGGCCCAGACGTTCACGTCCCAACTCGCGAGCCGGAGACTCGATTCGCTTGCGGCAGTGCCGTTCACCTTGCACTTACTTTGTGAGATCTACCTCGAGGACGGGTCGTTCCCTGACTCTCGGGCGGACCTTTTTGACCGCGCGATCCATCTCTCACTTGGACACAACTCCGTGGCAGGCTACACGCCGCCGGCTCCGAGCACGGCTAACCCCTTGCTGCAGCTAGCCACGGCAGAGCGTCTCGCGGGTTTCGCCACTTTCGCTGGCACCACCGACTTCGCCTTGTACCTGGCGGGGACTCCGTCCGAAGCTACCCAGACAGAGCTGCTAGTCGGAATGAGCCCCGTCGCTAACCGCTCCGTAAACATTGAGAACACCGACTTCCAGGATGTCTTGAGGACTTCCTTGTTCGCGTCGAGCGGAACGAGCCAGAGCCGTTTCGCGCATCGCCGTCTCCAAGACTTTCTCGCTGCACGGTTCTTGATCCACCATGAGATTTCGCGGTCCCGCCTGGAATCGATCCTCATCGTTCCCGATGGCGAGGTGATTCCGCCGCAGATGGCCGACGTGGCTACTTGGTTGGTGGCGCTCGACGGAGACGCTTTTCGCTGGCTTGTCGAACTCGACCCAATCAGTCTCGTACGCAACAAGATCGCACTGGACGTTCCTGAACTTGCTGGCTTCCTAGTCGAGCTCCTTCTAGATAGGGCAGAGACGGTCGAGAGGGCAATCACTTGGCGAGATGAGCTCTCCGGTCTCGAGCACCCCGACCTGCAGCGTCAGCTCCAGTCGAGATTGCGCACCAGCGACGAGATCGAACGAATCGTCTCATTGCGGATTCTTCGCGACTCGTATGTTCCTGGCTTGGAGGATGAGCTCGCTGCAATCGTCTCCGACCGTTCGTCGACGCCGAGGGAGCGCGAGCTGTCGGCAAGTGTGATCCTGCGTCAGCGACTAGCCAGACACCTGGATCGATCTGACATTGTGACGAGCGACTACTTTGCGAATGACCGCAGCGGGGAGCTACGCGGCCTTGTGATGCGTGCGCTCTGGCCCGAAGAGATGACACCGCTGCTACTCACGGAGTTGTTGTGGCGACCGCAGGAACATGTTCTGGGCAGTTACTCGATGTTTCTCTCGAGCCTGAGCGACTCGCTCACAGACGAGTACGCTGCGGCAATCTTGTCCTGGGCGTCGACTGCTGACGCGTTGGATACCCGATGGTGGTCCGGGCGGGGCAGCCTACGCCAGCTTGTGCAAAGCGCCATGGCTACTCGCCTCAAGACGATCACGGGCGACGGCGATGTTCCAGCTGACGTAGCGGCAGCGCTACACGCGCAACTCACCGCAGGACATCGTAGGCTCCCGATCCGTCGCGACGAGATGGGGAGCGAAGCCCGCCGCGCCCTCATTCGATCTCTAGGTCCCCTATTTGCCGATGACCGGATTGGCTGGTTCCGACTTCAGGGGGCCGGGTTCTCTGACGGGTCTTCACTCGTTGAGCGCGACGACTTGAAATGGGTGCTCAGCGTGGCTCAGGGAGCCTCGGGAGCGCAGCGCATGTTCTGGGTAGAACTCGTCGACCGGTTCCTGGACTCTGAACGACCCGAAGACATGGAGTTGATCTGGGGCACGCGCGATACGTCGCTTTGGACTCACTTCCGGTATCGATTCGACCCGATCCGACTTGACTCCGAGCACGCGGCCAAGGCCCGCGAGCAATTCCACGCGTATCACGAGGAGGCATCCGCCACAGATCAAGTAGAGGCCGAAGGAATGAACGCCGATGACTACACGGCGGGCATTCGGGAGAGGTTGGGAGAGTCGCGCGACGACACAACACGATTCTGGGACCTCGCCCGCTGGCTGGACGTAGACCTAGAGCATGCGCAGTTTCGGTATGAGTTCACGCCTGACCTCCTATCTACGAACGCCTCGCAACACCTGGACGCCACAACCAGAACCGAAGTCTGTGCGCTAGCCGCTGAGTTCCTAAGGAATTCGCACGTCGCCGGACTTTCCGAGGTATCACCAAGCGAGTACAGCTTTGTCGCCGTAGCCGCGTATCAGGCGCTGCATACCCTGCTACGACATGACGAAACGTTGCTGAACAACCTGATTGGCAATGACTGGGCACGTCTGAACACCCCGATACTCGAGTTCCCACAAACTGGAGCGGAACCGGAAGTAAGAGAACAGTTGTTACAGCGATCCTTTTCAAGCAATCCCGGAGCGCTTCGGGGCGCAGTTCACGAACATCTTCGACGTGTCAGCCGGGGAGCCAGCCTCAGCAACTATCTGACCGGGCTCACGCCCTACATCGACGATTCGATGGAAACGGAGATCCGGATTGGGATTCGGAACAGACAAGAATCCCGACGAGAGCTGGCGAGCATGTACCTCGAGCATGACGAGGACGGCGCGCTTCTATGGATGCGCCGGCGAGTACGAATCTCATCTTCCGCCGCTGAGCTGGCCACCATCCTCGAAGTGACCCTGCGAGTGAACCCCATCGAAGGCATCCGCTTCATAGAGTCGCTGCTGAACGACCGCGCCGACGTTGCGAAGGTGACCCTGCCGCTGTTCGCGCAGGCAGAGCGCCTAGAGTCTGCGACCGCCTCGGGGATAGATGTCCAGACGCGCGCCAGGTTATACGTCGGGGTTGCGGCTCTGTTCCCTCCAGGGGAATCATGGCCATCTGGAGTCCACCCCATCACCCCACAACAGGATCTTGCCGAGTGGAGAGACGAGTTGCTCACGGGCATAGTGCGAGACGGGACCCGAGACAGCTTGGCGGCCGCATCGGCAATCGCAGGCCAAGTTCCGGGTGCAGTCACCAGCTACGCGTTTATCCGTGCTCGCGAGGCATATCGCCTCGCCGGGTGGTTCCCACTCGCAGTCTCAGAACTTCACTCGCTACTCGAGCGCACGGACACGCGCTTGGTACGGAGCTCCCGCGATGCGAAGCTCATCGTGATGGATGCGCTGACAGAGATTGAGGAATGGTTGCGCGGTGAGACCCCCCAAGCATTCGCGCTATGGAATCTGGGGACGGACCTGGCAAACCCGAAGGACGAAAACCACATCTCCGACTGGTACTGCCACGGGTTGCGCTTGCTGCTCGCCCGCAGCGGGCTCGTCATCAACCGCGAGGTTGAGGTAGTCAATCGCACAGGTCGAGGAGTCGGAAAGCGTAACGACCTCCGAGTCGAAGTGCGCGACCCTGACAGCGGCCACGCGTACATTGTCGTCGTCGAAGTGAAGGGAATCTGGAACTCGGAAGTCAAGACGAGTCTGCGAGCTCAACTCGCAGACGACTATTTGGCGCAAGCAGGTCTCACGCACGGTGTGTACCTGGTGGTGATGTTCCCTCCCAGTCAGATCACCGTAGAGGCACGTGCCGTCGCCGCGCGCAGGCGGTCGAAAGGGCTACGCAGTCACCTCGACTCCGAAGCGGCTTCGCTTGGCCCGACCCTCGACATATCCGCGGTCTACCATGACGCAAGCTTGCCAAGTTGAACCGCACGCCTGTCCCATCGTTTGCGCTCTAGCGGTCGAACCTTGCACTAACCCGCGAGCCCAGCCCCACGGAGCGATGATGCGTTACCGGGTCGTCACATCCGGAGCCTGCGCAGGAAGCAAATCAGTCACCGGCACCTCAAGCACCTGAGACAACGCGACCATCACCCGCATGAAACTAGCCCCCAACGAGGATCGCACGCGTTGCGGCGCTGCGGTCCTCCGCGGTGCCGTACTGCACGAGTCCGCGAACGACCGCGGACGCCATCGGGGGCTCGAGCAGAAGTGTGAGTGTCGTGAAGTGCGCGCGGAGCGCAGCTTCCAGCGGGTCAGCAAGCCCACGCTCTTCCGTGACGCCTCTGACCCCGTCCATTACGAATGGAAACACCGCCCCGGTGAGCCAAGGCCGTTGTAGCAGCGCACGGAGGAACATCACCAGATTCGCTTCGGCGTTCTCCTCACCTCCGATGCGCACCAACCAAAAGCTCATGCTGTGCGCCCAATCCCTCACGACGTCGGGCGACTCTAGGTTGTTCTTCATCGCAGTTGCTACGAAATCGATGAGCGGTTTGGCGTCGTCTTCGCGCGGACCGTACGCGACGAACGCGGCCACACCAGACGCACGCCATCCATCCAACTCTGCGGCGTCGAAAGCGAGTGCAGCATCGAAACGCCCCCCGACCAGGCCCCGCGTGACCAAGACGGCCTGCGCGTGAGCGGCGAGCTCCTCCGCGAGTACGCCGTCGCGCCGCATCGCTTCGAGAAGCGCGCTCGTACTGAACGACGTCACTCCTAGGGCCGTAGCGAATTGTCGAACGCGAAAGTCGTCGCACCACAAAACGGTGTCAGGCGCTGCTACTGCGAGGTCGAGTGATTCTGCCCAGACGAAGTCGTTCAGCAACTCTCCGAGATCGGGGATTGAGGACGCCCCGGCGCGCTCAACCACGTGCAGTGACCGGTAGATTGCGACGCAGCGCGCAGCTCGGTCTCTCCGATCGACGGCTTCCTCATCGGTTATTCGGTGGATGGAGGGGCCGCCGTTTGGTGCTCGCCCGACTGTCATGGTCGACAGAGACGAGAGTTCGTCGAGAGAAGCGTTGGCGTCAACGCGTTGACCCAACGGGGCGACTACGCGTCCGAGATATCCGATGGCTCTTGTGGCTAGGGCTTCGTCGAGGTAAGCCAAGGTCACTACGGCGGTCGAGTCGATTGAGCCGTCCAGCCTCCTACTCACACGCGCGGCCGACACTTCGTCCTCAAACCGGTCATCGTCGTTGGCGAACAACGGAGTTGAACGTGAAGCGAGTGTGTGAAGAAGCCGACGATGGTACAGCGCAGCGGCTAATCCGAAAGGCGCTTCGCCGCCTGCGTTTCTCTGGTCAAGACCGGACATGTCCGGGAGTTGGTCAACGAGCCGTTGCACGGACGCGAGCGGGTCTTCTTCATCGAATTGTTGTGGGATGAACACGTCAGGGTACTCGGCCATGATGGTCCGCACCGTCTCGCCCACTCGGTCGCTGAGCGGTTCCGGGACGTCACCGTTGAAGAAGAGCAGAGCACCCGCGAGTGCGAGTTTTACGGACCGGTCATCGCTCCATCGTTCAGCCAGGTCAAGAATATCTGGCAACGATTCGTGTGACTTCTCAATCGTTTTCCACAGGTGAATGCGCACAGTCATCTCGTGAGCATCACGCGGCGTGAGCCGTTCACCGATCTCGGCGAACGCACTCCACGCCTCGTCTTCGCGTCCGAGATGGACCTGACATATCACGAGCGCCCATCGTCCGCCGACGTCGCTCGGCGCTTCAGCGACTATGTCCGCTGCTTCTTCCGCCGCTTCAGACCAGCGACCAACCTGAGATAGAGAGGACAGGAGATACTGTCGCAATTGACGGTGGCGTGGCCAATCTGTTCGTGATGATCTCTGCGCGCCGCGCGCAGCCTCCACGGCTCTCTCGTGCTCGTCGGCTGTGTGAAATAGCTCGGTTGCGGCGAACCATAGGTCTGGGTCCGCCCACCGTTCGCCTGCATCGGCGGCGATCTTCGCGGCCACCGTTAGGTCGCCGACCGACTGCAAGTGCTCAAGGAGCCCGAAGACCAGTTGCCGGCTGTTGCTGGCCGAGCCGCGAAGTGCTTCCATTGCGCCTGGTTCGCCAGTGCTCAGTTGCGCCAGAAGCTTGATCTCCTCTATGAGCTCAGGCCGCGCGTTCTCCACTTCAAGGATGTTGGTGGCAATGGTCCCGTGAGAGGCGAGATGGAATGCGATTCGGAAGATGTCCTCTGGGTCCTCCGCCAACTCGCTCGCCCGCTGCCAATGCGTTTTTGCCTTCGCTCGGTCGCCACTACGCTCAGCGAGGAGAGCTTCGGCCTCAGAACGGGCGCATGAGGCGCGAGAAGCCTCAGCGACAAGTCTGCCCTGTTCGACACTTAAGACGCGGGCGGCAAGCGTCACACGCTTCGCCTCGATCTTCGGGTCCTTCGCTTCGCTTTCGGTCGCCTCACCATCGGGCGCGCTACTGGCGAGACGGAGTCCACGCTCGACGTCTCCCAGAAGTTCACACGCTTCAATAGCGGTAAGCGCGGCCGATGCCCCTCGACCGCCCCACTCGCGCCCTTCGTCACGAACCTTCAATGCCAGCCCTAAGCCACGGCGCAAAAGCGAGAAGTGACTAGCGGAAGTGCGCTCCGATCCGAGAGCTAGCAAGCGGTCTGCGACGAACTGTGCTGACGCAGTTGCTCCATCGACAAGCTCAGTGTGAGCGACCTGCAGCGCATCCTCGATCCGGCCTGAAGCACTAAGTATCTGGCAACGGACAAACTCGGTGTGCCGACGTTCCTGTGGGCCAGGATCAAATTCCTCCAACAGCGTCATTGCAGCCTCGGGCCCACCGTCGAGAAATGTCGTGATGGCGCGTGCGATGACGTGACCGTCGAGGTGTGCTCGGAGCGCGTCTCGTTGCATCGCAGCGTCCTCCGGGACGGTCAGCAAGTCTCGGCGCAACTGCCAGAAAGCTGCGGGAGAAGCTCCTTCGTCCAGGGCTTTGCCGATGAGAATGACCGCCTCCTTCGACATCCCCCTCTCTTCGGCGAGACCAGCCATCCACACCAGCCCCGAGGCGGGTGTCTCCTGCATCCAGCTCGGAGGTTTCACCGTCCAGTCACGCAGCAGCTGCTTTCGGTCAGTCGCGGCGTCGAACTCTCTCGAGAATCGTTCCACCGCCGGCCAGTTCGCTACGAGGGCACGAGCTTCGTCAGCGCGCACTCTGGACATGGCGTGCAGTGCCCTGTCGAACTCCGCGGCACCGGCGCGAAGATCTCGTTCGTCGTAGAGGTCCGTAACTCGTACCCCTAGAGAGCGAACTTCGGCTTGCATAGCTTCCCCGGGAGCGACGATGCTCGTGAACGCAGTCAGCGCGGCGAACGAGAGTTGTGCAGCCTGTGCTTCATTAAGGGTCCAGTTTGGCGCAAGCGGTGCTATCCGCAAGGCGACATCCAGCTCACGGTGTCGAGATAACTGTCCGCTCTTGTACACCTCGAGAACTCGCGATTTCGCCAGGAATCTCCGTAGCGCCCAGTACTTGGGAACGGGAAGATCGCTTGCCCGGCAGAACCTGCGCACGCGCCACGGAACTTCAAAACTGATCCGCAAGCGCCGAAAGCCACTCAAAGCGACCGGGACCGCCACCTTCGCGGCCACGGAAACAGCTTCCGACATATTTTCCTCCTCCCAAGCACCGTAGCCGACGGCGCCGACACGGCTATCTCGGTAGAGAGCGGTACGGCTCGACCTCAGTCATTCATCGCATCCGGTATCCCGTCGGAAACAGTCGCCGCGAGGAGTGCTTCCTCGAGCGATGTCCCTAGGTCGTGCTGAACATTCGCGCGAAACTCCGGCGGGAGCGCGACTCCGTGGGACGGCCACGGCGCGACATCGCGCAGAGTAGGCGACGCGCACGCGTGAGCTGCGCCTTCTCCAAGCAGCCGGCTGTCCGGGACGCTTAGAGGCAATTCGAGTATCTCCACCACGGCGCGTCTCCAAGGGCACAATCACTTGAGGGGGTGCGATGCGCAGAGACTGGGGCAATCCATCATTGTCGCGGCGAGCAGAGCGCGACGCGTTGCGTTTCGCTGTGTGCCGGTTTCCTAGTGGTGCGCACCACTCAGTGGGAATCTCATCAAACCAGCGTCAACGCAGCGCCTAAACGCCTGCAGATGTTCGACGAACCGAGCGCCTTGAGAATGTCCAGCTTCTACGCGCGAGATCGATCCACTTCATCTGATCCGCGTAGAGCGTGATCACGACACCAGTCTCGCCGACCAGGACTTGACCTTGTGTCGACGCTTCATGTACACCTGCCCGTCGTGCACGTTCCACAATTATCAGGTCTGGTGGCCTCAGACTGATGACATCAATGGCATGAACGTCTACTACTGAAAGAGGAGCGAAGATGCGAAACATGACACGCCTTCCGGCGTCCCTGGTAGTGCTGTTCTCGGCGTCCCTCGCGTTGGCGGCATGCGCGAACTCGACCTCATCGATTCACGGATCACGCCACACGCTGTACACGGGTGTCACCGAGCTAGCGGCAGACAGCGAAGCCGTCGTCGATGTGATCGTCGAAAGCCAGGAAATCGTGCAGGAGGACACGCCCTACACGCTTTCCACGGTCACCATCATTACGCCCCTCCAGCCCAAAGGCCTGGCCGCAAACCAACTGGGACCCGCGACTGTCGCCCCAACGGAACGCCTTGTCATTCGGCAGCTCGGATCCAGCGAAGAAGAGGAAGTGTCAGCACCCCTCCTAGAAGTCGGAGGGCGCTACCTACTCTTCATCACTTCTACGAAAATGGAAGGGGACGCCGCTTCTCAGTTTTACATCACCGACGTTTCTGCAGGGATCTATTCCACGGAAAACTCCAGCAACGCCCGAGGTGGCGAAGTCAGCTACGTTCAGGTGGATGCGGACAGCGGCGACACCCTGCCCTCAACGTTGACGGCCACCGAACTCACCGGATGACAAGACGGCTCGACTAAGTACGGGACATTGGGACAGGGATTGTGTTCGGGCGGCTGGTGCTTGAAGCCGCGTGCGGTAGCGCGACGGAGGTGAGCCGTGCTCGATCGCCCGCACCTCGCACCCTGCACCTGACAGACTCGGAAGATGCCAGGCCTCCATCACGTCGAACTCTGGATCGCCGACCTCGATGCGGTGCGAGCGGAGTGGAGCTGGGTGCTCAGCCGCCTGGGTTACACGCTCGACAGCGAGTGGTCCGGCGGGGCGTCGTGGACGGCGGGCGGCACGTATCTCACCTTCACGACCTCACCGAACCTGTCGGATGCCACGCACGATCGCCGTCGCCCCGGACTCAACCATCTCGCCTTCCACGGCGGCGAGCGCGCCACCGTCGACACGATCATGTCTGAAGCGTCCTCCCACGGCTGGAGCCCGCTCTACGCAGATCGCTACCCGCATGCCGGAGGCGAGCAGCACTACGCCGGGTGGCTGGAGAACGCCGCAGGATTCAAG
The DNA here is from genome assembly GCF_044769635.1 of Microbacterium sp. NPDC090281. Taxonomy (NCBI): domain Bacteria; kingdom Bacillati; phylum Actinomycetota; class Actinomycetes; order Micrococcales; family Microbacteriaceae; genus Microbacterium; species Microbacterium sp. NPDC090281. Next base: position 226,660 of record NZ_JBIVYH010000002.1, read on the forward strand.
ATCGAGATCGTCGCCGACCCGGAGCCCGAGCCGGTGACCGAGCCCGAACCGAACTCGGTGACCGAGCGCTACGCCCCGTAGTCAGGAAGCTCCTGCAGCGTCCACGAGTTCCCATCGGGATCGTCGAACGATACGAAGCGCCCCCAAGCCAAGTCTTGAACGCCACGAGCCTCCACTCCGAGACCTTCCAGGTGCGCGAGCGCCTCGTCGGCATCCGGCACCACGACCTGGATCGTGTTCTGCTTCCCCGGCTCGAGGTCGATGCCCAACCCGGTGCCGAATGCGATCGAGCAGGCCGAGCCCGGAGGCGTCATCTGCACGAAACGCAGACCATCGACAGGCGTCTGATCCCAGTCGGCGTTGAAGCCGATCTTCTCGTAGAACGCCTTCGAGCGGTCCACATCAGTGACCGGCACGAAGATGAGTTCGATCTTCCAGTCCATCACGCACTCCTCCTGTCGGGCGTCGTCGCCCGTCGGCGTCCACCGTACGCGCGGCCACCGACCTCCCGCCAGGGCCGGATCCGAAGAATGTCCTAAACCTGAGAACCCTTCGAAACCCGGTGATCGGGCGCTGTGAGCCGCCCCGTCGTCAGATCCAGCCCTTGTCGAGAGCGATCCGCACCGCCTGCGTACGGTTCGCCGCGCCCGTCTTGCCGATGGCTGCCGAGAGGTGGTTGCGCACGGTCCCTGCCGACAGGAACACCTCGGCGGCGATCGCTGCCGCTGAACGCCCATCGGCTGCGAGGCGCAGCACCTGCCGCTCCCGATCGCTCAGAGGGTTCGCACCGTCGAACAGGCTGTCCGCGGCGAGCGCCGGATCCAGCACCCGCAGCCCGGCATGAACCTGGCGCACGGCCTCGGCCAACTGTTCGGCAGGGGTGTCCTTGACGATGAAGCCGCTGGCGCCGGCATCCAGTGCTGAGCGCAGATATCCCGGACGAGCGAAGGTCGTCACGACGAGCACCCCTGTCCCCTCGCTCACCTCACGGATCCTGCGCGTCGCCTCCACGCCGTCCATCCCCGGCATCTGGATGTCCATGAGGCACACGTCCGGACGAAGCTCCTCCGCGAGCCGCACGGCCTCGGCACCATCCGAGGCCATCCCGATCACTGCGAGGTCGGGCTCCAGCTCGAGCAACGCACCGAGTGCGCCGCGCACGAGCGCCTGGTCGTCGGCGATCAGCAGGCGGATCGCGGCGCCTGCATTCGAACCGCTCACCAGGTCACCTCCACACGCGTGCCGCGGCCACTTGCGTCGTCCGTCGCTCCGAGCACGAATGCCGCGCCCGCACCCGCCGCCCGCTCGCGCATACCCCGGATCCCGTTGCCGTCAGCCACGCCTGCACCCACTCCGTCGTCTTCGATCACCAGGCGGCCCGGGGCCAGGAGCACCCGCACAGTGCGGGCCTGCGAATGCCGGAGGGTGTTGGTCGTCGTCTCACGCAGGATCCAGCTCGCAGTGATCGCCTGCACCGGCGACAGGGCGCTGGGCTCCCCCTCGACCTGCAACTCGATGTCGGCCGCGCGGAGCGAATCCCTCGACGACGCGAGCTGTTCGACGAGCGTCGTCACCCGCGCCCCCGCCACCGTCGATCGGACCCCGGCGATCGCCTCGGCTGTGAGCTGCTCGATGTCGGCGAGTTCGGCCTTCGCCCGCTCCGGGTCGGTGTCCATGAGCCTACGGGCCAGCTGCGCCTTGAGGCCGACGACCGTCAAGGAGTGGCCGATCAAATCGTGCACGTCGCGGGCGACGGCTTCGCGCCCCTCGCTCGTGGCCAGTTCGAGCCCCAGCCGCTCCGCCTCACCGGAGCGGAGGATGAGCCACGTCGACACGGTGTTGACCACACCGAGCAGCGCCACGATCGCCAATACCGAGAGGTAGCTGAGCCCGCCGGGGAGCAGGAACACGCACAGCGCCGTGACCGTGACTGCAGCGATCGTCGTGATCCAGTGCCACACACGAGTGAGGCCGTACGAGGCGAACGACATGACGAACGGCAGAAAGCTGAGTGCTGATCCGCCCTCGGCCGGGATGGAGATGAGTGCGCACGCGATGAGTGCGACGAACGTGAGCCACTGCCGCGTCGACGGCGGCCGTCCCAGTCCGCCCCCTCCGCGCATGCCGTGCATGAAGCCGGTGACGTAGAGCACGACGAAGGCGACCAGAGCGACCCAGCCGACGACCACCCACTCGAGCGGTGCCGCGGAGCGCAGCAGCGCGATCACCGGATAGATGAGGAAGACCAGCCAGATCACGGCCATCAGCCACCCGAAGCGGGCCCAGGGATCCTTCCCTGTAGCGCGGCGTGCACCGGGGGCCGCCCACGCCGCCGGGGCCGCACCCGCGGCTGCGAACTGCGCGGCTTCGCCGGCGGGCCCCTTCGTCCCCGGATCCTCGGGGATCGAGTGCTGCGTCATTCGTCCAACCTACTGTCGTCGCCCGCCACTGCTACCGGATGCCACTACTGGCGCGCCCTGGAGCGCTTCATCCCCATCATGACCAGCAGCGCGAAGAGCGCGAGCCAGACGACGACGTTGAGGAACAGCGCCCACAGCGGATCGCTCTGCCCGGTGGTCAGCACCCCGTCGGTCAGCGGCCACCGGCTCAGCGCGACGAAGCCGTAGAGCGGGGTGAACCGGGCGATGTCGAGCATCACGCCGTCGAGCGGCATGAACACGTTGCCGAAGAACGCGAAGAACGTCATCGAGATCGAGGCGAGAGCGGCAGCCGAGTCGGAGCTGAAGAACAGCCCCACGCCGAGACCGAAGAGCCCGTACATCAATCCGATCCCGAGGATGATGCCCGCCGTCGCGACCCACCGCCAGGCGTCTTCGGCCTGCGCCCCGGTCATCATCCCGGCCGTGAACACCGCCACCAGCGCCAGCGCCGCGAAGGCGACGGCGGTGAGCAGCTTGGTCAGCGCGTATCCGACCGTCGTCAACGGCGTCATGGCGAGCTGGCGACCCCACCCCTGTTTCGCCTCGGTCGCGGCGAGCGAGGTCAGCGAACTCATGGCGACGGCCGTGCCGTACGCGGCCATCGACGTCATGACGTAGAACGAGACGTTGCCGTGGCCGGCGGAGAGGGAGCCGTAGCCCATACCTGCACCGAACAGCAGATACATCGCGACCGGCATCGCCAGGGTGAACGCGAGCGTGTACGGGTTGCGCAGCTGGCGGACGCCTTCGATGCGCAGCATGGTGGGTGAGACGAGCATGTCAGTTCTCCGTCAGGGCCGTGAAGGCGGTTTCGAGGGTGGGTGCGGCGATCTCGAGGTCGTGAGCGCCGTTGTCGAGGAGGATGCGGGCGGCGGCATCGGAATCAGTGGCGCGCAGGCTCAGGCGATCTCCGTCGACCCGCACCGCGATGACGCCATCGGTCGCGCTCAACCTCGTCACGAGCGCGGCAGAGTCCTCGTCGACCGTCGCCGAGACGGTCCGCTCGCCGAGGCTTGCGCGCAGCAACGCGGTGGGGGCATCCGCGACGACCGTTCCACGATGCATCACGACGGTCCGCCGGGCGAACTGCTCCGCCTCCTCCAGGTAGTGGGTGGCGAAGATGATCGTGCGTCCGGCATCCGCATCCGCCCGCATGACATCCCAGAAGTGGCGCCGTGCCGTGACATCCATGCCGGCTGTCGGTTCGTCGAGCACCAGGATGTCGGGGTCGGAGACCATCGCGAGCGCGAACTTCACGCGCTGCTGTTCACCTCCGGAGCACTTCGACACACGCCGACGGGCGAGGTGGTCCAGGTCCGCGCGGGCCATGACTTCGCCCACCCTGCCGAGCGCTTGTGCGCCATACAGGGAGGCGATGAGGCGCACGGTCTCTCCCACGGTCAGATCACCGAGCAACCCACCGGTCTGCAGCACCGCACCGATCGCCCCGCTCGAGGTGGCCTGCTCCGGCGTGACACCGAGCACCCGCACCGTGCCGCTGCTGGGTTCTGTGAGTCCGAGCAGCATGTCGAGCGTGGTCGTCTTGCCGGCGCCGTTCGGCCCCAGCAGCGCGACGACCTCGCCACGCCGGATCGACAGGTCCACCCCGTCGACCGCCTGCACGCGGCGCTCGCCCGCGCCGTAGTGACGCGTGACGCCGCTCAGCTCGAGCACCACCGGATCGTCGGTCGAGGCACCTGATGCCGGTCGCGCGGTGACCCGCGTCGCCGACCCGTCAACGGAGGAGCTGTTCATGTTTCCAGCCTCGCCGCCCGGCGACGGCGAGACCGGAGGGCGATGTCATCTCCTCGGCATGACACGTGTCATGCCGACGAAGTCACCGCCTCAGGAGGAGAACTCCACCTCGGGAGGAAGATTCTGCCCCGAAGCTCCGCCCGACGGGGAGAAGTCCTCCCGAGCCGAGCCGAGCCTCAGCGCGCCGGCAGCAACGCCCCCTCGAGGAACTCGGCCAGCTCGGCTGTCTCGTCGAGCGGCAGGATCGCCGCCACGTACTGGTCGGGGCGCACCACGATCACCACACCGTCACGCGAGAGCTCGCGCGCCGCGAAGATGTCGGTCTCGGTCCACTTGCTCGGGCCTGCCGCATAGACCTTCTCCCAGTCGGTGAGTCCGAGCGGGCCGGTCTTCGGCTGGAACAACGCGGGCGCGGAGGTGACCTCGACCTCTTCGAACGGCTGCTGGTACACGGCCTTCACATCGAACACCGCGTCGACGTCGGCGTCTGCCGGAGTGAAGCGCGCGAACAGCGGTTCGGCCTTCGCAGCCCACGCGGCGAGCGCCTCACCGGTGCGGTCGCCGAAGGCGTAGACCCGCCAACGTCCATCGGCCTTCGCGTGGTGTCCGAGGTGCACGACGTTGCCGTCTCCTACCCGCATGACCTCCGCCGACTTGAACCGCTTCCCCAGCGGGTACCCCGCGGCGAGCGCCTGGTGCGCGTCGGTCCCCGTGATCATCGACGAGGTGTACTGCGTCATGAACCCGGACGGGAACTCGGCCGTGGCGAGGTAGTAGGTCGCCAGCTCGTTGGGGTCGGAGATCTCCTCCGGCTTGCGGGCCATCAGGGTCGACCACTCGCGGTCGAAGTCGATGAGCTGCTGGGCGACGGGGCGCCGCTCGGCGCCGTACGTGGCAAGCAAGGCTTCGGGAGCACGGCCGGTGAGCACCGAGCCGAGCTTCCAGCCGAGGTTGAAGCCGTCCTGCATGGACACGTTCATGCCCTGGCCGGCCTTGGCGCTGTGCGTGTGGCAGGCATCGCCGGTGAGGAACACGCGTGGCGTGCGCCCGGAGCCGTCGATCACGTCGTCGAAGCCGTCGGTGACGCGGTGGCCGACCTCGTACACGCTGTGCCAGGCGACCTCGCGCACGTCGAGTGTGTACGGGTGCAGGATCTCGTTGGCGCGGCGGATGATCTCCTCGATGGGTGTCTGCCGCACGCGGTGATCGTCGTCGTCGGCGACTTCGCCGAGGTCGATGTACATCCGCGAGAGGTACCCGCCCTCGCGTGGGATGTGCAGGATGTTCCCCGCCTCGGAGTTGATGGCGCACTTGGTGCGCCAGTCCGGGAAGTCGGTGTTGACGAGCACGTCCATGACGCCCCAGGCGTGTGCGGCTGAGGCACCGACGTGCGTGCGTCCGATGGCCTGGCGCACACCGCTGCGCGCGCCGTCACAGCCGGCGACGAACTTGGCGTGGATCGTGCGCTCCTCGCCTGCGCGCTCCCCTGCGACGTAGCGGAGCCGTACCTCGACGGGGTACTCCCCCTCGTCGTGCACCGTGAGGCCTGCGAACTCGACCCCGTAGTCGGGGACGATGCGCCCCGGTCCGTTCGCCGCGGCTTCGGCGAAGTAGTCCAGCACGCGCGCCTGGTTCACGATCAGATGCGGGAACTCGCAGATGTCGTACGCGTAGTCGGAGGTTCGGGAGGTGCGGACGATCTCGTCGCGCTTGTCGGGGTTCGGGCCCCAGAAGTTCATCCAGCCGATGTTGTAGGCCTCGGCGATGATCCGCTCGGCGAACCCGAACGCCTGGAACGTCTCGACGCTGCGCGGCTGGATGCCGTCGGCCTGCCCGAGCGGAAGACGTCCATCGCGCTTCTCGATGATGCGGGTGGAGATGCCGGGGTACTGCGACATCTGGGCGGCGAGCAGCATTCCCGCAGGCCCCGAGCCGACGATGAGCACGTCGATCTCGTCGGGGAGGTCGGCTGACCGCGCCGCCCCGATGCCGGCGGCGTCCTGCACGCGCGGGTCAGCGGAGACGTAGCCGTGGTGGTGGAACTGCATCGTCGTCGATTCCTTCCGGACTTCTTCGTCGGGTGTTGCGGTGGCGGGTGTTGATCATCGGGGCTTGCATCCGAAGCCCGAGTGTTCTATATTCGAACACGGAGTTCTACTATTGAACACAGCCTAAGCCGCGCCGTCTTCGATCGCAAGGGAGCGCCCGCATGCCCGACAGCACGACCCCCTCACCCGCTTCGCAGACCCTCAGTCGCGGCATCCGCATCCTCGAGGTACTTGCCGATGCGCGCGGACCCCTCACGATCGACGAGATCGCCTCTCGCCTCGGCGTGCACCGCTCGATCGCCTACCGCCTGCTCCGCACGCTCGAAGACCACGGGCTCGTGACGCGCGATGCTTCAGGAGCCGTGAACCTCGGCGCTCGGATGGCGGCACTCGCCGCCGGGGTCGCCCATGACCTGCAGGCCGAGGCCCTGCCCGAGCTCACCGCGATCGCCAACGAACTCGGCATGACCTGCTTTCTCGCCGTGCTCGACGGCACCGAGTGCATCACTCTGGCGAGCGTCGAACCACGTCACGCGATCGCGAGCGTCGCCCAGCGCCCAGGAGCCCGGCATCCGGTCACCGTCGGCGCCCCCGGCAAGGCGATCCTGGCCCAGCTGTCCGAGGCCGACTGGCCCGGCGATGCCCCCGCCTCGCTCCCGGCCGACGTCGATGCGACGCGGAACCGTGGTTACGCGACGAGCCACGACGAAGTCATCCCCACGGTGCAGTCCGTGGCGGTTCCGCTCGCCCTCCGCGGGCAGCGGCCGGCAGCGATCGCCGTGGTGCACGTGGCGACCGACCTCGACGACGCCGACATCGCGGCAAGACTCCAGCGCTCCGCAGCCGTCATCCGCGAGTCCCTCGACGGCTGACGGCTCCGCATCCCGGACACCGCACGAAAGCTCCCGTCGCACTTTCTGTCGCACCGCAGGGATGCGGCAGACAGGAAGCGCGACGGGAGCAGGTCACGACGCGGGGGTGATCAGGCCTTGGCGAGTCCGTAGATCGGGCTGACGGACTGCTCCTCCTCGTGGTCGGGCCCCAGCGGGATGCCGGAGCGGTCGCGCAGCAGCAGCGTCGCGATGAGGCCGAGCACGGTCATACCCGCGAGGTACCAGGTGACGGCCTGCGTCGACCCTGTCGCGCTGACGATGGCGGTGGCGATGGTCGGAGCGAAGGCCCCACCGGCGATGGCACCGATCGCGTACGAGATCGAGACGCCGGAGAAGCGGATGCTCGCGGGGAACAGCTCGGCGTACAGCGCGGCCTGCGGCCCATACGTGAAGCCGAGGCCGATCGTGAGGATCGCGAGCCCGGCGAACAGCAGGCCGATCTCGCCGGTGTTGACCAGCGGGAACAGCGTGAACACACCGACCAGCTGCAGAGCCCAGCCGATGATGTACGTCGTGCGGCGGCCGATGCGGTCGGACAGCCAGCCGGCGAGCAGCGTCGTGAGCAACCAGGTGACCGCAGAGCCGGCGACGGCCCAGAGTACCGGACCGCGCTCGAGACCGATCGGGCCCTCGGGGTTCGTGGCGTAGCCCTGGATGTAGCCACCGGTGGTCATGTAGCCGACCGCGTTGTTGCCGGCGAACACGAACGCGGCGATGATCACGAGCAGCAGGTGCTTGCGGAACAGCTGCGCGATCGGCATCCGCGCCTTCTCCTTGCGCGCGGCGAGCTCGGTGAAGACGGGGCTCTCCTCGACCTTGCGGCGCACGTAGTACCCGACGAGGATCAGCACGACGCTGAGCAGGAACGGCACTCGCCAGCCCCAGGCCGCGAACTGATCGCCGGGAGCGATCACCGTCATCAGCGCCATCACTCCGGAGGCGAGCAGGAGCCCGAGCGGCACGCCGATCTGCGGCGAGGCGCCGAAGATGCCGCGCTTCTTACGCGGGGCGTGCTCGACGGCCATCAGCACCGCCCCGCCCCACTCGCCGCCGGCCGAGATGCCCTGGATGATGCGCAGGAGCACCAGCAGGATCGGCGCCGTGATGCCGATCGTCTCGTACGTGGGCAGGAGGCCGATGAGCGCTGTGGCCGCACCCATCAGGATCAGCGTCCACATCAGCACGGTCTTGCGTCCGAGCTTGTCGCCGTAGTGGCCGGCGAGGAATGCGCCCAGTGGCCGGAAGAGGAAGCTCACCCCGACGGTGGCGAAGGCGATCAGGGCGCTGTTGGCCCCGAGCGGCTCGAAGAACAACTGTCCGAACACGAGCCCGACGGCCGTCGCGTAGATGAAGAAGTCGTACCACTCGACGGTGGTGCCGACGACGGTGGCGAACACGACACGGCGCCGATCGGCCGTCGTCGCGATGGTTCCGGTGGGTGTGAACCCATCCTGTGACTGCCCGCTCATGGGGTGTCTCCTTTGGTTGTGACCGCATTGTCACGGCGTGCAGCGGAGCGGATCCGAAGTGCTTGCCGAGGGGTGAACCGATGATATATGATTTCGAATACGACGCACAAGGCGTCCGGAACGACATCGCAGACGAGCGCAAGGAGGCGCCCCGTGACGGCCCCCATCAACCGCCCCGGCAAGATCATCGCGATCCACCTGAGCTATGCCTCCCGTGCCGACCAGCGCGGCAGACGCCCCGCCAGCCCGTCCTACTTCTTCAAGCCGGCCAGCTCCGTCGGCGTCTCCGGCGGTACCGTGGAACGCCCAGCCGGCACCGAGCTTCTCGCCTTCGAGGGTGAGATCGCCCTCGTGATCGACACCGCCGCGCGTCGCGTCTCGCTCGACGAGGCATGGGCACACGTGGGTGGGGTCACCGCCTCGAACGATCTCGGCCTGTACGACCTGCGCGCGAACGACAAGGGCTCGAACGTCCGCTCGAAGGGTGGCGACGGCTACACGCCGCTCGGCCCCGAGCTGATCGATGCCCGCACCGTCGACCCCGCAGCCCTTCGCGTGCGCACCTGGGTCAACGGAGAGCTGCGACAGGATGACACCACCGCCGGGCTCATCTTCCCGCTCGCGCAGCTCGTGGCCGACCTCTCCCAGCACTTCACGCTCGAACCCGGCGACGTGATCCTCACCGGCACCCCCGCAGGCTCATCGGTCATCGTCCCCGGCGATGTCGTCGAGGTCGAGGTCGATGCTCCTGATGCTCCCGGCGCCCCGACCTCAGGTCGTCTCGTCACCACCGTGACCCAGGGCGAAGCCCCCTTCGACGGCGACCTCGGTTCGCTGCCGGCCGTCGACGACCTGCAGCGCACCGAAGCCTGGGGCTCCCGCGAGGAAGCGGGCCTGCCACCCGTCGAGAAGGGTCCTGCTCTCTCCCCCGAACTGCGCGCCAAGCTCCTCGAAGCTCCGACGGCCGGGCTCTCGGCCCAGCTCCGCAAGCGCGGACACCACTCCTGCTTCATCGACGGAGTGTCGGTGAACATCCCCGGCAGCAAGATCGTCGGCACCGCGAAGACACTGCGCTTCGTGCCGTTCCGCGAGGACCTCTTCAAGACCCACGGCGGCGGGTACAACGCGCAGAAGCGCGCATTCGACGCGGTGGAAGACGGAGAGATCATCGTCATCGAAGCCAGGGGCGACGCCACCACCGGCACCCTCGGCGACATCCTCGCCCTGCGCGCGAAGGTTCGTGGCGCGGCCGGCGTCGTCACAGACGGCGGGGTCCGCGACTTCGACGCGGTCGCCGAGATCGGCCTTCCCGTGTTCTCGCAGGGCGCGCACCCCTCGGTGCTCGGCCGCAAGCACGTGCCGTGGGACGTGGATGTCACGATCTCCTGCGGGGGCGCGACCGTGCAGCCGGGCGACATCATCGTCGGCGACAGCGACGGCGTGATCGTCATCCCTCCCGCCCTCGCGGAAGAGGTGGCAGCTGGTGCCGTGGCACAGGAGATCGAAGACGCCTGGATCGCCGAACAGGTCGCCGCTGGTCACCCGGTCGACGGCTTGTTCCCCCTGAACGCCGAGTGGCGCGCCCGCTACGAGGAAGCGACTGCCGACCGGAGCGCTCGATGACCACGACGGCGGCCAGCAAGTCCGAGGTCGCGTACGAGTGGATCCGCTCGCGCATCACCGGGCACATGTTCAGTCCCGGCTACCGGCTGGTGCTGGGATCGATCGCGGAAGACCTGAAGATGAGCGTCGTCCCGGTGCGTGAGGCGATCCGCCGCCTCGAAGCAGAAGGCCTCGTGACGTTCGAGCGCAATGTCGGAGCGCGGGTGACCCTCGTCGACGAGAGCGAATACGCGCACACCATGCAGACGCTCGGCCTCGTCGAGGGCTGCGCCACCGCGCTCTCCGCTCCCCTGCTCGATGCGGACGCCCTCGATGAGGCCGCCCGCATCAACGAGCGGATGTCACAGATGCTCGACCACCTCGACGCCCACGCCTTCACCGAGCTCAACCGCCAGTTCCATTCGGTGCTGTTCGAGCCGTGCCCCAACCCTCATCTGCTCGACCTCGTGCACCGCGGCTGGTCGAGGCTCTCGGGAATCCGCGACACGACGTTCGCCTCGATCCCCGGACGCGCCCAGCACTCGGTCGAAGAGCACACCGAGATCCTCGAACTCATCCGCGCGGGCGCAGACCCGCTCGAGATCGAACTCGCCGCCCGCAACCACCGCTGGCGCACGATGGACGCGTTCCTCGATGCGCTGCACACCCGTTCCGCCCAGACGACTTCCGCACAGACGACTTCCGCCCAGACGACCGGAGAAGACTCATGACCGATTCGCGCATCCCCGCCGACCTCCCCGACCACATCCAGCACTACATCGACGGCGCCTTCGTCGATTCCGTCGACGGCGACACCTTCGACGTGCTCGACCCGGTGACGAACCAGACCTACACGACCGCCGCCGCCGGCAAGAAGGCCGACATCGAGCTCGCCGTCGCAGCCGCCAAGCGCGCGTTCGACGAGGGACCCTGGCCGCGGATGCTCCCTCGCGAGCGCTCGCGCGTGCTGCACAAGATCGCCGACATCGTCGAGTCCCGCGACGCGCGTCTGGCCGAGCTCGAGTCGTACGACTCCGGTCTCCCGATCACCCAGGCGCTGGGCCAGGCCCGCCGCGCCGCCGAGAACTTCCGCTTCTTCGCCGACCTGATCGTGGCGCAGTCCGACGACGCCTTCAAGGTGCCCGGCCGCCAGATGAACTACGTCAACCGCAAGCCGATCGGCGTCGCCGGCCTCATCACGCCCTGGAACACGCCCTTCATGCTCGAGTCGTGGAAGCTCGGTCCCGCACTCGCGACCGGCAACACGGTCGTGCTCAAGCCCGCCGAGTTCACGCCGCTGTCAGCCTCGCTCTGGGCCGGCATCTTCGAGGAAGCAGGCCTCCCGAAGGGGGTCTTCAACCTCGTCAACGGCCTCGGTGAGGATGCGGGCGACGCTCTCGTGAAGCACCCCGACGTGCCGCTCATCTCCTTCACGGGCGAGAGCTCGACCGGACAGCTGATCTTCGGCAACGCCGCACCGTTCCTCAAGGGCCTGTCCATGGAGCTCGGCGGCAAGTCCCCGGCAGTGGTGTTCGCCGACGCCGACCTCGAAGCAGCCGTCGACGCCACGATCTTCGGCGTCTTCTCCCTCAACGGCGAGCGCTGCACCGCCGGCTCCCGCATCCTCGTCGAGCGCTCCATCTACGAGGAGTTCGTCGAGCGCTACGCCGCCCAGGCCAAGCGGGTCAAGGTCGGCTACCCGCACGACCCCGCCACCGAGGTCGGAGCGCTCGTGCACCCCGAGCACTACGCCAAAGTCATGAGCTACGTCGAGATCGGCAAGACCGAGGGTCGCCTGGTCGCCGGCGGCGGTCGCCCCGACGGCTTCGAGGAGGGCAACTTCGTCGAACCGACCGTGTTCGCCGACGTCTCCCCCGACGCCCGCATCTTCCAGGAGGAGATCTTCGGCCCGGTCGTCGCGATCACGCCGTTCGACTCCGATGAAGAGGCCCTGTCGCTCGCGAACAACACCAAGTACGGCCTCGCCGCCTACATCTGGACGAACGACCTCAAGCGCGCGCACAACTTCGCGCAGTCGGTCGAGGCGGGCATGGTGTGGCTGAACAGCAACAACGTGCGAGACCTCCGTACCCCCTTCGGCGGAGTGAAGGCCTCGGGCCTCGGTCATGAGGGCGGCTACCGTTCGATCGACTTCTACACCGACCAGCAGAGCGTGCACATCACGCTCGCGGCCCACTCCCACAACCCGACCTTCGGCAAGAACTGACCCCGCTGTCTCATTCCGGTCGCATTTGCTGTCGCTCTGCCGGCGCGGAAACGACAGCAAATGCGACCGGAACCCTCACGCAAGGACGCTGACATGACACACCGCGAAGACATGACCCTGACCTCCTCGGGCTTCTACGTATCCCAGGAGGCCCCGATCCGTTCGGACAACCCGGTCGCGACGCCGCAGAGCTCGCCCCCGGACATCCTCCGCTGCGCGTACATGGAGCTCGTGGTCACCGACCTCGCGGCCTCCCGCCAGTTCTATGTCGATGTCCTCGGCCTGTACGTGACCACGGAAGACGACGAGGCGATCTACCTGCGTTCGACCGAGGAGTTCATCCACCACAACCTCGTGCTGCGCAAGGGGCCGGTCGCCGCTGTCGCCGCTTTCTCGTACCGGGTCCGCACCCCGGAAGACCTCGACCGCGCCGTGGAGTTCTACACCGAGCTGGGCTGCGATGTGCGCCGTAACGAGAACGGCTTCGTCAAGGGCATCGGCGACTCGGTGCGCGTGGTCGACCCGCTCGGCTTCCCCTACGAGTTCTTCTACGCGACCGAGCACGTCGAGCGGATGTCGTGGCGCTACGACCTGCACATCCCCGGCGAGCTGGTGCGCCTCGACCACTTCAACCAGGTCACCCCCGATGTACCCCGCGCCGTGGGTTTCATGCAGGATCTCGGCTTCCGCGTCACGGAAGACATCCAGGACGAGGAGGGCACGGTCTATGCCGCCTGGATGCGCCGCAAGCCCACCGTGCACGACACCGCCATGACCGGCGGCGACGGCCCCCGCATGCACCACGTGTGCTTCGCGACGCACGAGAAGCACAACATCCTCGCGATCTGCGACAAGCTCGGTGCCCTCCGCCGCTCCGACTCGATCGAGCGCGGTCCCGGCCGTCACGGCGTCTCGAACGCGTTCTACCTCTACCTGCGCGACCCCGACGGACACCGCGTCGAGGTGTACACGCAGGACTACTACACCGGCGACCCCGACAACCCGGTCATCACGTGGGACGTGCACGACAACCAACGCCGTGACTGGTGGGGAAACCCCGTGGTCCCCTCCTGGTACACGGATGCCTCGCTGGTGCTCGACCTCGACGGCAACCCGCAGCCGGTCGTCGCCCGCACCGATTCCAGCGAGATGGCGGTGACCATCGGCGCCGACGGCTTCTCGTACACGCGTTCCGACGACGACAAGGACATGCCCGAGTACAAGCAGGGCGAGTACAAGCTCGGCCACCAGCTCTAGGTCGCAGTGAGACATAGGAGGAACGGATGCTGTCAGCAGAGACGATCACGCAGATCGCGGCGGAGCTCGCGGAGGCCGACCGCACGCATGCGGTGATCCCGCGCATCACGGCACGATATCCGGAGGCGACGGTCGAGGACTCGTACGCGATCCAGGGCGTCTGGCGAGACTCGCAGATCGCCGCAGGGCGCCGGCTCGTCGGGCGCAAGATCGGTCTGACGTCGAAGGCTATGCAGCAGGCGACCGGCATCTCCGAGCCCGACTACGGCGTGATGTTCGACGACACCGTCTACGAGTCCGGTGCCGCGATCCCCGTCGACCACTTCTCGAACGTGCGCATCGAGGTCGAACTGGCGTTCGTGTTGAAGAGCCCGCTGGAGGGCCCGGACTGCACCCTCGAGGATGCTCTCGCGGCGATCGACTACGCGGTGCCGGCACTCGAAGTGCTGAACTCGCACATCGAGCTCGAGGGGCGCACCATCGTCGACACGATCAGCGACAACGCCGCCTACGGGGCGATGGTGCTCGGCTCGGTGCACAAGCGCCCGGACGAGATCGATCTGCGCTGGGTTCCGGGGGTCCTCTCCCGCAACGGCGAGATCGAGGAGACCGGTGTCGCGGCCGGCGTACTCGGTCATCCGGCCACCGGGGTCGCGTGGCTCGCGAACAAGTTCCACCAGCACGGCGCGCGTCTCGAGGCCGGGGAGATCATCCTGGCAGGATCGTTCACGCGCCCTATGTGGGTGTCGCGCGGCGATGAAGTGCTGTGCGATTACGGACCGATGGGAACAATTGCATGCCGCTTCGTCTAGCCCCCTCGTTCCGCGAGCAGCTCGCGGAATCCGATCGTCCGTTCGTCGGCATGTGGGCGTGCACCGGCAGCCCGCTGCTCGCCGAGGTCGCCGCGGGGTCGGGCCTGGATTGGCTCCTGATCGACATGGAGCATTCAGCCAACACGCTCGAATCCGTGCTCGTGCAGCTTCAGGCGGTCGCCGCGTACCCGATCGCTCCGCTCGTGCGGGTGCCGTCGAATGACACCGTCGCGATCAAGCAGATCCTCGACCTCGGGGCGCAGAACCTGATCGTGCCGATGGTGTCGTCGGCCGACGAGGCCCGTGCCGCCGTCGCCGCCACCCGCTACCCGCCGGAGGGCGTGCGCGGAGTGGGCAGCGCTCTGGCGCGCAGCGCCCGCTGGAACCGCGTCGATCGCTACCTGCAGGAGTCCGCGCAGCACATCTCCCTCACGGTGCAGATCGAGACGGCCGCCGGCGTCGAAGCCGCAGCTGACATCGCAGCGGTCGACGGCATCGACGCGGTGTTCGTCGGCCCCTCCGACCTGTCAGCGTCGATGGGTCTGCTCGGTCAGCAGACCCATCCCGACGTCACTGCCGCGGTCGAGAAGGTCTTCGCCGCAGTCAAGGCCGCTGGCAAGGCTGTCGGTGTGAATGCGTTCGACCCGACCGCAGCCGACGCCTACCTCGCAGCGGGTGCCGACTTCGTGGCGGTCGGCGCGGATGTCGCCCTGCTCGCCCGAGCATCCGAAGCCCTCGCCGCCCGGTTCATCTCCGCCGACGGAACCTCCCGCGCCAGCTACTGAGCCTTTCGAATCGCGCAACTGGCCCTGTTTCAGGCCCCGAAGCGACCATTTGCGCGATTCGAAAGGCCATGGCCCGTGGCAGGATGGCCGGATGCACTGGAGTGAGGTCGTGAGGTGAGCCGCGGGCTCGCCGCGATGCAGGACCGCAACTTCCGCTGGTTCTTCCTGGCCCGCGCGATCACGATGATCGCGGGTTCGATGTCGTCGATCGCCCTCGCGTTCGCGGTACTGGAGATAGACAACGACGCCCGGTCGCTGTCCTTCGTGCTGGCCGCCTTCACCGTGAGCAACATCATCTTCGTGCTGTTCGGCGGGGTGATCGCCGACCGCCTGCCGCGGGCGCTGATCATCCAGGCCTGCTACGTGGTCGACATCCTCTCGATCGGCACGATCGCGGCGCTCCTGTTCACCGGCAACGCCACGATCCCGCTGCTCGTGGTGCTCTCGATCGTGAACGGGGCCTCGACCGCGTTCGTGCTGCCCGCGATGCAGGGCATCATCCCGCAGCTGACGACGCCAGAGCATCTGCAGCAGGCGAACGCGATGCTGTCGTTCGTGCGCTCTGCTGTGACGATCGGCGGTCCGATCATCGCGGGCATCCTGGTGGCGACGGCCGGCCCCGCGTGGGCGATGGTGGTGCAGGCTGTCGGCTGGGTGATCGCGATCCCGGTGCTGGCTCTCGTGAAGCTCCCTCCCCCGTCGCACGCGGGCGGCACCACGATGTTCCACGACCTCCGCATCGGCTGGCGGGAGTTCTGGAGTCGACCGTGGCTCTGGACGATCGTGCTGGCCTTCATGGTCATGAACGCCATCCACGTCGGCGCGTGGGGCGTCGTGGGTCCCTACATCGCCAAGAACAACGACCTGCTCGGCATCACCGGCTGGGGGTGGGTCGTCAGCGCCGAGGGCGCGGGCGTGCTGCTGATGACGCTGCTGCTGATGTGGTTCCCGCTGCGACGACCGCTGCGCTACGGCATGATCGGCATGGCGGCGTTCGCGATCCCGGTGACGATCCTCGGCCTCCATCCCGCCATCGTCCTGCTCGCCATGGCCGCGTTCATCGCTGGTGCGGGCGCCGAGGTCTTCAGCACCGGCTGGAACCTCGCGATGATGGAGAACATCCCGGGCGAGAAGCTGTCCAGGGTGTCCAGCTACGACATGCTCGGCAGCTTCGTCGTGATGCCGATCGGCACCCTGATCTACGGGTGGCTGATCACGCATGCGGATCCTGGGACCGTGCTCGTGACCTCCGGCGCCATCTACGCGGTGATCGCGCTGATCACCCTGCTGGTGCCGAGCGTGTGGAGCATGGGCAGGCCGACGGCGCCCTGAATCCCGATACCCCACCTCGGCGCGCCTGAGTGAGTCCGGCTCCGGGCGAGACCACGATCACCGCACCGCGCCTGCCGTCAGCCCGCCCACCAGCCAGCGCTGGAAGAACACCGCGGCCGCGAAGACCGGGATCACGCCGATGAACGACGCGGCGGCGATCTTGCCGAAGTGCGGCGTGCGGTCGCCGTAGAACAGCGACAGGGCGACCGGGAAGGTCTGCGCGTCCACGCTCTGGGTGAGGAACGTCGCGAGCAGGAACTCGTTGTAGTTGAGGATCGCGACGATGATGCCGATCGCGACGAGACTCGGCAACAGCAGCGGCACGACGACCGACCAGAGCATCCGCAGCGTCCCCGCTCCGTCGATGCGCGCCGCCTCCTCGATCTCCACGGGCAGGCGTCGGATGAACCCCTCCAGCAGCCAGACGGCCACCGGCACGTTGACGAGGGCGTACACGAGCGTGAGCCCGACGAGCGTGTTGTTGAGACCGATCACGCGCAGGAGCGTGAGCATCGGCACCACGGCGACGATCGGCGGGAGGAGCCACGGGCTCATCAGCGTCGCGGCGAGCGTGCGCCCACCGGCGTTGTACCTGGCGATGGCCCAGGCGCCGGGGACCGCGATGACCAGCGACACGACAGCCCCGCCGACGGCGGCGGCCAGGGAGTTCAGGATCGAACGCGGGATGTCGGTGGCCAGCACATCGCCCCAGTTCTCCCAGTGCGGAGCAGCGCTCCACAGGACCCCGGAGACGGTCTCGTCTCGCCCCATCAGCGACACCGAGAACAGGTACGCGATCGGTACGAGGGTGACCGCGAGCGCCACGAAGAGCACGGAGCTCGCGACGGGCCGCGGACGGGTGCGCCGGTCAGTCATGTCGGGCCCTTCGCGCGAAGACAGCCACCACGAGCGTCACCACCGTGACGATGACCGCGAACACGAGAGTGATCGCCGACGCGCGGCCGATGTCGAACTCTTTGAGGGCGACCTGCTGGATGAGGTATGTGGTCACGGTCGAGGCCTGACCGGGTCCGCCCGACGTCATGACGAAGACCAAGTCGAAGACCTTCAACGCGATGACCAGACGGATGAAGAGCGCGGCGATCACCGTGCCAGCGATCGCCGGCCAGGTGATGTGCCGGAACAGCCCCGCGCCATGGGCGCCGTCGAGTGATGCCGCCTCTCGGACCGAGGGGTCTTGGGTGAGCAGAGCGGCATAGACGAGGATCACGATCAGCGGTGTCCACTGCCAGACATCGGCGAGACCGATCGCCGGAAGCGCCCATGCCGTCGTCGACAGCGGCGCGGGCGAGTCGCCGGGGAGCACCGACGCGAGCAGTCCACCACCGGGGTTGAACACGAGCTTCCACAGCGTGCCGACCACGACCGGGGGCGTGATCAGCGGGAGGAGGAGCAGCGTCCGCAGGACCGCACCTGCCCTGGTCGCGCGCTCCAACGCGACGGCGATGGCGATGCCCAGCACGACGCTCACGACGGCAACCCCGACCGCGTACGCGACGGTCCGCCCGAACGACGCGACCACGTCGGCATCGGCGAGGACGGTCTCCAGGTTCGCCGTTCCAACCCACTCCTGGAAGGGCCTCCCGAGCGTGGAGTCCGTGAACGCTGCGGCGACGATGAACAGGAGTGGATACGCGCCGAGCACCACGATCGACAGGATCGTAGGAGCCGTGAGCAGCCGTGCGGTGCCAGACCGCGCGGAGCCGCCCGCCGGTCTCGGCACTCGGCCGGACGCGCGGGCGGCACGCACCTGGATCGCGGAGGCGTCAGCCAAGGATCTCTTCCCACTCGGCCTGGACGCGGTCGAGGGTCTCCTTGGCGGTACCGCCCTCACCCGCGATGAGCTTCGCCAACTCGTCGGTGAGGATCTGCGCCGCCTGCGACGCGTTCTCGCCCGTCGGCCAGGCGAGCGATCCGCTGAGCGTCGTGCGGTTGACCCGCTGCAGGTCCGGGTAGGTCTCCCCGTAGGCCGCGCTCTCGAGCGAGGACTCGCGGTTCGGGTCGATGCCGGTCTGGGGGTCGGCGACGATCAGCTCGGAGTTGACCTCGCTGGACGCGGCGTACTCGATGAACGCCTTCGCCAGGTCGGTCTTCTCGGTGTTCGCGGCGATGACCCACGTGAAGCCAGCCACGAGCGACGCCCGCGCCTCGGTGTTGTCGCCGCCGACGGGCAGCGTCGTCACACCCCACTTGCCCGCGACCTTGGAGTCGGGGTTCGTCTCCGAGCCCACGCCGAGGTCGGTCCAGTTCTCGATGAAGCCGACCTTGCCGTCGTACCAGGCTCCGTTGCCGACGCCGAAGTCGGTCTCGGCCGCGGTCGGGAAGGCGTAGGGAACTGCATCCACCAGCGCCTGAGCGGCCGCCACCGCTTCGGGAGAGTTGATCGTGGGCTTGCCGTCCTCGTCGACGAACTCTCCGCCGAAGCCGGCCAGTCGGTTCGCGTAGGCGGCACCGAGGATCAGCGGCGACTTCTGTCCGAAGATCGCCGAGCCGTACACGCCGTCCGCGCCTTCGTTCTCGGTGATGATCTCGATGTCGGCCTGGTACTCATCCCAGGTGGCGGGCGGCTCGGTGATGCCGTTCCGCTCGAGGATCTCCTTGTTGTAGAAGAGCACGTGGGTGTCGCCGTCGAAGGGCAGACCGTAGCGGCGATCGCCCACCAGCGTGTACGGGTCGTTGATCGAGGGGATGAAGTCTTCCTCCTCGAGCGAGGGGGTCTCTGCGATCCAGTCGGTGAGGTCCTGGATGGAGCCGCCCTCGGCGAGGTCGCCGATCGAGACGTACCAGGGAGCCGCGACGTCGAAGGTGTTGGCGCCCGACTGCTGGTCGAGCGCGAGCGTGGAGCCGATCTCGTCGTAGGGGACGATGGTGAGGTTCACCTCGGCTCCGGTCTCCTCTTCGAAGTGCTCCTTGAGCCAATTGGCCGCGCCCTCGTGCGAGGTGATGAGCAGAGCGCTCAGGCTCTGCCCGGAGAAGTCCCCGTCGCCGCCCGCTCCGCCGGCATCGGGAGTCTGCGTCGCGCAGCCGGCTATGACGATGGTCGCGGCCGCGAGGGCGGCGGTGCCGAGTAGGACGCGGCGTCCACTGCGGCTCGGAAGGGATGACATGGGGGCTCCTCAGGCGTCGGGTCGGGGAAGCGGATCGGCGCTCAGGCTAGGTCTCGGCGGAGGACCGAAGCGTCGCGGCCGTAACAGTTCGTCGTGCGGCGACGCAAAGGGTCTTCCCGCACGACGAAGCGCAACCCGAGTGGCTATGTTCGCGGAGTCCCCGATCGTCTGAGGAGCACCATGTCACGCCGCATCATCCTGAACGCCTTCGACATGACGTGCGTGACGCACCAGGCTCCCGGACTCTGGCGGCACCCGGAGAACCAGGCCGATCGATACCACGATCTGGACTACTGGGTGGAACTGGCGAAGACGCTCGAGCGCGGCAGGTTCGACGCGATCTTCATCGCCGACGTGCTCGGGACCTACGACGTCTACCGCGACTCGGCCGCCACGGCGCTCAGCGATGCCGCGCAGGTGCCCCTCGGCGACCCGGTCGTGCAGATCTCCGCGATGGCGCACGCGACCGAGCACCTGGGATTCGGGGTGACCGTCGCCACGACATACGAGCAGCCCTACGCGCTCGCCCGCCGCTTTTCGACCCTCGACCACTTCACGCGGGGGCGGGTGGGATGGAATGTCGTGACCAGCTACCTCGATTCCGCCGCACGCAACCTCGGGCTCGACACGCAGATCGCCCATGACGACCGCTACGAGATCGCCGAGGAGTTCCTCGACGTGGCGTACAAGCTGTGGGAGGGGTCGTGGGAGGACGCGGCAGTGCTCCGCGACCGCGAATCCGGTGTCTTCACCGACGCGGCGCGTGTGCACCCGATCGGACACGTGGGGCGGCACTACCGGGTTCCCGGCATCCACCTCGCCGAGCCCAGCCCGCAGCGCACTCCGGTGATGTTCCAAGCGGGTGCCTCGCCGCGTGGTCGCCAGTTCGCGGCGAAGCACGGTGAGGCGATCTTCATCAACGGGCTGCGTCCGGAGACGACTCGACCGGTGACGGACGACATCCGCGACCGCGCCGAAGCTCTCGGACGCCCGCGGGACTCGGTGAAGATCCTCACCCTGATCACGATCGTGGTCGCCGCGACTGACGAAGAGGCGCAGGCCCGGCTCGAGGAATACCGCCGCTACGTCTCGATCGAGGGCGCGCTAGCGCTCTATGCGGGATGGACGGGACTCGACCTGTCGCAATACGACCCCGACGTCCCCCTGGAATACGTCGACACGGATGCCGGGCGCTCGGCGCTGTCGCTCTTCACCAAGGCGGATCCGGAGCGCAGATGGACGCCGCGCGATATCGCCCACTATGTCGGGATCGGCGGCATCGGGCCGGTCATCGTCGGAAGCCCGCAGACCGTGGCGGACGAGCTCGAGCGGTGGGTCGAGGTCGGAGGCGTCGACGGCTTCAACATCGCCTACGTCGTGACACCGGGATCGTTCGAGGACATCGTCGAGCATCTCGTCCCCGAGCTCCGCCGCCGTGGCCGCACGTGGGACGACTACCCCGATGGCACGTTGCGCGGAAGGCTCACCGGCGACGGTTCTCCCGTCGTTCCGGAGTGGCACCCGGCGCATGCCCATCGGGGCGCCTACGTCGGCGGACCCAGCGCCCTGGACGGCACGCGCGGCGGTCCGCTGGTGGATGCCGCGAACGGCGGACCAGCGGATGACTCCGAGCTCGACGAACCGACCGTACTCACCGAGAAGGAGGGCGCCCGATGAGCGTCATCGCAGAGACCACGAATCGCAGCCGCTGGACCGGCACCGCGGACGCCGCGGAGCGCGCTCGCTGGCGCGCCGTCGCGGAGCGTGTCGCAGACGAGCTCGCGAGCGATGCCCTGCAGCGCGACCGCGCGAATCAGGATCCGACAGTTGAACTCGACCTGCTCCGCGAGGCGGGTCTGGTGACGCTGCTCGAACCGGCCGATTTCGGTGGAGGCGGCGCACACTGGGAGACCGCGTTCCTCGTCATCCGCATCCTGTCCCGTGCCGACGCCTCGGTGGCCCAGATCCTCGCCTACCACTACATCAACTCGGGCAACATCGGCTTTGCGGCCGACCCGTCTGTGCAGGAGCGATGGCACCGGAAGACCACCGAGGGCCGGTGGATCTGGGGGGACTCCGTGAACCCGACGGATCCGGATCTCGAGCTGACCGCGGACGGCGACAGCTTCCGACTCAACGGCCTCAAGCGCTTCTCGACCGGTGCATCGGCCGGCGACGTGGTGCTGGCGGCGGCTCTCGTCCGGGGCGGTGAACTCGACGGCAAGGTGCTGTTCGTCGTGCTCGATCACGACCGCGCGGGCATCCAGTACCTCGGCGATTGGGATGCGCTCGGTCAGCGGCTGTCGGCCAGCGGTTCCGTCCGTTTCGACGACGTCCGCGTCTCGGCCGATGACGTGCTCGGTGAGCTCGGCGACGAGCCGTTCTCAACACTGATCACGCCCGGCATCCAGCTGGCGTTCGGCAACATCTACCTCGGGATCGCTGAAGGGGCTCTCGCGCGGGGGCTCGACCTGGTTCGTGCGCGCCCCCGCGCCTGGTTCCTCAGCCAGGCCGGCTCCTACCGGGACGACCCGTTCGTGCAGCGCGTGGTCGGGGAGTTCGCCTCGCGTATCGCCGCGGTGGAGGCCCTGGCGGACCGCGCCGGACGCCTCTTCGACGAGGTCGTGGATGAAGGGGACGCCGTCACGGCCGAGCGACGCGGGGAGCTCGCGGTCGAGATCGCCAAGGTCAAGGTGGTATCGACCGAGGTCGGCATCGAAGTCGCCAACAGGATCTTCGAGATCACGGGTTCGAGCTCCGCGCGCGCCGACGTCGGGCTGGATCTCTTCTGGAGGAACGTCCGCACCCACTCGCTCCACGATCCGATCGACTACAAGAAGCTCGAGGTCGGCGCCTGGACGCTGAACGGCGAGCTCCAGCCGATCTCCCTCTACACCTGATGAACGACCAGACGGAGCTGCGCGCGGTCGTGCGCGAGCGTCTACGACCGGTGTTCGCGGAGATCGCGGCTGGTACCGTCGCCCGCGAGCAGAACCATGAGCTGCCCTTCGCAGAGGTGGAGGCGCTTCGGGCGGCGGGGTTCGGCCGGCTCCGGCTGCCGACCGAGCACGGCGGCTTCGGCCTCGACTGGGCCTCGTTCGCCGAGGTGCTGATCGACCTCGCCGCGGCGGACTCGAACCTCCCCCAGATCTTCCGCGGCCACATCGCGTACGTCGAGCACGTCCTTGCCGCGCCACCGAGCGAACGCCGATCCCGCTGGCTCGATCGGATCGCCGACGGTGAGCTGATCGGCAACGCGTGGTCGGAGAACGGGTCGGCCGCCGTCGGCACGAACGAGACCCGGGTGTCGCAGCGACCGGACGGCACGTGGCGGGTGGACGGGCGCAAGTTCTACACGACGGGCAGCATCTTCGCCGAGTGGATCGACGCGACCGTCGACCTCGACGGCGAGACCGTCACCGCCCTGATCCGCCGGCATCAGGACGGTGTGGAGATCTCCGACGACTGGGATGGCTTCGGGCAGCCGCTGACCGGCACGGGCACGGCGGTGTTCACCGACGCATCTGTCGACGACGAGGATGTCGAGCCGTTCACTTCGCGCTTCCCGTATCAGACGGCGGTCTACCAGCTCACGCTGTTGGCGGTGCTCGCCGGGATCGCCGCCGCGATCGAACGCGACGCGGTCGCCCAGGTACGTGCGCGCACCCGCACGTACAGCCATGGGAGCGCGAACTGCGTGGCCGACGACCCGCAGGTGCTGCAGATCGTCGGGGAGCTGACGGCGACGAGCGCGACGGCACGTGCGCTCGTGCTCGATGTCGCCCGCGCGGTGCAGCATGCGGCCGACGTGCTGGGTACTCCCGAGACGGAGGCTGCCGTGATCGCCGCGGAGCTCGGCTCGTCGAGGGCGCAGATCGTGCTCACCGATCTGGTCCCGCGCGCCTCCTCCCGGCTGTTCGACACGCTCGGCGCATCCGCCGTGCGGTCGGGGACGGCGCTGGACCGCCACTGGCGCAACGCCCGCACGGTCGCGTCCCACAATCCGTGGATCTTCAAGGCACGCCAGCTCGGAGACCACGCGGTCAACGGTCGGACTCCCGAGTTCGTCTGGGCGGTCGGAGAGTCCAACGTCACCGCGGCGGGCGCTCGGCAGGGTTGACCTCGCGGGGCGGTTCCGCGACGTGACGAAGCGTCACCGGAGTCTGGCGTTTTCATAGCAATCCAGGCGAGACTGTCGGCATGACCTTCGCCGCGCTCCAGCCCCTCGCCGACCGTGCCGCCCTCTTCGTCGCACTCCGTCAGGACGCTCTCTCCGCCGCCGCCGACACCCTCGGCGAGCACCACTGGGATGCGGACCTGGCCGCGGGCACCCTCACCTTCACGGCCGACGCCGATCCGACGCGCCAGCTCGTGGCCCGCGCACACCTGATCGCGACGATCGCACCAGGACCCCGGTCGGTCCTGTGGGCGTGGGCGCACCCAAGCGGAGATCCCCAGGGCGTCGCGGCGCAGCTGCACGCCTACGGCAGCGAGCACGGCATCTCCGAGCTGACCACCGCCGAGGTCCCGTTCCCCGCCGAGGTCGCAGGTGACGATGAATGGATCGCCCAGGCCGCGCACACGGTCGGCGGCGTCGCGGTCGAACTCACCGGACGCTCCCCGTACTACTCCGCTCCGGTCGGAAACGGAACACGGGCCGTGTTCCTGCTCGACGCGCCGCTCGCACCTCTCACGGTGGCGGATGCCGTCATCGCGCTGCCCCGGGTGCTCTCCGGTGCGAACCTCCCCGACGCGCGCACCGCGGTCTGGGATCTGGCGCGGCTCGCGGGCTGGACCCTCACCTGGACGGACGAGGCCTTCTCCGGCGCCACGGTGTCTGACGCCAGCGGCACGGCGACGTTCCGCTTCGACGAGCAGGCCCGCATCAGCGGCATCGAGAGCACGCTGCACCCACAGGGCTGACCTCGTCGAGGGCCGCGGCTAGCATGAGCGCATGAGCGACCTCGACCTCATTCCTGAAGGGCACACCTTCAACGCGCAGGAGATCACGGTCTTCGCCGACAGCGAGCATCGCACGCTCGACGAGGCGATCGCCGAGGCCGATGTCCTGGTGAGCTGTCCGCACGCCGGCGTGCGCATCCCTGAAGAACTCGTACCGTTCCTCTCCCCCGCGCTGACAAGACGGATGCAGTACGACTTCACCGACGTCGCCACCGACGCGATCGTGCGGGAGTGGGCTCGGAACGACCGCCGCATCGTCGCCGTCATCAACCCGCATCCACGCCTGGTGCGCGATCCCAACCGTGCCCGTCCGGCCGACATCGCCGCCGACCTGACGACGGCCATCGAGCGCACCCGCGCCGCCGGCCCCTGGCAGAAGGTCGACCTGTCAGGAGTGGATGCGATCCGCCCGGTGACCTTCTCGTTCTTCCCGATCCTCGAGGTGCCGACCGACGATGCAGAGCGTGACCGCCTCGTGCGCACGTTCGTCGAGGTCGGCGAGCGCGGGTTGGGCGTCTACGAGCGCACGAGGGATGAGCTGACCGAGCGGTTCGTGGCCGAGAAGCTCCGCACGGGCGGGCAGTTCACGCGATTGTCTTTCCACGACACCATGAACACCACGACCACGAGCGACGGTGCGGTCAACGTCGCCAGGGCTCCGGAAGACCGGCTCCCCGCTGTCGTCGCCCTCTCCAACCGCGGCGACACCCGCGGCGACGAGCGCGACCCCGCAGACCCGCCGACGATGGATCCTGAGCGTCTTCGTGCGCTCGCCGATGCCCATCGTGCCGGGTTCCGCGTCGATCGGCCGGACGCCGTGGCTCTGAACACTCCGTACCTCGGCAGCCAGGAGATCCGTGCAGCGGGGGCCCGGTTCCGAGAGCTCGCCCCGCAGGCAGCAGCGGCCGCGCTCACCCTCGACGCGGTGCAGGCCGAGTTCCTGCGCGAGTATCTGCTCGGGCCGGCGGCTGTCGAAGAGCTGCATCGGCCGGGGACGGACTGGATCCGAGAAGACCCCGCCCACGTGCACGATGTCGCCGAGGCGTGTCAGCGGGCGTGGGACCTGTACCGGGCGCTCTGAGCGAGGTCGTCGACCGTTCTTGGCGGATGTGGGACTCTGGACGCATGAAGAACGGAATCGTCCGGTTCGCCGCGCTCTATGTGTTCAACGTCGCAGTGCTGCTCCTGATCGGCCTGCTGCTGCCGGGCGTCTCCGTCGGATGGAACGCGCTGTGGGCGTCGGTCATCCTGACCCTCGCGGCCCTCTTCGTGAAGCCTCTGCTCGCCGGCGCCTTCCGGAAATCCGCCGCGAAGTCGGCCGCCGAGCGCACCAAGACGGGCGAGAAGATCGTGCAGTACGTCCTCGTGTACCTCGTCGAGGTCATCATCTGGATCCTCACGGTCTGGCTGAGCGGGGTGCGCGCCTCCGGCTTCTGGGCTTTCGTGCTGCCGCCGCTGGCGCTGGTGCTCGGCTGGATGATCTACGACCAGATCGACGACAGGATGCGGCGCAAGACCGCAGAGATCTACGACTCCGTGCACGCACGCGTGAAGGGCGGCGACGCGAAGTCCGCACCTGCAGCCACCGCCACCGCACCGGAGTCGGCGCAGACGACCGCCGCCCGTGACGAGCTCAGCGATGGCCTGACACCCGAGCAGCGCCGGATGCTCGACGAACTCGGCTGAGCCGACTCCTCCGACCTCCGGAAACACGGAAGGCGCCCATCTTCAGGATGGGCGCCTTCTTGTGCAGAGGGCGAGAACGCGTCGTCAGACGAGCCGCTCCGCCGCTTCCACGACATTGGTCATCAGCAGCGCGACCGTCATCGGGCCGACGCCGCCCGGATTCGGTGAGAGGTATCCGGCGACATCCGCGACGTCAGGGGCGACGTCGCCGAACACCAGGCTCTTGCCGGTCTCCTGGTCGGTCTCGCGCGTGACCCCGACGTCGAGCACGGCTGCTCCGGGCTTGACGTCTTCGGCGCGGATCAGGTGCTTCACCCCGGCGGCGGCGACGATCACGTCGGCCTCGCGCAGGTAGCGCGGCATGTCCACCGTGCCGGTGTGGGTCAGCGTCACCGTGGCGTTCAGGTCGCGACGCGTGAGCAGCAGCCCGATCGTGCGACCGATCGTGACACCGCGACCGACCACGACCACGTGCTTGCCCTTGAGGTCGTAGTCGTTACGCAGCAGCAGCTCGATGACACCGCGCGGGGTGCACGGCAGCGGGGTGTCGATCGGGGCGTTGACGTTGAGCACCAGACGCCCGAGGTTGGTCGGGTGCAGGCCGTCGGCGTCCTTCGCCGGGTCGATGCGCTCCAGGATCGCGTCCGTGTCCAGGTGCTTCGGCAGCGGCAGCTGAACGATGTAGCCGTGGCACGCGGGGTCGGCGTTGAGCTCGTCGATCAGCGCTTCGACATCGGCCTGCGTGGCATCGGCCGGCAGCTCGCGCTGGATCGAGTTCATCCCGATCGCCTCGGACTGTCGATGCTTCATACCCACGTAGAGCTGCGATGCCGGGTCAGCGCCCACGAGCACTGTCGCGATGCCCGGTGTGACCCCCGTGCTCTTCAGCGCAGCGACGCGCTCGGTCAGCTCGGCTCGGATCGCGGCGGACGCCGCCTTCCCATCGAGGATCTTCGCGGTCATTGTTCTTCTTTTCCTTAAAGTCGTGAGTTCCCCTTGTGCCGTGCACTCCGCGGTCACCCGCCGAGTGCACGGCTTCTCGTCGAGTGCACGGCTTGATCGCATCGACAAGCCGTGCACTCGGCAGCATCCCGTGCACTCGCGAGAGACGAGAGGGGGGCGGGAGGGGGCGGGAGGGGTTACTGCTGCAGGGTGGGGTACAGAGGGAATGCGGCGGTCAGCGCGTCGACGCGGGCACGCAGCGGCTCGACGTCGGCACCGGGCAGCAGGGCGAGCGCGATGATGTCGGCCACCTCGGTGAACTCGACGTCGCCGAAGCCGCGGGTCGCGAGCGCCGGCGTGCCGATACGAAGACCCGAAGTCACCATCGGCGGGCGCGGGTCGTTCGGGACGGCGTTGCGGTTCACGGTGATGTGGATATCGTGCAGGAGGTCTTCTGACTGCTTGCCGTCGATCTCGGCGTCGCGCAGGTCGACCAGGACGAGGTGGACGTCCGTTCCACCGGAGCGCACTGCGATGCCGGCATCCTTCACGTCCTGCTGGGAGAGGCGCTCCGCGATGAGCTTGGCGCCGCGCAGCACCCGCTCCTGACGCTCCTTGAACTCAGGCGTGCCCGCGAGCTTGAACGCGGTCGCCTTCGCGGCGATCACGTGCATGAGCGGTCCGCCCTGCTGGCCGGGGAACACCGCGGTGTTGATCTTCTTGGCGAGCTCGGCGTCATTGGTGAGGATGAAGCCCGAGCGCGGGCCGCCGATCGTCTTGTGCACGGTCGAGGAGACGACGTGGGCGTGGGGCACCGGGTTCGGGTGCAGACCCGCGGCGACCAGCCCCGCGAAGTGCGCCATGTCGACCCAGAGCAGCGCCCCGACTTCGTCGGCGATCTCGCGGAACGCCGCGAAGTCCATCGTGCGCGGGTATGCCGACCAGCCGGCGATGATGACCTTCGGCTTGTGCTCGATCGCGAGGCGGCGAACCTCTGCCATGTCGATGGTCGAGGTCTCGGGGTCCACGCCGTAGGCGACGATGTCGTAGAGACGGCCCGAGAAGTTGATCTTCATGCCGTGCGTGAGGTGGCCGCCCTGGTCGAGGGACAGACCGAGCAGCGTGTCGCCGGGGCGGGCGATCGCGTGCAGCACGGCGGCGTTCGCGGAGGCACCCGAATGCGGCTGCACGTTCGCGAACTCGGCGCCGAACAGGCTCTTCGCCCGCTCGATCGCGAGGGATTCGGCGACGTCGACCTCTTCGCAACCGCCGTAGTAGCGGCGGCCGGGGTAGCCCTCGGCGTACTTGTTGGTGAGCACCGACCCCTGCGACTGCAGGATCGAAACGGGAACGAAGTTCTCCGAGGCGATCATCTCGAGGAAGGTCTGCTGGCGCTTCAGCTCACGGTCCAGGACCTGTGCGATCTCGGGATCGACCTCGGAAAGCGGGGCGTTGAAGTAACGGTCGGTCATGACATGCTCCTCTGACTACGGATTCGAAAGGGGTGTTCCTATCGGCCCAGGCGCGCGGTCGAATTCCGTGGTCAGTCGCTCCCCGGTGGTAGTCCACCCAGACGCCAGTCGCGACGGTACGAGCATAGCGGATGCCGGCCGTCGTGCACGCTGGAGTGTGGACGACCGTTGCAGAATCGATTCGACTTCCCCCATTCCGCTGGACGGCGACGACGGGTAGGTTTTGTTCATGGTCCTTCCTCATCCTCTTCCACTCGTACCTGCGCCCGTGTCAGCCACCGCACGGGAAGGACGGATGCCGATCACCGCGACGACGCGCGTGCTCGGCTCCTCCCCCGCCGCCGCGCAGCTGATCGAGGCGGTCGAGCGCCGGACCGGCATCAGGCTGTCCGTCGCCGACGAGGCTCCCGCCGAGATCGAACTGCTCGTGGACCCGACCTCTTCCGCACCCGAGGGCTACACGCTCGAGATCGGTGATCGAGCTGTCGTCGTCGGCGCCGACGAGGCAGGACTCTTCTACGGCATCCAGACCCTGCTGCAGCTTCTGCGCCAGGACGGCTCCGGTTGGGCGCTGCTCGGCGCCGACGTCGCCGACTCCCCGCGTTTTGCGCGACGTGGCGTCATGCTCGACGTGGCACGGCACTTCTTCGGCGTCGACGATGTGAAGAAGTTCATCGACAGCACGAGCGCCCTCAAGCTCAACCACCTGCACCTGCACCTCAGCGACGACCAGGGATGGCGCGTGCACATCGACTCCTGGCCGCTGCTGACCGAGCGGGCGGCCGCCACGTCGGCGAACGGCGACCCCGGCGGCTTCTACACGAAGGACGACTACCGCGAGATCGTGGCATACGCCGCATCGCGCCACATGATCGTGATCCCCGAGATCGACCTCCCCGGTCACACGCACGCGATCGGTGTGGCCTACCCGGAGCTCGTCGAAGCACCCGTGCTCAACGACAACCTCATCGCCGAGTCCGCCCGCCTCGGTCAGCCGCTGCCCGTGGCCGGCGAGACGTACCTCGGCTGGGGCGTCGGTCACTCCAGCGTCCGCATCCACGAGGAGCGCACCTACGACTTCGTGCGCGACGTGGTCCGCGAACTCGCCGAGATGACGCCGGGACCGTACATCCACATCGGCGGCGACGAGTCGCTCGGCACCCCTCAGGCCGACTTCGACCTGTTCGCGGAGCGCGCGACCGCGATCGTGGTCGACGCGGGCAAGATCCCGGTCGCCTGGCACGAGATGGGCTCCGCCGCGAACATCGCAGAGGGCACGGTCGGACAGTACTGGGGCAAGACCACGCCGGAGGGCACGCATGCCGAGGAGGCCGTCCACTTCGTCGAGCGCGGCGGCGCACTCATCATGTCGGCAGCGGACGTCACCTATCTCGACATGAAGTACGACGAGGATTTCCCTCTCGGACTCACCTGGGCGGCGATCATCGACGTCCGCACCGCCTATGAGTGGGAGCCCACTGCGGTCCTCGACGTGCCGGACACCGCGATCCTCGGTGTCGAGGCCCCACTGTGGTCCGAGACGACTCGCACGCTCGGCGAGGTCGAACAGCTGGTCTTCCCCCGCGCTGCCGCCCAGGCCGAGGTCGCCTGGTCGCCCCGGGAGGCTCCGGAGCGCATCTGGGAGTCGTTCCGCGTGCGGGTCGGCTCGCTCGCACCGCTGTGGAAGGCTGAGGGGGTCGACTTCCATCCCGCAGACGAGATCCCCTGGAGCGCACGTTGAGCACCCACTCCTCCGCGACCGGTTCGCTGGTCATCCACTCCGCACGGATCATCGATCGCGGCGAAGCCGTCGACGACGGATGGGTCCGCATCGAGAATGGCGTCGTCGCAGCCCGCGGCACGGGATCGTCGTGGACTCCGGCCGATGACGTCGTCGATGCGACGGAGGTCGCCGGTCCCGGCGCTCTGCTGACCCCGGGTTTCATCGACATCCACGGGCATGGCGGCGCAGGAGCCTCTTTCGACGACGGCGTGGAGGCCATCCGCACCGGACGCGACCTGCACCGCACGCACGGCACCACCCGCGCTGTCGTCTCGCTCGTCACGGCGTCGCTGGAGTCGCTCGCCCGCAACGTCGCGATCATCGCCGACCTGACCGAGACGGAAGCCGACATCCTGGGCTCGCACCTCGAGGGGCCCTTCCTCGACCCCGGCCACCACGGGGCGCACGAACCGTCGCTGCTGCGTCATCCGGTCGCGGCCGATGTCGCTCGCCTGCTCGACGCCGGTCGCGGCACGGTTCGCCAGGTCACGATCGCGCCTGAGCTACCAGGCGGCCTCGATGCGATTCGACAGATCGTCGCGGCAGGATCCGCCGCGGCCGTCGGCCACACGGACGCGGACGCAGCGATGGCGGTCGCCGCGTTCGAGGCCGGGGCGTCGATCCTCACGCACGCGTTCAATGCCATGCCGGGCATTCATCACCGCGCTCCGGGGCCGGTGCTGGCAGCTGCGGCCGATCATCGCGTCGTGCTGGAGGCCATCGCCGACAACGTGCACCTCGACCCGCACGTCATCAAGCTCGTGTTCGACTCCGCGCCCGGTCGGGTGGCTCTGATCACCGACGCGATGGCTGCGGCCGGCAGCGCCGACGGCCACTACGATCTCGGAGCCGTGAGTGTCACGGTCGAGAACGGCGTGGCGAGAGCCGATGACACCGGATCGATCGCCGGATCGACGCTCACGCAGGACGTGGCGTTGCAACGGGCGGTGCAGGCAGGTGTAGCGCTCCCCGAGGCCGTCCGTGCGCTGACCGAGACGCCAGCGCGAGCCATCGGGCGCGACACGGCTCTCGGAAGCCTGCGCTCCGGCATGCTCGGCGATGCCGTACTGCTGGATGCGGAACTGCGCGTCGCGCGGGTGTGGTCAGGACCACGGTTGCTCGTCTGAGAGAGCAGCACAGCGCGCGACGCGCAGCTCTGCGCTCTCCGGTCGTTCATGTGATGAGGTGGGAGGCCGCCGTTCCCCAGATCGGCGGCCTCATTCCCCCTCGTGAGACGGTGGGCCGAGGACTCCTCCCCCGAGGCTCCCGACCCACCCGTCCAGTGCGAATGCCCCCCGCACCAGTGCCCGAATCCCGCCCCCCGGTGGAATTCGTACGGCTGTCTCTATGGGATGAGACGAAGCCCATCCCGATTCATTACGCGACTTCTCGAAAAACTTCGAGAAGTCGTCTCGATCCTCGGATCGAAAAGTGTGGGAGGCCGCCGTTCCCCAGATCGGCGGCCTCATTCCCCCTCCTGAGATGGTGGGGGGCCGGGCGCTCCTCCCCCGAGGATCCCGACCCACCCGTCCAGTGCGAATACCCCCGCACCAGTGCCCGAATCCCGCCCCCCCGGTGGAATTCGCACGGCTGTCTCTATGGGATGAGACGAAGCCCATCCCGATTCATTACGCAACTTCTCGAAAAACTTCTGAATCGTCCGATCACCCACCCGAACCCGTCGCGGCTACGGATCCCCGAACCCGGGTATCGGCTCGGAGTTCCGGGGAAAGGGTGGCTTCCCTGGGAGATTCACGAGAGAATGAGGAAGTCGCGTGATGAGAGGCGCTCTCATGCGTCTCTCCCTGTGGAGGCGCACCTGCGCCCGGCGACAGATTGATGATTGTGCACGAAGAGAACACGACTCACGACGAAACGATCGGCGATGCCGACCTGATCCTCCGCACCCGTTCGGGAGACACGGAGGCGTTCGGTGAACTCTGGCGACGGCATTACCCGTCGGGGTTGTCCGTTGCGCGTTCGGTCACCTCGTCGATCGATCCCGACGACCTCGTGCAGGAGTCCTACACACGCATCTATCAGGCGATCATCAAGGGCGGCGGACCCAACGGATCCTTCCGCGCTTACCTCTTCACGAGCATCCGCAACACGGCGGCAGGTTGGGGACGCGCCCGCCGAGAGACCGCGATCGATGAGCTCGACACGGTCGCCGACCCCGACACCACCGACCAGGCCGCGAGCGAGGCGCTCGATCGGAGCCTGACCGCGCAAGCATTCCGCAGCCTTCCCTCCCGCTGGCAGGAGGTGCTCTGGTACACCGAGATCGAGCAGATGAAGCCGCAGGAAGTCGGCCCTCTCCTCGGGATGAAGGCCGGCGCAGTGTCGCAGTTGGCCTTCCGCGCCCGCGAAGGGCTCCGTGAGGCGTGGATCCAGGCTCATCTGCGCAGCGCCGCCGACGGCTCTGAGTGCCAGTGGACGATCGAGCACCTGGGTGCGTACTCTCGCGGCAACCTCAGCACGCGTGACCACAAGCGACTCGAGCTGCACCTCGACGAATGCGCGCGGTGCATGATCGTCGCCGCTGAGGCGAAGGACGTCTCCAAGCGCCTCGCCCTCGTGCTTCTGCCCCTCGTGCTCGGCGTCACCGGCGCGGCCGGCTACCTCGCCACGCTGCAGGGCGCGGGAACGCCGATCGTCGCTCTGGCCGGCATGTCGTCGACCATCCCCGGCGCGGTGTTCGCCGGTGACTCAGGCGCGGGGCACGCAGCGACCGGCCTCGTCACCTCCGGCGGCTCAGGTTCCGGCGCGGCCGGATCGGGTTCCGGTGCCGCGGGTAGCGGCGGATCGGGTTCCGGCGCCGGCGGCTCAGCCGGTGGCACCGCTGGTTCTTCTGCGGGCGCAGGAGCCTCGGGAGGCGTGTTCACCGGAATCGGTGCGCTCGTCGGAGTGGGCTCTGCTGCGCTGGTGGTCGCCGGCGTCGTCGCCGCAGCGACGATCATCCCCGGGCTCGCCGGCGCAGATCCCGCGACCTCGCTTCCGAACGCCGGAGATGAGGATCCGTCATCGATCTCCGCTGACGTCGGACCGGACGAGACGATGAGCCTCGACGAGCCCGTCATCATCGAACCGCCTGTCACCGTGCCCGAGGAGACGCCCGCGCCTCCCGCGGAGGATGAGAACTCTCAGCCCGGGGCAGACCAGAGCGGCCCCGCCGTCACGCCACCACCTGTAGTCGTGCCGCCCACGAACCCGGTCGAACCCGCGAAGCCCGTCGATCCCGTGGACCCGATCGATCCCGTGGACCCGGTCGATCCCGTCGACCCGGTGGACCCCGTGGACCCGGAGGTTCCCACGGAAGCGCCGACGTGGACGACGGCGACGATCACTTTCACGGAGGATGCGCAGGGTATCGCGATCCACTACCTCGTGCCGATCACCGGTATGCCGGGCGCCACGGTCGAGGCGCTTCTCGACGGCAGCCACCGCGGCGGCAGCACCATCGTCCTCGACGACACCGGAGCAGGGTCGATCGACCTCCGCCCCGACCTGTTGCAGTATTTCTTCTTCGCGTCGACGACGAAGGTCACCTTCCGATACGTCCTGGAAACGGTCGACGCCCCGTTCGTCGACACGACCTTGCTCGCTCTGCAGCCCAACCGTCCGGGTATCGACCCCCCGATCGAAGAGCCCCCGGTCGAAGAGCCCCCGGTGGATGTGCCCCCGGTGGATGTACCCCCGGTCGAAGAGGTCCCGGCCGAAGAGACACCTGACGGCTCCGCGCCGGTCGACGAGGCGCTCACCTCCGTCGGAACTCCGGCAGAGAACGCACCGGCACCTGTCGTACCGACCGAGGTCGCACCGGAGCCTGTCGTGCCCGCAGCGCCCTCTCCCGTCGAGGCAGAGCCGGCCGCTCCCGTCGAGCCGGCACCGCTCACGGCCCAGACGAACGATGTCGCAAACACCATCGAGCCGGTCGTCGCCCCGGCTGAGGACGCCGTCGTCGCCGAATAGACTGGATCCATGTCCTCGGATCCTGCTCCCGTTCCCGGCGTCGACCGCCCGGTCATCTCCGCCCTCGACATCGTTCGCACCATCGTGCTGGTCGTCGCGGTGGCGTCCCTCGCACTGTGGGGTTTCGCCAGCTGGGAACTGCCGTGGAACATCATCTTCGGCGTCGGAGCACCCGTCATCGTGATCCTGATCTGGGCACTGTTCCTCTCGCCACGGCCGGTTCTGCGCGTGCACCCGTTCCTGCGAGCGGCCGTCGAACTGTTGATCTACGTCGGCGTCACGATCGCCTGGTGGTCGATGGGCCAGGCATTGATCGGCACCGCCTTCGCCCTCGTCGCCGTCGTCGCCGGAGTCCTCAGCGGTCGACGCGCCCTGTCGTGAGACTTCCGTCGTGAGCGCCTTGTGAGCGTCCTGTCGCTCCTCCAGGAGTCGCTCGGCGCGCTCGTCGACGTCAGCGAGGCTTCGCTCGAGCAGGCCAGGGCCGATCGCTCCGGCCATTCCGCAGCCGGTCGGCCGATCGCCGTCGTGCATGCGGAGCGGATCGAGCACGTGCAGCAGACCATGCGCATCGCCACCGCGACGCGCACGCCGGTCGTCGTCCGCGGTGCCGGCACCGGCCTCGCCGGTGCCGCCAACTCGGGCACCGGTGAGATCGCGCTCTCGCTGCGGCGGATGACCGCTATCCACGAGGTGCGCCAAGACGATCTGCTCGCTGTCGTCGAGCCTGGCATCCTGAACGCCGAGCTGAACGCCGAACTCGCCCAGCACGGCCTCTGGTGGGCACCGGACCCCGCCAGCCGTGACATCTCGACCGTCGGCGGCAACATCGCGACCGGCGCCGGTGGTCTGCTCTGCGCCAAGTACGGTGTCGTGCGCGATGCCGTGCTCGGAGTCGATCTCGTCCTCGCCGACGGCCGACTGCTGCACCTCGGACACCGCAGCGTCAAGGGCGTGACGGGTCTCGACCTGACAGCGCTCGTCGTCGGCTCAGAAGGCACACTCGGAGTGGTGGTCGGCGCAACCCTCAAGCTGCGCAGACTCGTGCCGGGTGCGACGTGCACCATCACCGCGACCTTCCCCGGAGTACGAGGCGCTGCCGCGGCAGCCGCCGCGGTGACTGCCGCCGGAGTACAGCCGGCGATCATGGAACTGATGGATGCGGCGAGTCTTGCGGCCGTGCACGCGCTCCTCGCTCTCCCCTCGCCCACCCCGGGGGCTGCCCAGCTGACGATTCAGACCGATGGTCCAGCTGCCGGGATCGAGGCCGAGACGATCGCCGCGATCCTGCGCGCCCACGACGGCATCACGACCGTGACACACGATCGCGAGGAGGGCGAGCGCCTCCTCGCGATCCGTCGCTCCATGCACGCCGCGATGGCGTCGCTGGGCACGACCCTGATCGAAGACGTCTCGGTACCGCGCAGCGCCATGCCGGCGATGTTCGATGAGATCGCACGCATCGAACGCGAGTACGGCCTCGCGATCCCGACCGTCGCCCATGCCGGTGACGGCAACCTGCACCCGAACTTCGTCTTCGAGGGCTCGGAGACGCCGGCGCACGTGTGGGCGGCCGCCGATGAGCTCTTCCGCGCCGCGATCCGACTCGGGGGCACCCTGACCGGCGAACACGGCATCGGTGTCCTGAAACGCCGCTGGCTCGCCGATGAACTGGGCGATGACCAGTGGCACCTCCAGCGTCAGATCGCCCGAGTGTTCGATCCCCTCGGCATCCTCAACCCCGGAAAGGTCTTCAGTCCAGATGCCTGACATCCATGTGAGTGCGGCCGTGATCGTCGACGAGGAAGGCCGTGTTCTCGTCGTCCGCAAACAGGGCACGACGCGGTTCATGCAGCCCGGCGGCAAGCCCGAGCCCGGTGAGTCCGCCGCGCAGACGCTCATCCGGGAGCTGGACGAGGAGCTCGGAGTCGTGCTCGACGAAGCCGACCTCCGTCCACTCGGAACGTTCGTGTCGGAGGCTGCCAACGAGCCGGGGCATCGTGTCGTCGCCGAGGCCTTCGCGGCATCCGTCGCCCCCGACGCCGTAGCCGTTCAGGCAGAGCTCGCCGAGCTGCGTTGGATCACTCCGGCCGATGTCGCGACGCTGCCGCTGGCGCCGCTGAGCGTCGAACACCTGCTGCCGATCGCCTGGCCCACGTCGGCGGGCTGAGCCCGCCGGAGCTGCCTCAGATGCCCTGCCAAGCGGGCTTGTTGGCGAACGTGTAGCGGTAATAGTCCGCGAGCGCGAGCTGCGATGCCGCCGCTTCGTCGACGACGATCGTCGCGTGCGGGTGCAGCTGGATCGCCGAACCGGGCAGGAGCGCCGTGAGCGGGCCCTCGACAGCACCGGCGACCGCCGCGGCCTTTCCCTCGCCGAACGCGAGCAGGACGAGGTGACGCGCCTTCAGGATCGTTCCCAGACCCTGCGTGATGCAGTGCATGGGCACGTCGTCGATCGAGTCGAAGAAGCGGGCGTTGTCCTCGCGGGTCTGCTCGGTGAGCGTCTTCACACGCGTCCGGGAGGCGAAGGACGAACCGGGCTCGTTGAAGCCGATGTGTCCGTCGGTGCCGATGCCGAGGATCTGCAGGTCGACGCCGCCGGCAGCATCGATCGCCGTCTCGTAGTCGTCGCCCGCATGCTGGATCGTCGCCTGCGCGCCGTTGGGGACGTGGATGCGTCGCGGGTCGAGTCCGAGCGGCTCCACGACCTCGCGGGTGATGACCGACCGGTAGCTCTCCGGGTGCGCCGGGTCGATGCCGACGTACTCGTCGAGGGCGAAACCGCGCACCTGCGACACGTCGCGGCCCGCGAGCCGGGTGCGCAAGGCCTGGTAGACGGGCAGCGGTGTCGATCCGGTCGCAAGCCCCAGAACGGCGTCACGACGACGCTCGATCAGCTCCACGATCTCGGTTGCGACCAAAGCGCCGGCGGCCTCGGCATTCTCGACGATGACGACCTCAGCCATGCGGAACGATCTCCTTCTCGGTGATGGATGCGCCGACCAATGCGGCGCCGAAAGCGGCGGCGGGCGACCCCGCCGGAAGCAGTTCGATTCTCTCATCCAGGCGGAGCGACCGCATGAACGGTGACGCCTCCGCGCCGGCGTGCAGAGCAGCGCGGATGCCGTTCTCGAGCCGTGCACCGAGAGCGGTGAGCCCTCCCCCGATGACGACGGTCTCGACGTCGGCCGAGAGCACGAGGACGCGCACGGCTGCCGCAGCCCCGTGGTAGAGGTCGTCGCGGAGCGCGAGAGCCAGCGGATCGCCGGCATCGGCCGCGTCGAAGATGTCCCTGATCGGCAGCGCGCCCGGACGCCCCCAGGCCTTGGCCAGGGCACCACCGCCGCAGAAGGTCTCGACGCATCCGTGCTGACCGCAGCCGCAGAGGCGTCCGCGCGGGTCGACCGAGAGATGGCCGACCTCGCCGGCCGTTCCGCGAGAACCGCGCCAGATGCGTCCGTCGATCACGATTCCGGCCGCGACCCCGGTGCCGAGGTTCAGATACGCCATCGACCCGGCGACTCCGCTCAGCACGGCCGCGCCGAGGGCGGCCGCCTTCACATCGTTCTCGACGCGGAAGGGCACGCCGAGGGCATGCTCCGCTCTGACGGCGAGGTCCAGCGACTCCACGCCGAGGTTGACCGCGTGATCCACGCGCCCGGCCTCGGCGTCGACGAGTCCGGGGATGCCGATGCCCACGGATCCGACGTCGGAGAGCGGGAATACACTCTCGTCGGCGAGGGCCGTCACTGCGGTCACGATGCTCTCGACCACAGCATCGTCGCCCCACCCGGTCGGTCGGCGGAGGCGCCCGCGGATGTCGCCGGAAGGGTCCACGGCCACAGCGTCGATCTTGGTGCCGCCGACGTCCAGGCCCACACGAATCTGCCGACCGAGGCGGTCGGCAGTGCCCGCACCCGTCATCGGATGCCGCTCCCCGCCGTGCCGGTCATGGTGGAGGTGACGATCACGACACTCCCAGCTGTCCGGAGAGCACCATCACGGCGGCCCCGCGCAGGACGATGTCGTCCTGATGCGTCAGGCGTACGACGACGTCCTCGAAGACGCCCTCGAGGGTCCGCGCATGAAGTGTCTCGATCGCGGCATCGATCAGGACGCCGTCGAGCAGGTCGGCTGGCCCTGAGACCACGACCTCCGAGAGGTCGAGAGCCGCGACGATCGGCGCGATGCCGATCG
Organism: Microbacterium sp. NPDC090281; assembly: GCF_044769635.1. NCBI lineage: Bacteria > Bacillati > Actinomycetota > Actinomycetes > Micrococcales > Microbacteriaceae > Microbacterium > Microbacterium sp. NPDC090281. The sequence continues at coordinate 265,420 of NZ_JBIVYH010000002.1, forward strand.
CCATGCGGATGCCGGCGTCGCGAAGGATCTCGTCGCGGGCATCGGGGTCGGCAGCGAGCGCCTCGCGCAGGCGACTGACGCTGAGCCAGGCCTCGAGACAGCCGTCTTTGCCACAGGCGCAGCGCGGTCCGCCATCGGTTCCGACCACGACGTGGCCGATCTCCCCTGCCGCGAAACGGCTGCCGAGCAGCGGCTGGCTACCGGTGATGAGCCCGGCCCCGACACCCCTGCCGATCTTGATCAGCATGAAGTCGGCCTTCGCGTCGCCGAAGGTGTACTCGGCGAGCACAGCCGCGTTGGCGTCGTTACGAGCGAGCACCGGCAGATCGAGGTCGACGCTCAGCTTCGCCTCGAGCGGGAAGTTCGTCCAGCCGAGGTTCGGCGAGCTGAGAACGACGCCGTCAGGACGCACGACGCCGGGAGCCCCGATGCCCACACCGAGCAGCGGCTGGGTCGAGGCGGCGACCAGGGCCTGTGCGAGCTCCCGCAGGGTCGCATATGCCGCCTCGCCGTCGGGGGAATCCGGACGCGGTACCTCACGGCGTTCGAGCACATCGCCGTCGAGGCTCAGCACCGCACCAGTGAACGCACTGGGACCGGAGAGGTCGAGGCCGACGATCTGGTGGCCGAAGCGGTCGATGTCGATGAGGATCGGCGGCTTGCCAGGGCCGACCGCTTCACGCACGCCCATCTCGATGACGATGCCGTCGGCGATGAACTCGGCGACCAGGTCGGAGATCGTGACTCTCGTCAGGCCCGTCTCGCGAGAGAGGTCAGCGCGGCTCATCGCTCCCGCGTGATACAGCGTCTGGAGCACCAAGGCGCGGTTGTGCCCTCGCGCGTGCTCGGGAAGCACCTTGGATCGCGAGCGCAGGTGGCGCCCTGGGCCGAAGGCGTGCGCATTCGCACCGGCGTACTCTGACGGCGATGCGGAACGCTGTTCATCCGAAACGGACATGTTTGTTAGTAGACCTTACGAACAAAATTTGCGCAACCTCTGCCCGCGGACGCGCGGCGAGGGTTACCGAAACGTTACATTACTTTCGATCGCCGGCGGCGAGCGTGTTCGAGCGTTCGATGAGACGCTCCACCAACCCCGCGACGATCTTCTCCCGAGCCTCGATCGTGAGAGGCTTCCCCGGCACCCCTGGGCGGCGCTGTCCGGGCTCAGGCCCGTCCAGGGGACGATACCGCACGCCTGCCGCAGCGAGCCGTCGCAGGTGCGTGCTCAGGCGCCGTCCGAACCCCTCGTACGGTGCCGGATCGCCCCCTTCCCACAACCGCTCGGCGATCGCCGCCAGGCGCGGGAACATCGCGAAGTCGACGCGATCCCTGGTGGGCAGGTGCTCGCTCCAGACGTTCGCCTGGCCGCCGACCGCGCCCTCCTCGACGCGCAGCGTGTAGGCACGCTGGATCGTCAGCGGTGGGCCGACCCTGATCGGCTCCTCCTCCGACTCCGACTGCGGGTAGTCGAGGTACACCTCGAGGTCGGGGCACGCCACGACCTCGATCCCCCGGCGCAGCGCCTCACGCATCGCCGCAGCGCCGCGCCACGCGAGAATGCGGACCCCCTCGGGGACGTCTCCCTCGAGAACCTCATCCCACGCGAGCGCCGTGCGCCCGCGGGAACGAACATGCGCGACGAAATGAGCCGTGAACCACGGCTGCACGTCATGCGGAGTGTCCAGATCGAGCTCACGCATCCGTTCGGCGGCTGCCGCGCTCTGCGCCCATTCGGTCACCGGCACTTCATCTCCGCCGATCCCGATCCACTCCGAATCGAACACGTCGCACAGGGCGTCGATCACTGCACGCCCGAACGCCAGCGATGCGTCCGTCGGCGCGAGCGTGCGCGGATTGACGCCGAAGCGCTCCCAGGCGGAGGAGACGGCATCCCCGACGTCGACGTTGCCGAGTTCGGGGTAGGCGGCAAGGCCCGCCTGGATGTGTCCAGGCAGCTCGACCTCCGGCACGACGGTCACGAAGCGCTCGTGTGCGTAGGCGACGAGATCGCGCAACTCCGCGGTCGTGTAGAAGCCCTCGTGCACGCCGGGCTCGACGCTCGAGAGCGGCCCGTGTCCGAGCTGCGTCGACTCCCGGCGCGCTCCGACCTCGGTGAGACGCGGGAAGCCCGGCACCTCGAAGCGCCACCCCTGGTCGTCGGTGAGGTGCAGGTGCAGGACGTTGAGGTGGTGGTCGGCGAGGAGGTCGATCAGTCGCCGCACGTCGTCGACGGGCCGGAAGTGCCTGGCGACGTCGAGCATGGTCCCGCGCCAGCTGTAGGCAGGTGATCCTTCCCACACGCCGGCCGGGATCAACGCCGTCGTGGCATCCGGATCCCGGAGCTGCCGCAGCGTCGTGGCGCCCCGGTACACGCCGGCGGGACTCGCCCCGCTGACCTCGATGGCCGAGGCGCTCACCCTCACCCGGAAGGCCTCTGCGCCGATGCGACCCGCCGATGCGGCATCCGCGCCGAGGGCCTCGTCGATCACCAGACGGATCGGCCGCAGTCCCTCATCGCCACCGCCTCCACCCAGCCGGGCGACTGAGGCGGCGAGCTCGGATGAGGCGAGGATCGGGGTCCCCTCGGACCATGTGAAACCGGGGACCATCGGGTCGATGCGGGAAGCGACGAGCGGCACCGTCGAACGGTGGGCCGGGGGCGGCATCCGCAGTGCGCGACCGGGCGTGCTCCCGGTCACGTCACCCTCTGACACCACCGGCGTGCCGCCGACCAGCACCTCGACGATGCCGTGAGGGATGGCGAAAGGGGCATCGAAGGTGGCACCGGCCGCGATGGTCTCCGGGTCGAACAGCACCAGATCCGCAGTCGCGCCCTCCCGGATGATGCCGCGTGGAGCATCGCCGCGGTCGAGGCCCAGACGTCTGGCAGGTGTTCCGGCCAGGTGGCGCACGGCCTCCTCCCACGTGAGGATGCCGAGCTCGCGCACATAGTGCCCGAGGTAGCGCGGGAACGTGCCGCGCCCGCGGGGGTGCGGTCGAGCCCCGATCAGGATCCCGTCGCTGCCGCCGGCGTGCTGCGGATGGCGCATGATGGCACGGACGTTCTCCTCATCGCCGATGTGCATGAGGATGCCGGTGGCACCGGCATCAGCGATGATCGTGTCGATCACCACGTCGACGGCACGGCGACCGGTCGTGGCGGCGATCTCAGCGACCGTCCGCCCGACGAGATCCGCGAGGGCGGGGTTCGCCGCGCCGGAGATCTGGATCTGCGTCCAGTCCGCCTTCTCGCCGTGGAAGCCGTCGCAGCCGATCTCCTCCAACTCCACCCGCACCGCTTCCCGGCCGCCCGCGTCGAGCTCGGCGAGGGCGTGCAGCAGGTCACCGGTCGCGGCCAGCCGACTCGGCAGCAGTGCGGCGAGCGTGGTGGCGCCCGGCAGATACGGATAGGTGTCGAGCGTGACGTCCACCCCGTCGGCGATCGCCGCGTCGATCAGCGCCAGGAGTTCGGCGGCACGGCCACGGTTCGGGGCGAAGTTCATGGTGGCGTGAGTGAGGTGCACCGGGCAGCCGGTGCGTCGCCCGATGTCGAGCGCTTCCCGGTAGGCCTCGAGCGCTCCCCCGCCGTAGCTGCGGGTGTGCGGCGCCCAGTAGCCGCCGCGCTCGGCCACGACCCGGCACAGCGCTTCGAGCTCCGCCGTATCGGCATACATCCCCGGCGTGTAGGTGAGGCCGCTCGACATCCCGAATGCGCCCGCATCCAGGGCGAGGCCCAGTAGGTCGGCCATCGCGGAGATCTCGGCAGACGTCGCCGGACGGTTCTCATGGCCGACGACCATCATCCGCAGGTTCCCCTGCGGGACGAGAACGGCGGCGTTCGCGACCGCTGCGGCGTCGATCGCCGTGAGAAGGTCGTCCATCGTCCGCCATGGCACGTCGGCGGGCATGCCGTTCCAACCGGCGATCTGCGCGGGGATGACGGCAGCCGTGGCATCGTCCAGCGGCGCGTAGCCGAGGCCGTCCTGGCCCAGCACCTCGGTCGTGACGCCCTGCCGGATCTTCGCCTCGTGGGCAGCACCGCGCAGCACGGCGAGCTCACTGTGCGCGTGCATGTCGATGAAGCCGGGCGCGAGGATGAGACCTGTCGCGTCGACCTCCACGGCACCGTCGGGGAGATCCAGCTCGTCAGCGGCCACTCCCGAGCGGAGGATCGCGACGACTCTGGCGCCCTCGACCGCCACATCGGCTATGTAGCGAGACGATCCGGTCCCGTCGATGACTGTCGCTCCGCGGTAGACCCGCACGAACCCGACAGCAGCCTTCTCCGCGCTCAGAAGCATGTCGCGACCGCTCCGATGACCCGGGGGTCGGCGGCGTCCGGGTCATCGATCACCGCGACCACCCGCCACTTGTCGAAGGCCGTGCAGGGGTGGGAGAGCCCCAGCCGCACGACGTCGCCGACCGCGACCGAAGCCTCATCGGCGAGACGCAGGAACGCGTGCTGATCGTTCAGCGCGGTGATCTCGCCCGCAACGCTCTGCGGAACCGGCAGATCGAGATCGAAGGGCACGTCCCGACGACCGGCATCGAGCAACGCGAGGCCTTCTTCGGGCTGCGACACCACTCGCGACCAGGCGTGCATCGCCGATCGGAGCGGTGCGGTCGCGGTCAACGCGCCGAACGGCGACATCCGGGAGTAGAAGCCGTCGTCGTGGATCTGGAAGGCGCCGGAGCGCAGGACGACATCCGCCTCGGCGCCCGCGGGTGCGAGCACCGCCGCTGCCCGGTCGGGGAACGAGCTCCCTCCGGCGCTGAGCACGGGGCGCACGTCGTCGGAGTATTCGAGGCGCGTGTGCAGTTCGATGATCGTGCGGAGGTACGTGTCCACGGCGGCGACGGAGGTTTCGCTGCGGTCCGCTCCGAAGGGCCCCTCGTATCCGGCGACACCCGCGAGGCGCAGGCCGGGGGAATCCGAGATGGCCTGCGCGATGCGCTCCCCCTCATCGACGGTGCGTGCTCCGGTGCGACCGTGGGCTCCTCCGAGCTCGACCAGCACATCCAGCGGCCGCGCAGCATCGCGCATGCCCTTCGCGAGGATCGCCACGCCGTCGAGCGAGTCCGCCCAGCACAGCACGCGCAGCCCCTCGTCGGCGGCGAGCAGCTCGCCCAGTCGACGCACTGCCGCGGGATCCGTGACGGAGTTCGCGATGAGCACGGTCGGAACGCCCGCATCGACGGCGACCTCGGCCTGCCACGGCGTCGCGACCGATATGCCCCAGGCGCCCGCATCGAGAAGCCTCTGCCAGAGCGCCGGCGCCATCGTGGTCTTGCCGTGGGGCGCGAGCAGGACCCCCTGCTGCTCCGCCCACGCGAAGACGGTCTCCTCGTTGTGCGTGAGGGCCCTCTCGTGCACGGTCAGTACCGGGGTGACCAGGTCCGAGAGGTGCAGACCGGCACCGGCGACCTCCGAGAGACGGAGACCGACCGCGTGCGCCGGGAAGCCCTTCGTCCAGGCGCCGAGAACGGGATCCGGAATTTGTAGAGGCATCTAACAAGGCTACTAGGCTGGCGACATGACCGCGAAGATCCGAGTTTCCACCGACGCCGCTCCCGCCCCCGCCCACACCTTCTCTCAGGGAATCCGCAAGGGCCCGTTCGTGCAGGTGTCCGGCCAGGGGCCCGTCGATCCCCAGACGAACGAGTACCTGTTCCCCGGTGATGTCGCCGCGCAGACGACGCGCACGCTCGAGAACGTCAAGGCGATCGTCGAGGCCTCCGGCGCGACCTTCGACGACGTCGTGATGCTGCGCGTCTACCTGACCAAGCGCGAAGACTTCCCGATCATGAACGATGCCTACGGCGCCTTCGTCACTGCGCACACCACGAACGGCGTCCTGCCCTCGCGCACCACCGTGTTCACCGGCCTGCCGCGTGAGGAGATGCTGGTCGAGATCGACGGCATCGCCATCATCGACTGACATCGGCGGAGCGGGGAGGGACGATATCACGGACCGTTGCCTCCCCGTTACCTCCCATCCCGTACCATTGAACGTCAGGACACGTTTGAGAGCCGGGGGGTGAAGTTCGTGACCGATCTGATTTCTGCGCCGGGCGCAGCAGACGAGGCGCACGGAGAAGACTCCGCGCCCACCGCAGTACTCACATCGACCGATGCTCCCAGCGAGACCGTGCCACCTACGACCGGCGACCAGCCACTGGCCTGGGCTCCCATCGAACCGTCACCCAAGAAGCGCCGCCTCGGCCTCTGGATCGGTCTGGGCTTGGGCGTCGTCGCCCTCGGAGCCGGCGCCGCCTCGATGATCCTCATCGCACCCGGCACCACCGTCGCCGGGATCCCCGTCGGGTGGATGACCCCGGGCGCGGCGGCTGACGCCATCAACTCCCACCTCGCCGAGACCGAGGTCACCCTCACCGGCGACGGCGAGGGCACCGTGCTCACCGGTGCCGACCTCGGCGTGAGCGTCGACGCGACCGCACTGGCCGACACCGCCTTCGCCGAGCACCCGTTGTGGAACCTCGGCGCGTGGATGGGCGACCCCGTGCCTGCGGAGATCGTGCTCGACCCCGAAAAGGCGACCGCTGCCTTGCGCGGCGCGGTGCCTGCGAGCTTCGAAGACCCGGTGGACGCCGGAGTCGCCTTCGACCCCGCCAGCGGGAGCTTCGTGATCACCGCATCCGAGGCCGGAACCGGGATCGATGTCGGTGACCTCAACGCAGCCTTCACCCAGGCCATCGCCGAGGGAAGCAAGACGCTCGAGTTCTCGGGCGATCCGGCCGAGGCCGCCGCCGCCGTCTCGGACGACGACGCCACCGCCACCGCCACCTCGCTCAACACGATGCTCCCGACCGTCGGCTTCTACGTCGGCGAGGAGCGCACCGTGCCGGTCGATCCCGCGGTCGCCGCCTCCTGGCTCACGGTCGTCGACGACAAGGGCCAGCTGAGCATCCAGGCCGACCCGCAGGCGATCCAGGCCACGGTCGACGGTCTTCCCGCTCTCGTCGACCGCGCACCGGTCAACGCCACCAACATCGTCGATTCCGCAGGAAACGTGCTCCGCGCGGAGCAGGAAGGCGTTGCAGGCCGGGCGATCGGAGACACTTCGGCGATCGCGGACAAGTTCGCACAGCAGCTCGCCGCCGGCGACGGCGCGTTCGCACTCTCGGTCACCGAGACCCCGTTCGAGACGGTCAGCCTGTTCCGTCGCATCGACATCAACCTGAGCTCGCAGCGCGCCATCCTCTACGAGAACGGTGCGGTCGTGAACTCCTGGGCCGTGTCCACGGGCCTGCCGGGGACGCTGACCCCCACCGGCAGCTTCAAGGTGTTCGCGCACACACGCATCCAGGACATGGGCTGCTATCCCAACGCGCCGTACTGCACGGAGGACGTGCCCTGGATCACGTGGTTCGCTCCGAACATCGGTTTCCACGGCACCTACTGGCACAACAACTTCGGCCAGCGTATGAGCCACGGTTGCGTCAACCTGCCTATCGATCTCGCCAAGTACGTCTACGACTGGTCCCCCGAGGGCCTCGAGGTCTCCGTCCACTACTGACGCCCGTACCCCCGGGAAGCCTCGCCGGCGAGCAGCGAGCCGAAGTCTCGCCGGCGTAGCTCGGTCGATGTGCCGCGGGCACGCGACTCGAGCCGGCTTCTCGCGCGGATGGTTCCACCCAGCCTGTCCGGGTACGAAGAAGGGGGCGGATGCCCCAGCATCCGCCCCCTTCACTCCTGTCAGCGCAGTGCGTCGACGATGCCGTTCAGCGTCGCGGAGGGGCGCATGACGGCGACGACGAGTGCGTCGTCCGGGCGGTAGTAGCCGCCGATCTCCACCGGCTTGCCCTGCACCGCGTTGAGCTCGGAGACGATGGTCTCCTCGTTCTTCGCGAGTGTCTCGGCGATCGGCGCGAAGGCCGCTGCGAGGTCGGCGTCCTTCGTCTGCTTCGCCAGCTCCTGCGCCCAGTAGAGGCTCAGGTAGAAGTGGCTGCCGCGGTTGTCGATCGTGCCCAGCGCGCGGCCCGGCGAACGGTCCTCTTCGAGGAAGGTGCCCGTCGCGGCATCCAGCGTCTCGGCCAGCACACGGGCCTTCTCGTTGCCCGTGCGGTCGGCGAAGTGCTCGAGCGAAGCGGCCAGCGCGAAGAACTCACCCAGCGAGTCCCAGCGCAGGTAGTTCTCCTCGACGAGCTGCTGCACGTGCTTCGGCGCAGAGCCACCGGCCCCGGTCTCGAACAGACCGCCGCCCGCGAGCAACGGCACGATCGAGAGCATCTTGGCGCTCGTGCCGACCTCGAGGATCGGGAAAAGGTCGGTCAGGTAGTCGCGCAGCACGTTGCCGGTGACCGAGATCGTGTCGAGGCCGTGTCGCATGCGCGCGAGCGTGTAGCGCGTGGCCTCCTCGGGGGCGAGGATCGTGATCGTGAGGCCCTTGATGTCGAGCGTCGCGAGGCCCTGGTGCACCTTGGCGATGATCTGGGCGTCGTGCGAGCGGTTCGCGTCGAGCCAGAACACGGCGGGGTCGCCGGTCGCACGTGCACGGGTCACCGCGAGCTTGACCCAGTCCATCACCGGGATGTGCTTGGTCTGCGTCGCACGCCAGATGTCGCCCTTGCCGACCGTGTGCTCGATGAGCACGGTGCCCTCGCTGTCGAGCACCTGGACGATGCCGTCTGCCGCGATCTCGAACGTCTTGTCGTGGCTGCCGTACTCCTCGGCAGCCTGCGCCATGAGCCCCACGTTGGGAACCGTGCCGATCGTGGCCGGGTCGAGCGGGCCGTTCGCGATCACGTCGTCGATCACTGCCTGGTAGACGCTCGCGTATGACGAGTCGGGGATGACGGCGAGCGTGTCGGCCTCTTCACCCTCCTTGCCCCAGAGCTTGCCACCGTTGCGCACGAGCGCGGGCATCGACGCGTCGACGATCACGTCGCTCGGCACGTGCAGGTTCGTGGTGCCCTTGTCGGAGTTCACGTACGACAGGCGCGGACCCTCGGCGATGGCCTTGTCGAAGGCGGCCGCGATCTCGGCGCCGTCCGCGACATTCGCGAGACCGGCGAGGATCGAGCCGAGGCCGTCGTTCGCGTTGAGCCCGGCGGCGGCCAGCTTGTCGCCGTACTGCGCGAACACATCGGCGAAGAACGCCTTCACGACGTGACCGAAGATGATCGGGTCGCTGACCTTCATCATGGTCGCCTTGAGGTGCACCGAGTACAGCACGTCGTCGGCCTTCGCCGCCTCGAGCGTCTCGGCGAGGAAAGCGTCGAGCTCCTTGGCGGAGAGGAACGTGGCGTCGATGATCTCGCGCGGGAGGACCTTGAGGCCCTCCTTGAGCACGGTCACGGTGCCGTCTTCTGCCGTGTGGCGGAAGCTCAGCACGTCGTCGTGAGCGGCGACCCAGGAGCGCTCGTTGTGCTTGAAGTCGTCGTGGCCGAGGGTCGCGACGCGCGTCTTGGATCCCGCAGCGAACGGCTTGTTGCGGTGCGGGTGCTTCTTGGCGTAGTTCTTCACCGCGAGCGGGGCCCGGCGGTCGCTGTTGCCCTCACGCAGCACCGGGTTCACGGCGGAGCCCTTGATGCGGTCGTAACGGGCGCGGACGTCTTTCTCCTCCAGGGAGGACGGCTCGTCCGGGAAGTCGGGGATGTCGAAGCCCTGCTTCTGCAGCTCGGCGATCGCACCCTTCAACTGCGGGATGGACGCCGAGATGTTCGGCAGCTTGATGATGTTCGCCTCGGGGAGCGTGGCCAGGCCGCCCAGCTCTGCGAGCGAGTCGCTGACCTGCTGCTCAGGGGTGAGCTTCTGCGGGAAGGCCGCGAGGATGCGACCAGCCAGCGAGATGTCACGCGTCTCGACATCGATGCCGGCCTGGCCGGTGTATGCCTGGATGATCGGAAGGAACGAGGCGGTGGCGAGCGCCGGTGCCTCGTCTGTGTACGTGTAGATGATGGCGTCGTCGGTCACCGGGAGGTACTCCGTTCGCGGGGAAATTTGTCTCGATACCAAGATACCTGAGCGGCTCTGACCCTGCTGCCCTCGGCACGCGCGAGCGGCATCGCGGACGAGGGGTGGACTCCCCCCGGGTGAAATGTTCGCTCGAAACGTGTCCCGTCCGCCGGGAGGGGTTAGCCTGGGATCATGTCCGAACTGCGCATGGTCGAACTCTCCGCTGCGACGATCGTCGCCGTGAACAACCTGTCGCTCAAGCCCGGACAGGAGCAGTTCCTCGCTCCGGTCTCCTACGGGATCGCGGCCACCGTCATCAACCCGCAGACATCCTGGCAGCGGGTGATCCTCGACGGCGATGAGGTCGTCGGCTTCGTCAGCGCGAACTTCGATTCCGAAGCGCCGGAGGAGCACTTCCGCTCCGTGCTGTGGCGCATCAACGTCGATGCCGACGATCAGGGTCGCGGCGTCGGTCGTTACGCGGTCGAACGCCTCGTCGAAGAGGCGCGCGAGCGCGGCATGGACCACGTCGACGTGATCTACGAAGCAGGCGACGACGGTCCCGAGACCTTCTTCCACCGGGTCGGCTTCACGCCTGTGGGCGAGACAGCCTACGGCGAGGTCATCGCCGAGATCCGGGTCACCACCTAGACCGGGCGGCGGGGTCTCGAATCCCCTCCCCCATCGAGACCTCGTCGCCCCTCACAGCGCTCGATGGGGAGCGCTCTCACAGCTCGCATCCGAAAGCCGTCGCGATCGGCACACCACGTGTCAGGACCGGTCGTCCGGCTTGTCAGGCTTGCGGCGGCTCGTCCAGGAGGAGATCGCGGCGGCAGCAGCGCCGGCCGCGCGATCGATGGCCTCGGCAGAGCGGCTGAGCATGTCCTGCGCCGCGTCCTGCCACGCCGCGGTCGACGGCGCTTCTCCCGCCTGCACCTTGGCCGCATGCTCGGCGGCCTCGAAGGCTCGTTCGAGCTCGGAGACGGCGTCGCGGTAGGCGGCGAACTCGGCGGGGGTGATGCGTCCATCAGCCGAACGCCGCATCTCCACCGCATGCCCGGCTGCACGGAAGTACGCGGCCGTCTCAGGTCGCTTGACGTCGGTCATCGCCGGGTAGGAGATCTGGAGCGCGGGGTCGGTCTCGTATTTCATCCACCGCACCGTCACGGCGTCATGAGCGGCGTGCAGGCGCTCCAGCGGGCGCGGCTCGGAGGCCGCGGGGACCGCTGCCCTCGCGGCGTTGAGCCTGACCTGCCGTGCGCGCACGTCGGCGGAAGCCGCCTTGGCGTCGCGCTCCCGCTCCCGCAGCATCCGCCGCGCGCCGGCGACCTGCTCGGCCGTCGCTCGTTGAGCTGCACGCTCCGCGGAGACGCGAGCGAGGTCTGCACGGGCGATCTTCCACGCGGTGCGCCGTTCGGCCGCGACCAGCTGCGCCTCTCTGAGGTCATGCCGGGCGGCATCCACCGCCAGGCGGCGTCCACTCGCCGTACTGCTGCGACGTCGAATCCCCATCACACCTGCCGTTCCCGCGGCGACGGCCGTCGGCGCGATCCACCACCACTCGGCAGCGAGCAGCAATGGGTCCATATCTCGATGCTACCCACGCTCTGCCTGCGACGCGCTCCCCCACCGAAACGACTCCGTCTCGATAGCGGCGGCCATGCTCGCCCCGCCAGGCCGGCGAGGCGGGCGTGGCCGCCGCAGTCGAGGGAATGCTCAGACGAGTGTCTCCTGCCAGGCCGCGTGCAGCTGTGCGAACTTGCCGGTTCCGCCGATGAGTGCGGCCGGAGTGTCGTCCTCGATGATGCGCCCGTGCTCCATCACCAGCACCCGGTCGGCGATCGCGACCGTCGAGAGACGGTGCGCGATGATGATCGCCGTGCGGTCCTTGAGAAGCGTCTGCAGGGCGTCCTGGATCAGCCGCTCGGACGGGATGTCCAGCGATGCCGTCGCCTCGTCGAGGATCAGCACCGCGGGGTCTGCGAGGAACGCCCTGGCGAACGAGATGAGCTGGCGCTGGCCGGCAGAGACTCGTCCACCGCGCTTGTTCACGTCGGTACCGTAGCCGTCCGGAAGCGACGAGATGAACCCGTCGGCGCCCACGGCTCGTGCCGCCGCCTTGATCTCATCGAGAGTCGCATCCGGCTTGCCGAGGGCGATGTTGTCGGCCACGGTTCCGCTGAACAGGTATGCCTCCTGCGTGACCATGACGATCGCACGGCGGAGATCCTTCGGGTGCAGCGAGCGCAGGTCGACGCCGTCGAGAGTGACCCGACCCTCGGAAGGGTCGTAGAAGCGCGAGATGAGCTTGGCGAGCGTGGACTTGCCCGCACCGGTCGTGCCGACCAACGCGATCGTCTGCCCTGCCGGGATGTCGAGCGAGAAGTTCGGGAGGATCGTCTTCTCGCCGTTGTAGCCGAAGGTCACCTCGTCGAACCCGATGTGGCCGCGGGACTCCCACAGATCGATCGGCTTCTCGGGATCCGGAACCGTCGGCACCTCGTCGAGCACGCCTGAGACCTTCTCCAGCGCGGCGGTCGCCGACTGGTAGGAGTTCAGGAACATCGCGATCTCCTGCATCGGAGCGAAGAAGTTCCGGACGTACAGCACGGCCGACAGCAGCACACCGACGGTCAGCGCACCTTCGGACACTCGGATGCCGCCCCAGAGGACGACGATGCCGAGCACGAGCGCGGCGACGCCCATGAGTCCGGGCTCGAACGTGCCGAAAAGCAGCATCGAGCGACGATTGACATCGCGGTACTCGCCCGCGATCTCCTGGAACGCCTTGTCGTTGCGCGGCTCCTTGCGGAACGCCTTCACAGCGCGGATGCCGGTCATGGTCTCGACGAACTGCACGATCACCTTCGCGCTGATGACGCGTGACTCGCGGTAGACCAGCTGCGAACGCGAGTAGAACCAGCGCATCAGGAAGAACAGCGGCACCCCGCCGATCGCGAGGATCAGGCCGGACTGCCAGTCCCAGAAGCACAGCGCGATGAACGTGAAGAGCCCGAAGAGCACGCCGGAGACGAGCTCGTTCAGACCGCCGTCGAGGAGCTCCTTGATCGAGTCGAGGTCACTGGTCTGGCGCGAGATGATGCGACCGGACGTGTACGACTCGTGGAACTCAAGGCTCAGGCGCTGGGTGTGCAGGAAGATCCGCTTGCGCAGATCGAGCAGCACCGCCTGGGTGAGCTTGGCGGCGATGATCACGTACCAGGCGATCAGCACGGCGGCCAGCGCTCCAGCGAGCAGGTAGATGCCGCCGATCATGAACGTCGGCATCCAGTCCGCCTGCTTCACCGCTGCGGGCAGCGCGCGGTCGAGTCCGATGCTGATCAGGATGGGCCCGGCGACCTGCAGCGCGGTCGAGACGACCAGCACGGCAGCGGCCAGCACGATCTGCGGCTTCAGCGGGCTGACGAGGGATCCGAGCAGTCGGAGGGACCGACGACGGATCTCCTTGCTCTCCTCGCGGGTGTACTCGGAACGATCCTCGTTCTGGGTTCCGGTGATGGCGGAGCTCATCGCTGCACCTCCTTCTCGGTGATCGGGTCTTCGTCGGCGGCCTGCATCCCGAGGCCCTCCTGGACCTCTTCGTCGATATCCGCCTGCTGATCGCGGATCACCGGGATCGCCCCGGTGCGTGCGGCTTCCTCAGCCTCCAGGCTGGAGATGACGTGACGGTAGTGACGGCTCGTCTTCAGCAGCTCCGAGTGGGTGCCCACTGCCGTGACCCGCCCGGCCTCGAGCAAGGCGACACGGTCGGCGAGCGCGACGGTCGAGGGCCGGTGCGCCACGATCATGGCCGTGGTGTCGGCGAGGACGTGCCGGAGCGCCTCCTCGACGAGAGCCTCGGTGTCGACGTCGAGCGCCGACAGCGGGTCGTCGAGCACGAGCACCTTCGGCTTCGCGGCGACCGCGCGGGCGAGGGCCAGACGCTGACGCTGACCTCCGGAGAGGCTGAGCCCCTCTTCGCCGATCACGGTCTCCACGCCGTCGGGCAGCGAATCGACGAACGACGCCTGAGCGACGTCGAGAGCCTCTCGCAAGACACGCTCGCCCTCTTCGCTGTGCACGTCGAGTTCGGCGCGGCCCAGCAGCACGTTCTCGCGAACGGTCGCCGAGAACAGCGTCGCGTCTTCGAACGCCATCGCGATGTGCTGACGGAGCTCTGCCAGCGGGAGATCGCGCACGTCGACCCCGTCGAGCGTGACCTTGCCGCCCGTCACGTCGTACAGACGCGTCGGCAATGTCGTGAGCGTCGTCTTGCCGCTGCCGGTGAGGCCCACCAGCGCCATGGTCTCGCCTGGACGCAGGACCAGGTCGATGCCGTCGAGCAGATCGCGCTCGTGGGAACCCGCGTCCTGATAGCGGAAGTGGGCGTTCTCGAAAGCGAGCTCGCCGCGCGGGTGCTCGATGTGCACGGGATTCTCCGGGTCGGTGATGGTGTTCGTCTCAGAGAAGATGTCGAACACGCGGTCGGTCGCTGTGCGGGCGTCGAGCATGAACGAGAAGAGGAAGCCGATCGACTCGATGGGCCAGCGGAGCACGACAGCCATCGCGAAGAACGCGAACAGCTGCGCCTCGTCGATCTGGCCGACGGAGATCAGCCAGATACCGGACATCAGGCTGAGCCCGAACGCGATCTGCGGCATGAGGTCGAGCCAGAACCAGATCGACGCGATCGCGCCGGCCTTGCTCATCTCGGTCTCACGCAGGGTCTCGGCCTGACGGCTGAAACGACTGAGGGCGTGCTTGCCGCGACCGAACGCCTTCAGCACGCGGATGCCGTGCACGCTCTCCTCGACGCTGGTCGCGAGGTCGCCGGCCTGATCCTGGCTTCGACGGGTGAGCGCGCCGTAGCGCTTCTCGAACAGGTAACCGCGGATCCACAACGGGATGGCCGTGACCAGGAAGATCGCACCGAGCAGCCAGTGCCACCGGAACAGCAGCACAGAGCCGATGACGATCGTGAGGATGTTGACGACGAGCAGCACGAGGCCGAAGGCGAGCCAGCGGCGGATGAGGCCGATGTCCTGCATCATGCGGCTGAGCAGCTGACCCGAGCCCCACCGGTCGTGGAACGAGACCGGGAGCGTCTGCAGACGCGAGTACAGCTCGGTGCGCATCTTGTACTCGACCTCTGTCGAGGGGTTGAGCACGAACTGGCGTCGCAACCAGACCATCAGCGCCTCACCGAGGCCGAGCGCGAAGACGGCGAGCGCGCCCCACACGATCGCACTGAAGTCACCGGAGCGGACGGGTCCGCTGATGATCTGCTCGAGCACGATCGGGATCATCAGGGCGATGATGGCGGCGACGAGCGCGCTGGCGGCGCCGCCGGCGAGCCGCCAGATGACGGGCTTCACGAAGGGCTTCAGGCGCCACAGTGCGGCCGGAGTGGAAAGGGTGGACGAAGGCGAGGGATTCTGCGCGGAAGGCGAGGAAGACATGTCTCTCAGACGAGTTTCGTATGGACTGCGGTTACGGAAGGGGACGGATGCGAGAGCGGACTCACAGAGTCCGGCATCCGACGAAGAAGGGGCGGGGTGGCTCTAGGAGAGCGGACGCGCCGGGGTCGAGCCGAGAGCTGCGATCCGCGCGGTGGCGATCGTGGTCATGGTGTCCTCCTCAGGGGCTCGGCGATGTCGTCCGGTTGGCGCGACAGCCCACCAGCCTATTGCTGTGAACCAGCTGAAAGCAAGAGACATTCCCGATTCGTCTGGCGCAGTTCGAGACGCTCGCCGGTAGCGGGACGCCGCGACGTTCTCAGCCCTTCGCGGAGACGACGAGCTCTGATCGGAGAAAGCGCTGGAGGTTGCCACCCAGGACGGCGAGGATGTCCGCCTCCGACCAGCCTCGGCGCAGCAGAGCCTCGGTCACGAGCGGGAGCCCTGCCGGACCCTCGAGACCCGGAAGGTACCGGTCGGCGGGGACTCCCTCGATCGTGGTCTGCACGCAGCACGGCGCCGTCGTGTCGTCCAGCACCTCGCGGACGAAGTCCGGCCCCATCCCGACGTGCTCGATGCCGGCGACCGACGCCACCCGTTCGAGATGGTCGACCAGGGTGTCGATCGTGTAGTCGCTCTCGTGCAGGTACGGCGCGAAGAAGTTGACGCACACGACGCCCCCGCTCTCCGCGACTCCGGCGATCTGCGCGTCGGTGAGGTTGCGGTGGTGGTCGAACAGCGCGCGCGCCGAGGAGTGGGTGGCCATGACGGGGCGCGTGGCGAGTTCGAGCACGTGATCGACGCCGCCCGCTCCGAGGTGACTGATGTCGAAGATCATGCCGATGCGCTCCATCTCGGCGAGAGCCCGGATGCCGGTGCGCGTCAGCCTGCTGCCCGCGGCGTCTTCGCCACTTCCGTCAGCGAAGGCGCTGCGCCCGAAATGGGCGACCGACCCGATCCGCACCCCGAGCCGGTGCACCGTCTCGAGCAGTTCGACATCGTCGGCGATGCCGGGCATCCCCTCCAGAGCGAGCACCAGCGCGATGCGCCCTTCGCCGATCACGCGGTCGATGTCGTCGCCGTCCAGGCACAGCCCGACCGCGTTCGCGTTGCCATCTGCCAGGCGGTGGGCGGCCTCGATCATGCGGAAGGTGCGACGCAGTGCCCCCTCCGGACGGTACACATCATCGACGAACACGGGCAGGACCTGCAGGTCGACACCGCCCTGCTGCAGCTGCGGAAGCCACTGGGCGCGGAAGTACTCCGACCACTGGTCCGAAGGGCGGCTCGCCACCGAGCAGAGCAGGTCGTTGTGCGCGTCGGCGACGACGGCGCTGCGGTGGAGGTCGAGTGCATCGTTGGCGGTCACGGGACGAGCCTACGGCCGCGTCGGGACAGATGCTTCGTCGACGGACACCATGTCGCCATCGCCCCATGGTGCGCCTCGACTCAACCGGCGACGCTCTCGCGAGAGAGAAGGCTCTCCTTGACGTCGAGCCCCCAGGCGAATCCGCCGAGGGTGCCGTCGGTGCGCAGCACCCGGTGGCAGGGCACGAACAGCGCGGGGGCGTTGCGTGCGCAGATGGATGCTGCAGCCCGCACGGCCCGCGGGTTGTCGAGCTGTGTCGCGAAGCTCGTGTAGGTTAGCGGCTCGCCCGGCTCGATCGCCCGAAGCGCCGACCAGCCGGCGAGCTGGAGCGCGGTGCCGGACTGCTTCACGGCGACCGCGTCGATGGCCGAGAGGTCGCCCGCGTAGTAGGCGAGTGCGGCTGCTGCGGCATCGGTCTCACCCTCGCGGAACTCCTCGGGGCGATGCGCAGCGGACAACCGGCCGAGGATCGCCTCGACGTCGGACGTCCAGCCGGAGGACAACACACGCTGACGGTCGTCGGCGAGGATCGTGAAAGCGCCGTCCGGGGTCTCGATGGTCTGGATGATGGCGGTCATGAGGTCTCCTTCGTCGTGAGGTCGTCGGTGAGGGTGGTGCGGGAGATGGATGCCGCGCGCCGAGATCCGGTCGCACGGACGGGGGCTGAGCGCCAGAGGTGTGCGCTGAGGTAGCTGCGCCATGGTGCGGCGCGCTCCGCCCAGGCGGTGAGTGGTCGCGCCTCGCCGGGAAGGCCCGAGGCCGCGGCGCCGGCACGCAGCGCGACGTCGCCCGGCAGCAGAACATCAGGATCGCCGAGCACACGCATCCGCACGTAGTCAGCCGTCCATGGTCCGATCCCCGGCATCGCGAGCAGAGCGGCGCGCTGTTCGCTACCGTCGTCTCCGACCGTGAGCCGGAGGGAGCCGTCGGCGAGCGCCGCAGCGGCTCCGGTGATGGCACGGATCCGGGCGGCCGGGCCGCGCAACACCTCCGCGCCGTGTTCGGCGATGGCCGACATCGTGGGGAACAGCAGTCCGTTCTCGGTGCGCTCCCCCAGCGCCTCGGCGAGCGCGGTGAGTGCCGTGCGTGCAGCGACCACCGTGATCTGCTGGCCGACCATCGCCCTGATGAGCATCTCGTGCGGATCGGCGGACCCGGGAACCCGGATGCCGGGAGTGCGCGCCACGAGAGGGGCCAGTTCGACGTGTGCCGAGAGCGCCGCGTCGACCGCGAGGGGGTCGGCGTCGAGGTCGAAGATGCGCCGCACGGTCGAGACCAGTGGTGCCAGATCGCCCAACCGCGCGACGCGTGCACGCAGATGAAGGCG
The DNA here is from genome assembly GCF_044769635.1 of Microbacterium sp. NPDC090281. Lineage (NCBI taxonomy): Bacteria > Bacillati > Actinomycetota > Actinomycetes > Micrococcales > Microbacteriaceae > Microbacterium > Microbacterium sp. NPDC090281. Next base: position 283,494 of record NZ_JBIVYH010000002.1, read on the forward strand.
CGACGCCTCGTCTTGGCGCACCTCGAACCAGGCGGGGCCGCCCGACATCCGCAGGTGTCGGGAGAACGAGGTCGCCGTGGTCTCCTCGATACCGGGAACGGCGCGCGCAGCCATCCAGGCGAAGATGCCGCTCGCATCGAGTGGTCCCCGGTATGGCAGCACGAGGTCGATCGCCCCCGGCACGGCGGATGCCGGCAGTCGTCGACGCGCCCTGAGCTCCCCCGGCGTGAGGCCGAACACCTCGCGGATCGTGTCGTTGCACTGGCGGATGCTGGCGAACCCGGCCGAGAAGGCGACATCCGAGATCGGCATGTCGGTGCCGACGAGCAGCATCCGCGCCGTGTGCGCCCGATGCGCCCTGGCCAGCGCGAGGGGTCCCGCGCCGAGTTCGCTCGTCAGCAGGCGCGTGAGGTGCCTGCTCGAGTAGCCGAGGTGTGCGGCCAGGCCCGGCACGCCTTCGCGCTCGACGACACCGTCGGAGATGAGGCGCATGGCTCGCGCGGCCGTATCACCACGGATGTCCCACGCAGGCGACCCGGGAGCGGCCTCGGGAAGGCAGCGCTTGCACGCCCGATACCCGGCCTCGTGCGCTGCGGCGCTGGTGGGATAGAACGTCACGTTCTGCGGCTTGGGCGTGCGTGCGGGGCAGCTCGGACGGCAGTAGATCCCGGTCGAGCTGACCGCCGTCACGAACTGCCCGTCGAAGCGGGTGTCGCGCGCGCTGATCGCACGGTAGCGCTCGTCGAAGTCGGTCACGGGGAAGCTCATGCCTCCACTCTGCCACGCGCCACCGACCTCGACTGGCGGAAATCGGACATGGCTGTGGCGGCGCAGACGACGAGACCCACCCGCCTCGTCGATGCCCATCGCGGCCGCAGCGGGCGCGTGTGGGTCTCGGCGTGGAGAGTGGGTCTCGAGGTATCAGAGCGCGAGCGCTCAGTGGAAGAAGTGACGCTCCCCGGTGAAGAACATCGTGACGCCGGCCTTGCGGGCGGCATCGATGACCTCGGCGTCGCGGACGGATCCTCCGGGCTGCACGATCGCCGTGACGCCGGCGTCGATCAGCACCTGTGCACCATCGGCGAACGGGAAGAAGGCGTCGGACGATGCGACCGACCCGGCCGCACGGTCTCCCGCACGCTCGACCGCGAGGCGGCACGAATCGACGCGGTTGACCTGGCCCATGCCGACGCCGACGGTGGCGTTGTCCTTGGCGAGCACGATCGCGTTCGACTTGACCGCGCGACAGGCCTTCCACGCGAAGATCAGGTTCTCCATCTCCTCGTCACTCGGACGCTCACCGGAGACGAGCTCCCAGTTCTTCGCGACGGAGACGATGTCGTCGGGGAAGCGGTCGGCGTCCTGCAGCAGCAGCCCACCGGAGACGAGACGCACATCCATGCGCTCCTGCTGCCAGTCCACGGGCAGCTGCAGCAGACGCAGGTTCTTCTTGGCCTTGAACACCTCGAGGGCCGCGGGCTCGAACGCCGGGGCGACGATGACCTCGGTGAAGATGTCCTTGAGGTTCTCGGCCATCTTCAGGGTCACGGTACCGTTCGCGGCGATCACCCCGCCGTACGCCGAGACCGGGTCGCACTCGTGGGCGCGGAGGTGCGCGCTGGCGATCGGGTCGAGCGCATTCGGTGCCGTGGTCGCGATGCCGCAGGGGTTGGCGTGCTTGATGATCGCGACAGCGGGCTTGACCATGTCGTAGGCGGCGCGCAGTGCAGCATCGGCGTCGACGTAGTTGTTGTACGACATCTCCTTGCCCTGCAGCTGCGTCGCCTGGGCGATGCCGTGGCCACCGGCGCGGGTGTAGATCGCACCGCGCTGGTGCGAGTTCTCGCCGTAGCGGAGGGTCGCGAGGCGCTCAGCCTGGATCGTGAGGTGGGTGGGGAGGTCGCCGTCGTCCTGCAGCGTGCCCTCGGCGAACCACGACGCGACGGCCGTGTCGTACGCGGCCGTGTGGGCGAAGGCGCGGGCGGCGAGCTCCCGACGCTGCGAGACCGAGGTGCCACCCTCGGCGATCGCCGAGATGATGCCGGGGTAGGACTGCGGCGAGACGACGATCGCGACGTTGGCGTGGTTCTTGGCAGCGGCGCGCACCATGGCGGGCCCGCCGATGTCGATCTGCTCGACCACGTCGTCGCCGACCGCACCGGAGGCGACGGTCTCGACGAACGGGTACAGGTTCACCACGACGAGCTCGAACGGCGTGATGTCGAGCTCGGCGAGCTGACGCTCGTGATCCTCGAGCCGCAGGTCGGCGAGCAGACCACCGTGGATCTTGGGGTGCAGCGTCTTCACCCGGCCGTCGAGCATCTCGGCCACGCCGGTGACGGCGGCAACGTCCGTGACGGTGAAGCCCGCTTCGCGGATGGTCGACGCCGTCGAGCCGGTCGAGACGATCTCGACGCCGGCCTCGGCGAGCGCCGCGGCGAGAACGAGAAGATCGGTCTTGTCGCTCACCGAGACGAGCGCGCGCCTGATCGGCACGGTGTCGCGATCGCGGTAGAGCGTGGGGTCGTGGCGGGGGCCGGCCATGATGGGCTCCTTCGTGCGGGGGCGTCGGGTGGAGGGGGTCAGGAAGAAGAGCGGAGAGAGAGGTCGCCGGTGGCGATGCCGCGGACGACGTCGATGAGCAGTCGGCGTTCGACAGGTTTGATGCGCTCGTGCAAGGTGTGCTCGGTGTCGCCCTCGAGGATCGCGACGCGTTCCTGCGCGAGGATCGGGCCGGTGTCGACGCCGTCGTCGACGACGATCACACTGGCGCCGGTCTCTGCAGCTCCGGAGACGAGCGCGTCACGAACGCCGTGCGCGCCGGGGAACTCCGGCAGGAACGCCGGGTGCGTGTTGATGAGGCGCGGGGAGTACTGTGCGACGAGCGACGGCGGAAGCAGACGCATGAGGCCGCTGAGGACGACGAGGTCGGGGTTCCAGACGGCAAGCTGGCGGGCGAGCTCCTCGCCCCACGCCTCGCGGCTCTCGTGCTCGTGCCACGGCACCGTGAAGCTGGGGATGCCGAACTCCTCGGCGTGGGCGAGCCCGTCGGCTTCGCGGTCGGCGCCGACGACGATCACCCTGGCGGGAAAATCGGGATGACGAGCGGCCTCGAGGAGGGCGCGAAGGTTCGAGCCGGTGCCCGAGATGAGAACGGCGACCGTGAGCACGCGCCCAGTCTACCGGGGAGCGCAGACCGCTTCCGCCCGGCATCTGCGCGCGCGCGGAGAGCTGTCAGTCGCGTTGGTCGTTCTGGTCGGCCTTCGGTGTCGTGAACCCGCGGACGTCGTCGATCGGCGCCGTGTCGTCGAAGCTCGACGCCTCGAAGAGCGGGGCATCCGACGCCGCGCGGGCAGCCGGAGCAAGACTCGGATCGAACTCCGTCATCTCGGCGATCCAACGGTCGGTGCGCTCCTCGGCCAGCTCATCACGGTGGCGCGGGGAGAGCAGCAGGATCGCTGCGCCCACGAGGACTTCCAGACCAAGCGCGAGCATGAACGGAAGCACGGCGGGACCGACTTCCTCCAGACGGCCGGGACCCATCGATCCGTTCGCGAGCACGGCGGCGAGCCCGGCGACCCCCGCCGTGACCCCGGCGATGCCGACCGCGATCACGGCACGTTGCGGAACACCGAGCGGCGTGCCTTCCCAGACGAGACGGGAACGCACCGCCCAGCCCGCGAAGGCTCCGGCGGCGACGGGGACGAGCACGACGATCAGCATCCACATAGAGCTGTTCTCGGGGAGCAGACCGAAAACGGGGATACCTGGCACGACTCCCAGCTGCGTGCCCGCCGGCGACACGGCCGTTCCGACTCCGACGGCGAAACCGGGGCCGGCGAGCCAGGACGCCGCCCACACGATCAGCGTCGGCAGGTACATGAGCTGCGCCAGGGTCATCACGGTCGCACCGAGAGCGTCGACGCGGGCAGCCTGGAACAGTGCGATGACCTCGCCGCCACGGAACAGGGTCGCCACGGCAAGCGCCAGAGCCGCAGCACCCACCACGGCGACGAGCGTGAACGCCGCACCGCGCACGACCGCGGGCAGGACCGGAGCCCAGTCCTCGCGGGCGTCGAGCCGGTCATGCAGGCGGTCGAGGATGCCGCCGTCGCCTTCTTCCCAGGCGACGCGGATAGCACCGCACAGGGCACCCACGAGGTAGACCGCTGCCGGAAGCAGCATCGCGAGCGGCAAGGGAGTCTGCACCGCATCCAACCGTGCAGTCAGCGCGACCCCCACGGAGATGACGGCGAACACCGCAGCGCCTGACAGCGACCCGAGCAGCCACGCCCCTGCCGCCGCCGCCCGGCCGCCGGAGCGGGCGGCGAACAGCAGCGTGAAGATCAGGAACGCCAACGGGGTGATCGACACGGCGAAGGATGCCGCCTCTGCCGGGATGCCGAGGGCGACGAGGAGTTCCGCCGGGATGGTTATCGCGAGCGGCACCCCGTGACCGAACTCCCAGAGCGTGCCGGTGAGCGGCCAGAGTGCGCCCCAGTCGGCCGTGACGCCGAAGGCGAGCGTCCACAGCAGTGTCAGCGGCGCGAGCAGCACGACGAGACCGACCGCCGCGGCGATGGCGGCGTCGAAAGCGGCGAGGAGCGCGACGAGGAGGCGTTGCATAGCGTTTCGAGACTACGACGAGATGCCGACGAAGCCCTGGGGGCGCGCGTGGACCCGGCGACACGATAGCGTTTCTCCGGAGGTTTCCCGATGACAACTGCCCCGCCCGCCCCGGCATCCACCGAGCCCAAGAATTCCCTGGACCGCTTCTTCGAGATCAGCAAGCGCGGATCCACGATCGGCACCGAGATCCGAGGGGGCCTGGTGACGTTCGTCACGATGGCCTACATCGTGATCCTCAATCCGATCATCCTCTCCGGCAAGCCCGACGTCGCCGGAGACATGCTCAGCTTCAACGCCGTCGGAGCCGCCACCGCGCTGACCGCCGGTGTGATGACGATCCTGTTCGGCCTGGTCACGCGCCTGCCGTTCGGTTTCGCCGCAGGACTCGGCATCAACGCCTTCGTCGCGTTCTCGGTCGTCGGGCAGGTGACCTGGCCCGAGGCCATGGCGCTCGTGATGATCAACGGTGTCGTCATCGTGCTGCTTGCGGCCACCGGGCTCCGCAAAGCGATCTTCGACGCCGTGCCGTTCCAGCTGAAGATCGCGATCACGGTCGGCATCGGTCTGTTCATCGCCTTCATCGGCTTCGTCAACTCGGGCTTCGTCACCGCGACCGGCGCATCCTCGCCGCCGGTCGGACTCGGCGTCAACGGCTCGGTCGCGACCGTTCCGAGCCTGCTCTTCGTCATCACGCTGCTGCTCACCGGCATCCTCGTCGCTCTCAAGGTCAAGGGCGGGATGCTGATCGGCCTCGTCGGCGGCACCGTGATCGCGGTGATCGTCGAGGCGATCTGGCACATCGGCGCTCGGGGCTTCGACGACGAGGGCAATGTGGTCAACCCGGGCGGCTGGGGACTCACCGTCCCCGCGCTGAACGGCTCGCCCATCGGCATCCCCGACCTCAGCCTGATCGGCGCGGTCGACTTCAGCTTCGACTTCGGCAAGGTCAGCCTCGTCGCCATCGTGATGATCGTCTTCACGCTGCTCTTCACGAACTTCTTCGACGCCATGGGCACCATGACCGGTCTCGCCAAGGAGGCGAACCTCGCCGACGACAACGGTGACTTCCCCCGCATCAAGTCGGCGCTGGTCGTCGAGGGCGTCGGCGCCATCGCCGGTGGTGCCACCTCCTCCTCCTCCAGCACGGTCTTCATCGAGTCGGGCGCCGGCATCGGCGAGGGCGCGCGCACGGGACTGGCGAACGTCGTCACCGGCGTCGTGTTCCTGATCGCGATGTTCCTGACCCCGCTGACGTCGATCGTCCCGACCGAGATCGCGGCAGCCGCGCTGATCATCGTCGGTGCGATGATGATGGCGCAGATCCGCTACATCGACTTCACGGACTTCCGCGTGCTGCTGCCGGTGTTCCTCACGGTGTCGGTCATGCCGCTGACGTACTCGATCGCGAACGGCATCGGCGCGGGCTTCGTGAGCTGGGTGATCATCCATGCGTTCTCCGGCAAGGCCAAGACCATCAGCCCGCTGCTGTGGGTCGTCGGCGCCGGCTTCCTGATCTTCTTCGCCCGCGGGCCGATCGAGGCCCTCTTCGGCGTCGGGATCTGACCTCAGTCAGAGATCGCGAGAGGGGCGGGTGCTGCGGCATCCGCCCCTCTTTCGTGCCTCAGACGAATGCGGCAGCGAACTCCGGTGACGGCTCTATCGGTTCGATCACGTCGATCAGCACGCCGCCGGGCGCCTCGACGATGAAGTGGCGCTGCCCGAAGGCCTCGTCTCGCAACGTCAACCGCTCAGGGAGACCCCGCTCCCCCACGAGGCGCGCGTGCTCGACCGCAGCGTCGGGCACCTCCACGTTCAGAAGCAGGCCGCGCACGGGCTCGCGGAAGCCTTCGGGGATCGTCTCGTGTGTGCCGTCGAGGATCGCGAGCTCGCCGCCGTCGAAGCGCAGACTCACGTACCAGTCCGCTTCGAAGGTCGTCTCGAACCCGAGTTCCTCTCGATAGAACCGTGCCGCCGTGGCGACGTCGTCCACCATCAGCACCGGATAGAAGCTCGTGATCTCCATGGCCCCGCCTTTACATTCAATGTGTTTGTATCTTTGAGCTAGAATACATACACATCGCACGTAAAGGAAGACCATGCCCCGAGCCTCCGCCGCCGACGCCGCAGCGACCGCCCGACGCATCCTCGAAGCCGCCACCGCGCACTTCGCCGAGCATGGCTACGCCACGGCCTCCGTCGACGAGATCGCCCGCACGGCCGGCGTGACCCGCGGCGCCGTGTACCACCATTACGTCTCGAAGCCGCAGCTGTTCGCCGCAGTCGCCTCCGCGCAGCAGCAGCACATCGCGGATGCCATCGTCGCCGCCACCGCAGACAGCGCTCCGGATGCCGCCCTCGGCGACGGCAGCCACGCCTTCCTCGACGCGATCACCGACGGTACGGCCGCGCGCATCCTGCTGATCGACGGGCCCGCCGCGCTCGGCTGGGAGCACTGGCGCCGACTGGACGCAGAGGGCCCGGAGAACGAACTCAGGGCGGGGCTGCGCGAGGCCGGAATCACCCCCGCGCTCCTCGACCCGCTGACGGCGGCCCTCTCCGGAGCGATGAACGAGCTCGCGCTCTGGCTCACCGCCCAACAGGACGCCCCCGCAGCACGTCGACACGCACACCGCGCGCTCGACAGCGTCCTGGCGTCCGTGGCCTCGCGGAGCTGACGCGCAGGCGCTGCACGCGCCGGGCATGAAAGAAGGCCCCAGAGTGGAGTCCGGGGCCTTCAGTTCAAGCGTAGCTCAGATCAGAGCGCTTCGACAATCGCACGCATCAGGTCTGCCGTCTCGGACGGCGTCTTGCCGACCTTGACGCCGGCGGCCTCGAGGGCCTCCTTCTTCGCCTGGGCGGTACCGGCCGAGCCGGAGACGATCGCACCCGCGTGACCCATGGTCTTGCCCTCGGGAGCGGTGAAGCCCGCGACGTAGCCGACGACCGGCTTGGTGACGTGCGCCTTGATGTAGTCGGCCGCACGCTCCTCGGCGTCGCCACCGATCTCACCGATCATGACGATCGCCTTGGTCTCGGGGTCGGCCTCGAACGCGGCGAGCGCGTCGATGTGCGTGGTGCCGATGACCGGGTCGCCACCGATGCCGATGGCGGTCGAGAAGCCGAGGTCGCGCAGCTCGAACATCATCTGGTACGTCAGAGTGCCCGACTTCGACACGAGGCCGATCGGGCCCTTGCCGGTGATGTTCGCGGGCGTGATGCCGACGAGCGCCTCACCAGGGGTGATGATGCCGGGGCAGTTCGGTCCGATGATGCGGGTCTTGTTGCCCTTGCTCTGCGTGTAGGCCCAGGCCTCGGCCGAGTCGCCGACCGGCACACCCTCGGTGATCACGACGAGCAGCGGGATCTCGGCATCGATGGCCTCGATCATCGCGTCCTTCGTGAAGGCGCCGGGGACGAAGGCGATCGACACGTCGGCGCCGGTCTCCTTCATGGCCTCGGCGACCGAGGCGAAGACGGGCAGCTCGACGGCGTTGCCGTCCTTGTCGGTGTGCGAGACCGTGGTGCCGGCCTTGCGAGCGTTGACGCCACCGACGACCTGGGTGCCGGCCTTGAGCATCAGCGCGGTGTGCTTGGTGCCCTCGCCGCCGGTGATGCCCTGGACGATGACCTTGGAGTCCTTGTTGAGGTAGATCGACATTCTTCTAGTCCTTCAGTCTCAGGCGTTGGCGAGCTCGGCGGCCTTGTCGGCGCCCTCGTCCATCGTGGCGGCCAGGGTCACGAGCGGGTGCGCGTACTCGGCGAGGATCGCGCGACCCTCGTCGACGCGGTTGCCGTCCAGGCGCACGACGAGCGGCTTGGAGGCCGTGGCGCCCAGCGTCTCGAGCGCGCCCTTGATGCCGTTGGCGACGGCGTCGCACGCCGTGATGCCACCGAACACGTTGACGAAGACGCTCTTGACCTGCGGGTCGCCGAGGATGACGTCGAGGCCGGCGGCCATGACCTCAGCCGAGGCGCCGCCGCCGATGTCGAGGAAGTTGGCCGGCTTCACGCCGTTGTGGTTCTCGCCCGCGTAGGCGACCACGTCGAGCGTGGACATGACGAGCCCTGCGCCGTTGCCGATGATGCCGACCTCGCCGTCGAGCTTCACGTAGTTGAGACCGGATGCCTTGGCCTTGGCCTCGAGCGGGTCTGCGGCGTCCTTGTCTTCGAGCGCTTCGTGCTCGGGGTGACGGATCTCGGAGGCGTTGTCGTCGAGCGTGACCTTGCCGTCGAGCGCGACGATGTCGCCTTCTTCGGTGCGGACCAGCGGGTTGACCTCGACGAGCGTCGCGTCCTCACCCTTGTAGACGTCGAAGAGCTTCACGAACACGTCGGAGACCTTCTCGATGAGCTCTTCCGGGAAGTTCGCCGCGCGAGCGATCTCGACGGCCTTCTCCTTGTCGATGCCCGTCAGCGGGTTGACCTCGACGCGCGCGAGCGCCTCGGGACGCTCGACGGCGAGCTCTTCGATCTCCATGCCGCCCTCGACCGAGCAGAGGCTCAGGTAGGAGCGGTTGGCCCGGTCGAGCAGCACGGAGAAGTAGTACTCCTCGGCGATGCGTGCGCCCTGGGCGACCATGACGCGCTTGACGACGTGGCCCTTGATGTCGAGGCCGAGGATGGCCTTCGCTGCTTCGTACGCCTCGTCGGGCGTCTTGGCGACCTTGACGCCGCCCGCCTTTCCACGGCCGCCGGTCTTCACCTGAGCCTTGACGACGACCACTCCGCCGATCTTCTCGGCAGCCGCCCTCACCTCTTCAGGGGTGTCCGCGACGATGCCGGCGAGAACCGGCACTCCGTACTTTTCGAAAACGTCTCGTGCCTGGTACTCGTACAGATCCACTGTGGTTCCTTCACTGGGCTGCTGTCTGGTAATTCTCTCGATGTCGAGACATCGACCAGTCCCCCAGCCTACTACCTCGGCCTGGACGCTCCTGCGGCCCCGCCCCCTCTGCGGTCAGCGCCCTGCCGGCACACCGCGGCGACGCGCCGGGAGAGCGACCAGACGCAACTGCCGGGTGATGAGGAACGGCGTGACCACGAGAGCCGCGCCCACAGCGACGATCACCGGGCGCACGACGAGCACGGGGAGCGAACCCCACAGGGCGATGAGGATCGACCCGACGAGGACCACGACGAGCACGACCTCGCTCACGAGCAGCTGCCGGCGCACCGAGGCATTGTCTTCGGCCAAGGTCGTCTCACGTCCGCGCACCAAGATCCGCGAGGTCCATCGTGTGCCGTCCCACCAGCGCCGGGTGCCGCGTCTGCGCGTGTCGAACCACCCGGCCGCAATCCCGTCATCACTCACGCTCCTCAGTATGACGGCCGCGCATCGGCGACTCCGCCCGCCGAGGTCTAGGCTTTCGCCATGCACGAATCCGCAGAACTGCGCACCGGCGTCGTCGCCGCAGCGCTCGAACTCTTCAGCGCCCAGGGGTTCGATCAGACGTCGGTCGAGCAGATCGCCAAGGCAGCCGGAGTCTCCCGCTCGACCTTCTTCCGCCAGTTCGGCGGCAAAGAGGATGTCGTCTTCGCGGATCACGAGGTTCTCCTCGAGCAGCTCAGAGAGTTCCTCGACGAGGGGCACGACGACCCGTGGGGCGCCGTGTGCGCGGCGTCCGAGTCGGTCTTCGCGCACTTCGCCCATGATCCGGAGCTGGCCAGGCGCCGCTACCAGATCGTGCGTCAGGTGCCCGTGCTGCGCGAGCGCGAGATCATCACGGTCTTCCGATACGAGCGGTTGTTCGACGACTACCTGCGAAGCGCGCTCCCCGGCGTCGATCCGCTGGATGCGGTCGGGTTCGCCGCCCTCGTGACGGCGGTGCACAACCACGTGCTGCGTCAGCTGCTGCGCGGCCGCAAGAAGGTGCCGCTGGCGACGCTGCAGACGGCGCTGGCCGATGTGCGCCGCCGCTACGGCGTCGCCGGGGACGAGGCGGCCTCCGCTCCGGACGACATGGTGGTCGCGGTGTTCCCGCGCTCCATGCCGATCGCCGAGGTCAGCCGACGACTGCAGTCCCAGCTCGACTAGCCGTTCGAGGGTCGTGGAACCGAGTGTCGAGGAGTACGATACTCAGGTCCACGAAGGAGCCCCATGAGCACCGAAGCCACCCCGTTCCCCGGCGAGCGCGTCTCGTCGTACGACATCACCGGACGTCAGGACAGCGACTACTACGCCGTCTTCGCCGACATCCCCGCCGCCGACCGTGAGGCGTGGGACCGCGCGAAGTCCTACATCGACGAGGTCGCCCCGCAGATGGCTGACGCCTGGGATCGCGCGGAGTACCCACTCGAGGCCGCGCGCCGAATGGGCGAGATGGACCTCGTCGTCGACGGCATCCAGCACCCGTCGCTCACGAGCCTGTCGCCGCTGGCGGCGGGCCTGGTGAACATGGAGATCTCCCGTGGCGACGGCTCGCTGGGCACCATCCTCGCGGTGCAGGGCGGACTCGCGTTGCGTTCCCTCGCCCTGTTCGGCTCCCCCGCACAGCAGGAGCGTTGGCTCACTGCTCTCGCCAACGGCTCGGTGCTCGGGTCGTTCGCTCTGACCGAACCCGACCACGGCTCCGACTCCGTCTCGCTGGAGACCGTGGCTCGCCGCGACGGCGACGAGTGGGTCGTCCGCGGGACGAAGAAGTGGATCGGCAACGGCGCCTCCGGCGGCATCACGTTCGTCTGGGCCCGCATCGACGACGAGGGCGCGGCCGAGCACGGCGCCGTGCGGTGCTTCCTCGTGGAGCAGGACACCCCCGGCTACACCGGAAGCGTGATCCGCGGCAAGGCCTCGCTGCGAGCGATCCACCAGGCGCACATCGTGCTGGACGACGTGCGAGTGCCCCTCGACGCCGTGCTGCCGGGGACGAAGAGCTTCAAGGACGCCTCGACCGTGCTCTACGCGACCCGCTCCGGTGTCGCATGGTCGGCGCTCGGACACGCGACCGCCTGCTATGAGGCGGCGCTGGCGTATGCGACCCAGCGGGTGCAGTTCGGCAAGCCCCTCGCGAAGTTCCAGATGGTGCAGGAGCGCCTCACCCACATGCTCGAAGACCTCACCGCCATGCAGCTGTACTGCCGGCGGATGGCAGACCTCGAGACAGCGGGTCAGCTGCGTCCGACCCAGGCGTCGCTGGCGAAGTTCCACAACACGCGTGCCGCGCGTCGGATCGCCTCGACCGCCCGCGACCTGCTTGGCGGAAACGGGATCCTGCTCGAGAACGGCGTGATGCAGCACATGGCCGACATCGAGGCCATCCACACCTACGAGGGCACCGAGAGCGTGCAGGCACTGCTGCTCGGGCGCGACATCACCGGGATGAGCGCGTTCGCCTGAGACGCGTCCACCCGGACTGGATCACCGGCCCAGGGAGCGCACATGGCGCTCTCGGCTCGCCGCGGCACCGGCAACGGCTTGCACGCCCAGCAGGAGGACGAGCGCCGCGACCGGTAGGGCCCATCCCCCGACGGCGGCGTGCAGGATGCCGAGGCCGATCGGACCGAGGCCCGCCACCAGGTAACCGATTCCCTGCGCCATGGTGGACAGATGTGCGGTGTGCCTCGCATCGGGCGCACGGAGCACGATGTAGGTCAGCGACAGGGCGATGGCGGCGCCCTGGCCGAACCCGAGCAGTGTCATCCACACCCAGGGCGCGGCTCCCCCTGGCGCGACGAGAAGGCCAATCAGCCCCGCTGCGCACAGGAGCGCAGAGAGCAGGACGGGGAGCCACGTCGGTCGGATGCGGCGCAGCACTGTCGGGACGAGCAGCGCGGCCGCGATTCCCGGAAGGCTCGAGTATGACAACAGCAGTCCGGCATCGGACACCGAGACCCCGGCATCCTGCAGCATCGTCGGAATCCAGGTCAGCGCCGCATAGTAGCTCAGGCTCTGCAGGCCCATGAAGCCCGTGACCGCCCACGCGACAGGATCACGCAGCAGCGTCGACATCCGTGGTTCGTCCCGCAGCTCCACGATCGCATCGGCGGGCGCACGGGGTGCGCCCGCCGCACTCGGCGAGTCGGTGACCGCGCGCATCGCCCGGGGCAACCAGATCAGCAGCGCGAGCACGGCGGGGATCGCCCAGATCGCCAGGGCGCCCCGCCACGACCCGTCGAGCGCAGTCATGAACGGCACTGTGAGGGCCGCAGCCGCAGCGGCGCCGAGGAACAGCGATGTGGAGTACAGCCCCATCATCAGGCCGAGACGGTGCGCGAAGTCCTGCCTGATCACGGCGGGCATGCAGACGTTGGCGACCGCGATACCCGCCCCCACCAGCACCGTGCCGCCGAAGAGCGCCACGGGAGAGGGAATGAGGCGGATGCCGATGCCGACCGCCACGACGAGCATCGTCAGCGCGAGCAGTCGATGCAGTCCGAACCAGCGCGTCAGCGCGGGAGTCAGGAAGGCGAAGGCGCCGAAGGCGAACACGGGGATCGTCGTCAGGAGCCCTGCCGCCGCCGCGGGAATGCCGAGGTCATGTTCGATCGCGGGGAGCACCGGTCCGACCGATGCGACACCCATGCGGAGGTTCAGGGCGATCATCAGCAGGCCGATACCTACGTAGATCCCGGTGAGAACGCCGCCACGGCGGGCGGACGGCGTGGTCAGCGGGGTCGGGGCGGTGTCGAACGGCTCCTGCATCGTGGTCATGCATCGAGTCCAGCACTCACCCTGCTTGTCAGGAAACACGTACACTGCATCTTGATGTCGAATAATCGCCAATCTTCACGACTGGTCGACCTGAACCTGGTCGACTTCGGCTCACTCGCCGCCCTGCCGATGGAGGGCGCCTACCGCTTCGCGCACGCCGAGACGTCGCCGCGCCACGCCCACCCGCTCGGACATCTGGTGCACGCGGCCTCAGGAGTGCTCTCGCTGCTCACCGACGAAGGCGCCTGGATCGCACCGTCGACGCGCATGGCGTGGGTGCCGGCCGGCGCCGAGCATCGTCATCGCGCGCACGGTCGCACGGACATGCGCATCATCCACCTGACCGATGAGCTCGCTGCGCTGCTGCCGGCCACCCCTGCCGTGCTCGTCGCGACCCCGCTCGCACGAGAGGCCGTGTTGGCGATGACCTCCGACCGCCCGCGCAGCATGAGCGCGCTGGACCACCTGCGCCGCGTCATCGTCGACGAGGCGGTCACCGCGCCGGAGCAGCCCCTGCATCTGCCGGAGCCGCATGATCCGCGCCTGCGTCTGGCGGCGCGCATCGTCGAGGACGATCTCGCCGTCCCCATCGCGCTCGGCGAGCTCGGCATGCGCACCGGCACCGCCGAGCGCACCCTGAGCCGCCTGTTCCAGCAGGAGACCGGCATGGGATATCGGCAATGGCGTCTCCAGCTGCGCGTGCACCGCGCGCTCGTCCTGCTCGCGGACGGCTCCTCGGTGACCGACACCGCTGCCGCGTGCGGGTGGGCGACGACCAGCCAGTTCATCGAGCAGTTCACACCGTTGGTCGGGATGACCCCCGGCCGGTACCGCCTGTCTCAGCTCCCGGCGTGAGTCGCGCGCACCATGCACACGAGGCGCTCGCGCTCGTCCCACGAAGGCACGCGCTCGAAACCCCGCGATTCATACAGCCGCACAGCGCCGTCGCGCCAGTCCCACACCGACAGCCGAACCTGCGCGGCGCCGAGGTCGGTCGCATCGTGGAGCGCGGCGTCGAGCAACGCCGATCCCACCCCTCGACCGCGTGCCGCAGGCGCCGCCCACAGCCGTTTGATCTCCGCCGCCTCGTCGACCACGGACAGCACCACGACTCCGACGATGCGCACCCCGAGCTGCGCCAGCCACACGCGATGCTCGGCATACGCCGCAGCCGGGTCTTCGACCTCACGGAGGTAGCGTTCGGGGAGCGAAACCACCGAATCGAGCGCGTCTCCCGGCTCTTGCAGACTCTTCTCGAGCTCGGTCTGCTGCAGATAGGCGCGCACGGCCGCACCGACCTCGAGCGCATCGGGTCCGGTGAGGTCGGCGAGTCGGATCAACGGCCGCTCGGCCGCTGATCCGACATCAGCACTCATGATCAGTTGCAGCCGCAGCCGCCGGCCGGAGTCTTCACCATGAAGCACACGTCGCACACTCCGTAGTCACGCTCCTCGACCGGCATCGGCGACTTCGCAGTGCGCGGCGCGGACACCCGCGGAGTCGTCGTGCGCTTCGCAGCGCGCGGCGGGGTGATCGGAAGGAGCTCGGTCGGGTGGCTGACGTAGAAGTACGGTGCCCGCCCTTCGCTCGGCTGCAGACGCAAGGCGACTGCGCCGACGACGACTCGCTCGTCTTCGGTGAAGCCGTTGGTGTAGGTGCGCCCGATATGAAGGGACGCCCCCTCGCCACGGCGGATCGCCTCGATGTAGCGACCGCGGTCGATCAACGAGCTGATGCCGATGCCGTCGACGATGGCTTTGATGAACGCGTGATTCGTCGGATCGATGCGGTGCGCGCGCAGCGCTTCCGAGAGTGAACGGTATGGACGGGAGGTGCCTGCGGGGGTCGGCCCCTGTGCTTCTTTCATTTGTTCCAGGATCGCACGCTCAGAGGGGTGCGTTCGACCGCTTCTGCACCGCGCGCATGCCAAACTGACCTCATGGCTCAGGCGACGATCATCGGATCCGGTCCGAACGGGCTCGCTGCAGCGGTGACGCTCGCGCGCGCCGGCTACCAGGTGCGTGTGCTCGAGGGTGCCGACACGATCGGCGGCGGGGTGCGCACGCGCGAATCCACGCTGCCGGGCTTCCTGCACGATGTCTGCTCCGCCGTGCATCCGGCCGCCCTCGCCTCGCCCTTCTTCCAGGCGTTCGGGCTCGATCGACGCCTCGAATGGATCAGGCCCGATGCCTCATACGCCCACCCGCTCGATGACGGACGCGCGGCGATCGCCTGGCGTGACATCGACCGCACGGCGGCGGACCTCGGAGTCGACGGGCACGCGTGGCTCTCGCGGTTCCGCCCGCTGAGCTCCCACATCGACGGAGTCGTCGACTTCACGGGCAATCAGCTGCTGCGGGTGCCGCGCGACCCGGTGACCGCCGTCCGCTTCGCCATCAGGATGCTCGACCAGGGCACGCCACTGGCTGCTCGCGCATTCCGCACGGAAGAGGCGGCAGCCCTCATCTCCGGAGTCGTGGCCCACGCCAACTCCCCGCAGCCTTCGCTCGCAGGTGCTGCTGCCGGGCTGCTGCTGGCCGCGCTCGGACACGCGGGCGGCTGGCCCTATCCCCGTGGTGGCGCTCAGCGTATCGCCGACGCCATGGTCGCCGACATCACCGAGCATGGCGGGACGGTCGAGGCGGGAACACCCGTCTCCGACCTCGGTGCGCTGGATTGGGGCGACCCGCGGCGCGGCGACCTCCTGATGCTGAACACCTCGCCCCGACTCGCGCTCACACACCCTGATGTGCCGGCGGGATACGCACGGGCGGTCTCCGCCTACCGCTACGGACCGGGAGCTGCGAAGGTCGACTTCGCCCTCGACGGGCCGGTCCCCTGGACGAACCCCGAGGTCGCCAAGGCGCCGACCGTGCACCTCGGCGGCACCCGTGCGGAGGTCTGGGAGAGTGAGAACGCGGTCGCTGCCGGGCGGGTGAGCGAACACCCCTACGTGCTCGCCGTGCAGCCATCGGTGCTCGACGACTCGCGTGCCCCTGCGGGCAAGGCCGTGCTCTGGGCTTACATCCACGTGCCGCCGGGGTCCGACCTCGATCCGACCGAACTCATCACCGCGCAGGTCGAGCGGTTCGCCCCCGGGTTCCGCGACCTCATCCTGGCGCACCACGCGGTCCCGGCTTCGTCCCGCGAGGCGATCAACCCCACCGAGATCGGTGGCGACATCTCCGGCGGGGTGTTCGACATGCGCCAGGCGCTGCGGCGGCCCGTCCTCTCCCCCGCCCCCTGGCGGACTCCGATGCGCGGGGTGTACCTGGCCTCCGCCTCGACGCCTCCCGGCCCCTCCGTGAACGGCATGGCGGGCTGGCATGCCGCCCGTACCGCGCTGCGAGATGCCGGCGAACGTGCGACGTCGACCGACCTGTTCGGCTGACCTGCTGCGCTGACCGAGGGCCTTCCCTCACGGATCGCCTGCGGCCAGGATGGGACCATGCGCTATGAGATCCCCGCGCCCATGCTCGCCAAAGCGGTGCCGGCGGTCCCCGACCCGGCGAAGACTCCCGGCGGACTCCTGTACGAGCCGAAGTGGGACGGCTTCCGCGGCCTGATCGCCTGGGATGGTGAGACCGTGGAGATCGGATCCCGGGGAGCGAAGCCCCTGACCCGCTACTTCCCCGAGCTGGTCGACGCGATTCCCGATCTGCTGCCCGGCCCCTGCCTGCTCGACGGTGAGATCGTCGTCGCCACCGGCCCTGATGGATCGCAGCGCCTGGACTGGGAAGCGCTGAGCCAGCGCATCCACCCGGCAGCCTCGCGTGTCGCCAGACTGGCGGTGGAGACACCGGCGATGTTCATCGCCTTCGACCTGCTCGCCTCCGGGGGAGACGACCTGCTCACGCAATCGTTCGAGACGAGGCGGGCGCGACTCGAGACGCTCATGGAGGCGGTCGAGCACCCGCTGCACATCACCCGCACGACCCGCGATCGCGATGCGGCCGTCCGCTGGCTCGCAGAATTCGAAGGTGCAGGACTCGACGGGGTCGTCGCCAAGCCGCTGGATCAGCCCTACGCACCGGGCAAGCGCACCCTGTTCAAGATCAAGCACGCCCGCACGGCCGATGTGGTCGCCCTGGGCTATCGCATCCACAAGTCCGGCTCGGGTGTCGGCTCGCTGCTGGTCGGCCTCTACGGCGACGACGGGGTACTGCGCCAGGTCGGCGGCGTGGCCGCGTGGAGCGACGTGCGCCGGCAGGAACTCGTCGAGGAGCTCGCGCCCCTGGTGGAACGCGATGAATCCGGCGACGCCGTGAAGGCGGAGGGCGAGCGATCGCGGTTCAGCGGTTCGAAGGATGTCTCGTTCGTTCGGCTTCGTCCGGAGCGGGTTCTCGAGGTGCGCTACGACCAGCTCGAAGGCGCCCGCTTCCGGCACACCGTGCAGTTCGAGCGCTGGCGCCCGGATCGCGATGCCCGCTCATGCACCTACGACCAGCTGGAGACCGTAGCGGGCTACGACCTCGCCGACGTGCTCGCCTGAACCGGGGTCAGCCGTTCTCGGCGGGAGCGCCGTCTTCGTCCCAGTTCGCGGCGACCTTCTTGCTGGGCTGCACCCGCGGCGGCTCGCCGGGCATCTTGGGGAACTCCGGAGGGAAGGGCAACTCCCCCAGCCCGCTCTCCTTGTCGCGCTCCCACCACTGCAGCAGGGTGTCGATGCGCCCAGGCGAATCCTGCATCGAAGCCCAGGGATCACCGATCTCCTCCAGGCGCTTCGGAATGCTGCGCACCGTGAACGTTCGCGGATCGAGTCCATCGAGCTCTTCCCACGTCACCGGAGTCGAGACCGTCGCCCCCGGCAGGGCACGGGGACTGTAAGCGCCGGCCATCGTGCGGTCGCGGTTGGCCTGGTTGAAGTCGACGAAGATGCGCTCGCCACGCTCCTCCTTCCACCAATTCGTCGTGACCTGCTCCGGCATCCGACGCTCGAGCTCGCGTCCTGCAGCGATCACGGCGTGCCGCACGTCGAGGAACTCGTGGGTCGGCTCGATCGGCGCGAACACGTGCAAGCCGCGGTTGCCGCTGGTCTTGGCGAACGCCTCCAGGCCCGCATCCCGCAACACCTCGCGCAGCGTGTGAGCTGCGGTCACGGCATCCGCGAAGTCCGTGCCCGGCTGCGGGTCGAGGTCGATGCGCAGCTCGACGGGGTCGTCGGCGTCGGTGGCCAGCGACGCCCAGGGGTGGAACACGATCGTGTTCATCTGCACCGCCCAGACGATCGCACTCGCGCGGTTGAGGACGATCTGCGGATGCTGCCGCCCGCTGTTGTACGTGACGGTGACGGCGTCGACGAAGTCGGGGGTTCCCTTGGGCGGGTTCTTGGAGAAGAAGCCCTCGGCCCGTGTGCCGCCGGAGGGGCCGATGCCGTCACGGAAGCGCTCGAGCGACACCGGACGGTTGCCGTTCGCGGCGAGGAAAGGCGTCGACACGATCTGGACGTAGTCGGCGAGCTCGGCCTTCGTGATCCCGAGATCAGGCCACACCACCCGGTTCGGGCTCGAGAGTGCGACCTCGCGCTCTCCATCGGAGTCGGCGACGGTCAGGGTCACGCGTTCGGAGGCCATGCTCCGACCCTAGAGCGCGGCCCCGACAGAGGGAACCCCGCGCACGCGCTCCCGCGTGCGGGGTTCGGGTGAGGTCAGTCGCCGAGGTCGACTGCGAGCACGAGGACGGGCGTGAGCGCGTCGCGCTCGACCACGATCGACGGTCCGGCGGAATCGACGATCACGCCGGCCATCTCGGAGTGGCTCGTGAGGACCTTCGCCAGCTGCTCCGGCTCGAACGGAAGCGGACGATCACCCCGGCCGAGCGCGATGACCTCGAGCGGGTGCGAGAAGAGCTGCAGGAACCGGCGTCCGTCGGTGGTCTGCGCCTCGGCGATGCCGACCGGTCCACCACCCGACCCGTCGTTGACGGCCACCCACATGCGCTTCGATGCGAGCGCTTCGCCGACCTTGACGGTGGAGTCCTGCTCGCGGGGAGCAGCGAGGATGCTCTTCACCGTCATGTCGACATCGGCCTGCTCGAGCGTCTTCTGCAACAGCTCGGTCGGGAAGACCACGCGGTGCGGTGCCGAGGCGTTGTCGACGATGAGGCCGGCGAATTCACCCGACACCACCTGCTGCAGCACCGAGGTCACGGGCTGCGCTACGGCCGAAGTCGCTGCGGGGTCGGCCTCGAGCTGCACCGAATCGCGCACCGCACGCGCAGAGCTGAACGCGAGCATGAACTGACGATCGTCCGCGTCGCGGACCACGGCGACCGAGAGCGGCTTGCCCTCGCTGATCTGCGCACGGGCGTCACCGTTCACGCGGATGTACAGGTGCCCCTGGAGCGCCTGACGCATCACACCGAGCAGCTGGTCGTTGGTCGCACCTGCCTCGATCTCGGTGAGCGCTTCGCGCAACAGGACGTTGTCCTTCATCCCGGCGACGGTCTCGGTCTGCTCCGGCGGGAGCGACGGGGCGAGCGGCAGGCGTCGCTCCTCGGAAGCCTCGGGCTGAGGGGTCGGGCTCGGCTGCGGCGGTCGCGGGGCGGCGGGTGCAGCCGCCTGGGGAGTCGCATCAGAGGTCGGCAACGCCACCTCGGGGCCGGCTTCGGCACCGACTCCGCGGAATGCCTGGACCGAGATCGCGATGGCGGGCGCTTCGACCGAGGGCTCGGCGACGGACGCGCCTTGGTCTGCGGCGACAGTCTCGTCAGGCTGAGCGTTGTCGGTCTCGACAGCATCGACGGTGGGGGCGACGGCATCGTCACCGGACTTCTTGCGGCGGGAGAAGAGGGCCATATGAGCCAGCCTAACCGGCAATCCCGCCTGTGTTTCGCCGTGGAGGGATGCTCCCGCCGGAGCTAGATCTTCTCGATCGGCGCGACCTTGATGAGGAGCTTCTTCTGCCCTGAGGAGTCGAACCTCACGTGGGCGATGCGCTTCGCACCCTCACCGGTCACGGCATCCACTCGTCCTTCACCGAAGTCGACGTGACGGATGCGGTCTCCCGCTGCGAGTTCGAGGTCGCCGTTGTCGCGCATCTTGGCCGTGACCCGGTTGGGGAACTTGTCCATCGCCGTCGACAGCGGCTTCAACGAGTCGCGCCCCGGCAGCGACTTCACCGCGAAACGGTCACCGGAACCCGAGCCCGAGCCGCCGAAGCCGCCCTGACGGCGGGCGTTCAGCGCACGCGACTGCATGCCGCCACGCGAGTTCACATCTCCCGGCGACTGCCGCCAGTCGATCAGCCCCGCCGGGATCTCCTGGAGAAAACGGCTGGGCATCGCGACGGTGACCTCGCCGAACTGGGCTCTCGTCATCGCGAGAGACAGGTGCAGGCGTTTACGCGCACGCGTGATGCCGACGTAGAAGAGGCGCCGCTCCTCCTGCGGCCCGCCCGGCTCTCCGGCCGAGATGCGGTGCGGGATGAGGTCTTCCTCGACACCCGTGACGAACACTGCGTCGTACTCGAGGCCCTTCGCAGTGTGCATGGTCATGAGCGAGACCGAGCCGGATTCGTCGTCGAGGTCATCGGCGTCTGACACCAGGGCGACCTCGGTGAGGAAATCGACGATCGTCCCCTCCGGGTTGTTGCGTGCGAAGTCGCGGGCGACGGCGACGAACTCGTCGAGGTTCTCGACGCGCGCCTCGTCCTGCGGGTCACGGCTCGCGCGCAGCGCGTCGAGGTAGCCGCTCTTCGACAGCAGCAGGCTCAGGCCGTCGGCCACCGCCGTGGGCGGAGGCAACTCGCCACTGGCCGGAGTCAGGATCGCGGTGGCCTCGGCGAGCACGGCGTCGAGCTGCGCGATCGCCGCCTGGATCTTCGGACCGACACCGAGCTGTCCGGGCATCGACAGCGCGTCGCGGAAGCTGATGCCGTGCTCTTCGGCGAACCGGGCGATCGCCGTCTCGGTGACGTCGCCGATGCCGCGTCTCGGCTTGTTCAGGATGCGGCGCACCGACATCTCGTCTGCCGGATTCGCGACGGCGACGAGATAGGCCAGGGCGTCTTTGATCTCAGCGCGGTCGTAGAACTTCGTGCCGCCCATGATCTTGTAGGGCACCGCCGAGCGGATGAAGATCTCTTCCAGCGCGCGGGACTGCGAGTTGGTGCGGTAGAACACCGCCATCTCGGAGTAGGGCATGCCTGCTCGGTGCAGCGACTCGACCTCGTCGGCGACGAACTGCGCCTCGTCGTGCTGCGAGTACCCGGTGAAGCCGATGATCGGATCGCCGTCGCCCTTGTCGCTCCAGAGCTTCTTGTCTTTACGGTCGAAGTTGTTGCCGATCACCGCGTTCGCCGCAGACAGGATGTTCTGGGTCGAACGGTAGTTCTGCTCGAGGAGCACCACGCGGGCGCCGGGGAAGTCGCGTTCGAACTCGCTGATGTTGCGGATGTCGGCGCCGCGGAAGGCGTAGATCGACTGGTCGGAGTCACCGACCACGGTGAGCGAAGCACCCGCCTCTCCGGCATCTGCCGTGGGGGCGGGGTCGGGCTCGAAGATCATCATGCCGTTCGAGGCATACGGGTCGGGGGCGGCACCGGCGGAGCCCGACACGGGACGCGTCAGCTCATGGATCAACGAGTACTGCGCGTGGTTGGTGTCCTGATACTCGTCGACCAGGATGTGCCGGAACCGCCGACGGTAGGTGTCGGCGACCTGCGGGAACGCCCGGAACAGGTAGACGGTCTGCCCGATGAGGTCGTCGAAGTCGAAGGCGTTGGCCTTCTGCAGCTGGCGCTGGTAGTCGGCGAAGACCTCGACGAAGACCCGTTCGGTCGGGTCACTCATGTTGGCCTGACGCGCATACGACTCGGCGTCGGAGAGCTCGTTCTTCAGCTTGGAGATGCGCGACTGGACGGACGCCGGCGTGAGCCCGTACGCGTCGGCCTCATGCTCTTTGACCAGGCGCTTGAGGAGGGCACGCGAGTCGCCGGAGTCGTAGATCGTGAACGACTTGGTGTAGCCGAACTGCTGGGCCTCTCGGCGCAGGATGCGAACGCAGGCGGAGTGGAACGTCGAGATCCACATTCCACGGGCGGCGTCGCCGATCAGCCCCTCGACGCGCTCGCGCATCTCACCGGCCGCCTTGTTCGTGAAGGTGATCGCGAGGATCTGGCTCGGCCAGGCCTCACGAGCGCGCAGCAGCGAAGCGATCCGGCGAGTGAGCACGCTGGTCTTGCCCGACCCGGCACCCGCGACGATGAGCAAAGCGGGGCCGCGATAGGTCACGGCCTCGAGCTGCTGCGGGTTCAGGCCGGCGAGGAGATCGTCTTGCCCGGGGGCTCCCGACGAGCGGGGACCGGCGGTGGACGGGACGATGAGAGGAGCTTCGGTCATGGCCTTATGAGTCTAGGCCGCGGCACCGACATCACGGCACGGATGCGGGGGCCACGGAGGGGCGCACGGGTCGGCCCGTGCGCCCCTCCGACGTCAGGCCGCGTGCCTGCGGCGTCGAACGGCGACGGCACCACCGACCAGGAGCATCAGCGCCAGCGCGACCGCGGCCACCGGGAGCTCGGAACCGGTCGCGGCGAGACCACCCGCGGCCGCCCCACCGCCCGCGGAGATGCGGATGTCGGCCCAACCCAGAAGCGCGCCGTTCGCGTCGAACACCGCGATCCGGTGCGCACCGAGCGGCGCATCCGTCGGTATGGTCACCGTGATCGCGCCGGAAGCGGTCAGGGCGCCCGTCGCGATCCGCGCGGGGTCGGAGTACATCCACACCGCCACGTCCTTCCCGGCGCTGTCCGCACCGACCGTGACCGTGACCTTCTGTCCGCGGGTGGCCACCGACGGGTTCACCGTCAGGCCATTGCGGTTGTCGTCGATGAGCCCGGCGCCAGGCAGCGGCGGGTTCTCGCCGCCGGGGTTCTCGCCGCCGGGGTTCTCGCCGGCGGCCCCCGGAAGCGTTCCGGTACGCAGCGCCTCTGAAGCGAATCCATCGGCGAACCACCACACCGGACGCTGACCGTCGACCGACAGCGAGGCCGGCGCGGTCGCGAAGCCCTCGTTGTTGATGTCGGGCATACCGGCGGGGCGGGCGTAGTGCGCGATGCCCGGCTGCGCGGTGCCGTTCAGGGTGAGCTCCGCCGAGCGGCCCTGACAGCCGTCGTCGCACACGGCCCACAGGGTGCCTCGCACGCTGTCATAGTCGAGCGCCATGACACCGGTGAGGCCGGGAGCGATCTCCGACACGAGCGTCGCCGAGCCGTCGGTCCCGAGTGCGAACGCGTAGACGTGCCCGTTGTCCTCGACCGCGACGAAGAACAGCCCGTTGCCGTGACCGGTGTAGTCCTTCGGGTCGTATGCCGCGCCCTTCTTGTCATCGAAGAGCTTTCCGGCGAGCGCCGAGTCGGGCACCCACTGCACGGCCTCCATGCCGAGGTTCGCCCCTACCGCAGGAAGCAGCGCCGTGAGATCCCACTCCTGCTGGGCCACCAGGTCGCCGTTCGAGGCATCCGGGTCGACCTTGAGCACCACGTTCTGGTTCACACCCTTGGCGCTGTTGTCGCGTTCTGAGGCCACGTAGACGAAGCCGTCTCCGTCGACCGTGATGCCCTCCGTGTCGGGGCCTGCAGCACCCGGGTTCGCGGCATCCTTCTGGAAGCGCACGCGCTTGCCCGCATCCCAGCCGTCGACCTTCTCGACCGAGCCGTCGGCATGCGCCTCGAGCTTCCAGATGCGGCCCTCGCCGTTGTCGACGGCCCAGAGGAACGCGCCGTCGGCGGTCTCCTGCACGTCGAGTCCAGAGCTGTCCTCGAGGAACGTCGGGATGCTGTCGACGACGCGCACGTCGGCGGAACCCGGCCACGTCGCCACCGCGACCTCGCCGGCGCAGACGTTCGCCGCGCCCTTGGTGGACTCCGCCGTGACGGCGAAGGCGCCGGTGGTGTCGGCGCAGCGGCCCCAGGTCGTCGCGGCGTGGCCGTCGCCCCAGGAGGTCTCGTCGACGAGCAGGTCGCCGTCGAACACCCGAACCGCATCGCCGGCCCCGAGACCGAACCCGAGCTGATCGCGCTCGATGACGAGGTACTCCCCCGCGCCGATGGACGTGCCGGCGGGGATCGCATAGGCGTGGGTGTCATCGTCGTCCTTCACGACGATGCCGGACACATCGAGCGTCGTGCTCGTCGGGTTCACGAGCTCCACCCAGTCGTCGGGCGAACCGCCGTCGGATTCGACCTCGTTGATGCGCACCGGGTTGCCGCACGCGTTGCGCAGCCCCTTGGTCGAGACCGCGATGTCGACGAAGTCACCCGAACCGTCGGCGCAGCGGGCCAGAACACCGGCGGCATGCGCGGTGTACACGTGCTCGTCGACGGTGTTGCCGTTCGCGTCGCGGATCGTGACCGTGTCGCCGTTGCCGAGACCGAAGATGAAGTCCGCCGGCTGGTCGAAGACGAAGTAGCCGCCCGGCTGCAGGATCGTGCCCGCCGGGAGCGGCGTCGCCTGGGCCGCGTGACCTGCCGGGTCGTTGTCCATCACGGTCCAGCCGGAGAGATCGACCGCCGTGCTGCCGGTGTTCACGACCTCGACCCAGTCGGTGGTGTCGCCGTTCGACTCGATCTCGTTGATCACGACGTCGGGCATCACGCACGAGTTCGTGACGCCGGGGGTCGGGTGCGCGAGCACGAAGGAGCCGACGCCGTCCGGGCAGCGCGCCAGGGTTGCAGCGGCGAAGTCGCCGCCGATCGCGGCGTGCCCCTGCCACGGGAGGGTGTCGTCGATCAGCGTGCTCGTGGTGTCGTAGAGGCGGATGCGGTCGGCGCTGCCGATGCCGATCGGGTCGCGGAACGCGGTCTCCACGCCGCCGACGAGCCCGATCGTGCCTTCTTCGACGACCAGGAACCCGCCCGCAGCGATCTGCGTCCCCGCGAGGAACTGCCAGCGGTGGTCGTCTGAGTTGTCGCGGATCTCGTAGCCCGAGATGTCGAGCGCCTCGGTGCCCGGGTTGTGGAACTCCACCCAGTCGGCCGGCTGCGAATCGACCTCGTTGATGACGATGGGCCCGGCGACGGGAGCGACCGAGCAGTCGTTCGGCGCGCCGGGCGTCGCCACGGTCGCAGGCGCCCAGGCACCCGTGCCGTCAGGGCAGCGCGCCCACACCGAGAGCGGTGCGGTGTTCTCGTAGGCGTAGGAGTCGACCTCGGTGCTGCTCGGATCGAAGAGCACGACCTCGTCGCCCTTGCCGAGCCCGAAGGTGAAGTCGACATCCTTCACGAGCACCAGGAACGCTCCCGGTGCGAGCACGGTTGCATCCGGCGCCTTGCCGAAGGTGTCGCGCTTCTCGTCGGCGATGGTCCAGCCCGCGAGGTCGACCGCTTCACTTCCGGCGTTGTAGATCTCGACCTGGTCGGCGAGACCGGTCGCCGCGTCGTCATACACGATCTCGTTCAGCACGAGGTTCGGTGCGGCCGAGATCGCCTCAGTGGGGCGGATGCCGGGGTCGGCGCCGATCGCGGCGGCGGGCGAGGCGAGCAGGGCGGCGGCGCTCAAGGCGCACACCGCCGCGACCGCCGCTGCAGATTGCAGACGGGGCATGGAGGACTCCTGGGTGGCTCGGTCGGCAGACCCCGCCGGACGCGAGGCCGGTCCGGAGGGGACTCAGTCGGGTACCAGCCCAGACCACCGAGCCCGCGTGGCCGCGAGGAAGCCCTCAGGTGCACGCAAGGTGAACGGGAGGTGGCGGTTGCGCACGCGCCGGTCGTACCCACGTCATGGCGCGACTCCCCGTTCCGGTCGCACTTCCTGCCGCCTGAACGGGCTCAGAACGACTGAAAGTGCGACCGGAGCAGTCCCGGGAACGACCTCAGGCGATGCGGGTGCCCGGGGGCAGGCGCCGGGCGGGCGTCCGCGTGCGCGCCCATGCTCCGGCGAACAGCGAGCCGGCGATGACGACCTGCACGCCGAGACCCACGAACCAGCTCGGCACCGACGATGCGATCACTTCTTCGGCCGTAGGGGGGTCGCCCTCCGGATCACATGCGTCCCAGCGCTGTTCGAGCGGTGACTGCTGCGCGCTGCGCAACCCGTACTTGATCTGGCCGAACATGTCGACGGGATACCCCTGAGGTGAGAACTCGGTCGGCGTCGCATCCGCCAGCACGACGAACGGGTTCGCCGCGAGCGTCCACCAGACCAGGTCGAACCGGGGTACCTCCTGAGTGGTGTTGACCTCCCACCGGTCGCACTCGGGGTTGCCGTTCGCGTCGTAGGGACGCGAGTACACGGTCGCCTCGCTGCGCACCGCCATGCCGCCGAGGCCGAATGCGATGAGCGTTCCGAACACGAGTGCGGCGACCACGAGGTACGTGGTCACGACGGAGAACAGCGGACGGGCGATGAGTCCGCTCAGACCCACGCCGATCGCGGCCACGATGATGATCTCCGCCGCGAGCACGAGCAGCGAGACGAGCAGCACAGCCAGGTCCGCTCCCCCACCGAGCAGCGACAGCGCGAGGAACGGCACGGCGACCGCCAGGAAGGTGCCACCGGTCGCGACGGCGGCCACCAGCTTGCCGAGCATGATGTCACCGGTCGATGCGGCGGTCACCTGGACCGCGGCGAGAGTGGCGGCGTCCCGGTCGCCGTTGATCGCGTTGCCGCTCAGCGTCGGGGAGACCAGCACGACCAGCAGCAGCACGATGTTGACGACGATCGAGTACACACCGGCGCCGACGGCGTCACCCCAGGAGTACACGGCGAACGAGAGCCCGGTGACTCCCAGCAGCACGAGCGCGAAGACGCCCAGCAGCACGTACCAGCCCACGCTCCGCAGCCGCTGGGTCAGCTCGAGTCGGGCGATGATCCCGATGTTCGCGAGGCTCATGCTCCCGCCTCCGTTCCGGTGGGTGCCGCGGGCGGCGTCGCATGCTGCAGGTTCAGGAAAGTGTGCTCCAGGTGGCTCTGGGCGGGTGCGAACTCCACGACCGGGAGCCCCGCCTCGACGAGATGACGCAGCGACTGGGCCGCCGTGTCCTCACCGGTGAACCCGACCAGCACCGCGCCGCGGTCTTCGGCGAGCGATTCGGGCGCGAGCCCGAGGTTCGAGGCCACCTGCCAGGTGTCGGCCTTCATCCGTTCGGGGGTCGCACCGGCGAGACGGATCCGCCAGGCGCGCACCATGGCCTGCGCCGGGGCCGCGTCGACGACCGAACCCGCGACGAGGAACACCGCGTCGTCGACGACCTCCTCGAGCTCCGAGAGGATGTGGCTGGAGATCAGCACGGTGCGGCCCTCGGCGGCGAAACGACGCAGCAGCACCCGCAGCTGCACGCGAGCCTCCGGATCGAGGCCGGACGCCGGCTCGTCCAGGAGCAGCACCTGCGGGTCGTGCACGAGGGCGCGGGCGAGTCCGAGCTTCTGCTTCTGCCCGCGGGACAGCACCTTGGCCGGAGAGTCGGCGAGGTCGGCGAGACCGACGAGCGCGAGCACCTGCGCGGCGCGGACTGCGGCCTCGGGCTTCTCGATGCCGTACAGGCGGGCGGTCGTGACGATGGTCTCGCGGGCAGTGAGCGACGGCCATGCGCCGAGGGCGTCAGGCATCCATCCGAGCAGACGACGGGCGGCAAGCGGATCGACAGACGGATCCACACCACCGATGCTGATCGTCCCGGTGTCGGGGGCGAGGAGCGAGGCGAGCATCAGGAGGAGGGTGGTCTTGCCCGCCCCGTTCGGCCCCACGAGCCCCGTCACGCGGCCGGGCTCTGCCCGAAGAGTCGCTGCCCTCACCGCCTGCACTGTCCCGAACGCTCTACTGACGTCTTGCACCACGATTCCGGTCATGCGGTCAGTCTGGCATCGAGGAGCCGCCGCATCGGGGAGCTCGGGGCGGATGCTCAGGCGCGGGCGATCCGGACTGACACAATCAGCTCATGCGCACGATCCTCAACATCATCTGGGTCATCCTGGCCGGCTGGGCCTTGTTCCTCGGGTACGTCCTCGCCGGCATCCTGCTGTGCATCCCGATCATCACGATCCCCTGGGCGATCGCCTCGTTCCGCATCGCCGCCTACGCCATCTGGCCGTTCGGTCGCGAGGTCATCAGCAAGCCGACCGCCGGCGTCGGGTCGTTCCTCGGGAACGTGCTCTGGGTGATCCTCGCGGGGTGGTGGCTCGCTATCGGTCACATCGTCTCCGGCATCCTGCTGTGCATCACGATCATCGGCATCCCGATGGGCATCGCCGACTTCAAGATGGTGCCCGTCTCGCTCATGCCACTCGGCAAGGAGATCGTCTCCACGCGCCGCGGCGCATTCGACCGCACACTCTGAGCGGGACCCCTCCTACACTGGGGCGATGGATGCCGCCCGACTGATCGCCTGGGATCAGGAGCTCCGATCGGCGCATTCCCGTCTGCGTGCCGCCCTCGCAGCGACCCGCGATGCCCTCGATCAGGGCGAGGATGCCCCGGCTGCGACCTCGGAACTCGCGCTGTACTGCATCGGCTTCTGCGCCGCTCTCGACGGCCACCACGGCGCGGAGGACCGGCAGCTCTTCCCCGCTCTGCGCGCGGAGCATCCCGAGCTCGGCGGGGTGATCGACAAGCTGATGCAGGACCACTCGATGCTCGCCCACCTGCTCGCCTCGCTGCGCAGCGCTGCCGAACGCGGCGACGACGCCGCGGCGATCGGCGGGCACCTCGACGGGATCGCCGCGATCATGGAATCGCACTTCCGCTTCGAGGAGCGTGAGATCCTCGAACCCCTGCGCGGGATCGTGCTCGACGACGACGTGCAGAGCGTGCTCGGACCGCTCTGAATCGCGTGATCCTCTGAGTCCCCAGATCCTGTGACGGGTCGTCAGCTGCGGAAGAAGGCGACGCCCAGATCCGGATGATCGACGAACACTCCGTCGATGCCCTGACGCGCGATCACGCCCCACTCGGCCTCATAGTCGCCATAGGCATCGCGCCCGCCAGGTCCGCGGAACTCGGCGGCGAGGAAGGCGTTCTCCGGACGGCAGGTCCAGGTGAAGACCTGGAGGCCGCGCTCATGTGCGTCGGCGACGATCGTGTTGCCGCGGTCGAGCAGCATCTTCTTGCTGACGCTGATCCCGTCGACTCTTCCGACGAGTCCGTCGAGGCCCCGAGGGGTGACGGTGTCCTTGTAGGTGAGTGCCTGCTTGCCCTCTGCCACCAGCCGGTCGTACGGACGCCCCGATGCCTCGATCAGGTAGATGTACGAGGCGGAGATCCCGCGTTCGCGCAGCTGACCGAGCACCGTCGACTCGAAGCACTCGATCACCAGCGGCAGTTCGCCGTCTGCCCATCCGGCCTCGTGCAGCTCGCGATCGATGAGGGGGGCGAGGTCGAGACCGATGCTCGCGAAATAGGTGGCGTGCTTCACTTCGAGCACGACGCCGATCTCCCGCCCGTACTCCGCTGAGCCGGCCCGCACGATGTCGAGCACATCACGCAGCCGCAGGATCTGCTGCGCGCCGTCGAAGCTCGCGCTGGACACCCGCATCTCCGGCAGCCGCTCACGGCCCCGCAGGGTCGACAGCTCGTCCCAGGTGAAGTCCTCGGTGAACCAGCCGGTCAGCGCCTGCCCGTCGACGCGCTTGGTCGTCTTGCGGTCGGCGAACTCCGCACGCTCGGCGACATCGGTCGTGCCCGAGATCTCGTTCTCGTGCCGCACGACGAGGACGCCGTCTCTCGTCGCGACGATGTCGGGTTCCACGGCGTCCACCCCCATGGCGAGCGCGAGCTCGTAGGAGGAGCGACTGTGCTCCGGACGATAGCCGGGCGCACCGCGGTGCCCGATGACGAGGGGTGATTTCCTGGGCACGCTCTCAGCGTAGAACACCCCGGCACCGCCACCTCCCGAGTATCGTGGAGGAAAGAGACCTACTACCCCCCTTTGGAGTGAGGCCCACCAATGAGCAACTTCGCTTTCAACAACCCTGCTTTCCAGAAGCAGGACCCGCGCAACGTCGCGACGTACCCGGGCGGACCTCAGGCTGCCCAGGGCGCCCAGAACGCCTCGCTCCAGCACGGGGTGATGGACGCAGCGGCCAACGCACAGCTCGAGGGCATGTACGCAGCCCCGCCCGCCGGCGCCATCGAGACCGACCGCATGTCGGTCGAAGACACGGTGTGGAAGACGGCCGGCCTGTTC
Organism: Microbacterium sp. NPDC090281; assembly: GCF_044769635.1. Lineage (NCBI taxonomy): Bacteria > Bacillati > Actinomycetota > Actinomycetes > Micrococcales > Microbacteriaceae > Microbacterium > Microbacterium sp. NPDC090281. The sequence continues at coordinate 313,890 of NZ_JBIVYH010000002.1, forward strand.
GGCGTCCTGCTCGTGACCGCCGTCATCGGTTGGGTGATGACGCTCGGTGGCCTCGACGTTCCGCGCTATGACCCCTACAACCCCGCTCCCGTCAGCATGCTGCCGTGGATCGTCGGTGCACTCGGCGGGTTCGTGCTCGCGATGGTCATCACCTTCACCTCCCGCAAGAAGGTGCGTCCGGCGCTGATCTTCGCGTACGCGGTGTTCGAGGGCCTCTTCATCGGTGGAATCTCGGCCTTCTTCGAGGTCATCTACCCCGGCATCGTCTTCCAGGCGACGCTCGCGACCGTCTCGGTCGTCGGTGTGACCCTGGCGCTCTTCGCGAGCGGCAAGATCCGCGCCTCCAAGAAGGCGACCAAGATCTTCATGATCGCGATGATCGGCTACCTGGTCTTCTCGCTGCTGAACCTCGTCCTCATGTGGACCGGCGTTCTGCCCGAGGGACAGGCGTTCGGCCTCCTCAGCGCGAACATCATGGGCATCCCGCTCGGTGTCATCATCGGCGTGCTCGTCGTGATCATGGCCGCATACTCGCTGGTGCTCGACTTCGACCAGATCCAGCAGGGCGTCCGCAACGGTGCTCCCCGCAAGTACGGCTGGCTCGGCGCCTTCGGCATCATGGTCACGGTCGTCTGGCTCTACGTCGAGATCCTGCGCATCATCGCCATCGTCCGCGGCAACAACTGACCGCTGCGCTTCAAGAGGCCCGTCTCCCCCGAGGAGGCGGGCCTCTTGGCATACCCGGGGGCGTGCGCGCAAGGGGTTGGCACTCGGCCGGCGATGTCGGCAGTGTGGTTGTCACGAAGCCCCGGCACCCTGGGGCTCCCGATCCACAGGAGCTGACCATGAGTTTTCTCGGCTTTCTTCTTCTCGGCCTCATCGCCGGAGCCATCGCCAAGCTGATCCTTCCCGGCAAGCAGGGCGGCGGCTGGTTCATCACGCTGCTGCTCGGAGTCGTCGGAGCGCTGCTCGGCGGTTGGCTCGGCAGCCTCATCCTCAACCGCCCGCTCACCGAGTTCTGGGACCTGGGCACCTGGCTCCTCGCCATCGCCGGTTCCATCATCGTGCTGCTGATCTACGGCCTGATCGCCGGTCGCGGTCAGAAGGTCAACGACTGACGCCACACGGCTCCGACGCTCTTCGCGTCGCCCAGATGCCCGTCCCGTCGGCAGCTTCGCGCTGTCGTCGGGGCGGGCTATTTCTCTGCCCCGAGCGCCTTCCGCTCCAGCAGCGACCGCTCACGGTCGTTGCCGGCGAGACCCGCGGCCACGACGAACTCGCTTCTGGCCTCCTCCTCGCGTCCGAGCCGCCGCAGCAGTTCGCCCCGCGTCGCTGGCAGCAGGTGGTAGCCACGCAGCGCCCCGGAGGACGACAGCTGATCGATGATGCGCAGGGCGGACGCAGGTCCGGTCGCCATCGCCACGGCTGCAGCACGGTTGAGCTCCACGACCGGTGACGGAGAGATGCGTCCGAGCGCCTCGTAGAGCAGGACGATCCGGTCCCAGTCGGTCTCATCGATCGACGCCGCCACCGCATGGCATTCGGCGATCGCGGCCTGCAGGCAATAGGCGCCGCGTCCACGGCCGAGCGCGTCGGCCGTGGCCAGCGATGCCCGACCGCGGGTGATGCGTCCGCGGTCCCAGCGCCTGCGGTCCTGATCGGCCAGCAGCACGGGGTCACCGTTGCGGTCCACCCGGGCGGCGAACCGCGCCGCCGTCAGCTCCATCAACGCCAGGAGGCCGTGCACCTCGGGCTCACGCGGCATCAGCGCCGCGAGCACACGGCCAAGGCGGATGGCCTCGTCGCTCAGCTCGGGTCGCATCCATTCGGTGCCGCTGCTCGCCGCATGGGCCTCGTTGAAGATCAGGTACAGCACGCCGAGGATGGCACCGATGCGCTGGGCGCGCTCCTCACGAGGAGGCACGTCGAAGGGGGCGTTCGCGGCGGCGAGCGTCTTCTTCGCCCGCACGATGCGCTGCTGCACGGTGGCCGTCGGCACGAGGAAGCCGCGGGCGATCTCCTCGCTCGACAGGCCTCCCACCACCTTCAGCGTCAGGGCGACCTGAGCTTCCTTCGACAGCACCGGGTGGCAGGCGATGAAGATCAGCCGCAGCACGTCGTCGTCGACGGCATCCGGGTCCCACAGCAGGTCGCCGCCCTCATCCTGCTCGCGTTCCAGGTCATGCGCGAGTTGCGCGACGCGCTCGTCGAGGCGCTCCTGCCGACGCCACCGGTCGATCGCCTTGCGCTTCGCGACCGCGGTCAGCCAGGCACCGGCATTTCGCGGGACACCGTCGACGGGCCACTGCCGGAGCGCATCTATCAGAGCCTCCTGAGCCAGGTCTTCCGCGAGGCCGAAGTCGCCGACCATCCGGGTGAGCGCGCCGACGATGCGCGCGGACTCGATGCGCCAGACAGCGGCGACGGCGCGTTCCGCAGACCCGGAGTCGGGTTCAGAACGCGCCGTCTCGCGGTGCGCCGAAGCGTCCATCACTGCTGTCCCTTCACCGCTGTCCCATCACCGCAGTCCTATCACCGCAGTGCGATCACTGCCGGGCGATCACTGCTGGGCGCGCTGAGCCGCTTCCTCGCGCCAGCCCGCTTCCTTCTCGATCCACTCGTTGTCGGCGGGGAAGTCCTCGACGCCGGTCACGCGACGCACCTCGAGGTACGACCCACGTCCGAGAGGGGCACGACTCGCCCACTCCGCGGCCTCTTCGCGGGTCGGGACCTCGACGATCCAGAAGCCGTTGAAGAGCTCCTTGGTCTCGCCGTAGGGGCCGTCGGTGATGAGCGGCTTCTCGGTGCTGAAGTCGACCACGAACCCCTCAGCAGCGTCGGTCAGACCCTCGCCGGCCACGAGCACGCCGGCCTTGATCATGGACTCGTTGTACTTGCCCATGGCTTCGATGACCTGCTCGAACGGCGTCTCCTTGTAAGCCTCGACGGCCTCGTCGGTCGCGCGCATGATGAGCATGAACTTCATGATGTTCTCCTTGTTCGTGGGCCGTCTCTCGACCCTCTCATCTAAGACGTCGAACGGGAACGACCCGAATCGACATCATCCCGGAATTCTTTCTGAAGAAGTTCTCGGGGCAGTCGTAGACTCGCTCCCGTGACCGCCGCAGACCTCGTGCAGAGCATCCGATCCGCGCTCCGCGATGAGGCCGATCCGGAGCTGGCACCCGGACAGCAGGCGTATATGAAGTCGGCGCTGCCCTTCCTCGGCGTACGTGTTCCCCGAGTGCGAGCCGTGACGCGTGGGCTCGCGCGCGAGGTGACGGAGGCGGCGATGCTGCGCGGTACGGCACTCGTGCTGTGGCGGGAGGCGGCCTACCGCGAGGAGCGCTACGCCGCGAGCGCGCTGATGGCTCTGCGCCCCGTACGCGCCAGACTCGACATGCTCGATGTGCACGAGGAGATGATCCGCACCGGAGCCTGGTGGGACCACGTCGACGAGGTTTCGCATCGGCTCACCGAGACGCTCGATGCGCACCCCGCCGAGATGGCGCCGCTGCTGCGGGCCTGGTCGCGCGACGACGACTTCTGGGTGCGCCGGGCGAGCATCATCTCGCAGCTCGGGCGCAGAGACGCCACCGATCGCGAGCTGCTGGCCACTGTGATCGAACCGAACCTCGCCGATGCCGAGTTCTTCATCCGCAAGGCCATCGGCTGGGCACTGCGCGAGCTCGGCAAGACCGACCCCGCGTGGGTGCGCGCCTTCGTCGAGTCGCACGAGCTGTCGCCGCTCTCGCACCGCGAGGCGCTCAAGCTGCTCTAGAACCGTGCCTCCGGTCGCAGTTCCTGTCGCTCAGCCCCGCTTTCTGTCGTTCCGGTCGCACTTGCCGTCGCTCCGGTCGCGCAGAAGCGGCAGGAACTGCGACCGGAGCGCGTCGCTCGCGGAGGTCTCAGATGCGACGAGACGGGCGCTCGGCGACAGACGCGATCACGGCGGTAAGGGCATCGAGCGAACGCTGGGGGCTCCACGCGGCGGCGGCCGACGGGGCCTCGGCGCTCAGTGCCGCGAGCCGGGCGGGGTCGGTCAGCAGAGCCCGGATCGCCACGCCCAGCGCATCGACGTCGCCGCTGGGCACCAGCACGCCACCGCCCTGCTCCAACACGTCACGGATGCCGTAGCGGGCGTCGTACGACACGACGGGCGCCCCGTGCAGGAGAGCTTCGACGATCGACAGCGGCTGCCCCTCGTAGGCGGTTGCCGTGACGATGAGGGATGCGCGGTCCAGCACCGTGCCGGGAGAATCGGTGTAGCCGGCGAGCAGCACCCGATCACCGGCTCCGAGCTCCTCGATCAGTGCGCGCAGTCGGCCCTCTTCAGGGCCGCCGCCCCAGATCTCCATCCGCGTGCCCGGCACGTCTGCGGCGAGGAAAGCGCGGATGGCCTGATCGATGCGCTTTCCCGGCGCGAGGCGACCGAGCACGACGACGAGACCGTCTTCGCGCAGGTCGTCGCGGCCCGTCACCGGAGCGATCGGATTCGGCACCACGACGTGTCGTGCCGATTCTCCGAACCGCGCCACCACGTCGTCGCGCTGGGTGGTGGTGGGCCAGATCACCGCATCGAAACGGTCGGTCAGACGGAACCAGCGTGTCCAGAGCGTGTTCATCGGAGCATCCGGGGTGTACGGCGCCTCGACGTGCATCGTGTGGATCGGGTGCAGGATGCGCACGCGCGGATCGGACCAGTCGGCGATGAGCTCACCGAGCTGCCGGGACTCGCAGATCACGACGATGAGACGGTCGCCGAACGCGGCCGTCACCTTCTCGAGCCACGCCCGATACAGCCCGCGGAACCCGTGCAGCGCTCCCGCCACCGCACCCGCCGCGTCGTAGACGAGTACGGGCTCCTCGGTCAGGTGCCAGTCCGGGTTGCCCGGGATCACCGGGAGCGCCGCGAACGGTCGCCCCTCGGCATCCGCCAGCACGCGGTACTCGACGTCGGGATCAGGGCTGACCGCGGCGTCAGCGGCAGCACGCAGCCAGTCGGCCGCTCCCCCGCCAGGAGCCACGGCCTCGTCGAAGAGGTTGCGCATCCGCGACGGGTCGACGAGTGCACCCTGTTCGACGAACGTCTGTCGATGCGCAGCGTGATCGGCCGCAGTGCCCGGGTCGAACGTGAGCAGCTGCGGGCCCGCACCGTCGGCCACACCGGCGGCAGCGAGCTGTCGGGCACGCGTGAGCGTCGCGATCGTGTATCCGCCGTCCATCCCCGGGATCAGCCGACTGGACAGCACCACGTACTCGGCGTCGGGGAGAGCCGGCGCCGTATCGGGGAGCATCGTGCTCCCTACTCCCACTCGATCGTTCCCGGCGGCTTCGACGTGACATCGAGCACGACGCGGTTGACGTCGCGCACGCCGTTCGTGATGCGGTTCGAGATCTTCGACAGCACGTCGTACGGCAGACGCGTCCAGTCGGCGGTCATTGCGTCTTCACTCGACACCGGACGCAGCACGATCGGGTGACCGTAGGTGCGGCCGTCGCCCTGCACGCCCACCGAGCGCACGTCGGCCAGCAGCACGACGGGGCACTGCCAGATCTCCTGGTCGAGTCCTGCCTTCGTCAGCTCCTCGCGGGCGATGGCGTCGGCCTCACGCAGAATCTCGAGACGGTCAGCGGTGACCTCACCGATGATGCGGATGCCGAGGCCGGGCCCCGGAAACGGCTGGCGTCCGACGATGGCCTCGGGGATGCCGAGCTCGCGACCGATCGCACGCACCTCGTCCTTGAACAGGGCGCGCAGCGGCTCGATCAGCTCGAAGTCGAGGTCGTCGGGGAGGCCGCCCACGTTGTGGTGCGACTTGATGTTCGCAGTGCCGGCACCGCCGCCGGACTCGACGACGTCGGGGTAGAGCGTGCCCTGCACGAGGAACTTCACCGGAGCGCCGCCCGAAGCCTTGGCCTCAGCGACGAGGTCGAGCTGCACCTTCTCGAACGCGCGGATGAACTCGCGTCCGATGATCTTGCGCTTCTCCTCCGGGTCGGTCACCCCTTCGAGGTGGCCGAGGAAGGTCTCTGCCGCATCGACCGTGATCAGACGCACACCGGTGGACTCGACGTAGTCGTTCTCGACCTGCTCGCGCTCGCCCTTGCGGAGGAGGCCGTGGTCGACGAAGACGGCGGTCAGCTGGTCGCCGATCGCCTTGTGCACGAGCGCGGTGGAGACCGCGGAGTCGACGCCGCCCGAGAGAGCGGAGATGACGCGGGCGTCACCCACCTGCTCGCGGATGCGCTCGATCTGCTCGGCGATCACGTTGCCGCTGTTCCAATCGGACGCGAGACCCGCACCCTTGTGCAGGAAGTTCTCGAGGACCTGCTGACCGTGGTCGGAGTGCTTGACCTCGGGGTGCCACTGCACTCCGTAGAAGCCGCGCTCCTCGTTCGAGAACGCCGCGACCTTGGTCGCATCCGTCGTCGCGAGCACGTCGAAGCCCTCCGGAGCCTTGGCGACCTGGTCGCCGTGGCTCATCCAGACGTTCTGCTGCGCGGGCTGGCCGCCCAGCAGCGTTCCGCCGTCGCCCGTGATGACAGCATCCGTGGCGCCGTACTCGCGCAGGCCTGTGTTCGCGACCTCGCCGCCGAGCGTCTGGGCCATGTACTGGAAGCCGTAGCAGATGCCGAGCGTCGGAACACCGAGGTCGAAGACCGCGGGGTCGAGGCGCGGGGCGCCCTCCTCGTACACCGACGAAGGACCACCCGAAAGGATGATCGCGACCGGGTTCTTGGCGGCGATCTCCTCAGCCGTAGCGGTGTGCGGCACGATCTCGCTGTAGACACCCGCCTCGCGGACGCGACGGGCGATCAGCTGCGCATACTGCGCGCCGAAGTCGACGACGAGCGCAGGACGCTGCTGGGTCTCGGACTGTTCGGTCAACGGACACCTTCCGGGGCGGGGACGGAGGCCTCGGAGGCCTCTCTGGTGGCGAGATAGGTCTTGACTTCACGGGCGACGACCGCCTCCATGAAGAACGACAGCAGCGGCACGACACCGCCGAGCGCGAGCAGGATGAAGCGCGGGAAGCGCCAGCGCATCAGGCTCCACATGCGGAAGCATGCGAAGAGGTAGACGACGTAGAACCAGCCGTGCGCGACGAGGATGAACAGCGACAGGTTGAACCCGTCGCCCAGAGAGGTCATCTCGCAGGAGTTGGTCATCGGGGCGAAGAGCGACCACCACTGGCAGTCGGGCCCGGCGATCACGCCGGCGAACCAGAGCGGTCCTCCTGAGCCTCCCATGAAGAGCTCGAGGTGGATCGGCGTGTACTTCAGCACCATCTCGGTCAGCAGCAGGAGCAGCATGACTCCGGTGATGATCGACGCGATCTGGTAGAACTTCAGCGCACCGCGGATCGCCGGAAAGCTGGCGACTTTCGGTTCGGGCATGGGTCCAGTCTAGCCGCCGGAAAATCGTGCCGAATCCGGTCGCGTGACACGTCGCCTGCACGACGAAGGCCGCCGGGATCGCTCCCGACGGCCTTCGCCTGTGTCATCCGACTATCGGATCAGAACCGCTCTTCCCCGCTCAGAACCACCGAGTGAGGAGGTCCCAGAGCCAGTCGAGGATCGCACCGATGATGCCGCCGGCGCGGTTGACGGTGACGGTGGCTGTCGCCGCGTCTCCATCGGCCTGCGACGCAGCAACCGTGTACTTGCCCGACGGAGCGCTCTTCGGCACGGTGACCGAGGTGCTGAACGTGCCGTCTGCGCCCACCTGGACGGTGCCGACCTGGACCGGCTTGCCCTTCTTCGGACGCAGCTCGATGCTCACGGTCTCGCCGGGCACGTAGCCCTCACCGCTGACCTTGAGGCTCTTGCCCGCGGTCACCTTCGACGAGCCGAGGGCGATCGTGCCGGCGAACTGCTCTTCGCCGGCGATCGTGAACGGCACCTGCACCGTGGTTCCGGTACCGGCGACGGCCACCGTGAGCACCTGCTCACCGAAGACGCCGGACGGAACCGTGAAGGTCAGGCTGGCACGCCCGCCCTCGTCGGTGGTGTCGACGACTGCCGGGTCGACCGCACCGGCCGCGAGCTGCGTGCCGCCGAGCGACAGCGACACCTCGCCCGGGGCTGGCTCACCGGCGCTGAACGCCAGCGAGGAGAGCGACACGGTCACCTGGTCGCCGGCGCTGTAGCCGTCGGCGTCCGCAGGGCTGACCGCCACACCGACCGCGCGCTGGGCGTAGTCGGGGCTCGCGGTCTTGTTCGCGTCGAACCAGTCGACCATGGACTGCAGGTCGACCTTGCCGGTGTCGCGCTTGCCCGTGCCCTCCTTGAAGGTGAAGAAGTTGTCTCCACCCGCCGCGAGGAACGAGTTGGCTGCGACCGTGTAGTTCGCAGCCGGGTCGAGCGCCGCGCCGTTGAGCGTGATCGACGTGATCCGCGAACCCTGCGCCGCGGCGGGGTCGTAGGCGTAGACCAGCCCCTCCGAGACACCGAGCTTCAGGAACGGACGCGCCGATCCCGCCGGCTGCCACTGTTCCTCCAGCACGCCCTTCAGCTGTGCACCCGTGAGCGTCAGCGTCACCAGCGTGTTGGCGAACGGCTGGACCGTTGCCGCCTCGCGGTAGGTGACATTGCCGTCGGGGTCGGATGCTCCGGCCGAGGCGTAGGTGAGGTTCGCACGGATGCCGCCGGGGTTCATGATCGCCACATCGGCGCCCGTGGACCACTTCTGCACGTCGGCGACGAAGTTGCCGATGGTGGACTCGCCACCGCGGTTCTCCGTCTTGCCGTCGCTCTGGCGTGCGCGGTTGAAGTCGGCGGTGATGTCTCCGACCTTGATCGCGCCCAGCACATCGGCCTCGGCCTTCGCCTTGGCGACGATGTCGGCCACCTCGGGGACGGCCGGGTACAGCGGCTTGCCCGCAGCGGTGAGGGGCTTGATCTCGTTGGTGATGGAGATCAGGTCCTTCGTCTTCGGGTCGACCTTGATGTTCATCAGGCCCAGGTTCTCGCCGTACTGCCCCGCGGAGACGACCGGGCGGCCGTCGATCACGTGGTTGTAGGCGAGGTGGGTGTGCGCCGACACGATGGCGTCCACGTCGTCATCGACGCCGTAGACGATCTCGCCGAGGGGCGAGTCCGGGGTGATGCTGTCGAGCGCGACACTGGATGCGCCCTCGTGGACGAGGAGGATGACGACATCCGCCTCGCCGTTGGACTCATCGCCATCGCGCAGGTCGTCGGCCACCGCGTTCACGGAGTCGACGATGCTGCGGACCTCGAGGTCTTTGATGCCCTCGGGCGAGACGAGCGAGTCGAGATCTTCGGTGACCGCACCGACGAAACCCACCCGGACGCCGTCCAGCTCCTTCACCCAGGCCGGTGCGAGCGCAGGCTCGCCGGTCTCGGTGACGAACACGTTCGAGGAGATGTACTCCCAGTCCGCACGCTCCTGCACGCGATCGCGCAGGTCTTCCCAGCCCTGGTCGAACTCGTGGTTGCCCGCCGCGCTGACGTCGAGGCCGGCCGCGTTGAGCGCGTCGATCGTGGGGTTGTCGTCGTTGATGAAGGAGGTGAACGTCGATGCACCGATCAGGTCACCGGCACCGGCGAAGATCGTGTTCGGGTTCGCCTCACGGAACTGCTTGACCGCACCTGCCAGCACCGCCGCGCCTGCAGCGGCGCCGTCGGCCTCGATCCGACCGTGGAAGTCGTTGACCGTGACGACGTCGATGCTCACCGGAGGGATCTCCGCGGAAACGCCGACGATGATCGGGTCGTGATCGCTGGAACGGTACGGGGTTCCCGACTCGGTGGCGCCGTACGCGTAGCCGCGGTCGCTCCACTCCGGCGAGTTGATGCCCCATACCCCGGCGCCCGTGATCGACGAGGCGAGCGACGGCGACGCGATCACGTGGTCGAGCGAGCCGAGCTCGCCGTCGAACGAGTACGTGTACTGACCGGAGGCCTTGTCGGCGACCAGGTCGCTCCACCCGTTCGAGGTGAACACGTCGATCGGGTCTTCCTTGCCGTAGGCGTTGAAGTCGCCGATCAGCAGCATGTCGCCGCTGCCGGTCGTCTGCTCGAGCTGGTCGGTGAAGGCGAGGATCGCGTTCGCCTGCTTCACGCGGTCGGCGTTGAAAAAGCCCTGGCCGTCTGCCGGTTCGGCTCCCGCTCCCTCGGGCGGCGACTTCGACTTCAGGTGGTTCGCCACGACCGTGACGACACGTCCGTCGATGTCGAACGCCTGCGCGATCGGCTCACGGGCGTTGCCCCACACCGTCTCGTCGGTGACGGTGATGCTGTCGCCGACACGCTTGACCGCATCCTTCTTGTAGATGATCGCGTTCGTGATGAAGTCGGTCGTCGCCGCGTTGTTCAGGGCGGCGGGCGTGGGCACGTAGCCCCACACGTCGCTGCCTGCGTCGGCGTTGAGCCCGGCGACCAGGTCTTTGAGGGCGGTGTCGATGGGCTTGCCCAGCTTCACCGAGTTCTCGATCTCCATGAGCGACACGATGTCCGCATCCAGCCCGTTGATCGCCGCGACGATCTTGGACTTCTGGATCGCGAACTGCGCCGCGTTCGCCGCCCCTCGGGCGTTGGAGTTCTCACTCTTCAGCGTCGTGAAGTAGTTGTAGACGTTGAAGGACGCGACCTGGACGTCGCCGCCCACGGTCGGTGCACTCTCGGTGCGCGGGTTCGTCGCCTCGAAACCGACCTTGAGGTCGGCGGACGAAGAGTCGTCGATCGGCACGACCGGCTGCAGACGCCAGTCGTTGAAGCCCCACTGCAGCACGTAGCCGTTGTCGCCGAAGTCGACGGTGTCGCCGTTACGGACCACCGTGTCCTTCGTGAAGTACGGCTGCTCGCCCGGGTGGCCGCTGTTGGACACCTGGATCGACCAGCCGTCGTCGAGCAGAATCCGGTTGGCGCGGTTGGCCGCAGTGATCGCTGCGGCCGCGTCACCCGGACGCGTGGTCTCGGTGCTCTTGACGGCGAGCGCATCGCCGGCGTTCAGCCAGAGCGCACCGAAGTTGAACAGCTGGTGGCTGGAAGCGAGACGGTAGGTCCCCTCCGGAGCCACGTACATGTTCTCGTACTGCTCGCGGTCGGCGCCCTGCACCGTGACGGGCAGCGGCGTGACGGCGGGAACCCCGACGCCGGCGGTGAGAACCTCGACATCGGCGGCCGCGGCCGGGTTGAGCTGCGTCTGCCCGAAGTACTCGCTCACGGAGCCCGTCACCGAGACGAGGTCACCGATCGCGAGGGTCGGAGCAAGAGCGTTCAGGAACACGAACACGCCATCGGAGGCACCGGGAGTCGCATCCGTCGCGCCTCCCGAACCCTGGGTCTGGATGACGATGCCCTTGTAGCCGCCGGTGCGGTAGTCGGCGGTGACGACGCCCTCGACCTGCACGGTCTGGCCGTTCAGCGGAGAGACGTCGGTCGTGCCCTGGACCTCGGCGATGGTGGCCTCGGTCGGGTCAGTGCCAGGGCCTGTGCCCGGGTCGGTGTCGCCGGAGTTCTGCGGAGTGATCGTGGCGGAGAGCGTGAAGTCGGCGCTGTTGACGTCGGTGTCGACGCCACCGGTGCGGTTGAGCGACTTGACGTCGGTGTTGCCGGTGGGCGCGGTCGCCGCCGTGGCCTCGAACGTGTTCGAGGTGCCATAGCCGAGCAGGTCGACGACGCCGTCGACACCCACTACCGAGCCGGGGGTGAGGGTCACAGCGGCGGTGCCCTCGACGAGCGCGAGCGTGCCGTTGGTGCCGCTGGGGGTCAGGGTGCTTACGGCGTCCGGGGCCGGCAGCTCAGCGCCGTTGGCTCCGTTGCTGTTTCCCTGCACCAGGTAATAGCCGCCGGCCGGGATGACACCGGTGAGCGGGGCGACGCCGTTGAACGCCGCTGTTCCGTTCGCCGAACGGTACTGCAGCGACATCCCGTCGAGGGTGACAGGGGCGGACGTGGGGTTGTACAGCTCGACGAACTTGTTCTTGAACGCCGCGCCCGCGCTTCCGCCGGACAGGTACGCCTCATTGATCACCACCCCCGTTCCCGTGGTGTCTGCGGTGGCGGGAACCGCGGCCAGCGAGCCGAGGCTCAGCGCGGCGACGCAGGTCACGGCGAGAGCGCCGATGCGCCCCCGACTTCTACGGTGCGAGACGGGAGCCATGCGGCTCTCGTCGTCTGGAGCGGACATCATCGGTGCTGTCTCCTCGGTCGGGTTCGACACTTCTCAGGACTGTCACGGCACACAGGGGAAACTCCCAGCATGCTCACATGGTGCGAGCATACGGAGCGGTCCGGACATCCTCAACGGAGTTTCCCGATTCGTCATCGAGCGCTCACCGGATGGCCCGCGCGACCCCTGACGAAGGTCGCTAACCAGGGAGGGCGACGCACAATTGCGCACCAGATCACGCGCGGATGCGCGAGTGGTCAGACGGCTTCGGCCGCAGCCTGCTCTTCGAACTCCTCGACCTCGCGCTCCCAGGCGTCCTTCGCCAGGCGATACCAGAGGTAGAACGCGAAGCCGGCGAAGATCGCCCACTCGACCGCGTAGAAGACGTTGAGCCAGTTGACCGGCGAGATCTCATCCGGTGCGGGAGAGGAGATGTCGGCCAGTCCGGCCGTCGCGGTCGTCGAGGCGAGATACGGACGGTAGACATCGAGCTGCTCGATGTCGTGCCAGCGGCTGAGGAGAGCTGCAGGCGACATCCGGTCCATCTGGTCCGGGTTCGCATGCGGTGGCACGCGCGGACCCTCGTCGGAGATGATGCGTCCGGAGACGGCCACTTCGGAGCCGTCGGCACCGGCCTCGAGCTCTTTCACAGCGGCGTCGGCGGTCTTCTGATCGGGAGCCCAGCCGATCGCGACCGCGATCGAGACGCCCTCATCGACCCGCAGCTGACCGGTGACCCAATAGCCCTGGACATCGTCGTTGAATCGACTCGACACGACGAGGAAGTCTTCCGGCACCCACGCGCCCGAGGTCTCGACACGCTGACCGACGAGCGGTTCAGGAAGGTACTCCCCCGGTTCCAGGACCTCCGTCAGCGGCAGCACCTGCTCGGTGGCGCCGGGAGCAGGCGGATCGGTCTCGATCGCACGCTCGAGCTGCCACTGGCCGAGCCAGGCGAAAACGCCGGCGACCAGAAGGCAGAGCAGGAGCATCCCGATCCAGCGTCCCCGAAGCATGACCTCGCGGAGAGTCGGGGGGAACAGAGCAGGATTCGTCACGGTGAAGCGCAGGACCCTCAGGCCTCGTACGGTGCGAGCACGACCTCGACCCGCTGGAACTCCTTGAGGTCGGAGTATCCGGTGGTCGCCATCGACTTGCGCAGCGCGCCGATGAGGTTCGCGGTGCCGTCAGCGACGGGCGCCGGTCCGTACAGGATCTCCTCGAGCGTGCCGATGCCGCCGACTTCGACGCGGTGGCCGCGCGGAAGCTTCGGGTGGTGCGCCTCGGGGCCCCAGTGGAAACCACGACCGGGAGCGTCGGTGGCACGCGCGAGCGCAACGCCCAGCATGACCGCGTCGGCACCCATCGCGAGAGCCTTGACGATGTCGCCGGAGGTGCCGACGCCACCATCGGCGATCACGTGCACGTAGCGTCCGCCGGACTCGTCGAGGTAGTCGCGGCGAGCAGCTGCGACATCGGAGACCGCAGTCGCCATCGGCGCGTGGATGCCGAGGGTCGCGCGGGTGGTGGACGCCGCTCCCCCGCCGAAGCCGACGAGCACGCCGGCGGCGCCCGTGCGCATCAGGTGGAGGGCAGCGGTGTAGGTCGCCGCTCCGCCGACGATCACGGGCACGTCGAGGTCGTAGATGAACTTCTTGAGGTTGAGGGGCTCTGCGACGCTCGAGACGTGCTCGGCCGACACCGTGGTGCCGCGGATCACGAACAGGTCGACGCCCGCCGCAGCGACGGTGTCGTAGAACTCCTGGGTGCGCTGGGGGGTCAGGGAGCCTGCGACCGTGACGCCGGCCTCGCGGACCTCGGCAAGACGGCGGGTGATGAGCTCGGGCTTGATCGGCTCGGAGTACAGCTCCTGCATCCGCACCGTGGCCTTGGCATCGTCGAGACCGGCGATCTCCGCCAGCAGCGGCTCCGGGTTCTCGTAGCGCGTCCACAGTCCTTCGAGGTCGAGCACACCCAGTCCGCCGAGCTGCCCGAGCATGATCGCGGTCTGCGGGCTCACGACCGAGTCCATCGGTGCACCGAGCACCGGGATCTCGAAGCCGAAGGCGTCGATCGTCCAGGCGGTCGACACGTCCTCCGGGTTGCGCGTGCGCCGCGAAGGCACCACCGCGATGTCATCGAACGTGTACGCGCGACGTGCACGCTTTCCTCGGCCGAGCTCGATCTCCATGGTCACCCCACCAGCCTACCCGGCGGCCGGGCGCACCCGTGCTGGGAGACTGGAGGCGAGACCGGGAGGCAGCATGAGGACCGAGACCGTCGACATCGTCGTGGTGGGCGGTGGCGTCATGGGTTTGGCGACGGCCTGGGAGCTGGTGCGCCGGGGCCTGCGTCCCCTCGTTCTGGAGCGCTTCGCCCGCGGCCACCACGAAGGCGCATCTCACGGAGCGACCCGCAACTTCAACAACGCGTACGACGAGGAGCACTACCTCGACCTGCTGGTGCGCGCCCGCGACGGATGGGATGCGCTCGGCGAGGTCGACGGCGAACCACTGCTGCGCCTGCACGGGCTCGTCACGCACGGAGACCTCGACATCGCCGCTGTGCACACGGGGCTCGCCGCCCGCGGCATCCCGTCCACGATCCTCTCCCCCGCCGAAGCCGACACCCGGTGGCCGGGGATGCGGTTCGACGGCGACGTGCTGTGGTCCTCCGACGCCGGAGCCGTGCGCGCGGCGGAGACGTTGCGCGAGCTCGAACGGCGAATCGTCGTCGGAGGCGGCGAGGTGCGCTGGAACACACCGGTCGCGCACATCGGCGAGAGTCCGGATGGCGCTGTGCTCGCTCTCGCCGACGGCAATCGAGTCCGCGCGGAGACCGTCGTCGTGACCGCCGGCGCATGGACGGGGAAGCTCCTCGCCCGACTCGGACTGCCACGGCTCACCGTCACCGAAGAGACACCGGCGCACTTCCGGCCGTCGACGGATGCGCCGTGGCCGTCGTTCAACCACTACGTCGACCCTGCGGGATACCCCGCGACCGTTTACGGCATGCCCACACCGGGCGAGGGCGTGAAGGTGGGATTCCACCGCGTGGGCGACGAGATCGACCCGGACGCCCGCCCGCACCTGCCCACGCACGAGCGAGCGCTGGCGGACTACGTACGGGAGTGGATGCCGGGCCTCGACCCCGCGTCAGCCGCACCGATCAGCTGCACGTACACATCGACCGACGACGGGACCTTCGTGCTCGATCGCCGCGGCCGGATCGTGGTGGGCGCGGGATTCTCCGGCCACGGTTTCAAGTTCGCACCGGGTGTCGGCGGGGTCCTCGCCGACCTCGCGATCGACCCCGCCGCCCGCGCCGCCGCGCCCTTCCGACTGCCCTGAACCCGCACCGCTCAGCGGGCGCGGGCCACGCGCTTCTCGTCCCACACCGGAGCATCGGACTCGTAGACCTCGCCGTCGGAGCCGAACACCAGGAACCGGTCGAACGACCGGGCGAACCAGCGATCGTGGGTGACCGCGAGCACGGTCCCCTCGAATCGCGCCAACGCCTGTTCGAGGGCTTCGGCCGACTCCAGGTCGAGGTTGTCCGTCGGCTCGTCCAGCAGCAGCAGAGTCGCCCCCGAGAGCTCCAAAAGCAGCACCTGGAACCGTGCCTGCTGCCCACCCGAGAGCGAGTCGAACGTCTGCTGGGCCTGACGCACGAGTCCGTAGCGGTCGAGCGCCGAACTCGCGGCGTCCCGCGGCATCCCGGCGCGGCGGTCGTCGCCGCGGTGCAGGATCTCCAGCAGCGTGCGTCCGACGAACTCCGGATGCGCATGCGTCTGCGCGAAGAGCCCGGGTACGACGCGCGCTCCGAGGGTCGCGGTGCCGGTGTGCTCCACCGCGCTCAACTGCTCCCCGGTCGATGTGACGTGACCGAGCGTGGAGTCAGGATCGCTGCCGCCGCGCGCGAGCAGCCGCAAGAAATGCGACTTGCCCGATCCGTTCGACCCGAGCACCGCGACCCGGTCGCCGTACCAGACCTCCGCGTCGAACGGACGCATGAGCCCGATCAGTTCGAGCCGCTGTGCAACCACGGCGCGCTTGCCGGTACGTGCGCCGCGCAGACGCATGTCGAAGTCCTGCGACGGCGGACGCTCCTCCGGTGGTCCCGCCTCCTCGAACTTGCGCAGACGGGTCTGCGCCGCCTGATACCGCGACGCGAAGCCGTCGTTCGCCGAGGCCTTCACCTTGAGGTTCGCGACGAGGGTGAGCAGCTTCTCGTGCTGCTCATCCCAACGCCTGCGCAACTCGTCGAGCCGATCCATCCGGTCGGTCCTCGCCTGCTGATACGTCGAGAACCCACCGCCGTGCACCCACGCCGTGGCTCCGGCGCCACCGGGTTCGAGCGTGATCAGCCGATCGACCGCACGCGCGAGCAGTTCACGGTCGTGCGACACCAGCAGCACGGTCTTCGGCGTCTGGCGCAGCTGCTCTTCGAGCCACCGTTTGGTCGGCACATCGAGGTAGTTGTCCGGCTCGTCCAGCAGCAACACCTCATCGGGGCCGCGCAGCAGCGCCTCGAGAGCGAGCCGCTTCTGCTCCCCGCCGGAGAGGGTCGTGAGCTCGCGATACCTCGCACGCTCGAAGGGCAGCCCGAGCGCCGCGACCGTGCACTGGTCCCACACGGTCTCATGCTCGTAGCCGCCCGCGTCCGCATACTCGGCGAGCGCCGACGCGTAGGCCATCTGCGTGTCGTGCTCATCGCGTTCGATCAGTGCGTTCTCGGCTGCCTCGAGCGCTTCGGCCGCCGTGCGGATGCGTGCGGGGGCGACGCGCGCCAGCAGCTGGTGCACGGTCTCGCCGGCCTCGCCATGGCCGACGAACTGGTCCATGACGCCGAGCCCGCCGTCGATCGTCACGACGCCGTCGTCCGCGGCTTGATCGCCGCGGATGATCCGCAGGAGGGTCGTCTTGCCCGCTCCGTTCGGACCGATCAGCGCACTGGTCGAGCCGGCGCCGACTCTGAATGTCGCCTCATCGAGAAGAGGTCTGCCGTCTGGGAGCGTCAGCGAGACGCTGGAGACATCGATATAGCCCACGGTGCGTGGCCGTCCTTCCGCCCGCGCATGCCGAGCCGACCAGGCTATCAGGTTGAGCCACGATGCTCAGACCTGCTCAGGCGAGAGCGCTCGCTGTCGGCACGGGTGCTGCGAAGAGGTCGAGAACGGGACAGTGCGCATCGACGACCGAGCGCAGGTTCTCGTACTGCTCCGCGCTGTCAGGTCCCGTGATGTCGACCGATACCCGCACGTCGTGGAATCCGGCGCGCCCCGACTCGTCGATACCGAACAGCTTTCGCACATCCAGGTCTCCCTCCGCAGTGATCTCGATCTCGTCGATCGTGAGCCCGAGGGCCTGTGCATAGAGCCGGTAGACGACCACCTGGCAGGAGATGAGGGCGCCCAGCGCGTACTCGACGGGGCTCGCCGCCACGTCGTCGCCGGCGAGCGCACCGGGCTCATCGACGAGGAAGCGGTGCTTGCCCGCGCGGATCTCCGTGGCGACCGATCCGATGCCGCGGCCGCTGACCCGATACGTGAGCTGGGCGTTCGCGTCGTCCGCCGCGATCCTCTCGTTCCACGCGGCGCCGGCGTCGGTGAGTCGCTGCGCGCGCTCGACAGGTGTGACATCGGCGATGCCGGCGAGCTGGTCCTGGAGAAGAGTCATGGCCCGACGGTAGCGAGCGTCTCCAGCGAACAACCCGCCGCACGTCACGGGGCTTCACAGGCGGACACAGGGCGTCACGATCTCCGGATGGCCCCGGCGCCACCGGGTCGCGGTCAGTCGGCGCGGCTCAGGCTCATCAGCACCTCGGTGCGCGGAGCCGCCGGCAGGACGAAACGGAACTCCGTGCCCACGCCCTCCTGGCTGGTCACCTCCATCGTGCCGCCGTGCGCCAGGACGATGGCTCTGGTGATCGTGAGCCCGAGACCCACGCCCGGGACCGCGTTGCGCGTCGCGGTCGACGCGCGGAAGAAGCGGGTGAACAGCATCCCCTGCTCGTCTTCGGGGATCCCGACGCCCGTATCCGAGATGAAGAACTCGACGCCGCCGTCGACCTGCCGCACTCCGGCCGTGACCTTCCCCCCTCGAGGGGTGAACTTGATGGCGTTGGAGAGCAGGTTGTCGATGGCCTGCCCGACCCTGCCGGCGTCGACGAAGACGGGTACTGCGTCAACGCCCACCTCTGCGATCAGCTCGATCCCCTCTCGCTGCGCGTGCGGTCCGGCCGACCTCGCGGCAGAGCGGACCAGCTCCGCCACGTCGGCCTCCTCGCGCTCCAGCGGGAATCGTCCGGACTCGACCTGGGCGGTGAAGAGCAGATCGCCCACGAGGTTGAGCAGACGCTGCGCGTTGCGCTCGATGATCCCGACGAACTCCTGCTGGTCGTCGGTGAGCGGTCGCCCCGGATCGTTCTGGAGCAGATCCAGGAAGCCGATGATGGCGCTGAGAGGCGTGCGGAGCTCGTGCGAGATCATCCCGACGAACTCGTCCTTCATCCGCGCCACCTCGACGGCCCTGGTCTCATCCGTGAGCACGAACAGGTATCCCTGCTGCGCCCCTGCGCCGTCCTTGTGGGGAGTGACGGTCACGCGGGCCGGAACCGTTGTCCCTCCCGTCGTGATCACATCGATGTCACCGTCGACCGTGGCGCCGGCATCGGCCTGCGCGAACAGCGCCTTGATCCCCGGCGAGAGCTCGGTGTAGCCCGGAGGGAGCCCCGGCACGAGCTGCGGGGGCTCGGCGTTCTCCGCGGCCAGCATCGAGAGGACGGCGGTCGAGAAGAAGCGATCGATGCGCACGCCCTTGAGCGCTTCGTCGACGGGGAGTCCGAGCAGCCGCACAGCTCCGGGGTTCCAGGCGGTCACGGTGCCGCTGCAATCCGTCGCGATCACCGCCTGCGCCGTGATCGATGACCACAGGCTCTCGAACGAGTCCAGCAGTTCTCGATACTGGCGCTCCTTGTCACGCAGCTGCACGATCATGGCGACGTTCTCCGACAGCGCCCTGGTGCGTTCGGCTACCAGCTCCTCCGCCTGCTCGACGCGCATGCGCTGCTGCCGGGAGAGCTGGTTGATGACTGCTGCCACCGCCGAGAACACCAGCGGACCCACCACGCCCCGCAGCCACTCGACCGAGGTGTCGGGAGGATCGGTGAAGTACGGCATCAGCAGCGCGATCGAGGTCAGCCCGCCGACGACGAAGACCCAGCGGATGCCGGGAGCCGCAGCCAACCAGACCACGGGCAGGAGAACGAGCGACGAGAAGAGCGAGGTGGCGCCGCCGGTGCCGGTGCGGAAGAGACCGAGGCCGACGATGTCGACGATGGGGATGAGCAGCACGGCCCAGCCGTCGTGCATCCCGCGGGCTGTGAGCACGGCGGCGAACGCGGTGGCGACGAGGACGACGGCGATTCCTGCCACCGCCGGCGCGAAATGCGTGACCGGAAGGTCGGGGACCCACCAGGTCAGGATCGCCGCGATGACCGTCGCGATGACCGTCGGCGCCTGCTTGAGAAGCGGGCTCGGGCTGTCGAAGACCTGATACCAGCGGTTCTCCGCACGGTCGAGCGGCGTCGCCCTCATCGCCGCACCCGACCGACGATGGCGTGCAGGTCCGAGCCGGTGATCGGCTTCGGCAGTGCGGCATCGGCCGGCGGGTAGTCGGCCGCGTCGAGCACCGAGCTGATCACGAGGAAGCAGTCGGGGAACCGCTCCTGCACCAGACGCGCACATTCCTGCCCCGAGATGCCGGGAAGGAGGAGGTCGAGCACCGCGAGAGCAGGGTCGATGTCGGGGAACGCCGCGATCGCCGACTCGGCGTCCGGAGCGATGAACACATCGAAGCCCTCACGGTCGAGGTAGCGACGCAGGAGCGCCGCCTGGTCGGGGGCGTCTTCGACGACCAGGGCCAACGGCCTCCCGGTCATCGCAGGAACAGCTCTCGTACGACGACCACGATGACGACGACCGCGAGAGCGAGAAGCGCCTGCGGGATCAGTCGCCGCTCTCGGCGGCCGTCCGCGGCGATCTCCTCCACCTCGACGTCGTGTGACGGTGCTGCGGTCATGAGTCGACACGTCCGATCTTCTCTGTCTTGATCCAGGAGGCGTCAGCTCGACGCCACTCTTTGATGTAGGAGTCCACGGTGATGGCGCACAGCAGCGAACCGTAGCCGCAGATGTAGAGCAGGAGACCGGCGAAGAACCGTCCGCCGGGAAGAGGCTCCACCGCACGCGCCAACCAGATCCCGAGCATCGAGATCGGCCCCCAGAGGTAGAAGATCACTGCCCACGTGATGCGGGACTGGTCTGTCAGCTGCAGCCCGAGCGCCGTCAGAACCGACTCGAACGCCCACGGGAACAGCGCGATGGCCATCAGGATCAATGCCCCGAGCCCTGGGAACATGATCGCCTCACGCCAGGAGTGCCGGCCGGTGCGCGGGTCGAGCTGCACCGCGTACAGCATCGAGAAGAGGTAGATGCAGGCCGCGGAGATCCACATGAAGCGGAAGACGAACTCGGCGATGTCGCTGTGCAGGACCAACAGTGCGAGCATGCCGGCCGCGGCCAGGAGCATGAAGGCGGGCAGCAGCAGGATCGTGAACCAGGCGAGACCGAACCCGAAGCTGCCCAGCTTGTGTTCCCGGCTCGGACGGAACCAGAGCTTTCGGTAGATCGAGGTCAGCTGAACGTTGCCTCGCGCCCACCGCAGCCGCTGCTTCCACAGGCTGTCGATCGTGCGCGGTTCTTCTGCCAACACGACGGCGTGCGGTTCGAAGACCATCCGACGCCCCTTGAGCTGCCCCTCGAACGTGGTCATGGTGTCCTCGGCGAGAGTGCCGGTGGGGATCCGCCCGCCGATCGCCTCGAGGTTCGCCCTCGAGTGCAGTTGCGCGCCACCGGCCAGGCACGCGATCGCGCCCCCGACGTTCTGGACTCGGCGTGCCGAGAGCTGCCCGATCACGTACTCGATCGCGATGAACCTGGTGAGGTAGTTGCGGTCGCGGCTGCCCTCCGCGATGTAGGCCGTGACGGCGCCGACCTTCTCGTCGGCGAGGTGCCGGGAGAGCTTGCGCAGCGAGTCGCGTGCGAAGATCACGTCGGCGTCCATGATGAGCACGGCTTCGGTCCAGGAATCGGCGAGGACCACGTCGAGGCCGTGGTTGAGGGTGTGCGCCTTGCCCTCGCCGCCTTTCTCCCGCCGCAGGTGCACGACGCGTCCGGGGTGGGCAGCGACCTTGGCGGCGGCGATGGCCGGGGTGTCGTCGGTGGAGGCATCGTCGACGATGAAGACCCGGAGGCGGTCGGCCGGGTATTCGAGCTGGAGCAGACGCTCGATCGCTGGACCGATCACCGCCCCCTCGTTCCACGCGGGGATGATGACCGCGACGTTCGGGTGGTAGGGCGCCGCCTTGCCGTAGTGGTTGCGGAATGCGTGCAGCGGCAAGGCGAGGAACTGCAGCCCGGTGTTGATCACCGGCAGCGTGCCGACCAGGACGCAGAGCAGGAGCAGGATGACCAGCACGGTCTGCAGCCAGGTGAGGTCGACCATCAGGAGGCCTCGACCGCGTCGAGCACCGGGATGATCCGGGAGTAGCGGCCGACCTCCGATGCGTCGTGGCTGTCGGTGGAGGCGACGATGTCGCCACCGGCTCGGCGCAGCGTGGCCAGCGTCGCGACCCCGGGGCAGCTCCATTTCTCGTTCACCTCGACGAGCGTGCCGGTGTCGACGGCTGCTCGCGCCCAGGCCTCGGTGCGCTGCGCACCGAGGTCACCCTCGGACAGACCGATCTTCGGCAGGATCGAGAAGCAGTGTGCGAGCTGGTTCCCCGGATACCGGCGCATCGTCGCGATGAGCGCTTCGATGAGCTGGTCGAGCACGTCGTCGGTCGCCCACCCCTCGGCGATCCGCTCCCGCACGGCTGAGGGTCCGAGCGGACCCTCCACTCCGGGGAACTGATGGTCCGCGATGAGGATCCGATCGATGCCGGTCGGAAGCACCGGGATGTCGAGTGTTCCTGCGACGTCGAGGATCTTCGCCTCGACGCCGGTGAGAACCGTGAGCCCGTCCGGCACCCGGAGTGCGCGGACGGCGGCGAGGTACTCGGGTACCCAGGTTGTGCTCTGACGCACATGATCGACCAGACGCAGCGTCGTGAGCCCGACCGCCGATGCGGCCTCGACGTTCTGCGCGAGCGTCGAGACGGCATCGTCCGAGAACGTCGAGTGGACGTGGTGATCGCCGCGGAGCGCCGCGTTGATCACAGTTCCTCCTGATGCCCCGCATGGTCGGAGACCAGCAGGTCGTCGAGCTCGACGATGATGTCTTCGAGGAAGCGCACCGAGGCGACTTCGCGGAACGGGATCCGCACCGGCAGCTCGCGCCCCAGGAACAGGTCGGCCACGAGCGAGGGGATGTCGACCCCGGCCGCGATCGTCAGGGGCAGCGCGCCGGGAAAACGCGGATTGACCTCGAGCAGCACGGCGCGGCCGCTGCGATCGCGCCGCAGCTGCACGTTCGCGACGCCGACGAGTCCGATCGCCCGCGCGATCGATGCGGCCGTCTCCTCCAGCTCGGGGTCGAGGACCGTGCGCCCGGCGATGGCGACGCCGGAGTCGACCCTGGCGCGGGTGCGGGGCACGGCGGCGATGACGGTGCCGGCTGCATCGGCGATGACGTCGACGGAGTACTCCTCCCCCGGGAGGTAGTCCTGCACGATGAGGCCTTCGTCGGTCGGCAGTGCTTCGAGAGCGGCCCGGTCGGGCACGAGGCGCACCCCGCGACTACCGGCTCCCTGGCGCGGTTTGGCGAAGACCGGGAACTCCCAGTCGACGGCCTCTGCATCGCTCCCGGCCAGAACCGTGCGCGGGGTGTGGCCGGTCGCGGCGCAGCGCTCGGCGAGGGCCAGCTTGTCGAGCGCGGTGTTCAGCGTGTCCGCCGAGGGTGCGGCCAGAACCGCGGGCGCCAATTCGTCCCGCCGGTCTGCGAGGGCGATGAGTTCGACGTCGACCGTCGAGATCACGAGGTCGAGCGCGTCGTCGGCGACCATCCGCGCGATCGTCGACACGAAGTCCGCATCCCGCCCCGGCGGCACCAGACGGCGCTGCTCCGGGGGCACCAGGTAGATGCCGCTCGCCCAGCCGTCCATATCGGCGGCGAACACTGTCAGGTCAGAGCGACGCAGGAGCGAGCGGATCACGGCGACTCCGGCCGGCCCACCGGCACCGGTCACCAGCACACGTTTCGTCATCAGCTCTCCCGTCGGGTGAATTCGTGGGCGCCGATGAACTCCGCGGTCTCACGCACGACCTCGAGTGGCTCGACCGCCGTTCCGCCGCCGAACCTCGACCAGTACCGCGCAGTCGCCGTCACGAACTCGGGTGCGAGGTACTCGCGGCTCTCGGTCTGCGAGCCGAAGCGCTCGAGCAGCTGAAGCTTCTCATCGAGGTACTGATCGATCCGCACGAACCGCGTGGGGCGGAAATCGATCGTGGAAGAGGGACTCTGGTAGCACGCGACCGTGCCGACGCGCCGGGTCGCCACGATGGTGGCTTCGCTCACTGCGCGGTGATCCTGGTGACGATCATGGCTCGAGTGCGTGTAGACGATCGTGGGCTGGACCTCCTGCACGACCTTCTCGATGAGACGGACGGTCGAGCCGCCGCCGGAGATCTCCGTGTCTACGAGATCCTTGAGGAAGAGCCGAGCACCCAGCATCTCGGCGGCCGCCAGCGACTCGTTCTGTCGGCTGTCGGCGTCTCCGCCACGAGCGCCACGGGACAGCGTCAGGATGGTGATCTCGTCCTGGGCCCTGGCGTGGGCTGCAAGCAGCCCGCCGACTCCGATCTCGACATCGTCCGGATGTGCGCCGATCGCGAGCACCCGCTCGGGTTTTCGCGCCTCCTCGCGGCGGCGACGCCCTTCCTCCACCAGGCGGATGACCGCCTCGACGAGCTTGCCGTTGTCGAGCGGCTTGGTGAGGAACTCGTCAGCCTGCGCCCGCAGTGCCGAGACCGCGTACTCGACGGAGACGTGTGCGGTCATCACGACCACGGGAACGGAGGGATCCATTCGTCGCAGCTCGGCGAGCAGCTCGAGGCCGCTGAGCCCCGGCATCTCGATGTCGGTCACGACGACGTCGGGGCGTGACGCTGCGACGCGCTCGACCGCGATCTGGCCGTCTTCGGCGACGTCGACGATGCAGCCGGCCCGTCGCTCGAGAACGGTCTTCACGAGCAGGGCCACATCGGGGTCGTCGTCGACGACGAGTACGCGGGGAGCATCCTCAGGCATGTGTTTGCAGCTCTCCTTGGGGAGGTTCCCTCGCCGATGGGGGTCGGCATCGCGATCTCGGCGCCTTCAACACCGTGACCGCAGGGAAAGTCGAGCGGGGTATGTCGATTGTGGCATACAGCACAACCGTCGAGCGGCTCCTCGACTAGGCGTCGGCACGAGCGGCGCGCTTCTCCGCCTGAAAGACCCTGATCGCCTCGTAGCGCTCGGCGGATCGCGCCCGTCGCTTGGCTGCTTCGTCCTCGCGATTCTTCGGAGGTGCCGCGGTGACGAGCTCGCCGAGGAGACGGCTGACGACCTGCGCGATCTCTTCGACCGCACTGTCGAAGGCGGCTTCATTGGCTCGCGAGGGCGCCGTCGTCCCGGCGATCTTGCGAACGAACTGCAGGGCGGCGTCGTGGCATTCCGCCTCGGTGGCCGCGGGCTCGAGATTGTTCAACGGGACGATGTTTCGGCACATACCGGCACGCTACGCCGGGCCGTGGACAGACGGAAGAGGCGGCAGGGTGCGGTGATGATCCGCGATGGGATGGTGCGAGGGGCTTCGCGCTCGCTACGCTCGGGGCAATCGGAACCGCCGAGCGTGTTCCCCCGTGCACACCGTCGACAGGACAGAACATGACGAACCCCCCGTTCCCCGAGCCGCCGACCCCCGACTCCTCCGACCCGGGCACGCCGCCGCCCGCTGCTCCCGCCGCTCCTCCCGCTCCTCCCGCTCCCGCGTGGGACGCCGCACCGAGCGCCGCACCGGCCGCACCCGCCGCAGGCTACCCGGCTGCGGGTTACCCGGCCCCCGAGGCGCCCGTCTACCCGCAGCCCCAGCCGACTCCGCCCGGACGCGTGCTCTCGATCGTCGGTCTCGTGCTGGCCTTCCTGGTCGCTCCGGTCGGCCTCATCATCAGCATCGTGGCGGCCGTGAAACTCGGCAAGGCCAAGCAGCCGAAGGGTCTCGCCATCGCCGGCATCATCGTCGGCGCGCTCGTCACCATCTTCTGGATCATCCTCGTGGTCATCCTCGTCGCGGTGGCGGCGAGCCTCGTCGGGATGTGCGGAGAGCTCGGCGCCGGAGTATGGGAAGTCAACGGCGTCACCTACACCTGCGGTTGATCCGCACTGACGCGAACAGCGAGAGGGACCGGATGCGCATCGCATCCGGTCCCTCTCGCTGTGTCGGTGGCGACTACTTCTTGTAGTTCGGCGCCTCGACGACGATCTGCACGTCGTGCGGGTGCGACTCCTTGAGCCCCGCCGAGGTGATGCGCACGAACTTGCCGCGCGTCTTGAGCTCTTCGATCGTGCGCGCACCCACGTAGAACATCGACTGCCGCAGGCCGCCGACCAGCTGATACGCCACGGCGGCGAGGGGTCCGCGGTACGGCACCTGTCCCTCGATGCCCTCGGGGATGAGCTTGTCGTCGCTGGGGACGTCGGCCTGGAAGTAGCGGTCCTTGGAGTATGAGGTCTGCTTGCCGCGGGTCTGCATCGCACCGAGCGAGCCCATGCCCCGGTACTGCTTGAACTGCTTGCCGGACTGGAAGACGATCTCACCGGGCGACTCGTCGGTACCGGCCAGGAGCGAGCCGAGCATCACGGCGTCGGCACCGGCGACCAGCGCCTTGGCGATGTCGCCCGAGTACTGCAGACCGCCGTCGGCGATGACCGGGACCCCGGCGGGACGTGCGGCGAGGGAGGCCTCGTAGACCGCGGTGACCTGGGGCACACCGACACCGGCCACGACACGCGTGGTGCAGATGGATCCGGGACCGACACCGACCTTGACCGCGTCGACGCCGGCATCGATCAGCGCCTGAGCGCCTTCACGGGTCGCGACGTTGCCGCCGATGATGTCGATGTGCTCGAACGACGAGTCGGCCTTCAGCCGGCGGACGATGTCGATGACACCCTGGGACTGGCCGTTCGCGGTGTCGACGACGAGCACGTCGACCCCTGCGTCGCGCAAGGCCTCTGCACGCTCCCAGGCGTCGCCGAAGAAGCCGATCGCCGCGCCGACGCGCAGTCGACCCTGATCGTCCTTGGTGGCGAGCGGATACTTCTCGCTCTTGTCGAAGTCCTTGATGGTGATGAGACCGGCGAGCTTGCCCTCGTCGTCGATCAGCGGCAGCTTCTCGACGCGGTGCTTCGCGAACAGCGCGATGACCTCGCCTGCAGCGACGCCGACCCGAGCCGTGACGAGGTTCTCGCTCGTCATGACGTCTTTGACGAACGTCGTCTGGCGCTCGAAGCCCGAGACGAAGCGCATGTCGCGGTTCGTGATGATGCCGACCAGCTTGCCCTCGTCATCGACGACGGGAAGACCCGAGATGCGGTACTTCGCGCAGAGGTTGTCGACCTCTTCGACCGTCGCGTCCTGCGTCGTCGTGATCGGGTCGGTGATCATGCCGGACTCGCTGCGCTTCACGCGGTCGACGTGCGCGGCCTGGTCGGCGATGGCCAGGTTGCGGTGCAGGATGCCGATGCCGCCCTCACGAGCCATCGCGATCGCCATGCGCGACTCGGTGACGGTGTCCATCGCACTCGAGAGCAGCGGAGTGGCGACCGAGATACGCCGGGTGATGCGAGAAGACGTGTCTGCTTCGCTGGGGATGACGTCGGTGTGCCCTGGGAGCAACAGCACGTCATCGTACGTCAGTCCGACGAAGCCGAAGGGATCGTGCTGTTCCATGGATTCTCCTTCTGCGCGAGTCGCGCATGTCCGAGTGCGAGGGGGTGGTCGACGTCGGCCGGTGCGGGGCCGCGGCCCGTATGAAGATTCTAAGCGAGACACGCCCGAGAACATTCCCAGAAGCCCGTCGTTACCGGACTGTTGACACGGACCGTAGGTGAATCGCCGATCGCGCATTACGCTCAAATGCGTCGTCCATCCCTGCGGTCGAACCCGACACCGCAGAGACACAGCACTCATAGTGGAGGTTGCGTGGGACCCACAACAATCGTCGTGCAGCGAAAGCGCCCCTGGGTGGTCGCGCTGCTCGCTATCCTCATGGCGCTCACCGCGTTCGTGTTCCTGCCCCCCTCATCGGCTTCGGCCGAGACGACGGACGACGGGCAGGAGGTCACAGAGTTCTACCTCGCCGGTGTCGTCACCTTCGATGATCAACCCGTCGAAGGCGTGGTCATGTCCATCGATGGCAAGGGCTTCAAGGGCGAGACCGAGACGGACGCCGAAGGTAAATGGCGTCTCTACGTGCCCGAGAAGGCGAAGTACACACTGACGGTCGACGAGTCGACCCTTCCCGACGGCGTCATCGTCGACGCGTCACTCCTGCCACCGGGGACGCAGCCGATCTCGGGCACGACGGCCTCCTTCGAGGTCGAGTTCGGTCTCACCGGAACCAAGATCATGAATCTGTTCCTCGGCGAGGGTGAGCGGGTCACCGTCTCCTTCATCGATCAGCTGCTCTCGCGGCTGGTCGGCGGGCTGAACTTCGGCCTGCTGCTGGCACTCGCCTCGATGGGTGCAGCATTGATCTACGGCACCACGCGGCTGTCGAACTTCGCGCACGCCGAGATGGTGACGTGGGGCGGATTGGTCGCCCTCGTCACGACCACCTTCTGGCACCTCCCGCTCTGGGTCGGCATCGCTGCGGCCGTGATCGGCGGCGGGCTGTTCGGCTGGGCGCTCGATGCGGGCCTCTGGCGTCCGCTGCGAAGGCGCGGCCTCGGAGTGGTGCAGCTGATGATCGTCAGCATCGGGCTCTCGCTCGCGCTGCGGTACGTGTTCCAATTCATGATCGGCGGCGGCACCTACCAGCTGCCCGGCGCCAGTCCGACGCCCATCCAGTTCGGACCGATCTCGCTGTCCTACATCGACATCATCGCCATGAGCGTGAGCATCGTCGTCATCATCGCCGTCGCCTTCTTCCTCACGCGGACCCGCATCGGTAAGGCGACCCGCGCGATCTCCGACAACCCGCAGCTCGCTGCAGCATCCGGTATCGACGTCGACAAGGTCATCCGGTACGTCTGGATCCTCGCCGGCACTCTCGCCGCGATCTCCGGTGTGCTCTGGGGCTACTTCCGCCCGGGCGTGAAGTGGGACATGGGCATGCAGATGCTGCTGCTGATCTTCGCCGCCATCACGCTCGGCGGCCTCGGCACGGCCTTCGGCGCTCTCGTCGGTTCTCTCATCGTCGGTATCGCGGTCGAGGTCTCGACGCTGTGGATCCCGTCGGACCTGAAGTACGCGAGCGCGCTCGTCGTGCTCATCGTCATCCTCCTCGTGAGACCGCAGGGTCTGCTCGGACGCAGGGAAAGGTTGGGCTGATCGCCATGGACTTCGGAAGCATCTTCTCCAACACGGCCGTCTACCTCTTCAGCCCGGTCACCATCGCCTACGCGCTCGCAGCGACCGGTCTCGCCGTGCACTTCGGATACGCCGGCCTGCTCAACTTCGGCATGGCGGCGTTCATGGCGATCGGCGGCTACGGCTACGCCATCTCGGTGCTGAGCTTCGGCCTGCCCTGGTGGATCGGCATGCTCATCGGATTGCTGGGAGGCGCGTTCTTCGCCGTCCTCCTCGGCATCCCGACGCTGCGCCTGCGCGCCGACTATCTCGCCATTGCGACGATCGCCGCCGGCGAGATCGTGAGACTGCTGTTCACGACGCAGCTCTTCGACGAGTTCACGAACTCGGCCGACGGCTTGGCGCAGTACAACGGCGGATTCCGCGACGCGAACCCCATCCCCCCGGGCACATACGGGTTCGGGCCATGGATGTACAGCGCGAACGACCTGTGGAACCGCGTGTTCGGCGTGATCGTCCTCGCTGTCGCCATCCTGCTGGTGTGGGCGCTGATGCGCAGCCCGTGGGGGCGAGTCCTCAAAGGCATCCGCGAAGACGAGGACGCCGTGCGCTCGCTCGGCAAGAACGTCTTCGCCTACAAGATGCAGGCACTCGTCGTCGGTGGTGTGATCGGCGCGGCCGGCGGGATCATCTTCGTCCTCCCCTCGGCGGTCGTCCCCGGCAGCTATTCGACGTCGCTGACGTTCTTCCTGTGGACGATCCTCCTTCTCGGTGGCGCCGCCACGGTGTTCGGGCCCACGCTCGGTGCCGTGCTCTTCTGGGTCGTGTTCGCTTTCATGGCCAACCTGCTCCCATCCCTGGCGAAAGCGGGCCTCCTGCCTATGTCCGACAGCCAGGCGTCGACGCTCGTCTTCGTCTTCGTCGGCGTCGCCCTGATGCTGCTCGTGATCTTCCGCCCGCAGGGAATCCTCGGAGACAAGAGGGAGATGACCTTTGTCAAGTGAACTGACCCCAGAATCGGTCCCCGCGTCCGACGACGCGACGGTGACCGCCGCACCCGCAACGGGAAGCATCCGACGCCCGAAGACGACCGGCCTCACGAAAGGCGAGGTGAAGCCGGGCGTCGCCAAGGTCGATCCGATCCTCATCGTCGATGCCGTCCAGCGCCGCTTCGGCGGTCTGACCGCCGTCGACGTCGACCATGTCGAAGTGCCTCGGGGTGCGATCACCGCGCTGATCGGTCCGAACGGAGCGGGAAAGACCACTCTCTTCAATCTGCTCTGCGGATTCGACAAGCCCAACAGCGGAACCTGGTCGTTCGACGGCCACAGCCTCTCCGGCGTCCCTTCCTTCAAGGTGGCCAGGATGGGGCAGGTCCGCACTTTCCAGCTGACCAAGTCGCTCTCGCTGCTCACGGTCCTCGAGAACATGAAGCTCGGCGCTCCTCACCAGCGTGGCGAAGGCTTCTGGGCCAGCCTGTTCCCGTTCCTGTGGCGGGCGCAGGACACCGAGATCGAGGGCAAGGCGCGAGAACTGCTCGCACGCTTCAAGCTCGACGCGAAGGAGAAGGACTTCGCCGCATCGCTGTCCGGCGGTCAGCGCAAACTCCTCGAGATGGCGCGAGCGCTGATGAGCGATCCGACGCTGGTGATGCTCGACGAGCCCATGGCCGGCGTCAACCCCGCCCTCACGCAGTCGCTGCTCGACCACATCCTCGACCTCAAGGAGCAGGGGATGACCGTGCTGTTCGTCGAGCACGACATGCACATGGTCCGCCACATCGCCGACTGGGTGATCGTGATGGCCGAAGGACGCGTCGTCGCGGAGGGGCCTCCCGACGAGGTCATGGAGAACCCCGCGGTCGTGGACGCCTACCTGGGCGCGCACCAGGATCTCGACCTGGGAGCCGTCACCGGGCGCATCCCGGTGCTCGAGGATGCCACCGCGATCCGCCTCCGCGAGAAGATCGAAGCAGAAGCCGAGGCCGAGCTCGAAGCGAGCGATACGGCCCCCGGCACCGACGGGAAGGGCGCCGTATGAGCGCGGAAACGCCGACGAACGCACCACAGGCCGCAACACCCGACGACATCGTGGTCGAGCTGAAGGACGTGCACGCCGGATACCTCCCGGGCGTGAACATCCTCAACGGCGCGAACCTCGTCGCCCGCCAGGGTGAGCTGATCGGCATCATCGGTCCGAACGGCGCCGGCAAGTCGACTCTGCTCAAGGCGATCTTCGGACTGGTCAACGTGCGAAGCGGCGACATCACGGTGAAAGGCGAGAGCATCGTCGGCCTGAAGGCCGACAAGCTCGTCCGGCGCGGGGTGGCCTTCGTGCCGCAGACGAACAACGTGTTCCCATCGCTCTCGATCGAGGAGAACCTGCAGATGGGGCTCTATCAGAACCCCAAGATCTACCCGGAGCGGCTCGAGTTCGTCACCGGCATCTTCGCCGAGCTGGGCAAGCGCCTCAAACAGCGCGCCGGGTCTCTCTCCGGCGGCGAGCGTCAGATGGTCGCCATGTCGCGCGCGCTGATGATGGACCCGTCGGTGCTGCTCCTCGACGAGCCGTCAGCAGGCCTCTCCCCCGTGCGTCAGGACGATGCGTTCATCCGGGTCTCCGACATCAACAAGGCCGGCGTCACGACGATCATGGTGGAGCAGAACGCCCGCCGCTGTCTGCAGATCTGCGACCGCGGCTATGTGCTCGATCAGGGCAAGGACGCCCACGAAGGCACCGGTCGGGATCTGCTGAACGACCCGAAGGTGATCGGTCTCTACCTCGGAACCCTCGGCACCGACGCGGCCTGAGCCGCGCAGCCCGCACCCACGACAAAGGCCCCGGATCAGATCCGGGGCCTTCGTCATGTGATCCTGAGATCAGTTGGTGCGGGTGATCATGTTGTCGGCACCGTACTTGTAGATACCGATCGAGGCACCCTGGGGGTCGCCTGCCTCATCGAACGTGATGTCGCCGGAGTACCCGTTGTAGTCGGCCACACCGCCGTCGTTGATGATCTTGGCGCACTCGGCGAAGGTGGTGCACTCCTTGCCGTCACCGGAGCCGCCCGACACTTCCTGCATCTTGCCTGCGATGTCCGTGCCGGTGGTGGAACCGGCCGCGAGCGAGGCGAGCGCCACGAGGATGACGGCGTCGTAGGCCTCAGCCGCGTAGGTGAAGTCCTTGACCTCGGGGTTGCCCTCACCGGTCCAGTAGGCCTGGAGCCGGTCGGTGAAGTCATCTGCGAGTGCCGGACCGGCCTTGGTTCCCTGCGCGCCTTCGAGCGAGACCGGGATCTCCGTGCCGTAGTCGGACAGGTTGCCGTCGACCATGTAGAACTTGTCGGCCGAGATGCCGGCGTTCACCAGCAGCGGCGCGATGGTCTTGAACTGGTCGAACGACACGATCGCGACAGCGTCGGGGTTCTGAGCCTTGATGGACTCGACCTGTGCGTCGAACTGCGCATCACCGACGTTGAACGAGACCGACTCGACGACCTCGCCACCGGTGCCCTCGAACGTCGACGTGATGGCGTCGTTCAGGCCGGTGCCGTAAGCGTCGTTCTGGTAGATGATCCCGAGCGTCTTGGCTCCGTCCTCGGCGATCAGGTTGCCGAGCACCTCACCCTGGAGCAGGTCGCTGGGGGCGGTACGGAAGTACAGGCCGTTGTCGTCCCACGTGGTGAAGTCGGGCGACGTGTTCGAGGCCGAGATCTGCAGGATCCCCGCACTCACGTTGCCGTCGAGGATGAGCTTGGAGACACCGGAAGCGGCGGCTCCGACGATGGCGGAGACGCCGGCACCCTGCAGCTTGGTGATCGAGGTCTCGTAGGCCTTGGTGTCTGTGTCGCCCTCGTCTTCGGCCGTCAGGTCGATGGTGACTCCGGCGGCAGCGTCGTTGACCTCCTGGACCGCGAGTCCGACACCGGACTCCATGGGCGGGCCGAGGAACGCCAGCGAACCCGTCTGCGGAAGCAGCGATCCGAGCTTGAGCGTCAGGTCGGCAGCTGGCTTGTCGCTGCCGCCGTTCTCCGAGCTCGGCGTGCTGCTGCAGCCGGCGATGACGATGGCGGATGCACTGATCAGTGCGATCCCGGCGAAGACCTTCGCTGTGCGCGAGCCCTTCAATGCGTTCATGATGCTCCCTTGCGTAACTGAACGTGGATTGTGACCACAATCGGGTGCTCTAACACTAGGCCGTGAGGTCTGCGCGCAGGGGTCGCAAGTATCTCGGTGCGTTAACGATCCGACACCGGGTTTCCGCGCTGATGAGCCTCGGGATCAGACCGCGGCGACCTGCGGGATCCTGCGCCCGCGACGCGCATTGAGCAGCAGATCGACGACGAAGACCGCGATCGCGATCCACACGATGATGAAGCCCGCCCAGCGCTCGGCCGGCATCGGCTCGTTCAAGACCAGGAGGCCGATGAGGAACTGCATCACCGGGGTGATGAACTGGATCATCCCGATCACGGTGAGGTTGATCCGGCGGGTGCCGGCTGCGAAGAGAAGAAGGGGCACGGCGGTCGCGACCCCGGCGAAGGCGAGCAGCAGGGCGTGCGTCCACCCGTTCGTTCCCATCGTGATTCCGGTGGTCTGTGCGACGACGATCAGTTGAACCACCGCGATCGGGATCAGCCAGAACGATTCGAGGGTCAGGCCGCTGACCGCGTCGACCGCGGGGCCGATCTTCTTCTTGATGAGCCCGTACACCCCGAAGGAGGCGGTCAGCGACAAGGCGATCCACGGGACGTCGCCGTACGCGACGACGATCACGACGACCGCGATCGCCGCGATCGCGATGGCCGCCCACTGCAGTCTGCGGATGCGTTCCTTCAGTACGAAGACTCCGAGCAGCACGGTCGTGATCGGGTTGATGAAGTAGCCCAGGCTCGTCTCGATCACGTTGCCGCTGAGTGTCCCGATCAGGAACACCTGCCAGTTGACGTAGATCAGGAGGCCTGCGAGCGCCGTCCACCCCAGCAGTCTCGGTTGGCGGAGGATCACCCCCAGCGCCGCCCAACCACGCATCACCGTGAGCAGCAGAAGACAGAAGACGAACGACAGCAGCACCCGCCACGCCACGACCTCCCAGGGCCCGGTCGGCAGCAGGAGGAGGAAGTAGAGGGGAAGCACACCCCAGAGGAGATAGGCGGCTCCGGCGTACGCGACTCCGGCTGTCTGGGTCGCACGGGTCGTCTCGGGAGTCACCGCACAACCCTATGCCCGCCCCGAGTGCTCGAACTTCCCGTGCGGTGGGCCCGGCGGAGTTTGGCAGAAAACGGATGGCCGCTGGCGGACGCAGAAGGGGGCTCGGATGCGATACGCATCCGAGCCCCCTTCGAGGACCATGGCCCTGACCCTTCGAGAAGGGCCGGAAGCCGGGTTCAGCAGATCAGCGGACGACGACCGCGAGGACGTCGCGAGCGGACAGGACGAGGTACTCGTCTGCGCCGAACTTCACCTCGGTGCCGCCGTACTTGCTGTACAGGACACGGTCGCCGACGGCGACGTCGATCGGAACGCGGTTGCCGTTGTCGTCGATGCGGCCGGGGCCGACAGCCACGACCTCGCCCTCCTGGGGCTTCTCCTTGGCAGTGTCGGGGATGACCAGGCCACTCGCGGTGGTCTGCTCGGCCTCGACCTGCTGGATGACGATGCGGTCCTCGAGCGGCTTGATGGAAACCGACACGGTCTACCTCTTCTTTCTTGACGCTGACACGAAAGACTTGTTCGCACTCTCAACCCGAGAGTGCTAATCCAGTCTAGGCGCTCCGCTGGCACTCATGCAATGCGAGTGCCAGTGCGCGCCTCGGTTCGACTCACCGAGCGGGGAATTAGGCTGAGGGCGTGGAGATGTCCGAGCTGCGTGCCCTGCTGACCCCCGCCGGTCTCGAGCTGCTCGATGCGGTCGGACCGATCGGATCGACCGCCGACGTCGCCAGGGCCGTCTCGCGGCTGCGCGCCGAGGGGCACTCCCCCGAACTGGTCTCCGCCGTCGTCGGG
This sequence comes from Microbacterium sp. NPDC090281, assembly GCF_044769635.1. Lineage (NCBI taxonomy): Bacteria > Bacillati > Actinomycetota > Actinomycetes > Micrococcales > Microbacteriaceae > Microbacterium > Microbacterium sp. NPDC090281. The sequence goes on from NZ_JBIVYH010000002.1 coordinate 348,608, forward strand.
CAGGCTCATCTGCGTTCCAAAGCGGCGGCGAAGTTCGGACCGTTCGCGGCGCGGATGCTGTTCACCCGCGCGGGCCTCGAGCAGGCGACCAGGCTCGGCGTCGCCGCCCGGCATGCGCAGCGGATCCGCAGCGCGGGCCTCACCCGGGTCGCCGATCTGGGCTGCGGCATCGGGGGCGACTCCCTCGCCTTCACCGGAGCAGGACTCGACGTGCTGGCCGTCGACGCCGACGAGGTCACCGCAGCGATCGCCGCCTACAACCTGGCTCCGTTCGGGGACAGCGCGGTGGTGCGTCACGGTACCGCAGAAGACGCCCTGCCCGCATCGGAGAGCCCGAGCACCCGCGCGATCTGGATGGATCCGGCCCGACGCACATCCGGACACAGCGAGACCCGGCGCGTCTCCGCCGACGACTACTCGCCCTCGCTGGATTGGGCATTCGACGTCGCGGCCCGCCATCCGACCGGCATCAAGCTCGGACCAGCCCACGACCGCGACACGCTCCCCTCCGACGCCGAGGCACAGTGGGTCAGCGCCGACGGCAGCGTCGTCGAACTCGTCGTCTGGAGCGGTGTCCTCGCCAGAGAAGGAGTGCGCCGCTCGGCCCTCGTGATCCGCGACGACCGTTCGCACGAACTGACCGCGCCCGCAGACGCCACCGACGAACCGGTGCGCGAGCTCGGAGCCTTCCTGCACGAGCCGGACGGGGCCGTCATCCGCGCACGCCTGATCGGCGACGTGGCCAGGAGCCTCGACGCCGGGATGCTCGACGAGCACATCGCCTACCTGACATCGGACACGGCACTGACGAGCCCGTTCGTGCAGTCTTTCCGCGTGCGGGAGACCCTTCCGGCAAGCCCCAAGGCGATCAGTGCCGCACTGAAGGCGCACGGCATCGGACGCCTCGAGATCAAGAAGCGCGGGGTCGATGTGGACCCTGCGACGTTCCGCAAGAAGCTCGTGCTGCGCGGCGATGAGGAGGCGACGCTGATCCTCGCACGAGTGGGCGACAAGCGTCTGGCGATCCTCTCCGACCGGGTGCCGGCCGCAGGCTGATCAGCGCTCAGCCGCCCGTACCGCGCCCCGGTGGCTCGACCTCGATCGGATCACCGGGAGGGGCCTCCACGAGAACGGAATCCCCCGGAGTGACGCTGAGTTGCGCAGGCGCTGCGGTGACGACCAGGTACGGGGTCTGCCACCTCGTGAACCTCGCCTCGAGCATCGACGAACCGACCACCGCACCGTCGGCTACGCCGACGTCGTCGACCCGGGTCCCGATCCCGGACTCCAACGCCGCGGCGAGGGGCATGCACGTCGTCTGGTCACGGGCATCGACGATGAGGCACTTCTCGATATCGCCCTGCTCCGAGAACCGGTCGCCGATCCATACGGGCGCCGAACGGAAGTAGCCGAGGATCGCGATCGAGAAGGCGAATCCCTGGTCGGCAAGCTCTTCTGCACGAGCACGCTCCTCGCCAGCGAACTGTGAGGACGACGTGGGTGACATCGTCCATCGCTGCAGAGCGACCATGGGCTCACCCGCCGTCGAGACGAGCATCGTGGCACCCACACCCTCCATGCCGGAAGGGTCATCGTCCGAGTCGTCGCGTGCAATGGGGAACGACACGCTCAGTCCCCGCCCGACGTCACCGCCTCTGAGGCAGCTCGACTGCGATTGTTCGCCGACATCGAGGATCAGACACACGAAGGTGGCATCGTCTTTGGTGGCGTACCAGGCCAGGGCGTTCTCGTCGCGTGCGACTGCACGGAGCGAGCCGGGATCGAAGTCGGCCGCGGCGAGCACGTCACGGCGCTCCTGCTGCGCGGCCGTCAGCACGATACCGTCGGCGCGTGGCGCGAACAGCGCCCATCCGGTGATGACGCCGGTGGCGAGAAGCAGTACGGCGAGCACGGAGACGCCCACCCGATACTGCCGCAGGGCACGACGGATGGTGCTCCGTGCGTTCGACGTCGCCGGCATGGGATCAGCCGCCTGTGCGAACGCTTGCTCGTCATCCTCCCCCTGATCCGGGGCATCATCGTGCGGGGACTCCGGCCGCTCGTCTGCGGAATCCTCGCTCGACGATGGGGACTCCGCGGGCGTCGACAGCGATCGGCGCCGCTCTTCGAGTTCGCGCAGCCGCTTCATCTCGTGGTCCGCCATGAGGCCATCACGGCTGTAGGCCTTGCGCTGGAGCGCCCGCAGCTCGTCGGCGTCACTCTCTGCCAGCACCGTCGGCACCTCCCACACGCGTGACCATCAGAGAGGAGCTCCCGTTGCTCGCGGTCGGAAGCTCGAGGCGGGTGACGTCGCCGCTCTCCTCGTCGACCACGTTCAGCACCAGCGTGGCGCTCTGCTCCTGCATCGTGAGCGCGTCGGCGCAGACCCGCGGGAACTGCTCATCGGAGCCGTCGTAGATGAGGCAGGTCTGGAAGCCCTTGACCTCCATACCCGTCCACACCGGCACCTCACCGTCGTAGCCGATGACCCAGAGCGAGTTGATCTCGAACCCCTGCGCCGCGATCCGCTTCGCCTTCTCCGCCTCTTCGGCGTTCGCATACATCACACCGTTGGTGGTGCCGGGGCCGTATTCTTCCGTGCGGGCGGAGACGGCAGGTTCGCCGGATGCGGTGAACATCATCTGCACGTTGAGCTCACGTCTGACCTCGTCGCTCGATTCCAGAGTGACTGCTCCGAACAGACCCGTCTTCTCGACCGTCTCGGTGAGCTCGCAGTTGGGCAGCGCCGACGCGGATTTCGCCACGAGCAGGCACGTCCTCTCGCCGTCGTCTTTGGTCGCCGTCCAGATCACCGCTCCCTGCTCGACCGCGAGGGCGCGCAGGGATCCCTGGTCGTAGAGGTCTCCGGCAAGCAGAGCGCCCTGCCACTCCTGCTGTTGTGCGGACAGAGCGACCGGAGCAGGACCAGACCTGCCGAAGAGCATCCATCCGACCCCTGCACCGACCACCACCAACGCCGCGGCGACGAGCACGGCCGGGCGCCAGTGCGCGCGCAGCAGAGAGCGAACGGTCTCCACGGAATCGAGTGTGTCTCCCCCGGCTGTCGACGAACCGGCATCCGCGGCGGCGAACGACTCAGCGGCATCGTCCTGCCGATGCTCTGACTCAACGCCGCGGAGTTCGCCGGTCCCTTCGCCGCGCAGCCGTGCAGTGGTCGGCGACGACGCGACATCGAGCGGTGTCGCCGAGTCGAGCGGTGTCGTCGTGTCGGCGGACGCAGCGGTAGGCACGAACCGACGCCCCTCGAGGTCGTTCAGCCTGAGTGCTTCTGCCTCGGTGAGCGCCGCGTCCCGGCCATAGGCCCGCGCCTGCAGGGAGCGCAGTTCCTCGACCTCGTCGGCGCCCAGCATTCGCGTCAGCCGAGCCTCTCGAACTGCATGCCTGCCCAGACCAGCCACCCCAGGCTGTACACGGTCGCGCAGAGCCCGAGCACGAGGGCCCAGCGCGCGATCGCCCGGCTCTCGACGGGGCGACGCAGCGACATGATCGCGGCGATGACCGCGACGACGGCGACCGGGATCCCCCAGCCGACGAAGAACGAAGCTCCGAGTGCCACGATCGCGGCGAGCAGAGCCCACGGCGCGAGCCTGGTGTCATCGATCTGGGCGGCTCCCGTCGACGGCTCCCACTCGGTCTCGTCCGGAGCATCGATGTCGGGGCCGCTCGCCACCACCGGTTCGATGCCGACGGGGCCGGTCGGCAGCCTGGTGTAACCGTCGCGGCGGGCGCCGGGGAGTCGCGCCGCCCCTGCCGGGTGCTCGACCTCGCCGCTGGGGCGTTCGATGCGCGCCGACGGCGTCGTCGAGTCCTTGGCGTCGGCGAAACCTGGGGCGTCGCTCATGCCGGCACCGCCTCGGCGATCTGGATCTCGGTCACCGGGAGGGTCGAGTCCGCACCGAACGCCAGCGTCGATGGACGGCGGCCCGACGAGATCAACTCAGATGCGAGTGCCGCGATCATCGCGCCGTTGTCGGTGCACAACGACAACGGCGGGATGCGCACCGTGACACCCGCTGCTTCGGCTCGTTCGAGAGCGACCTCGCGCAGACGCCGGTTCGCGATCACTCCTCCGCCCAGCAGCAGTCGCGGGACACCGAGGTCGGCGCAGGCGGCGAGCGCCTTCGTGACGAGCACGTCGACGACGGCCTCACGGAAGCTCGCGGCGACATCCGCGACCGGGACGTCGATGCCGTCGGCCTCGCATCGCTCGACCCACCGGGCCACAGCCGTCTTCAACCCGGAGAACGAGAAGTCGTAGCGGTGCTTCGCCAGGTCTGACGCGCGGGAGAGTCCCCGCGGGAACCGGATCGCGTTCGGGTCGCCGTCAAGAGCCGCACGGTCGATCTCCGGACCCCCCGGATACGGCAGCGACAGGAGGCGGGCGACCTTGTCGAAGGCCTCTCCCGCCGCATCGTCCATCGTCTCGCCCAGCAGCTCGACGTCGGTGGTGAGGTCGCGCACGTGCAGCAGCGAAGTGTGCCCGCCCGACACGAGCAGCGCGATGGTCGGGTATTCGAGAGGAGCGGAGTCGGCGGTGAGGATGTCGGCAGCGATGTGCCCGACGAGGTGATTCACCGCGTAGAGCGGCTTGTCGATCGAGACGGCCAGTCCCTTCGCCGCTCCGACTCCGACCATCAGAGCGCCCGCGAGTCCTGGACCACTCGTGACGGCGACCGCGTCGAGGTCGTCGAGGCGCACACCGGCCTCGGCGAGCGCGGCGTCGATCGAGGGCTGCAGCGCCTCGAGATGCGCCCGAGCGGCGACCTCCGGCACGACACCGCCGTACCTTGCGTGCTCGTCCATGCTCGACGCGATGGTGTTCGAGAGCAGGGTGCGTCCGCGGACGATGCCGATGCCCGTCTCGTCGCAGCTCGTCTCGATGCCGAGGACCAGTGGTTCGCTCATGCGGTCGTCTCCTCGGCGGTTGTGGCGGATGCCGGGTGACGGCGCAGCTCCAGACGCATCACGATCGCATCGACGTCGTCCGGCTGATAGTAGTGCGGACGACGCGCGAGCTCCTCGAACCCCTCGGCGAGGTAGAGCCCCTCGGCGGAGGGATTGTCGGCTCGGACCTCGAGGAACACCTCACGCGCGCCACGCTCCACGGCTGCCGAGAGCAACGCGCGAAGAAGCGCCCTGCCCCTCCCCTGCCCCCGGTGCTCGGCGAGGAGGGCGATGGTCTGGATGTCGGCATCGGCGCTGCCGCGAAGGGCGCGCACCCCGCCGTATCCGATCACGACGCCGTCGTGCTCGTCCACGAGATATCGACCGTGCGGGCTCTGCAGCTCGGCCGACATGGTCTCGGAGCTCCAGGCATCGGTGGGGAACGACCGGGTCTCGATGGCCATGATCGCGTCGAGGTCTTCGGGCGTCGCGTCGCGGAGAGTCATGTCCCCACCTTCTTCGGCGCACCGGGAAGGGTCACATCGGGGTGGCGCATGTAGAGGGGTTCATCGCCCGTGAGCGTGCGGCCCGCAGCGAGCGCCCGTGCTCCCACCCGCGCCAGATCCGATGCGGACAGCGTCGTCACGTCGATGCGGCGGACACCGTCGAGATGCGCGTCGGCATCCACAGCCCGCACCAGGACGGTCTCGGCGACGACAACCGGGATCCCGTCCGCATCGACACCGTCGAAGACCGTGATCGCGACTTCACGGCGGCGCGCGTCGGTGACGATCGCGAACGGCGTCGTCTCGGTCTCGAGCATCGTGAGTGCTGCCGCGAAGTGGCTGGGGACGGGGACGACCGGGAGGCCGCGTCCGAGCGCGAAGGCGCGTGCCGTGGCGATGCCGATGCGCAGCCCGGTGAACGGACCGGGGCCCATGCCTGCTACCACGTGTGTGACGTCGCCGTCGCCCGCCTCCTGGAGCGCATCGACGAGCAGGTCGCCGATCACCTCGGCGTGGCCGAGGGGGTCGGCGGCGCCGACTTCGGCCCGTCGCGCCCCGTCGGCATCGATGAGGGCGACAGCCGTGCCCAGAGAAGTGTCGACGGCAAGGATCACGACTCCAGATTAGCCGTCGTCACGCTGGGAACGCGGTCAGCACCAGCCCGGGCCGCGTATCAGCCGAGCGGAGCGCGCAGGGGGTAGTCCTGGTCCTCGAGGATCACCTGCGAGGCGGCTCCCGTCGTGCGGTTGACGATCACGGGAGCCAGCAGGTTCACGCTCACACCATCGGCTCCGGGGTGGGCGACCACGAGGATCAGCGCGTCTTCGGCCGATCCGAGCGCCAATCCGCCGGCCTGCTCGTCGGTGAGGATCGGCGCGTACTCGCTCAGCACCGAGCTCGGGTCGATGAGGTACAGGCGCAGGTCGGCGTCGTCGACGGCCCGCATCGCGAACAGGCCGTCCGCACCGTCGATCGGCGCGAGGGCGAAGTCGACATGCGGCGCGAAGCCGGGCGGAGGGGCGAGGAAGGTCAGCGCGACGGTCATCGCAGGAAGTCCATGAGCGAGGGCTGGAGCACGCGCGCGTTCACGGCGAGCGCCGAGCGGTACACGAGCTCCTGCGCCTGCAGGCGCACGAGCACCTCGATCGAATCGACGTCCTCGACCGCGACTCTGCGGGATTCGAGGGACACGGAATTCTGCACTGCCGCCTCCTTGGCGCGTTCGATCTGAGATTGCCGGGTGCCGACCGAACCCTGCACTCCCAGCATGGCAGTTCGACGGCTGTCGATCTCTGCCAGCCGGGGACCGACGTTCGTGCCGGAGCGAAGATCGGCGACGATCTTGTCGACGAGGGCGAACACCGAATCGTCTCCGGTGCCATAGACGGCGGCGCCGTCGGTGTCGACACGCACCGATGCCGCGTCGGACACCCGCCGGGAGACTTCCGCCCCCGGCACACCACTGTGGCTGTAGTCGGCCGCGAACGCGGCCGTGTCAGAGGTCCCGGCGAACACCGAGCGGCCGAGCAGCCGGGTGTTGGCCTGGGAGAGCAGCTCTTTGCGGATGCCCTCGAGTTCGACGGCCAGGGCCTCTTTCGCCGTGGCATCGAGAGCGCCGTCGTTCGCGCCCTGAGCCGTCAGGTCGCGCACCCTCCCCAGCAGAGCAGTGCTCGCGGTGATGGCGCTGTCGGCCGCAGTGACCCAGGCCAGTCCGTCGTCGATGTTGCGCGCATACTGCTCGGTGCGGCGCTGCTCCGAATGCAGAGCCATGGCGGTGGCCGCGGCCGCCGGATCCTCGGAAGGGGTGGCGAAAGCACGCTGAGACGTCGCCTGCTCCTGCAGACGCGCCAGCTCGGTGAGGTTGGACTGCAGCTGGCGCATCGCCGTCTGCGTCATGGACGATGACGTCACTCGAGAGATCACGGTGCTCCTTCGATCAGCGTCCGACGAGACCCGTGCGGTTGATGAGCACGTCGAGCGCCTCATCCACCGCGGTCATCACGCGGGCTGCGGCCTGATAGGCGGTCTGGTAGGTGAGCAGGCTGATGGTCTCCTCGTCGCCGTCGACGGCGGCGACCGACTGCTGCGCCCCGACCGCGGCGACCGCGGCGGAGTCTGAGAGCTTGGCGCGCTGCACATCGGCGGCCGTAGCGACCCCGAACCTGGTGACCTGATCTGACCACAGCGCATCCGGAGAACCGGCACGACGGCCGATCTGGGAGATCAAGTCGGCGTTCGTCGCATCCAGCGCACCCGACCCGGGCGCTGCGAGTGCCAGCTCGGAGGCCGACCCGACGGCGACCGTCAAGCCGAGCGCTGCGGATCCGGTGGTGGGGAGGGTGAAGAAGTCGCCGCCGGCCTGGCCGGTGGAGGTGACGCCCGCCCGGTGCTGCGTGTTCATCGCGTCGGCCAGGGCCGTCGCCACCTTGTCGTAGGTCGCCGCGAGGCCGGCGAGCATGCCGCCATCGGCTGCGGGGGCGAGGACCGAGAGTGAAGCGCCGAGCTCGCCGCCGTCGATCGAGACGGGGAGGTCGGGTGCGGAGGCCCAGGAGAGGCTGAAGCGCTGACCGGAGTCGATCGAGGCCGGCCCCGTCAGCACGAGGTGGCGGGAATCGGAACCGGCGACCAGCGCGTTGCCGCCGAGCCGGACGGTCATCGTGCCGTCGCTCTCGATCGTCGCCGCGGCCCCGGACATCCTGGCCACGTTCTGCGCGAGGAGACTCCGCTGGTCCATCAGCTCGTTCGCCGAGCGGCCGGACGCGAGGGCATCGCGGATCTCGCCGTTGAGCACGGCGATCTGATCGGCGGTCGCATTCACCTGTGAGACGGTGCGATCGGCGGAGTCACGCGCGTTGCTCCACTGGGTGGCGACGTTGCGGTACCCGCCGGCGATGTGGGAGGCGAGCTCCTTGGCTGATTCCAGGATGCTGGACGCCGCGGCCCCCGAGTCCGGAGTGTTCGCGAGGTCCTGCCATCCGGACCAGAACTTCGACAGCCTGGCGGCCAGTCCGTTCGCGGTGGGCTCGGCGATTGAGGCCTCGATCGTGGTCGCGGCCACCGCCCGCGTGGACCAGTAGCCCGACGCACCGAGTGCGTCGCGGACCCTGGCGTCGAGCAGAGCGTCACCGAGGCGGGCCACGCCGTCGATCGAGACGCCGTGCCCCGGCAGGGCTCCGACGCTGAACCGACCGGTCTGCGCGACGGCTGAGACGGCTGAGGTCATCACGCGCTGGCGGGTGTATCCCTCGGTCTTCTGGTTGGCGATGTTCTGCCCCACCACGTCCATGCCGCGGCGAGCGGCTGCCAGTCCGCTGGCCGCCGTGTTCAATCCACTGAAGGTCGACATGATCCCCTCTCGGTCACATCTCGGTATCGATGATGCGCGCTGCGTCGTCGCGGGCGCGGTCGCCCTTGGTCGTGTATTCGCCGGTGTCGTGTCCGAGCGCGGCGATCGTCTCCTGGGTGGCGCGGAGCACTCCGCTGAGCTGCTCTGCGTTGGCGTCGCGCATCTGCTCGACCTCGGCGGCGAGCCTCGTGAGCGCGCGCATGTGGTCTGCGAACACGTCCTGCCACGCGCCTTCCGGCGCATGCTCGATCAGCTCGCGGATCGTCGCCGTCTCGGGAGCTCCCCACTCCTCGGCGACGGTCGCGACCTCGACGGTGCGGGCGAGTCCCGCGCCACGCAGCCGGTCGAGCACCTGGTCGATCTCACGCGCGGCAAACTGGATCCACTGGGATCGTCCGGCTGCGAGAAGCAGCTGCTGTTCGTCGAGCTTGAAGAGCAGCATCTCGAGCAGTTCGCGCTCGCGCCACAGCTGTATCGATAGTTCGTTGGCTCCCATGATCCCCTTTTCCCCAGTGATCGCCCCGCCTGACAACGCGGCCAAAGGTCACTATCGGCCATCGCTTGGCTAACGTTACTATGTGGAACGGCGATGGATAGTTCTCCCCATGTACAAATTACGACCTATGTGATATGTGCATCTATTCATCTCCTTGGAACTCCCGGAGTGCATCCAGAGAGGTGGATCATCCCCCATGTCGTCGCGCGCTGAGCGCAATCTGCTCGTCGAGAGCAACCTCCCCCTGGTCGGATACCTCGCCGCCGAAACCCACGCCCGTGCAACCCACATCCCCCGCGACGAGCTCGCCGCCGTCGGAGCGCTCGCGCTCGTGACGGCCGCCGATGCCTTCGACCCCGCACTGGGCGTCCCTTTCGGCGCCTACGCACGCCGCCGCATCCTCGGTGCGTTCGCCGATGAGATGCGCTCGATGGACTGGGCATCCCGCGGCATCCGCAAGCGCATCAAAGAGACGGTGGCGGTTCGCGAGACCCTCACCGCCGGACTCGGCAGAACGGCGACGGCCACCGAGGTCGCCACCGCGATGGGAGTACCCAAAGAAGTCGTCCTCGAGGCGTTCGGGGATGCCGCGCGAACCGTGACCACACTCGAGGATCCCGGCGCACGCGATGTGGCGGCCGAGATCCCGCTTCCCGAGGAGTCGGCGCTCGTGGGTGAGCGGCGCGAAGTGCTCGAGCAGGCCGTCGGCGCACTCCCCGAACGCATGCGCCGGATCGTGCAGGCGGTGTACTTCGACGAGCGACCGGTCAAGGAGATCGCCGAGGAGCTCGGTGTGACGCACTCCGCGGTGTCGCAACAGCGCTCGGAGGCTATCCGATTGCTGCGCGATGCTCTGGATCGATACTTCGCGGAAGGCGCAGCCCCCGTCACCACGACGCGCGTCTCCCCCGCAGCCCGCGATGCGTACTTCTCCCGGATCGCGGATGCGAGCAGCTCCCGGATCGCAGATGTCTTCCGGGAATCGACGCCCGCCTGACCGCTATCACCGCCCGCTCTGCTAACGGGCGCGCTCCCTCCGCCGATAGGTGTGGACGGGAGACCACGGATGGTCTCCCGCACAACAACATTCACGGAGGAGAACCCTTATGGGTATGCAGATCAGCACGAACGTGTCGGCACTCAACGCCTACCGCAACCTGTCCAACACGCAGAACGACCTGTCGAAGTCGCTCGAGAAGCTGTCCAGCGGATTCCGCATCAACCGCGCAGCCGACGACGCTGCAGGCCTCGCGATCTCCGAGGGCCTGCGTTCGCAGGTCAACGGCCTGAACGTCGCGGCCCGCAACGCCCAGGACGGCATCTCGGTCATCCAGACCGCGGAAGGCGCCCTGACCGAGGTCCACTCGATCCTGCAGCGCGTTCGCGACCTGACCGCTCAGGGTGCGAACGACTCGAACAACGCGAAGTCGCGCGACGCGATCCAGAAGGAGATCAACACCCTCGGTGATGAGCTCACCCGGATCGCCGGCAGCACGAACTTCAACGGCATCAAGCTGCTCTCGGGCGGCGACACGCTGACGTTCCAGGTCGGTGCGGGCTCCGTCGCCGCTGAGGACCAGATCTCGGTCGCCCTGACCGACTTCGCCACCCTCGGCGCCGACATCAAGACGCTCGCGGCGACCATGACGGACGCTGCGACGTACGGAACCGCGCTCGCGGGCATCGACACGCAGATCCAGGCGGTCTCGACCGCACGCGCCGGCTACGGTGCGCTGCAGAACCGCTTCGAGTCGACCATCAACAGCCTCAACGTGTCGGCGGAGAACCTCGCCGCTGCCGAGAGCCGTATCCGCGACACCGACATGGCGTCCGAGATGGTCAAGTTCACGTCGAAGAACATCCTGTCCCAGGCAGGTACGGCGATGCTGGCCCAGGCCAACCAGGCCAACCAGGGCGTGCTCCAGCTCCTGCGCTGAACCACGTCATAGGGTCCGGGCGCCCACCGGCGCCCGGACCCTGTCCGCTCCCGACTCGGAAAGGCGACCATGTCTCTCTCGCTCGACGGCCTCGTGTCCGGCCTGAAGACCACAGAGGTCATCAAGGCCCTGATGGAGGTGCACGCCATCCCCCGTTCGCTCCTCAAGGCGAAGATGGATGACAAGAACGGCATCGTCTCCCAGCTGCAGACCCTCAACACCGCGGTCCAGAACCTCGCCACCGCTGCCGAGAAGGCAGCCTCGCGCGACGGATTGGCCCGCTTCACGACCTCCTCGTCGTCGCCCACCGTCACCGTCGCCACGCGAACGGGCGCCGCTGCACTCGCAGCCGACATCGTCGTCGACAAGGTCGCCAAGAACCACACCATCGTCTCCGCCGCCTCGAAGGGCTGGCCGGTCGACCCGCCGGTGATCACCCTCCAGAATGCGAAGGGCGAGCGCGTGCAGGTCACGGCCGACTCCACCTCGATGCAGGATGTCGCCCAGGCCGTCAACGAAGCAGGCTTCGGCATCGTCGCCACCGCCGTGCCCGCCGGGCGCGACGCCGACGGCAACATGACGCACCGTCTTCAGCTGCGTGCGGCCGACTCCGGCGAGGCAGGACAGTTCCACGCCTACCGCGGCGACGTCGCCGCCGTCGAGGCCGGCACCGCATCCGACCTCGCCACCGAAGCCGGAGCGGCCGTGATCGACGTGGGCAGCAACGCCCAGCTGCGGCTGTGGGCCGGCACGAGCGCGGAGCAGGTGCTGACCTCATCGAGCAACACCTTCACCGACCTGTTCGACGGCGTCGACGTCACCGTCTCCGCTGCATCAGCCACACCCGTCACGATCGGCGTCGCCGTCGACACCGCAGCACGCACCAAGGCCTCAGCGGACTTCATCGCCGCGGTGAAGGACATCCTGACCCGCATCGACAACGGATCGAAGGCGACCGTCGCGGCGAACCAGGGCGAGAAGACGAAACTCGGCGTCTTCACCGGCGACAGTGCGATCCGGGGCCTGCGCAACGCCCTCGCCGACGCCGTGCAGCACCCGGTCGACGGGGTCTCCCCCTCCTCCATCGGCATCTCCTCCGACATGTACGGCGTGATGAGCTTCGACGAGGAGAAGTTCGCCGAAGCCCTCGCGAAGGATCCTGACGCGGTCGCCGGACTCTTCTCCGACATCGCCGCACGTGTGCAGGACACCGCCAAGGTGTACTCCGACAAATACGAGGGCCTGCTCACCACACGCATCACCGGCCAGCAGAGCGAGGTCAAGGGCCTCGGCGAGCAGATGGAGCGCTGGGATGTGCGCCTCGCACAGCGCAAGGCCTCGCTCGAGCGCACCTATGCCCGCCTCGAGGTGATGCTGTCGCAGATGCAATCGCAGTCGTCGTACCTCACCTCGCAGATCGCCGCCCTGCCGGGCTCGAGCTCAGGGAAGTGAGCATGAACGCCGCACTCCGCGCCCAGCAGCGCTACCGCGAGGATGCCGTCCTCTCGGCACCGCCCGAGCGTCTGGTGACGATGCTCTACGACCGCCTGCTGCTCGACATCGAACGCGGTGAGAACGCGCAGCGGGCCGAGGACTGGGTCGAGGCGAACGCGCAGCTGCAGCACGCGCAGGCGATCGTCTCCGAGCTGTCGTCGTCGCTGACCGACGACTGGAACGGCAGCGCCGGCCTGCGCTCCCTGTACGTGTTCCTCTCGCAGACGCTCATCGGCGCCAACATCGGTCGCGACCCCGAGCGCACGCACGCGTGCCACGAGATCATCTCCCCGCTGCGGGACGCCTGGCACGAAGCCGCACGGACCGTGGCCGAGGCGCGGTCGTGAGCGTCGCCGAATGGACCCTGATGCTCGATCGACTCGAGAGAGACGCTGAGCGGATCCTCGCCTCAGCGCCGGGCACCGCCGACATCGACGACATCGCACCGTGGATGCCGCCGGCCACATCGCTTCCGCCCGCACTCGCCGACCGGGCGCGACAGGTGGTCGAGCTCCAGCGTTCGGCGATGGAGCGCACCAGGGCCGATCTCGACGGCCTCAAGCAGCACCTCGGCGCCGTGAGTCGCATCCCGAGCACCCGGCGGCCGGAAGAGCCCGCCTACCTCGACGTCGACGGGTGAGACCGCTCTCTAACATCGCGGATCCTCCTGCCGATAGAGCAGTGAGAGCACGGATGGCTCGCAAGACTCGGCCATGGATCGGCCACACCAGCCACACACGGGGAGCCGGTTCGTGTTCGATTCTGTGACCATCAACGCGCTGACGAGTGCGCTCGACGGCCTCGCGCTGCGCCAGCGCGCGATCTCCGACAACATCGCCAACATCAACACCCCGAACTATCACGCCAAGCGCGTGCAGTTCGAAGATGCGCTCGCCCGCTCGATCGATGCGGGCGACGGGCGGGTCGGGGCGACGGTCGGCACCTCCCTCGAGCCGACGCGCCTGAACGGCAACAACGTCAACCTCGACACCGAGACCCTGTCCAGCATCGACACGATGCTGCGCTACCAGTTCGCCACGCAGGCCGTGAACGGGTCGTTCACGTCGATGCGCACCGCGATGAGGACCTCATGACCTTCGACGCGATCGGCATCGCCGGCACCGGACTGACCGTGCACCGCAAATGGCTCGACGCCATCAGCGACAACATCGCCAACATCAACACCGCCGCGCCGAGCAACGGGGCCGCGTTCCGCCAGCGGTACATCCTGGCCCAGACCAGCGACCAGTCACCCGGCGTCTACGTGGCAGGCACCGTGCAGGGCAGCGCGCAGGGACGCCTCGTGCACCAGCCCGACCACCCGCTCGCGGACGCGGACGGGTATGTGCGCTACCCCGACATCGATCTCGGCGACCAGATGAGCCAGCTCATCCTCGCCCAGCGTGGCTACCAGGCCAGTGCGGCGATCGTCGACCGCGCACGCAACTCCTACGAATCCGCACTGCAGATCGGACGCAGCTGATGACCCCCATCTCCGGCATCGAGGGCATCTCCTCGGCGTTCACCCTCGCCCCGCCGACAGGCCCCGCGAAAGCGACGGACGACACCGCCTTCGCGAACAGCGTGACCGGTGCGATCGACGAGCTGCGGTCGCTGCAGTCCGAGTCCGACAAGCTCAAGGTCGCCGCGGTCACCGGCGACCTCGACGACATCCACTCGGCGATGATCGCGTCCTCGCGCGCGTCGGTCACGCTCGAACTCGTCGCCGCCGTGCGCAACAAGGGCGTCGACGCGTTCAACGAGATCATGCGGATGCAAGCCTGATGCCCCAGGCCGTCACGAACGTGTTCCAGCGGATCGGACGCGTGATCGCGGGCTTCTCGCTCGCGCAGCGCACGATCGCGATCATCGGCGTCGCCGTGCTCGCGCTCGGGATCGTCGCTCTCTCCAGCTGGCTCAGTCGTCCCACCTACACCCCGCTGTTCTCCGGCATGAGCGCCTCCGATGCGAACGCCGTCGTCGAGCAGCTGCGGTCATCTTCGGTCCCCTACGAACTGGCCGACGGCGGGGCGACCGTGCTCGTTCCCGAGAAGGACGTCTACGACCAGCGGCTCGCGGCTGCCTCCGCAGGGCTTCCCGGCGCCAGCTCCGGCGGGTACTCGCTGCTGGACAAGATGGGCGTCACGACGAGCGAGTTCCAGCAGTCCGTGACCTTCAAGCGCGCGATCGAGGGTGAGCTCGCAGCGACCATCTCGTCGATCAAGGGTGTCACCGCGGCATCGGTGCAGCTCGCGATCCCGGAGGAGAGCGTCTTCGTCTCGGAAACGGTCGATCCCACCGCATCCGTGTTCGTCGAGACGTCCGGCAGCTCGACGCTCTCGCCGAAGCAGGTCGAGGCGATCGTGCATCTGACCTCAGCGGCGGTGAGCGGCATGAAGCCCGAGAACGTCGCCGTCGTGGATCAGAGCGGTCAGACGCTCTCGGCTGCGGGCGTCGGGACCACCGGCGGCATGGACCAGCAGGCCAGCGACTACGAGGCGCGTGTGACGGCGAGCGTGCAGCAGATGCTCGACACCGTCGTCGGGCCGGGCAACGCCAAGGTGACGGTGGTGGCCGAGATCGACCACTCGGCCAACGAGCGCGTCGAGGAGACCTACACGCCGGCCGAGGGTGCTCCCCCGCTCACCGAGCAGACCAGGACCGACCGGCAGAACGGCTCGAGCTCGAACGCCGGTGTGCTCGGTCCCGACAACATCGCGGTGCCATCGGCCGACGGCGACGGGACGTCGGAGTCCACCGAGACGTCGAAGACCAACGCGGTCAACAAGAGCACGCAGAGCACCTCCACTCCGGCTGGATCGCTGCTGCGCCAGTCGGTGTCGGTCGCGATCGACTCCGGTGCGGGCGGCGACCTGAGCACCGCGCAGCTGAGCGACCTGGTCGAGACCGCTGCCGGGATCGACAGCGATCGCGGTGATTCGATCGCGGTCGAGCTCGTCTCCTTCAACCAGACCAGCTCCGAAGCAGCGCAGACCGCACTCCAGGCGGCCAAGGAGGCCGAGGGCGCTGAGCGCCAGGCGGTCCTGCTGAACACCATCATCATCGCCGCGGCGATCGCCATCCCGCTGCTCGCAGGTCTCGCAGCCCTCATCATGCGCGCGCGGCGACGCAGCAGTGCCGCCACCGAGTTCGACCAGCTCTTCGGCGATCGTCCGCCCGCGCTCTCCGCCCTCGACGCGGGCGCGACCGCGGCGATCGATC
The DNA here is from genome assembly GCF_044769635.1 of Microbacterium sp. NPDC090281. Classification (NCBI taxonomy): domain Bacteria; kingdom Bacillati; phylum Actinomycetota; class Actinomycetes; order Micrococcales; family Microbacteriaceae; genus Microbacterium; species Microbacterium sp. NPDC090281. The sequence continues at coordinate 364,514 of NZ_JBIVYH010000002.1, forward strand.
AGTCCCCCACGACGCCCCTGGCGTTCCTCGAGACGGCGCCCGATCCGGAGCCTGAGCCTGACCCCGAGCCCGCACAGGTCAGCCTCGAGCGCCGTAGGGCGGAGATCGACTCCCTCACCCGGCAGGACCCGAAGCGCACGGCCGACCTGCTGCGCACACTCATCGACGACAGGCAGCAGGTATGACCGCACTGACCGACCGGCAGACGGCGGCCGTCGTGCTGATGAACCTCGACCGCGCCCAGGCCATCGAGGTGATGAAGCACCTCACGGAGGCGGAGGCGGAGGCCGTAGCCGCCGAGATCATCGACCTGCAGAATCTGGATGCGGCGACCACCGCCCAGGCCCTCGGACAGTTCCACCGGATCGCGTTGGGGCATCTGCCGCCGGCACGTGGCGGACGCGATATCGCCGCCGGCCTGCTGGAGGCCACCTTCGGCGCCGAGCGCGCCGCCGCCGTGCTGGGCAGAGTCGGCTCCTCCTCGATGGCTTCCTCCTTCGAGTTCCTCGGATCCGCCGATCCGGCGCAGCTGGCGACGATGCTCGACGGCGAACTCCCCCAGACGGTCGCCCTCGTGCTCGCGCACCTCCCCACCGATCGTGCCGCAGCCGTGCTCGCCGCACTCCCCGACCCCACCCGCACCGATGTCGCCCACGCCATCGCGACGATGGGGACCGCATCGCAGGAGGCGATCGCGATCGTGGCCGACGCGCTCAGATCTCGGACCGGCACCTTCGCCACCCGAGATGCACCCGAAGTGCTCGGGGGCGTCGAGCCTCTGGTGGAGATCATCGCCCGTTCCGGCGCGACCGTCGAGAAGGCGCTGCTGGCGAGCATCGAAGACCGCGACAGTGCCCTCGCGGAGGACATCCGCTCGCGCATGTTCACCTTCGCCGACATCGTCAAGCTCGACGACCGCGACACCCAGCGCGTTCTGCGGGGCATGGACATCCGTTCGCTGGCACTCGCGCTGAAGGGCGCACACCAGCCGATCGCCGACCTCATCCGTCGCAACGTCTCCGAGCGCAACCGGGAGAACCTCGACGAGGAGGCCCGCACGATCGGCCCGGTGCGCGTGTCGCAGGTGGAGGAGGCCAGAGCCGAGATCGTGCGCACGATCCGGGCTCTCGAGGCCGCAGGCGACATCACGGTGCAGCGCGCCGACGAGGACGAATATGTCTACTGACGCCTTCTCGCCGGTGCTGTTCCCGCGTCTGGACGCAGGCGGGGGCGGCGAGGAGCATGCCCGCGCTCGGATGCGCGGCTACGCCGACGGGCACGCGGAGGGCTTCCGCGCCGGTCTCGCCGAGGCCGAGTCGGCGCAGCGCCTCGCCGAAGACGAACGGAACGTGCGCGCGAGAGCTGCAGCCCACGAGCTCGAGCGCGCGATCGCGACGCTCCACGCGGCGGCTCGCTCCCTGGGCGATCGGGAGCGCGAGCTGACATCGGCAGCGCAGGAACAGGTGCTGAGCTGCGCGATCGAGCTCGCAGAGCTGATCATCGTCGGCGAACTCTCCGACGCCGGAGCCTCTGCCGCCGCTGCAGCCCGACGTGCGATCGCCGGTGTCGACCCCACCGAGATCCGCGAGGTGCGCCTGCATCCGGACGACCTCCGCACGCTTCAGGCATCCGCTGACGGGCTGGCCGCCTTCGCCCTCATCCCCGACGACACACTCGCGCGCGGCGACGCGGTTGCAACACTGGACCACGGCCACATCGATGCCCGGATCGGGAGCGCACTCGAGCGCGCCCGTCTCGCTCTGACCGAGGCCGGTGCATGAGCGCCTGGGGTGCGGTGCGCGAAGCGGTGCGACCGGAGCGGGTCGGTGCGGTCTCGCAGGTACGCGGTCTGAGCGTGCAGGTGCGCGGACTCGAAGGCGCGGTCGGTGATGTCGTGACACTCGACGGGGTCGATGCGGAGGTCGTCGCCATCGGGGAAGGGGGACTCCGATGCATGCCTCTCGGAGCGGTCGCCGGCCTCACGGTCGGAGCCCCGGTGCGCAGCCGCGGAGGTGCGCTGCGCGTGCCCACCGGACGCGCCCTGCTCGGACGCGTCTTGGACGGTCTGGGACGACCGATCGACGGCAAGGGACCGCTCACCGGCGCGATCCCGGTGACCCTGGACCACCCCACGCCCTCGATCATGGGGCGCGACCGGATCGACTCGCCGCTTCCGCTCGGAGTGCGCGCTCTCGACACGCTCGTGAGCGTCGGGCGAGGCCAGCGCGTCGGACTCTTCGCCGGCTCCGGAGTGGGAAAGTCCTCCCTGCTGTCGATGATCGCGCGGGGAACCGAAGCTGAGGTGACGGTGATCGCGCTCGTCGGCGAGCGCGGCCGTGAGGTGCGCGAGTTCATCGAGGACGACCTCGGGCCCGAGGGACTCGCCCGCTCCGTCGTGGTCGTCTCGACCTCGGACCAACCGGCCATGGCGCGCATCCGTGCGGCCTACACCGCCACGCGCATCGCCGAGGCCTTCCGCGATGACGGTGCCCACGCCATCCTGATGATGGACTCCCTCACCCGCGTGGCGATGGCGCAGCGGGAGATCGGCCTGTCCGCCGGGGAGCCTCCGGCCACCCGCGGGTATCCGCCGTCGACGTTCTCGCTCCTTGCCGGACTGCTCGAGCGCGCGGGTACCGACAAGCGCGGCTCGATCACAGGCATCTACACCGTGCTCGTCGACGGCGATGACCACAACGAGCCCATCGCCGACACCGTCAGGTCGATCCTCGACGGTCACGTCGTGCTCGATCGCGCACTCGCGCTGTCCGGGCACCATCCCGCGATCGATGTGCTCGGCTCCGTGTCGCGGGTGGCCGGCAAGGTCACCGTCCCTGAGCGCAGGGCGCACGCGGCGACGCTGCGTGCTGTGCTCGCGGCCCGGCGCCGCGCGAACGACCTCATCGACATCGGTGCCTATCAGCCCGGCGCAGACGCCCGTATCGACGCCGCGATCGCCAACGAACGGGCCATCAGCGCCTTCCTCACCCAGCCCCTCGACGAGACGAGCGAGATCGGCGAATCATGGCGGCGACTGGACGAGCTCGTCGCAGCCTTCGGAGGAGTCTCATGAAGCGGTCCTTCTCTCTGGCCGGTCTCCTGCGCGTGCGCGAGATCCAGGAGCGTGCAGCGGCGCAGCGGCTCTCCCGTGCAGTGCTCGACGCCCGACACACCGAGGCCCGCGACCGATCGCTCCGCGCGCACCTGTCAGGAGTGGGGAACGAGGCCGTCGATGTCCGCTCCCTCGCCGCCCTCGCCGCGGCCAGAGTGGCGGGCCGGACCCTGCTCGCCGACCTCACGACACTGTCTGAGCTTCAGGAGCAGACGGTCGACCAGGCTCGCAGCGAGCATGCCGAGGCAAGGAGGGCGATGCGCGGACTCGACCGCCTCGCCCAGGCGCACGCCGTGAAGGTGCGCGCTGCCGAACTGCACGCTGAGCAGTCGGAGCTCGACGAGATCGGATCGCGGACCAGCGCGGAGGGCCAGCAATGACAACTCTCGGCATCATCGACCTGCTCGACGCGCGGGGGCCGCGACTGCCCGGATCGGCGTCGTCGTCGCGGAACGTCACGCCCGGAGCCGCGGCTTTCGCCGATGTCATCCAGGATGCCTCGCGCGCCTCAGCCGAAGACACGGATGGGGGCACCTCCGGCACGACGACCGATGATGCCTCGTCTGATTCGGCGAGCACACCCCCGGCCACCGCCGCACCGGTCCTGCCGACGATGCTCCCGACACCGGGAGCCGCGCTCACCACCGGCGCGCACGGGGTCGCAGAGGCCCCCGACGACGAATCGGCAGCCATCCTGCCCGCTGTTCCGGCGGAGTCCACGGCCGAGAGCACCGGTTCGACGAACGCCGAGGGGAAACCCGCCTCGGTCATCGCCGACGCCGCGGAACTCACCGCCGCCACGGCCGGATCGACCAGCTCGCCGGCGAACGCTACGGGAGCGGCCGCAGCAGCCACCCCAGTCGGGACCACCGGCGTACAACCACCGCCGGAGCCGGCGCCGAACCGCGCCCTCGCGACGAGTGCTGCCGCGCCCGCTGGAGTCACCGCCGCCGCTGCCGCCACCGCTCGCGGTGCATCTCCGGCCACCGAAGCAGCGCCCCTCGTCGGCACGGTCGACGACGACGCAGAAACCTCCGCCGCTCCCCCGCGCCTCGCCGTCGACAGCTCGACGCTCAGCGGCGCGGTCGCATCCGGACGGCCAGGCATCCGGACGGAGACCGACCGCCCCGGAACACTCGATGCGGCGACGACCGGCACCGATGCCTCGCCGGATGCTGCCTCCACACCTCTGCCGGCCAGCACGACATCCGCTCCGGCATCCGTCTCCGCGCCGACGCAGACCGCCTCCACGGGCGGAGAGCTCACCCCGCCACCCGCCGTCGGCAGCACCGCTGCTTCGACGGCCGCGGCACCGGCAGCTCCTCCGGTCGCCGTCTCCGTCGCCCGCCCCGTGCTGCTCCCCCAGATCACCGCGCCCGTGGTCTCGCTCGCGCAGGCTCCGGACGGCGACCACAGTCTCACGCTGACCGTGTCACCGGAGAACCTCGGTCCCGTGACGGTGCGCGCACACATCTCGGGCGGCGCCATCCACATCGAGCTCCATGCCCCGAACGAGCTCGGCCGCGAAGCGCTGCGTGCGATCCTCGTCGACCTCCGGCGTGACCTCGCCGCGGCAGCACCACACGCATCGCTCCTGCTCTCGACCTCGGATGACGGCCCCGGCTCGTCGAACCCGCAGAACTCCCCGAACGGCGGTTCCGCGAACGGCACGGCGACGGGAACGGCCGGTGGCCAGCCCCACGGTGGAGCAGCCGCGGGCCGAGGGGCCACCGGCACCCATCCCGGACCGGACGGCGACCCGCCCCTCCCCGACGGGACAGCTCCCGCCCCCTTTGTCTCGCCGCACGGCGGCATCGAAGTCTTCGCCTGATCCGAGAGGAAATCCATGACCGCGGTCGAACCCATCTCCGGCACCATCCCGCCCACCGGCGTGCAGACGGGCAGCACCACGCCTCCCACCGAGCGGAAGAAGACGCTCGACTCCGAGGTCTTCCTGAAGCTGCTGGTGACGCAGTTGACCAATCAGGACCCCAGCTCGCCCATGAACACCAACGAGATGATCTCGCAGACCACGCAGCTGGCCTCCATGGAGCAGCTGACCGCGCTCACGGCGACCTCGACCGAGAGCTTCGCGCTCAGCATGCGTCAGACCGCCGCCGCGCTGATCGGCCACGAGGCGCAGTACGTCGATGAGAAGGGCGTGACGCAGAAGGGCATCGTCACGTCGGTCTCGTACGCCGGCCCCATCCCGCTCGTCACCATCGGCGAAGCATCCATCCCCCTCGATGCCGTCTCCGGCGTCTCCGTCGCTCCCCGCCCGCAGTCCTGACCAGCCCCCTTCCAGAAAGGCATCACCATGCTCCGCTCTCTGTTCGCCGGAATCTCGGGTCTGCGTTCGCACCAGACCATGCTCGACGTCACGGGCAACAACATCGCCAACGTCAACACGACCGGGTTCAAGGCCTCGGCCGTGCAGTTCCAGGACTCGCTCTCCCAGCTCGTGCGCAACTCGATGATGCCGCAGCAGGCCGCCGGCGGTCAGAACCCCGCCCAGGTCGGTCTCGGCGTGCAGGTGGCCGGCATCAGCACGAACTTCGCCTCCGGAGCTCCTCAGCCCACCGGCGTGCCGACCAACCTCATGATCTCGGGCGACGGGTTCTTCGTCGTCCGGTCGGGCGGCGAGACCCTGTACACCCGCAACGGCGGCTTCTCGTTCGACGCGAGCGGCAAGCTGGTCTCGGCAGACGGCGCTCTCGTGCAGGGTTGGACGGCGCAGAACGGCGTCATCGTTCCCGGTCAGGGCATCGGCGACATCCGGCTGCCGGTCGGCGCTCTGAGCCCCGCCACGGCCACCACCACCGCCCGAGTCACCGGCAACCTGCCTTCCGGAGCCGCCGTCGGTGAGCAGCTGGTGCGCGACATCAAGACCTACGACGCCGAGGGCACGGCCACCTCTCTCCGCCTCACCTTCACCCGCACCGCCGGGGGATGGAACGTCACCGAGCCTGGCGGCACGAACACCGCCCTCACTTTCGTCGACGGCAAGCAGGCCGGAGCCTCCTCCATCGTCTCCGGCGGCGTCGCGGTCGACCTCTCCGCAGTCACCGGGTTCGCGGATGTCAGCGACCTGGCGATCAAGGAGCAGAACGGCAAGCCCGCCGGCACCCTGAGCTCGTACGCCCTGATGAACGACGGCAGCCTCGTCGGCACGTTCAGCAACGGTGACACCGAGGTGCTCGCCCGCGTGGCGCTGGCCGGCTTCGTCAACCCTGGCGGGCTCGAGAAGGCCGGCTCCTCGCAGTTCCGCCCGAGCGGCAACTCCGGTGAGCCGACGCTCGGGCAGGCGGGCACCGACGGCCTGGGCGGCATCATCAGCGGCGCGCTCGAGATGTCGAACGTCGACCTGTCGCAGGAGTTCACCAACCTGATCGTCGCGCAGCGCGGCTTCCAGGCGAACGCCCGCATCATCACCACCAGCGACGAGGTGCTGCAGGAGCTGACGAACCTCAAGCGCTGAGTCGTCGGAGGCCGCGGGAACTCAAGCGGTGGGTGGCGGCGAAAATGCCGCCACCCACCGCTGACGTGGTCAGAACGCTCTCAAGGCGTGACGATGTTGAACGCCGGATCTCCTGCCGTGAGCACCGAGGTGAGAGTGGCGAAGGCTGAGCTGTCCCCGGTCATCTCCACGCCCGGGGTGTCCGTGTCGCCGGCGACGAGGGCGAGCAGGCGCTGCTTCGTCAGCGAGAGCGACGCCTGTGCGGTCGAGGCGTCCGCCGCCTTCTCGACGTACACCAGCACGCCGTTTCTGAGCGTGACCCGGAAGTTGCGGTCTTCGTCGGTGAGCGTGAAGTCGAGCGCGACCTCGAGATCCCAGGCACGGGGACCGTCGACCGAGATCGCAACAGAGTCGAACAGCTGCTCCGCCGAGAGCTGCGCCACGATCTCCGGTGCATTCGTCGTGGTCGGGGTACCGAAGTTGCCGGCGCGCAACTCGGTCGCTCCCGACATGTAGAAGTTCCGCCAAGTGCCGTTCTCGGCGCCGTACGCCAGCTGCTCGAGCGTCGCCGCGTAGAGCTCGCGCACGGCGGTGTTCTCCGGCTCGGTGAAGATCGCGTGGTCGAGGAGCGTCGCCGCCCACCGGAAGTCACCCTCGTCGTAGGCGCTCTGTGCGGCTTCGACGATACGGTCGATGCCGCCGGCCAATGCGACGTAGCGTTCGCCGAGCGCCTTCGGCGGGTGCGGCCAGAGGCGGGCGGGGTTGCCGTCGAACCAGCCCATATACCGCTGATAGATCGCCTTCACATTGTGGCTGACGCTGCCGTAGTAGCCGCGCGCGTGCCAGGAGTTCTCCAGGATCGGGGGGAGCTGAATCTCCTCGGCGATCTCGGCACCGGTCATGCCCTGGTTGGTCATCCGCAGCGTCTGATCGTGCAGATACGAGTACAGGTCCCGCTGCAGACCGAGGAACTCGAGGATCTCCGCGTTCCCCCAGGTCGGCCAGTGGTGGGACGTGAAGACGACATCGGCCTGGTCGCCGTAGCGCTCGATGGCCTCGGTCAGGTATCGCGACCAGACATGCGGGTCTCGCACGAGAGCACCACGGAGGGTCAGCAGGTTGTGCAGGGTGTGCGTGGCGTTCTCCGCCATGCACAGTGCCCGGTACTTCGGGAAGAGGAAGTGCATCTCCGCCGGCGCCTCGGTGCCCGGCGCCATCTGGAACTCGATGACGAGTCCGTCAACCGTGTGCGACTCTCCGGTCTGGGCGACTTCGATGGTGGGCGGGATGATGCCGGCGTGACCGGTGGACGTCGTCATGCCGAGCCCCGCCCCGAGCGCGCCCTTCGCGCTGCGCTCGAGCGCCGCGCCATACATGTACCCGGCGCGGCGGCCCATCGCCGTGCCCGCGTAGACGTTCTCCGCCACCGCTTCAGCGACGGTGCCTTCCGGGGCGATGATCTGCACCCGGCCCGACTCGACGTCATCCTTGGACACGATGCCGAAGATGCCACCGAAGTGGTCGATGTGGCTGTGTGTGAAGATGACGGCGACTACCGGACGCTCGCCGCGGTGCTGCCGGTACAGTCCGAGGGCGGCTTCTGCTGTCTCCTTCGAGATGAGCGGATCGATCACGATGACGCCGTTGTCGGATTCGATGAAACTCACGTTCGACAGGTCGAACCCGCGCACTTGGTAGACCCCCTCGACCACTTCGAACAGGCCGTGCTTGGCGACGAGGGTCGACTGACGCCACAGGCTCGGGTTGACGGTGTCGGGAGCTTCACCGGTGATGAAGTCGTAGCTGTCGGCGTCCCAGACGACGTTGCCGTCCTCGTCGTGCACGACCGCGGGACTGAGCGTTCCGAGGAACCCACGGCCAGCGGCTTCGAAGTCCCGCGCATCGCTGAACGGCAGCGCCGCCTTCAGTGCCTCCTGCTGCCGCTTGATCGCCGTCGTCGCTTCGTTGTGCGCCATCGTTGCCTCCTGAGATCGTGTCCGCGTCGCCGCGGCAGGTCGTAGGAGCAAGCCTCATACGTGGGCACTGCCGGGGCAACCACCGGTTCACCCTTCGAAGGCGATGTCGGAGGCGTTGCCCGGTTGCGGGAGCGACACGCTCTCCCCCGACAGAAGCTCCGGCTCGTCGGGAACCCGCGCCATCAGACCAGTTCGCTCACCAGCTGCTCGATGCGCGCCCTGATGTCGTCGCGGATCGGGCGCACGGCGTCTATCCCCTGGCCTGCCGGGTCGTCGAGCTTCCAGTCCTCGTAGCGCTTGCCGGGGAAGAACGGGCAGGCATCTCCGCATCCCATCGTGATGACGACGTCCGATGCCTGCACCGCTTCGGTCGTGAGCACCTTGGGCTGTTCGGCCGTGATGTCGATTCCGAGTTCACTCATGGCCTCGACGGCGGTCGGGTTGATCTGGTCGGCCGGCATCGAGCCTGCGGAGCGGACTTCGATGCGGTCTCCGGCTATGTCGCGGAGAAACCCTGCGGCCATCTGTGAGCGCCCGGCGTTGTGCACGCAGACGAAGAGGACGGAGGGTTTGGTGGTCGTGTCGGTCATGATTGCTCCTGGTCGGAGAGCGGTCAGGCGGGCGGTCAAGGAAGAAGGTCGTCGACGAGTGCGCGCACACGTCCGGCGATGTCGTCGCGGATGGCTTCCACGCCTTCACGAGAGGCGAGTGCAGGATCACCGACCGCCCAGTCGTCGTAGCGGACGCCCGGGATGATGGGGCAGACGTCGCCGCAGCCCATCGTGATGACGACGTCGGCGGCGCGGACCGCGTCGTCGGTGAGCGGCTTCGGGAACCTGTCTGCCGCCCGGTCGCCTTCGATCTCGGCGAGCAGCGAGCGCACGTGTGGGTGGATGACGTCGGCAGGAGCAGACCCTGCCGAGCGCGCGACGACCTTGCCGGCTGCGAGTTGGTTCACGAGCGCGGCGGCGAGCTGCGAGCGTCCGGCGTTGGCGACGCAGACGAAAAGCACCTGCGGCACGGAAGCATCGCGGTCGCGGGTCAGGTCTGCGAGGCGCAGACGGGCGAAACGCTCGGTGAGGGGAACGAGCGCGGAGGTGACGCGGGCGGTTCGTGCCAGTGCGGTGTAGGACTCTCGGACGGTCGTGAGGACGACGTCGGCCTCGAGCTCAGGAACTTCCACGGCCAGCTCCTCCGCGAGACGGGTTATCCGGGCGTCGAAGTCTGGCCGAAGCTGATCTTCATCGGAATCGCTCCACGGTGAGACCGTAGCCGGAGCGAATGAATCCAGCAGGGCCGTGACGGCGCTGCGACGACTCGGGTCGATTCGGTACCAGACCCAGGTTCCACGGCGCTCGGAGGTGAGGACATCGACGTCCTTGAGCACCTTGAGGTGATGCGACACCGTGGGCTGCGAGACGTCGGCGAGCTCGGCGAGGTCGCACACGCAGGACTCTCCGCGCGGGTCGGAGGCGATGGCCGACAGCATCCGCAGGCGGAGCGGATCCGACAGCGCCTTCAGCGTGGCCGCTACGGAGGTGGCAGCTTCCAGCCCGATGGCGTGGGTGGCGACGGGACTGCAGGTGTCGGTGTCGGTCGTGTCGGTGTCGGTCGTGACGGTGACGTTCATGACAGCATCCTCTCAGCGGTGTACGGGTCGGTGTGGAACCAGCGACGAGCGGCCCAGAGCGAGACATAGACGAGTCCGACCAGGACCGGGACCTCGATCAGCGGGCCGACGACTCCGGCGAGGGCCTGACCGGAAGTCGCCCCGAAGGTGCCGATGCCGACGGCGATGGCGAGCTCGAAGTTGTTCCCGGCCGCAGTGAACGCCAGCGTCGACGAACGCGCGTACCCGAGCCCGAGCGCCTTTCCGGTCAGAAGGCCGACGAACCACATGACCGCGAAGTAGACCAGCAGCGGGAGCGCGATCCGCGCAACGTCCCACGGTCGACTGGTGACCTGTTCGCCCTGGAGGGCGAACAGCAACACGATGGTGAAGAGGAGGCCGTAGAGCGCCCACGGGCCGATCTTCGGCAGGAAGCTGTCTTCGTACCAGTCGCGCCCCTTCGTCCGCTCACCGATGAGGCGCGAGGCGAAGCCGGCGACAAGCGGGATACCGAGGAAGATCAGGACATTCAACGCGATCTGCCAGACCGAGATCTCCAACCCCTGCGAGTCCAGCCCCAGCCACCCGGGGAGGACTGTCAGGTAGAACCAGCCGAGGAGTGAGAACGCGACAACCTGGAAGACCGAGTTGATGGCGACCAGGACCGCTGCGGCTTCACGGTCGCCGCAGGCGAGGTCGTTCCAGATGACGACCATCGCGATGCAACGCGCGAGCCCGACGATGATGAGGCCTGTCCGGTACTCGGGCAGGTCGGGCAGAAACACCCAGGCGAGGGCGAACATGAGCGCCGGGCCGACGAGCCAGTTGAGCACCAACGACGAGACGAGGAGCTTCCTGTCACCGGTGACCGCAGCGACCTTGTCATAGCGGACCTTCGCGAGCACCGGATACATCATCACCAGCAGGCCGAGAGCGATGGGGATCGAGATCCCACCGACCTCGAGGCGGGCCAGAAGGTCGGAAACGCCAGGGATGAAGCGACCGACGACGATGCCGCCGACCATTGCCAGACCGATCCACAGCGGCAGCCAGCGGTCGAGAGCGGACAGGCGGCGGGTGGCCGGCGCGGCGGTGGGCACGGTTGCGGTGCTCATGCGAAGGCCTTCTCGTTCTCGGTCGTCGCCACTGGTGCGGGCCCGTCAAGCGCGGCCAGGTAGTGCTGGGCATCCTGAGCTGCGGCGCATCCGGTGCCGGCTGCGGTTATCGCCTGACGGTAGGTGTGGTCGACGAGGTCGCCGGCCGCGAACACTCCTGCGAGGGTGGTCCGGGTGGAGGGGTGCTCGACGAGCACGTATCCATCGGCATCGGTGTCGACGAGCCCGGCGACGATCTCGGAGCGCGGGTCGTGACCGATGGCGACGAAGACACCGGTGGCCGCCAACTCGCGCTCATCGCCGGTGACGGTGTCACGCAGGGTGACCGCTTCGACCTTCTCGGCCCCCACGAGGCCTGCGACTTCGCTGTTCCAGGCGACTTCGATCTTCGGGTGATCGAGCACACGCCGGGCCATGATCTTCGAGGCGCGGAACTCGCCGCGGCGGTGTACGACCGTGACTTTCGATGCGAAGCGGGTGAGGAACAGTGCCTCCTCCATCGCGGAGTCCCCGCCGCCCACCACGACGATCTCCTGCTCACGGAAGAAGAAGCCGTCGCACGTCGCACACCAGGACACGCCACGACCGGTGAGTCGCTCCTCATCCGGCAGCCCGAGCTTGCGATAGGCGGAACCCATCGTGAGGATGACGGCGCGGGCGAGGATGGTCTCTCCGGCGCCGGTCTCGATGGTCTTGATCGGTCCGTCGAGGTCGACCCGAATCGCGTCGTCGAGGAGGATGCGTGCGCCGAAGCGCTCCGCCTGCGCACGCATCGACTCCATCAGCTCAGGCCCCTGGACGCCATCGACGAACCCAGGGAAGTTCTCGACCTCGGTCGTGGACATCAGTGCGCCGCCCGCGGTCACGGAACCGGCGAGCACCACGGGCGCGAGGCCGGCGCGAGCAGCGTAGACGGCTGCGGTGTATCCCGCGGGACCCGACCCGATGATCGCGAGCTCAACTTCTTGAATCGACATGTATCTATATTGACATTCATCGATACTGAGGGCAAGTGGGACAGGACATGGGATCCCCCATGGACACACAAGAGGGAGCCTGTCCGCGTCCGGCGAACAGGCTCCCGCAACATCCCTGACGACTAGTTGGCCGAGACGCGGGTGGGCTGAAGCTGCACAAGCGGGGTCGTACAGCAGCTTCCGCCGCCGCTCGTGTCGAAGTCGCCGGCTCCACCGCAGACGCCGGTGTCGGGCAGGACGAGTTGGTTGCTCTGGGCGGCGATCACGTCGCCGGCGAGATGCGCGGCGACGCTTCGCGCCTGCTCGAAGCCGGTGAGGGCGAGGAAGGTCGGAGCTCGTCCGTAGCTCTTCGCCCCGATGATGAAGAAACCCTCTTCCGGCTGGGTGAGTTCGCGCGCTCCCGTGGCACCGATGGATCCGCAGGAGTGGATATTCGGATCGATCTCAGCGGCTATCCCCGCCACCGCTTCCAGCGATGCATCCAACGCCACCCGCAGCTCGGACAGGATGCTGAGGTCGGGGCGGAAGCCGGTCAATGCGAACACGCGAGAGACTCCGGCCACCTCGCTTCCGTTCTCCGCCGCGATCGTGAGCGCGCCTCCCACATCGCGGAACTCGGACACACGGAAGCCGTCGACGACTTCCACCAGTCCGGACTCGATGACCTTCCGTGCTCGCCCGCCGAGGGCGGCACGTTCGGGGAGTTCATCCGCGGCACCGCCGCCGAACGCGTGCATCGTCGCCCCGCGGCGCATCAACCAGGTGATTCTCGTGTCAGGGTTTCGCCGAGCGAGTTCGCTCAGCCGGAGCACGGCATGGGTGGCGGAGTGCCCGGACCCGATGACGACGACGTGCTGTCCCGCACATGCAGTCACATCGTCGGGGATGCGATACGAGATCCGAGATGCTGCACGCTTCTCTCCGAGCGCGGGGAAGCCATCCGCCCCCGCAGGGTTCGGAAGCTCCCAGGTACCGCTGGCGTCGATGACGGCGCGGGCGACGAGTCGGGCCTCGTTGCCGTCGGCGTCGACGGTGTGCACGACGAACGGCTGGCTCTTGCGACCTCCATCGACGACCTTGTCGCGGCCTTGACGGGCGACCCCCGTGACGGTCGTCGCGTAGTGGACCCGCTCGCCCAGCGCATCCGCGAGCGGGGCCAGATAGCTGCTCACCCATTCCGCTCCGGTCGGATACCCCGAGGACGGCGCAGCCCATCCCGTCGGCTCGAGGAGGCGGCGCGCAGCTGTGTCGGTGAGCTCCGGCCAGGCCGAGAACAGGCGCACGTGCCCCCACTCGGAAACCGCGGCAGCAGGGCCCTGCCCGCGCTCGACGACGATCACGTTCTCGTCGCGTTCGACAAGATGCGCCGCTGCGGCGAGACCCTGCGGGCCCGCTCCGATGACGACGACAGGAAGCTCAGACATCACATCTCCTCAAATTGAAAAACATCAATGTGAAGACTGTCGTTCATCTATCGAAGATTGTCAATACGTGCCAGACTGGACCCGTGAGCTTGCCAACGACGATCGAATCGACCAGATGCTGCGTCCCGCCGATCACCCCTTCGATGACGGTCGAGGATGCCGAACGCGTCGCTCGGGTCTTCAAAGCGCTTGGTGATCCCACACGCGTCCGGTTGTTGTCGCTCATCGCCGCCGGAGCGGGCGGAGAAGCGTGCATCTGTGATCTGACCGAGCCCGTCGGCCTCTCCCAGGGCACGGTCTCCCACCACATGAAGCTCCTCGCGGAGGCAGGACTCGTCACCCGTGAGCAGCGCGGCAAGTGGGCCTACTTCGCTCTCAACGTCGACGCGATGGATGCTGCCGCCGGCGCCCTCCGCGCGGTGTGACCCCAGCCAGCACGCCGCCTTACTGGAAGCCCCTGCAAGGGGGAAAAAGCGTCGGCCGCTTCACCCGATGAAGGTGACTGACCCACGACGGACGACGAACCGTGGCCACACCATTGGCTATGGAGAAAGAAGCCCCAGCGGAGACGACTCGCACCTCTCGCGTCCTCGACATCCTCACCGTGATCCTTCTCTCGGTGACTGCGGTGTTGACGGCCTGGTGCGGATTCGAAGCGTCGAAGTGGGGCGGTGAGATGTCGATCGCGTTCAGTCAAGCTTCCAGCGCTCGGATTCAGGCAGCCTCAGCGGAGTCGACGGCCCAAGCTGCACGTCAGTACGACCTGACGCTCTACACCGAGTGGGTGCTGGCAGAGGCCAACGGGCAGGACGACCTGGTGCGCTTCGTCGAGGAACGCTTCACGGAGGAATTCGCCGTCGCATTCGACGCCTGGAACGCAGAAGGACGCGCCTCACGCGGCCCTCTCGCCATGGCGGAGTATGTGCCGCCCGGCACAGTGGAGGCTGAGGAACTCAGCGCACGCGCCGATGCGAAGTTCGATGAAGCCCTCGCCAACAATCAGCGTGGTGACGACTACTCGCTGTTGACGGTGCTCTTCGCGCTCGTCCTGTTCTTCGCCGCGATCTCGCAGCACCAATCCGCCCCGTGGCGACGCCGGGTGTTCCTCAGCCTGGCCGGCGTCATCGCCATCGGCGGGATCGCCACGTTGCTGACATTCCCCATCAAGATCTGAGCGCCACGTGGTTGCGGAACCTATCCGAACTCGCGAAGCTCCGAAGTCATCTCGCCACCGGCGTCGCCCGTGTTGACGGTGCCCTTGGGCTCGAAGAGGATCGCATGCACCTCTTCGTCGGCGCGTGGGCAGTGCTCGACGCCCTGGGGAACGACGAAGACATCGTTCGGTCCGAGCACGACATCGCGGTCGCGGAGCTGGATCGTCAGCTGCCCCTGCACCACCATGAAGAGCTCGTCGGTGTCGGGATGGGTATGCCAGACGAACTCTCCGAGCAGCTTCACGACCTTGACGTCGTAGTCGTTGACGCTCGTCAGCCGGTGCGGCTGCCAGTGCTCGGTGATGTCCGCCAGTGCCGCCTGCACGTTCCGCATGCCTTCATCCATATCGCCAGCCTACGGGCGTGACATCGAGCGTTGCGGGGCCGGTACTGTCGTCTCTGGGAGAAACGGAGCCGGTCATGAATGCGGTCGACGCTGTCGGAACCATCGCCGAGGTCCTCTCGTGGATCGGCCTCGGGGTCGGGCTCCCTCTGCTCGCCATCGTGTTGCTGGTGAAGGTGCACGACGGCGCCTGGCTGCCGCAAGAGGTCGTGGTCGTCGAGGACGAGAGCGGCCGAGCGCGCGCCCGCTGGTTCGCCGCGGGCGACTTCCGCGAACGCCCGCTCCGTGCAGACGAATCCCACCACTGGCACGGCCGCGAAGACGTCGATGCCTTCGTCAGTGAGCGGCACCCCGCCCTGATGCGATTCGAACCCCGACGGCCGCTCCTGCATGCGTTCCAGGTGCTCGGGATCACGCTGGCCGGCGTCGGTGCTGCCGCAGTCGCCCTGTCGATCGTGCTCCTGTTCGTCGGTTGACGTGTGCGGTGTCCGCGGAACGCGATCCCGGGCAGGATGGAGACATGCCTGAATCTCCGCTCGCCGCTCGTCCCTGGCTCGACTCCTATGCGGAGGGCGTCCCCGCCGAGATCGAGAATCCGTCGCAGACGTTGTCGGAGATGCTCTCGGCGAGCGTGAAAGCGTTCGGCAGGCGTCCGGCACTGGACTTCTTCGGTGCTGTCACGACCTACCGGGAACTCGGAGAGCAGGTCGAGCGCGCCGCCGAGGGTCTGCGGCGGCTCGGGGTCAGCAAGGGCGATCGCGTCGCTCTGGTGCTGCCCAACTGCCCGCAGCACGTCGTGGCCTTCTACGCGATCCTCCGACTCGGCGCGATCGTGGTCGAGCACAACCCCCTCTACACCGCCCGCGAGCTGCGGCACCAGTTCGAGGATCACGGTGCGCGCATCGCCGTCGTGTGGGACAAGGCCGTCGACACGATCGCCGGCTTCCCGGCAGACGTCAGGGTCGAGCACATCGTGAGCGTCGACATCACCACGGCGATGCCGCTTTCGAAGCGCCTCGCTCTTCGCCTGCCGGTGCCCAAGGCACGCGAGTCGCGCGCGAAGTTGACCGGCACCCCGAAGGCTCGGCATCACATCGCGTGGAAGAGCCTCGCCGATCACCGGCGGATCTCACGGCGGGTGCCGGGACCGACGCTGGACGACACCGCCTTGCTGCAGTACACCAGCGGCACCACGGGTGTCCCGAAGGGGGCGATCCTCACTCACTCGAACCTCCGCGCCAACGCGATGCAGGGACGAGCGTGGGTGCCCGGCCTCGTCGACGGCGAGGAGACGTTCTACGGCGTGCTGCCGTTGTTCCACGCCTACGGGATGACCCTGTGCCTGACCTTCGCGATGAGCATCGGGGCGAGGCTCGTGCTCTTCCCCGCGTTCGATCTGGGTCTGGTCACGGCGGCGACAGGTTCGGCTCCGCCCACCTTCCTCCCCGCCGTCCCGCCGATCTATGACGCTCTGGCTCGCGCGGCCGCCCGCGGCACGATCGACCTCTCGACGGTTCGCTTCGCGATTTCCGGAGCCATGAGCCTTCCGGTCGCCACCGTGCAGCGCTGGGAGGAGGCGACCGGAGGCCTCCTCGTCGAGGGCTACGGCATGACCGAGAGCTCACCGGTCGCGCTCGGCAACCCGATGGGACCGACGCGTCGTCCCGGCACCGTCGGCGTGCCGTTCCCGAGCACGGAGATCCGCGTCGTCGATCCCGCAGACCCGACCGTCGACAGGCCGGCCGGCGAGGCGGGCGAACTCCTCATCCGCGGACCGCAGGTCTTCCGGGGCTATTGGGGGCGTCCGGGCGAGACGGCCGATGCCCTGCTGCCTGACGGCTGGCTCCGCACCGGCGACATCGCTCAGGTCTCACCCGACGGGTTCGTGAGCATCGTCGACCGCCTGAAAGAGCTCATCATCACCGGCGGGTTCAACGTGTCGCCCAGCGAGGTGGAAGACGTGCTCGCTGCGCACCCCGATGTCATCGCCGCCGCCGTCGTCGGCCTTCCGCGACCCCATGGTGGAGAAGACGTCGCCGCCGCGGTCGTCCTCCGCGACGGTGCCGTCCTCGACGTGGAGGCACTGCGCGACTTCTGTCGCACGCGGCTCACCCCGTACAAGGTGCCCCGCCGCATCACCGCCGTCGACGACCTTCCCCGATCGCTCATCGGCAAGGTGCTGCGTCGTCAGGTGCGGGATCGACTGCTCGCCGATCGCTGAGCCGTCCCGTCGTAGGGATCCTCCACCATCCGCCTGACTAACGCCCAGCGACCTCCGGCCGACAGTCACCCCCGACAGCCCAGGACGGGCCGTCGGGTCCGTGCTCCCCGGAACGCGGACGGATCTTTCCAGGATGGAGCCCATGATCGTCCTCACGCGTCTGAACCGTTCTCGGTTCGCGGTGAATCCCGACCTGATCGAACGTGTCCAGGCGACGCCGGACACGACGCTGATCATGGTCGACGGTGCGACCTTCGTCGTCACCGAGACGATGGACGACGTGATCGCGCAGATCACCCGCTTCCGCGCCGGAGTGCTCGCCACAGCCGCCGCCATGATCAACGCGGCCGGAACGGATTCCGCGGCCCCCGCTTCTGAGGCCGGTCTCTGATGGATCCGTCTCTCATCCTCGGACTGGTCCTCGCCTTCGGCGCCCTGATCGCCATGATCAACCTCGAAGGCGCGACCATCGGATCGCTGCTGATCCCCGCCCCGATGGTGCTGGTCTTCGGAGCCACGATCGCCGTCGGCATCGCGAGCGGCACCGTGCGCGATGCCCTGCATGCGGTCAAGTCGCTCCCCCGCGCCTTCCGCGGCGAGCGCCGCACCGCGTCGAGCATGATCGACACGGTGGTCGGCTACGCCGAGAAGGCGCGCGCCGAAGGGCTCCTCGCCCTCGAGCAGGGGCTGGAGGGCGAGAAGGATCCGTTCCTGCGGCAGGCTCTGCAGAGCATCGCCGACGGCACGGATGCCGAAGACCTGCGGACCCTGCTGGAGGATGAGCTCACATCGACCGCCGCCCGCAACCGCACCGCCTCACGCTTCTACATGACGCTCGGCGGCTTCGCGCCCACGGTCGGCATCATCGGCACCGTCGTCTCCCTCACGCATGTGCTGGAGAAGCTCGACAAGCCCGACACCCTCGGTCCCATGATCGCGACGGCATTCGTGGCGACGCTGTGGGGTCTCCTGTCGGCCAACTTCATCTGGCTGCCCATCGGCGGACGCCTCCAGCGTCTCGGCGAGCTCGAGCTCGAACGCATGACCGTGCTCATGGAGGGCATGCTCGCGATCCAGGCCGGCGCCCCGCCGCAGTTCGTCGGAGAGCGCCTGCGCGCCCTCGTGTCCGAGCGCCCCTCCGCCCGCTCCGGCCGTCACGCCCGCACCCGAGCAGCCGAGGAGACGGAGCAGGCGTCATGAGCGTCCGTGCCCGTCGCCGCGTGCCCCAGGAGGAGCACAGCGGTCCGGACGAGCGGTGGATGGCGTCCTACATGGACATGGTGACCGTGCTGATGTGCATGTTCATCGTGCTGTTCGCGATGTCGACTGTCGACCAGGAGAAGTTTGAGGCCCTCAGCGCCTCCCTCGCGACCGGCTTCGGCCAGGAGCCTTCCGACGACGTCGATGTCACGACGGGTGTGGTCGTGCCTCCTGAGCTGGTCGACGAGAAGGGCGAGGACTTCGCCGACGTCGACCTCGCCGCGGCGCAGACCGAGTTCAGTGAGCTCTCCGCCCTCCGCGAGCGGTTGCGCCAGGTGCTCGCCCAGAACGGACTCGAAGCCGATGTCACCTTCACGATCGACGAGCGGGGCCTCACGATCGGACTCGTGAGCGCCGAGACGTTCTTCACCACGAACAGCACGACCCTCAGCTCCACCGCCGTCCTGGTGCTCGATGCGCTCGGGTCGGTGCTGGTCACCACCCCGAATGAGATCTCGGTCGAGGGCCATGCCGACGTCCGCGGATCGGTCGCCCCCTACCCCACCAACTGGGAGTTGTCGTCGGGCCGTTCCACCCAGGTGCTGCGGCATCTCGTCGAGGCCTCGGGACTCCCGCCTGCACACCTGAAGTCGGTCGGATTCGGCGACACCCGTCCGGTCGCCGCGGGCGACGCACCCGAGGCGCTGGCGCAGAACCGCCGGGTCGACATCGTCATCCTCTCCGATGCCAAAGAGGAGGTGCGCGCGCTCATCCCCCAGGCCCAGGCGGGAAAGCCGTCTTCCTGACCCGCTCTCCCACCTAACGCACGCCGATCACCGCCCGATAGTCCGGTTCGTGGTGATCGAGGACAGCGTGCGCTCAGATGTGCGCGCAGGGGCGGCGACGAAGACCGCCGAAGTCGAGGTATACGACTTCGGCCGCTCGGCGACCCTCTCGCGAGAGCACACCCGGTCGCTGGAACTCGCTTTCGAGACGTTCTCCCGGCAGTGGTCCGCCCAGCTCTCGGCGAAGATCCACGTACGCGCCACCATCGCCGTCGAGCACGTCGGCATGATGACCTACAGCGAATACGCCCAGTCCCTGCCGACGACCACCACCATGATCGTGTGCGCGCTGCCCGACTCCGAAGAGCGCCTCATCGTGCAGCTGCCGACCTCCGCCGCAACGGCCTGGATCGTGCAGATGGTCGGCGGGCGAGCAGCGTCCGCCTCAGAGGAACGCACGTTCACCCCGATCGAGCAGGCCCTGATCAGGTCGCTGATCGTCGACGCGATCGACCACCTCACCGGAGCGCTGGACGGCCTGCTGCCGATCGGCGTGACCGTGAGCGGCATCCAGTACAGCTCGCAGTTCGCCCAGGTGGCAGCGGCCGGCGAACCGGTCATCGTCGCGCGATTCTCGATGCGCCTCGCCGGCCGGACAGTGCCGACGAGCGTCATGCTGCCGGCCTCCGTCATCGCCGGCTTCACCGTGCGCCCCTCCGACACCGACCGTTCTGCCGCCCCCGGCCTCGTTCGCCGCCAGGTGGAGGTCACACCGGTCGAGCTCGCACTGCGACTGGCTCCGCGTGCTGTGCTGCCGCGCGAGGTGCTGGATCTGGCAGTCGGCGACATCATCGCGTTCCCGCACTCGGCCGACCGGCCGATGGTCCTCGCCGTCGACGACCAGATCGTCGCCACGGCCGCCGTCGGCAGCGCCGGGGCGCGACTGGCATGCGTCGTCACCACCACCGTTCCCGATCCCGCCTTCGCCGAGGAGCCAGCGTGACAACCACCACCACCTACGAAACCGCCGTCGCGGCCGCCTTCGCCGCGTCGCTGCCGACCGCCTCTCCTCTCGTCGCCCGCGCCTCGCAGGTCTCCGGCGACACCGGCGACGCCGTGATCGTGCAGTTCGTCGGCGAGGCGAGCGCGCAGTTGGCCGTGCAGCTGTTCGAACCCGAGATCCTCGTCGACGGCCTCGGTGGCACCCCGCTCACCGACCGGCTCCGCGATGCCCTCGACGCCTCGACGAGCGCTCTCGGATCCGGTGCCCTCGGCGACGCCACGATCGGCGATGCCTCGGCTCTCTTCGCCGACCCGGCAGCGCAGCTCTTCGACCTGCAGGACGACGCCGATCACACGATCGGGCGTCTCGCCGTGATCGTCACCCGCGCTCCGGCTGGGGCCTCGAACTCCTCACGTCGGCTGCACCGCATCGCGGGCGTCGAGATGGAGCTCACGGTGGAGATCGGACGCACCAGGATGGCGGTGCGTGACGTGCTCGATCTGGAGCCTGGGCGCATCGTCGAGCTCGACCGCTCTGCCGGCGCTCCGGCCGACATCAAGCTCAACGGACGCATCATCGCGCACGGCGAGGTCGTCGTCGTCGACCAGGACTACGCGGTGCGCATCACCCGCATCCTCGAGAACGTCGAGGCCTGACCCTGGACGACCTCATGCTCGGCCTCCGGGTCGTGCTCTCGCTCGCGGCTGTGCTCGGGGTGCTCTGGTTCCTGCAGCGCCGCATCGCACGCACGCAGGCGCGCCGTCGCGACGGTGAGGTCATCACGGTGCTCGGGCGCCAGGGCGTCGGCCCGAAGGCGCAGATCGTGGTCATCCAGACCGATGACGCCCGGTACGTCCTCGGTGTCACCGAGCACGGCGTGAGCGTCGTCGATCGACTGCCGGTCAAGGCCACCGGCTTGGACGCCGAACAGGCTCGTCCTGCGTGGTCGGCGGCCACATCGGACGCGGCCTCCGACGCCGAGGAGTTCGACCGAATCCTCGCCGCTACCGCCCTGACCGAGAAGGCGGGCACCACGTCGATGGAGCCTGCGCCTCAGCGCCGCGTGCGCCACCGCAACGATCCGCTGCGCGGCTCCATCCTCTCCCCCGAAACCTGGCGGCAGACCGCCGAGGCCATCCGGCGCACGCGATGAGCGCTCCCCGTGGGGTCGTCGACGGGCGAGCGCTGCGACGAATCGCGCTGATCCTCGCCGCCGCATTCGCGCTGGTCCTCGTGATGACGCTCCTCACGGGCACCGCGGCCCACGCCCAGGTGACGCCGGACGATCCCGGTGAGGGCGTGACTATCGACATCAACGGGGTCGACGGCGGTCCCTCAGGATCGATCCTGACCCTGCTGGGCATCACCCTGCTCTCGGTCGCCCCGGCTCTGCTTCTGATGATGTCGTCGTTCACGAAGATCTTCGTCGTGCTCGCGATGACCAGGAACGCCCTCTCGCTGCCGACCATCCCGCCGAACCAGGTGCTGGCCGGCCTCTCGCTCTTCCTGTCGCTGTTCATCATGTGGCCGGTGCTCACCGAGATCAACACGGTCGCCGTGCAGCCGTACATCGACGGCACCCTCACTTTCACGCAGGCGATCGACATCGGTCAGCTGCCGTTGCAGGAGTGGATGCTCCGCTTCACGCGCGAAGAAGATCTCGCCCTCATGACGCGGATGGCCGGTCAGCCCAACCCCGAGGACCCCTCGAGCGTTCCGATGTACACGCTCATCCCCGCGTTCATGATCTCCGAGCTGCGGGCCGCGTTCATCATCGGCTTCGTGATCTTCATCCCGTTCCTGGTCATCGACCTCGTCGTGGCCGCGGCCCTGATGTCGATGGGCATGATGATGCTCCCGCCCGTCATGATCTCGCTGCCGTTCAAGATCCTGCTGTTCATCCTCGTCGACGGCTGGGGGCTCATAATCCGTGCCCTCCTGGAGAGTTACGGAGGGGTCGGATGAGCCCGGAGGCTGTGATCGACATCGGCACCCAGGGGCTGATCATCGCGGCGAAGCTCGCCGCACCGGTCCTCGTCACCGCGCTCGTGGTCGGGTTCGCCATCTCGCTGCTGCAGTCCATCACCCAGGTGCAGGAGGTGACGCTGTCATTCGTGCCCAAGATCGTCGCGGTCGGCATCGCGCTGCTCATCTCGGGAAACTGGATGATCGCGGAGATGATCGCCTTCACGAACGAGATGTTCGCCCGCATCCCCTCGCTGCTGAGCGGATGACCGCGTGTACATCCCGATCGACTTCGCCTGGCTGGAGGCCACGATGCTCGCCGCCGTGCGCATCACGGCGTTCATCATGATCGCCCCGCCCTTCTCCTATGGGGCGATCCCGGTGCGGGTGAAGGCGATGCTCGCGATCGGTCTCTCGCTCGCCGTCGGCACGGCCGTCGCCCCCGGCTACGAGAATCTCGACACCGGCCCCTTCCTCGGCGCCCTGGTGCTGCAGCTGGTCACCGGCTCCCTCCTGGGCTTCCTCGTGCTGGTGTGCTTCTCGGCGCTCCAGGCCGCTGGCAGCCTTATCGACGTGTTCGGCGGGTTCCAGCTCGCGCAGGCCTTCGACCCGCATTCGCTCGTGAACGGCGCCCAGTTCACGCGGCTCTTCCACCTGACGGCGCTGACCCTGCTCTTCGCCTCCGGGGGCTACCAGCTGATCCTGGCCGGTCTCGCCCGCAGCTTCGAGGCGGTGCCCGTCGACGGCATGTTCGAGATCGCCGGCCCCGCCGAGCTCCTGGTCGACGGTGTGACCCAGCTGATGCTCGCCGCCGTGCAGATCGCCGGCCCTCTCGTGCTCGTGCTGTTCCTCGCCGATGTCGGTCTCGGACTGATCACGCGTGTGGCACCGGCGCTGAACGCCTTCGCCATGGGCTTCCCGGTGAAGATCCTGCTGACGCTGCTGCTCGCCGGCACCGTCTACGCCGTACTCCCCGGCATCGTCGATGCCCTCGCCGCACAGGCGCTGCGGATGATGCAGGGGGTGCACGAGTGAGTGGCACGGACAGCGGAGACCGCAGCGAGAAGGCGACCGACAAGCACCTCGGCGAAGCCAGGAAGAAGGGGCGTCTGTCGCGCAGCCAGGACCTCACGGCCTGGTTGGGGATCGGCGCAGCCGCCGTCACGATGCCCGCAGCCATCGCCCTCGGCGCATCAGCCGGCACGGAACAGCTGCTCACGCTGACCTCCCTGGTCGACGCCCCCACTCCAGAGGCGGCACTCGCAGCCCTCGGCCGGGGCCTCGCCTCAGTGCTCCCGACGCTCACGGTGATGCTGGCCGCCGTCGCCATCGTCACGCTGATCGGAGCCGTCATCCAGGGTGGCGTGCACCTGAAACCGCTCAACGGACGCTTCGAGCAGTTCAACCTCGTCAACGGGATCCGCCGGGTGTTCGGCATGCAGGCGCTCTGGGAGGGTGCCAAGGCTCTGCTGAAGACCGCCGCCATCGGCATCGCTCTCTGGTTCGTGATCGCGAGCCTGATGCCCGTGCTCACCGCCAGTGGAGCGCACTCGATCTCGCGTCTTCTCGGCACCGCGTCCGAGGGCACGATCGCGTTGCTGCAGACCGCGATCGGCGTCGGGCTCGCTCTCGCGGCGATCGACATGTTCGTCGTGATGCGCCGCAACCGCAAGCACACCCGCATGACCAAGCGCGAGATCCGCGACGAGAACAAGAACTCAGAGGGCGACCCGCTCATCCGCCAGCAGCGGCGTTCGCGTCAGCTCGCCGTCAGCCGCAACCGCATGATCGCCGCCGTCGCCGGCTCCGACGTCGTCGTGGTCAACCCGACCCACATCGCGGTCGCGCTGCGGTACGAGCCCGGCCGCGCAGCCCCCAAGGTCGTCGCGAAGGGCAGCGGCGTGATCGCGGAGCGCATCCGCGACGAGGCCGTGCGCGCCGGGGTGCCGCTCGTGCGCGAGATCACGCTCGCCCGAGCCCTGCACGCCGCGTGCCAGCTCGGCCAGGAGATCCCCGAAGACCTGTACAACGCCGTGGCCCGCGTGCTCGTGTTCGTCGACTCGCTGCGACGACGCGGAGCCGCCCGTGGAATCCACTCCCTTCCCTACCGGAGGACCGCATGAGAGCGCTGCTGACCAAGCTGATGGTGCCGATCGGAGTCGTGGGCATCATCATGCTCCTCGTCGTCCCGATCCCGCCGTTCCTGCTCGACATCCTCATCATCCTGAACATCATGTTCGCGCTCGTGATCCTGCTGACGTCGATGTTCGTGAAGAAGCCGCTCGACTTCTCGGTGTTCCCCTCGCTGCTGCTCGTGGCGACGCTGTTCCGGCTGGGGCTCAACGTCGCTTCGACTCGTCTCGTGCTCGGCGAGGCGTACGCGGGTCAGGTGATCGAGGCGTTCGGGGCGATCGCCGTCGGCGGCTCGCTCATCATCGGTGCCGTCGTGTTCCTCATCCTCGTCGTCATCCAGTTCGTCGTGGTCACGAAGGGCGCCGAAAGAGTCGCCGAGGTCGGCGCCAGGTTCACTCTCGACGCGATGCCCGGCAAGCAGATGGCGATCGACGCCGACCTCAACGCCGGGCTCATCACCGACACCGAGGCGAGGGAGCGCCGAGCCGAGGTGGCCGCTGAGGCCGACTTCTACGGCGCCATGGACGGTGCTTCCAAGTTCGTGAAGGGCGACGCGATCGCCGGGCTCGTCATCATCATCATCAACATCGTCGGCGGCATCGCGATCGGCATCGTGCAGCACGGCATGACGATCGACGAATCCGTGAGCACGTACAGCCTCCTCACGATCGGCGACGGACTCGTCACGCAGATCCCCGCACTCCTGATGGCCGTCTCGACCGGCATGATCGTCACCCGCTCCACGGCCGAGGCGGAGATGGGCACCGCTGCATCGGCCCAGCTCGGCCAGTCCCGCAACGCGCTGATCATCGCAGGATGCGCGGCGATCATCATGTCGCTCATCCCCCACATGCCGATGTTGCCGTTCGTCGCGATCGGCGCACTGCTCCTGCTGATCGCACAGCGCATCAAGGCGAACCAGAAGCGCGAGGAGGCGGATGCGGCGCAGAGCCCGACCGTCGCACCGACCGATCAGCCGGAGGAGCTGATCGAGAAGATGCGGGTGCACCCGCTCGAGATCCTGCTCTCCCCCGACATCGTCGACCTCGTGACCGGCGGTCCAGACGATCTGCTGGCACGGGTGAAGGCCCTCCGCCGCCGGATCGCACTCGATCTCGGTCTCATCACTCCGCCAGTGCGCACCCGCGACAGCATCGAGCTCTCGCAATCGACCTACGTCATCCGCATCGCCGGAGTCGAGACCGGCAGGGGCACTGCACCGGTCGGCTCGGTGCTCGCCCTGGGTCAGGGGCTCGATTCACTTCCCGGCAGCGCGACGCTCGACCCGGTGTTCGGGCTCGAAGGCAAGTGGATCCCGATGGAGATGCGTCACAGCGCCGAGTTCTCCGGCGCCACCGTGATCGACCGCGCGAGCGTGATCATCACGCACCTCTCCAGCGTGATCCACGCGCACGCCGCACGTCTGCTCAGCCGTGAAGACGTACGCCAGCTCACCGATGCCCTCAAGCAGGTCTCCCCCGCCGCGGTCGAAGAGCTCACCCCGGCGCTCCTGTCGCTGGCCGAGATCCAGCGCGTGCTTCAGGGCCTTCTCGCAGAGCGCGTGCCGATCAACGATCTCAGCCGCATCTACGAGGCGCTCGCGCTGCGGGCCAGGACCTCCACCGACCCCGAGGGCCTGATCGAGTCCGCCCGCGGCGCACTCGGACCCGCGATCGCCGCCCGGTTCGCAGAAGCCGGCACGTTGCGCGTGGTGATGATCAACCCGCTCCTCGAACAGGCGATGCTCGAGAGCCTGCGTCCCGGCGACGACGGCACCCAGATCGTCTTCGATCCGCAGCGCATGGAGGCCGTGGTCGAATCCGTGAAGCAGGCCGTCTCCTCGGTGCGCGAAGGCGGGGAGCCGGTTCTGGTCTGCGCCCCGTCGCTGCGGCCGGCCGTGCGCCGCCTGGTCTCGGCCCAGACCGACGGGCTTCCAGTGCTCTCGTACACAGAGGCGACGTCCGCAGCCCTCACGATCGAGACCGTCGGAGTGGTGCGAGACATCCCCGCGCCGGCGGTCGGCGTCGTCCCGGCAGCACTAGGCTGAACGAATGCTGGTTTTGACGAGGCGGATCGGTGAGAGCGTACGCATCGACGGCGACATCGAGATCACGCTGCTCGAGATCAAGGGCGACAGCGTGCGGATCGGTGTGAAGGCGCCGCGCGAGACGCGTATCCAACGGACCGAGATCATCGAGGCGGTCGTCGCCGAGAACGTGTCGGCTGCGGCCGAGACCGGTGCCGGTGCGGAAGACGCGATCACCGCTGCCCTCGCACGCAGCCGCGAGACCCGCACCTCTTAGTCCCAGCGCGTCTCAGACACGCGTCAGATCCGCTGCCGTGGCCCGCTTCCACTGGTCGCCGCCGGCAGCCCGTGCCCTGGCCGCCGCCCTGCCCGCAGCGGCCGCGAGCGCGTCGTAGTCGTACCCGACGACCGATGCGGTTGCCCAGCCGATACTCGCAGACGACCTGATCCCCGTCACCGTGGTCTCCCTGTCGATCACCGAGATGCGCGTCAGGATCTCACGCAGGTGGTGCCGTACCGACTCGTCGCCGCCGCGGATGACGACGATCGCGCGGCCGTCAGCGACCCGATCGGCGTCGGCCGACGCCGGGAGGGCCTCCTGGATGTCGTGATGGAACCGATCGACGATGAGGGCGAACGCCGAGCCCGTCGACGCCTCTCTGAGGTCGTCGGGGTCGTCTAGGCGGATATCGAGGATCGACCACGGAAGGTCCTTCTGCTCCTCGGCCTTGCGGAGCCGACGACGTGCCCGGTCCGCGATGTCGTCGGCGTCTTTCTTCTTCTGCTCCGACCGCACCATCAGCACCAGGGTGAAGGCCGCGCAGGTGCTCACCACCACGGTGCCGACGGCGTTCATCCCGCGCAGCGCACTCAGCTGAGCCTCGGTGCCGGCCCCACCGGATACCAGGGCGGATGCCGCGCTCACGACCGCCACCACCACGAAGCCGCATGAGGCGAGAGCCAGCGGAAGCTCGATGTCCCTGACCGTCGTCCTGTCGCGCAGCAGCTCGTAGGCCACCAGACCCGCGAAGACGGCGCTTCCGAGGAAGACGAGCTGGAACGAGGGCAGGTACCAACCGCTACCGGCCGTGGCCACCAGGAGCGTGGGGGCGATCAGGACGAACAGGATGACGGGCCACCAGCGCGCCCGCCGCCCCAGATGCATCCGCAGGCCGATCCAGACCAGTGGTTCGAAGCACAGCAGCAGCGCGGATGCCGCCCCTCGCAGCACCGGCTCCTCGGTCTGCTGGCCTGCGAGCCAGAGGTAGGCCCCCAGCATCCCCAGGCCGAAGGCCGCTCCCCAGGTCACGGTCGCCCTGCTCGGCCGCGCGAGTGTGCCGAGGCCGATCACCATGGCCGTGAGCACGGTGACGACGGCCACCATGCTCGTGGTGATGTCGACGTTGACGGGAACGAGAGGGCTCACGCGTGCACCTCCTCGGGGAAACGCGACGGAAAGCGGAGCGTCACGCGGGTGCCGACCCCGATCTCGCTGGCGACGTCGATGCTTCCCTCGTGCGCGGCGACGATCTCGCGCACGATGCCCATGCCCAACCCCGTCCCGCTGATGCCGGCACGCACGGCACTGTCCGTGCGGAAGTACGGCTCGAACACGCGTGACAGCTCCTCCGGCGTCATCCCGAACCCGTCGTCGGCGATCGTGACCTGCGCCTGACCGGTGCTGGCGGTATCGAGGCCGACGTCGATGCGCCCGCCGGCCGCGGTGTACTTGGCGGCGTTGCTGAGGAGGTTGTCGAGCACCTGTCGCAGCCGGAAGGGGTCACCGGCGATCACGAGACTCGTAGCGCCTGCGATCTCGAGCTGCTGCCTGTTGCCCAAGATGACCGGCGCATACGAGGCGGCAGCCGCTTCGACGACCTCGCGCAGATCCACAGGGGCGAACGGCTCCTGAGCGGCGCGACTCGTCTGCTGCAGGATGCTCGCGACCAGGTCCTGCATGCGCTCGCCCGCGTGCGCGATGATGTCGAGCTGCGCCGGCACGCGCCCTGGGAGGTCGTCGCGCTCACGGAGCAGTTCGACGTGGCCGATGATCGCGGTGAGGGGGTTGCGCAGCTCATGGGAGACGACGGCGTTGAAGGTGCGCCTCTCCTCGTCGACCTCGAGCAGTGCCGTCACATCATCGATCACGACGAGAGTGATGTCCTCCCCCTCTCCTACGCTCGCCATCGACTGCGTGCTCACCTCCAGCGCACGCCACTGTCCCGTGCCGTCGAACAGCCACACCCTCTCGGCATGCAGCTGCTCCCCGCCGGCGGCCCTGGCCAGCGAGGTGCGCGACGGTGGCAGAGCCGTGCCGCGCCTGGCGTCGTACTCGACCGCGGCCGAGGGCAGTGCAGCGCCGAAGCGGTCGCGTCCGTAGAGCGCCCGGTAGGCGTCGTTCATCTGGAGGATGCGTCCCCCCGCCGTGACGACCACGAGCGCGACGCTGAGAGCGTCGACGATCTGCGTTACTCGTCGCTGGTTCGCCTCGGCGCGTTCGGCTGCGCGGTTCACCTGCTCGGAACGACGCTGCAGGAGTCGGCGCGCGGCGCGGGAGCGCTGCGAGCCGATGCGGACCGTCACGCCGAGGAAGCCCAGCGTGATCACGAGGGTGAGCAGCCGCAGCAGGATGTCGGCCGGGGTGCCGCTCTGGTCGGCGAACAGCACGAGGGTCGCGCTGATGAAGGCGATCCCACCGAGAACCCACGGCATCGTGAAGTACGTGGCCAGCCAGACGACGGGGAAGACCCAGAGGAAGCCGAGCCTGAGGTCGGGGGCGTTGGTGGTGAGCCCCACCGCGAGTGCGTCCAGGAGCGGCACGACGGTCGCCGCGGTGCGCGGGAGCCGATGCCAGGGCACGGCCAGGGTCACGAGGGTGGTGACGATCACGAGACCGGCACCGGCGACGACGAGATGGTTCGCGAAGGTCTCCGGTTTGAACGCGGTGAGCATGACGACGATCGCCACGATGCTGCCGGTGAAGACGAGTTGCCAGCGCCAGATAGACACGGTGCGGACCATCAGCGCTCACCCTCTCCGTCGAACCTCAGCTTTGCCGCAAGATTACTCAAAGATCGTTCGAGCCCGCTCTTCAGGCGACCTCGCCCCCCTAGCATTCTGAGTGGGGGCCGACACTGCGACTGGGGAACAACGCAGACGCTGGGGCCACGCGAGTGGGGATTCGCAGGCAACCGGGACCGTGGTTGGGGAACCACGGTCCCGCCCCTCGGCGTTCACGGACCATCGGCCGACGTGAGTCGGTAGCCGACGCCGCGCACCGTCTCGATGTACCGAGGGTGCGTCGTGCTGTCGTCGAGTTTTCGTCGCAGGTTCGCGATGTGCGTCTCTATCGCCCGTTTGTCCGGCTCGCTCACGTAGTCGTTCGACCCCTCGGGAGCGCCACGCAGCCCGCGGGCGAGATCCGCTTTGCCGCACACCCGGAGTCCGGCCTCGAGCAGCATCGCGAGCAGATCGAACTCGGTCGGCGTGAGGTCGATCCGCCGCTGTCCGATCAGGACCATCCGCGTGTCGAGGTCGAGGCTGAGGTCCCGATGCACTCGACCTCGCCAGGTGAGGACCGTGGCTCCATCCACCGCCTGGTCGGCGTGTACCGTCGGCCGGACGGCATCTGCGACTCGCGGTCCGGCGACCTGGGTCTCGGGGAGACCGGTGCCGGGAAAGCGAGGATCCGGAAGCCGGGGGCGCCGGAGCAGAGCCTCGATGCGGGCACGGAGCTCGCGCGGCCGGAACGGCTTCACGAGGTACTCATCCGCACCCGAGGTGAGCCCGAGCACGACGTCGGACTCGTCGGACAGCGCGGAGAGCATGATGATGAACGTGTCGCTGATCCGCCGGATGCGCTTCGCGACCTCGAAGCCGTCGATGCCGGGGAGATTGATGTCGAGCGTCGTGATCACCGGGTGGTGCTCCTCGATCGCCGCGAGCCCGTCCAGCCCGGATCCGGTGAGGACCGTCTCGAAGCCTGCCGCGAGGAAGACCTCGTCCAGCAGCGACCGCACGTCGGGATCGTCTTCGATGATCACGGCGACCAGCGCGGGGTTCACTCCCTGGGTCATGAGATGCTCTCGCGCACGATCGTCACGATCCGCGGCGCATCGGCATCGAGTTCCGAGGGGTCGAGGTCCGATGCGCCGACCGGGCGCTCGAGCTCGATGTCCCACCAGGAGTCGGCCAGCTCCTCCGCCATGCCACGGCCCCACTCGATCACGACGACCGAGCGCTCGAGGTCGAGATCGAGATCGTCGAGCTCTGCCGCCGACCCGAGCCGATACGCGTCGACGTGCACGAGCGGTGCCCGGCCGACCAGCGAGGGATGTGTGCGGGCGATCACGAAAGTCGGGCTCTGCACGGGCCCGCGCACTCCGAGTCCCTCGGCGAGTCCGCGGGTGAACGTGGTCTTGCCTGCGCCCAGAGGACCGGTGAGGATGAGGAGGTCACCGGGCTCCAGCTGTTCGCCGATCCGCAGACCGAGCTGCTCCATCGCTTCGCTGGTCGCGATCTCCCGGCGTCCGAGGAAAGCGGGATCGACACTCATACGGTCCGCCGGGGTACGCGCGGGCCGATGCGCGTCACGATCTCGTAGTTGATGGTGTCTGCTGCTTCCGCCCAGTCTGCGGCGGACGGCACCCCGAGAGTGGGATCACCGAACAGGACCACCTCGTCGCCGATCGAGACAGGGGTGTCGCCGACGTCGACGATGAACTGATCCATCGCGATGCGTCCGACGTTCACGAAACGGCGTCCGCCGATCGAGACGGGGAGCCGCCCGGAGGCGTTGCGCGGCACACCGTCGGCGTACCCGAGCGGCACGAGGACCAGAGTCGTGTCGCGGTCGGTGCGATGGTCATAGCCGTAGGAGACGCCGGTTCCGGCCGGCACACGACGGACGGCCGCGATCGCTCCACGGAGCGTCATCGCCGGGCGCAACCCGAGCGAGGCGGAACTGCGGTCCTCGAACGGCGACAGCCCGAAGAGCCCGACACCGATCCGCACGGCGTCGAGCCGCATCTCCGGCAGGTCGATCGCCGCGGCAGTGGCGGCGATGTGCCGGATCTCCGGGTGGATGCCGAAGGATGCCGCAGCCGCGACCCCCTCCTGGAACTTCGCGAGCGCAGCTCTGTCGTCTTCCACCGAGGTGTTGGAGAGGTGGCTGAAGAGTCCGACGATGCGCAGGCGTCCGATGCGCTCGAGACGCGCGGCCTCGGCCAGCACCCGCCCCCAGTCGGCCGGGGCGATGCCGTTGCGCGACAGTCCGGTCTCGAACTTCAGGTGCACGCCGACCGGACGGTCGACCGCGGCTGCCGTGGCGGCCGCCTCGAGCTGGTCGAAGGATGAGATCCCGACCTCGATGTCTTGCGCAGCGGCATGCTCGAACCGCTCCCCCGGCGCGTGCAGCCACGCCATGATCGGGGCATGAACGCCCTGCCTGCGCAGCTCGAGCGCCTCGGGGATCTCGGCGACGCCGATGCGCGTCGCACCGGCGGAGAGCGCGGCGACGGCAGCGGCAGCCGCTCCATGTCCGTAGGCGTTGGCCTTGACGATCGCAATCACGTCGACGCCGGTGAGGCGGCGGAAGTGCCGCACGTTGTCGGCGATCGCGTCGAGGTCGATGGTCGCTTCACGGAACGGGACGGTCACAGCGGTGCTCCTTCGGCGACGACGAACGCGGCGGCGAGGCCGGCATCGTGGGTGAGGGTCAGATGAAGCGTGAGGATTCCCCGTTCCTGGACGACGGCTGCCGTCGAGCCGGAGAGAACGAAATGGGGGCGACCCGAGGGTTCCGATGCGATCTCGATTTCGGTCCAGTGCACACCGTCCGAGCCGCCGAGCGCCTTGATCAGCGCCTCCTTGGCGGCGTAGCGTGCAGCGAGCGACGGGAGTCGCAGAGTGCGCTCCGACGGAGCGAAGAGTCGCTCTCGCAGTCGTGGCGTCCGTGCCATCGTCCGCTCGAATCGCGGGATGTCCACGAGGTCGATGCCGGTGCCGATGATCACTCGCTCAGCCTATCGAGCATGCTTCCGGTTGAGATCGCCCAAATGGCCCCGTTTCCGGTGGAAACGAGGCCATTTGCGCGATTCGGAGAAGGGGTTACTCGACCGTGACGGACTTCGCGAGGTTGCGCGGTTGGTCGACGTCGAGACCCTTCGCCGTGGCCAGAGCCATCGCGAAGATCTGCAGCGGAACGACCGCGAGCAACGGCTCGAACATCGCACCGGCGAGCGGGATGCGGATGACCTCGTCGGCGAACGGCAGCACGGCGGCGTCGCCCTCCTCGGCGATCACGATCACACGGGCACCGCGGGCGCGGATCTCCTGGATGTTCGAGACGACCTTGGAGTGCACGAGTGCCGAATGACGCGGAGACGGCACCAGGACGAACACCGGCTGCCCCGGCTCGATCAGCGCGATCGGGCCGTGCTTGAGCTCGCCGGCGGCGAAGCCCTCGGCGTGGATGTAGGAGATCTCCTTGAGTTTGAGCGCACCCTCGAGCGCGATCGGGTAGCCGACATGGCGACCGAGGAAGAGCACCGAGCGGGTGTCCGCCATCCAGCCGGCGAGCTGGGTGACGTGCTCGTGCTCGCTCTCGAGCACCTTCGCGATCTTCTCCGGAAGAGCCGCGAGCTCGGCGACATCGACCGATGCGTCTGCCACCGCACCACGCACCCTGCCCATGTGCAGCCCGAGCAGCAGCAGCGCCGTGATCTGTGCGGAGAACGCCTTGGTCGAAGCGACCGCGACCTCGGGCCCGGCGTGGGTGTAGACGACGGCGTCCGACTCACGCGGGATCGTCGCGCCCTGCGTGTTGCAGATGGAGAGTGTGCGCGCGCCGCGCTCGCGGGCGTACTTCACGGCCATGAGCGTGTCCATGGTCTCGCCCGACTGGCTGATCGAGACCACCAGGGTGTCGGCGCCGATGACCGGATCGCGGTAGCGGAACTCGTGCGCGAGCTCGACGTCGACCGCGACGCGCGCCCACTGCTCGATCGCGTACTTGCCGACGAGCGCCGCGTACGACGCTGTGCCGCAGGCAGTGATGATGACGCGGTTGATACCCATGAAGAGCTCGTCGAGGCCATCGAGCTCGGGGATGACGACCTGGCCGTCCTTGATGCGGCCGCGGATCGTGTTGGCGACCGCCTCAGGCTGCTCGGCGACCTCCTTGGCCATGAAGCTGGACCATCCGCCCTTCTCGGCAGCAGCAGCGTCCCACGACACGTCGAACGGCTCGGGCTCGACCGGAGTACCGGCGAAGTCCATGACGGTGACGGCGTCCGGGGTGATCGAGACGATCTGATCCTGACCGATCGCGAGCGCCTTGCGCGTGTACTCGATGAAGGCGGCGACGTCGGAGCCGAGGAAGTTCTCCCCCTCGCCGAGTCCGATGACGAGCGGCGAATTGCGGCGGGCGCCGACCACGAGGCCAGGGTGGTCCTCATGCATCGCGAGCAGGGTGAAGGCGCCCTCGAGGCGGTTCACGACGCTGCGGAACGCCAGCTGCAGGTCTCCGCCGTTGTCTGCGTACGCCCGGCCGAGGAGGGCGGCTGCGACCTCGGTGTCGGTCTCGCTGCGGAACACGACGCCGTCGACGAGCAGCTCTTCGCGCAGCGCCGAGAAGTTCTCGATGATGCCGTTGTGGATGACGGCGAGCTTGTCGTCGTCGGCCAGGTGCGGGTGCGCGTTGCCGTCGGTCGGCCCACCGTGCGTCGCCCAGCGGGTGTGCCCGATGCCGGTCGACCCATCGGGGAGCGGCGCGTCGGCGAGCGAGTCACGCAGCACGGCGAGCTTGCCCGCCTTCTTGCGCATCCCGAGCGAGCCGCCGCCGTCGATGACGGCCACTCCCGCAGAGTCGTACCCGCGATACTCCAGGCGGGCGAGGCCGGCGAGAAGGATGTCCTGGCTGGGGCGCGGGCCCACGTATCCGACGATTCCACACATGCGGTCAAGAGTAAGGCGGAATTTTTGCGAGCCGTCCGTACATTCTCGGGAAGCGCCGTCGATCGTCGACCGGACCGCATCGACGCGCTTGCGAGCCGTGTCAGAGCTTGCGCAGCAGCACGGTCTCGACGTCGTGGTCCGCGCCCTTGCGCAGCACCAGACGCGCACGATGCCTGGTGGGCATCACGTTCTCGACGAGGTTGGGCATGTTGATCTCGTTCCAGTACCCGAGCGCCGTGGTGATCGCCTCCTCGTCCGTGAGGTGCGCGAATACGTTGAAGTAGGACGAGGGGTTGCTGAACGCGGCCTGGCGCAATGCGAGAAAGCGGTCGACGTACCACTTCTCGATGTGCGAGGTGTCGGCGTCGACGAAGATCGAGAAGTCGAACAGGTCGCTGACGGCGACGTCGTTCGGAGCCGGCGGGGGCTGCAGCACGTTCAGTCCCTCGACGATCACGACGTCGGGGCGACGCACCACGACGTTGGCGTCCGGCACGATGTCATAGCGCATGTGGGAGTAGAACGGGGCGCGCACCTCGGTGGCGCCGCTCTTCACCTCGGTGAGGAAATCGATCAGCGCACGGCGATCGTACGACTCGGGAAATCCCTTGCGGTCCATGATCCCGCGGCGCTCGAGCTCGGCATTCGGGTACAGGAACCCGTCGGTGGTGACCAGCTCGACCCGGGGCGTCCCCGGCCAGCGGCTCATGAGCTCGCGCAGCAGACGCGCGATCGTCGACTTGCCCACCGCCACGGATCCTGCAACGCCGACGACGAACGGCGTCGTGGTGTCATCCTCTTGGAGGAAAGACGACGTCGCGGCGCCGAGGCGCTTCGTCGAGGTCGCGTACAGGCTGAGCAGCCGACTCAGCGGAAGGTACACCTCGCGCACCTCAGTGAGGGAGAGGCGGTCCCCGATGCCCCGGAGCTCCACGACCTCGGTTTCAGTGAGCGGCTGATCGAGCCCGGCCGCGAGCCGAGCCCATTCTGCGCGGCCGATCTCCCGGTAGGGCGACAGCGGCAGCGTGGGGTCGGCGGTGGTCACGGAGTACATCGTATCGGGGGGCGAGTATTCTCTTCCCGTGCGCCTAGGAGTCCTCGACATCGGATCCAACACCGTCCACATGCTGGCGGCCGATGTCCGCCCAGGTGGACGTCCACTCGCGACGACCAGCGACAGGACGGTGCTGCGCCTCATGCGCTACCTCACACCTGACGGCTCGATCTCCGAGGAGAGCGTGGTCGCGCTCGAAGTCGCGGTCGCCCAAGCGCGCCGCGTCGCCGAGAGCGAGCGCGTCGACGCACTGCTCGCGACGGCGACGAGCGCCGTGCGCGACGCACGCAACGGTGCAGACGTGATCGCCCGCATCGAAGCAGCCCTCGGTCAGCCGCTGCAGGTGCTCGACGGCGAGACCGAAGCCGAGCTGACTTTCCTCGCGGTACGCCGCTGGTTCGGCTGGTCTGCCGGGCAGATCCTGCTGCTCGACATCGGCGGCGGCTCATTGGAGATCGCGGCAGGGGCCGAGGAGATGCCCGACGCCGCGGCATCCGTGCCCCTCGGCGCAGGACGCATGACCGTGCAGTTCCTGCCGAACGATCCTCCAGGCGAGGTCGACGTCGAGCGATTGCGCGCCCACGCCGAGACCACTCTCGCGGCAGTACTGCCCCCGTTCGCCGCACTCCCCCGCCCCGACCACGTCGTCGGATCGTCCAAGGCGATCCGCTCCCTCGCCCGGTTGGTCGGCTACCCGGTGCCCGGATGGTCGGGAAGCGAACGGATGCTGCTGCCTCGGGCAGCACTCGGCTCCTGGATTCCTCGGCTCGCACGCCTCCCCGCCTCAGCCAGGCAGGAGCTGCCGGGCATCACGCCGGACCGGACGTTCCAGATCGTCGCCGCTGCGGTGTCGCTGCACGCGGCGATGACCGCGCTGCAGATCGATGAGCTGGAAGTGTCCCCATGGGCTCTGCGCGAAGGCGTGCTGCTGCGATACATCGAGCAGCTGAAGTGGAGCGATACTCGAAGCTGAGGAGCGACCGGGAGCCCGACGCAAGAGGCACTGTTGCCTTCCCCGTCCGCGCCGGTATCCTCTGACGAAGCGAGCACTTCCCCGTCCGCATCATCCGCTGGTCGGTGAGGAACGAGCCCGGCGAGCACCGGCCCGTGGTCGGTGTCGTCCCCACGGTCATCAGCGTCGGGGGGTGCTGCATGGGTCAAGGCAACGTCAGAGAGATCAGCGCTGCGGAGTTGATCGCTCACGGCGTCCGCGCCGTCGGCGCCCGCTCGCCGCTTCACGCCTTGGAGCGGACACCGGGTCCGGTGATCCTGCTGTCCCTGCATGGCATCACCACCGAGTTGGCGATCGACACCACGACGGCTCACCCCGAGCACGCCGTCTTCGCGTTCGTCGACGCCGCAGGACTGTCGACGAAGACACCGGACGGGCCGTGGATGCCGCTCGAGGGCGGAGTCGTCCTCGCCGCGCCAGGGGTCACCCACCACGTGCGCTGCGAAGGCGCCTGGCGCGTGACAGCCGCCTACGTTCCTCGCTCCGCGCTGGGGGCCTTCGTCGCTGCTCTGCCGACTGTCGCCTGGATCCTCACCGAACGTCGTCCATTGGATCGGGCGATGCAGGCCTTCATCGAGCAGATCCTCGACACCGATGACCCGGCGACGTCGATCGAACGGTATGCGATCGAGCACCTGATCGTGGAGATGAGCGGCGCGATCCTGCTCGACCGTGTCGGCGCGGCTTCCGGTCAGCGCTCCCCGAGGGCTGCGCTGCGCGACCGAGCCGTAGCGGTCATCGCGCAGCAGTGCGGTGACCCCGCTCTGAACCCGACGCTGGTCGCCCGTGAGGTGCAGTCTTCACTGCGTCAGCTTCAACTGGTCTTCGCCGAGGCGGAGAACAGCGTGGCGGGCGAGATCCGGCACCAGCGCGCACGCCTGGCCAAGTCTCTTCTGATCGACAGCCGATTCGACGTGCTGAGCATCGAGCAGATCTCGCAGCGTGCCGGATTCCACTCGCCGATGAGTCTGCGCCGCGCACTCGACGACGACTATGGCACGACGCCGCGGGCACTTCGCGCGCACCGCAGCGAAGAACGCGAAACGGCCGTCCGCTGAGATCAGCGACCGGCCGTTCCGAAACACTACAGGTGTCAGAGCGCGAGGCGCTCCTGGACGACCTCCGCAAGGCGTCCGGCGTAGGCGTGCACCGACTCCGCGTCGGCGGCCTCGACCATGACCCGCACCAGAGGCTCGGTGCCGGACTTGCGCAGCAGCACCCGTCCGGAATCGCCCAGCTCGGTCTCGATATCGCGCACGGCCTGCTGCACGACCTCGTCGTCTGCGACGCGATCCTTGTCGACATCGCGCACGTTGATGAGAACCTGCGGGTAGATGGTCATCACCGAGGCGAGCTCGGCGATCGTCTTCTTCTGACGTGCCATCTCGGCCACCAGGTGGAGGCCGGTGAGGATGCCGTCGCCGGTGGTCGCGTACTCGCTCATGATGACGTGGCCGGACTGCTCGCCGCCGAGGGCGTAGCCGCCCTCGTTCATGTCTTCGAGGACGTAGCGGTCGCCGACCGCGGTCTGACGCACCGTGATCCCGTGCTCACGCATCGCGACATGCAGACCGAGGTTGCTCATCACGGTCGCCACGAGGGTGTCGTCGGTGAGGTGACCGCGCTCCTTCATCGACACGGCGATGATCGCCATGATCTGATCGCCGTCGATGTGCTTGCCTTCGGCGTCGACGGCCAGGCAGCGGTCGGCGTCACCGTCGTGGGCGATGCCGATGTCGGCCCCCAGACGCACGACAGCCTCTGCGAGGTTGTCGAGGTGCGTCGAGCCGACGCCGTCGTTGATGTTCCAACCGTCGGGGTCTGCTCCGATGACCGTGACCTCGGCGCCCGCATCGCGGAACGTCTCGGGAGAAACGCCTGACGCTGCACCGTGGGCACAGTCCAGCACCACGTGGATGCCGTCGAGGCGGTTCGGCAGCGAGCCGAGGAGATGCACGACGTAGCGATCCTCCGCGTCGGAGAACCGGTCGATGCGGCCGACACCGGCACCCGTCGGGCGCAGCATCTCGCCAGCCATCGCCTCTTCGATGCGCTGCTCGACGACGTCGGGAAGCTTGCGGCCCCCGCGAGCGAAGATCTTGATGCCGTTGTCGGGCGCGGCGTTGTGCGACGCCGAGATCATCACGCCGAAATCGGCGTCACGGTCAGCGACGAGGAAGGCGAGCGCAGGTGTGGGGATGACCCCTGCCTCGAGCACATCGACGCCCGAGGAGGCGAGTCCCGCTGCGACAGCTGCGGCGATGAAGTGCCCCGAGACCCTGGGGTCCCGGGCGACCACTGCGAGGAGTCGCTTGCCTTCGGCTTTGCGAGCCTCCGCAGTACGCCCCTGGCCCAGGACGACAGCAGTCGCCTGGGCCAGGGTGAGCGCAAGATCGGCGGTGAGGACGCCATTGGCGAGTCCTCGCACACCGTCCGTGCCAAAGATCGGCATCGGAGCAGTGGACCTTAACGCTTCGAGTACTGAGGCGCCTTACGGGCCTTCTTGAGTCCGGCCTTCTTGCGCTCCTTGACGCGAGCGTCGCGCGAGAGGAAGCCGGCCTTCTTCAGGGTCGGACGGTTGTTCTCCTCGTCGATGCCGTTCAGCGAACGGGCGATGCCGAGACGAAGCGCACCGGCCTGGCCCGAGGGGCCACCACCGGAGATGCGTGCGATGACGTCGTATGCACCGGTGAGGTTCAGCACCGTGAACGGGTCGTTGATCAGCTGCTGGTGCAGCTTGTTGGGGAAGTAGTCCTCGATCGTGCGGCCGTTGACCGTGATCGTGCCCGAGCCGGGGACGATGCGCACGCGGGCGATGGCCTGCTTGCGACGGCCGACAGCGGCGCCCGGGACGCTGAGGACGGGGCGGGGAGCCGCCTCGACCACGTCGGTCTCGGGAGTCGACGTCGAGAAGTTCTGCGGGGTTTCGGTGGTGTCCTGGATGTCAGCCACGAGTATGTCCTTAAGTCTTTACGGCGCTTACTGGGCGACCTGGTCGAGGGTGTACGTCTGCGGCTGCTGAGCGGCGTGCGGGTGCTCTCCACCGACGTAGACCTTGAGCTTCGAGAGCTGCTGGCGGCCGAGGCTGTTCTTGGGGAGCATGCCACGGATGGCCTTCTCGACAGCGCGGACCGGGTTCTTCTCGAGGAGCTCGGCGTAGGTGACCGACTTCAGACCACCCGGGTAACCGGAGTGGCGGTAAGCCAGCTTCTTCTGGAGCTTCTGACCGGTGAGCGCGACCTTCTCTGCGTTCACGATGATGACGAAGTCACCCGAGTCGATGTGGTTGGCGAAGGTCGGCTTGTGCTTGCCACGCAGGAGCGTAGCGGCGTGCGAAGCCAGACGGCCGAGAACGACGTCGGTGGCGTCGATGACGACCCAGTCGCGCTGGACTTCGCCAGCCTTGGGGGTGTAAGTGCGCGTCACGATAGTGCTGCTTTCTTGTGTCGAACGGAGAAGTTCGTGAATCCCACTCCGGGGTGGTTCTTCCCGACAGGGAGGAACACGCCAGTGGAGGGCTCACGTTCGGACGATGCCCCTTCACCGCGAACGGGAAAGGCACCAAAGAGAGATCATACGCCACCCGACGCCTGATGCCCAAACCACCGGCTCAGTCGGGCTTCACCGTGACGAGGATCGGACGGTGATCGCTCGCTCCCTGCGGCAGGGTCGTGATGCGTTCGATCTCGAATCCGGTCGAGGTCGCGAAGTCGTAGTGCCCGCGGAACACCCGGTAGCGCGTGTAGGTGTGATCGTCGCTGAGAGACAGCGCGTAGCCGTGGTCGCGCACGGCCTGGCCGAGGTTCTCCTTGAAGATGGGGTAGTTGTAGTCCCCCACCATGAGCTGCGGCAGCCCCTCCCCGAGCGCTGCCAACTCGGTGAGCGCGGCGCGGATCTGGTGGCGTCGCAGCGAGTTCAACGCCGTCAGCGGGGCGGCGTGGAACGAGGCGACGATGAAGTCCTGACCGTCGTCGATGTCGCGCAGCCGCGCCCCGAGCACGCGCTCGTGCGCCGGCTTCGCGATGCGGTCGTGCAGCGATTTCTTGAGACCGAGCATGCGGATCGAGTGCAGGTGGAACCTGCTCGCGCGATGGAACAGCGCGAGCCCGAGCCGATTCCCCTGGGTGGCGTCAGCGAGCACGAGGTCGCCGATCTGCGCGGGCAACTCCGAGACGTCGCACTCCTGCAGGCAGAGGATGTCGGGGTCGTGCTCGCGCACGAGGGCCGCGAGCTCGCCGGCCGCTCGATGCTTCTGGAGGTTGTACGAGATGACCTTCATGACCGTCTTACGCTACTCGTCCCTGCTGTGCCCTGGCTCCGGATCGCCGTCGTACCCCCAGCGAATGCCCAGCACGCCAGGGCCGAATCCATGACGGGACACATGGACGGAACCGCTGCGCACCGACCGCATCACGCACAGGTAGTCGTCTTCCGTCTCCACGTACTCCTCGCACCAGCTCGGCTGCGCGTCCGGATGGAACCGCACCCAGATGAGGGTCTCGCGTGCCGGACGCGAGGTCGCGTGCCACGCCGACTGCCGCGCCGGGTACCCGGGTGGGAACGTCTCGGTGAACTCGATGAGGGTCGTGTCTCCGACGGTGATCGGCTCGTCGAGCGCGATCACCACGCCGGAGAGCAGACGCCCCGGGTGCAGGTACTCCCTGTCGATGCGTCCGCCGACGACGTCCGAGATGACGGACAGCGCCTCCGTCTCCTCGGGAGCGACGTCGATGAGCGGGAGCTCGGTGATGATGCCATGGGTCGCCTGGACGAGAGATCGCATGACGATGCTCCTCACAGCGCCTTCCGCACCCACCTGCACGGTCATCTGGGTGGAGAGATCTCGCAGAACATCCTGAGGTGAGGACCGAAGCGCGGCCAACGTCTCCGCAGTCTCGCGGTTCTCGCGCTCCTCGTCGAACGGCAGCCTCGGCGGCGGCACGGCACCGAGCCGAGCGGAAGGGCCGAGCAGTGCGCTCAGATGACCGCGGCGAAGTCGAAGGCGATCCTCGATGCCCTCGACCACGCCCAGGGACTGCGCACCTTCCGGCTGCCGGGCCCCCGATCGCCAGTAGCTGAGCGTCGCCATGGATACGACGTTCCCATCGTCGACGAGCTGTTGCCGCAGACGTGCGAGGGTGATGCCGCGCTCGGAGACCGCCGCCCGCAGAGCCGCCGCGAAGGCGTTCGGCCGCTCGCCGGTCGGCGCGGTCATGTCAGCTGCTCGCTCCGTCACGGCGTGCGCGGGTCTGCGTCGCCCGCGCCGAGAGCAGCTCATCGACGGGGTACCCCACCTCGGTGAGGATCAGTCCGCGCGCCGCCAGCACCTTGAACTCACTGGTACGCGTCACCGCGTCGCGCAGGACCACGAGGTCGTCGACGTCGAGGCGTCCCTCCCCGACGGCCGCGCAGGCGCCGACGAGAGCACGCACCATGCTGTGACAGAACGCATCGGCTTTGACCTCGGCGACGAGCACGCCTTCGGCGTCGCGCTCCCAGCGGTAGTCGAGCAGGGTGCGGATCGTCGTCGCCTCCTCGCGGGGCTTGCAGTACGACGCGAAGTCGTGCAGCCCGATGAGGGTGCGGGCGGCGGCATCCATGGCCCGTTCGTCGAGGCGACCGCGGATGGTGGTCGTGTCGTGGCGGCGCAGCGGATCGAATCCGGCCTGCGCATCGGCGAGACGGTAGCGGTAGCGGCGCCAGACGGCGGAGAACCGTGCATCGAAGCCGGCGGGAGCGATGGACGTCCGGGTGACCGCGACGTCGGAATAGGCGCCGAGCACACCCCGCATGCGGCCGGCTATGGTCTCGGCCGGCTCCAGCGGCGCGCGCCCCTGCCTGGCCTCGATGCGCGCCCACTGCTTCTCGTCGAGATCGACGTGCGCGACCTGCCCGCTCGCGTGCACACCGGCATCGGTTCGGCCGGCGACGACGAACTGCACGTCGGAGCCAACGATTCGAGCGAGGGCGGCCTCCAGCGTGCCCT
The DNA here is from genome assembly GCF_044769635.1 of Microbacterium sp. NPDC090281. Lineage (NCBI taxonomy): Bacteria > Bacillati > Actinomycetota > Actinomycetes > Micrococcales > Microbacteriaceae > Microbacterium > Microbacterium sp. NPDC090281. The sequence goes on from NZ_JBIVYH010000002.1 coordinate 407,082, forward strand.
GCACAGTGCGCAGAGTCGGCTGCTTCGCCCACCCGCGGAAGTGGGTGCCGTCGTAGGCGATATCGAGCCGGATGCGCACGGAGCAAGCCTAGGACAAGCGCCCCCGCGCCACCGGGCGACCCTCAGCGTTCGACGAGGATCCCGTCCTCATCGCTGTACAGATGCGCACCGGGCCGGCACACCACTCCCCCGATCACGAGCGTGACATCGACCTCGCCGGCGCCGAGCTTGGTGCTCTTGCGCGGATTGGTGCCCAGCGCCTTGACCCCGAGGTCGAGCGCATCGATCGCGACCCGGTCGCGGATCGCCCCGTTGATGACGACGCCCGCCCAGCCGTTCGCCACCGCTGACGCGGCGATCATGTCGCCCATGAGCGCTCTTTCCAGCGACCCTCCGCCGTCGACGACGAGCACGGCGCCCTCGCCGGGCGAGGCCAGCACGGACTTCACCAGCGCGTTGTCCTCGAAGCAGCGGACGGTGCGGATCGGGCCGTCGAACGCCGACCGCTGCCCGAACGAGCGCAGCTGCAGCGAAAGCGACTGGATGCCCTCTTCGAGTTCGTCGTAGAGGTCGGCAGTGGCGACCGGCATCCTCAGATGCCTCCGTCGATCGAGCGGATCGTCACGGCGGGCTCATCCGGCACCATCACCTGGGTCTCGCGGTTCAGGCTCTCGCCGCGGAAGAACCGCTTCGACCGCGGGAACAGATACCAGACGAACATCAGCACCAGGCCGAACGCCAGCGAGCCGACGCCGATCACGAACGTGCCGCCGATACCGAACAGGACCGTGTAGCCGTAGTCGACGTCCCACATGTCGATCGCGGACTGGATGAACGCCCAGGCCAGCATGAGACCACCCAGCAGCGGGAACAGGCCCTTGAAGAAGAACTCGCGGGCGGAGTTCGCCAGGTCCTTCCGGAAATACCAGACGCACGCGAAGCCGGTGATGGCGTAGTAGAACGCGATCGCGAGGCCCAGCGACAGGATCGAGTCCTGCAGGATGTTGTCGCTGATCAGGGTCATGCCGACGTAGTAGACCGTGGCGACGACACCCATCACGATGGTCGAGAAGGACGGCGTCTTGAAGGTCGGGTGCACTTCTTTGAACTTGGCGGGCAGAGCCCGGTACACCCCCATCGCGAGCGTGCCGCGGGCCGTCGGGAGGATCGTGGTCTGGGTCGACGAGATCGCCGAGATGATCACCGACACCACGAGCACCCAGCCGAACGGGCCGAGCAGTCCGTCTTTGATCGCGAGGAAGAAGTCGTCGGCATTCGCCTCGTTGCCGAGGCCCGTGCCGTCTTCTCCGAGGCCGGCGTACATCATGGCCGCGATGGTCACGGCGACGTAGGTGAACAGCAGGATGACGGTGGTAAGCAGCGCTGCGCGACCGGGGATGCGCTTGGGGTCCTTGGTCTCCTCATTGAGGGCGAGGCAGGTGTCCCAGCCCCAGTAGATGAAGAGTGCGAGCAGGATGGCCTCGGTGAAGCCCGACCAGTCGGTGAAAGCGAAGGGGTTCATCCACTCCCAGTCGAAGGGAGTGGGGTTCGGTGCGGTACCGGCGAAGAACTGCCAGAGCGCCGTGACGACGAAGATCGCGAGAGCGAGGTACTGGATGCCCAGCAGGATGTTCTGGATGCGTTCGCCGATCTCGACGCCACGCCAGCTGACCCAGGTCATCGCGGCGATGAAGGCGACCGCGACCAGAACCACACGCCAGTCGTTGTTCTCGAGGTCTTGCCCGATCAGCGACCAGAAGTACACCGAGGCGATCTGGGCGAGGTTGGCGAGCACGACCATGCCGGCGACCGCGACGCCCCAGCCGCCCATCCAGCCGACCCAGGGGCCGAAGGCCTTGGTGCCCCAGGTGAACGTCGTCCCGCAATCGGGCACCGCATTGTTGAGCTCGCGATAGGCGAAGGCGATCAGGAGCATCGGCACGAAGGCGATGATGAAGGCGATCGGTGCCTGCGCACCGACCGCGAGCACCACGAAGCCGAGGGTCGCGACGAGCGAGTAGACGGGGGCCGTCGAGGCCAGACCGATGACGGTCGACCCCCAGAGTCCCAGTGTTCCCGCAGCCAGACCCTTGCCGTCGGGTCGTTCCAGATGAATCGGCGTCGTTGCTGCCATGTCAGAACAGTAGAGCCACCACGGTTATCGCGTCAACGGCTTTCTGCGACAGCATGAATCCGAAGCCCAGAACAGGCCCTGACGACGGAATCCGCAGAATCAGGGTCTTTCGAGCATGCCGTCGGCGTGGTCGGCCACCCACTCCATCAGGGGCAGCATCCGCTCCATCAGATCTCGTCCGAGCGGGGTCAGGCTGTACTCCACGTGCGGGGGCACGGTCGGGAGGGATTCCCGGTGCACGAGTCCGTCGTCGACGAGGGTGCGCAGCGTGGAGGCGAGCATCTTCTCGCTGATGCCGTCGACCTCACGACGCAGCGCTCCCCAACGATGCGTGCCGTCGGACAGGCACGAGAGCACCAGCACGCCCCACTTGCTCATGATGTGGTCGAGCACCACCCGCGTTCCACAATTCTGATCGAAGACGAACGGCGTGGATTCCTTTATCTGCGCGAAACTAACCGTCATGTGGGTACCTTACTCCAAAGTGGGTACCCGCGGATTGGAATGCTTAAGGCCCCACCGCGGGTTGTCGAGGATGTCACTTACGAAAGGACCCCTCATGACCATCCTCGTCACCGGCGCGACCGGCAACCTCGGACGCCTCATCATCGCCAGCCTCATCGAGCGCGGAGCCGATCCGCAGTCGATCGTCGCCGGAGCCCGCGACACGGCCAAGGCCGCTGATCTCGGCGTGCGCGTCGTGCACCTCGACTACACCGACCCCGCCTCGGTCTCCGCAGCCGTCGAGGGCGTCGACACCGTGGTGCTGGTCTCCGGGTCCGAGGTCGGTCAGCGCGTCGCCCAGCACCAGGCGGTCATCGAGGCGGCCAAGGCCGCCGGCATCTCCAAGTTCGTCTACACGAGCGCCCCCAAGGCGACCACGAGCGACCTGATCCTGGCGCCGGAGCACAAGGCGACCGAAGAGCTGATCACCGCCGCGGGTCTGCCCGCTGTGATCCTCCGCAACAACTGGTACACCGAGAACTACGCCGCCGACCTCGCCCGCGCCGCCGAGACGGGCGTGCTCGCCGCCGGCACCGGCGAAGGACGGGTCGCCTCGGCCAGTCGCAAGGACTTCGCTGACGCCGCCGCCGTCGTGGTGCTGGAAGACGGTCACATCGGCGAGGTCTACGAACTGGGCGGCGACGTCGCCTGGACCTACACCGATCTGGCTGCGGCCTTCGCCGAGGTCACCGGGCGCGAGGTCTCCTTCGTGCCGGTCGGCTTCGACGACCAGATCGCAGCGCTCCGTGACGCCGGCCTCGACGAGGGAACGGCCGGATTCGTCGCTGCGCTCGACGCCGGCATCAAGAACGGCGCACTCGCCGACACCGACGGCACGCTCGCACGTCTGATCGGCCGACCGACGACCCCGCTCGTCGAAGGGCTGCGCGCCGCCTCCGCCTGATCACCGCAGGAAGACCGAGTGCCGCCGTCCCCCCGGACGGCGGCACTCGGTGGTTTCAGGACCGGATCATGAGGTGCCGCTGGTCTGCACGTGTGCGACGGTCAGAGTGATGCTCTCCCGCCGCACGCCTCGTGCTCCCAGCAGCGCATCGATCGCGGTGTGCACGTCGCGAAGGATGTCTGCCGACCTCGCGCCGGAGTCCACACCGAGCGTCGCTTCCACCGCCACTGCATCGCCGGCCGCGACCACCGAGACGATCGGCTCGTCGTCCTTGCGAACGCCGATCGCCTCGGCCCCCACGCGCAGCAGGTTGGAGATCAGCGAACCGGATCGATAGACGCTGCGGACGCCCGGAGTCGACCGCAGGGTCGCCTCGACGGCCGCTGCGAGCTCTTCGCGCTCTTGTGTCCCCATCAGCTCTCCCCCGCCCACGACGACACCTCCCGGATGTCTCGGATCGCGATGTCGATCGCGACGACGTTCAACTCGGTGTGCGCGCGAAGGCCCCGATCCACCTCGGCTCGCAGTTCAGCGGCGACCTTCGGGATCGACTGTCCGTGCAGCGCGCTCGCGTCGATCGCGACCCGGATCGGGGTTCCCGGCTGGGTCACGTCGCCTTCGAGTCGGCACCGTCCGATGAGGAGTCCCGGCACGGCGTTCTCCGCAGAACGGATGAGGCCGCGCACGGCTCCCTCGGTGATCGCAAGGTCGACGCGCGGATCCGGAGACTCGAAGGGGATGCGCCTTCCGGCGCGGGCATCCATCGCGATTCCGCTGAGGATGCGATCGACCCAGTTCTCGTCGACCGCGGGTTCGGCGGCAGCCTCCGCGGCGATGAGCTCAGCGCCGAGCCCTTGCAGCCGGGTCAGTGCGTCCAGCGCCAGCTGGCAGCCGGGCGACTCGTCGATCGAACGATCGGCGGGCTTTCGCCCCGCGTCGAGATAGTCGGTGAGCTCGTCGAGCGTGTGCCCGTCGAGATCGGTCGGTTCCAGGCCGAGCCGGCGGACGTCAGGTGTGTCTCTCTCGTCGGTCATCGCCACTCCTCCATCCGTACGATCATGTATTTTCGGGCCCGCGCGAGCAGCCCGCGCGCGGTCGAGACGGGGATGCCGAGTTCCTCGGAGATCTCGTCGTAGGAGTACCCGCCGATCTCCCGCAGCACCCAGCATTCGCGCTGCGCATCCGGCAGTTCGCGAAGCGCGGCCCCGAGGGCGGCGACACTCGCTCGCGCCTCGACGACCGCGGTCGGCGAGGCATGCAGCGGGGCGGGACGGTCGATCGAGTCGATGTCCACGGCCGGCCGGATCGCACGGATGCGATCCACCGCCTTCCGACTGACGATTCTCATCAGCCAGCTCTTGACCTTGGCCGGGTCTTCGAGTTCACCGAATCGCTGCCAGGCGGTGACGAACGATTCCTGCACGATGTCGTCGACGTCGGCCGATGCATTCAGCATCCGCTGCGTGTACGCGCGCATCATGGGCGTGTACCGGCGCACGAGGACCGCGAACGCCTCGACGTCGCCGTCCATCGCCCGACCGGCGACGATCCCGTCGTCCGCCTGTTCGAGCGCTGTGCGAAAGCGTTGGTCTTCCATCTACCCCACCCCTCGATCCGATCTCCAGAGAGATTCGGAACAGATGCCCCACCGGATCGGATCATTTCTCACGCACCTGTGAGAGATCGGGGAGAGGCCGCATGGGCCTCTCCCCCGACTCATCACTTCTTGAACGCATCCTTCACGTTCTCGGCGGCATCGCGGACGTTGCCCTTGGCCTGCTCCGCCTTGCCCTCGGCGACGAGCTTGTCGTCGTTGACGACCTTGCCGACGGTCTCCTTCGCCTTGCCGGCGACCTTCTCCGCTGCGGCCTTGATCTTGTCTTCAGCGCTCATGGCTTCTCCTTCTCCCATACCGGCCCCGGGTCTCGGGACCGAGTCCTCGACGAGGCGTCTATGCGGTCGGCGCCTCGTCCGTGTCGTTTTCGTCGTCCGCGGGGACGTGCACGTCGTCGATCGTGACGTTCACCTCGACCACGGCCACCCCGACCAGCTCGACCATGTCTCGATGGATGGCCGCGCGAACGTCGTCCGCGACCTTCTGCAGCGAGACCGGGTACTCGGCGACGATGGTGACGTCGACCGTGATCTGTGCTTCGCCGACCGCGACGCTGATCCCCTGCGAGAGGTCGGTCGTGTTGAGCGCGTCCCGAATCGCGCCCACCATACGCGCGGCGCCCCCGCCGAGCGCGTGGACCCCACTGACGTCACGCGCGGCGATGCCGGCGATCTTCGCGACCACCGCATCCTCGATCGTGGTCGTTCCCACTGCAGCCCCCTGCAGCGGGGCGACGACCTGGATCTCGGGCTGAGTGCCATCCGTCGTGTTCGCCATCGTGAGCTCCTTCATCCGTATGCCGCCCGCAGTGCGGACGCAGGTCGCGGTCGGCGACGCCATCACTAGGACGGATGCCGGACGGCGAATGTCACAGATTGATCGAAAGAAATCTTCGAGCAGGCGCGATGCGTCGCTCTCAGTGCACTCCAAGGTTAAGAGTGCAATATTGCACTCCATGAGCGACAGTGCAGATTCACTGCGAGAGCAGCGCAAGCGCGAGACGTCTCGTGCACTCACCGACACCGCCCGCCGCCTCACCACCGAGCTGGGCTTCGCCGGGTTCACGATCGAGGAGTTGTGCAGCGAGGTCGGAGTGTCCCGGCGCACGTTCTTCAACTACTTCGAGAGCAAAGAGAACGCGGTCTTCGGGTTCGCGACGATCGACTCCCGGCAAGAGGCACTCGAAGAGGAGTTCGCCACCCAGCACGGAGACCTCCTCGACGACTTCATCCAGTTGACGATCCGCCGGTTCGATCTCTTCAACCCGGTCGAGGACGCTCCGGCCATGTTCGCGGTGATCGAGCAGGAGCCGCGATTGCTCAAGGCCGCCTTCGAGCAGCTCGCGAAGAACGAACGGCGCGACATGAGCCTGGTCGTCCGCCGCATCGAGGACGCACCGGATGCCGAGCTCCGGGCCGCCGTCATCGTGCACACCGTCGGCGCGCTGGTCCGCCTGAGCATGGACCAGCTCCTGCACCACCAGTCCACCGAGCCGTTCGCCGACCTCATCACACGACGCCTCGAGCTCGCTCGCTCCCTCTACGCACCGTCACAGAAAGACCACTGAATGTCCGCCACCGCCACGAAGGATGCGCCCTTCCTGCTCACGAAGCGCCGCATCTGGATCATCTTCAGCGCCCTCATCGCGGGCATGCTGCTCTCCAGCCTCGATCAGACCATCGTGTCCACCGCCATGCCGACCATCGTCGGACAACTCGGCGGCGTCGACCACCAGGTCTGGATCACCACCGCCTACCTGCTGGCCACCACCATCGTCATGCCGATCTACGGCAAGTTCGGCGATGTCCTGGGCCGGCGCAACCTATTCCTGATCGCGATCGCGTTGTTCACCCTGGCTTCGGTCGGCTGCGCCTTCGCCACCGACTTCTGGATGTTCGTCGTGTTCCGCGCCCTGCAGGGACTCGGCGGCGGCGGTCTGATGATCCTGTCGCAGGCGATCATCGCCGACATCGTCCCCGCCAACGAGCGCGGCAAGTACATGGGCCCGCTCGGCGCCGTCTTCGGGCTGTCAGCCGTCGCCGGCCCGCTGCTCGGCGGCTACTTCGTCGACCACCTGACGTGGCAGTGGGCGTTCTACATCAACATCCCGGTCGGCATCGCGGCGTTCATCATCGCGCTGGTCGCCCTGAAGCTGCCGAGCAAGAAGGCCCAGAAGCCGATCGACATCTTCGGCGTCATCTTCCTCTCCATCGCCACCACCTGCCTCATCTTCTTCACCGACTTCGGCGGAGACAAGGAGTTCGGCTGGGATTCGCTGGCCACCTGGGCCTGGGGCGCCGGGCTCGTCGTCGCGGCGACCGCGTTCGTGATCACCGAGTCGCGTGTGCAGGACCCGATCATCCCGCTGAGCCTGTTCCGCAACCCGATCTTCGTCAATGCCACGGCGATCGGGCTCGTACTCGGGATCGGGATGTTCGCCGCGATCGGGTTCGTGCCGACGTTCCTGCAGATGTCTTCCGGCACGTCCGCCGCGGAATCCGGCCTGCTGATGATCCCGATGATGGTCGGACTCATGGGTACGTCGATCTTCTCCGGTATCGCGATCTCGAAGACCGGCAAGTACAAGATCTATCCGATCCTCGGCACGATCATCACGGGCATCGCGATGGTCTCGATGACCACGCTGTCGGCGTCGACGCCGATCTGGCTGATCTGCGTGTTCCTGTTCGTGTTCGGAGCCGGGCTCGGCCTCATCATGCAGGTGGTCGTCCTGGTCGTGCAGAACGCGGTGCCCGCCGGCGAGATCGGCACCGCGACCAGCACGAACAACTACTTCCGCGAGGTCGGTGCGTCGCTGGGAACCGCGGTGTTCGGCACCATCTTCACCACACGGCTGACCGAGAACCTGCTCGGCGTCTTCGCCGGAGCCGGAGCCTCTCCGGACGCCGCATCGCAAGCCGCATCGACGATCGACCCGTCGACGCTCAGCTCGCTGCCCGACGAGGTGCGCGAAGGGATCGTCACCGCCTACGCCGACGCTCTGGCCCCGGTGTTCTGGTACCTCGTACCCTTCATCGTGCTCGCGCTGCTGCTCTCGCTGTTCCTCAAGCAGATCCCGCTCTCCGACACGGCGGGACTCGTCGCGCGCGGCGAAGCCATCAGCGGCGAGGAAGCAGAGCGACTGGAGGCCGAGCAGCGCGGCGGTGGGCGTGCGGGAGCAGTCCTCACGGATACGGGCCCGGTGGATACCGACTCCGCCCCCGCAGCTCGCTGACGACCGAGGCCTCCACTCCTTCCCTGGGGTGGGGGCCTCGATCTGTCAAGGGGCTCCCTTTCGGCGGACGGATCGATCATCATTCACCGTGGGGACAGCTAGGAGAATGATGGAGCACGATCCACATCGGAGGTTCGCGTTGGTGGAGGTCAGCCCGACCGACTGGGCGATCCACGATCTGCAGTACCCCGAGAACGACCACCGCAGAGTCGTCTGCACGATCTTCGAGGATGCACCGACCGAGGTCGAAGTCCTGTGGCGACGCGACCTTCCACTCGCGTTGCGCTACTCCTCCGCCGACGATGTCCTCGACGCCGTCCGAAGGTTCCAGGACACCTCGCGCGCCACGCGTCCGATCCCGATCCCACACCTCCCGCCGGCACGCGGATCGAAGGGATTCCGTGGGTGATGCCTCCGACACTCCCCAGATTTTCCGGATGGACGCCGCCCGCCGCCGTGCGCCAAACTGACGGGTAGTCGGCCGCCCCCACCCGCCGACGGTCTGGAGCTCCCCATGTCGACACCCGCGGCCATATCCCCCTGGAAGAGGTTCTGGGAGAAGGGCGGCTGGTGGCGCGCTCTCATCCTCGCGGCCGTGTACTTCGTGCTCTACGACTTGCTCTCCCTCGCGTTCACTCCGCTCGCACTTCAGCTCGACGATCCGACCAGCGCCGCGGCGATCGTGGTCTACTACGTGCTGCCCCTCATCGTCGGTGGCCTGCTGCTCGCCGGCTTCATCGCGTCGGTCGGATGGTGGCGCGAGGTCTTCGGGACGCAGCCGATCCGCGGCCGGGGATGGATGTGGATCGCGATCGTCGTCGTGCTGCTCTTCAACATCCTGCGCTTCATGACGATCGACTACGGCGACGTCGGCTTCGACGTCGTGGCCACCTGGCTCCTCGCAGGGCTCTTCATCGGATTCGCCGAAGAAGTGCTCACCCGCGGTCTCGTCGTGAACCTCGCTCGCAAGGCCGGCTACCGCGAGATCGTCGTCGCGGTGATCTCCGCTGCCGTGTTCGCGGGGCTGCATGCCGGCAACCTCCTGAACGGACAATCGCTGTTCGCAACAGCGTTCCAGCTCGTGTACACCTTCGCTTTCGGCATCCTGATGTACCTCGCCCTCCGCGTCACGGGGACGATCATCGCGCCGATCCTGCTGCACGCCAGCACCGATCCGAGCATCTTCCTGCAGACCGCGTATCCCGCGGAAGGCGCACTCACCGGTATCGCCGGCTTCGGCAACATCGCGGTGATCGTCACCGGATTCGTGTTGCTCTTCTTCATCCGCGGCCGCGTCGGCGATGCGAAGCCCTCCTTCACCGAGGAGCGCGCCGCGTGACGACCGCGTCGCTCCGGGTCACACCGCGCGTATGGATCGGCCTCGTCATCTGGGTCGGATACCTCGTCGTCGTGTTCGCGATCCAGAACTCGACCGGCATCCCTTACGACACCTGGGGCGACAGCGCAGGGAACCTGTTCCTCGGCGGCGGGCTCTCGCTCATCATCGCAACGGTGCTTCTCGCGATCACCACCAGCTTGTTGGGTTGGTGGGGCCCCGCGATCCACGAGGCGCAGCGCAGCCGACACAAGTGGCCGATCTTCGTCCCCGTCCTGATCGCCGTCGCCGCCGTGATGAACTTGGCCGGGACCGATTGGAGCGCCTACAGCGTTGCCTTCTTCGGCGCTTCTCTGGTCCTCCTCCTGGTCGGCTTCACCGAAGAACTGGTGCACCGCGGACTGCTGCTCACCGCGCTGCGCTCACGGTTCTCCGAGGTGTGGGTATGGCTCTTCTCCTCTGCGCTCTTCGCAGCGATGCACCTCGCCAACATCCTTCTCGGCGCCCCGGTCGCCGGCACGATCAGCCAGGTCGGCACCGCCTTCTTGATGGGAACGGCGCTGTACATCCTGCGCCGTGTGACGGGCTCCCTCATCTGGGCGATGGTGCTCCACGGCGTGTGGGACTTCTCGGTCTTCGCCGCCGGTGTGGGGACACCGAGCAGCATCATCCAGATCTCCGGTCTGTTCTATGTGCTCGTCGGAATCATCGGCGTCGCCATCGTCTGGGTCGTGATCCGGGGAGCGCACGAGCGCATCCCCTCGATCGGAGCGACACCCGCCTGACCCCGGCTCAGACCCGACGCGGGCGGTCGTCGACCGTCACCAGGGTCCGACCACGAAGCGTGTAGATCACACCGTCGTCATCGACGTTGAGGTGGGGACCGCTGTACCAACCGCCGTTGATGGCGGGGACGACGGTGGTGACCTCGAAAGTGCGCGGGTCGATGCGGAAGAGGGTGGTGTCCGAGACGCCGTAGATCACTCCCCTGGCCGCCGTCATCGCGGCGAACCCTGGCACGAGCGCGGCGAGATCGCCGGTGTGCACGATCGTGCGACGGCGTAGATCGATCACCACGAGAGCGCCCTTGATCGTGAGGGCGAAGAGGTGCCGTCCGTGGCTCGCGAGAGCGGCGATGCCGTTCGGCTGGTTCGTCTCGAGGCGCCACAGCTCGCGATGCGCGATCGGATCCCACGCCACGATCGTCCCTCGCCGGCCCGTCTTCTGGGCGTTGTCGCCGCCGAGATAGGCGACCCCGTCCACCGAGACGACGGCACGGACGAGCTGCACCCCATCGATCGGGTTGATCACATGCGTGCTCTTGTTCCGCCGGGGATCGTAGGTCCACAGCGAACCGCCGCCCTCGGTGTCGGCCTGTGCCGCGACGAGCAGCAGCCTGTTGCAGTCGTCCCAGTGCGTGTCGAGCGGACGGTTCTGCGCCGAGGGGAACTCTGCGACGCGATGGATGGGATCGCCGGAGCGCGGGTCGTACGACCAGATGCCCTGCGAGCTGTACTGCCCCGTGTAGAGCACGCCGCGGACGACCTCGGCGTCCTTCGCCTCGCCGGGTGCGCGCAGGTTGACCACCCCACCGCGTCGCAGATCGTGCCGGGCGATCCCTCCGTTGCCGCCGACGTAGGCGTAGCCCGCACCGACCGCGATGCCCATGCAGGTCTGGGCGCTGACGGGTGCGCCGGCCTCACCGAGGTCGTACTCGCCGAGGACTCCACCCTCCGCGTCGAGCACAGCCACGAAACCATAGCCGGAGACGACCACGAGCCCATCTTCGTGCGCATCGAGCCCCCACACCTCGCCGAGGTCGATGGTCAGGGGCAGCTGCTGCACAGCATCCTCGCCGGGAATCCAGCGCAGCACGCCGGTCTCGTTCGCACAGTAGACGGCACCGGCGATCACGGCGAAGTTCTTGGCGGTCTTCCCGATCGAGGTCACGATCTGCACCGACGAGTGGTCGGCGAGCGCGACGGTGGCGAGCTTCGACGACTCGGCCGATCCGGCGGTCGACACCAGCAGCCGGTCGCCGTCGATGCCGAGCTCTCGGATGCTGGGGTCGTTCACCATCGCGGCCGGTGTGATGTCGCTGAAGGAGCCCGCCGCGCGGTCGAATGCGTAGAGCGCCGCCCTGCTGGTGCCGGAGCCGCCGCCGAGCGTGCTGCCCGCCCCGAAGTACACGGTCGCATCGGTCGCAGCGACCGCCCTGGCGAGCGTGGCCTTCGCATCCGGCACTCCCAGGCTCGTGATCGCTCCCGTCGCCGGGATGTACTGCCAGAGGGCCGGAGCGCCGGTACCGCCGCCGCCCACAGCGAACAGCGTCCCGTCGGGCGAGACGGCGAGGTCACGCACATCACGGTCCCCGATCTTCCCGATCGCGACAGCGGGCGATCCGAGATCCGACAGATCCCAGCGGTAGAGGTTGTCGCCGCCTGCTGCCTTCTGCAGGATGCCGGCGTAGAGGAGCTTTCGCACCGGATCGACCGCGAGCGCTTGAATGCTGTGGCCGGTCGCCAGCGTGGTCGAGTGCACGACCGTGCCGGAGGCGATGTCGAAGGCGATGATGCCGGTGGGCTCCAGGTTGCGCGACCCGATGTACGAGATGCCGTCGAGGACGACACCGCTCATCAGCGAGTACTGCATGATCCCCGGTCCGATCTCGGTGATCGTGGTCGCCTCGCGTCCGGTGCGCAACAGTGTCGACACCGCCTGCGCAGGCTGCGCCGCCGCCACCCCGGAGGCTGCGGCGAGCAGTCCGCCTGCGCCGGCGAGGAGGACGGTCCGTCGGGAGATCTTCGGGGAATCTGACATGGGGATGCTCCTTGTGTCGTCGTTGAACGGGAGTGGGTCAGTGTCGTCGGCGAGAAATGCGGAAAGGGGGACGAGTCAGGCCGTGATGGCGAGGAGCTCGGGTTCGATCTCGTGCGCGAGCGGCTCTCCGCGGGCGATGCGGCGCAGCTCGTCGAGCATCGCCCCGGACAGCCTTCCGAGTTCGACACCGAGAGAGCCCGCGATGTGCGGGGTGAGGAGCACGTTCTCGGCCGTGTACAGCGGATGATCCGCCTCGAGGATCCAGGGCACCGTCACGTCGAGGATCGCGAACAGCTCGCCCGCGACGACCCTGCGGGTCAGAGCCTCCTGGTCGATGATCTCGCCCCGCGCCGTGTTCACCAGGGTCGCCCCCGTCGGCATGAGGTCGATGCCCCGCGCGTCGAGGAGGTTCCTGGTGGAGGGCAGCGACGGCGCATGCACTGACACCACGTCGCTCGTGCGCAGCAGCTCATCGAGCGAAACGGCAGCGACACCGAGCTCGGCGGCTTCGCCCTCCGTCAGATACGGGTCGTGGACCACCACCTCGAACGAATACGCCTTGAGCATGTCGATCACGATCCGGCCGATCTTCGATGCGCCGACGATGCCGATGCGCTGGCCGAAGTTGCCCATGCCGGGGAACGTCGCCTCGACGTCGAAGTCGTCCTGGAGCTCGCGGTACCTGCGGGCGATCGGAAGCACCCGCTTGCCGGCCAACACGATCATCGCCACGGTGTACTCGGCCACGGGCACCGCGTTCGCCGCGGCGGCCGAGCTCACCCGCACCCCTCGGGCGAGGAGCTCGGGCGTCAGGTACGGCTTGACCGTGCCGGCTGCGTGGAGCACCGCGACGAGGCGGGGCGCCGCGTCGAGCAGCACAGCATCGAGACGCGGTGCGCCCCACCCGGTGACCAGCACCTCGACGTCGGCGAGGATCGCCCGTGCCTCTGCGGACTCGAACTCGGTGACGAAGCCGGCGACGTCCGCCGCTGCCTCGAACTCGCCCATCAGCACCTCCGGGAACACGCGCTCGCGCACGGATGCCGCCATCGCGAAGGCGATCACCGGACGCCGCGCACTCACTTGACGCTCCCTGCGGAGAGGCCAGCCCGCCAGAACCGCTGCAGCATCACGAAGGCGATGATCAGGGGGACGACCGACACGAAGGATCCGGCGATGACGAGGGTGGCGAACTCGGGGTTCTGCTGCACCTGGCTCTGCCAGAGGGCGATGCCGACACTCGACGGGAACAGCTCCCGGTTCTGCAGCATGATCAGCGGCAGCATGAAGTTGTTCCAGATGCCGACGAACTGGAAGAGCGCGATCGTCACGAAACCGGGAACCAGCATCGGGAATCCGACCTGGAGGAAGCTGCGGATCGGTCCAGCTCCATCTACGCGAGCTGCCTCGAGCGTCTCCCCCGGCAGGTAGCCCGAGGAGAACACCCTGGCCAGGTACACGCTGAAGGGGTTGCACAGCGTCGGGATCACGACGGCCCAGATCGTGTTCGTCAGCCCGACCGATGCCGCGAGGAGGTAGAGCGGGATCACCGTCGCCGTGTTCGGGATGAGCACGCCGACGAGCACCGACGCGTAGAGGCCGCGCTTGCCCCGGAACTCGAACTTGTCGAAGGCGTAGCCCGCCATGAGCGAGACGAAGCCGCCGATGATCGCTCCGATACCTGCATACAGGATGCTGTTGCCGAGCCAACGGAGGAAGATGCCGTCGTCTTGCGCGAGCAGCCGCTGCATGTTGGCGAGGAAGTCGGTCCCGAAGGCGAAGGCGTTGCCGGAGTACAGGTCGCCCGCGTTCTTGGTCGCGGCGAACACGAGCCACAGCAGCGGCAACACCATGTAGGCGGAGCCGAGGATGAGCAGTCCGTTGACCCCGACTTTGGCCGGGAGATTGCTGCGTCCGCCGGCACGGCGGGTCCGAGGAGTGCGCGGCGGTTTGGCGGATGCCGGAGAGTGCGGCACCGGACGATCGATCACGGCGGTCATCGCGTCGGCTCCTTCGAGGTGAATCGTGTGACGACCCAGGACAGCAGGCCGGCGAGCAGGGCGAGGATGATGGAGGCTGCTGCGGCCTGCGGCAGGTTGTTGCGGTTGAACGCCGCGTCGTAGGCCCACATGTTCGGCACCCAGGTGCTGGTCACAGCCGTCGTCGCCGAGGAGAGGATCTTCGGCTCGGTGAACAGCTGCAGCGAGCCGATCACCGTGAACAGCAGCGCGACGCCGATGGCCGGCCAGACGAGCGGGGTCTTGATCGAGAAGGCGGTGCGGATCTCCCCCGCGCCGTCGACCTTGGCCGCCTCGAGGATCTCGCGGGGCACGGCCTGCAGAGCGGTGAAGAGGATGATCACGTTGTAGCCCGCCCACTCCCACACCGCGATGTTGACCATCGAGGGGAGCACGAGCTGCACCGAGAGGAAGTCGATGGCGATGCCACCCGACTCGAGCGCCTTCACGATGGGGCTCACACCCGGGGTGTACAGATAGGCCCAGATCAGTGCGGCGATCACACCGGGCACCGCATGGGGGAGGAACAGCAGCAGCTGGAAGGTGCGTTTGGCGTAGGCGACCGTCGCATCCAGCAGCAGGGCGAGCACCAGCGCAACGATGAGCAGCGAGGGGACGTACATGAGGCAGTAGAGCGCGAGACGTCCGAAGCCGTCGGTGAACGTGCGGTCCGACAGCACTTCGAAGTAATTGCCGAGGCCGACGAACTCGGTGGTCGCTCCCCCGAAGCCGAGGCCGCTGCGCTTCTCGGCGAACAGGCTCATCCCGATCGCGTAGATGACCGGGGCGATCATCGTCAGCGCGAACAGGGCGAAGAAGGGGATCAGGAAGACGGAGGCCGTGCGACCGCCCGTTCCCGGGATGGTCTTCCTCGTCCGCGTCTTCGCGGGTGCGGGAGCTGTCATCGTCGTTGTCCTTCGATCTGGTCCGTCGGGCGGGCGGAGTGCCCACCCGCCCGACGCATCCGTCATTCCTTGATGTCGAGGCCGAGCTTTCCGAGCCCGTCCACGGTCGCCTTCTGGGTCACCTGAAGCGCGTCGCCCAACGTGGGAGAAGCGGTGACGGCATCCTTGAGCGCAGTGGCGGTGAGGTCGTACTTCGGCCCCCAGGCCCACGGACCGAGGTTCGCCGACGCCTCGTCGAACACCTCGTAGATGTCGTTCGCGTAGTAGTCGGTGGGGGCCACGGAGGCCGCGACATCATTCAGCCCGGGATAGGCGAGGTAGGCGGTGCCGACGGCACCACGTGCCTCGATGGCCTCGGACGAGGTGACGAGCCATTCCAGGAAGACGGCGGCCGCGGCCGCGTTGTCGGAGTTCTCCGGAATCGCGAAGCTCGTTCCTCCGCTCAGCGCCCCGGTGGGCTTTCCGTCCCATGACGGCGGAGCGGCCGCGATCCATTTGCCCTGCTGACCTGAGGCCTCGGTCCGCGTCTTGAGCGCGGAGGCGCTCCAGGATCCACCGACCCAGGCGTTGACCACGCCGCTGTTGAGATCGGCGGTCCACTCGTCGCTGAAGCCGAGCTGCTTCTTGACCAGACCCTCATCGATCAGGCGCTGCCAGTAGTCGGCGACCTTCTGCGACTCCTTGTCGTCGATGGCCACCTTCCAGCTGTCGTCCTCGACCGTGAACCATTCGGCGCCCGCCTGCCACGACATCGGCGCCAGCTGGGGCTCGTTCGTGAAGAAGCTCGTGAGGTAGGCGTCAGGGTTCACGGCCTTCACTGCCCGGGCAGCCTCCTCGAACTCGTCCCAGGTCTTCGGAACCTCTACGCCGGCGGCCTCGAGCACGTCCTGGCGGTACCAGATGACCATGGGCGGTGCATCGTAGGGAAGCGCGTAGGCCGCGTCGCCGAACGAGACGAGGCTTCGCACCTGCTCGTCGTACTTGCCGAGCAGGTCGCCTGAGACCAGGTCATCCACCGGGGCGAGCTGTTCAGCGGCGACGAAGCCGGGGAGCCGGTCGTACTCGATGCCGACGACGTCGGGGCCGCTGCCGGACTCGATCGCGGCGGACAGCTTGGTGTAGCCGCCGTTCGCACCGTTCGGGATCTCCTCGAACTTGACGGTGATGTCGTCCTGGCTCGCGTTGAACGCGGCGGCGACATCGGACATGCCACTGAGGAAGGACCAGAAGGTGACCTCGCCCTTCGGGGCGGCCGAGGGCTTGTCGGGTTCGGCGGTCGCACCACCGCCGGCGCAGCCTGCGACGAGAGCGGATGTGGCGACCAGGGCCGCCACCGAGAGGGAAGTTCGACGCAGGGACATCGCGGGTTCTCCTTTGAATCGTTGACCGTGCGGATTCGATCTTTCGGCACGCCGCGCGATTCACCAACACCAGGACCCGAGTTATAACAAAACCTAACAATCAGTGCGGGCGAACGCTGGAGTCCCTGACGACGAGAGCGGGGAGCAACGCCATCCGCACGGGCGTGTGCGTGGCGCCGGTCGCCTGCTTCAGCCGATCGACGCATAGGCGCAGCGCGGCATGACCCAGCTCGTGCTTCGGCGGGGCGACGGCCGTCAGCGGCACGGTGGCGAAGGCTGCGACCTCATCGTCATACGCGACGACCGCGAAGTCGTCCGGCACACGCAGACCGCGCTCGAGCACCAGATCGAGGAAGGCCATCGCATCCGCGTCGCCGAGCAGGATCGCAGCCGTCACCCCCTGTGCGATGCAGTCGTCGAGCAGATCGTCGAGCTCGGCGATGTTCGCGTTGTCGCCGAGTTGAGGGTCGGAGAGCTCGCGCCGGAGCGCGACAGCGGAGACGGGATCCATCGCGGCCATCGCCCGTCTGAACCCCGCATCCAGTCCGGCGGCGGTCGCAGCGGGCCGCGCAGCCAGGACGAAACCCGTATGCCCCTGTTCCGCCAGATGTCGCACGGCCACCTCGGCTCCGTGGGCGTGATCGGTGCGGACCCATTCGAGCCGCCCGGCGTGCCGGTCCTCGACCGAGCGCTCCACCATCACCACCGGGACACCCACCTCAGCGAGCATCCGCTGCAGAGGCGAATCCCCCGCGAGCGTGTCGTGCGGAGTGATCATGAGCGCGTCGACGCCACTGGCGATGAGCCGCTCGGCCTGCCGGAACTCCTCCTGCGGCGAATAATTCGAGGCGCCGACCACGAGCCGGCAGTTCGACTCGTGGGCAGCCTGGCTCGCACCGCGGATCACTTCGGGGAAGTAGTACTGGGTGGTCGGAACGATCATCCCGATGGTGGCCACCGGGCGTGGCCTCGCTCCCACCGCATCACGCGCACCGCGCGACTGCTGCTGTGCCACCTCGAGAGAGACCGCGCCGCCGTGCACGCGCACCAGGAGTTCGCGCTCCTCCAACGCGACCAGGTCGCGCCAGAGCGTCATGGGCGTGATCCCCAGCCGCGCGGCGTACGGGGTGCTGGAGAGTGACCCCCGCAGCTCCAGCTCGCGGAGGATCGCATCGTGACGGGCAGCGGCGGTCATATCGCTTTCACGATAGTTGATGCGCCTCCGGCCAGTCGGTCACGACGACTTTGCCGATGGTGCGGGACGCCTCGACGATCTCGTGGGCTCGGCGCAGGGTCGCCGCATCCAGTGGGGTCAGATGGGTCGTGAGCGTCGTGCGGATCACGCCTTCGTCGACGATTTCGGCGACCCGTTCCAGCAGGTCGTGCTGGTAATCGTCTGCAGGATCCGTCACGGGCCTGGTGAACATGAGCTCCCAGTGCCACGTCACACTCTTCGCCTTGAGCGCGTCGATGCTGCCACCGGTCTCATCGATCGACACGACCTGCCCGCGCGGACGGATGACCTCTGCGATCGCCTTGACGTTGCCCGGCGTGAACGAGGTGAACGCGTAGTCGACGCCGGCAGGAGCGATCGCCGACACCTCTGCCGCGAAGTCACGGCCGACCACGTGGTCGGCCCCCATCTGCCGTACCCAGTCCGCCGTCTCGGGGCGTGAGGCGACGGCGATGACCTCCAGGCGCGTGAGGGCCTTCGCGAGCTGGATGATCAACGAGCCGACGCCGCCCGCCGCACCGATCACGAGGAGGACCCCCTCGCTCTCGCGGCCGAGGGCGAGCCGATCGAACAGGCTCTCCCACGCGGTGATGACCGTGAGCGGCAACGCGGCCGCCTCGGCGACGGAGAGAGTGCGCGGCGCATGGCCGACGATGTTCTCGTTCACGAGGTGATAGCGGGAGTTCGTTCCGGGGCGATCGATCTGCCCCGCGTAGTACACGTGGTCCCCCACCGCGAACCGGCTTGCCTGCTCGCCCACCGCGACCACGACGCCCGCGGCGTCATAGCCGAGGATCCGCGGCGTGCCGGTGGTGGATGCTCCGGCTCGGACCTTCACGTCGACCGGGTTCACCGAGACCCCCTGCACCTCGACGAGGAGGTCTCTCCCGCTCGGAGTCGGGACGGGCAGGGAGATGTCGACGAGCGCGTCGGGGTCGGTCACGGGGCGCCGTCCGCGCGCGCCGATCGCGGACATGCGGTCAGGGATCGACATCGAGGCGGAAGCGGATTCCGGAGTGTTCGTGGTTGCCATGCGCGTCACGCTATCCGAAGGCCTCTAGTTACCCGCAAGGGCATCTGGTATCCAAAAGATACCGCCCGCATGGGTCAGACTCCGCTCTCGGCACCTCGCTGCGTCGAGAGAGCCCAGACCTGCTCGATCGGAGTGAAGCCGTCTTCGCCGTCCGGCCCGTGGAATCCCTCGACGAATCGGCCGATATCGGCCTGCCAGGCGTCGTTCGCCGGCGAGGCGTTCACCACGTGCATGGCCGCGTCGAAGTCGTCGCACTCGACGAGGTGGAACAGGTTGCGTCCGGAGCGCCAGATGGTCCAGTCCTGGATGCCGGCCACGCCGAAGAGTTCCCGCAACGCCTCAGGGATCCGGGCGTGATGAGTCCGGTAATCGTCGATCGCACCTTCTGCGATCACCGAGTGCAGTGCGATGCGCATGCCGCTCCTTGTCCGTTCACCATCGATGTCAGTTCACAATCGATTCCACTGCCACGATATGCCCCGCAGCAGCCCGCTGGTGACGAGCCCCGCGCCACACGCTCGACACGCCACCCGCCTGCAGTCGGTCCACGTGCGCCCCCGTAGCCTCGAGAGCATGACTGTCGAGTACCTCGGAACCGTCGTATCGGCGATGTGGCTGACCGTGGCGATCCTCGCGGGCGGATTCGCGCGGACGCGCAACAGGTCGGCGTGGGCCTGGTTTCTGTTGACGTTGCTGTTCGGTCCGATCGCCGCTTTCCTGCTCGTCGTCTGGCCTCCCGTCGAGAAACCATCGCGCGTGCAGGTCACTCCGTCCAGCTAGTGGCAGGCAGCGGGTACACGACATGAGCGCAGAGGAACTCCGGCCCGAAGCAACAGACCAGGACCGATCGAGTCGGGTCGGACTCGCGGTCGGCCTCTGGATCCTCATCCCCCTGATCCTCCTCGTGACGTACTGGGTGCAGATCCTCGAGTCGTTCAGCGTCGTCGGCTGCGAAGGCGACTGCGACCTCGACCTCAGTCTCGGCGCCCGCGCCGTGTATCCCTGGGCGGTCGGGGCCTCCGTCATCGCTGCGGTCGTCACAGCGATGGCGCTCCGCCGTCGGGGGAAGCCCGCGTACCGGGGGCCGCTGCTCGGCGTGATCCTCGTGCTGCTCTCGGCGGTCGTGACCGGCGTCGTGTTCCAGGTCGGCCTGGCTCCGATGCACGAGCGCAACGACAGGATCGCCAATGGCGAGATTCCGGCCGAGACGGCACCCCCGCTCCCCGATCCCTCAGGAGAGTGGGAGGCGAGCGTCGACGGCACCCCGTTCCTGCGGTTCGCGGCAGACGGGACCGTCACCGGGAACGACGGCTGCAATGACCTGAGCGGCCGATGGACCCAGGACCCCGCGGGCAGGATAGATCTGGAAGCGCTGCTCCTGCAGACGACGAACGTGTGCGACGGTGTGGACGCATGGTTGGGCAGAGGACGCTCGGCCGACATCATCGACGGCTACATGTACGTCAACGGCGACATGGATTCGCCCATCGGAGGCCTGCAGCCGGCGCGCTAGAGCCCGGCGCTCACCGCCTGGAACACGCACTGCCTGAGATCAGAAAAACCCCGGCGAACCGGGGTTTTCATCTGTAGCAGGAGCGGGGCTTGAACCCGCGACCTCACGATTATGAGTCGTGCGCTCTAACCAGCTGAGCTACCCTGCCGCGAGGCATCCGTCCGCGTGAGAAGAATGCTGCGAGCCCCGAGTCAGGATTGAACTGACGACCCCTTCCTTACCATGGAAGTGCTCTACCACTGAGCTATCGGGGCGTGCTGCCCCTCGCGGGGCAACCGTACGAGAATACCATCACTGTGGCGTCCTCATGAAATCGAGCCGGTCAGTACGAGGTGCGGCCCGCATTCTCTTTGAGCCACGGCATCGGATCGATGGTCGTTCCGTTGACGATGAGCTCGAAGTGCAAGTGTGCGCCGTAGGAGCGGCCGGTGTTTCCGGTCTTGCCGACGATGGTGCCGACCTTCACGGTGTCGCCGGCCTTGACGTTCAGCGAGCCGTACTGCATGTGCGAGTAGTGGCTCGTGATGACCGAACCGTCGATGACGTGATCGATGTAGACGGTCACGCCGTAGGCGCCGCCCTGCTCGGTCGCGATACGGACCGTGCCGTCGGCGATCGCCTGGATCGGTGCACCGTTACCCGGCACGAAGTCGATGCCCTCGTGCAGGCGACCACTTCGCATGCCGTAGCCGTAGCTCATACCGACGCCGACGAGGAACGGCCACTGGATCGCCGCATCGGGATCGTTCGTGAAGATCTCACCGGAGTAGTTGATGCCCTGCTCCGCTGCGACCTCGGCCAGCGAGACCGTGCTGAAGTCATCGGCACGAACGAGCGATTCGCTCTCGACGCCGGAGGGCGCGACGAATGCCTGGATCTCTCCGGCGGCAGCGCCCTTGGCCTCGTCAGCGGACGCCGAAACCAGAGACATGGAGGCGACCGATGTTCCCTGCACGCCGGCGACAGCCTCAGCCGGAAGCGTCATCGACACCGCAAGGAGGCCCGCGAGGCTCATCACGCCGACCGTCGCACCGACGGTCACGACCTTGCGGATGCTGCGCGGACGGCGGGGAGCGACATGCGCGGGCGCTTCGGCCTCTGCGGCATTCGTCCGCTCGGCCGGAACCTGCTCGGAAGCAGCGACGGTCGGGATCGATCCCGTGATGCGGAAGGCACGAGAGGCGCGTTCGAAGGCGTCGACATCGTCATCGACCGGCCGATCCTGCTGCGAGCTCTGAGTTGATGCGGAAGACGCAGCGGGGTCGACGACCTCGACGAGCTCCTCGATCGCTACCTCGACATGCCCTTCGACGTTGTCTGCAACGACGGGAACATCGGCGATGATCGGCTCGGGCGAGGCGATGAACGGCTCGGCAGGTGCCTCCACGGCAGCTTCGCCGGACGACTGACGCTGACGGGTGGCGCGGCGCGAAAGAGGGGCGACTGCGGCGAGGGCGATGGCGGACTCTGCGGCAGAGATAGGAGCCGTCGTTCCCGCCGCGGGGGCCTCAGCGGCCGCTATGCGGTGTCGGCTGGAACGGCGCGTGGGCGCAGAGGCAGCCTGGGAATTATCGAAGGGCAAAAGGTTTCTCTCGGTCGTGCGTCAAGCTCGGGGGGCGCAAACTTAGACTTTCACCTTCGGGTGGCGAAAGTAACGATCGCATAAACCATACCTTGATCAGTCTGGGAATGCCATGAATCGTTCAGTGTTTCTCGTCGAGGATCGCGACGAGCTGCGCGTGCACACCGGGCGCGCCCGCGATCAGCATCGGACGTGATGAGTCGACGTCGATCCACGAGACGACACCGCCCCCTTCCTCGACCAGGAGTGCGCCTGCGGCGAAGTCCCAAGGACGCAGACCCCGCTCGAAGTACCCGTCGAGGCGTCCTGCCGCAACGTAGGCGAGGTCGAGCGCCGCGGCGCCCATCCGTCGGAGATCGCGCGCCATCGGCATCACCCGACCCACGGTGGCGAGGTCGCCTTCGTGCGTCGCGGGGTCGTAGCCGAAGCCCGTCGCGAGGAGCGCGCCGGCCGGAGTCTCGTCGCTGACCGCGAGGCGATTCCCATCCGACCAGGCGCCGTGGCCGCGCGCCGCCGTGAAGATCTCCCCGAGGGCCGGTGCATTCACCGCTGCGGCGAGTGCCTCCCAAGACTGCGGGTCGGGTTCACCACGAACAGCGGCGATGCTCACGTTGTACGCAGGGATGCCATATGCGTAATTGACGGTGCCGTCGATCGGATCGACGACCCACGTGATCCCGCTGCTGCTGCCCTCAGCGCCCGTCTCCTCGCCGAGGAAACCGTCCTCTGACCGTGCGGCGCGGAGGCGTGCGCGGATGAGAGCTTCGACCTCTCGGTCGGCCTCCGTCACGATGTCAGCGAGAGACGACTTGGTTGCGGCGAGGCGCACGCCTTCCTGCCGACGTGTGCGTGCGAGCTCCCCGGCTTCACGAGCGATCTCGGTGGCGAGCTCGCCGAGCTCGAGTGCGAGGCTCACTGCGCGGACTGCTGCGGCGCGGGCGGCGGCGGCGGGA
Organism: Microbacterium sp. NPDC090281; assembly: GCF_044769635.1. Lineage (NCBI taxonomy): Bacteria > Bacillati > Actinomycetota > Actinomycetes > Micrococcales > Microbacteriaceae > Microbacterium > Microbacterium sp. NPDC090281. The sequence goes on from NZ_JBIVYH010000002.1 coordinate 430,229, forward strand.
ACGCGGGCGGTGACCCCTGCGGGGCCGCGGGCAGTGTGGGGGCGGACGGCGGCACCGGGTGCTCACCAGGAGTGGCCGGCTGCGCGTATTGCGCAGCGGCGGGCTGCGGAACCTCAGGGAACCCCGGGAACGCCGAGGTCGGCGCCTGCGGAAGCGCCGGCTGCGGCGGAGCGACGGTCGGATAGCCGGTGTAGTAGGCGTTCCAGTCGGGAGTCGCATCGGGCAACGCCGGGAGGGGGGTGATGCCATCGGCGTATGTGGGCCACGACGGCGCCACCGCGGCCCGGTCGGCCGGGGTCTTCTTTCTCGGCGCGAAGAGTGCGTTCAGCAGCGGGATGAGCGTGGTGCCGACGGCTACGAGAATCGTGAGCGCGACCACGATGCGCCAGTACAGCTCGCCGTAGAAGAAGGTGTTCGGGAACGCGAGGAAGAACACGAGCATGCCGACGAGGCCGCCGAGGAACACGATAGTCACGATGTAGATCACCCGCGTGAAAGTGGTGACGTATCGCTGAGCGGCAGGCGTGAACAGGCGCACGTGCACGAGCGCGAGCTGCAGGATGCCGATGACGAGGAGCAGCTGGAAGAAGCGCTCCGCACCGAAGTAAAAGCCGTCTTCGGGGAGCCAGATCTTCACGGCGCCGACGAGGAGCGCGACGATCCAGCTCACCATGCTGGCCAGTTGCAGCCAGTCGGGGCGGTTCGGCGCGAGGCCGGCTTCGAGGATCGCGATGCCGGCGAAGGCTGCGAGCAGCAGGATCGTGAGGAAGGCACGACCGATCAGACCGTCTTGATCTCCGATGAGCACCCAGACGACGCACACGAGTGCCGCGGCGATCAGCGCTCCGATGGCGATCCAGAGGGACCCCCTGATGAGCAGCGACATGTTCTTCTTCTCACCCTGCGTCGTCTGATGCGTGGTGATGTCCGGCTGGGACATGGCGATCCTCTCGTCGAGCGGCGATGCCCTCATCCTGCCACGCGCGCTGCCGGTTACCAGGGCCGCCGCCCCGCCTGGGGAAACCTGCGGCCCCAAACCCTGTTCGGGCAGGAAGAGTCAGCCTGCCTTCTTCGCCGATGCTGCAGCGAAGGCCGCGACTCTGGCCTGCGCATCCGGTGTCTCCAGAGAAGCCCCGATCGAGCGCGCCTCTTCGCTCAGCTGCTCGGCGAAGGAGCGCTCGGGCTGCGACCGCACCAGCCGCTTGGCCTGCCCGTACGCATCCGCAGCGCCTGCAAGCCAGAATCGGGCGATCTCCTCGCCGCGTGCCCGCACGAGCGCCGCCTCGGCAGCGGCATCCTCACCCTCGACAGCCTCTGCGACGAGCCCCCACTCCACGGCTTCCGCAGCCGACAGCAGACGGTCCTGCAGCACGAGCTGCAGCGCGCGGCGCTGACCGACGGCGCGTGCGAGCTGCGCGGAGACAGAGAGATCCGGGGTCAGACCGATGTTCGCGTACAGACTGCCGAGCTTCGACCGCGATCCGACGACGGCATAGTCGCCGGAGAGCAGGATGCCGAGTCCGCCACCGGCCGTGGTGCCGTGCGCGGCCGCGACGACAGGAACAGCGGACTCGGTGAGAGAGCGGATCCCGGCGTTGATGACCTCGGCGAGCGCGGTGATCTCCGCGCCGGATGCCCCCATCGTCGTCGCCATGTCGATCACGTCGCCGCCGGCGCAGAACGCCGGACCTGCGGCATCGATCAGGATCGCCTTGACGTCCGCTCTCGAGGTCGCCTCCGCCGTGGCATCTCTCCAGGCGTGAGCGAGGTCTGCGTTGAAGGCGTTGAGACGAGCAGGACGGTTCAGAGTCAGCCTGGCCATCCCCTCTTCGACGGCGAACAGGATGGCATCACTCATGGCTTCTCCTTCGAGCACAGGACGTTCGTCCAGCGTAACCGCGATCAGGCGTCAGCCCAGACCTGCGAGACGAAGCTCTCCATCCGGCGTCGCGTGCCGTCCAGACGAAGATCGGCCTGACCAGGTGCCCTGACTTCGTTCGGCGCGAGCGGGTGCGCCAGGCGCACATTGTCGTGGCAGGAGAGGTCGGCGCACATGTAGGTGCCGAACGAGTCACCTCGTCGACCCGCCTCGCCGGACCGACGTGCGGAGAGGAGCGCGATCTGGTTGCCCGGCTGCATCGTGTGGCAGATGTTGCACATCCCCGATCGACCGCGACCGGGTTCCGTGGCACGCAGCACGATTCCGACCACGCCGTCGTCATGCGGGATGAGCACGTAGCCACGGCGGCCCGCGCCGGGATCCTGCCAGGCGAAGAAATCGAGATAGTCCCAGTCCACGAGCAGGAAGTCGTGTGGCATCTCCATGAGCCGCAGTTCGTCGGCATCCGCGTTGACGAACGATGCCCGAACGTCGGCTTCGGTAAGCGGTCGCATCGTTCCAGTCTAGGAACCGGGGGCGGGGGCGGGGGCATTGACGCCCTCAGCGGGCTCGTCCGTGCGATCGCGGATCAGGAAGCCGAAGCCGAACGCGATGAAGAACATCAGCACGCCGTACACGGCCGCAGGCAGACTCAACTCCACCGAACCGAGGACCGACTGTGCGATCACGATCGCCAGTGTGGCGTTGTGGATACCGATCTCGAATGACGTCGCGATCGCCTGCCGCTTCCCGACCCGGAGGATCCGCGGCACGAGGAAGCCGATGGCGAGGCTGATCAGGCAGAACAGCACGGTGATGAGAGCGAGCTGCGTGAAGTTCGCAACCAGCAGGGTCCAGTTCGAGGCGACGGCGCCCGCGATCACGACGATCAGGATCACGACGGAGGCGATCCGCACCGGCTTGTCCATGCCGGCCGCGAATCTCGGCCAGAAGCGTCGCACGATCATGCCGAGCGCCACCGGCAGGAGTACGATCGCGAACACCTCGAGGGCTTTCGACCATTGCAGCCCCAGACGGTCGTCGAACGGCTCGAAGTAGGCGATCGCGAAGTTGGTGATCACCGGGAGCGTGATCACTGCGATGACCGAGTTCACCGCGGTCAGCGAGATGTTGAGGGCGATGTCGCCTCGGAACAGGTGGCTGTAGAGGTTGGCGGTGGTGCCGCCGGGAGACGCGGCGAGCATCATCATTCCGACCGCGAGGATCGGTGGGAGCTGGAAGGCGAGCACGAGGCCGAAGCAGATCGCCGGCAGGACGATGAGCTGGCAGAGCAGCGCGATGATCACCGCCTTCGGCTGCTTCAGCACCCTCGCGAAGTCGGCGAGCGTGAGGCTGAGCCCGAGCCCCAGCATGATGATCCCGAGAGCGACGGGCAGTCCGATGGTGGTCAACGCTGATCCCATGGGACTCAGTGTGGCGGATGGAGGGCCCCGGTGTCACGGGTGCCGCAGGTATCGCCCCGTAATGCCGTCAGGAGACCCAGCTACGGATCTCATCTTCCATGGACGCATCCGCCGCACCCCGAAGCTCGAACGTGGGACTCGCCTCAGTCCCGCCGATCGTGCAGTATGCAAGGCTTTCGACGTCGCCCGAGAGACCGGGTACCAGCACGAACCAGGGGTAGTCGGAGTCGAAGTGCTCGACGGTCGCACGCGCGAGGTCCGGCTGAAGCGGCGTACCGAAGTCTCCCGCGGTCCGCTCGAGGCACAGCTGGATGAGCGTTTCCTCGTCGAAACCATCCTCGGTCTCCGGTGTCTGCGTCTGCGGCGCCGACGTCTCGCTCGGCGTCGGCGAAGTCGACGATGCACCGGTGGGCGAGGGGGACCCAGAAGGATTCGCCGCGGTCGACGCGCATCCGGTCAGGAGCACGAGTACCGCGAGGACACCGAAGGCTGCAGGAGGTCTCATATCGGCAGGCTATCCGTGACGCGTTGACAGCCGCGCGAGCGGCACGCCGTCAGCTCATCGCGGCGGGATCATCGAGAAGACGGTCTCGAAGATCTGGCTCACGAAGACGGACACCCAGACGGTCAGCGCGATCAGGGTCACGACCTGGATCGCGATGGTCACGATGAGCGGTGCCGAGCCTCGCCCTCCCCGTCGACGGATCACGACGTGGCGACCGATCACGTAGACGAGCGGCGAAAGGAACATCCACGCCCAGTGGAAGGGACGAACGAAACCCCGCGCCTTGAGGTCACGGACGTCGAGAGCGGCGAACCAGGCCGAGAGCCCGTAGATCGCCCAGCCCAGCACCAGCAGAACCAGGTACCACGGCGTGAGGAACATCCCGAACTCTGCGGCGATGAACCTCTCCACGTCCAGAGACGTCGAGCCGTCGAGCGGAATGAGCGCGAGCATGTCGAACATCCCCCGCTGCATCTGTGCCAGGTAGCCGATGGCGGCGATCGTGCTGAGCAGCGGCAGCAAGACGATGAGCCACACCCAGACTGTGTTCGAACTCGTGCCCGGCGATACCTGTGGCGGCTCCGGCGACGTCGCGGGGACAGGAGCCCCATCCACCCATCGGTAGCCATCCCACCAGCGGGTCGCGCCCGAACCGTCGTCGTACCAACCGGCAGGCGCACTCATCGTCGGCTTTCGGGGCCGACATCGGTCTGGATCGCGTAGAGCATGGGTCCACCCTATTCACCGCGTCAACCGCTCCGGTGCCGGCACGATCATGAGGGCCTTCACCATGGCTGGAACCGGAGCGGGCGTCGGGCCGCCGTCGGCCTGAACGTCGGTCGAGACGCCGCAGAGACGAAGGAAGGCCCCCGCGTGATCGCGTGGGCCTTCAGTTTCCGCAGTGCTTCGCGGAAGTGGTGGCGAGTGAGGGATTCGAACCCCCGAATGCTGAGCAGTCTGATTTACAGTCAGATCCCTTTGGCCGCTTGGGTAACTCGCCAGAGCACACCCGTCCGACTTGAACAGCCAACCGGGGGCACGATAGACAAGCATACCTGTCCGAGGCAGGTGCAAGAAATCGAACGGTCAGCTGCCGTTCACGCCGCGCCCGGCATCGGCCAACGACTCGGGGGTGCGCAGCAGACCCCCCTCAGCACGACACGTCGCAGCGGCAACATCCATGGCTCGCAGCAGCAGCGTGCGCCACTCCCCCAGCTCGGTCGGCGACTCGGATACCAGGCCTTCCGCAACCGCGGCGAGCGTCGCATCTCCCGCCCCGACCGTGTCGATCACGGCTCCGTCGAGTCGCGAGATCGGCGCGGAGGCGACGCCGTCCTTCGTGTCTATGGTTGCGCCCTCGGCACCGGCCGTCGCCAACACCGCAGCGGCGCCGAGTCCGCGAAGGCGCAGGCGCAGGGCATCGAGATCACCGTCGTAGAGGATCGCCGCGTCATCCGCTCCGACCTTGACGATGGCCGCCGAGGCAGCGAGCCGCTCGAACCCGCGGACGAACTCTTCGCGATCGCTCAGCATCCCGGTGCGCGGGTTGGGGTCGACCGCCACGCGCGCATCGCCCAGGGCCTCGACCAGTGCGTCGACCTCGGCCGAAACGTCGAAGGGGAAGCAGCTGATCGCGACGAGCCCGGCCGCGGCGATCGCCTCTCTGGCCTCGTCGGAGTACCGGATGCTGCGCTTCTGCGCGGCCTCGTTGAAGACGTACCGGGGCTCGCCGTTCGCCGCCCGCTGCACGATGGCCCGTGAGGACCCTCGCGGGGCATCACTCGAGATCAGGCGCACGCCGTGGTCGGACAGGTACTCGCGGATGTGCGCACCGGCTTCGTCGTCACCGACCATCGCGATCAAAGTCGTCCCGACCCCCAGTCGGCGCAGACCGACGGCGACATTCAGCGCCGCACCGCCGACGAGCTCGCGCACACCGGCATCGTCACGGATCTCATCGATCAGGGCGTCGCCGATCACGACCACGGAACCGGCAGAAGTAGTCTCGTTGCTCACTCGCTGACACTACCGCGCCCCGCAACCGCCGCGGCGGCACCGCGATCCTCCCGCACACCGCTGCACCTGAGCACTACGGTGTGGCTATGAAAGCTCGACTCACCGGCGCTGCTGCGACTCTCGTCATCCTCGCTGCCCTGACGGCCTGCAGCCCGCAGTCAGACGCCGGCGGTGATCCCGCTCCGAGCCCCACGGGGAGCGCGACCTCCAGCGCCGAGCCGACCGATACGCCATCGCCCTCCGCGAGCCCGACCAGTGCTCCGGTCGCGCTCCCGACGGACTGCCGCGCGATCCTGTCGGAAGCCGTCCTCGCCGAGCTCGGCGAAACCCCACTCAACGACGCTGCTTTCGGCCCGTCCGGCGTCGCTGCCGATGGGTCGCTCACCTGCAACTGGGCCGACCCTCGCGCCGACACCACGAGACTCACGACGAAGATCTCTCACATGAACCGCGGCCCCGCACTCGACATGCTCAACGCGTTGGCCACCACCGAGGGCTTCTCCTGCTTCACCCCGGATGGCGGCACCCGCTGCGAGAAGACCTGGCCGAACGAGCAGTATCCGGTGACCGACGGCCGCACCCTGTTCTGGCGTGAGGACGTGCTCATCGACACGCGCTACTCGAACCTCGCCCCCGCCGGCTACACCTCCAGCATCGTCGAGCACATCTTCGACTGACGCCCGGCGCGGCCCCCTCGTCGAGTGCACGTCGAGTGCACCGCTTCTCGCCGAGTGCACGGCTTGGCGGCGCACGTAACCCGTGCACTGGGCAGCTTCCCGTGCACTCGCGCCACTTCGGGCGCGCGCGGGCACGAAGAAGGCCCCAGGCGAATCGCCTGGGGCCTTCTCAGTCACTCAGTACTCAATCAGTTGTAAGTACCGGGGGTGATGTCGTCCGTCGAGAACGCGTCGAAGTCGACGTAGCCGAAGTCGCCGTCAGCGTACGCGCCGTCGGATGCGAAGATCCGGTTCGGGTAGCGCTCGCTCTTGGCTTCCTCGGTGGCCTCGACCGTGACGTCGCGGTACTTCGAGAGACCGGTTCCGGCGGGGATGAGCTTACCGATGATGACGTTCTCCTTGAGACCGACCAGCGGGTCACGCTTGCCCTGCATCGCAGCCTCGGTGAGCACGCGGGTCGTCTCCTGGAAGGAGGCGGCCGACAGCCACGACTCGGTCGCGAGCGACGCCTTCGTGATACCCATCAGCTCCGGTCGGCCGGACGCGGGGCGCTTGCCCTCTGCCACGGTCTCGCGGTTGATCGACTGGTAGCGCTTGAGGTCGACCATCTCACCCGGCAGCAGGTTCGTGTCGGCGTGATCGACGACCGTGACCTTGCGGAGCATCTGACGGACGATGACCTCGATGTGCTTGTCGTGGATCGGCACACCCTGCGAGCGGTACACACCCTGGACGCCGCCGACGAGGTAACGCTGCACCTCGCGAGCACCCATGACGCGCATGATCTCCTTGGGGTCGAGCGTGCCCACCAGGATCGGCTGACCGACCGTGACGTGCTGGCCGTCCTCGACGAGAAGCGTCGCACGCTTCAGCACCGGGTAGATGACGGGCTCGTCACCGCTGTCGGGCGTCAGGATGACCTTCTTGCCCTTGTCGGTCTCGTCGATCGCGATGCGGCCATCGGCCTCGGCGATCGGCGACGCGCCCTTGGGGGTACGCGCCTCGAAGAGCTCCTGCACGCGGGGAAGGCCCTGCGTGATGTCATCCGCCGATGCCGAACCACCCGTGTGGAAGGTACGCATCGTCAGCTGGGTACCGGGCTCACCGATCGACTGGGCCGCGATGATGCCGACGGCCTCGCCGATGTCGACGGTCTTGCCGGTCGCGAGCGAACGGCCGTAGCACTGCGCGCAGACACCGACGGCGGAGTCGCAGGTCAGGACCGAGCGCACCTTGATGCTCTCGACACCCAGACCGACGAGCTTGTCGATCAGCACGTCACCCACGTCGTCACCGGCCGAGGCGAGAACCTCGCCCGACTCGCTCACGACGTCGGAGGCCAGCGTACGAGCGAACACCGAGTTCTCGACGTTCGCGTCGCGCACGAGCTCACCCTGCGAGTTCGGAGCGGCGATCGGGAGCTCGAGGCCCTTCGACGTGCCACAGTCCTCTTCGCGGATGATGACGTCCTGCGAGACATCCACCAGACGACGGGTCAGGTAACCCGAGTCGGCGGTACGCAGAGCGGTGTCGGCCAGACCCTTACGGGTACCGTGCGTCGCGATGAAGTACTCCGCAACCGACAGACCCTCGCGGTACGAGGAGATGATCGGACGCGGGATGATCTCACCCTTGGGGTTGTTCACGAGCCCTCGCATACCGGCGATGTTCCGGATCTGCAGCCAGTTACCACGAGCACCAGAGGACACCATGCGGTTGATGGTGTTGTCCTCGGGGAAGTTCGCCTTCATGGCGGCCTGAACCTCGTCGGTTGCCTCGGTCCAGATCTTGATGAGCTCCTGGCGACGCTCCGAGTCGGTCGTCAGACCCTTCTCGTACTGCGACTGGACCTTCGCGGCCTGCTTCTCGTAGCCGGCGACGATCTCCGCCTTGTTCGGCGGGGTGAGGATGTCGCTCAGGGCGACGGTCACACCGGAGCGCGTTGCCCAGTAGAAACCGGCGTCCTTGATGCGGTCCAGCGACGCAGCCGTCTCGACCTTGGGGTACTCCTCGGCCAGCTTGTTGACGATCTGCGACAGCTTGTTCTTGTCAGCCTGCTCGCGGACGAACGGGTAGCCCTTGGGCAGCGTGTCGTTGAAGATCGCCTGACCCAGCGAGGCATCGACCAGACCGTGGCGCTCGTAGCCCTCGGGAGCTTCGCCCTCGAGGAACGTCAGACCGGGGATGCGGATGCGGATCTTCGCCTGCAGGTCGAGGGTGCCCTCGTCCTTGGCCAGGATCGCCTCGCCCACCGAACCGAACGCGCGGCCCTCACCGGCTGCCCCCGCCTTGACCGTGGTCAGGTGGTGGAGACCGATGATCATGTCCTGCGAAGGCAGGGTGACCGGACGACCGTCAGACGGCTTCAGGATGTTGTTCGACGCGAGCATCAGCACGCGGGCCTCGGCCTGAGCCTCGACCGACAGCGGCAGGTGCACAGCCATCTGGTCACCGTCGAAGTCGGCGTTGAACGCCGCGCAGACGAGCGGGTGCAGCTGGATGGCCTTGCCCTCGACGAGCTGAGGCTCGAACGCCTGGATGCCCAGACGGTGCAGGGTGGGTGCACGGTTGAGCAGCACCGGACGCTCGCGGATGATCTCCTCGAGCACGTCCCAGACCTCGGGACGGGTGCGCTCGACGGCACGCTTGGCGGCCTTGATGTTCTGCGAGTGACCGAGGTCGATCAGGCGCTTGATGACGAACGGCTTGAAGAGCTCCAGAGCCATCTGCTTGGGCAGACCACACTGGTGCAGCTTCAGCTGCGGTCCGACGATGATGACCGAACGGCCCGAGTAGTCGACACGCTTGCCGAGCAGGTTCTGGCGGAAACGACCCTGCTTACCCTTCAGCATGTCGCTGAGGGACTTCAGGGCACGGTTGCCGGTACCGGTGACGGGGCGACCACGGCGACCGTTGTCGAACAGTGCGTCGACGGCCTCCTGCAGCATGCGCTTCTCGTTGTTGACGATGATCTCGGGGGCACCGAGGTCGATCAGACGACGAAGACGGTTGTTGCGGTTGATCACACGGCGGTACAGGTCGTTCAGGTCGGAGGTCGCGAAGCGGCCACCGTCGAGCTGGACCATCGGGCGCAGCTCCGGCGGGATCACCGGGACGACGTCGAGGACCATCGCGGCCGGGCTCATACCGGTCTCGAGGAACGAGCTGACGACCTTGAGGCGCTTGATCGCACGGATCTTGCGCTGGCCCTTGCCCTCGGAGATCTGCAGACGCAGGTTCTCCGCCTCGGCGACGAGGTCGAACGCCGCGAGGCGACGCTGGATCGACTCGGCGCCCATGTAGGCCTCGAAGTACTGACCGAACCGGTCCTGCAGCTCGTGGAAGACGTCGTCCTCCGGGCGGAGTGCGCCGACCTCGAGCGTGCGGAAGTCTTCCCACACGCGCTCGAGCTTGGCGATCTGCTCGTCGGCACCCTTGCGGATGAGGGACATCTCCTTCTCGGCGGCGTCCTTCACCTTCTTCTTGACGTCGGCCTTGGCACCCTCTGCCTCGAGAGCAGCGAGCTCCTCCTCCAGCTTGGCCAGGCGCTCCGCGATCTTGGAATCGCGGCGGTCGCCGAGCGTCTTCAGCTCGAGACGGACGTTGTTCTCCTGCGTACCCAGGTCGCGGTGACGAGCATCCTCATCGACCGAGATGACCATGTAGGCGGCGAAGTAGATGACCTTCTCGAGGTCCTTCGGCGCCATGTCGAGCAGGTAGCCCAGACGCGAGGGCACGCCCTTGAAGTACCAGATGTGGGTGACGGGAGCGGCGAGCTCGATGTGACCCATGCGCTCACGACGGACGGAGCTCTTGGTGACCTCCACGCCGCAGCGCTCGCAGACGATGCCCTTGAAGCGGACACGCTTGTACTTGCCGCAGGCGCACTCCCAGTCGCGGGACGGGCCGAAGATCTGCTCTCCGAAGAGACCATCCTTCTCCGGCTTCAGGGTGCGGTAGTTGATGGTTTCGGGCTTCTTGACCTCACCGTACGACCACGCGCGGATGTGGTCCGCGGTGGCCAGGCCGATGCGAAGCTCATCGAAAGTGTTTGACTCGAGCACTGATTCTCCTGTGTCGGAATTCTTTTTGAGAAGTCTGCTTCAGTGTGCTCGGGAGTTGCCTCCCGAGCACACCAGCGGATTAGATCTCGTCGATCGAGGCGGCCTCGAAGCGGCTGGAGATGTTGATACCGAGCTCTTCTGCGGCGCGGAACGCCTCGTCGTCGGTGTCGCGGAGGTTGACCAGCGTGCCATCGGCCGAGAGGACCTCGACGTTCAGGCAGAGCGACTGCATCTCCTTCATGAGCACCTTGAAGGACTCGGGGATGCCAGGCTCCTGGATGTTCTCGCCCTTGACGATCGCCTCGTACACCTTGACGCGGCCGAGGATGTCGTCGGACTTGATCGTGAGGAGCTCCTGGAGCGCGTATGCGGCGCCGTAGGCCTCGAGGGCCCACACCTCCATCTCACCGAAGCGCTGTCCACCGAACTGCGCCTTACCACCGAGCGGCTGCTGGGTGATCATCGAGTACGGACCCGTGGAACGTGCGTGGATCTTGTCGTCGACCAGGTGGTGCAGCTTCAGGATGTACATGTAGCCGACCGAGATCGGAGCCGGGAACGGCTCGCCGGAGCGGCCGTCGAACATCTGGGCCTTTCCGGTGGAGTCGATCAGACGGACACCGTCGCGGGTCGGGGTGGTCACGTCGAGGAGACCGGCGATCTCCTCCTCGCTCGCACCGTCGAACACCGGGGTGGCGACCTTCGTGCCGGGAGCCGCCTCGAAGGCCTGCTCCGGCAGACGAGAAGCCCACTCCGGGGTGCCCTCGACCTTCCAGCCCTGCTTCGCGATCCACCCGAGGTGGGTCTCGAGGACCTGGCCGAAGTTCATTCGACCCGGGATGCCGAGCGGGTTCAGGACGATGTCGACCGGGGTACCGTCTGCCATGAACGGCATGTCCTCGATCGGGAGGATCTTCGCGATGACACCCTTGTTGCCGTGACGGCCGGCGAGCTTGTCACCCTCGGTGATCTTGCGCTTCTGGGCGATGTAGACCACGACGCGGCGGTTGACGCCGGAGCCGAGCTCGTCATCGCCGTCTTCGGCGTTGAACTCCTTGACCGCGATGATCGTGCCCTGCTCGCCGTGAGGCACCTTCAGGGACGTGTCGCGAACCTCGCGGCTCTTCTCGTTGAAGATCGCGCGGAGCAGACGCTCCTCGGCCGACAGCTCGGTCTCGCCCTTCGGCGTGACCTTGCCGACGAGGATGTCGCCGGGGCGGACCTCGGCGCCGATGCGGATGATGCCGCGCTCGTCGAGGTCCTTCAGCAGCTCCGGGCTGACGTTGGGGAGGTCACGGGTGATCTCCTCCTTGCCGAGCTTGGTGTCGCGGGCGTCGACCTCGTACTCCTCGATGTGGATCGAGGAGAGGGTGTCGTCCTTCACCAGGTCCTGGCTCAGGATGATCGCGTCCTCGAAGTTGTAGCCCTCCCACGTCATGAAGGCGACGAGGAGGTTCTTTCCGAGGGCCAGCTCACCGTTCTCGGTGGCGGGGCCATCGGCGATGACCTCTCCGACCTCGACGCGCTCACCGGCGTTGACGACGACCTTCTGGTTGTAGGAGGTGCCCTGGTTGGAGCGGTCGAACTTGCGCAGGTGGTATTCCTGCGTTCCACCCTCGTCGAGCATGACGACGACGCGGTCTGCGGAGACCTCGGAGACGACACCGGGCTTCTCGGCCGTGAGCACGTCACCGGCGTCGATGGCCGTGTAGCCCTCCATACCGGTTCCGACGAGCGGCGAGTCGCTGCGCAGCAGCGGCACAGCCTGACGCTGCATGTTGGCACCCATGAGGGCGCGCTGTGCATCGTCGTGCTCGAGGAAGGGCACGAGCGAAGTCGCGACCGACACCATCTGGCGCGGGGAGACGTCGATGTAGCCGATGTCCTCCGGCAGGAACATGTCGACCTCGCCGCTGCCGCCCTTGGGGCGGGCCAGGACGTGGCTCTCGATGAAGCGACCCTTGGCATCGAGCGGGGCGTTGGCCTGCGCGATGTTGAAGTCGACCTCTTCGGAAGCCGTGAGGTAGTCGATGTGCTCGGTGACGACGCCGCCGGTGACCTTGCGGTACGGGGTCTCGATGAAGCCGAACGAGTTGATGCGCGCGAAGGTCGCGAGAGCACCGATCAGACCGATGTTCGGGCCTTCAGGAGTCTCGATCGGGCACATGCGGCCGTAGTGCGACGGGTGGACGTCACGGACCTCGACGCCGGCGCGGTCACGCGAGAGACCACCGGGTCCGAGCGCGGACAGACGACGCTTGTTCGTCAGACCAGCGAGCGGGTTGTTCTGGTCCATGAACTGCGACAGCTGCGACGTCCCGAAGAACTCCTTGATCGCGGCGACGACGGGGCGCACGTTGATCAGGGTCTGCGGCGTGATCGCCTCGATGTCCTGCGTGGTCATGCGCTCGCGGACGACGCGCTCCATGCGGGACAGACCGGTGCGGACCTGGTTCTGGATCAGCTCGCCCACCGCGCGGATGCGACGGTTGCCGAAGTTGTCGATGTCGTCGGTCGCGAGACGGATCTCGGCCTTCTTGCCACCGCGGATGCCCGAGAAGGTCTCCTCGGTGCCGGCGTGCAGACGCACCAGGTACTTGATCGTGGCCACGATGTCCTCGACGGTCAGGACCGACGAGTTCAGCGGCTGGTCAAGGCCCAGCTTCTGGTTGATCTTGTAACGACCCACCTTGGCCAGGTCGTAGCGCTTCGGGTTGAAGTAGAAGTTGTCCAGCAGCGCGCGCGCGGCCTCGGCAGCGACCTGCTCGCCCGGACGGAGCTTGCGGTAGATGTCGCGGAGCGCATCTTCCTTCGTGACGATCGTGTCCTTCGCGAGCGTCTCCTCGATCGAGGTGTAGCCGGCGAACTCGGCGAGGATCTCCTCGCTGGTCATGCCCAGCGCCTTGAGGAAGACCGTGACCGACTGCTTGCGCTTGCGGTCGACGCGCACGCCGACCTGGTCGCGCTTGTCGATCTCGAACTCGAGCCATGCACCACGGCTCGGGATGACGCGCGCCGACACGATGTCCTTGTCAGACGTCTTGTCGGGGGTCTTGTCGAAGTAGACACCCGGCGAGCGCACCAGCTGCGAGACGACGACGCGCTCGGAGCCGTTGATGATGAACGTGCCCTTGCCCGTCTGGAGCGGGAAGTCGCCCATGAAGACCGTCTGGGTCTTGATCTCACCCGTGAGGTGGTTCATGAACTCGGCCTCGACGTACAGCGGAGCGGCGTAGGTCTTGCCACGCTCCTTGCACTCCTCGATCGAGTACTTCTCCGGCTCGAGGTACGGGTTCGTGAACGAGAGCTGCATCGTCTCGCCGAGGTCTTCGATCGGAGAGATCTCCTCGAAGATCTCGCCGAGACCGCTGTTCTCGTTGACGTCGGTGCGACCGGCCTTCTTAGCCTCGGCGACGCGCGCCTTCCAGTCGTCGTTACCGACGAGCCAACCGAAAGACTCGGTCTGCAGGGCGAGAAGGTCTGGGACAGTCAGCGTGTCGGAGATCTTGGCGAACGAAAGACGGGAAGCTCCGCGTCCGTTCTTGGTGGTGGTGGATGTGGATGCGTTGCGAGCAGCAGCCAAGGGAATAACCTCCGTGAGCCCCGCAGGGCTTCTCGATTCCTTTGTCGTCAGGTGGAGTGTGCGCCCGGGAACTCAACAATGCCGACCACCATATGAGGGCAGGGAGAAACGAGCGCAACTACCAACTATACGCACGATTGTGCGACATGGCAAGCGCAGTCCTTGACCAATCTTGGAAGCTGCGGTATGAGCGCCCGATCACCGGGCCGGATCGCGTCCGGCCCGGTGATCTCAGGACGCGATGCCCAGCTCGTTGCCGGGGATCGAGGCCAGCAGGCGCCGCGTGTACGGGTCTCGCGGATTCGTGAAGATCTCCTCCGAGGTGGCCGCTTCGACGAGCTTGCCGTCTTTCATCACGCACACGTAGTCGCTGATCAGCCGCACCACGGCGAGGTCGTGCGAGATGAACAGGTAGCTCAGGCCGTACTCCCGCTGCAGGTCGCCGAGCAGCTTCAGGATCTGGTCCTGCACGAGCACGTCGAGCGCCGACACCGGTTCGTCGCACACGATCAGATCGGGTGAGAGGGCGAGGGCACGGGCGATCGCGACGCGCTGCCGCTGGCCGCCCGAGAGCTCGGACGGGTACCGCCGCAGCATCGACTGGGGCAGCGCCACGTCATCGAGCAGCTGCCGCACGCGCTTGCGACGATCGGCACCGCTCCCCCGTTTGTAGAACTCCAACGGCTCGGCGATCAGCCGTTCGATCGTGAACATCGGGTTCAGACTCGAATACGGATCCTGGAAGATCGGCTGCACCTGCTGCCGGAAGTTCCGTGTCTCCGCGCGGGAGAGCGTGGAGATGTCCTTGCCCTCGTAGCGGATCAGACCCTTCGTCGGCTCGATCACCTTCAACAACATCCGCGCGGTCGTGGTCTTGCCCGAACCGGACTCCCCCACGATCGCGACGGTCTCCCCGCGCGGGATCACCAACGATACGTCGTCGACGGCAACGAAGTCCTCGCCTCGTCCCCGCACCGGATACACCTTGGTGAGGTTCTCGATCTCGACGATGTTGTCGGCGGGGGCGACCGGAGCGGCGGGGTCCACCTCGGCGGGTCGATCCTGCACCCGGAACGCCTCCGGCTGCAGGCGGGCCGCAGCCACCGACGGCGCCGCCTTCACGAGCGACTGCGTGTACGGGTGCTGTGGATCCTCGAGGATCTGCCGCGCATCGCCCTGCTCCACGACCTTGCCGCGGTGCATCACGATCACCCGCTCCGCCCGCTCGGCCGCGAGCCCCAGGTCGTGCGTGATGAGCAGCACGGCCGTTCCCAACTCGCGCGTCATCTGTCCGATCTGGTCGAGGATCGTCTGCTGCACCGTGACGTCGAGGGCGCTCGTGGGCTCGTCGGCGATCAGCAGGCGCGGCTTGCAGGCCAGACCGATCGCGATGAGCGCGCGCTGGCGCATGCCACCCGAGAACTCATGCGGATACTGCTTCGCACGTCGCGCCGGATCGGGGAGGCCGGCGGCGGTCAGTGCTTCGACCACCTTCGCCTGCACGTTCTGCCGCGTGGCGAGGCCGTGCGCGAGCAGCGTCTCCGCCACCTGCGTGCCGATCTTCGCGACCGGGTTCAGGTTCGACATCGGGTCCTGCGGCACGAGGCCGATGTCACGACCGCGGATCGCGCGCAGCTCGTGCTCCGACGCGTGCGAGATCTCCTTGCCGTCGAGGCGGATGCTGCCGGCGGCGATCTTGCCTCCGCCGGCGAGCAGCCCGATGATGGCCATCGCGGTGGTGGACTTGCCCGAACCGGACTCCCCCACGATCGCGACGGTCTCGCCGGGGCGGATCTCGAGGTCGACACCCTCGACGGCGTGCACGACGCCGTCCATGGTGGCGAAGTCCACGGCCAGCCCTTGGACCGACAGCAGCGGCTCGGTCGACATCTGCTTCTCCTTCGCGGCGCGCATCGCGCCGTCGTCGCGCGCGTTCATCGCGCCCTCGTCCGTGGATCCATCGCCTCGCGCAACGCCTCACCCAGCAGGGTGAAGCCGAGCGCGGTGACGGCGATGCAGATGCCGGGCAGGAAGGCGAGCCACGGCGCGATCGCGAGTTCGGACTGCGCGTAGGTGAGCATGCGCCCCCACTCCGCCGTCTCCGGGCGTCCGCCGCCGAGGCCGAGGAAGGACAGAGCCGCCGCATCGATGACCGCGGTGGCGAGCGTCAGGGTCCCCTGCACGATCACGGGACCGATGGCGTTGGGCAGCACGTGCGACATCGTGATCTTGCCGCGGCCGAGACCGAGGGTCTGCGCGGAGAGCACGTAGTCGCTCGAACGCTGCTGCAGCATCGACGCCCGCAGCAGCCGCGCGAAGATCGGCACCTGCGACGCCCCGATCGCGATCATGATCGCGAATGGGGTCTGCCCGAGGATCGCGGCGATCGAGACCGCCAGCAGCAGGTTCGGCACCGAGAGGATGATGTCGACGATGCGCATGATGAGCGTGTCGACCCATCCGCCGAACGTCCCGGCGAGCAGTCCGAGGATCATGCCTCCGACCAGGCCCATCGCGGTCGAGATGACACCGATCATGAGCGATGCCTGCGCACCCCAGATGAGCTTGGAGAGCACGTCGCCGCCGAACCGATCGAGGCCCAGCGGGAACTGCGGCAGCTCCCCCGGTCCCGGGATGTAGGTGGGGGTGATGTACTTCGCTCCCGGCAGAGCCGTCTCCGGATAGGGCGCGAGCAGAGGGGCGAGGGCTGCGACGAGCAGGAACGCCACGACAATGGCCGCGCCGATCCATGCGGTCGGATTGCGGCGGAGACGGCGGAACACGTCCTTCCAGAATCCGCCGGAGCCGTTCTTCAGATCGGCCTGGGCGATGGCGACGGTGTCGATGCTGCCGCCACTCTCCGCCGACGGGCCCTGGGCGGGCGGGAGTGCGATGGTCATGCGACCGCCTCCTTTCGGACGATGGGGAGGGACATCACTGCACCCTCACTCTCGGATCGATGAAGCTGTAGGAGACATCGACCGCCAGGTTGATCAGCGCGTACGCGATCGCGATGAAGATGATGAAGCCCTGGAGGACGGGGAAGTCCCTGGTGAAGATCGCCCTCGCCAGGAACGAGCCGATGCCCGGGAAGGCGAACACCGTCTCGGTGAGCACCGCCCCCGAGATCAGGAGCCCGGTCTGCAGACCGATCGTCGTGATGACGGGGAGCATCGCATTGCGCAGGATGAAGCGGTTGCGCAACGTCGGCGAGCCCACGCCCTTGGCCCGCCCCGTGCGCACGTAGTCTGCGTTCTGCACCTCCAGGACACTGGCCCTGGTGATGCGGACGATGATGGCGAGCGGGATCGTGCCGAGCGCGAGCGCCGGCAGGATCAGGTGCAGGATCGCATCCCACGCGGCATCGAACTCGCCGGTGATGATGCCGTCCCACACATAGAACCCGGTGGGATGGGTCGCGTCTATTCGTGGGTTCTGACGTCCGTCCGACGGCAGCCAGCCCAGTTGCACCGCGAAGACGTACTTCAGGATGAACGCGAGGAAGAACACCGGGATGGTGATGCCGATCAGGCTCAGCACCACCGAGGCGTGGTCGGTGAACTTGCCGTGGCGGCGGGCGGCCCAGTATCCGAGCGGGATGCCGATGCCGACGGCGAAGATGAGCGCCATGACGCTCAGCTCCAGCGTCGCGGGGAACCGGCGGAGGAACTCCTCCGTCACCGGACGGTTGGTCTGGATCGAGGTGCCGAAGTCTCCTTGGAGGAGGCGCCCGATCCAGATGAAGTACTGCTCGATGAGGGGCTTGTCGAAGCCGTAGAGCTCATTGACTCTCGCGACGGCTTCCGGTGTGGCCTTCTCGCCGAGCAGGGCGACCGCGGGGCCGCCGGGGAGGGCCCTGACCCAGGCGAACAGCAGGATGCTGAGCCCGAACAGGGTGGGGATGAGGAACAGCAGTCGCCTGCCGATGGTGCGCAGCACGAAGATCTCCGTCGATCAGAAGGTACGCCGTGCTCCGGTCCCGCAGACGCGCGGGACCGGAGCTCGACATATCAAGTGGTCAGGCCTACTTGGTGAGGACGATGTCCGTGAAGACCTCGTCGTTCACCGGGCTGGCGGGGTAGCTCTTCACGCGCGGGTCGAACGCCAGGGTCGGCGCCGGGTGCGCGAGCGGGACGCCCGGGATGAACTGGGCGACCATCTCGTTGATCTCCTCGTACAGCGCCGTCTGGTCCTCGAGCTTGGAGACGCCGCGCGCCTCGTTCAGCTTCTGGAACAGCTCGGGGTTGTCGAAGCCCCACTCGGAGCTCTGCTGGCCGAAGAAGACGCCGACGAAGTTGTCGGTGTCGTTGTAGTCACCGGTCCAACCGAGCAGGTGGATGCCGTGATCCGAGGTGCCGGTGGTGCGGTCGAGGTACTCGACCCACTCCTCCGAGACCGGGGTGGTCTCGACGCCGACCTCGGACAGCTGCGACGACAGCACCGTGAAGATCTGCTCGGGGTCCGGCATGTAGGGACGCGAGACGTTGACCGGGTAGTTGAAGGTGAGCTTCAACGGGTTCGCCTCGGTGTAACCCGCCTCGGCCAACAGCGACTTGGCCTTCTCGGGGTCGTAGTCGTAGGTCGTGACGTCGGGGTTGTAGCCGTTGACGACCTCGGGCACGAACTCGATCGCCTTCTGCGTGCCCTCAGGCAGCACCTGGCTGATCAGCGCGTCCTTGTCGACCGCGTACGACAGAGCCTCGCGGACCTTCGGGTCCTGCAGTTCCGGGACCGCCTGGTTGAACGCGAGGTAGAGGATCGTGAACGGCGGACGCGACACCATTGTGAAGCCGTCGTCCTCGAGGGCCTTGGTGTCGGCCGGTCCGACGAGATCGTAGCCGTCGATCGAGCCGGACTCGAGCGCCTGGCGGCGAGCGGTCGGGTCATCGATCGTGCGGAAGATGATCTCGTCGATCTGTCCGGCATCGCCCCAGTAGCCGTCATAGGCCTTGAGCGTGACCTGCTCGCCCGGCGCCCACTCGTCGAATGCGTAGGGGCCGGTTCCGACCGGGTGGCCCATCGCGTACTCCGACAGCTGCGGAGCCTCGGCTGAGCCGCTGACCTCGTCAGCACCGAACTCCTGCATGGCCGAGGGGCTCTGCATCGCGAACGACGGGAGCGAGAGCGAAGCGACGAATCCGGCGAACGGCTTGTTCAGCTCGATCGTGACGGAGTTCTCGCCGTCAGGGGTGCAGGACTTGTACACGGCGTCGGCCGCGTTGGAGGCGTACCCCTTGAAGAGCTTGTTGTA
The DNA here is from genome assembly GCF_044769635.1 of Microbacterium sp. NPDC090281. Lineage (NCBI taxonomy): Bacteria > Bacillati > Actinomycetota > Actinomycetes > Micrococcales > Microbacteriaceae > Microbacterium > Microbacterium sp. NPDC090281. The sequence goes on from NZ_JBIVYH010000002.1 coordinate 449,628, forward strand.
GTAGTAGCCGAACGCCTCGGACGCGGCGAGGCCGGTCCAGTTGAACCAGCGGTCGAAGTTGACGCACACGGCCTCGGCGTTGAACGGCGTGCCGTCCTGGAACGTCACGTCCTTCTTGAGCTCGAAGGTGTGGGACATGCCGTCCTCCGACGACTCCCATGACTCGGCGAGGAGCGGTGCGGGGTCGGCGGTGCCGGGTTCGGTGCCGACGAGCCCCTCGAAGATCTGACGCGAGACGCGGAAGCTCTCGCCGTCCTGCGCGAAGGCGGGATCGAGGCTGGCCGGGTCCGATGATGCCGCGAAGACGAACGTTCCGTCGACATCGCCTGACCCTTCGGAGCCCTCATCCCCTCGCTCACTGGCGACGCACCCCGCGAGGGCGAGAGCGGCGATCGTGGCTCCGGTTACGGCGATGAGTCCTCGCCGACGCTTGACTGATTGGTGCATTGTGTGACCTTCCCTGTCGGGCGCTTCTTTGCGCGTCCCGAGGCTTCTTCGCCTCGGGGCGGTGATGCATCGACGGTACCCAGCAGATCCTCAGATTCCAAACGGATCCAGGTTGCAATCCGGTATCGGCATGAGCGGCACTGATCCGGTAGTGTCCAGATCGTGCCCGACTCCACCCCGCTCGCCGTCTGCTTCGGCGAGGGCTTGGTCGCCCTCGTCGCCGCCACCGCAGGACCGCTGGAGGACTGCCGCACCTTCCACCGCTCCCTGGCCGGAGCCGAGTGGAACACCGCGATCGCTCTCGCGTCTGCCGGAATCCGCACGTCTGTCCTCTCGCGCGTCGGAGACGACGGTTTCGGTCGTTTCCTGACCGCCGAGCTGCGTGCGCACGGGGTCGACGATTCTGCGGTCGAGGTCGTCGACGGTGCACCTACCGGCCTCTACGTGAAAGAGCTCTCGGCGCGAGACGACGGCGCCGTCGACGGAACCATGCACTACTACCGTGCAGGCTCCGCCGCTGCGGCCCTGTCGCCGCAGACCCTGGCGACGCCCGTGGCGTCCGGCCTCCTCGCCGAAGCGGCCCTCGTGCACACCTCGGGCATCACTCCTGCGCTCTCGGCCTCGGCTCTCGCCGCTCAGGAGGCGCTGTTCGCGCAACGGCGCCCCGGCCGACTGCTCAGCTTCGACCTGAACTGGCGACCTGCCCTCTGGCGCGGACGCGAGGCGGAGGGCCGGAGGATCGTCTCGGACTTCGCCGCCCGCGCCGACATCGCGTTCTGCACCCGCCCCGATGCGGAGGCCGTGTTCGGCACGAGCGATCCACAGCAGTTGCGCGCCCTCTTCCCGCAACCGCGGTATCTGCTCGTCACCGATTCGAGCGGCGCCGTCGCGTTCGACGGCACGGAGACCGCGGAGAGCGACGCGCTCGATGCCCCGGTGGTGGAGACCATCGGAGCGGGAGACGCCTTCGCGGCCGGCTTCCTCGCCGGAGTCCTCACCGGGCTGTCGCTCACGGGAAGCCTTGCGCGAGGACACCGCATCGCGACACGCGCCCTGGTGAGCACCCGCGACCACGTCGACTGAGCACATCGCCCCAGGCGGAGAACTCGCCGTGGGGAGGAGCGCCTGCGCGCGCATCACCGCCTGAGACGGAGAACTCCGCCCGACGAAGCGGATGCCGAGGATCAGGTGCGACGGCGTGCGGGCACTGCGTCGTGGGTCCGCTGCAGCGAGACGGCGACCGGCTCGCCACGGTGCTGCACCACACGCACGAACAGCACATCGACGAGGGCGAGCTGCGCGATGCGACTCGACATCGCCGCCATCCGGAACGGGGATTCGTGCGCATGCGTGAGCAGCACGACCTCCGCCGCCAGCGCCAACGGCGAGTCGGGCGCGCTGGTGACCGCGACGGCGAGTGCTCCGGCATCTCGCGCGACCTCGAGCGCACGCAGCGTCTCCGCGGTCTCGCCACCGTGCGAGAAAGCGATCGCCACGTCGTCGGCGGTCCGCAGCGAGGCGGTGGTGACTGCGAGATGCGGATCCGGCGAGTGCGAGACCGAGCATCCGATCCGCGAGAGCTTCAACAGCAGATCCTGCGCGGTCAGCGACGACGCGGCCTGTCCGAAGAGGTCGATGTGCCGCGCGGCGACGACCGCACGGGCGACCCGATCGAGGGCGACCGCGTCGAGGGCGAGTGCGGTCTTCTCGATCGCATCGATCTCCTGCGCGGCGAGCTTGGCGGCGATCGCCGTCGGCCCGTCGTCGGGATCGATCGCCGTGGTGTCGAGACCGAATCGCGCCTGCTGCGCCTGGGCGAGCGTGATCGCGCGGGCGACCGCGACGCGGAGCTCGCGATAGCCGGTGTACCCGAGTGACTGGGCGTAGCGGGCGACCGTCGACAGCGAAGTGTGGCAGAGCTGGGCGAGATCGTTGATCGCGAGGTCTACGACCAGCGTCGGGTCTCCCAGGATCGTCTCCGCGACGCGCGCCTCAGCAGCGCTCACCTTGGGGAGCGAGCGTCGCACCCGAGCGAGAACGTCATCGTCCATGGAGGGATCCTGTCTCAGCCGGCGCTGGTCATCCTCTGCTGCACCGTGAAGTGCCCCAGGAGTGCTTCGCGCGCCATCTGGGCACCGAGCCTACTGGCTGCGGCGACCTCGATCGTCGGCAGCGGCAACGGGTTCACCGTGGGAAGGCCGACATTGACGACGACCGCATCGGGGTCGCGCAGAGCAGCACGTTCGACGAGCGAGCGCTGCGCGGCGTCCGTATCCGGCCTGTCGATCAGCAGCACGGTGGTCCCGGCAGCAGCCGCGACCTCGTCGAGTACGCGGTCCTGTTCGGACACCGGGGTGGAGGCCACGTCCAGGCGCTCCCGCAGACCGTCGCCCGCAAGCGCACTCGCGACGTAGGAACCCGCACTGTCCACGGCGAGCGTCGACCGGCGACGAGCATCGATCACGGCGAGCTCGGATGCCGCTTCCGGCGCTTCGCCGGAGACGCGGACCAGACGACGCACGATCTCGGCGGCGTCGAAGTCGTCGGTCGGCTCGTGGTCGCGGTCAGCCGCGGCACGGAGCTTGACCGCGAGATTCGCGACCCGGCCGGCAGCCTCCTCGACGCGAGCCCTGGAGAGCGAGCCGTCACGGAGAGCTGCGACGATCCCGTCCCTCGTGGCGCGGAAGTCCTGCTCGTCCTGATCGGGAAGCGCAGCATCGCCAGGGTTGGTCGGATTCCCGATGCAGAGCAGGTCGGCGCCGGCCGCGAGGGCCAGTGCTGCTCCCCCGCCGAGTCCGACCGTCTCGCGGATCGCGGCCATGTCGAGCGCGTCCGTGATGATGACGCCGTCGTAACCCCAGTCACGCAGGATACCCAGCACGCGCGGGTTGAGCGTGGCAGGCTGCTCGCCCCACGCCGGGACCACGATGTGCGCGGTCATCACGGCATCCACACCCGCATCGATCGCGGCGCGGAACGGCTCCAGGTGCACGCGTTCGAACTCTTCGAGGTCGAGCGTGATCTCCGGAAGCGAATGGTGCGAGTCCATATGGGTGTCGCCGTGGCCGGGGAAGTGCTTGACGCAGGCAGCGACCGCCTCATCCTGGATGCCGTCGATCGTCGCGACGACGTGACGCGAGACGAGCGCCTCGTCGTCGCCGAACGCCCGCACACCGATCACCGGGTTGCGGGGGTCGGTGTTGACGTCGGCGACCGGGCCGAGCACGACGTTCGCACCGGCCGCGCGCACCCGGCGAGCGAGCTCTGCGCCGGTCCGCTCCGAAGCGACCAGATCATCGAGCAGACCGAGCTGGGCGGCTCCCGGCACCGTCGAACCGGTGGCGGACTCGAGCCGGGTGACGCTGCCACCCTCTTCGTCGATGCCGATGAGAGCGTTCGGATTCGCGTCGAGGATCGCCGCGCTCAGCGCCGGGAGCCCCTCGCCGACGTTCTGCCCGAAGTACACGACTCCGGCCAGACCGTCACGCAGTTCATCGCGCAGCCACTCGGGCGCTTCGGTGCCGAAGAACCCCGGCCACAGCACGCCGTTCGCGAGGCGTTCGAGCTCGTCGGTCATCCCTTCACCGCTCCTGCCACCATGCCGGAGGCGAGCTTGCGCTGCACCAGCACGAAGAAGATCATGACCGGGACGGTGATGATGGTCGACGCGGCCATGATGCTGCCCCAGTCGTTGGAGTGCAGACCGAAGAACGACTTCAGACCGATCGAGACCGTGTACTGGTCGGTCTGGGCGCCGAGGATCGTCATCGCGAAGATGAACTCGTTCCACGCGGTGATGAAGCTGAAGATGCTGGTCGCGACGAGGCCGGGCATGACCAGCGGCAGCAGCACCGAGCGGAACATGCGCCACCAGCTCGCACCGTCGATGTAGGCGGCCTCTTCGAGCTCGACCGGAACGGCGGCCACGAAGCCGCGCAGCATCCAGATGCCGAACGCGAGCGACAGGGCGACGTAGACGACCATGAGGCCGAGGATGCTGTTGAGCAGACCCAGGCTCTTGACCTGCAGGAACAGCGGGATCACGAGCGCCTCGAGCGGCACCATCTGCACGATCAGGATCATCATCAGGATCGTGGTGCGGAACTTGAACTTGAAACGCGCGACCGCGACCGCGGCGAGCAGACACACGAGGGCGCTCACGAGAACCGTGACGAGGGCCACGATCGCCGAGTTGCGCAGGTATGTGCCGAATCCGCCGTCGGTGAGCACGAAGGCGAAGTTGTCCCACGTGAACTCCTGCGGGATGAGCGACTGCCCACCGCTGGAGGCCTTGCCGTCGAAGGCGCTGGAGACCATCCAGTAGACGGGGAACAGCGTGAAGATCAGGACCGCGGCGACCGCGATTCCGATTCCGATGCGGGAGCGGAGCCTCGGACGCGGGTTCACAGCTCATCCTCCTTCATGAGGGAGCGGATGTAGACGATCGTGATGCCGATCAGCACCAGCGTGAGCAGCACGGCGAGCGCCGCACCGAAGCCGTAGCGGTTCTGACCGAAGGACTCCACATACGACCAGACGCCGAGGTTCAGCACCTGACGGTTGCCGCCACCACCGCCGGGCATCAGATACACCTGGGCGAAGACCTTGAAGTCCCAGATGGTCGAGAGGATGATCACGACCGAGAAGACGGGCTTGAGCGTCGGGAAGATGATCTTCCAGAAGCGGCGCCAGGCGCCGGCGCCATCGAGGGCTGCCGCTTCGAGCATCTCCTTCGAGACGCCCAGGAGTCCGGCGAGCACCGTGATGGCGACGAACGGGAAGCCGTGGTGCACGACGTTGAGGAGCACGATGGCGTAGAAGGACCACTGGTTCGTGAACCAGTTGACCGGGTCGTCCATGAGGCCGAGGTCGCGCAGGACGGCATTGAAGATGCCGCGGTCGGCATCGAAGATGAAGGTCCAGACGTACGTTCCGGTCACTGCGGGCATCGCCCAGGCGACCATGATGCAGCTGGAGACGATGACGCGCCACGTGGTGCCGAGGCGTGCGAGCAGCAGCGCCACGAGCGTGCCGACGGCGACGGTGACGAAGACCGCGACAGCGGCGAATCCGACCGTGTTGGGCAGCACCACCGTCCAGAGAGTCGGGTTGGTGAGCGCCTCGACGTAGTTGTCGAGACCGATCCAGTTGCTCTCACCGGTGTTGATCTCGCGCAGACCGTAGTCCTGCAGCGAGTAGATGACCACCTGGATGAGCGGCCAGAGCATGAGCACCGCGAGGATGGCCAGCCCGGGCGCGAGGAGGAGCCAGGGGCGGGCCGCGACGACCGAGAGGCCGCGTCGCTTCCGGCCGCCGGCCACGGAGGCGGAGGTGGACTCCGCCTTCGTGGCCGGCAGTGGCGCTTGCACCATCGACATGGAAGGAATGCTTCCTTACTTCTGGTTGAGCAGATCGGTCATCTCGGCGGCGGCGTCCTTCGTCGCGGTCGCGACGTCCTTCTGCCCGCTGAGGATGGCCTGGATCATGGAGTTGGTGGTCTTCTTCGCCTGCACAGCGCCGAAGTTGGGCGTGACGGGCACGGACGCGCCGCCGTCGACCATCTGCTCGGCGAACGGTGCGACCAGCGGGTCGGTCGAGGCCAGCGCCTCTTCCATCGCGGACTGGACGCCCGGGAAGTAGCCGGTCTCGTTCGACCACTGCTCGGCGAACTCGCCGGTGGTCATGAGCTTGACGAACTTCCACGCGAGGTCAGCGTTCTTGGTCGTGTTGAAGACCGAGAGGTGCGATCCACCGAGGACGGACGGAGCGATGCCGCCGTCTTCGCCGGGGATGACCGCTGCGCCGATCTTGCCCTCGAGGTCGGGGTTCGCCTCGATGAGCGACTTCGGCGTCCATGAGCCGGAGAGCATCATGGCGACGTTGCTCTGCGTGAACGCGTCACGGAGGTCGGTCTCCTTCCAGGTGGTGGCGCCTGCGGAGGAGAAACCGTGCTCGGTGGCCAGGCCCGTGTAGAACTCGATACCGGCCTGCGACTGCTTGCTGTCGAGCTCGCTGGTCCAGGTCTTGCCGTCCTTCGTGGCGATCTCGCCACCGGCGCCCCAGACCCAGGGGTAGACCTGGAACTCGGCGTCACCGGGAACCGGGAAGGGGAGCATGTCGGGCTTGGCGGCCTTGATGGCGTCACCTGCGGCGACGATGTCATCCCACGTCTTCGGAGCCTCGAGACCGAGCTCCTCGAACACGTCGGCGCGGTAGACGAGCGAGCGGACACCCGCGTACCACGGCATGCCGTACAGCTCGCCGTCGTAGGTGCCGGCGACCTCGAGGCCCTCGACGAGGTCGTCGCGGAGGCCCTTCTCGGCGTCGACGTACTCGTCGAGCGGCTCGAGCGCGCCGGCGTCGGCGAACTCTGCGGTCCAGGTGGTGCCGGTCTCGGCGATGTCGGGGGTCGTGCCACCGGCGATGGAGGTCACGAAACGGTCATGGGCGTCCGCCCACTGGATCTCCTCGATCTTGACCGTCGCACCGGTCTCCTTCTCGAAGGCGTCGGACACCTTGTCGTAGAAGGCGGACGCGTCGGGGTTGGTGCCCTTCATGATCCAGACGGTGAGCTCCTGGCCCTTGCCGTCGGCAGAGCCGGTGTCGCTGCCGCCGGCGCAGCCGGCGAGGGCGAGCGTGGCCACGGCGCCGAGCGCCACGGCCGAGAGAATGCGCTTGTGCATTGCGGGGATCTCCTCTTTGAAAAGTCCTGGCAAGCATCGGGTACTCACCGGGGGTTAGGAAAAAGTATCCACGACTAACTAATTACCTGCAAGTTCCTCTCACAATCGTCATGTGGCCGTAACATCAGGTTCCCCCGATAGGCTCCCCGGATGGCTCGCCGCACCCCTGACAAGGACCGTTCGACGGTCGCCCGCCACGCGACGCTCCCCGCTCCAGGACCCGCCAGAGGATTCCTGAAGATCGCCGGAATCACGCTGGGTGTCGTGCTGGTCTCCGCGATCGCCGTCGCCGCGTTCGTCGTCACCGACTACTTCAATCGCTTCAACGAGGGCGCTGTCGAACTGGAGGGCGCTCCCGAGGTCGAGCCGCCCTCGATCAGCGCCTACCCCGGCGAGTTCAGCATGCTCATCATCGGCACCGACGAGTGCGGTGCGGTGTCGACGGGCCTGCTGGGCGAGCGCTGCTCCGAGGCCGACGGCGGGATCCTCAACGACGTGAACCTGCTGGTGCACGTGTCTGCGGAACCGCGCAAGGTCACCGCGATCTCGTTTCCGCGCGACCTGATGATCGAGACGCCTGAATGCAACCTGGCTGACGGATCCGTCGCCTCGGCGACGAGCAAGACGCAGATCAATTCGGTCTTCCAGCGCGCCGGCCTGTCCTGCGTGGCGAAGACGGTGACCGCGCTCACGGGCGTCGAGATCCCCTTCGCCGCGAAGATCGACTTCGACGGGGTGATGGAGGTGACCGATGCGATCGGCGGGGTCGAGGTGTGCATCGGCGGCGACGGCATCCGCGACAGGCACACCAACCTCGACTGGGCACCGGGCCCGCGCACCGTCTCCGGCTACGAAGCCCTCCAGTTCATCCGCACGCGGCACGGCGTCGGGGATGAGAGCGACATGGCGAGGGTCTCGAACCAGCAGCAGTACATGTCCCGTCTGGTGAAGAAGATCATGAGCGACGAGGTCCTCACCGACCCCGGCAAGGTGCTCGGGCTCGCCAACACCGTCGTCGACAACATCGACCCGAGCGACCAACTCGCGAACCCGGTCCGTCTCGCACAGCTCGCGCTCTCCATCAAGGACGTGCCGTTCTCGGAGTTCGTCTTCCTGCAGTACCCGGTGTTCGAAGACCCGGATGATTCCGACCGCGTGATCCCCAACCGTGCGGCTGCAGCGACGATCTGGGACGCGCTGGAGGCCGGTCAGTCCGTGCAGCTGACGGGCAAGGCCAGCAACAACGGCGGCGTCGAGCTCGTCGACCCTGCTCCGGGAACCGATCCGCAGACACCGACGACAGAGGCTCCCACCACCGACGACCCGTCGACCGGGACTCCGGCGCCGCGTGCGACACTCGACTCCGCCATCTCAGGTCAGACGGCCGAGCAGGAGACCTGCGCCAACGGCAAGCAGCGCTGAGCACCGATGACCTGCGCGTAGGCTCGTGCCCATGGGCCGGACGAGATCGCGTGACACGGAGCATCCCCAGGCCCGACTGGACCACGGCGGCATCGCGACCATCGTGCCGTCGGAGTTCACCAGCGGCTTCGAACTCGTCGTCGACGGCACCCCGCAATCGCATGTCGACCTCGACGACCCGACCCACCTGCACTTCGAGTACATCGTGCGGATGGGAGCGGTGATCGATCAGCTCGCTCCCGGACCTCTGACCGCCGTGCACCTCGGCGCCGGCGCGCTGACGATCCCCCGCTACATCGATGCGACGCGCCCCGGCTCACGCCAGCAGGTCATCGAACTCGAGGCCCCGCTCGCCCAATTGGTGCGTGAGCATCTCCCCCTGCCGAAGGGCGCGCCGATCCGGATCAGGATCGGCGATGCCCGTGAAGGCGTCGGCCGACTGCCGAGCGCGCTGCAAGGGTCGTGCGACCTCGTCGTCTCCGACGTCTACTCAGGGGCGCAGACGCCCGCACACCTCACCAGCGTCGAGTTCTACCGTGAGCTCGCCGAACTGCTCGGGCCGGGTGGCGTGCTGCTGGTCAACGTCGCAGACGGGCCAGGACTCGCGTTCGCCCGGCGCCAGGCCGCGACGATCGCGGAGGTGCTCCCCGAGATCGGCGTCCTCGCCGATACCCAGGTGCTCAAGGGCCGGCGGTTCGGGAACCTCGTGGTCGCGGCATCCGCCTCTCCCCTGCCGACCGAATGGCTGCCGCGGATGTTGGCCGCGGGGCCCCACCCCGCGAAGATCGCGCAGGGCGCTGAGGCCGAAGCCTTCATCCAGGGCGCACGGATCGTCACGGACGCGGATGCCGTCGCCTCACCGCGACCGGACGCGTCGCTGTTCCTGCGCTGAACCCGCCTGGCGCGGTCGCATCGACGTCGCAGGCGACACCGTCGGCGGCCGACACGCGTGGGCTGCGGCGTGTCGAAGACCGTCTGCGGTGACCAGGGCGCGCCGCCCCGACGACGCTGCGACCGGAAGGCAGACTGGATGGGCACGCTGCGGAAGGAGAGCAATGAGTTTCATCCGGGGATACGACCAGGAGACCCTCCGCGAAGAGGTCGATCTCGACGAATGCGCGACGCGTCTCGCAGAGATCGAGTCGCAGCGGAGTCTGCCCGCTCTGCTGGAGCGCGTATGGCTGCTCAAGGTGCTCGATCGGCTCGACGAGTCGCTCGCACTGGCAGACGAGACGGTGCGTCAGGCACGCATGGCCGGGACCCGCAAAGACGTCCTGCGTGCACGCGTGCTGCATGCGACCGTCCTGCAGTACCGCGGTGCGCACGCCGCCGCCGAGCAGGAGTTGGCGACCTGTGCGACCGAGGCCGAGGGCCAGCGGTGGGCGTCGATCGCGGCTTTCGCGTATCAGCACCACGGCAAGAACGCCTATGACGCCGGCGACTACGAGACGGCACGAGAAAGCTTCAAGCAATCGCTGTTCCTGCGTCGCGAGTCCGGTGCCGAGGACAGCGAACTCGAGACCGCGCTGCTCGCGATCGAGGCGGCTGAACGCCGCCGCCCGCCGCAGCTCATCGCCGGCTGAGCCTGTCGGCGGGCGGGATGTCGGTCGTAGGGATTAGCCTTGGCGCATGGCGGAACTTGACCGTGTGCGCGTCTGGGGCGAGGCACTGATCACACTGCATCTCGACGACAGCTGGTCGTTCGGATTCGACCATGCCAAACGTCGGGCCGGGCAGTGCGACTACACGAAGAAGCGCATCACGGTGTCGCGCTATCTCGCAGCTCGCTTCGACGACGACGAGATCCATCAGGTCCTGCTGCACGAGGTGGCACACGCTCTCGCCGGGCACAAGGCAGCGCACGGCCCGGCTTGGAAGCGCGTCGCCCGAGACCTCGGCTACGTCGGCGGCACGACGCACCACGGCGAGACCGCCGTCGAACTCGCCCCCTGGGTGGGCAACTGCCCTGCCGGGCACGTGACCTATCGGCATCGCCGGCCGACGAGAGCAACCTCGTGCGCACGCTGCTCACGTACGTTCGATTCGAGGCACCTGTTCGCGTGGACACGCCGAGAGATCTCGACCGACGCGCGCCTCTCGGCGCAGATGCCGCGCTGATCCCGGCTCAGCCGATCGAGTCGTCGAGCCCTTCCGGGTCGTGGGCCGCAGCCGCTTCATGGGTTCCGGCGGATCGACGTCGTCGCAGCAGCGCCGCGATCGCGCGCCAGCCGACCAGGAAGACCCCGAGCACGAGGGTCGCCACGATGATGAACGGCACCTCCGCCGTGTCGCCGCTGAGTACGCGGATGAGCATTCCCCCCGCGACCGTCACGACCCAGACCACAGCTCCCCACAGCAGAGACCATGGTCGTCGGGGCCGACCCGGAAGCAGGGCAGCGACCAGGTGACCGACGACCAACGCGATCAGGAAGGGCCACGCGGTGAGCAGGAACCCGGCGGGGTTCTCGTCATGCGAGGCGCGACCGATCGCGGCGAAGATCAGCACGAGCACGACGTCGACGATGACAGCGGGGAGGTACCTCATGCCACGACCCTACGTGCCCGGAGCCGCAGCCACGCCTCCCCCGCGGCATCCGGCGGATATCGACGTCTCGAACGGGCTCGGTCGCTGATCGCTCAGTCGAAGCGAACGAATGAGCCGTCGCGCAGCACCGGGACGACGTCGACGGCGTCGACCGCAGCGGCATCCTTCACCTCTGTCGGCACCAGGCCCGCTGCCTCGATGCGGGCGGTCGCCGCGACACCATCGGCGAGTTCACGGCCGGATCCACTCGCACCGACCATATGCCGCAGCGCGCTGCGAAGGGCACGGAAGCCCTCGGCGGCCACAGCGGCGTCCGGGGCCGTGTGATCGATTCCCCTGTCCGAAAGAGCCGACACGATCGCACCGGCTCCGAGCTGGTCTTCGACCGCGAACCGCAGCGCGCCTGCGTCATCGAGCTCTCCTGCCGCGATGACCGCGACCGCGGTTCGTGCCTGTCGACGCTCCTGGATCGTCTGCACCACCCGCGCGACGGCCGAGGCGTTGCGGAGGCCGCCGACGAGCACGATGGCTTCCGCCGAGGCCGCGGCAGCCACGGCCGCACCGTTGCGCGACCAGGTCTCCGCCTCGCTCAGCACGACCTCGACACCGGATGCTGTGGCATCGATCACCGTGGAGGAGAAGCGCAGCACGTCCACGACCACGACGACGTCGACGGGGGCGAGACGGGCAAGACCCGCCGTGCCCCAGTCGAGGCGGACCTGATACGTGGACTGATCGAACGGCGAGGGCACCCGACCAGCCTAGAGGCGTCAGTCCGCCGCGAGCGCCTCGACGGGGGCCACCCTCGTGGCCAGCCGCGTGGGCGTCGCCGCTGCGACCAGAGTGAGGACGGCTGTCGCGACGACGATGATCGCCACCGGGATCCACGGGATCTGCGGGGCGACGAGCCCGGCCGGAGTGAAGTCAGGCAGGGTCGGCACCGAGCCGAGGAGCGACTGCGCCGCGACCCAGCCGTACACGACACCCAGCACGAGCCCGGTCAGTGTCGCCGCCACCGTGATGTGCGTGGCCTCGAGCAGCACCATCCGGCGCACCTGGCGGTTCGACAGGCCGATCGACCGCAGCAGCCCCAGCTCGCGGCGACGCTGTACGACCCCGATCGTGAGCAGGTTGACGAGACCGACCGCCGCGATCACGGCGGAGACGGCGACCAGCACCATCATGACCGCCGCGAAGGCGTCGAACGGGGCGAAGAACTCCTCCGGCACCTCTCCCGTGGACTGGCTCATCATCAGGCCCTTGGCAGATTCGAGTGCCACGGCGAACATCGTCACCAGCGTCACGCCCATCACCACGCCGATCGCCATCCTGGATGATCGCTCCGGGTAGCGCAGCGCGTTCTCGGCGGCGAGCCGCGCGGTGGCGCTCGACCCGAACATCCGCCCGACCAGGCGCAGCACCGGCGGCATGAACAGCACGGATCCGAGGGCGAGCCCCGTGAACGAGAGCACGCCTCCGACGAAGGCCACCACCACACCGAGCGGCGTCATGAGCCCGACCAAAACGCCTCCGACGAGAAGCACCGCACCGGCGATCAGCAGTACCCAGGCGCCGATGTGCCGCCCCTGCTTGCCGGAGACCTCGTCGTGCGTGCGCTCGACCGATCCACCCAGCGCCTGCAGCGGGGTCACCGAGAGCACGCGGCGGGAGCCGGCCCACGCTGCAGCCCAGGTGGTGAGCGCCACCCCGACCGCCGGCAGCACGACGAACGGCTGCGCGAGCGAGAAGCTCGATGGCGCGTTGTCGATCAGCTGCGCCCCGATCTGCACGCCGAGCGCCGCAAGCCCGAGGCCGGCGAGCACACCGATGACCGCCCCGAGGAGCCCCACGACGAGTCCCTGCTTTCCGACCTCGGCCCGCTGCGAGCGTGCCGTCGCCCCGATCAGTCGCATGAGCGCGATCTGGCGGGTGCGCCCGGCGATGATCGTGGAGAAGGTGTTCGCGGTGACGATCGCCGCGACGTACATCGCGACCACAGTCAGGAGCACCGACAGCAGCGCGACGACGAAGGCCAATGTGCCGCTGTCGCCGATGAAGGGGTCAGCTTGCAGCACCGCTCCGATGTACGCCGTGATCTCGACCAGGAGCACGCCGAACCCGGCCGACAGCGCGGCGACCAGGATGCTGGCGCCCATCCCGCGATCACGCAGCCACCCCAGGCGAGGTCCGGTCGCCCGAGTCTCGGGAACGACCGTGGCGATGGCGGTCATGCTGCCACCTCTGCGGCGAGCATGTAGGCCGAGATCTCCTCGGCGCTCTGGCGCGGATGGTCGGCGACGATGCGTCCATCGCCGAGGTAGAGCACGCGATCAGCGTGGCTTGCGGCGATCGCGTCGTGCGTGACCATCGCGATGGACTGACCGTGTTCCCTGCTCGCGGTGGCGAGCAGACGCAGCACCTCGCGGCCGGTCTTGGAGTCGAGGTTGCCGGTGGGCTCGTCCGCGAAAACGAGATCCGGAGCGGTGGCGAGGGCGCGGGCGATCGCCACACGCTGCTGCTGCCCGCCGGACAGCTGATGCGGGCGGTGGTTCAGGCGCGAGCCGAGTCCGAGCGACTCGATGAGCCCGTCGATGCGCGCACGCTCGATCGCACTCGGGCGGCGGCCGTCGAGCTCGAACGGAAGCATGATGTTGCCGAGAGCATCGAGCGTGGGAACGAGGTTGAATGCCTGGAAGATGAACCCGATGCGACGTCGCCTCAAGATCGTGAGGTCGATGTCGCCGAGACCGGTGATGTCGGTGTCGCCGATCCACACCCGTCCTTCGCTGGGGCTGTCGAGGCCCGCCATGATGTGCATCAGGGTGGACTTGCCGGATCCGGACGGCCCCATGATCGCGGTGAACTGTCCGCGACGGATTCCCACGCTGACATCGTCGAGGGCGCGCACGGTGCTTTCACCCGAGCCGTAGGTCTTCTTCAGGTGCTGGACGCGGGCGGCGAGCCCCAGGTCGGTTGTCGTGATCTCCATGACTCCGACGCTATTTCCGCCGCCCCTCGCCGGTCATCGCCCGAGGGAATCATCCGCGTACATCGCAAGGATGATCTGCTCAACGCCTCGCAGAGGCTCGATGCTCAGGCGAGGCCGTGCTCGAACGCGAAGACCACCAGCTGCACGCGATCGCGCAGCGTGAGCTTGCTGAGGATGCGGCTGATGTGCGTCTTCACCGTCGCCTCGCTCAAGTACTCGCGCCCGGCGATCTCTGCGTTCGAGAGTCCGCGGGCAGCGAGCGCGAAGATCTCCCGCTCACGGTCGGTGAGATCGGCGTACTGCGGCGGAACCGGCTTCGGTGCCTCGGCGAAGTGCTCGAACAGGTCGCGGGTGGCCGAGGCTGCGATCACGCTCGACCCCGAATGCACCGTGCGGATCGCGGCGAGCAGGAACTCCGGGTCGGCGTCCTTGAGGAGGAAGCCGCTCGCTCCCTGGCGGATGGCGCGCGCCGCTGCCTCGTCGAGGTCGAACGTCGTGAGCATGACGATGCGCGGCGGTTCCGGTCGCGCCAAGATCTCCGCGGTCGCGGTGAGCCCATCCATGACCGGCATCCGGATGTCCATGAGCACCACGTCAGGGCGCGTCGTGCGCACGACCTCGAGCGCCTCCTTGCCGTCGCCGGCTTCTCCGACCACATCGAGATCGGGCTGCGAAGCCACGAGCATCCGGATGCCGGCGCGGAAGAGTGCCTGGTCGTCGACGAGCACGACTCTGATCATTCCGAGACTCCGATCGGGAGCGTGGCGTGGACGACGAACTGTGCCCCTCGACGCTCGGCTTGCAGACTACCGCCGACGAGTTGCGCACGCTCTCGCATCCCGATGACTCCGTGTCCACCGGGTGCGACCGACACATCTCGTGCGACCGTGTTGCGCACGTCGACGTCGACGCGATCACGCAGCCAGGCGAGGTGCACGTCGACCGCGCCGTCGCCGTGTCGGATCGCATTCGTGAGGGCCTCCTGAAGGATGCGGTAGACCGCGAGCTGGATGGCTGCGGGGGGCTCTCCCGGCGGCATCGGGTCTACCGTGACCCGCGGTTCGATGCCCGCCTGTCGCACCTGCGCGAACAGCGCTTCGAGGTCGGCGAGAGTGGGCTGCGGCCCTTGGCCCTGTCGGTGCCGGAGCTGCGTAAGCAGCATCCGCACATCGCTCAGCGCCCCGCGTGCCGTCTGCGCGATCGTGCCGAGCGCTTCGGTCGCGACGTCCGGATTCACCGCCGCGGCGTACCGAGCGCCATCGGCTTGGGCGATCACGACCGCCAGGGAATGGGCGACGACGTCGTGCATGTCGCGCGCGATGCGCACCCGCTCCTGCTCCTCCGCGGCGAGGGACTCGGCCTGCAGCTGCGCCGCTCTGGTGCCGCGAGCACGCAGCACCACCCGCCAGAGCAGCCCGCACACCCACGCGAAACCGAGCGCCATCACCGAGACGATGAGGAGGAGCGTGCCCGCCGTGACCTTCTCCCACCCGGTGCCGGTGCCGAAGGCGACGCCGTTCACGATCACCATGAACACGGCAGCGACGAGCCCGCCGAAGAGCGCGGAGCCGAATCCCCACCAGAGCACGCGCCTCGTGCCCCAGGCAGAGGTGGCGTACAGCACCAACAAGATCGCGAAATCGATCGGCAAGGGCCCGAATCCGGCCAGCATCTGCAGCACTGCACCGGCCCACGCCGCGGCGAGCGCCCATCCCGGGGCGAGCCGGCCGATGGCGACACCTGCGGACATCAGCACGCTCGCGAAGACGACGAGCGCGATCGAGATTCCTCCGATCGGCGTGTCCGTGGTGCCGTAGAAGACGATCGATATCGGCGCCAGGACGACTAAGAGCAGCGCCGCCCCGACGATGTCGAGGGTCAGCGCCGTGCGGGAGAGCGGGCGGATCACTCCCCCACGCTACGCGAGGGCTCCGCAGCAGGCATCCCTCGCAGGATGTATCCCTGCCCGCTCAGGCGCGGGCGAGGATCTCGCCGTGCGGCACCAGATACCAGCCGTCACCGTCGTCGGCCCAGCGCTTCCAGGCGTCACTGATCTCCTGCAGATCGGCACCGGTCGCCATGCCACTGTCGACGAGCTGCCGTGCGAGCGCGGACTCGAGGATGCGGTCGGCCCACATCCCGCCCCACCACGCACGCTCCGAGGGAGAGGCGTAGCACCAGGTGGATGCCGTCGCCGTGACGTCTGTGAAACCCGCGGCGCGCGCCCACGACAGCAGCCGTCGTCCGGCATCCGGCTCGCCTCCATTGGCCTGCGCGGCGGCCCGATACAGAGCGAGCCAGCGGTCAAGCGCAGGCAGCACGGGGAACCAGACGAAGCCCGCGTAGTCGGCGTCGCGAGCGGCGACGATCCCGCCGGGCGCGGCGACACGACGCATCTCGCGAAGCGCCTGCACCGGGTCGCCGACGTGCTGGAGCACCTGGTGCGCGTGCACGACGTCGAAGGAATCGTCGGGGAAGCTCAGCGCGTGCACGTCCTCGACCGAGAACGCGAGGTTCGTGAGGCCGCGCTCGGCTGCGAGACCTCGTGAGAGCGCCAGGGCGTCGTCATCGATCTCGGTGGCGGTGACGTGCGCGACGACGCCGGCGAAGTCGACCGTGATGCTGCCGGGGCCGGCCCCCACGTCGAGGAGACGGGTGGTGGCCGTGAGGTGCGGGCGAAGGTACTCGGCGGAGTTCGCGATGTCGCGCACGTTGTGCGACCGGAGGACGGATTCGTGGTGTCCATGCGTGTACGAGGCCATGCGGTTCAGTCTGGCAGAGGGCTCAGCGCAGGTCGGCGACCATGCGGCGGATGGCCTCGCGATCGGGCTTGCCGGAGGACAGGACGTCGAGCTCATCGACCAGGATCAGCCTCGCCGGGCGGGCGTGTCTGCCGAGTTCCTCCTCGACCGCATCGCGAGCGTGCGCGAGCTGCTCGGACTCGCTGCGCCGCAGCACCTCGCCACGGGCCGCGACGATCACGGAGGCCTCGCCCCAGCGCTCGTCGTCCACCCCGACCACCACGGCCTCATGCAGGCCGGCGATCCGGCGGACGGCCCGTTCCACGCGGTCCAGCGAGATGTTGATCCCGCCGGAGACGATCACGTTGTCGGCGCGGCCATGCACCCGCACCACCCCGTCCTCCACGAGACCGAGATCACCGGTGCGGTACCAGCGGATGCCGTGCTCATCGCGGACGAAGGTGCGCGCGGTCAACGAGCCATCACCGAGATATCCCTCCGCGAGCATGGGGCCTGCGATGCGCAGCTCGCCGTCAACCGTGCGCACGCCGACCGTGTCGAGGGGAACGCCGTCGTAGACGCACCCGCCGCTGGTCTCGGTCGAGCCATAGGTGCGCACCAGCCGCGCCCCGAGGTCGGCTGCCCGCTCCCGCAACGGCTCCGGAAGGGACTGGCCGCCGACCAGGATCGCGCGATAGGCCGTCAGCGCGGCGCGGACGGCGGTGTCATCCGCCGCGTCGAGCAGCGTCGCGACCTGCGCGGGTACGAGCGAGGTGTAGAGCTCGGGGATCCCCGCGCCTGCCGACGGCCGCAGCATCGAGAATGTCGCCTCGGCGAACGACAGCGGTGAGAATCGTCCCTCGAGCACAGTCGGCCGGGTATCCGCGAGGATCGAGCGCACGATCACCTGGAGTCCCGCGACGTAGCTCGCCGGAAGCGCGAGCAGCCAGCGTCCACTGCCGATGCGCGCCGCCGTGGCCTCGGCACTCGCCCGCAGAGCCTCGCCGCTCAGCGCCACCCGCTTCGGGATGCCGCTCGATCCGGACGTCGCGATCACGGCAGCGAGTCCGTCTGCTACGTCCTCGGGAGCACCGGTCACCATCCCGAGCCCCAGAGCGGGACCACCGTCGAGCGCACGCTGCAGGGCCTCCCGCAGCAGCACCGGATCTTCGGCATCCGTGGGGATCAGGGCGGTCATGCGCGTCTCCGACTCAGTGGTGCGGCGGGCTCAGTAGTGCCAGGGGAACGATGACCAGTCGGGGTCACGCTTCTCGAGGAACGAGTCGCGGCCCTCGACGGCTTCGTCGGTGCCGTAGGCGAGGCGGGTGGCCTCACCGGCGAAGACCTGCTGGCCGACCAGCCCGTCGTCGACCGCGTTGAAGGCGAACTTCAACATGCGGATCGCCGTCGGCGACTTTGTCAACACGGTGCGCGCCATCTTCAGCGCCTCGTGTTCGAGCTCGGCGTGCGGCACGACCCGGTTCACGGCGCCTGCCTCATAGGCGCGCTGGGCTGAATACTCCTCCGCGAGGAAGAACACCTCGCGGGCGAACTTCTGCCCGGTCTGGCGCGCCATGTACGCCGAGCCGTATCCGGCGTCGAAGCTGCCGACGTCGGCATCGGTCTGCTTGAACTTTCCGTGCTCGGCCGAGGCGATCGTCAGATCGCACACCACGTGCAGCGAGTGCCCGCCGCCCGCCGCCCATCCCGGTACGACCGCGATGACGACCTTGGGCATGAAGCGGATGAGTCGCTGCACCTCGAGGATGTGGAGGCGTCCGACCGCCGCGCGGCTGGCCCCGTCGACGATCCCGGTCTCCGCGTCGGAGTACTTGTACCCGTCACGACCTCGGATGCGCTGGTCGCCACCCGAGCAGAACGCCCAGCCGCCGTCCTTCGGGCTCGGCCCGTTCCCCGTGAGCAGCACCGCACCGATGTGCGCATCCTGTCGGGCGATGTCGAGCGCGCGGTAAAGCTCGTCGACCGTGTGGGGTCGGAACGCGTTGCGCACCTCGGGACGGTTGAACGCGATGCGTGCGACCCCGCCGTCGTGCGAGACGTGCGCGGTGATGTCGGTGTAGTCCTCGGCGCCGGGCGCGAGCACCCATTCGGCCGGGTCGAAGAGATCTGAGACGAATGCGGTGGTCACGGCGTCCAGCCTATTCCTCGGCTCGTCTCGTCGACGGAGGAAGCGCCGCCCCGAAGGGACGGCGCCTCCTCGACCGCCGTCAGCTGCGACGGGCACGGACCGTCTTGATCCAACCGTCGACGATGTCCCACACGACTCCGGCCGCGACGCCGAAGCCCAACAGCACGGCGAGGATGCGGAACACTCCGCCTTCGCCGGCCGATTCGGCCTGCCCCGCAGCGAAGCCCTCTCCGCCTGCTGCGGTGACGTAGGCGAGGAAGTCCGGATTGACGAGTTCGCCGCTCAGCAGCAGCACGAGCACCCACGCGAGGAACGCCAGCGCGAGGATCGTGTTCGCCACAGCCAGGCCCGTGCTCCATCGGCCCTTGCGGTAGAGCACCACGGCGAACACGGCCTCTGCGGCGATCAGCAGGAACAGGACGCCCATACCCCACGGCCACAGCTGCGGGTCGAGGATGGGAAGGCCCTCGCCCTCGACGACCACGTAACCGCGGAAACGGTCCCAGAGCAGTGCGCCGACGGCGATGCCGAGGAAGACCAACGAGGCGATCAGCTCGCTGCGGCCCGCGGCGTTCTGCGTCGGCTCCGGGAGCTGATCGAGATCCCACTGCTCGATCGCCGTCGAGCTGTTGCTGCGCTCCAGGATGACGAACACGAGCGTGGTCCAGAAGCAGATGTGCAGGACGGCGCCTCCGGTCGCGAGGAGCGACGTGGAGATGATCTCGCCCACCGGCGCCCCGGAGATGGTCTGTCCCAGCGCGACGGCGCCGAGCACGCACACGGGCACGATGACCAGCAGCAGCTTGAGCAGTCGCCACCAGGTCAGGTAGAAGCGCGGACCGATGAGGTACAGGGGGCGGTCGGCGTATCCTGCGGCGAGGACGCCCGGATCGCCGAGCTCGGTGAGCACCGCGCGCTCGGCGGCATCCGGCGTCTCCCCTTGGTCGACCCGCGCCTCGATCGCGTCTGCGATGGAGGCTTCGAGCTCGGCGCGGACGTCGTCCTGTGCCTCTGGGCGCAGGCTGCGGATCGTCGCGCTGACGTATCGCTCGGTGAGCGTGGTCGTCGTGGTCATGTCAGATCTCCTCTGTCGTGAGGGATGCGATCGCCGTGGTGAGCGAGCGCCATTCGTCGGTGAGGGTGTCGGCGAGGCGGATGCCGGCATCCGAGGTGCGGTAGAACTTGCGGGGCCGTGCCTCGTCGGTGTTCCACTCGCTCGTGAGGTACTCCTGCTTCTCCAGCCGTCGAAGCAGCGGATACAGCGTGTTGGCGTCGGTCGCGAACCCCTGCCGCTCGAGCTGCTCGAGCAGTCCGTAGCCGTAGCCCGGCGTGCGCAGCAGCTGCAGGCACGCGAGCACGATCGTGCCGCGACGCAGTTCCTGCAGATGCGTGTCGAGGGTCTCGTTCATGTCGATCACATTACTGTGCGTCACACACTATTGTCAATCGCACGTCGATGGTTGACCCGCTGTCCACGTCGGCCGAGACTCTTCGCGCAGACGAGCTGCCGAAGCACCGGGACTGATCGCCCGCGACTCACCCGACCGACGAGCGGCGCTCCGAGGCGCGCACGGAGCAGAATGGGCACATGATCCCGCCGCTCGCAGACCTGCTCGACTCGGCCAGGGTCGTCGCCCTCCCCCTGCACAGCCGCTTCCGCGGCATCGACGTGCGGGAGGCGCTGCTCTTCGAAGGACCGGAGGGATGGGCGGAGTTCTCCCCGTTCCTCGAGTACGAAGACGCGGAGGCCGCCACCTGGCTCGCCGCCGCGATCGACTTCGCCTGGCACGAGCAGCCGACACCGCTGCGCGATCGGATCGGGGTGAACGCGACGATCCCCGCGATCGAGGCCGCACGCGTGCCGGAGCTCCTTGCCCGCTTCCCCGGATGCCGCACGGCGAAGGTCAAGGTCGCAGAACCCGGCCAGACGCTCGCCGACGATGTCGCCCGTGTCCGGGCCGTGCGCGAGGTGATGGGCCCGGAAGGACGCATCCGCATCGACGCGAACGGTGCGTGGAACGTCGACGAGGCCGAGCATGCCGTCCACGCGCTGGGCGAGTGCGACCTGGAGTATGTGGAGCAGCCGTGCGCGACGGTGCCCGAACTCGCCGATCTGCGCATGCGCGTGAAGTACATGGGCATCCCGGTGGCCGCCGATGAGAGCGTGCGCAAGTCGTCCGACCCGCTCGCGGTCGCGCGCGCGGGTGCTGCCGATCTCCTCGTGATCAAGGCGCAGCCGCTGGGCGGCATCACGCACGCCTTGCAGATCGTCACCGCCGCGGGGCTCCCCGTCGTGGTCTCGAGCGCCCTGGACACCGCGATCGGCCTCTCTCAGGGAGCCGCGCTCGCAGCGGCGCTGCCGACGCTGGACTACGACTGCGGGCTCGGCACGGCCTCGCTGTTCCTCGACGACGTGGCCGACCTGCGCCCCGTCGACGGCTCGATCCCGGTCGGGCGCCTGACGCCGGATGCCGAAGCGCTCAGCCGTCTCGCCGCCTCCGACGAGCGCCGCGAATGGTGGCTCGCCCGCCTCGCCCGCTGCCACTACGAGCTGACGGCAGCCACGCACTGAGCCGGACTACGGCGCCGCTGCCACCTCTGCTGCCTGCCGGAACCGCGGGTGCAGCCAGACGAAGAGAGTGACCAGCCCCATGATCACAGCGCCGATGATGATCGGCAGCGCCGGCCACACCCCGTAGAGCGCGGTCCCGAGCGTCGGCGCGACGACGAACGTGAGTCCCGTTGTCGCTCCGATGAGTCCGGCGAGTCCGCCCTGTTCGTCACGGCGCACAAGCAGGGTAGGACCCGCCGTGTAGCCCGGCATCGCGGTGCCGAGGCCCAGCCCGATGAGCAGGATCGCCGCGAACAGAGCCACGGCGCCGAGATCGACGATGAGCAGGCCGAAGCCGACGAGGGCGGTGAGCCCACCGACACGGAGCAGGGTCGGCGGCGTCCATCCGCTCCTCGGAACGATCACGGCCTGAGCCGTGACCATGCCCACCCCGGCTGCGAGGAGCGCCCCACCTGTGACCAGACCGGTCTGCGCCGCGGCGAGGTGCAGCCGGTCCTGGACGATGAACCCGGTGATCACCTGGATGAACCCCAACGCGGTGAACATCCCGAACCCTGCGACCAGGAACGGCCAGACGCGCGTGTCGAACGGACGGACCCTGGCGGGCTTCTCGATCAGCTCCGTGCGGGTCTCCCTGCGGAGCCGAAACGCCACGACACCGAGGCCGGCCAGAAGCAGGAACGGGACCACGATCAACGGGGTGATCAGCCCGAAGGCCGAGAGCACACCACCGACCACGGATCCGGCGATCATCGCGATCCCCTGCACCGCACCGACCCCGGCCATCCCCTTCACGCGCGCCTGCTCGTCGGTGGTCACATCGGCGATGTATGCCTGTGCGGTCGGTGGAACGGCCGCGATCGCCGCGCCGAACCCGATGCCGCGAAGCAGGACGAAGAGGAGGAAGAGCACCGTTCCGCTGATCGCGCCGCTCATCCCCCAGAAGGCGGCGAGCGCGAAGAGTGCCATCGTGACCACCGCCAGCGTGAAGGCGAAGACCAGGACCGGCTTGCGCCCCCACGACTGCGAACGCCGACCCCAGAACTGGCTGGTCAACACGATCATCACCGCGGCGACGCTGATCGTGACGCCGATCTGCCACTCCGCGAGTCCGACCTCGCGGGAGAGTGGCGCAATGATCGGGTTCAACGTCATCTGTGCGAGGTAGGCGAGGAACACCGCCCCGAGCAGGAGCGGCACCTGTGAGCGCGGCGCCCCGTCGACTGTGGGGACGGATGCGGTGTCGGGACTGGTCATCGGGATGTTCCTGTCGTTCTGGTCGATTCGTCATCGTGAGACCGCTCGCCGTCGCCGGCCAGCTCGTGTGCGATCCCTGCGAGTACCACCCGGAGCTTCCCGCGGAACCAGTCGAAGGGATCGGCGGTGATGGCGAGGATCATCTCGTCGTGCACCTGCGCCTCGACGCTGTCCGCCCGCTCTGTGGGCGGTGTCCGCCACTGCTTCTCGAGGACCTCGCGGACCCTGCCGTCCTGAGTGACCATGGGAGCGTCGAGGATCTCGACGCCTCTCCTGCTGTCCGCGGTGAGATCGAACACGAGGTCGACGGCCTGCACTGCGGCGCGAGCGGTGAACCCGCGCTCCACCAGTGCCGTACCCACTCGGTCCGAGAGCATCACGATGGACCACGGCACCACGCCTCTGGTCAGCTCCAGCACGGCACCCGGGTGCTGTTCCCAGACGTGCCAGGCAGCGACGGCCCACCGTTCGAGCAGCGGACGCCACTCCCCGTCCGCGTCGGGCCATTCTGCGGTGCGCAGCACCTGATCCAGCCCGAGCCGCACGAGCTCGTCGCGGTTGCTCGCATGCCGATACAACGTCGCCTGCCCCACACCGAGCTTCTCGGCGACGGCAGCGAAGGTCAGGTCACGGAAGCCCACCTCGATCACGGCGGTCGCGATCGCCGCAGCATCCACCGCCGGCGGTCGCCCGGGGCGTCGACGTGGCAGGGGCTGGTCATCCGGCGCGGTTAGGGTCACCTAACCATGTTATGAGAGTTAACTCTCATAATCAAGGATTCCCTACGTCCCCACCGAGAACCTCGGCGAGATGGCGCGTCGCCAGTGCGGCATCTCGGGCGCCGTGATCACCGTTCGTCCCGAAGATCGTCAGGATCTCCGCATCATGCTCCCCGTCGGCTCCGAACCAGTGCGGCGTCCGCGTATCGAACTCGGCGACCTCGCCCGCCTCGAGCATCACGTCACGATCGCCCACGATGAGCCGGATGCGACCGGCGAGCACGTACATCCAGGAGGCGCCTTCATGCGACGTCAGCTTCGGCTCCGACGCATCTCGGGGCACGATGATCTTCCACGCATGCCTCTCGCCGGGCTGGCGGGTCAGCGCCACCACCGTGCGGCCGTTCACACGGCGCGGACGCAGCCGCACCCGCGGGTCACCCGTCTCGGGCGCACCGACGAGGTCGTCGAGCGACACCCGGTACATCCGCGCGAGCGGCAGGAGCAGCTCGAGGCTCGGACGCCGCTGACCGGTCTCGAGGCGCGACAGCGTGCTCTTCGAGATCCCCGTCCCCGCGGCGACCTCGGCCAACGTCGCTCCTCGGCGAGCGCGCAGCGCCTGCAGTCGCGGACCGACCTGTTCCAGCGTGACTCCGACGACCACGTCCTGCTCATCCATGACCTCATGACACCACGTCCATCCCGGTTTCAGCAACGCGAGTTGCCATTCGAACGCAACGAGTTCGATGCTGAAGACATGACGGAGATCCCCCGCACCGCGTCCCCCCTTCGCTCCGGAACGGCCGGGCTCGCCCTCAGCGTGCTCGTCGCGTCCATCGGGACCAGCGCTGCCAATGTCGCCCTCCCGACGATCGCTCGGGACCTCGACGGGACCTTCGCGCAGACGCAGTGGGTGGCCCTCGCGTATCTGCTGGCGATGACGGCGACGAGCCTCACGGTCGGACACCTGGGAGACCTGCTCGGTCGACGCCGCGTGCTGTGGATCGGCATCGCCGTCTTCACCGTCGCCGCCGGCCTCTGCGCGCTCGCGCCGACGCCGTGGATGCTGATCGCCGCACGCGCCCTGCAGGGCATCGGCGCCGCGGTCATGATGGCACTCCCCCTGGCGCGTGCTCGCGACATGGTCGCCCCGGAACGACTCGGCCGGGTGATGGGCCTGCTCGGCACGACAGCCGCTGTCGGAACCGCTTCCGGTCCCGCGCTCGGTGGCCTGCTGATCTCGGCGGCAGGGTGGCCGACGATCTTCGCCGCCATGGTGCCCCTCGGCCTCCTCGCCGCAGCCCTGACCGGCGCCACCGATCGCGATGCAGACGGCGAGCGCGCCTCTCGTCGCGCATTCGACGTCGGCGGCGTGCTGTTGCTCACAGCAGCGGTGGCCTTCTACACCCTCGGCGTGACCACACCCGGTGCCGAAGGGTCCTGGCCGACATTGCTTCTCCTCGGCGGCGCTGTCGTCACGGTCGCCCTGTTCCTGCTCCGCGAGAGCCGCGCCGCTCACCCCCTGCTGCCACCCGCGCTGCTGCGGAACCGCAGCGTCGGCGTCGGTGCGATCCTCAACCTCATCGTCGGCACGGTCATGATGAGCACGCTCGTGGTCGGCCCCTTCTTCCTCGCGGGCGGACTGCACCTCGCCCCGGCCGCCATCGGCGCGACGATGGCGGCCGGCCCCGTCGCGTCGATCTGTACGGGAGTCATCGCCGGCCGCGCGGTCGACCGGTTCGGCACGCGCCTGATGATCACCTTCGGGCTCACTGCCATGATCATCGGCGCGCTCGCCCTCGCCCTGCTGCCCACGTGGTGGGGTCTGCTCGGATACATCACCGGCACCGTGCTGCTTGCGCCCGGCTACCAGCTGTTCCTCGCCGCGAACAACACCGGGGTCCTGAGCGCGACGCCCACCGAGCGACGAGGTGTGACCTCGGGGCTGCTCGCCCTCTCCCGCAATCTCGGGCTGGTCACCGGCGCCTCCGTGCTCGCGGCGCTCTTCGCCGCGGCCTCCGCTTCACCCGACATCACGACAGCCTCGCCGGAAGCACTCACCTCCGCACTGCGGGCGACATTCCTCGCGACTGCCGCACTCCTGACAGCCGCCGCCGTGCTCTCACTCGCGGCGAACCACGACGGCTCGAAGGCTCGGGAACCGGCGGTACCGACTACGGCTCGATGAGCAGCTGCACCAGACGGCCGAGTTCTTCCCCACCGGAGTGCCGCAGCTGCGCGTCGTCCTGGCCGGCCATCGCCCCTCGCACGGTCATGCCCTCCCAGATGATCATGAGCATGCGCGCCGCGGTCTCCGCCGGCAGGCGCAGACGCAGCAGTCCGGCGGTGACGATGTCATCGACGATCTGGGCGATGCTCGAGACCATCTCGCGTTCCTGTGCGAGATACGCCTCGCCGAACTTCGCATCACGGAGCGCGCGGATGCGGATCTCGCTCAACAGCATCACTCCGAGGCGGTCGTCGCCACCCAGCTCCATGATCTGCTGCACGAGATCGATCGGATCGCATCCTTCGACCAGGGCGCCCGCAGCGGTCAGCTCCTCGACGCGGGTGCGCACGGCGCTCACGCGCACCTCGGAGACGCTGGCGGCGAGCATGAGGAACAGCTCGTCCTTGGACTCGAAGTTCGAATAGAAGGCACCGCGGGTGAAACCGGCGCGCTCACAGACGGCCTCGACCGACGCTCCATCGAGGCCGACCTCGGCGAAGACCTGCGCTGCAGCGTCGAGCAGACGGGCGCGCGTGTTCTCGCGACTGCGGGTTGCTGGTGTCGACATCGAAACCTCCTGACCCTTCACTCTCGCATGATTCACACCCCGCACACAGGCTTGGCCGGGCGGGTCACCTTACGATACATCTATGTATTGGATACACCTGTGTATCCACCTCGTACCCCTCGGAGGAACGCGTGTCCACACTCCTGTCGTCGCTCGGACGCTGGTCCTTCCGGCACCCCTGGCGGGTTCTCGTCTCCTGGCTGCTCGCCCTCGGCATCGCCGGCGCGGGAGCACTCGTCCTGGGAGCGGGAACGGACAACACGTTCTCCATCCCCGGTACGGAGTCGCAGGCGGGGCTCGAGCAGCTCTCCCGCTCGTTCCCGCAGGTGAGCGGCACGAACGCGCAGTTCATCGTGGTCGCCGCCGACGGCGACAAGATCACGGATGACGAGTACCGCGACGACATCGAGGGGGCGGTCGACGAGCTCGGCGACCTCGACGGTGTCCTCGCAGCCACATCGCCGTATGACGAGATGGTCAAGGGCATGATCAACGACGACGACACCGCCGCCATCGTGCGCGTGCAGTTCGACGGCGAATCCACCGACGTCTCGGACACCACGAAGGATGCGCTGCGCTCCGTCGTGAGCGACCTCGACGCAGAGCTCCCCGAAGGCTCGCAGACCTCCCTCGGCGGCGACCTCTTCGCGATCTCCATCCCCGGGGTCACTCTCACCGAGGCGGTCGGACTCCTGATCGCACTCCTGGTGCTCATCGTCACGTTCCGCTCGTTCGTCGTGGCGGGCCTGCCCCTGCTCACCGCGATCCTGGGCGTCGGCATCTCGATGGCGGGCATCTTCACCGCGACCGCGTTCGCCACCGTCTCCTCGACCACCCCGCTGCTGGCGCTCATGTTGGGCCTCGCGGTCGGCATCGACTATGCGCTGTTCATCATGGCGCGACATCAGGATCAAGTGCGCGAAGGCATCGATCCTGAGGAGTCCGCCTCGCGCGCCGTCGGCACCGCAGGTTCCGCCGTCGTGTTCGCCGGTGTCACGGTGCTCATCGCGCTGATCGGCCTCGGCTTCGCGGGCATCCCGTTCCTGACCACGATGGGTATCGCCGCCTCCGCCGCAGTGGCCGTCGCCGTGGCGATCGCCGTCACCCTCACCCCTGCCCTGCTCGGATTCATGAAGGGCAAGGTCGTCGGCCGCCCGAAGAAGGTCAAGGCGCCGAAGACGAAGAAGAACACCGACGGCTCGACCGACGAATCCGCCCCGTCGAAGCCCGCCGCTCCGGTCAAGGGCAGCGCCCGCTGGGTCGGCGGCGTCATGAAGCATCCGGTGCTGGTCTCGATCGCCGTCGTCCTCGGACTCGGGATCGTGGCCGTCCCCGCCCTGAGCCTCGACCTCGCACTGCCGAACGCCGGAGTGCTTCCGAAGGACTCCGAGGCCCGTCAGAACTACGACCTCGTGGGCGAGGAGTTCGGGCCCGGTTTCAACGGCCCGCTGATCCTCACCGGCACGATCGTCACCTCCACCGACCCGCTCACCCTGATGGAAGACCTCGGCGACGCGGTCGCGAAGGTCCCCGGTGTCAAGGAGGTCGCCCTCGCGACCCCGAACGAGACCGCCGACACCGGCATCGTGCAGATCATCCCGGAGACCGCCCCCGACGACCCGGCGACCGCCGACCTCGTGCGAGAGCTGCGCAGCCACCACGACGAATGGCTCGACGAATTCGGCATCGACCTGAAGGTCACCGGGTTCACGGCCGTCGGGATCGACATCTCCGATCAGCTCGGCAATGCGCTCCTGCCGTTCGGCATCTTCGTGATCGGCCTCTCGCTGATCCTGTTGACCATCGTGTTCCGCTCGCTCTGGGTACCGATCACCGCGGCTCTCGGATACCTGCTCTCGATCGTCGCCGCCTTCGGCGTGGTCGGCGCCGTGTTCGAGTGGGGCTGGTTCGCCGACCTCCTGCACGTCGCCAAGGTCGGACCGATCATCAGCTTCATGCCGATCATCCTGATGGGCGTGCTGTTCGGTCTCGCGATGGACTACCAGGTGTTCCTCGTCTCCCGCATGCGAGAGGACTTCGTGCACGACAAGGAATCGACGAGCCCGAACCGTGCGACCAGACGTGCCGCCGCACTCCGCGCCGTGCGCAGTGGCTTCACAGGATCGGCGAAGGTCGTCACCGCGGCCGGACTCATCATGTTCGCGGTGTTCGTCGCGTTCGTCCCCGAAGGCGACTCGTCACTGAAACCGATCGCGCTCGGCCTCGCCGCCGGCATCGCGGTCGACGCCTTCCTGGTGCGGATGACGCTGATCCCCGCGCTCATGGCGATCCTCGGCGAACGCGCCTGGGAGCTCCCCCGCTGGCTGGAGAAGATCCTCCCCCGTGTCGACGTCGAAGGCGAGGCCGTGGAACGCGAACGCCACCTGGCCGCATGGCCGGGCGACGGATCGGTCGTAGCCGCAGACGACCTCGAGATCAGCGCCGATGCGCCCGTCATCGAGGGACTGTCGATGCGCATCCCTGCCGGCGGTGCGGTCATCGCGACCGGCAGCGACCTGCGGACACGCCGGGCTCTCGCCCTCACGGTCGCGGGACGCCTGACCCCCACCGACGGACGCCTCCGCGTCTCGGGCCACCTGCTCCCCGGCCGTGCGGCGTGGGTGCGCTCGCACGTCGGCTGCGTGCTGGTCGACGACGCGGATGCCGCGCTCGATGACCTCGCCGAAGCCCTGCGCGGAAAGTCGCAGATCGTCGTGATCGACGGGATCGATCGCCTGATCGGCGGACAGCGTGACCAGGCGACGGCGATGCTGCGCGATGCCGCGGCCTCCCGCACGCTCGCGGTGTTCGCCACCGCCTCCGATGCCGACTCGGCACGGACCACCCTCGCCGAGGCCGGATGGCCCGACGCACAGACTCTCGACACGCGTGCTCCTCGCCGGAGCGCCGCAGAATCCACCGAGGTGACCGCATGACCCTCCCCATCGAGCGCGCGCGCTCCCGCAAGCCCATCACGTGGCTGACCATCCTCGGCGTGCTGCTGCTGCCGGCGGCGGTCGGCGGCATCCTGGTCGCGGCCCTGCAGAACCCGACCGAGCGTCTGGACTCGATGACCGCGGCCATCGTGAACCTCGACGAGCCGGTGACCATCGACGGACAGCTGACCCCACTCGGACGCCAGCTCGCCTCGGGGCTCGTGGAGGGGTCGGACGACCTCGATTCGAACCTCACATGGGTGATCTCCAACAAGGACGACGCCGCCGACGGGCTCGCCGACGGCTCCTACCAGGCCGTCATCACGATCCCCGAAGAGTTCTCCGCAGCAGCCACGTCAGCCGGCACCGCGATCTCCGACGGCGGCGGCAAGGCCGAGCAGGCCACCATCACCGTGACCACTCCTGATGACGGACTCGTCGCCGACGACCTCATCACGGGTCAGATCGCGGACGTCGCCGCCTCGACCATGGGCACGATGCTGTCGGAGGCGACGACCGAGAACATCCTCGTCGGATTCACCACGATCGGCGACCAGATCGGCGATGCGGCGGACGGCGCGCTCAAGCTCGCGAACGGCGCGCGTGATGCCGCGACCGGAGCCGCCGCGATCCCTGACGGCGCCACGAAGCTGGCATCCGGTGCGGGTGAGCTCGGCGCGGGTGCGTCGTCGCTCGCCTCGGGACTCGACACGATCTCTGGCAAGACCCGTGAGGCCGCGGCCGGTGCGGCGCAGATCGGCTCGGGACTGACCGCCGGCGGAGCGACACTGCAACAGAACGTCGGCGGCACTCAGAAGCTGGTCGAGGCGATCCAGGGCGCATCCGCATCGGCACAATCGGCTGCGAGCGGCTCGGTAGCGCTCGCGCAGCGACTGGGAGGCCTGGCTCAGACAGCATGTACGCCGCCCATCACCGACCAAGCGCAGTGCGACCTGTATTCCTCCCTCGCCGCCGACGCAGGAGCCGTGGCGACGAGCGCAGGCACGGCATCCGGCATCCTCAGCAACGACGATGTCGCCGGTGGCGTCGCCGCGCTTCCCGGCACGTTCAGCACTCTCGCGTCGAGCATGACCCAGGCCGGCGCCGGCGCCACCCAGCTCTCCTCCGGCCTCACCCAGCTGGCCGATCAGGGCATCGGCGCATCCGCCACCGGTGCGCGCGGCCTGGCCTCCGGTGCGACGCAGCTGTCCAGCGGAGCGACCGCTCTCGCCGAAGGCGCCACCGAGCTCACGACCGGGCTTGACACCCTGGCGACCGGCACCGGCGACCTCGCTGGCGGGCTGCGCACGGCATCGGACTCGCTCCCCTCGTTCAGCGACAACGAGTCGAAGTCGATCGCCTCGGTGATCGCCGACCCCGTGTCGTCGAACTCGTCGATGAACACGATCTTCGGCCCGACCGCCATCCCGCTGCTCGCTGCCGTGGTGCTCTGGTTCGGCGGACTCGCGACGTTCGTGGTGATGCGCGCCCACACCGCTCGCACCCTCACCTCTCGACGGTCGTCGGCCACCCTGACGCTGCGAGCCTTCGCGCCCGCCGCACTGATCGGTGCAGGACAGGGTCTGCTGGTGTCACTCATCGTGCAGATCGTGGCGAGCTACGACGCGGGAACCTGGTGGGCGTTCGCGGGCACAGCAGTGCTCGCCGGTGTGGTGTTCGCGGCAGTGAACCAGGCACTCGTCGCCCTGTTCGGCGGCGTCGGACGCTGGATCTCCGCCCTCGTCGGTGTCCTCGCCGTCGCGACCGGCCTGATCTCGACCGTGCCCGGCTGGTTGGCCGGGATCGGCGCCGCCCTTCCGACAGCCCCAGCCTTCGCCGGCCTGATCGCGGGCAGCGGTTCCGCGGTCGCAGCCCTGGTCGTCTGGGGCGTGCTGTCGCTCGTGGCCACGACGCTCGCGGTGACGCTGCGACGCACCACCTCGGCCAAGGCGGTCCTGGCCACAGCCTGACCCGCCCGCCCTCTGCCCTCCAGCCGCCCTGCCAAAGCGGCAGTCCATCCACTTCCGGTCCGGCGCATCGAAGTATATGACGCGCCGGGCCGTTCGTGTGTCAGTCACTGTTTTCGCGCGCACGACGCCGCGTCCTAGGCTCGGGCCATGCGTCGACCGTTCATGGACACCCGCGACCAGCTCGAGAGCCTCGAAGGTCAGCAGTACCTCGTGCTCCGTCCCACCGCGGGCGTCGGCACGGTGTATCGGAGCGTCCAGGACGCCGCGCTCGAACGCCTCGGCATCCCGGCGCGGCGTCCGCACACCGGGCACGTCACGCTCCGTGGGTTCTACGAGCCGGAACGGCGCGAGGAACTCGCCGAGCTGATCCGCACCTGGGCGGCACAGCAGTCGCCGATCGAGGTCAGGGCCGAGGCCGTCGACGAGTTCCCCGCGCCCTGGCAGATCCTGATCGTGCGCCTCGCCCGCAGCGCCTCGCTGGTATCGGCGTATTCGAGCCTGACCGCCGCGCTGGATGCCACGGACTTCCGACGCCTCGGCGAACTGCCGTTGGAGGACTGGACCTTTCACCTGTCGGTGCTCTACGGCAAGACGCTCGACCCAGCGGAGTGGTCGCGATTCGCCCAGGCCGAGACCCGCACCTTCGCCTCAGAGCCGGTGGAGATCATCACCGAGGCCGAGCTGGTCTGGTACCAGGGCGGCATCGAGCACGCCGAGATCCTGACCTTCGGCGGCTGACAGCCGTCGGGAACCCGACTCAGCTCGGGCCCGAGGCTCAGCTCAGGCCGGAGTAGGCGTGCAGGCCCTTGAAGAAGACGTTCACGATCGTGAAGTTGAAGATCACGGCAGAGAAGCCGACGATCGCCAGCCACGCCGAGGGGTTGCCGCGCCAGCCGCGGGTCGCGCGGGCGTGGATGTATCCGGCGTAGATGACCCAGATCACGAACGTCCAGGTCTCCTTGACGTCGAAGCCCCAGAAACGGCTCCAGGCGTAGTACGCCCAGATCGATCCGGCGATGAGCGTGAAGGTCCAGAGGATGAAGCCGATGATCGTGAACATGTACGCCAGGCTCTCCAGGCGCACCGAATTCGGGAAGGTGCGGAGGAAGCCGGGACCGGTCTTCGTGGCACCCTCGCCGAGGAGACGCTCGCGGCGCGACTGCATGAGCTGGATCACCGAGAGCGCGAAAGCGAGTGCGAAGAACGCGGTCGCGAGCGAGGCGACGAACACATGGATGACGAGCCACACGCTCTTCAGCGGGTCCATCAGCGGCGAGACCTCGACGTAGAAGTTCGTCGCCCCGAGGCCGAGCAGCACCACGACGAGACCTGTGATGAACGTACCGAGGAACCGCAGGTCGATGCGGGTGAGGACCACGAGGTACACCGCGATGATGAGCAGGGTGCCCATCATGGCGAACTCGTACAGGTTCGCCCACGGCACTCGTCCCGCCGCGAGGCCACGGGTGACCGCAGCAGCGAGGTGGAACAGGAAGCCGAGCACGGTCAGCGAGGTGCCGATGCGGGCCATCACGAACCGTTGCGGAGCGGGGGTCGCGTCGGAAGAACCGGCGGAGGCGGTGACGCTCCCACCGCCTGCCCCGACGAGCACCGACTCCTTGACGGTCTGCGCATCGGCCGTGGCCTGCGAGCGCCGCGCGAGATCGAAGGCGTAGGCCACGAAGGCCGCCGCGTAGATCGCGATCGCCGTCCAGAGCAGGACCGGCGAGATCACGTTGAGCTCGAGCATGGTGTCAGTCTACTTTCCGGGTGTCGGTTGCCGGGGCTTCCGGCTCGGCGGACTCGTCTGCAGACGTGTCGGCGGTGTCATCGATCGTGGGGCGCACCGTCGTGCCGCCGGCCGCGTCGAGCAGCCGGGTGTGACCGGCGACGAGGTCTTCCACTGCTGCGGCGAGAGTCGGGTCTTCGCCGCGAGCGAGAGCGGCGTATTCGAGTGAGACCGCATCGTCGTGCGCCGTCGCCTTGACCCACACCCGTCGACGGGGCACGAACAGGGCGATCATGAGGCCGCCGAGTGCCAGCAGCGCGAAGCCGAGCACCCACACGCCGGACTCGTCACGATGGATCTGCAGCGAGGCGAAGCGCTTCACCGACTGCGAGGCGTCGGTCGCGCCGGCCGGAGAGTCATCCTCGAAGGTCACCGAACCGAGGCCGTTCGGGAGCTGGGCCGTCTGGCCGGGGGCGAGCTCGATCGATTCGACGTCGGTGCTGCGACCGGTGAGCTTGGTCATCCCGGTGGTGTCGAGCACGTAGACCGACCGCGGCACGCCCTCGTTGATCCCGAGGTCTCCCGTGTAAACGTCGAGCGTGAGCGTCGGGTTGGTGAGGTCGCCGTATGCGGAGAAGAACGCGCCAGTGTCGAGGACGCCGGTCGTCGGGTAGAAGAATCCGACCAGCCCGACCTGCTCGGCCAGTCCGTCCGGAACCTTGAGCACACCGAGCGAGGTCATGTTGTTGTCCTGCGGGAGGAACGGCGTGCTGTTGGTGAACACGACGTTGCCTTTCGGATCGCGCACAGTCACGGTCGGCGCGTAGCCGTTGCCGAGCAGGAACACGTCGTCGTCGGCGACCCCGAGCGGCTCGTTGACCTTGACGGAGCCCGTACGCTCCTCGCCGTTCTCCTTCACCGTGACGTTCGCGGAGAAGTTGCCGGCCTGGCCGGAACCCGGCTCACCGAACGGCTGGTACGTCACGTCGAACGAGTCGAGGCGCATCGAGTACGGCGAGAAGGCGTCGTCGCTCACGAAGCGACCGCGGTTCATGGAGTCGTAGTCGAGGAGCGTGTTCGCGAAGGTCTCGCCCTCGACCAGCACGCGCTGACCGGTGTACGAGAACCCGCCGCCGATGCCGACCGTGACCAGCACACCCACGAGCGCGAGGTGGAAGAGCAGGTTGCCGGTCTCGCGCCAGTAGCCACGCTCTGCGGAGACCGAGAAGGTGCGTCCACGGTCATAGCGCTCGACACGATAGCCGAGCGCTTTGAGCTGTTTCGTCGCTATCTCGATCGACGCCGCGGCCTCCGCCTCGGCATCCCCGGTCTTGGTGCCGGAATCGGCCGTGGCATCGCGCGTGATCGCACGGTAGTCCTCGAGCCGCTGCAGCCTCGCGGGCGTGCGGGGCGGACGCGCACGCAACGCCTTGGCGTGGTGCTTGATGCGCGGGATCACGCAGCCGACGAGCGAGGCGAACAGCAGCAGATAGATCGCCGAGAACCACGGCGACAGGTACACGTCGAACATCTTCAGTCCGTCGAGCACCGGGAAGAGATCGGGGTTGTCGCGCTCCCACTGCGTGACACCGTTCGGGTCGGCCATCCGCTGCGGGAAGATCGAGCCGGGAATCGCCGCGATCGCGAGCACGAGCAGCAGGATCAGCGCCGTGCGCATCGAGGTCAGCTGACGCCATCCCCAGCGCAGCCAGCCGACGAACCCGAGCCGCGGCTGGGCGATCGAGTCGTCGCCGTCGACGTGGTCGGACGGACGGAGCGGATCGCTGGAGTCGCTGTTCGCGTCACCCTTGTTCTTGGTCATGGCCTTCTCAGTGCGGGGGTTCTTCTCAGAGCTGGTGGATTTCACGGGGCGGTCAGAGCGGGAGGAGGACACTGCCGATCACCGCCATCAGCCGGGACATGATCTCGGTCCACAGGCCGGTGGCCATCAGGACGCCGAGCAGGATCAGCATCACTCCGCCGATGATGTTCACGACGCGGATGTGACGACGGAGGAAGCCGATCGCCTTGGTCGCCCACCCGAAGCCGAGCGCGACGAGCAGGAACGGGATGCCGAGGCCGAGCGAGTAAGCGAGCCCCAGGAAGCCTGCGCGTACCGGATCCCCCGCGTTGAACGAGAGGGCGATGATGGCCGCGAGAGTGGGCCCCATGCACGGCGCCCATCCGATGCCGAGTGCGATTCCGAGGAGAGGGGCTCCGACGATACCGGCCTTCGAGTCGACGTGGAAGCGGAACTCTTTCTGCGCGAACCCGAACAGACCGAGGAACACCAGTCCCATTCCGATGATGACGACGCCGAGGATGCGAGTGATGAGGTCGCCCCACTGCAGCAGGAACACGCCGACCGTTCCCCCGAGCACCGTGTAGGCGATGAAGACGATCGTGAAGCCCAAGATGAACAGCAGCACGCCCAGCACGAGCCGACCGCGTGTCGCGGTCTCAGTGGTCTGGGTCGTCGTCTGGCCCGGTGCTCCGGAAGCGGCGGCCGACCGCGGCGCGACCGCACCGCCGAGGAAGCCGAGGTAGCCGGGAACGAGAGGCAGCACGCACGGAGAGAGGAACGAGACGAGTCCCGCGAGCATCGCTACCGGGATGGCGATCCAGAGGGCCCCGGAGCCGATGATCGCTTCGGGATTCATGAAGTGCCCTGGCCGCTCACGAGTCCTCCGCCAACGCGTCCTTGACGAGCGTGGAGAGGATCGACTTCCCATCGATCGGACCGATGATGCGCGCGGCGACGCGGCCCTGCTTGTCGAGCACCAGCGTGGTCGGCGTCGCGGCGATCGGCGTCTCCTTGGCGAACGCGACCTTGGCCTCGGCCGTGTCGACGTCGATCAGACTCGGGTAGGTGATGCCGTATTCGTTGGCGAACGCGACGGCGGTATCCGCCTGATCGCGGGTGTTGATGCCGATGAATGCGACGTCCTGATCGCTGAAGTCCTGCCAGACGCCTTCCAGATCGGCGGCCTCGAGACGGCACGGCGCGCAGCCGGCGTACCAGAAGTTGATCACGGCGACCTGTCCGGCGATGTCCTTGCTGTCGAACTCCTCGCCCTTCTCGGTCACCCCGCTGAAGACGACGGGTTCGCCGCGATCGGCGACGGGGATCTCGACGATCGCACCGTCGGCTGCGACGTAGCCGGTGTTCTCGCCGTTCAGGAAGGATTCACTGACCGGATCGGGAGCGCACGCGCTCAGACCGATGGCGAGCACCGCAGCGAGCGCGGCACCGACCGCACGACGCGAACGCCGGGTGCGGGAGGAGCGGCCGCTGCGGATAGGACGGACCGTCGAATCGCTTGGCACGACTCCGAGTTTACGCAGAAGATCCTATGCACGAGCCGGAAACGAGCCCTCCGCGGAGGGGCGTCAGAAGCGCGCCAGAACGTCATCCACACCTGCCCGGAAGCGCGGGCAAGTGGCGATGTCATGGGCCCGGCAGCCCATCGCGTGCTCGGTCATCTCTCGGGATCTGCGCATCTCCTCCATGCGTCGATCGAGGTCGTCCAGGTGCTGCTGCAACACCTGATGCCGCCCGGCACTCCCGTCGTCGAGCAGCACCGCGATCTGTTCGAGGCTCATCCCCGCGGCCTTGCTGCGTTGGATTACGGCGATGCGTACAACCTCGTCCTCGCCGTAGCGCCTCCGCCCCGCAGAGTCGCGCGGAGGAGTGAGCAGCCCCACCGACTCCCAATGCCGCAGCACGTTCGTCGGCAGCTCGAAACGGGCCGCGACATCGCCGACGGACCACGGATGCTCGGAACTTGACTTCATGTTGACATGAAGTCACAGACTGGCGTGGAACGCAACATCCAGCGGGAAGGACCACCCATGTACGACGCCATCGTGATCGGCGCAGGACCGGCAGGACTGCAGGCCGCCCTGACCCTCGGACGGATGCATCGATCGACGCTGCTCCTGGATTCCGGCGAATACCGGAACGGCACAGTCCTGCACATGCACAACATGGTCGGTGCCGACGGCGCTCCCCCGGCCGAGTTCCGCGCGACCGCCCGAGCGGAGCTTTCCGCCTACGACGATGTGGAGATCCGCGACGCGGCAGCGACGAGCGTCTCGGGTGCCGAGGATGCGTTCGTGGTGGGCATCGCCGACGGGTCGGTGGTCGAAGCGCGCCGGGTCATCATCGCCACGGGGGTCACCGACGACCTCCCAGACGTCCCCGGACTGCAGGACCTGTGGGGAACCCTCGCGTTCAGCTGCCCGTTCTGCGACGGACACGAGCATGCCGGCAAGCCGATCGCCATCATCGGCGCAGCTCCGCGGGCCGAGCACCTCATCGGCCTGTTGGGCCGGATCGTCGGAGAGATCACCGTCTTCCCCGTCGCTGAGTTGTTCGCCGACGACGACATCCGGATGCTCGAGGCGAAGGGCGTGCGGGTGAGCTCCGCCCCGGTCTCCTCCGTCGAGAAGGTCGACCACGGGATCCGCATCCGCACGGATGACGGTGAGCGCGTGGTCGCCGGCGTCTTCGTGGCGGCAGGATCGATGCGTCAGCGATCGCCGTTCGCCGCGCAGCTCGACCTGCAGATGCTCGCGTCCGGCTGCATCGAGATCGACGAATTCGGGCGCACCTCCGTGCAGGGCGTCTTCGCCGCGGGCGACCTCGCCCACCGCGCGACGCTCCCCGGCCCGATGGCGTCGGTGCTGCTGGCTGCTGCCGCCGGTCAGCTCGCCGCGGTCGGCATCATCCAGTCGCTCCTGGCGGCCGAGCACTGACCTCGGCCGTTCGAATCGCGCAACTGGTCGCATCCATCGTGGAGATGGGGCCAGTTGCGCGATTCGAAGGCGAGGAGCGGGTCAGACCGCGCCGACGTCGACCGCGCCGCCGGTCGCCGCGGGCTCCGCGTACGCGACCTCGCGCCAGACGTCGCCGACGCGCTCGAACGAGGTGACGCTCGACAGAGCGCAGCGACGGGTGCGCGGATCGTGCCGCAGTGGCAGGCCTGCCACGCGCAGGTGGGTGATCCAGATCGGTGCCTGGTGCGAGACCATCACGACGTCGCCGTCGGCTGACGCATCCCACGCCTCGTCCATGATGCCGAGCATCCGCTCCGCGATGGAGGAATACGGCTCACCCCAGCTGGGGACGGACGGCTGGCGCAGGTGCCACCAGTTCAAGGGGTTCATCAGCGACCGGCGCATCTGCGTACCCTCGAACACGTTCGTCGGCTCGATCAGACGGATGTCAATCTCGGGCACGAGGTCGAAACGCTCGGCGAACGGTTCCGCCGACTCCTGCGCACGCTCCAACGGCGAGGCGTACAGCGCGGCGATCGGCCGATCCAGCGAAGCCACATGGTCGGCGGCCGCTGCAGCCATCTCCCGGCCCGCGTCGCTCAGGTGGTAGTCGGGAAGCCGACCGTAGAGCACGCGAGCCGGGTTGTGCACCTCGCCGTGTCGGACGAGGTGCAACCGCGACGCCGTCATCTCACGCCTTGCTGTAGCGCGCGTCCCCGAAGCCGAGGATCAGGTACCCGATGTAGGGGAAGAGGAGCAGCAGGAAGAACGAGAAGACCCCGCCCTTTCCGAAGCGCGCACCGAGCTTGAACGCGACGATGATCGCGAGGACCAGGTTCACGATAGGGACGAGGTACAGCAACGCGAACCAGCCGGACATACCGGCGATCTTCACCAGGAAGACGAGGTTCACGAACGGGATGATCGCGAGGATGCCGGGGTAGCCGGCCTTCGTGAACACCTTCCACAGCCCGACCGCGACGAGGATGTAGAAGACGAGCGCGATCAGACCGGTGGTGCCGGAGAAGATCGATGCATAGAGATCGGAGATGCCGTTGTTGTCCATGGGGGTGCACGCTTTCTGTGTAAAGGCTGTGTCGTGGCGATCATACTGATCCGGCGACTCCGGCACCGCCAACGGGGCCGATGGCGTTCTGCCCGCCCCCGTAGAATGGGCGGGTTCCCCATTTCCCAGATCAGAAGGAATACTCCGTGCTTCGCACCCACTCGGCAGGCTCACTGCGAGCCGAGCACATCGGTCAGACCGTCACCCTCGCGGGTTGGGTCGATCGCCGTCGTGACCACGGAGGAGTCGCTTTCATCGATCTGCGGGATGCCTCGGGCATCGCCCAGGTCGTCATCCGTGACGAGGAGATCGCCCACCCGCTGCGCAACGAGTTCGTGCTCCAGGTCACCGGTGTGGTCTCGCAGCGCCCTGACGGCAACGCGAACCCGAACCTGCCCACGGGCGAGATCGAGCTCATCGCGAGCGACGTCGAGGTGCTCAACGAGTCCGCGCCGCTGCCCTTCCAGGTCTCCACGGCTCTCGCCGAGACCGAGACCGTCGGCGAAGAGGCACGCCTCAAGTACCGCTACCTCGACCTGCGCCGTCCCGCGCCGGCATCCGCCCTGCGCCTGCGCTCGAACGTCTACAAGGCGATCCGCGACGTGCTGCACGCCGACGACTTCACCGAGGTCGAGACTCCGACGCTCACCCGCTCGACCCCTGAGGGCGCCCGCGACTTCCTGGTGCCCGCCCGCCTCAGCCCGGGCAGCTGGTACGCGCTGCCGCAGTCGCCGCAGCTGTTCAAGCAGCTGCTGATGGTGGGAGGCGTGGAGAAGTACTTCCAGATCGCGCGCTGCTACCGCGACGAAGACTTCCGTGCCGACCGCCAGCCGGAGTTCACGCAGCTCGACATCGAGATGAGCTTCGTCGACCAGGAAGACGTCATCGCACTGATGGAGACGCTCATCCAGGCGATGTGGGCGACGATCGGCGTCGAGGTCGCCACCCCGCTGCCGCGCATGACCTACGCCGAGGCGATGGCCAAGTACGGCTCCGACAAGCCCGACCTGCGCTTCGGACTCGAGCTCGTCGAGATGACCGAGTACTTCAAGGAAACCCCGTTCCGGGTGTTCCAGGCCGAGTACGTCGGCGCGGTTCGCATGCCCGGCGGTGCCTCGCAGCCGCGCAAGCAGCTCGACGCGTGGCAGGACTGGGCGAAGCAGCGCGGCGCTCGCGGTCTCGCCTACGTCCTGTTCAACGAGGACGGCTCACTCGGTGGCCCCGCTGCCAAGAACCTCTCCGAGGCGGAGCAGGCCGGACTCGCGGCGTTCGTCGGCGCTGAGCCGGGCGACTGCGTGTTCTTCGCTGCCGGCTCCACGAAGGAGAGCCGTGCGCTGCTCGGTGCTGCGCGCGTCGAGATCGGTCGCCGTCTCGGCTACCTCAACCCCGACGAGTTCGCCTTCACCTGGGTGGTCGACGCCCCGATGTTCGAGCCTGCGGCGGATGCCGTGGCATCCGGTGACGTGGCCGTCGGCGCCGGCGCCTGGACCGCAGTGCACCACGCGTTCACCGGTCCGAAGCCGGAGTTCCAGGACACGTTCGACACCGACCCCGGATCTGCTCTCGCCTACGCATACGACATCGTGTGCAACGGTTCCGAGCTCGGCGGCGGGTCGATCCGCATCCACCGCGAAGACGTGCAGAAGCGCGTGTTCGAGGTCATGGGCATCAGCGACGAGCAGGCCGATGAGCAGTTCGGCTTCCTGCTCGACGCGTTCAAGTTCGGCGCACCGCCGCACGGCGGGATCGCGCTCGGCATGGACCGCGTGCTGCAGCACCTGACCAAGACCGAGTCGATCCGCGAGGTCATCGCGTTCCCGAAGTCGGGCAACGGCTACGACCCGCTGACCTCCGCTCCGGCACCGATCACCGACGCGCAGCGCGCCGAGGCCGGAGTCGACTTCGAGCCCGAGGACGACGAGGCCTGACCTCCCCGCCCTTCGCAGGCACAGGTACACACGCCGGATCAGGCGGTTCCGCGAGGAACCTGCCTGATCCGGCGTTTCTGCCTGATCCGGCAGGCCGCACGCGCGGCAGGGCATCGCGCGGCAGAGCATCGTGAGCCTAAGACGAGAGCGCCGCGAACGCGGGCACGATGTTCTCGTTCCACACGTCGACACCGAGCTTCGCGATCAGTGCGATGACGACCACGAGGAACACCACGCGGATGAACGTGGTCCCGCGCGAGATCGCCATGCGCGACCCCAGGTAGCTGCCGGCGACGTTCGCGACCGCGAGGATGCTTCCCAGCAGCCACAGCACGGCGCCGTGCGGGATGAACAGCATCAGGGCGCCCGCGTTCGTCGCGAGGTTCA
This sequence comes from Microbacterium sp. NPDC090281, assembly GCF_044769635.1. NCBI lineage: Bacteria > Bacillati > Actinomycetota > Actinomycetes > Micrococcales > Microbacteriaceae > Microbacterium > Microbacterium sp. NPDC090281. The sequence continues at coordinate 490,745 of NZ_JBIVYH010000002.1, forward strand.
CGATCTTGGCCTTGGCGCTCGCCTGCAGGAAGTCGTAGCCGAGCAGGGCGACCAGGGTGATCACGAGGAAGGTTCCTGTACCCGGCCCGATCATCCCGTCGTAGAAGCCGATGCCGAGTCCCGCCACGCCCGCCATGATGTGGTGTTTGTGCCCGTGGAACCGCAACTGGGTCGCCGCGCCCATCTGCGGCTTGAACGCGGTGAACAGCGCCACCACGAGCAGCGCGATCACGATGATGGGTTTGAACGCGGCCGGCGGCAGCACGGTCGCGACCGCCGCTCCACCGAAGGAGCCGATCAAGGCGATGATCGCCATCGGCAGGGCGGTGCGCAGGTCGGGTTTCGCGCGGCGATAGTAGGTGACGCTGCTGGTCGCGGTGCCGAAGACCGAGGCGAGCTTGTTCGTCGCGAGCGCCTGCACCGGGGAGATACCGGGAATCAGCAGGAGAGCCGGAAGCTGCAGCAGCCCTCCCCCACCGACGACCGCATCGATCCAGCCGGCGCAGAAAGCGGCGATGACGACGAGCAGCAGCATCCCCCAGGTGAGCTGCTCGAGTCCGAGCACGGCGCCGATATCCACCTCGCCATGATTCCAGAGAGTCGGCGTTGCCCTCGCATCGGCGCCGGGAGTTACAGCGCGCGCTGGCAGACTGGAGCCATGCTCGATGCACTCCCGCTGCCCCACTCGTTCGAATCGCGCATCGGAACCGCGCTCCTCCGCCGTGCGACGGCCGACGACACGGATGCCGTGATCGCTCTGCTCGCCGACGATCCGATCAGTGCAGCACGCGGTGATGTGGCGTCCGACGAAGACCGTCCCGCATACGAGCAGGGGCTCCTCGAGATCCTGGCCGAGCCGTCGAACGACCTGCTCGTGGTCGAACTCGACGGTGCGATCGTCGGCACGCTGCAGCTCACATCGATCCCGGGGATGGCGCGGCGCGGCGCACGGCGACTGCTCGTCGAGGCCGTGCGGGTGCAGAGCAGCCTGCGCTCGTCGGGCATCGGCTCCGCCGTGATGCGCTGGGTCGGCGAAGTCGCAGCCCCCGCAGTCGGCGCGACCATGGTGCAGCTCACCTCCGATGCCGCCCGCACCGACGCCCACCGCTTCTACGAGCGCCTGGGCTACGTCGGCTCGCACCGCGGATTCAAGTACACGGTCCCCCAAGGCTGAAACCCGGCGGCCCCGACCGGCCACCGCCTCGCCACCATCCGTTCACCAGACCCGCGACGGGCGGCAACCTCCGCCTCATAGTGTCCTCTCGCAACCCGAAACCGGCTCACAGCGCCGGACACCGAGAGGACACTCATGGCTCGCTTCACCCGCCGCGCGCGCATCGGCGCCGGCATCGCCCTGGCCACCACGGCCGTACTCGCGCTGACCTCCTGCGCAGGGGCGACCGACGCTCCCGCTGCCGGCGACTCCGACGTGGACGCTTCCGCCGCGACCGCCGTCGCGGACTTCGGCACGTTCGCCGACCTCGAAGCCGCTGCCAAGGCCGAGGGCTCGCTCAACGTCATCGCGCTGCCCCGTGACTGGGCGAACTACGGCGAGATCCTCGATCTCTTCGCCGAGAAGTACCCCGAGATCACGATCAATGAAGCCTCCCCCGACGTCTCGAGCGCCGAGGAGATCCAGGCCGCGAAGACGAACGAGGGCCTGGACACCGCCCCCGACGTGTTCGACATCGGCCTCACGGTCGCCCTGCAGAACACCGATGTCTTCGCGCCGTACAAAGTGCAGACCTGGGATGACATCCCCGACGAGCTGAAGGAGCCCACCGGTCTCTTCGTCGGCGACTACGGCGGATACATGTCGATCGGCTACGACTCGTCGAAGTTCGAGGCTCCCGCCGAGCTCTCCGACCTGCTCTCGGCCGACTACAAGGGCGCCGTCGCGATCAACGGCGACCCGACGCAGGCTGGTGCCGCGTTCGCAGCGGTGGGCCTCGCCACCGTGCAGTCCGACGGCACGCTCGACGACTTCCAGCCGGGCATCGACTTCTTCTCGGAGCTGCAGAAGGCCGGCAACCTGCTCAAGGTCGACGTCACGACCGCGACCATCGCGAGCGGTGAGACCCCGGTCGTCTTCGACTGGGACTACCTGAACGCCTCGCACACGGCCGACAACAAGGACTGGAAGGTCGTCGTGTTCGACGGCACCGGCTATGCCGGCTACTACAACCAGGCCATCAACGCCGACGCCCCGCACCCGGCCGCCGCGCGCCTGTGGCAGGAGTTCCTCTACAGCGACGAGGTGCAGAACCTCTGGCTGAAGGGTGGCGCCCGCCCGGTGCGCATGGAGGCCATGACCGACGCCGGCACGATCGACGCCGACCTGGCAGCCGCCCTCCCCGAGGCACCGGAGGAGACGGTCGTCCCGACCGAGGAGCAGTCGACGAACGCCGGCACGCTGCTCGGCGAGAAGTGGGCCGCGGCGGTCCAGTGACCACCCTCACCGCAACGGGGGCGGATGCTGCGGCGTCCGCCCCCGCCACCCCCGCCGGGTCCTCGCAGCACGCGAGGGCCCGGCGGTCCGCTCCGTCCCTCGCCTGGCTCGGGCTCGTCCCGTTCGCCGCCTATGTCGTGCTCTTCCTGGCAGTCCCGACGATCCTGTCGATCGGCTCCGGCTTCTTCACGAAGGACGGCACGTTCACGTGGGCGAACCTGTCGGCCCTCGCCGACCCCGTCGTGCTGAACACCTTCGCCAACTCCGCCGGGCTCTCTCTGCTCACCGCCGTCGTCGGCGCACTGGTCGGTGCACTCGTCTGCTACGCGCTGCTCGGCATGGACCCCGAGGGCAGAACACGCTCGGCGGTGGATGCCGCGGCGGGTGTGCTCGCGCAGTTCGGCGGCGTCATGCTGGCGTTCGCCTTCATCGCGACGATCGGCATCCAGGGCGTCGTCACGGTCTTCCTGAAGGACTCCTTCGGCGTCAACATCTTCGAGAACGGCACCTGGCTCTATGAGCTGCCGGGCCTCATCCTCCCCTACTTCTACTTCCAGATACCGCTCATGGTGATCACCTTCATGCCCGCCCTCGCCGCTCTCAAGCCGCAGTGGGCAGAGGCCAACCTCACCCTCGGTGGCACGAGATCGAGCTTCTGGGTCCGCATCGGCATCCCCGTACTCGCCCCGTCGTTCCTCGCCAGCCTGCTGCTGCTGTTCGCGAACGCCTTCTCCTCGTATGCCACGGCCGCCGCCCTCGCCAGCCAGGGTGCGCAGATCGTGCCGCTCCAGATCCGCACCGCTCTCACGAGCGAGACGGTGCTCGGCCGCGAGAACCTCGCCGGCGCCCTCGCGCTCGGCATGATCGTGATCGTCGGGATCGTGATGGCGCTGTACTCCCTCGTGCAGCGACGCGCTGCGAGGTGGCAGTCATGAACCGCCTCGGTCCCTCTCTCGCAACCCGCTGGATCATCGGCATCCTTGTCGGCGCGTTCTTCGCGATCCCACTGGTATCGACGTTCCTGTTCACCCTGCGCGACCCTGAGGGCGGATTGTCATTCGCCCGCTGGATCGCGCTGTTCGACCCAGCGGCCGCGGCGACCCTCAAGCCGATCTGGACGGGGCTTGGCAACTCGATGATCCTCGCGGTCGTGACGGTCGCCATCGTCCTGCTGCTGCTCGCACCGACCATGATCCTGGTGAACCTGCGCTTCCCGAAGCTCAAGCCGGCCTTCGAGTTCGCGGTGCTGCTTCCCATCTCGATCCCGGCGATCGTGCTCGTGGTCGGCCTCGCCCCGATCTATCTGCAGATCGGCCGCGCGTTCGGCACCGGCACCTGGACGCTCGCCTTCGCCTACGGGATCACGGTTCTCCCGTTCGCTTTCCGCTCGATCCAGGCATCGATCGATGCGGCGGATCTGCGCACGCTCTCCGAAGCGGCGCGCTCGCTCGGCGCGAGCTGGCCGACGGTCGTTTTGAAGGTGCTCGCCCCGAACATGCGCCAGGGACTGCTCGCGGCATCGCTGATCTCCATCGCCGTGGTGCTCGGGGAGTTCACGATCGCCTCGCTCCTGAACCGCCAGGTGTTCCAGACCGCCATGGTCGTCGTGAACAAGCAGGATCCCTACGCCCCGGCGATCTTCACCCTGCTGGCGCTGCTGCTCGTCTTCCTCCTGCTCCTCGTCATCGGCCGCGTCGCCCGCGGCTCCGGAAAGGCCCGCTCATGACCCTCGACCACGCGCTCCCGCGCACCAAGGACAACCTGCTCCTCGCTCAGGCCGGCGAGGGCACCCGCGTCGAGCTGCAGGGCATCGTCAAGAGCTACGCCGGCAACCGGGTGCTGCACGGGGTCGACCTCGACATCGCGCCCGGCGAGTTCGTCTCCCTCCTCGGCCCTTCCGGTTGCGGCAAGACGACCCTGCTGCGAGTTCTCGCAGGTCTCGAGGGCGCCGACGAGGGCGCGGTGCTCCTGGGCGGCGGTGACGTGTCGCGAGTGCCGACCAACAAGCGCGACATCGGCATGGTCTTCCAGTCGTACTCCCTGTTCCCGCACCTGCGGGTCGCCGAGAACACCGCTTTCGGCCTGCGTCGACGCGGCGTCGGCAAGGCGGAGGCCGCACGACGGGCCCTCGACGCCCTCGCGCTGGTCGGCCTCGCCGACTTCGCCGACAGGTTCCCGCACCAGCTCTCCGGCGGGCAGCAGCAGCGTGTGGCGCTCGCGCGCGCACTGGTCACCGAGCCCAAGGTGCTGCTGCTCGACGAACCGCTCTCGGCGCTCGACGCGAAGGTGCGGGTTCAGCTGCGCGACGAGATTCGCCGCATCCAGCTGCGTCTGGGGATCACGACCGTCTTCGTCACGCACGATCAGGAAGAGGCGCTGGCCGTGTCCGACCGGATCGCCGTGATGAACGCGGGTCGCATCGAGCAGATCGGCTCGCCGGAGCAGCTCTACACGATGCCCTCCACGGCCGGGGTGGCGGCGTTCGTCGGCCTGTCCAGCGTCGTGTCGGGGGTGGCCGAGGGCGATCACGTCATGGTGTGGGGACAGCGGCTCCCCCTGCAGTCACCGGCAGACGGTCCGGTCGACGTGTACCTTCGGCCGGAGAACGTCTACTTCGCGTCAGAGGCCGACGCCGCAGCCGACGCCCTCGTCGAGGAGAGCACGTTCCTCGGCAGCATGCGTCGTACGCTCGTGCGCACCGAGTCGGGTGAGCTCGTGCGGGTGCAGCACTCCCCGGGGACCCACCCCGCGTTCGGCGATCGCGTGCGCATCGCGATCGCCCCCGAGCCGGTCGCCGTGCATCCGCGGGGCTGAGTCATCGCTCTTCCCCCGGGCCCGCTCTGAGCGCTAGCGTGAGGCCCGAGGGGCGGGGTTCCCTCTGTTCAAGAGAGAGAAAGGACGCCTCATGGCAGGCAAGTTCGAGTTGTACACCGACAAGTCCGGCGAGTACCGGTTCCGTCTGAAGGCCGGCAACGGCGAGACCATCGCGGTCAGCGAGGGATATTCGTCGAAGTCCGCCGCGCTGAACGGCATCGACTCCGTCCGCCGCAACGCCGCAGACGCCGAGGTCGTCGAGGCCTGACCTCACCGATCCACGTTTCACGACGAGACCCCCTGTCACAGACATCTGTGACAGGGGGTCTCGTCGATTTCGGCTCAGAGCACGCGCGAGAGGAAGTCCTTCGTGCGCTGATGCTGCGGGTTGCCGAGCACCTCGCGCGGATCGCCCTCTTCGACGATGTGCCCACCGTCCATGAAGATCAGGCGGGATCCGACTTCGCGCGCGAAGCCCATCTCGTGCGTGACGACGAGCATCGTCATCCCCTCGTCGGCCAGCGAGCGCATGACCTGCAGCACCTCGCCGACCAGTTCGGGGTCGAGCGCCGATGTCGGCTCGTCGAACAGCATCATGTCCGGGTTCATGCACAGCGCCCTGGCGATCGCCACACGCTGCTGCTGTCCGCCAGACAAGTGCCCGGGGTAGGCATCGGCTTTCTCCGCCAGGCCGACCCGATCGAGCATCGCGTGCGCGATCAACTCGGCTTCCTTCTTCGACCTCTTCTTCACCCGCTGCTGAGCGATCGTGAGGTTGCCCAGCACGTCGAGGTGCGGGAACAGGTTGAAGCTCTGGAACACCATGCCGATGCGGGTGCGCACGCGGTCGATGTCGACGTCGGGGTCGGTGATGTCGATCCCCTCGATCAGCACCTTGCCGCCGGTGGGCTCCTCGAGCAGGTTGACCGAGCGCAGCAGGGTCGACTTGCCGGAGCCCGACGGCCCGATCACGCACACGACCTCGCCCTTGGTGACGGTGAGGTCGATGCCCTTGAGCACCTCGTTGTCGCCGAACGACTTCACGAGCCCCTGCAGGTCGATCGCCGGGGCATGGACATCAATCAGGTCCGTGATCATCGCTGCCTCGCCATCCGACGCTCCAGCCACGCGCTGAAGCGCGTGAGCGGGATCGTCACGATCAGGTAGAGGACCGCCGCCATGATCAGCGGCGTTCCGTTCGCGTTCTGCGTGCTCGCATCACGGGCGAAGTTCGTCAGCTCCTTCGACCAGATGAACGAACCCGCGATGAAAAGAAGCGAGGTGTCCTTCAACAGCAGCACGAACTCGTTGGTCAGCGGCGGGATGATGATCCGGAACCCCTGCGGCACGACGATCCAGAAGGTCGTCTTCATCGGCGACATGCCCAGAGAGCGTGCTGCCTCCGTCTGCCCCTTCGGCACCGCCTGGATGCCGGCGCGGATCGTCTCGGCCATGTAGGCCGAGGCGACGAGCACGAGGCCGATCAGACCGAGCACCACTGGTCCGCCGAGCTTGGTCCCCGGAACGCCCAGGGCGATCGGCAGGATGAATGCGATGGCGAAGATCGTGAGGATCGCGGGAAGCCCACGGAACAACTCGATCCAGCACGTCGCGATCCACCGGAACGGTGCGATCACCGAGAGCTTCATCAGCGCGAGTACGACGCCGAGCAGCAGCCCGCCGGCGAACGCCACGGCCGTGAACCACAGTGTGTTCACCAGAGCGGTCGTGATGATCCCGGGGAACATCTTCGCCGCGACTTCAGGATTGAAGAACAGCGGTCCGATCTTCGCCCAGTCGGTGCTCACGATCGCCCAGACGGCGATCGCGATCAACACCACATAGACCGAGTACCGATACAGCCTGCTCTTGGTGGTACGCCTCAACGCCATCGTCGAGGTCCTCCCGCTCTACCGACGCCGCCGGTCACTTGGCCGCAAGGTACTCGTCGTAGATCTTCTGGTATCCGCCGTCGTCCTGGAGCTCCTTGAGCGCCTTGTTGACCGCGTCGCGCAGCTCGTCCTTCTCGCCCTTGGCGAAGGCGAAGCCGTACGTCTCGTCGGTCGGGTACGTCTCGACGATCTTGTAGTCGGGGTCGTCCTGCTCGTGCACGTAGTTGACGGGCTGGTCCTGCAGGATCGCGTCGATCTGACCGGCCTGCATGGCCGGCCACAGCTCGCCGTCCGAGGGGTACTGAACCAGCTGAGCCCCGGGAGCGTTCTCGCCCGCGTAGGTCTCGCCGGTGGTTCCCTGCTGCACGCCGACGTTCTTGCCGTCGAGGTCGTCGATCGACTTGATGTCCGAGTCGGCACGCACGAGAAGCGACTGCAGCGAGTCGACGTACGGGTCGGAGAAGTCGATGTTCGCCTTGCGCTCGTCGGTGATCGTCATCGCGGAGGCACCGATGTCACACGTGCCGGCGGCGAGAGTGGTTCCCGACTGCAGAGCGTCGAAGCCCACGTCCTGCACAGCGAGCTTCAGGTCGATCTTCTCGGCGATCGCGCTGAGCAGATCGATGTCGAAGCCCGAGTAGCCGGTCTCGGAACTGGTGTCCTCGACCTCGAACGGCGGGTAGGGGACGTCGGAGCACACCGTGAGCGTTCCGGCCTCGACGAGACCGTACTTGTCGTCGGCGGCGGGAGCGTCACTGCTTCCCGCGTCGGATGATCCGGTGGCGCAGCCGGCGAGCGCGAGGGTGGCCGTCGCCACGAGGGCGAGACCGGCGATGAGGTTGCGACGAGGCATGTCGGCTCCTGTGAGTCGAGGGCACGGAGGCCCGCTGACGGATAGGAGTTCATCTAAACATGCGGCTCGTCGCGTGACCAATGACATCGGCACCCGCGCGCATTACGTTTGTGTTGCAAGTACGCCCCGATCACACACGGAAACCGAGTTCCGGGGCCGGTGCGACGCAGTCTCAGACCTCGAAGTCGACGGCGACACGCGAGGAGACCACCGAGCGGATGCAGGCGGCGACCTCCTCATGCGCAGGGTGCACCTGGTACTCCTCGATCGCCGCGACGGATGCGAAGTCCGCGACGAGAGTGACATCCCAGTTCGTCTCCGTGTATGCCACGTTGGCGCCTGCCGAGATCGAGAGGAGCTGGGGCACAACGCCATCGAGAGCGTTGAGGCGGCGGGCGACCTCGAGGGCCTGCGCACCGCGCTCTGCGGCGTCTTCGGCGGCGAGCTTCCAGGTCACGACGTGGCGGATGGTCACAGAGATTCCTTCGTTCCGGTCAGCGCGTCTGCGCGAACAGACTCCTCGAGTGCTTCGCGCAGTCGATCAGGCGCCACGCGCCAATGTGCGTGCAGTTCGCCGTCGATCAGCACGACCGGGATCTTCTCCCACCACAGCTCGTAAAGTGCAGGGTCGTCGTGGATGGAGGCCTCGACGATCTCGATCTTCTCGGCCGCTGCGTCAGGCAGCTCGGCGACGACAGCATCGATGACGTCGGAGGCGACAGCGCACAGGTGACAGTCCGGCTTGCCGATCAGAGTCAGCGTGGTCACGCCGCAGGCACCTCGACCGCACGCCCCTGCGAGATCCACTCGCCGGTGCCGCCTTCGACGTTCGTGGCATCGAAGCCGCGGGCTTCGAGCGCCTCGACGACGCGTGCCGACCGACCACCCGCTTGGCAGATGACGTCGAATGCCTCTGCCGGAAGATCTTCGAGTCGATTGCCGATCTCAGACATCGGGATGTTGACGGCACCGGGCACGTGGCCTGCGGCGAACTCGTCCACCTCCCGCACGTCGATGAGTGGGATACCGGTGCGCTCGGCGAGTTCGGTGACGGTGATCGACTTCATGACATCCTCTCGGCAGGGCTGAGCTGCGGGCAGAGACACAAAGCGCCCGTCCGAAGACAGGCGCTCGTGTCTGGTCGCTTACTTCTTGTTGCGACGCTGGTGGCGAGTCTTACGAAGCAGCTTGCGGTGCTTCTTCTTCGCCATGCGCTTGCGGCGCTTCTTGATGACAGAACCCACGGAAACCTCACTAAGTCAGTGGCTGGGTGTCGCCGAAATCGGACACCCGGGTACGGGCACGGAAAATGCCTCGGGTCAGTCTAGCAAACCCGGCGGCCTCGGCTGTCACACTCATCGACCGCCCGAAGGCTGTCGAACGGTGAGACAGCTGCCGACGTCAGCCGACGTCGGCGATCGGGCGCTGCAGCGCGTCGGCCACAGCGGACTCTGGAACGCGATAACTGCGTCCGAAACGGACGGCTGGCAGCTCCCCAGCATGAACCAGCCGATACACGGTCATCTTGGACACGCGCATCAACTCTGCGACCTCAGCAACGGTGAGGAATCGGACGTCTGGAACCTCGGGCATCCCACGTACCCCTTTCTCGATGTGCACACTCTATGTGGTAGCTGGGACGCGTGTAAACCCATGTGGCCCATGTGATCAGTGAGGCGCCGACACGGTGGCGAAGGCCCGAACCGGGAACGTGCCGAACCCTCGTACCGCCGGCGGCGCCGCAGTGAACCTCGCTCCGCGCGCCGGAACCTCGTCGAGATTCGCCAGATGCTCGACCACATGCACCCCTCCGGCGAGCAGGATGCTGTGCGCCGGACGCTCCCCTCCGCTCTCGGTGTCGTCGATGTTGAGCGAGTCGATGCCGACGAGACGCACTCCGGCATCGACCAGGAAACGGGCGGTGTCCTCGACGAGGAAAGGGGCTCCAGAGGCATACTCCGGCCTCCCGAAGTACCGATCCCACCCGGTGTCGAGGAGCACGGCCGCACCATGAAGCTCCCGATCCGCGAGGGTGGTCGCCTGGATGCCGCGACGCTCGGGCGCCCACGCGTCGCGAAGATGGAACACCTCGGCCGGCAGACCCACGAGGGTGCGCAGCTCCAGCGAGGCGAGATCGCCACCGTCTGCATATCGGTGGAACGGAGCATCCAGGTAGGTGCCGGTGTTGCCGATCATCGTGATGACATCCATCTCGAACTCGGTTCCCGGCGCGTATCGCGCGCGAGAGTCCTCACGCGTGAGGTAGGGCGTGATGATCGGCGCCGGGAGACCGGGGTACGTCACGAGTCCGGCCTCGATCGGATGACTGAGGTCGATCACCCTATCCTCGACTGCGTCGCCGACGACATCCACGCCACGGCTCCCCCGGTGCGGCTCTTCGACTATGCGGAGATCGTGGAGCTGGACGGTGCTCACCAGCGCCAATCCGAGGTGCCGGATGAGGAGCGCACCGATCTCCTGCGCCGACACGTCCGCGCGAGGGAGGTCGAGGCGGAAGCCATCGCCCTGCATGCCGCCGCCGTTGGCGAAGGCGATCGTGAAGTCGAAGTGCGCTCTGCGGTCGGCAGTCATGCCCACATCATGGCAAGAGCCGACGACATCGAGGCCGAATCAGCCGGACTTCTTCGCCTTCGCCAGTCGATCCCCGGCTTCGCGCAGGGTCTGCCGTTCGATCTTGCGTGCCGCGCGAAGCATCTTCTCAGCTTCGCGCACCGCCTTCTGCGCCTCTTTGAGTCGACGGTCGCCCGCCAGCTCGGCCGGATCGATGTCGATCCACTCGGTCACCTCGGCGTGAGCTTCACCGCGGTCGAGCCCCGCGATGTAGCCGGCGACACCGTCGAGAGTTCGCTCGACGGCGAATCTGAACGGATCGGCTTCGGAGAGGAAGACGTCGTCCTCGATCGCGCGCCGCAGGGCAGGGAACTCCTCTGCCGTGATCACCCGATCGAAGAGAGCCGCTTCGCGCGCCGCCACTTCGTCGGCGGTGATCCCGCTCCGCCGGGACTCCTCGGTGTAGCCGGCCTGCACGATCCCGCACCAGCGGGCATGCCCGGTCACCGCGAGCGCGACAGCCATCCGCTCGTCCGCCGACAGCGGGGTCTCCTCGAGGGAGGCGAGGCCGGCATCCAGCCACGCCGAGCTGTTGGGCGTGATCGGAGAACCTGCGATCGGCAACGAGAGCATCCACGGATGACGGAGATACAGCAGGACCTGCGCCTCGTACAGGGCGAGCATCCGTCCACGCCAGCCGTCGACTTCGAGGTGGCTTGCCGGAGGGAGCCCGGTCGCCTCTTCCTGCATGAGCAGCAGCAGGTCGTCTTTCGCGGTCACGTATCGGTAGAGCGACATCGGGGTGAAGCCGAGGCGCGCGGCCACGGCGGCCATCGACACGGCGCCGATCCCCTCGGCATCCGCCAGCTCGACGGCGGCGTCGACGATCTTCTCGACGCTCATCTCACGCTTCGGTCCGCGCTGCGGATTCGCGGCGACTCCCCAGGCGAGCGCGATGCCCCTCGGCAGCTCCGGCGGCTCGATGTCAGTCATGCGATCATCCTACTTCTGTTTATTGAGTAAACAGTGTGTTACGGTCATACACAGTTGCGTTGATAGTACACAGTTTCTCACATACACAGAAAGGGGAACCATGATGGAGACAGCAATCGAAGTGCAGAGTCTGCGCAAGGCCTTCAAGGAGAAGACCGTCGTCGACGGGTTGGATCTCACGGTCGCACGCGGCGAGGTCTTCGCCCTGCTCGGGCCGAACGGGGCCGGCAAGACGACGACGATCAACATCCTCACCACCCTCGCTGCCGCCGACGCCGGCTCGGCGAAAGTCGCGGGATGGGATATCCGGACCCAGGCGATCGAGGTCCAGCGACGGATCAGCCTCACAGGACAGGCGGCCGCGGTCGACGACGCGCTGACCGCGACCGAGAACGTCGTGATGTTCGCCAGGCTGGCCGGTCTCGGCCGGGCGGCGGCGAAGCGGCGTGCCGCCGACCTCATCGCACAGTTCGACCTGACGGATGCTGCATCCCGCATGGTTCGCACCTTCTCCGGAGGCATGCGTCGTCGCCTCGACCTCGCGCTCAGCTTCGTGGTCACCCCCGAAGTGCTGTTCCTGGACGAGCCGACCACGGGTCTCGACACCCGCAGCCGCCGCGCGCTATGGGACATCATCCGCATGCTCGCGAGCGCGGGGACCACGGTCTTCCTCACGACTCAGTACCTGGAGGAAGCCGATCAGCTCGCCGACCGGATCGCCGTACTGCACGACGGCAGGATCGCCGCGCTCGGCACCCCTGCGGAGCTGAAGGCGCGAGTGGGCGGCGACACCGTGGAGCTGCACGACGGCCACGGCGACCTCCTCAGGGAGATACCCACCGACGGCACGGTCACCGACCTGCGGCGAGCGCTCGATCTACTGGACGAAGCCGGAGAAGACGGCGTCGTCACCCTGCGCCGCCCCACCCTCGACGACGTGTTCCTCGCCGTCACAGACCCCGCCGAAAGCACCCGCCCCGTCAAGGAGCTCGCATGAACGTCACCGTCGCCGCGCCTCGAGCCACGGCATCCGCCCTTCCGACTCCCTCACCCCGTCCGCGCCTGCGCGGCATGACCGCCGAGGCCGTCTTCGTCGGCCGCAGTCTCCGGCACTCGTTACGCGACGGTGAATCCCTGCTCATGGCGATCATGCTCCCCGTGATGCTCATGCTCATGTTCACGTGGGTGTTCGGCGGGGCGATCGATCCATCCGGCGCCTACGTCGACTACGTGGTGCCGGGCATCATCCTCACGTGCGCCGGCTTCGGCGCCTCATCCACGGCCGTGTATGTCGCGAACGACATGCGCACGGGCATCATCGACAGATTCCGCACCATGCCTCTTCGAGCCGGCGCCGTGCTGACGGGGCACGTCGTCGCGAGCGTGCTGCGCAACCTCATCGCCACCGCGATCGTGATCGGCGTCGGGGTGCTCGTCGGTTTCCGTCCGAGCGCGAACGGCTGGGAGTGGATCGCCTTCACCGGCCTCATCGCGCTCTACATCCTCGCGATCACCTACCTGTTCGCCGCGATCGGCCTCGCGGCGGGGAGCCCGGAGGGCGCGAACGGCTATGGCTTCGTGCTGCTCTTCCTCCCCTACCTGTCCAGCGCATTCGTCCCGGTCGCGAGCATGCCGGAATGGCTGCAGCCCGTGGCAGCCAATCAGCCGATCACGCCCATCGTCGAGACGATCCGCGGGCTGCTCATGGATGCTCCGCTGCAGGGCGAGGCATGGTGGGCGATCGGCTGGTGTCTGGCCATCCTCGCGATCGCGGCGACCTGGGGCGCGTGGCTGTTCCGCCGCAAGGCCGGACGCCGCTGACTGGGCCGGAGATGGTCTTCATCACAGCTGAGGCATAGACGTTCTCCGGCTTTCGCCCATCCGGGACTGCCAATGTGCAGGAAGGACTCGTGTGGGCACCGCCGAGTCCGCCCCCTGGGTCTGGGGACCCGCACCTCGCCCCTGACGACAAGCCCCCTGTCGTCAGGGGCGAGTCATGCCCGGCGCCTGCCAGGTCACGGGGATGTCGCGCATCACCAGAACGCTGTCGATCTCGGCAGACCCGCTCGGAAGGCGATCGAAGAACGAGGAAGACACCTCTCTCACCCGCCCGGCCTCGACCTCCCACCGCGTCGAGGTCAACTCCAGCGCTTCGGCGCCTCGGTCGTCACGGCGCGGTGACCAGCCGATCGCACCAGCCCGATAGAACTGCGAGGCGTCATCGATAGTGGAGAAGAGCGTGCTCTCCCACTCGTCCGTCAGCTCGATGTCGGCCTCGACGTGCGCTCCCGGTGCGTCCATCCGAACCTGGAAGCGCGATCCGCTCTCCTCGACATCGAATCGTGCTCGCTGCTGCACCCCGGGGAAGAACCGGCCTCCCCCGATGACAGGAACGACGCCAGAGGTGTGGCGTTCCATGACGTAGACGCCCGTGCGAGTCTCTTCGCCCTCATCCCATTCGACCGCGAATCGGTGCGCGGCATTTTCGGCGGAAACACCGATTCGCGGCAGGACCCAGCCAGGACGGAGCTCGGTCAGCGCGATCAGGCAGACGCCTCCTACGGCGCTCCCGTCGACGATCTGCGGGCGGAACGGCGCGGGAATGACGCTCCGCGCCACTGTTGGATCCACTCGATACGTCAACAGCAGTCGACGCCGCATGCGGCCACGGATCGTGCTCATCGAAATGCTCATGAGCTCAATTTAACAGTTTCGCTAAATAGCTACAAGCCTCTGCGAGTGCTGCTCTCCGACATTGCGATGGGTCAGGCGCCCAGCCTCTTGAGGGCGGTCGCGACCACATGTTTGGCCGAGGCTGCCGCACGACCGACGACCTCAGCGGCATGCGCCGCGCTGTCGGGGAGCGGGATGCCCGGGTAGTCGATGTCCGGCGCACCGTTGCCGAACGCGTCGACCAGGAACGGCACCAGCCAGTCGTCGACGACCTCGAGCGGCTCGACGGCGAGACTGTAGAACCGGCGCTGCCCGTCTTCGCGGACGGTGACCAGCTCGGCATCGCGCAGCACCTTCAGATGCTTCGACACCGTGGGCTGACTGATGCCGAGGTCGGCCACGATCTGGCTGACGCTGGTGCCGGTCTCGCCTTCGGCCGTGCGTCGCAGCAGGAGCTGGAGGATGTCTCGCCTCGTACCGTCTGCGATCACGTCGAAGATGTCCGTCATGAGATCAGGGTAGTCGTCCCCGGCACGGAGTACCATGACGAAGGCTCGGCGACAGACGTCGCGAGACCGCTTGCGCGGATGAGGCAGGAACGAAAAGGGGGGAAGCGATGTCGGGCATCGTTTCGGCGTCGTCCCCGCGGCAGAGCCTCAAGAGTGCCGCCGGCTGGGTGAAGCACCTCGTCACCTCGTCGCCCTCGCGCTTCGCGATCGTCATCTTCGCTCTGCTCATCCTCGTCTTCACAGTGCTGCTTTCGCTGCCGATCGCCTCCGCCAGCGGCACGGTCACCCCGCTGAGCGACGCGCTCTTCACAGCCGTCTCCACCATCTGCGTCACCGGGCTCGCGACGGTCGACATGGCGAACTACTGGTCACCGTTCGGGCATGTCCTCATCTTCCTCGGCGTGAACATCGGCGCTCTCGGCGTCCTCACACTCGCCTCCCTCATGGGCATGCTGATCTCGAAGCGCCTCGGGTTGCGCGCCAAGCTGATGGCAGCCGGCGACACCAATCCGATGCGCGCGCACGGCGGCGTGGTCAACGAGAGTCAGACCGTGCGGCTGGGCGAAGTCGGCCAGCTGCTGACAACGGTCGCCGTCTCCGCGCTGATCATCGAAGCCTCGCTGGCGATCCTCCTGTACCCCGCGCTCGTGATGGCGAATGTCCACCCGATCGCGGCGCTCTGGGAGGCCCCCTACTTCGCCGCGATGGCTTTCACGAACACGGGCTTCGCCCCGAACGACGGCGGCGTCGCCGTGTTCGCCGACGACTATCTCGTGCTCTCCCTCCTCATGGTGGGCGTCTTCCTCGGCAGCATCGGCTTCCCCGTCATCTACACCCTCGCCAAGCACGTCTGGCACGTGAAGCGCTGGTCGCTGCATACCAAGCTCACCCTCGTCACGACCGTGCTGCTGTTCTTCCTCGGCGCCGTGGTGTTCGTCGTCCTCGAGTTCAACAACCCGAAGACCTTCGGCTCCATGGATGCCGCCGACACCACGTTCCAAGCGTTCTTCCTCTCGGCGATGACCAGATCCGGTGGCTTCAACGTGATCGAGATGGACGACCTGAACGGCTCGTCCCTGCTCGCCGCCAGCATGCTGATGTTCGTCGGCGGCGGTTCCGCCTCGACCGCCGGCGGCATCAAGGTCACAACCCTGGCCGTGCTGGCGATCGCCGTCTGGTCGGAGGCGAAGGGCCGCCAGTCGGTCGAGGCCTTCGGTCGCCGCATCCCGAGCGACGTACAGCGCGTGGCCCTCAGCGTCGTCGCATGGGGTGCGACCATCGTCGCGCTCTCGACGATCGTGATCGCCCAGATCACGAAAGCCGACATCAGTCATGTCCTTTTCGATGTGATCTCGGCATTCGGCACGGTCGGTCTGTCGACCGGGCTCACAGCGGAGCTCCCCGATTCGGCGTCGTACGTCATGGCCGCGACCATCTTCATGGGGCGCGTTGGTACAGTGACACTCGCCGCGGCAGTCGCCGCGACATCACGAACGCAGTACTACTCACTGCCCGTGGAAAGGCCGATCGTTGGTTGAAGTCCTCCGGGGCGATGCGCCCGTCCTCGTCATCGGCCTCGGTCGGTTCGGTGCTGCCTGCGCCGGAGAGCTCGATCGCCTCGAGCGCGAGGTGCTCGCGATCGACGACAACCTCGAGCTCGTGCAGAAGTGGTCCGATCGGGTCACGCACACCGTGCAGGGTGACGCGAAGAACATCGATGCACTGCGGCAGATCGGTGCGCAGGACTTCCAGGTCGCCGTGGTCGCGGTCGGCTCCTCGATCGAGGCCTCTGTGCTCATCACCGCGAACCTGGTCGACCTCAAGGTCCCCCAGATCTGGGCCAAGGCCGTCTCGCAGTCGCACGGCAAGATCCTCGCCCGTGTCGGGGCGAACCACGTCATCTACCCCGAGCGCGAAGCCGGCGAACGCGTGGCGCACCTCGTGAGCGGACGGATGCTCGACTTCATCCGCTTCGACGACGACTTCGTGCTGGCCAAGATGTACCCGCCGAAGTTCATCCGCGGCGTCGGTCTGAACGAGTCCGGCGTGCGCTCGAAGTACAAGGTCACCGTCGTGGGTGTGAAGAGCCCGGGCAAGCCGTTCCGCTACGCCGAGGCGAACACCATCGTCACGAACCACGACCTCATCATCGTGTCGGGCACCAACAGCGACATCGAGCGCTTCGCCGGGCTCGACCGCTGACACCGCACCGCCGGTTTCCGCCCTCCCCCTCGCGGCGGATGTGCCGGCTTCCGCCGTCGTGGTGGGATGGGAGCCATGACCGACCCCACAGCGGCCCCGCCCGTCCTCGCCCTTCGCGGGCTTCACAAGCAGTACGGGCAGAAGGTCGCCGTCGACAATCTCTCCCTCGACGTGCCGGCCGGATCCATGTTGGGCCTGCTCGGTCCCAACGGTGCGGGCAAGACGACGACGCTCGCCATGACGACGGGCCTGCTGCGCCCTGATGCCGGCACAGCCTGGGTGCTCGGCGCGGATGTCTGGCACGACCCCGCACAGGCGAAGGCGCGCATGGGCGTGCTTCCCGACGGCATCCGCATGCTCGACCGGCTCACGGGAGCCGAGCTGCTGCGGTACACCGGCCTGCTGCGAGGTATGGCCGAGGCCGAGGTCGTCTCCCGGAGCGGTGACCTCCTCGAAGCGCTGGGGCTCGCCGACGCGCGGGACACGCTCGTCGTCGACTACTCCGCCGGCATGCGCAAGAAGATCGGTCTCGCCTGTGCGCTGATCCACGCACCCCGGCTGCTCATCCTCGACGAGCCGCTCGAGGCCGTCGATCCGGTGTCGGGAGAGACGATCCGCCAGATCCTGCGATCGTTCGTCGACGGCGGTGGCACCGTGGTCCTCTCCAGCCATGTGATGGAGCTCGTTGAATCGCTGTGCGATCGGGTCGCCATCGTCGCCGAAGGGCGCTTGCTCGCGCACGGCACCCTCGACGAAGTGCGCGCCGGGCTGTCGTTGCAGCAGCGCTTCCTCACGCTCGTGGGAGCACACGACCTCGGAACGGAGACGCTCGCGTGGTTGCGCTCCTCGTAGGCCTGCGCTGGCGCCAGCTGCGCCATCAGCTGTCACGGAACCCCTGGATGCTCGTCACCCTGATCATCACCGGGATGGTCGCTCTGGGATTCCTCGCCGGTCTGACGGCGGGTCTCGTCGCCCTGCGATTCGCGGCGCCGGATGGCGCGGTCACCGCCATCGTGCTCGCAGGGTCCGTGATCGTGCTCGCGTGGTGGGTCGGCTCGATCCTGGTCAGCGCAGACGATTCACTCGCCCCCGAGCGCTTCGCGCTGCTGCCGGTGACCGCACGATCGCTGCTGCCGGGATTCGTGGTGGCCGGGGCGACGACCATCGGCGGCATCGGCACGGCGTCCGCTCTGGTGCTGATGCTCCTCGGCTGGTCGGTGAGTCTGCCGGCGATGCTCACCGCTCTGATCATGATCCCCGTCACCGTCGTCACCTGTGTGCTCGGCGCCCGCGTCGTGAGTGGCGTCCTCGCGGGGTGGCTGGCCCGACGCAGCACCCGCGACCTGGTGGTGACGCTCGGCATCGTGCTCTTGGCATCCTCGGGGCTTCTGCTCAATCTCGGAATCGGGGCGCTGTCCAGAGTGGGCGACATCGGCGAAGCGCTCACCAGGATCGCCGACGTCGTCGGCTGGACACCGGTCGGTGCGGTGTTCGGCGTTTCGGCATCCGTCGCGCAGGGCGACCTCCTCGCCGCCGCGTTGCGTCTGCTGGTCACCCTCGCCACGGTCGTCGCCCTGTGGTTCGCAGCGCAGGCGCTGCTCGCCGCACGTCTCGTCTCGCCGATCCAGAGCAGCGGTGGTGGACGAGTGCGATCGGGCGGTCTGCTCGATCGCATGCTGCCGGCCAGCCGGACGGGGGCGATCGCCGCCCGGACCCTCCGATACTTCCGGCGAGACCCCCGCCAGGTGGTGAACATCGTGATGCTTCTGCTGCTGCCGGCGATCTTCATCGGACTCGCCCTCATGAACGGGTTGCAGGAGCCGTCGGTCGGCCTCGGCCCCGCCATCGTCCTGATCCCGGCCATCAACGCTCTGCTCACCGGAACGATCATGCAGATGGCGATCGCCTACGACAACGACGCGATCGCAGCCCACATCCTGGCCGGCGTGAGCGGCGCAGCAGACCGTGCCGGGCGCCTGCTCGGCTTCGGGTTGGTGGCCGTGCCGGTGACCATCGCGCTGTGCGTGGCGACCTGCCTCATCGCCGGACGGCCGGATCTGCTGCCGGGCAGCCTGGGCGCAGGGCTCGGCATGACCGCGATCGCGGCAGCCGCCGGAGTCTGGGTGGGCAGCTTCCTTCCCGGCCGTGCACCCGCACCGGAGGCCAATCCGCTCGGTCGCGGTTCATCCGGCGGAGTGCAGTCGCTGCTCGCGATGATCATCGTGGGACCGATCACGCTCGTGCTCGGTGCTCCGGCACTCGGATTCGCGATCGCCTCGATCTGGAATCCCGCCCTCGGATGGGTCAGCCTCGCGTGCGGTGTCGTCTTCGGCGCGCTCGCTCTGTGGGGCGGCACGGTACTCGGGGGAAGCATCCTCGACCGTCGCTGGCCCGAGGTGCTCGCCGAAGTGTCCAGCGAGAGCTGACCGCCAAGCCGGGCGCGACAGGGCGTGCGCTCAGGCGTCGATGTCGAGGAGAAGGTCCACGACATCATCGACGCCGAGGCCCTCGCGATCCTGGAGCGCCTTCTTGATCGGCACGATGTACCCGCCGTCCTTGGGCCAGAGGGCCGTGGTCACGGTGGTGGAGCCGATCGTGACGGATGCCGGGATCATCCCCCAGCCGTAGGTGACGACCGAGGCGATGTCGTGGATCATGTCGCTCTCGACCGGCGGCACGGTCACGAAGTGGAACGGCGCGGGGCCGCGCCAGAACCAGATCGCCCCTTCGATGCGCAACTGCATGGGCTCAGGATCCGGCGGCGAGTTCCTTCGCCCTGGCGAGGGCGGCGGCTGCGGCGTCGGCGAACGTGCGGTCGAGGTGAGCGTCCTGAAGCACGGCGACCGCGCGCTCCGTCGTGCCCTTCGGACTCGTGACACGGCGGCGCAGTTCGGCGGGGTCCTCGCCCGAGGCATCGAGCAGTGCGGTCGCGCCGATGAAGGTCTGCTCCACCATCAGCCGGGCGTCTGCATCAGTGAACCCCATGCCGACAGCGGCCTTCGTGAACTCCTCGATCAGCAGGTACACATACGCAGGGCCGGATCCCGAGATCGTGGAGAGTGCGTCGATCTGCGACTCCGGAACCTCGACGACCGCGCCGACGGTCTCGAACAGGCGGCGGACGAGAGCGAGGTCTTCAGCCGTCGTCGCGGCACCGGCGGCGAGACCGGTGACGCCCTTGCGCACGGTCGACGGAGTGTTCGGCATGGAACGGATGACACGGGCCTCCGCCCCGAGCACATCGGCGAAGGTCTGCAGAGTGACGCCGGCCGCGACACTCACCACGATCGCATCGGTCGCCAGGTGCGGGGCGATCTCGCGGAGCAGGTCGGGCACCATCGCCGGCTTCACACCGACCAGCACGATATGTGCCCCCGCGGCCGCTTCGACGTTGCCCTCCGGCTGCTCGGCGAGCGCGATGCTCGTGACGCCGTCGAGGTCGGAAAACGCCTCGGCCTTCTCCGCGGTGCGGTTGGTCGCGGTGATCCCGCCATCGATCCGAATGCCGGACGCGAGGACTCCGCGGAGGATCGCACCGCCCATGGAGCCTGCACCGAGGAAAGCGAGAGAAGGAAGCGAGTCAGCCATGTCGTCATCCTACGGCGGGCACTCCCGCATCCTCGGGCACGCGGTTCTAGACTCGTTCCATGAGTGCATCCGGAGGCAACAAGGCCATCGTCGCGGCGTTCCTGGCGAACATGGGCATCGCGCTCGCGAAGCTCGTCGCCTGGGCGCTCTCCGGGTCAGCATCGATGCTCGCTGAGGCGATCCACTCCATCGCCGACTCCGGCAACCAGCTGCTGCTGATGCTCGGCGGACGCAAGGCCCGCCGTGAAGCCGACCGCGCACACCCGTTCGGATACGGCCGTGAGCGCTACGTGTACGCGTTCGTCGTCTCGATCATCCTCTTCTCCGTCGGTGGTCTCTTCGCGATCTACGAGGGCGTCGAGAAGCTCACCAACCCGCATGAGCTCGACAAGACCTGGTGGTGGCTGCCGCTCGTCGTGCTCGTCGTCGCGATCGGACTCGAATCGTTCTCGCTGCGCACGGCCGTGCGCGAGAGCAACCTCGTGCGCGAGAAGGGCCAGTCGTGGGTGTCGTTCGTGCGTCGCGCGAAGGCTCCTGAGCTTCCGGTGGTGCTGCTCGAAGACGTCGGCGCGCTGACCGGCCTCACCTTCGCTCTGCTCGGCGTCGGTCTCACCCTGATCACCGGAAACCCGATGTTCGATGCCCTCGGAACCGTGATGATCGGTGTGCTGCTGGTGCTGATCGCGATCGTGCTGGGCGTCGAGACGAAGAGCCTCCTGGTCGGTGAGGGCGCTACCCAGGCCGACCACGACCGGATCGTCGACGCCATCAATGCGGGGGACGAGATCGAGAAGATCATCCACATGAAGACCCTCTACCTCGGACCCGACGAGCTCATGGTCGCCGCGAAGATCGCCCTCAACGCCGACAAGCCGCTGCGCGAAGCGGCCGACGACATCGACGCCATCGAGGCGCGGATCCGTGAGGCCGTACCTGTCGCGCGGGTCGTCTACATCGAGCCGGACATCTATCGCCCGGCGATCGACCCCGAGCCCTCGACCGACGTGTTCGTGCTCAAGTCTTCGGACTGACCTTCAGCCGGCGGGCTCAGCGGCGCTGTTCGAAGAACGTGCGCAGCAGCGCCGTCGATGCATCGACCTCGACGCCACCGATCACCTCGGCGCGATAGGGCAGCCGTCGGTCGCGCAGCACGTCGTACATCGACCCCGCGGCCCCCGCCTTGTCGTCCCACGCGCCGAACACCACACGGCCGATGCGCGCCTGCAGGATCGCTCCCGCGCACATGATGCACGGCTCGAGGGTCACGACGAGCGTGTGCCCCTCGAGGTTCCAGGAACCTACGGATGCCGCGGCACGACGCAGCGCCTCGATCTCGGCGTGACCGGTCGGATCATGAGTCGCCTCGCGGGTGTTGCGCCCTTCGGCGATGATGTGTCCTTCGCCATCGAGCACCACCGCGCCGACCGGTATCTCGGAGGCCGCTGCAGCCTCAGCAGCGAGAGCGAGCGCACGCTGCATCGCAAGGTCGTCGGCAGCGGTCATGCGTCGAGCCTACGACAGCCGCCGAACGCGGCAGGGGTTTCCGATGTCGTACCAGGCCGCGCCGCGCATTACCCTGTATCCATGCGTGTTCACGTGGCCGACCACCCTCTCATCACTCACAAGCTCTCGGTGTTGCGCGACGTGCGCACCCCGTCGCCGGTCTTCCGGCAACTGACGGAAGAGCTCGTCACGCTGCTCGCGTACGAGGCGACGCGCAACGTGAAGGTCAGCCCGGTCGAGATCACGACGCCGGTGACCAAGACGATGGGCGTGAAGATCTCGGAGCCGCGCCCGATCGTGGTGCCCATCCTCCGTGCCGGCCTCGGCATGCTCGAGGGCCTCGTCAAGTTGCTTCCGACCGCGGAGGTCGGCTTCCTCGGAATGGTCCGCGACGAGACGACCTTCGAGCCGACGACCTACGCCGAGCGTCTCCCGGACGACCTGAGCGACCGCCAGTGCTTCGCGATCGACCCGATGCTCGCCACCGGAGGCTCGCTCGCAGCCGCGATCCAGTTCCTGTTCGACCGCGGCGCGAAAGACGTCACCGCGATCTGCCTGCTCGGCACCCCCGAGGGCGTCGCGGCGATCGAGGCGATGGCGGGTGACCGCGACGTCACGCTCGTGCTCGGCGCGCTCGACGAGCGCCTGAACGAGAAGGGGTACATCGTGCCCGGTCTCGGTGACGCCGGCGATCGGCTGTACGGAACGGTCTGATTCAGACCTACTCCTCGAGAGTCAGGCGGTAGGCGCGCTCGTCTCCGTAGTGGGTGAAGCCGGCGCGCGCCAGGATCGGCGCCGACGTCGAGATGCGTCCTTTGACGAGCGCCGTCTTCGCACCCCAGGCGGCGCTCTGCCGGAGGCGCTCCGCGAGGACGGCGCGGTAGGCCCCGCGCCCACGGTCTCCCTCGAGTGTGGACGCGCCCCAGAGCCGGACGAATCCGTCGTCGATCGTGCACCCTCCCGTGCTGACCGCACGGCCGCCGATCCGCGCGAGAACCCGGAAGCCCTCGCGAGCCTCGAGTGCCGCGCTCACTTCGGCGAACTCGGCCTGCTGCCCTTCCGCATCGAGTGGCTGCTGCTGCCACACCGGCACATTGACGGCGTCGACGTCGAGTACCTGTCCGAGCGTGCGCACGACCTCGACCGTCACATCGTCTGGCACCTCGACCGCTGCGTCGTCGAGAGGACGTGCGAACACCGCCACCGTGTCGATGTGCTCCGCACCACGCCTGCGCAGCTCGTCTTCGAGATCCGGCCGGTCAGCAGAGCTCGTCCAGAACGTGAGTCGAGGCGCGCCCCATGCTTTCGTCCTCGCCAGAGCACGGTCGACCACTCCAGCGGGGTCGAGGCGCGAATCCACCTGAGAACCGCGCACTCCGCCGCCGAACCTCTCCGGGTCTCGCACGAGCAACAGATCTTCACGTTCGTGCTCGCTGTCGCGGGGGAACCATACCCACGCCGCCGCCGCGCGCAGGATCTCGTCGACCGTGTGGGCGCTCACTCCGCCGCTCCGACCAGGCGGGCGAAGGCGCTGAGCCGGGCGACTCCTTCCGGCGTGTACGGCAGATCATCGAGAAGCGCCGGCGAATGGACCAGGTAGGCGACGACCTGGGCTCGGGATATCGCCACGTTGAGCCGATTCTGCAGCAACAGGAACTCCGGGCCGCGAGGTGCATCTCGGCCACTCGACGCCGCGAGCGATGTGATCGAGACGACCGCCTCCTTGCCCTGGAAGTTGTCGACCGTGCCCACGGGCACCTCGGGGAAGCCCGCGTCGGCGAGCGCATCGAGTACCAGTTGACGCTGGGCGTTGTAGGGCGTGACGACGATGATGTCGGACTGCATCAGCGCTCTCGTCGAGGCCTCTGAATCGTTGTCGGTGAAGGCTCGACCGATCAGATCTCGCACGAGATGTACGACCTCGGCTGCCTCTTCCGGTGACTGCGTGGCGTTGCCGCGATGTCGGAGCGGCACGACCTTCAGCCCCGGGTCGATGCCGTCGACGGATCGAAGCTCGGTACCGGGTGCCGATGCGAGCTGTCCGGCGTAGGCGAGCTTCGACACCGGAGCGGCCACGAACGGATGCATCCGCCACGACCGGGCCAGGAAGTAGCCGTACTCGGGGCGCACGACCGGATCGCCGTCCATCACCCAGCCGAGGGCGGAGGTGTCGACCGGCTCCGGGTGGGCGCCCTGGCTCACCTGCGGGAGCTGCTGCGGATCGCCGAGGAGCAGGAGCCGCTTCGCCCCTGCCGCGACGGCGATCGTCGAGGCGAGCGAGAACTGTCCTGCCTCGTCGATCACGAGGAGGTCGAGTCCTGCGCGGGCAACCCTCTGGATGTTGCTGAAGTCCCAGGCCGTGCCGCCGACGACGGCGCCTTCTCCCGGGTGCTCAGCGAGGAAAGACGCCATCCCGTTCTTCGGAATCACCGTGTACGGCGGCTCGGCTTCGGGGTCCTTCGGCGCCTTCGCGACCTGCGCGGGCGCGACACCGTCGGCGACGACGCGCGCGAGGAGCGTCTCGATGATCGCGTGCGACTGCGCGACGACTCCGATCTTGAAGCCATGCTCGTTCACGAGACGTGCGATCACCCGGGAACCCGTGTAGGTCTTCCCCGTCCCCGGAGGACCCTGCACCGCGAGATAACTGCGGTCGAGGTCGAGGATGCCGCGCACGATCGCGTCGATGGTGTCATCTCCGGCATCGGGCAGCGCGCTCCCCGAGACCGTGCGCGGAGGGAGGCGACGCAGGATGTCGGTCGCAGCATCCGCGGGGAAGTCCGGAGCAGCTGCGTGCACGGTATCGGCCCACTCGTCGATCGCGCCCTGCAGCGACACCACGCGCGGAGGGGCAGCCGGCGTGAGGGCGAGCGGCAGCTCGTCCCACGTCTGCCCCTGTACAGCGGACTCGGTGACGAGATAGCCGTCGTCGAGCACCTGGGTCACCGTGACCGTATGCGGAACGTGAACCGCTCGCGACGGCACCTCGGTGTCGAAAGGGGCAGGAACCTCGTAGAGGGCGAAGGGTTGGGCCCCCGGGCCGAAGGTGGTCCCCGGCGACACTTCTCCCCGGATCTCGATATCGCGTGACATCACCCGACGCCCCTCGCCGATGCTCCAGTCACGGCGGACAGTCGACGACGGGCGGTCGATCCGCACCACGTCACGAGTGCCGTCCCACATCGTCACCGGCTCACGGAGTCGCTGGAAGTGCGACACCCAGAAGCTCTTCGCCTCTCGCGGGAAGTAGTCGATCGCAGCGGCGGCGATCCGGTGCACCAGCCCGTCGCTGCCGGCCTCTACAGCACGCTCCGCATCGGCGAGCAGCGCGACCGATCGGGGCGACGGCTCGTAGATGACCTCGTCCGCATCGTCGGGCGGCGCGGGAGCGACACCCTTCGCCCTGGCGATGTCGATGAGCCAGTTGCGCAGCCGCCGTGTCGACACGCAGTCGTACCTGTTGTAGTCCGCGAGGTCGGCGAAGACCGCATCTGCCTCGCTCTGCTCCCCTGCGGCCGCGAGCTCCCGTGCCGCGACGTACTGCACGATCGAGTCGTCGCCCTTCTGCACGTCGCTCGTGCGCACGTCTTCGCCCATGTAGAGCGGCTCGAGCTTCTTGATCGAGTAGGACCGGGAACCGACGCGGACCGTGCGCAGCACCAGCGGGTAGAGGTCGACGAACACTCCTTCTCTCAGGAGCCTGTCGACCTCTCCCTCGCGCACGCCGTGGCGAGCCGCCATCGCCACGAGGTGCGAGGTCTCGTACGGCGCGTAGTGGTAGATGTGCATGCCTGGGTGAGCGGCCCTGCGCACATTCACGAAGTCGAGGAACGTCTCGAGAGCGCGCTTCTCGTCTGCGAAGGTGTGCGCCCACAGCGCCGAGTACTGATCGGCGTTGTCGACCCAGCCGAAGAGGTAATCGATCCCCCAGTGCGCCTCGCCATCGGGGGCGGGCTCGGTGTAGAGGGGATCGCCTTCGAAGTCGAAGAAGATGTCACCGTGACTGGGCAACGGGAGCGTGTGGATCGCCGGGGCGTAGTGCACGTCGTAAGTCGGTACGCCCTCTGCATCAGCGCGCAGCTGCAACCGCGCCTGCGCGCGAAGGGTCTCGAACGTGTCGACGTTCATGCCCTCCGGCGCCTCGGAGGCAGCGGCAAGCCCATCGATCGTCTCGATTCCGGCTGCCCGAAGACGCGCCCTCTGCACCGGACGCATGCGTGCGACCATCAGCAGATCCCGGTGCGCGAGCACCTGCTCCTCGCAGGTCGCGCAACGACCGCAGGCCACCACCTGCAGATCGCCTCGGTCGTCGCCCCAGGCGAGAGGAGCGCCTGCTGCACCATCGGCGATGCGGCGATCTGCGATGAGCGCGCGCAGCCGCGCCCGACGCACCTGGAACAGCGGAAGCAGATCATCGACGGCGTGGGTGCTGAGCGTGCTGTCGCCGAGGATGAGGTCGACCTCATCGGAGCGAGGAATGCCCAGACGGTCGAGCTGATCGACATATGCCGCGAGCTGCATGAGTGCGGTGACTCGGGCCTTGCGTGCGAGCTTCGAGTCCTGAACACGCCACCGCCCGTCGTCGTCCTTACGCAGGAAGTCGGCGAACCCCACGAACTCCTCGGTCGCGAACGCCGCCTGGAAGACCACCTGCACGTCGGAGCGGAGTGCCGCCACCGTCTCGTCGATCGCGGCGGCCAGAGCCTCGGCATCGACGGAGGACACCTTCTCGACGCGATGGACGTTCTCGTCGCCGAGATCTTCGATGTAGCGGGCGAGCACGTTCTGCTCATGCACGTCACCGAGCTGTGCGGCCCGCTTCAGCGTCGCATCTTCGGGTTCTTCGACGGCGGGCACCCTGCCCAGCTTCGCGTCGATCACCCGACACCACGCGAACTCGCATTCCGCGGCCGCCTTGAGGTCGCTCGCG
The DNA here is from genome assembly GCF_044769635.1 of Microbacterium sp. NPDC090281. Classification (NCBI taxonomy): domain Bacteria; kingdom Bacillati; phylum Actinomycetota; class Actinomycetes; order Micrococcales; family Microbacteriaceae; genus Microbacterium; species Microbacterium sp. NPDC090281. The sequence goes on from NZ_JBIVYH010000002.1 coordinate 517,722, forward strand.
CTCCAGATGACGCGCTGCGCCTGAGTGTCGATCCGCACGATGCTCCCGTTCTGTCGGATGCTTCGACACTATCCGCGGCATCCGACACGGGCGAAAGCGTGTGGCTCTCGAAGGCGCGAGGTCAGCGCCACCAGGTGTCGTCGGGAGTTACAGGGAGGTGGCGCTTGTGCTGCGTCGCCAGGTACCTCGCCTCGATACGACCGGCGACCTCGGGGTCGACCTGACGGCCTTCGAGGAAGTCGTCGATCTGCTCGTAGGTGAGGCCGAGCTCGTCCTCATCAGCCCGGCCGGGCTGACCGTCGAGGAGATCTGCGGTGGGCACCTTGAACGCGAGACGATCCGGCGCGTCGAGGAACTGCAGCAGCGAACGCCCCTGCCGCTTGCTGAGCCCCGACAGCGGGAGGATATCGGCCGCACCGTCGCCGAACTTCGTGTAGAAGCCGGTCACCGCCTCGGCGGCGTGGTCGGTGCCGATCACCAGCATCCCGTCGTGGCCTGCGAGCGCGTACTGCGTGACCATGCGCACGCGTGCCTTGATGTTGCCCCGGTTGAAGTCGCTGATGTCGCTCGTGACCGCGAACTCGATGTCTTCCTCGACACCGTCGACCCCGTTCTGGATGTTGACCTCGACCGAGGAGTCGGGCGCGATGAAATCGAGCGCGGCCTCGGCATCTGCGGCATCGTGCTGCACCCGGTAGGGCAGTCGCACCGCGAGGAACTTCGCCTCTCCTCCCTCGGCTCGCACCCGCTCCACCGCGAGCTGCGCGAGGCGGCCCGCCAGCGTGGAGTCCTGCCCGCCGGAGATGCCGAGCACATAGCCCTTGGCTCCGGTCGTGCGGAGGTAATCGGTGAGGAACCCGACCCGGCGCTCGATCTCGGCCTCGGGGTCGATCTCGGGCCTGACGCCGAGGTCTTCAGAGATCTGCTTCTGCAACGACATGTCATCCTCCGTCTTGTCCTCGAATCAGTATCGCCCTTCCGTGTTACACCCGGGTGACGCCGCGGCGTTCGTATGCTCCTGCCAGCGAAGACCTGAGAGAATGGGGCAGTGAAACTTCTCGTCGCTGCCCTCGAATCCGAACTGACCGCATTTCCGGAGGAGCTCGACGGCTTCGACCGCCTCGTGACCGGGCCGGGGAAGCTGCAGGCGGCGTATGGGCTGACCCGCGCACTCGACGCGAATGTCTACGACGAGATCGTGGTCGTCGGCACCGCCGGAGCGATCGATCCTGACCTCGAGGCGACAGTGCACGAGGTCGGCACCGCGTTCCAGCACGACGTCACCGACCTCGACGGCGTCTCGGGGCAGCACGTGTCTCTGCCGGCGCGCGTCAGCACCGGGCGCGACGGCGTGCTGATCGCGACGGGCGACCACTTCGTCGAGGACGCCGAGGTCACCTCCTTGATCCGTCCGTCAGGCGCGGCCCTGGTCGACATGGAGACCTACGCCTACATCTGGGTGGCTGGGCAGTTCGATGTGCCGATCCGCGTGTTCCGCGCAGTGTCCGACCAGGCCGAGGACGGCGCACTGACGGACTGGCGCGACGCAGTCGCACGCTGCAGCGTTCAGCTGCGCGACTTCATCCTCAGCGAATACGGAGTCTGAGCAGGCGGCACTCCCGCCGCCCTCCCCATGACGTCAGCGGGCCTCGATCACGCTGGGCCCATTCGGCAGCGCTCGCACGGTGAGCTGAGCCGGGATCTGCTCCTGCATGGCTTCGACGTGGCTGATAACGCCGACCGTACGACCGCCCTGCCGCAGTTCATCGAGCGTGCGCATGGCCACGTCGAGCGTGTCACCGTCGAGCGAGCCGAAGCCCTCGTCGATGAAGAGCGTGTCGAGACGGATACCGCCCGCGCGCGCCGTCACGACCTCGGCGAGGCCCAGGGCGAGGGCGAGGGAGGTGAGGAATGTCTCGCCTCCGGAGAGTGACTGCGGCGGCCGCGTCTGCCCGGTGAAGGCGTCGGACACGACGATGCCGAGACCGCTCGCCGCACCGCGAGCGGCGAGCGCGTCGGAATGCTGCAGCTGATAGCGGCCGGTCGACATGTCATGCAGTCGGCGGTTGGCAGCCTGCACGATCTCTTCGAGCTCCGCAGCGAGGACGAAGGTCTCCAGCGTCATCTTGCGGGTGTTCGCTCCCCGGCCCGCGATCGTGTCCGCAAGGTTCTGCAGCACTTCGAACTCGGCGGCATCGCCGGCGGTTCGAGCCTGTTCTGCTGCGGCGGACTCGATCAGTCCTCCCAGTCGCTCGGCGGCGCCGGCAGCCCGAGCCGCCTCGTCGACCGAGGCTGTCCAGATCACCCTGGCGGCAGCCGCGGCCTGCTCGGCGGGAGCGAGATCGATCGGGTCTTCCGGCAGCGTCCGAAGTTCGAGATCGAACAGGACTGCCCGTTCCTTCTCCCGCTGCACGGCGTGCTGCGAGATCCGCGAGTCGAGCGCTTCCTGCGCCGCCACATCTCGCAGTGCCTGTTCGACGGCGGCCGCATCGTCGAAGGCCGAACCGGCGAGTGCCGCATCACGCTCGGTCTCCGACTCGAGGAGCACCTTCATTCTGCGGGTGCGCTCCGCGATCGCATCGGCGAGGGCACCGGCCGCTGCGATCCTCGCCGTGGTGGCTGCGAGTCGTGCTGCGACGGTATCGAATCCGCCGCGGGCTTCGGCTATCAGCGAATGCGCCTCGATGCTCCGCTGTCGCAGCAGCGCGTGATTCTCCCGCGCGTCGGCGAAAGCCGTCGCGTCATCGGAACGCTCGGCATCGAGCCGGCCGATACGGGCGACGAGTTCGTCCAGCTGCGCATCGATGGTTGTGAGTTCTTCGCCAGCCGCGAGGCTGCGGGCGTGGAGCGCAGTGGCCTCGGCGCACTCGCGCTCCGCCTGTTCGACGCTGCGCCCATCGGCCCGAGCAGTGACGGCGGCGAGCTCGGCGCGCACTGCCGAGGCGGTCGACGAGAGCTCCCGCTCTCGCTGCGCCGCCGCATCGCGGGCTTCTTCGGCGTGATCGATGTCTTCAGGCGAGACCGGATCCGAATGCGTGGCAGGAGCTGGATGCTCGAGAGATCCACAGACGGGGCAGGGGTGCTCGTCCCGCAAGGTCGAAGCCAGCTCGCCGGCCATGCCGTCTGTTCGGCGCTGCCGCAGTCGAGCGAGCGTCGTCTGCGCCGCGGCATGCCGTGCGGTGGCCGCGGCGAGCTCGACCTCGGCCGACGTCTGCGCCGCGTGCAACCGCTCGCCCTCACTCGCCGCAGCACGTCGAGCCTCAGCCGCCTCGCGCGCCACCTTCAGGTCATCGGCGCGGTCGGCGAGGCGACGTCTCTCGTCACGCACGGCCGTCAGCGCGGCGGTCGCCGCAGGTAGGGATGCCCGCTCCGCTTCCCCGGCCTCGATGCGTGCGGACACCGCGGCGACGGACTGCTCCGCAGACCGCAGTTCGGCGTCGAGCGTCGGCGCGTTCTCCTCGAGCTCGCGCGCCCGAACCCAGGAGCCGCTCTCCCTGGTGCGCTCAGCGGCCCAGACCGCGAGATCTCCGTCGACGGAGATCTGGAACACCTCCCACGCTTCGCGCGCAGCATCCTCGTCTGCAGAAGCTTCGAGAAGCGCGGTCTGCGCTCGCGCAGCAGCGGTGATCGTCGCCCGCAGCACCTCAGCCGCACGGGCGGCTGCGAGCTCGGCGCGAGCCTCGTCGATCAACGGCATCTCCGCGTCGAGGCGCGCGAGGGCCGCTCGTGCACGGTCGCGTTCGCGCTGCGCACGCTGCTCCTCACGGGTCGCCGCGAGCACTGCGTCGGCATCCGCCGATCGCTTCTCCGCGTCTGCCCGCTCCGAAGCGCGACGCTCGGCGCGATACTCGGCACGCGCTTTCGCCCGCCGAAGGGCTTCGAGACGGTCGTCGATCGATGACGGCACCGGCTGCCCCTCCGCCGGTACCGAAGCCTCGCCTTCCGCTTCTCCCGACAGCCCACCGGCGATCACGAGTCGCTCAGCCTCGTCGACACGCGCTTCGACTGCCGCCAGCCGGGAGCCGAGCGCCTGCTCCGCGGCCCGGCGATGCTCGTCGAATCGCGCCTGCACGTCTTCGAATCGCTGGGTACCGAACAGGCGACGCAGCAGCACCTGACGGTCACGGCTTCCCGCGAGCAGGAACTCCGAGAAGCGGTTCTGCGCAAGCAGGATGACCTGCAGGAACTGTTCGCGGCTGAGCTGCAGGATCTCGTCGAGCTCGTTTCCCACGTCGACCGCTCGCGCGGCCCGCCCGATCCAGCCGGCATCCGTCCACTCGTCGAGCGCGACGGCCGACGCCTGCTTCGTCATCCCCCCGCCACGCTTGGCCGGACGCAGATACTCAGGCGACCGGGTCACACGGAAACGACCGGTCGGGGTGCTGAACTCGACCACCACCTCGGAAGGGTCGTCGGGTTCGCAGTGGTCGCTGCGAAGGCGCTTCTCGCCGCCGTCGTAACGCGGCACTCCCCCGTAGAGCCCGAAGCAGACCGCATCGAGGATGCTCGACTTGCCCGCACCGGTGCGCCCTGCGATCAGGAAGATCCCGTCATCGGCGAAGGCATCGAAATCGACCGTCTGCCGAGACCGGAAGGGACCGAAGCCTTCGACCTCCAGGCGATGGAGACGCATCTAGACGAGCGCCTCGGCACGCACGCGCTCATCGAGCACCGCGCGGATCAACTCTGCCTCAGCCTCTGTCGGCCCGTGCCCCGCCCGCACATGCTCGAGGAAGGCTTCGATGCGGTCGGCGTCGGTGACCGCGGCGCGCAGACGCTGCACATACGACCTTTCATCGGCTGCTGCTGCGACCGCAGGCTGGTGCTGCACCATGGCGCAGTGCGGGTAGTTCTCGCGAAGGCGGCGCATCGGCTCGGTCTGCGGCACCGCGTCGGTGTAGATCGCGCAGACCCAGTCTTCCGCGTGCTCGGCGACGAGATCGGCGGACAACAGCTCTTCGAGGGTCCCCGTGAGGGTGACGAGGCGGCGCGGCACAGGCAGCTCCAGCCACTCGACCGCGGCGAGCCCCGCGGGGTCGATGTCGACGAGCCAGGAGCCACGCGGCTTGTGCTGCTCTCCGAAGCTGTAGTGCAGAGGCGACCCCGCATAACGAACCCGATCGCTGAGCTGTTGACGCCCGTGGATGTGGCCGAGCGCCACATAGTCAGGCCCGTCGAAGACGCTCAGCGGCACCACGTCGAGGCCTCCCTGTCGCACCTCACGCTCGAGTCCGGCGGTGGCGTCGACACCCGCGGCGAAGCAGTGCGCGATCGCCACCGAGCGCCCTGCGTGCTGCTCGATGCCGGCGCGCACCAGGTCCATCGCGTGAGCCATGGTCTGCGCCTGAGTGCGCAGCTGGCGCCCGGAGCTGTCACCCTCGGGCCAGTGCTGACGGACGATCGCCGGCTCTAGATAGGGAATGCCGAAGAAGTGCACCGGGCCGTCGGCATCCGACACCGTCACGGGCACGCCGACCGCGAGCGGGTCGGTCAGCACGTGGATGCCCTCGCGCAGCAGCCGAGCCTGGAACCCGAGTCGCGCGGCCGAATCGTGGTTGCCACTCGTCACGATGACGCGGGCACCCGTGTCATGCAGAGCCACCAGCGCATCACCGAGGAGCGTGTAGGCGGCACCCGACGGGGTCGCGGAGTCGAACACGTCGCCCGCGACGACCACGACATCGACATCATTCTCGCGAACCTGCTCGGTGAGCGCCCCGAGCACCTCGGCGAGGGCGTCCATGGTCGAGTTGCCATGGAACGTCCGGCCGATGTGCCAGTCGGATGTGTGCAGGATCCGCATACTCACACGGTACGAACCCCCTCCGACATTCCGTCCGAGGCGTGCCGCGGCATCCGTTCCTGATCCGACGATCTGCCGACCTTCCTCCGGGAACGGCTGCCGCGGCACCGATTCAGTGCGCGGCGAGAACCGGAACGTTCTGCGCCGGAAGCAGCTCCTCCTTGGTGCCGCGGACCATGGTTGCAGCGATGATCGACGCCGCGATCATGAGGATCGCTCCCACGATGAAGGTCAGCCCATAGGCATCGCTGAGCTGCTGCGGCGAGACGTCAGCCTGTGCATGACCGCCGACGGATGCCGCGTACACCGCCGTGAACACCGACAGGCCGATCGAGCCGCCGATCTGCATCGCCGAGTTCGCGACCGCCGACGTCACCCCGGCGTCGTGCGGAGCGACGCGTGCCAGCGCCAGGTTCTGCAGCGGGATGAAGACGAACCCCATGCCGATGCCCAGGAGCACCAGGCCGGGAGCGATCTGCACGAAGTAGGCACCGTCCGGGGTGATGCCGGAGAGCAGGAAGAGCCCGACCGCAGCGATCAGCGGTCCGACGATCAGCTGCGGTCGCGGGCCGATCACGGGCAGCAACTTGGTCGCGATCGGAGCCAGAACCATGGTCGCGATCGGCAGAGGGAGGCTCGCCAGGCCTGCCTGCAGCGCTCCCATGCCCAGCACGAACTGCAGGTGGAAGGTCAGATAGATCGTCGATCCGATCATGATCGCGCCGGCGACGCCCTGGATGAGGAAGGCTCCACCTCGCACCCGGTCGGCCACGACACGCAGCGGCAGCAGCGGCTGCGACACCCGACTCTCCACCCACACGAACACGGCGAGGAGCACGACTCCGGCGCCGAGGAACGCGATCGTCGACGGATCACCCCACCCGTTCTCAGCGAGGCTGAAGCCGTAGACCAGGGCGCCGAGTCCGAGGGTCACGAAGATCGCTCCCCAGAAGTCGTAGCGGTTGTCGCCCTCCGCCTTGCTCTCAGTCAGGAAGATCGCACCCCCGATCACGCCGATCGCGACGAAGAAGAGGTTCACCAGCAGGCACCAGCGCCAGTCGGCGAACTCCGTGAGCACGCCGCCGAGAAGCAGTCCGACCGCGGCGCCGGTGCCGGCCACGGTTCCGAAGACGGCGAACGCGGTGTTCCGATCGCGACCTGAGGGGAACGTGACGGTGAGCAACGCGAGTGCGGCGGGGGCGAGAAGTGCGGCGAACGCGCCCTGCAACCCACGGGCGAGGATCAGCTCCCATCCCTGCTGCGCGAGTCCGCCGTAGAGCGACGCCGCACCGAAGCCGATCATGCCGACGATGAAGATGCGCTTACGCCCGACGTAGTCGGCGATGCGGCCGCCGAGCAGAAGCAGTGCTCCGAATGCGAGAGCGTAGGCCGTGACGACCCACTGGCGCTGCCCGTCGGTGAGCCCGAGGGCTGCCTGGGCGCGTGGCAACGCGATGTTCACGATCGTGCCGTCGAGGACGACGACCAGTTGCGTGAGGGAGAGGACGATGAGTGCCCACCACCGGGATCGGGGAAGGGCGCGCAGGGACGACGACATGGAAAAACCTCCGGTGTCTGTTGAGGATGCCGGAGGTTTCGAGCCTCGGATCAGTGCGTTTGTGGACGCCTGACCACCTCAGCCGACGGGGCTGAGCAGGCCTCCATTGTGCCACAGCTGCTCGAGGAGGATGCGGAAGGTCCCCTGACCCACCCTCGTCACGATGATCGGCACGCGGTGATGCGAGATGCTCAGTGCACCTTCACCTGTGCGGCATGCGGGGCTGCGCGATGCGATTTCCGGGCTGCCCTCCGCCCAACAGGTGCCGGCTTGCCCCGCCGGCTGAGGGTTGTGCCCGCCTCGTCGTGACTACCGACTTCCGCTCTCCTCCTCGAGGTCGTTCGACCAGTTCGCCTGCTGGATCCGGTTGTCGAGCTCACGAAGCTCCTGCGCGACGGCATCGGCCCTCGAGCGCAACTGCGCGACCGGAAGTGCGGAGACCTGCCGCAGTTCCGAGCGCATCTGACGCATGAACTGGTCGTTCGCCCCGGATGCCGCGGCCGCGGCATCGGTCAGTACCGAGTGCCGCAGGCGCAGCACGTCGCGGGCGGCGAGGGCATCGGTCATCGTGCCGTCGGCGCCCAGTTCGAGACGCGCGTTCGTGGCGTTGATGCGCCGGATGAGGTCGCGCAACTGCGTCAGCGCGGCATCCGCTTCGACGATCAGTGCGGCCGCATCCTCCGCCGGTTCCTCACCCTCCTGGTACCGGGCGTTCGCGACGATGCGCGCCCGCAGCTGCTCGATGCGGCGCTGCAGATCGGCGCGTGCGGTGAGGGCTTCGGCGAGTTTCATGGCCTCATCCTGGCAGGCGGCGGCCGTAACACTTCGTCACATCGCCGGAGAGTCAGCGTGTGCGAAGCAGAGCGGATTTCTCGGGGTGGGCGGAGAACCAGTCGACCACGTACCAGCACACGGCGTCGACCTTGCGGTCGCCGCGCTCCTCGATGTCGGCGACTGCTCCCTCCACGACCTTCCCCGCATAGCCGTTGCCGCGGAATGTCGGGATCGTGAAGGCTCTGGTGAGCGCGATCGTGTGACCGTCGTCGCGGTAGTCGAGGACGCTCACCAGCTTGCCGTCGCGCATGAGCGTGTAGCGCGACGCATCCTTCTCATCGGTCAGGATGAAACCGCCGACAGTGTGCGAGATCGTCATTCGCTCCACGTTACGCCCGCTGGAGACGCCGGGGCGTTTTGACATGAGGGGTCACGGTCGGACATAATCCCCCCATGACCACCAACGCAAGCCCTTTGTCCGCCCAGGAGGCGAACAGGACTGCCGGGATGATGATGCCCGGTCGCGTTGGCATGTGTTGCCGAATGTGTCGCTGAACGAACAGCCACCCCGCCTGACCTGACTTCTCGCGATCTGCGAGGCCAGTGTCACCGAGCATCCACCCTTGCTCGCTTCCCGGCTCCGCCGGTCATTCATGCAACGCATCAGAGCCCCGCTCGATTCGGGCTCACGTCCTGAGGACTTCATCATCATGTCGAACACCGCACTTCTCGAGCGTCCCGCCACCACCGCCGCGATCCGCACGCAGCCGGAGGGCGCAGCACCGCTGGCCACCGCCGGAGCCGACCTCCCCGCCGTCCGCTCTCCCCGCGGCTTCGCCCTCTACGTCGGACTCGACGAGATCAAGGCAGCCGAGGCCGGAGTCAGCCTTCCCCTCCTCGTCGACGCCCTGCGTCGCACCCTCGCCGAGCTCGCTCCGGGCGCCGAGACCCACGCCACGGTCGCTCTCGCACCTCACGGCTCGGGAGGCCGCGACCTCGACGTCGTCCGACTGGCGCTGCAGGAGCCGGGTGCGATCGCGCGCACCAAGGCCGCCGCTGAAGAGGACATCACCGAAGAGGAGAGCGGCGTCACCGTCGACATCTCCCGCAAGCGCGTGCTGATCGACGGCGAGTCCGCCGCGTTCACCTACAAGGAGTTCGAGCTCCTGCAGTACCTCGTGCTCCGCGAGGGTCGCACGATCGAGCGCAGCGAGCTGGTCTCGGCGCTCTGGCAGGCGCAGGACGACGAGACGCCCGGCGAGCGCACGATCGACGTCCACGTGCGTCGCCTCCGCGCCAAGCTCGGCCGCTACGAGGACATCGTCCGCACCGTGCGCGGCATCGGCTACCGATTCGACCGTCACGCCGACGTCGTCATCCGCTACGGTCACGGCACCCCCTCTCCCGACCGCTTCTGAGCCGTCGGGAGCCGGTGTCAGGACCGGCGCGTAGGGTGGGCGCATGACCCTGGCAGCGGACTCGAAAGCGGCAGACGCCGCTCGCACGGCCCCCGCTCACGACACCGTCTACCGCCCGCCGCACGAGCTCGATCTCGGCCGCACCGTCGGCATGCTCCGTCGCGGGCGCACCGATCCGACGATGGTCATCGACGGCGCCGTCATCTGGCGCGCGATGCGCACGCCCCCCGGACCGACGACACTTGCGCTGCGCATGACCGGCGGCGAAGTGCGCGCGACCGCGTGGGGCCCCGGAGCGGACTTCGCACTCGATCTCGTGCCCGCACTCTGCGGTGCCCGCGACGATGCCGGAGACTTCGACGCGTCGCTGCATCCCCTCATCGCCGAATCCGCGCGACGTCACCCCGGCCTGCGGCTCACCCGCACCGACGAGGTTTTCGACGCGCTCGCCTGCGCGATCATCGAGCAGAAGGTCACCGGCATGCAGGCCTTCGGCGCCTGGCGATGGCTGGTGTCACGCTTCGGCGAACGCACACCCGGCCCGACGCCGCGACCGATGTTCGTGCCGCCCTCCCCCGAGCAGTGGTACCGCATTCCCTCGTGGGCCTGGCACCGCGCCGGAGTCGAACCGCCGCAATCCCGCACCATCGTGCGCGCAGCCGAGCGCGGCGACCGCATCGCGCGTGCCGTGCATGCGGCCGCCACCGGGGTCGACCGCGACCGCATCCTCACGAGCCTTCCCGGCGTGGGGGCGTGGACATCGGCTGAGACCCGCATCCGCGCCCTCGGTGATCCGGATGCGGTCAGCGTCGGCGACTTCCACCTCGCACACGAAGTGGGCTTCGCGCTGACGGGGACGCGCACCGACGATGCCGGGATGATCGAACTGCTCACGCCGTGGGCGGGCCAGCGGCAGCGCGTCATCCGCCTCATCTTCGCCAGCGGGGTGCAAGAACCGCGTCGCGGACCTCGTCTCGCCCCCGAGAACCATCGCGACCACTGACGCGGCCTATGCTGGGGGCCATGTCCCGCACCGCACTGCGTATCTTCGTCACCGTCGGCCTGCTGATCGTCGGAGTCGTTGTCGGACTGATCTTCCAGAACGTCTGGCTCGGTGTGCTCCTCGCCGCGATCGTGTGGCTGGGCTGGTTCCTCGGCTACGAATCGCGCCGCGGCAACAACGCCGGCGTGAACGACGAAGACCACGGCATCGAGCTCTGAGCGAAGACTCCCTCAGTAGTAGACGGCGAGCGGCCCCGACGGCCCATCGACCACGCGCACCGGGGTCTCGAACACCCGCGTGAGCACGTCGTCGGTCATGATCGTGGCGGGCGTTCCGAACTCCACCACCGCACCGTCCTTCATGGCGCAGATGTGGTCGGCGTAGTGACCTGCGAAATTGATGTCGTGCAGCACGATGACGATCGTCCGTCCGAGCTCTTCCGCTGCCCGTCGCAGGTGCTTCATCATCTGCACGGCGTGCCGCATGTCGAGGTTGTTCAGCGGCTCGTCGAGCAGCACGAACTCGGTGTCCTGAGCGAGCACCATGGCGACATACGCGCGCTGGCGCTGCCCGCCGGAGAGCTCGTCCAGATAACGGCTCTCCAAGGCGCCGAGCTCGAGGAAGTCGATCGCCCGACTGATGATCTCCTCGTCGGACCTGTTCAGCCTGCCCTTCGAATGCGGGAAGCGTCCGAAGCCGACGAGCTGGCGCACGGTGAGGCGGGTGACGAAGTGGTTCTCCTGGCGAAGGATGGACACGACCTTCGCCAGATCCTTCGACTTGGTCGAGGCCACGTCGAGTCCCGCGATCTCGATGGCACCGGCATCCATCCCGCTCAGGCGGCCGATCATCGTGAGCAGCGTGGACTTGCCCGCGCCGTTCGGACCGATCAGCGCGGTGATCCCGCCGGCGGGTATCTCGAGGTCGACCGGGCCGATCGCGACCTCGCTGCTGTAGTCCCGGCGGACGCCTTCGAGTGCGATCACAGCCTGCCCTTTCTGAGGATGACGATGAGGAACACGGTGCCGCCGACGAGCTCGATCAGGATCGACACCATCCCCTGCGCGTAGAACACGTTCTTCATCACGAAGTACGCGCCGGCGAGGATCGTGAAGGCGGTGAGCACCGCGACGGGGAAGATCAGCCGGTGGTCGTACGTGTCGGCGAACTGGTACGCGAGTGTCGCCACCAGAAAGCCGAGGAATGTCATCGGTCCCACCAGCGCCGTCGAAGTCGCCATCAGCACGGCGAGGAGGAACAGCACGATGAACAACTCCCTACGGTGGTCGACGCCGAGCGAGCGGGCGGCGTCGGGGCCGAGCGCCATCAGGTTGAGTCGCCGGGAGCGCAGCCACAGCAGCGCGGATGCCGCCACTACGAGCGGGATCGCCAGCGGCAGGTAGGAAGGGTCGGCGTTCGAGACGTTGCCGAACAGACGCGCGGCCAGCACGTCGAACTCGCTCGGGGTGAGCAGCCGCTGCATGAATGTGGCGATCGCCCCGAGACCGCCGCCGATCACGATGCCGACCAGGAGCATGATCTGCAGGTTGCCGTAGCGCCCCGAGAGCAGCCACCCGTACAGCGCCACCGCGAGGGCGACCATGATCGCCACCTGGATCGCGAACTGTCCGATGCCTTGGATCGCCACGATTCCGGCGACCCCGAACAGGTACACGGTCGAGGTCTGCACGACCCGGTACAGCGATTCGAAGCCCATGATCGAGGGCGTGATGATGCGGTTGTTGGTGACGGTCTGAAAGCTCACCGTGGCGACGGCCTGGGCGACCGCGACGAGCGCCATCACGGTGACGTCGGTCGCGCGGTGCTGAGCGATGCGCCAGAACCCCGTCGAGCCGACCGGCATCGGATTCGCCCACGCCAGCAGGCCGAAGCCGGAGACGACGGAGAGGACGACGAGGATGCCGAGCACGACGAAGTAGCGCCCACGCGCACGCGGGGTCGTGAACGCCCCCGCGGATCGTGTCGAAACCGGAACTGCCACGCCGCTCACCCCGCTAGCCACGTCGACGCTGCCTGAGTAGGAGGAGCACGAACACCACGGCGCCGACGACCCCGAGGATAAGCGACACCGGCACCTCGAACGGCATGATGATCGTGCGGCCGATGATGTCGCAGACGGTGACGATCGCGATGCCGAGCAGGCACACCCACGGCAGGTTGCTGCGCAGATCGTCGCCGCGCACCATCGAGACGATGTTCGGCACGATCAACCCGAGGAACGGGAGGTTTCCGACGACCACCGTCACGACTCCCGTGGTGACGGCGATGAGCACTGTGCCCAGCAGGATGATGCGGTTGTAGTTCACGCCGACGTTGGTGGCGATCTCCTCCCCCGGTCCTGCGATCGTCAGTCGGTCGGCGACGACGAAGACGATCACGCCGATGAGCGCCACGATCCAGAGCATCTCGTACTGCCCACGCATGACCGATGTGAAGCTGCCGGCGAACCAGACCCCCAGGATCTGCAGCGAGTTGGTGGCCAGGGCGAGGTATGTCGACAGCGCACCGACCACTGCCCCGAGCATGATCCCGACGATCGGCACGATGAGCGACGATTTGAGGGCGACGCGGCGGAGGAACGCGAAGAACACCATCGTGCCGATGAAGGCCGCGACCACGGCGCCCGCCATCCGCAGAGGGAGCGACGGCTGCGGCACGAGGATCATGACCAGGAGCAGCCCGAGCCCCGCCCATTCGGTGGTGCCGGTGGTGGTCGGCTCGACGAAGCGGTTCTGGGTGAGCAGCTGCATCACGAGACCGGCCATCGCCATCGAGGCGCCGGCGAGCACGAGCGCGATCGTGCGGGGTATGCGCGTGATCTGGAACATCTGCGCGCCGTCTTCCGCCCCGGTGACGTCGTACACACCCGTGAAGAGCGAGATCACGAGCAGCGCGGCGACGACGAGCACGCCGATGAGCAGTTTCATGTCGAAGAGCCGCCCGGCGTAGCGGGGCGGCTGGGTGATGTCGGTGGAGACCATGATGGCGATGCGGCGGCACCCGGATCATCCGGATGCCGCCGCACGATGTCAGTTCTTCGCGCTCGTCTCGAGGGCGTCGGCGAAGTCGTTGAGGAACGTCGTGTACGTCTGAATGCCCTCGTTCAGGTAGGTGTCGGTGGGCATGTAGACGATCTGCTTCTCCTTCACGGCGGTGACACCGGCCAGCGCCTCGGAGTTCTCGAGGATCTCGGCTGCCTGCACGTAGTCGGGGGTATCGGCGGCGAACACGGCGTCGCGGTCGAGCACCAGGACCCAGTCGGGGTTCGAGGCCGCGATCGCCTCGACTGAGATGTCGTCACCCTGGTGGTCGTCGGTCGCTTCGTCTACCTCGAGCGCCGGGGTGAGGCCGAGAATGTCGTAGATCGGGCCGAGCGAGCGTCCGACGGTCGGCGCGAGGTAGCCGATGGCTCCGCCCGAGGTGTTCACGGCCATGACGGTGTCGGCGTCGTCATACGCTGCCTTGGCGCGCTCGACGGCGGCATCGAAGTCGTCGACGAGCTTCTTCGCCTCGTCCTGCTTGCCGAAGATCTCGCCGAGCACGGTGACCTGACGCTTGAGCTCGTCATCGAAGGGCTCGCCATCGCGCGGCTCGAGGTCGATGATCGTGGCGTCCGGCACGAGGTCGGCGATCGCGGTGTTGTGCTGTGTGAACCGCTGGCCGCTGATGATGAGGTCCGGCTCCACGGCGACCACTGCTTCGAGGTCGGGCTCGCTGTGGAGCCCGATGTCGACGATCGCGTCATCCTTCACGTACGACACGGTCTCCGGCATGAGCGCCACGGCGCCGGCCGAGAGCTCGACGCCCCAGTCGGAGAGCGTCTGGAACGTGCGGTTGTCGAGGGCGACGACAGATGTCGGAGGGGTCGCGATCTCGTGCGTGCCGGTGTTGTCCTCGATCGTGACGGATGCTGCTGCGGGTTCGGTCTTCTCCGGTTCAGCCGTGCTGCCGGACGCGCAGCCGGCGAGGGCGAGGAGGCCGACGAGAGCGACGCTCGTGGCGGTGAGGGTTCTGGGCACGGACATGGAGAGACTCCTGTTCTGCGGGGCTGTGTGCACACTCTGCGGGTGCGGGAACGGCGAAGTTAGGGTGACCTTCCCTCCTGCATTTAGGTTAGCCTTACTTCATGAGCGATACGAAATCCGGTTTCTCGATCGAGCGTCGCGGCCTCGAGCTGCGCTTCCGCAATGTCACACTGAGCGCCCGCGAATGGCTGGCCCCAGACTTCGTACGCGTGCGCCTGACAGGCTCCGACCTCGCCGGCTTCGATTCCCTCGGCTCTGACGACCACATGCGTCTGTTCTTCCCCGCAGGCCCCACGAACTCGGTCGAGGAGCTGCGCGCCTCGCCGAGCCGTGAGTACACCCCGCTCGCCTGGGGCGAGGACTGGCTCGATGTCGAGTTCGCGGTGCACGGAGACCAGGGCGTCGCGGCCCCTTGGGCGGCGACCGCTCCCCTCGGATCCACGATCGGCGTCGGCGGCCCTCGCGGATCAGCGGTGCTGGTGGGCGAGCCCGGGTCTTGGCTGCTGGTCGGCGACGAGACGGCCATCCCCGCGATCCGCCGCTTCGCGGCACTCATCCCCGACGGCATCCCCGCCCGCATCGTGATCGAGACCGTGAACCAGGGGCGCGAGTTCGAGATCGAGACTCCGGTGGACGTCGAGTGGCTGCATCGCGGCGAGGCTCCCTCCGGCTCCGCCCTCATCGCATTCCTTGAAGGGCTGAGCGCCGAGGACACCGTGGGGGCCGACCCGTTCGTCTTCATCGCCGCCGAGCAGTCGATCGTCAAGCCGGGCCGAGCACTGCTCGAGCGATGGGGCGTCGACACTGCGAACGCGGTCGTGAAGGGCTACTGGAAGCGCGGCGAAGCCGAGTACCACGCCCCGCACTAGTGCGACGTCAGCCGTTGCTGGAAGACTCGGCACATGGCACTTCTCGACCACCTGGGCATCACCGTCGACGACCTCGAGCGCGGACGGGCGCAGTTTCACCCCGTCCTCACCGCTCTCGGGTATCGGAGCGGTGGCGCGAACGACCATTCGATCTCGTGGAACAACGGCGACGAGACCGAGATCATCCTCTACACCTGGGATGAGGACTCCACCCCGCACCGTCACGGTCGCATCGGCTGGCAGCACATCGCCTTCGCGGTGCCCACACGCGAGCAGGTCGAGCACCTGCACGCGGTCGCGGTCGAGGCCGGGTGGACTGCCGTCCGCGAGCCCAAGGAGTACCCGCGCTACTCGGAGCGCTACTACGCCTCGTTCGTCGAGGACACCGACGGCATCCGGGTCGAGTTCATGTACAACCCGCCCCGCGAGACGGCTTGACTCCCGGGCGTGTCGCCCCCTAGGGTTGCAAAGCTGTGCCGATCGGCGCAGCACACCAGCCGAGGAGTCGACGGATGACCGCGCAGCGGAACCTTCCCATCGCAGCGGTGTTGCAGCTTCAGCAGAAGCGCAATGACCGCTACGAGTCGTACCCGCCGGCACGCGCCGTGTGACAGCATCCGCTCTCGCAACGCCCCGTACCGACAGGTCCGGGGCGTTTTCCGTTGGAGACTCCCCTGACCTGTGGCTGGACACCACCACAAGGAAAGGAATCATGGAGAGGCTCTCCACACGGCTGCTGTCGTGGGCATCGCTGATCGACGAGAAGACACTCGCTCAGGCGTACACCACGGCCCGCATGCCGTTCATCCACCCGCACCTGGCGCTGATGCCGGATGCACATCTCGGCAAGGGGGCGACGGTCGGCTCGGTCATCCCGACGCTCGGCGCGATCATCCCCGCGGCCGTCGGCGTTGACATCGGCTGCGGCATGATCGCCGTCCGCACCCGGTTCACGAGGAGCGACCTCGAAGGTCGCGACCTCGCTGAGCTCCGGGAGCAGATCGAGCGCGCCATCCCGCTGTCGGCCGGTCGGTACAACAACAAGGTCGTCGCGACCGCCGAGCCGCGCATCGCTGAGCTCGAAGCACTCGCCGAGAAGAACGGCTTCGACCCAGCGCAGTACGCCGGGAACTGGCGCCTTCAGCTGGGCACGCTCGGCTCGGGCAACCACTTCATCGAGGTGTCGGTCGACGAGCTCGACCGGGTCTGGCTGTTCCTGCACTCGGGCTCGCGAGGAGTCGGCAACAAGATCGCCATGAAGCACATCTCGGTCGCGCAGCGGCTATGCAAGCAGTGGTGGATCGACCTCCCCGACCCCGACCTGGCGTACCTGGTCGAGGGCACACCGGAATTCACCCGGTACATCCGGGAGCTGCGGTGGGCCCAGCACTTCGCCCTGCTGAACCGGGAGGAGATGATGGATCGGGTGATCCGTCAGGTGTCCGAGTTCCTCGGCAGCACTGTCGACGAGCAGGAGCGCATCAACTGCCACCACAACTTCACCGAATCGGAGAAGCACTACGGCAAGCAGGTGTGGGTGTCGCGGAAGGGCGCCATCCAGGCGGATGCCGGTCGGCCGGGGCTCATCCCCGGATCGATGGGAACCGCCTCGTACGTGGTGGAGGGACTCGGCGACCCGCAGTCGCTGAACTCTTCACCGCACGGCGCCGGACGGGAGTACTCCCGGTCGGCGGCGCGGAAGACGTTCACGCACGATGAGCTGCGGGAGGCGATGACGGGCATCGAGTTCCGTGACACCGCTGCCTTCATCGACGAGATCCCGCAGGCGTACAAGCCGATCGACCAGGTGATGGCGGATGCCGCGAGCCTCGTGTCGATCCGGCACACGCTGCGGCAGCTCGTGAACGTGAAGGGCGATTGAACAGGACCGGGCGGCGGAGTCCCCGCCGCCCGGTGCTGTTCTCGATGTGCGGCTCGAGTTCCTGCACAACCCGCAGGGATGGGGGTGACTTCTCCTCCCCCGGGATGCGCGAAAACGTGTTGTCCCCATCTCCTGCGCAACCGATATCTTCGTCTCGCGCGCTCTGGCAGGCTCGCCTGATCGATGCGACGATGAGGGAGTGGGATTCATGAATGACGCGCAGATCTGGACCATGATCGGGTCTTTCACGGTACTGATGTTCAGCACGCTCACGGTCGTCTCGACCCTGTTCGTGCGGATCGTCCGCAGCGAGATCGGCGGACTTCGCACCGAGATGAACGGACAGATCGGCGGCCTGCGCACTGAGATGAACGCGCGCTTCGACGCCGTGAACACCCGCATCGACGGTCTCGACCGCGACGTGCAGGCCATTGTGAAGCGCACGTTCGGGCTCGATCGGGAATGATGGCGGCGCCTGGCCGCAGAACCTCGATCGACCGGGCCGACTCGCATGACGCCTTCCCCGAAGTCGCCTGCGGCACAGCCGTCCTGCTCCTCGCCGGCTCCAGCGGGCGCGTGGAGACCGAACGGGCGGAGCTGCTGGCGCGGCGCGGCGCCCGCGTCCGTGCCATCCGCTGGTTCGGCGGCGTCGGCCAGCGCCCTGCCCCGCACGAGGTGCCGATCGAGACGTTCATCGACCAGCTGGATCTGCTGCGCGCCGACGCCGACCGCGTCGCGGTCTTCGGGACATCCTTCGGAGCTGAGGCGGCCCTGGTGACGGCATCCCTTCACCCGGTCGATGCGACTGTGGCGGTAGCTCCGTCATCCGTGGTCTGGGCGGGGATCGCAGACGGAAACTGGTCGTCGCACTGGACCCACCAGGGTGTTCCACTCCCCGCCGTGCCGTTCGATCCCACCTGGTCGCCGTTGACCGAGCCGCCCGAGTACCGATCACTGTACGCATCGAGCCTCGATCGCGACCCGGACGGCGCCGCCGCGGCAGCGATCCGCGCCGAGAGGATCTCCGGTGACGTCGTCCTGGTCGCCGGAGGCGATGACCGCGTATGGCCGAGTGACAGATTCGCCTCGGAGATCGCACGGCGCCGTACGATTCACGGGCGACGGACGATCGTCGTCACCCACCCGACCGCCGGACACCGGATGACTCTGCCCGGCGAATCTGCCACCAGCGGCGGTGTCGCCATGGCGCGAGGAGGCACCCCATCGGCCGATGCTGCACTCGGCGCGCTCGCCTGGCCCGAGATCCTGAGGGTGCTCGAGCTGCGCGAGTGACTCTCAGAGCGCCGGCGCGGCCTCGGTTTCGACCGACCGGTCGGTGAACGCAGTCTTCGGGACGAACACGAGGATCACCGCGGCGACGAGCGCTGTCACGCCGCAGACGATCCACACGGTGAAGTAGCCGGCGAGCGAACCGGCGGTCCCCTCGGTCGCACCCGCTGTACTCGCCACCCCGTGCAGGAGAGCGATGCCGAACACGCACGACGCGATCGCACCACCCACGGTCTTCACCGAGTTGGTCAGCCCCGTCGCGACGCCGGTCTGTGTCGCCGGAGCCGCGGATGCCGCTGCGGCGGGAAGCGCCGCGACCAGCGCGCCGGACCCGAGACCCACGACCACCATGTTCGTGATGACCTGCGCGTAGGTGTCGTGGAACGGGAGGAACAGGAGGAAGCCGACACCGACCAGCACCGACGCCCCCATCAGCGTCAGACGTGGGGTGGCCCACCGCGCGATCGTCGGGAACAGCAGCGCACCCGCGATCATGGCGATCAGATAGACGCCGATGATCAGCGAGGTCGCGAAGCCGCTCGTACCGAGACCGTAGCCGTAGACCGTCGGATCGGTACGCGCGAACGTCGACAGAGGGGCCTGCGCGCCGAGCACGCTGACTCCGAAGAGTCCGGCCGTGAGGAACACCGGGCCGAGCGCGGGTGAGCGGAACATGCGCACGTCGATCAGCGGGTCATCGCAGCGGAGCTCCCAGAGCACGAACGGGATCACCAGCAGGACGCCGAGGACCACCACCGCCCAGGACCACGGGTTCATCAGACCGCCCTCGAGGCGGAGCAGGCTGAGACCACCGGTGAAGCAGACGAGGGCGAGGGAGATGAGCACGAGGCCGACCGTGTCGAAGATGCCACCCGTCGGCTCAGGCGACTCCTTGACGCCGAACAGGATCACGAAAAAGCACACCACGATCAGGACGGCCGGGATCAGCAGCACGACCGTGAGCGGGAGGACATCGATGAGGGCACCACCGACGAGCGCGCCGATGATCGCTCCGCCTTCGAGGGCGGCGACGAGGAGACCTGCCGCCTTGGCGGTGATCGTGGAACGGCCCTCCATCCGACGCGAGCGCGACCAGATCAACGCGATCTCCAGCGGAAGCCAGACCACGTAGAAGCCCATCAGCGCCCACGCTGCGAGGAAGACGGGGAACGAATCCGTGAAAGGCAGCACCAGGGCGGCCGCTGCGGTGACCGCGGTCGAGATCAGCAGCATCCGCTTGTGCCCGACCATGTCGCCGAGCTTCGCGAACGCCGGGACGACGAGCGCCGACAGCATCAGCTGCGTGCCCTCGAGCCAGTTCACGTCGGCGTCGTGGATCCCGAGGTGACGGGCGATGTCGGTGAGCATCGGGGTGTAGTACCCCTGCAGCACGCCGCTCGTGAATTCCACGAAGGCGAGGAAGCCGACGACGGCGGCGAGGGTGCCCAGCGTGCGGGTGCGCGTCATCGCGTCTCCTGCTTCTCGTTCGGGTCCTCCAGCGCACGGCCGGAGGCGGGTGAGATCACCCTAGCCGTTCGAGAAGCGCCCGATGGAATCGCTCCCCGCGCTCCAGGGCGGCGATCTCGACGCTCTCATCCACACCGTGGATCGAGGCGCGCTGCGCGTTCGACATGTCCAACGGCGCGAAGCGGTACACGGCCGGAGAGAAGCGGTGGAAGTGCCGAGAATCGGTGGCCGCCATCATCACGTAGGGCACGGCAGGGACGCCGGGATACGAGACGTCGAGTGCCGCCGCGAGCAGGGCGAACTGCGCGTTGTCGGTCGGCGATTCCGGCGACGGCTCGCTCGCCTCGACGACCTCCACGGTGACGAGCGGATCGCGGATGCGGCGGCGCACCCGGAACACCGTCTGCTGCGTCGTCTCCCCGAGCGCGATGCGCAGGTTGACGGTGGCGGATGCCTGCGACGGCAGCACGTTCGCCGCGGTGCCACCGGACTGCATGGTCGGGGCGACGGTGGTGCGCACGAGGGCCGCCGGCTCGCCGCCGAGTGCGGCGAAGACCTGTGCCGTCAGCAGAGGCGTCGACCCGAGAAGACGCAGCAGATGACGAGCGGGTCCGGGCGTCTGCGCGGCCAGCTGGGACAGCATCCGGAGGATCGCCTTCGAGGCGCGGGGGCGGAACATGGTCGGCCCCAGCCGATCCACGGCCCTGGCGATGCGCCGGACAGCGGTCAGCGACGGCGGCGCGGACGCGTGCCCGCCCTCACCACGCGCGGACAGCCGGAGCGTCATCACACCCTTCTCGCCGACACCGATCATCGCCGCACGACCAGGAACGAAGGGCAGGGGTGCGTCGACGACGGCCCCGCCCTCATCGATCACGAGCCAGGGGACGATGCCGCGTTCGCGCAGCACCCGAGCGATCTCCTCGGCTGCGCGGCCGTAGGTCTCCTCGTTGCCGCCGAAGGAGAGGTACACGTCACGGGGAGGGATGAAGCCGTCCACGAGCAGATTCTCGACCGCTTCGAGGACCACGATCAGTGGGCCCTTGTCGTCGAGGGCCCCGCGCCCGTACACCGAGCCGTCGGCGATCACCCCGGCGAAGGGCGGATGGGTCCAGGCGTCGCTCTCGTCGACGGGGACGACGTCGTAGTGCGCCATCAGCACGACGGGTTCATCGGATGCCGGGCCACTCCCCTGCCAATGGAACAGCAGCCCGAAGTCGGTGTGCCGTTCGAGGCGCAGCTTCTCGTGCGTCAACGGGTAGAGCTCGGCGATCAACGCGACGAACTCCTCGAACGGAGCCGAGCCGCGTTCGTCGAGCTCGGCCGAGACCGTCGGGATCCGGATCATCTGCGAAAGCCGCTCGGCGATGCCCGGGCGCACGGTCGATGTGGTCACAGTCGCCATCGTACCCAGCAGGGATCACGTCCACTGCGTGAGCCTGTCCGGATCGTGCAACGGGTGAGCGCATCGCCCTCTTTCGGCCGATACTTCACGATTCGGTCACCTGCATCGCCGAACTAGGAGAAGGATGTACGAGGACGAAGGAGAACACACATGAGGATCGCCGTCGCAGGAGGAACCGGGACCGTCGGTCGGCACACCGTCGAGGCGGTGCGCGCAGTCGGGCACGACGCGGTCGTCCTCAGCCGATCGCAGGGAGTCGACCTGGTGACCGGAAAGGGTCTGGACTATGCCCTGGCCGGCGCCGACGCCGTGATCGACGTCGCGAGCATCGAGACCCTCAAGGCGAGCGCGGCCATCGAGTTCTTCACCGCCGCGACCGGGAACCTCATCTCAGCGGCCGCGAATGCGGGGGTCGGACATGTCGTGCTGCTGTCGATCGTCGGGATCGACCGTATTCCCTACGACTACTACGCCGGCAAGATCGCCCAGGAGAAGATCGTCGAAGCATCGCGCGTGCCGTGGACGATCCTGCGGGCCACGCAGTTCCATGAGTTCGCGGGGCAGATGTTCGAACGCGCGAAACTGGGACCCGTGCACGTCGCCCCGAACGCGCGTACACAGCCCGTGGCCGCGAGCGAAGTGGGCGAGCGTCTCGCAGCACTCGCCGCCGCCGATCCGCAGGGACGCGTGCGTGACCTCGCCGGCCCCAGGGAAGAGCAGTTGTCTGACATGGTGCGCGCGTTCGCGCGGCGGACGGGATTCCGCGGATGGATACCGAGAATCAACGTGCCGGGGCCGCAGATGGCCGGCATGAGAGCGGGGCACGCTCTCCCCGGTCCCGACGCAGATCTCGGGCGTCAGAGCTTCACCGAATGGCTCGCCGCGCGCTAGCGTTGCCCGCGCTCCAGTCCCCCTCCACATATTGCTCCGAGACAGGTTTCTCCCCGCTCGCCGCATACTGGTTCGCGGTCTTGGCAGGATGAGATCATCCGACGAGAATGAGAGCGTGATCACCATGACCGAGCCGCAGATCTGGGCCATGATCGGCGCAGTCATCGCGCTGATGTTCGGGATGGTCACGGTCGTCTCGACCCTGTTCATCCGGGTGTTGCGGGCCGAGATCGGCGGCGTGAGGTCAGAGATCGACGGGATGAGCACGGGGATCGGCGCTCAGATCGGCGGGCTGCGCGCCGAGATGGTCGCGCGATTCGAGGCCGTCGACGCGCGCTTCGAAGCGGTCGATGCACGATTCGTCGCGGTGAACACTCGCATCGACGCCGTGGAGACCCGCATCGAAGGTCTCGACCGCGACGTGCGCGCCCTTGTGAAGCACACCTTCGGCCTAGACCGTGGATGACCTCCTGAGGCGGATCCGACCGGGCGTACGGCGTCCCGTCGTCTGAGCCCACCTCCGCCGTCTCACGGGAACACCACGAACCGGTTGCAGGTTGCAACTGTGGTGGCGCGACGGGCGCCCGAGGAGGCGCGCATGGAGTTGACCCTGGTGTCATCGTCGTTCTGCGGCGCCTGCGCACGCACACGGGCAGTGCTCGCCGAGGCCGTGCGATTCCTCCCCGATGCGACGGTCACCGAGATCGACGTCGCACAGGATCCGGATGCCGCCGAGAAGCTCGACATCGGGTTCACGCCGACCGTGATCATCCGCGATTCCGCCGGAGCCGAGGTTTTTCGCGCCACCGGGGTGCCGACTGTCCCCCAGGTGCTCACCGCCGCGGTCAAAGCTCTCCCGGTCTGACCCTTCCGCCTGGCTTCGCCGCCGCTCTCGATCCCTCTTGCGGGTCCCACGCCGCGGGCGCAGACTGAGGCTCAGCGGTGCCGGTCATGACACCTTTCACACACTCCTGGAGTCTTCATGCCTGCTCTCAACCCGTATCTGTCCTTCCGCACCGAAGCCCGCGAGGCGATGGAGTTCTATCAGAGCGTCCTCGGTGGCGAACTCGTGATCAACACCTTCGGGGAGTTCCCCGACATGGTGCAGGATCCGAGCCAGAAGGACCTCGTGATGCACGCCCAGTTGGACGCACCGGACGGCCTGGTGCTGATGGCATCCGACTCTCCCGATGGGATGCCGTACGAGAAGCCGCAAGGGTTCTCGGTGTCGTTGAGCGGCAACACTCAAGACGCGACGCGCGCGGTGTGGGACAAGCTGGCCGACGGCGCGACGGTCACGATGCCATTGGATGTGCCCCCGTGGGGTGGGCTCTTCGGGATGCTCGTCGATCGCTTCGGCATCCCGTGGATGCTGCACGGCGATCCGGAGGAATGAGGCAGGCTCCGCTCAGCGCGGCTGCACGGCACGACACGCGAGGTGCAGCGCCAGGCGGGCTTCGGGGTCGGTCATGTCGATGCCGAGGAGTTCCTGCACCCGCCTGATCCGCACGGTCACGGTGTTGCGGTGCAGACCGAGCGCCGTCGCAGTCGCGGCGATGCCCGACTCGTGGTCGAGGTAGGCGGAGAGGGTGGCGAGCAGTTCGCCGCCCCCTTCCCGCAACGGAGCGAGGAGCGATTCCGCTGCCGGCACGAACGTGTCGTTCCCCGTCCACGCGAGCAGCAGCTGTTCCAGACCGAGGCTGTCGACCCGGACGAACCACCCCGTCGCCGAGCGCGAGGCCGCTATGCGCGCCGCATCCCCTGCCTCGTCGAGCGTGCTGGCGAGTCCTTCCGATCCACCTTGCAGCGAGCCGACTCCGGTCGCGACCGCGAAGTCGCGCAATGCACCCAGGTGAAGCTCCCGCAGGGAGGCGACGGCCCTCTCCACCCGGTCCGGATCCGGTGACTCGGGGAACGTCAGCCATCCGGTCAGTCCACGGCCGGCAGTCGTCGCATGCGCATCACCGTCGATCGCGCTGAGCCCCGCACTGACCGATCGCAGCAGCGAGAAGGAGTCGAGTCGTCCTCTCGCCACCATCCGGAATCCGAGGTGATGACCTCCCGTGCGCCAACCACGCTCGGCCATCCGTCTCTCGACGTCGGCATCCGCCGCCCCGTGCAGGTCGACGAAGTCGCGCAGGAGTCCGGATGACACGGCGACGTCGTTCACGGCCGCCACCTCGTCGATCAGGATGCGCGCGGCGACCGCGGGCATGGCGACCTCGGCGGCCACGGAGAGCGACTGGAGCTGGGCCTCGCCGAGCCCACGCCCGAACAGCACCAGTCTCAGGCCGCTGCGCCCCGGGCTGTCGACCCGCACGGACGCGGCCGCCTCCTCACCGGCGCCGGCCCGATCGAGCCACGAGTCGAAGCCGATCGCGGCGTGCAGTCGTGCATCGAGATGAGCCCCTGCCTCCTGCAGCACCCCGGAGGAGTCGATGAGTGCCGCGCCGACGCCGAGGTTCGCGGCGATGTGCCCCAGAAGGTCGGCGAGGTCATCAGCGGCGTACTCGAACGACTGGGCGACCTTGCGAACCTGGCTGAGCGTCAGCGCGTCTCGGGCCTCGATCAGCATCCAGCACGCCTTCGCGAGTTGGATGGGTCGTTCGACGTCGAGCAGGCACAGACCGATCCGATCCGCGAGCCGGAACGCCCCCGCATCGAACCCGGCCGCGCCCGAGAGAGCGAGGCCGGTGTAGCCGCGGTCACGCAGCCGACGCAGCAACGCGTCCTGCTGCCAGGTCGAAGTCGGTGCCGCCGCTGTCACTATGGCGAGTCGATCGGCGTCGCCCTCGACGAGCTCCGCCTCTCCGGCACCGACGGCCACAGCCTCCCACGCGACGCTCTCGGGGCCGCCGACCCGCCGCAGCCCCCCGTTCTCGGGGTGGGCGAGCAGCGCGCTCAACTGCAGCCGCTCGTTCACGCCGCGTCCAGGTCATCGAGACCGTAAGCGGATGGCAGCACCTTCGCACGCCGATCGGGTCGGGCGTTCCACCATGCCGGGGCGGGGATGGCGAAGACCGCGACGTTGCGTGCCAGACGGAGCTCGGTGACCTCCAGGATCTCGCGGGACACGGCGTCGATGATCACGATGATGGTCGGAGCGGAGGCGACGAGCAGACCGTCGGTGAGCACGGCGAGCGTCTCCGAGCGGGTGACGATGCGGTGCACGGCACCGGCGAGCCCACTGATCTCGACGGCGTTCACGTGGGGGTCCTTCGCGAACGGGGCGACCGACACGATGCGCCCCTCTGCGAGGAGCTCCGCCCCCAGCACCTCGGCCAGCAGCGGCAGCGGGAGCGGCGCGGCGACTGACGCGAGATATGCCCTGCCTAGCTCGAGCGCATGTTCGAGATGACCGCCGATCGCGTGCTCGCGCAGGTCGCCGACCGTGAAGCCGCCGAGCACCGCACAGCCGACCCCGCCGGCCTGGACGATCGCCGAGCGCACGACTCGCTCGGCGTCGATCGCCCGGTGCGCCTCGACGAGTGCGACTCCGTCTGCACCGGTGTCGCACGCGAACACGAGACCAGGGACGCGGTCGACGAAGAGTGACATCTGGTCGAGCCCTGGCAACGCACGGCCGGTGCAGTCCGCATCGACCACGATGTGAGACTCGGACAGGGTGAGCGGCGCGAGGCCGTTCATTCCGCCGCCTTCGAGGGAGCAGACGGCGGGTACCGGGTGACCGATCCACCGTTCGACGGCGCTGAGGAGCCGAGCGAAGGGTTCTGCTCCCGGAAGCCGTTCCCCCAGCAGCATGGTCGAACCGACGAACGCGACGCCGAGGCAGGGCGTGGCAGGGTCGAGCGAGTCGATCGAGGAGACCTCCATCGGCCAATCCCCGGCTCCGGCGAGCATCAGCTCGAGCATGGTCGTCGAGCCCCCGCCGCCGGAGCCGAGCAGCGCGTAGCCGCGGGCGAGCGCCGTGAGGTCGTCGCGCTGCAGCATCATGCGCTCCAGCCTAGGGAGAAACGCCCTCGGTCGCCGCCAGCTCCTCGACGGGGATGAACTGCTCCCCCAACCCGAATGCCGAAGGGCCGAAGGCGGCGAGCGCGTCGGGGGTGCGCATCATCTCGGGCGTGGAGATGCCGAGCACCCGCACCCGCTGCCCGTAGCGAAGACCTTCAGTCGTGATCGGCTCGGCCGTCTCGTGGTCGACGACGCAGATCAGGTCGGGCACGATCGCCACGAGCGTCTCCCCGCGGTGCGCGATGAGGTTCTCATTCTGGAAGGAGATCTCGAACGTGTCACCCTCGTCGGCTCCGAGTGGTGCGATGACGGCACGCCCCTTGGCGAAGCCCTCGGTCGTGCGCCGTTCGACGTCGATGACCTTGCCGACGCAGAGCTCGCGCAGGTGCGGGTAGAGGGTGCTCGAGAGGGTCTCGGCGATCGCGTCGAACGGCGAGCGGTGCTCCTCACGGGCGATGCGGATGGCGCGGCCCAGCGCGAGCGCCATCGAGATCGTGCGCGGAACGGCCGTTCGTCGGACGTCGGCTCCGGTCATCGCGTACTCGGCGATGTGCCCGACTCCGCCGAGACGGATGGTGATCCCACGGGCGAGCCATTCCATCTGCCGGTCGTCGTCGCCCGTGTCGATCACGACCTTCTCACCGCGTTCTCCGGCGAGCGCGAGGGGCGACCCGTGCACGCCGTACACGGCGAAGGTCTCCATCGACAGCTCGGGGAACGCACGGCCCATGCCGTCGGCGTCGACCACGGGCAGCCCGGTCTCGGCTGCGACGATGAGCGGGATCATCGAGTTGATGCCGCCGCACTCGATCGGCATCGTCGCATCCGCCTTTCTACCCAGGTGCTCCTCGAGAGTGCGCAGGGCGAGGGTGGGCTCGGTGCCTGCCGGGATCTTCTCGATCATCACGGTGGGCGCGCCCATCTGCGCGGTCGGGATCACGAACAGGTCGTCGGGGAGCTCGTCCGGGTCGAGGATCGTGATGCTTCCCGCTCCGAGCACGCGCTCGACGAGCATCTTGCCGATGTAGGGGTCTCCACCCCCGCCGGTACCGAGCAGCGTCGCGCCGCGGGCGAGGTCGGGGAGGTCGGCGGCGGTGAGCTGCCAGCTCATGCCGCAGCTCCCGCAGACACGGTTCCGTGGGAGATGCTGCCGTCGAAGCGGTGCGCTGCCATGTCGTAGCCGAAGTACCCGGGGCCGACCATGGCGAGTGCCGCGTCGGAGTGCCACCGCTCATCGGCCGGTGCCGCGATCACCCGCACCCGCTGCCCGTAGCGAAGTCCCTCGGTCGTGATCGGTTCACCGGACTCGCCGTCGAGCACCATGATCAGGTCGGGGGTGGTCGCGAGGACCACGCCGTCGGCCTCGGCCACCAGGTGCTCGTTCTGGAACTGCAGGGTCAGCGTCGCGCCGGCGTCTCCGTCGATGCGCGCACGTCCGCGGGCGAAGCCGGTCGTCGTGGCCCGGTGCACGTCGACGACTTTGCCGTCGAACAGCTCGCGACCGCCGAGAAGGTCGACCACAGCCTCGACGGGGTCGGTCTTCTCCTCCCGCGCAGAGGCGATGCGCTTCCCGATCTCGATGCAGCGGGAGAGCGAGCCCGAGACGAGAGACTCGCGGGCTGCGGTGCCCGACATCGAGAACCCGGAGATCATGACCGAGCAGCCCATCTCGACGCAGGCCACTCGGGCGATGCGCTCGGTCCACGAATTGTCGACCGTCTGCAGCACGCCGGTGTTGCCCTTCTCGTCGCTGAACGCGAGGGGCGAGGCGGTGACGCCGTAGAGCGTCGGGAGCACCATCTGGAGCTCGGGGAACGCACGCCCCATGCCGTCGGCGTCGACCAGCGGAAGACCGAGGGCTGCGGCCGCGGCGATCGGGATGGTCGAGTTCACCCCGCCCACCTCGGCGCACGCGATGTGGGTGATCGGGCGGCCCAGGTGGATGCTGAGCGCCTTGACCGGCTCGATGACCTCGGCGAGGCTCGGGAGCTTCTCGACCATGACGGTCGGCGCCCCCATCATCGCGACGAACAACACGAGTGCGTCATCGGGCACCTCGTCGAGGTCGACGACCGTGACATCTCCGGACGACAGCGCCTGGCGGGCGAGGAGCGCACCGATGTAGGGATCTCCTCCTCCTCCGGTGCCGAGGACGGCTGCGCCGCGGGCGAGTCCGTCGATGTGGGCGGGGGTGATGGTCCAGCTCATGTCACACTCCCATGTCGAGGTCGCCGACGGCCTTGACGCGGATTCGCGTCGCGTTGCCGGGGAGGTACGGGATCGGCACCTCGTCGAAGTCGATGATCGACACGGTCGACGGCTTGGCGCCAGCGGCGATCGCCTTGTCCACCGCCTCTGCCCGCACCTCGGCGAGCGTCTCCTCGCGACGACCGGGCTCGATCGCATAGACCTTGTCGATCTCGCCGCCGACCTGAGCGATCGAGGCGCCGATGGCGTTGGCGACCGCGTAGTTCTCGGGGCGATGCACCGTGCCGAACAACGGCAGCTCATCCGGGAGCAGGATGGATCCGCCGCCGACAGCGACCACCGCGATGGGCTCGGGTGAGGTGCGCATGCGGTCGACGGCCTCGGAGACGCGCTCGGCGATGCGGGCGAGAACCCGCTCGACGAACACGGGATCGAGATGGGCGACCTTGCTCGCATCGCCGATCTGCGCACGACCTGCCGCGACGGCGATGTCGGTGGCGGTCAGGATCGAGCCGCCGAAGACGAGGGCATCCGTGGTCAGTCTGTAGCCGACGGATGCCGGTCCGACCTCCGCGGTCTCCTCGTCGACGATGCTGCCGCCGCCGATGCCGAGCGAGAGCACGTCGGGCATCCGGAAGTTGGTGCGGATACCGGCGACCTTGACCTCGTTCGCCGTCTCACGTGGGAAGCCGTTGATCAGCAGACCGATGTCGGCCGTGGTGCCACCCACGTCGATCACCGCGCAGTCGTCGAGGCCGCTCGTGGCCGCCGCCCCGCGCATCGAGTTCGTCGGCCCGGAGGCGAAGGTCGCGACCGGGTAGCGGCGCACGTATTCCTCATCCATCAGCGTGCCGTCGTTCTGGCTGAGGAAGATCGGTGCCTCGATTCCCTGGGCCCGCACGGCTGAAGTCAGCCCATCGACGATCTCGGAGGCCAGCTCGCGCAGAGCGGCGTTGATGATCGTCGCGTTCTCGCGCTCCAGGAGCCCGATGCGCCCGATCTCGTGCGACAGCGAGATCGCGGCATCCGCGCCGAGCACCTCCGCGACGATCTCCGCCGCCCGCACCTCGAGGTCGTGGTTCACCGGGCTGAACACCGAGGAGATGGCGACCGAGCGGATGCCGTGAGCTTTCATGTCCTCCGCGTGCGCCCGGATCTCGTCCGGGTCGAGCGGCGAGATCGGGCGTCCGTCGAACTCGTATCCGCCGTGCGCGAGGTAGCTGCGCGCCTGCGTCGCCTCGACCAGCACCTCGGGCCAGTCGATCAGCGGCGGTAGCGCGCGCGTGGCGGGGAGGCCGAGTCGGAGGGCGGCGACCGGTGCAAGGCGAGTGGCCTGCACGAGCGCGTTGATGAAGTGCGTCGTGCCGATCATGACGGCGTCGATGTCGGTGCCCTCGAAGGCGTGTCCGGCTCGCAGATCCTCGATCGCCTGGATGATGCCACTGGTGACATCGGGGGTGGTCGAGTGCTTCACTCCCGCCAGCGTGCGGGTGCCGTCCATGAGGACTGCGTCGGTGTTGGTGCCGCCGACGTCGATGCCGATATGCATGATTCTCGCTTTCCTGTGGTGGATGTGTGTCTCGGCGGCTCAGGCCGCTGCGGTCTCTTCGACCGGATTCGCCTGGCGGGTGGTGGCGACGCCGACGCCGCGCACCCAGCCGAGCTTGCCCGCCACGATGTACAGCGCCATCGAGAGGAAGAGGCTGAGCAGCGACGGGATGCCCCAGGTCACGAAGTAGCCGACCAGCGCGGAGACCAGCCAGACGATGATCGTCGCCGGCACGATACGCGGAGCGGTTGCCGGGAGGGTGCCCGCTTCACGGGTCGCGTCGAGCTCGGGACGCCACCGTCGCACGATGTAGTACTCGGCGACCATGATGCCCGCGATCGGCGGGAACGCGACGCTCAGCACGATCAGGAACTCGGTGAACTGACCGAGGATGCCGACTGCGGCGAGCACCGATCCGACGATGCCCAGCACGATCGTCGTGGTGACGCGGTGGAGGTTCTTTCCGAAAGCCGTGGAGATGAAGTTCACGAGCCCGAGGGTGGAGGAGTACAGGTTCCAGTCGTTGATCTTCAGTGTGCCGGTGAGCACGATGAACAGGCCGATGAACCCGACCGACGAGGTCACGATCGCGACGATGTCGCCGCTGGCGGCCGCGTGGGCGAGGAGCACACCGGCGAGGCCGATCACGAACTCGCCGAGCGAGACGCCGAGGACGGTCTGCTTGATCACGTCGGCGCGCGAGCGGTTGAAGCGGGTCATGTCGCCGGTGATGATCGCACCGACGATGAGGCCACCGGCGACGATGCCGGTGCCGGCCCAGACGCTCATGGTCGGGCCGGGAGCAGGCCCTGTGAGCAGTTCGCCGATGTCGTGACGGGTGAGCTCGGAGATGACCGACCAGCCGACCAGGATGAGGAACAGCGGGACCGTGATGTTCGCGAGCCACTGCATCCCGACGAACCCGAAGGCCACGATCGCGGTGACCGCGAGGCCGAAGATGAGGCTCCACGCCCAGACCGGCAGGGCACCGGGCATGAGGGCGTCGAGCGATTGCGCGGAGATCGCCGACTGGATGCCGAACCAGCCGATCAGGCTGATGCCGATCGCGAGGCCGACCAGCGAGGCGCCGATCTCGCCGAAGCCGGTCCAGCGGGCCAGCAGTGCGGTGTTGAGGCCCTCGCGCTGGCCGATGAAGCCGACCACGCACATGATCACCTCGAGGATGAGCGAGCCGAAGAGGAAGGCGAGGACGGCCTCGCCGAAAGTCATGCTGTAACCGAGGGTCGCGCCGAGGAGGAACTGCGAGAGAGCCGAGACCTGTCCGAATCGCTGCACGGCGATTCCGAACCAGGGTTTGCGGGCCTCCGGAGTCACTCGGGAGAGCGCGAAGTCGTCTGCGTGCGCCGTGCGTGCCATGAGGATCCTTCGGGAGGAGGGAACGGGTTGTGCGCCACAGTAGCGACGCCTGGCACGCCACCGACATGTGCATATCGCACGAGCATCCCCCACAGATGTGCATGTCGCACATTTGCTAACTCGGTATCGAATCCCTCACAAACGCCGAAACCCACCCCCGCCGACGTGGGCAGGAGTGGGTCTCGGTGCGGAACGTGTTTCCGGCGACCGGCGTCAGTGCAACGCGTTCGTCTCGATGAAGGCGCGGAGCGCGTTCTCGTCGTCGCCCATCTCGGTCACGTGCTGCGGTGCGTCGAGCATCTCCTGCAGCTCCGGCGCGTAGCCCAGCTCGACGCCGATGGCCTCGTGAATCGTCTCGGCGAACTTCTCGGGCTTCGCGGTCTCGAGCACGAGCATCGGCACACCGGGCTCGACGTATTCGCGCGCGACCTTGACGCCGTCGGCTGTGTGCGGGTCGATCACCTCGCCCGTCGTCTCGTACACCGAACGGATGGTCGCCAGGCGGTCCTCGTGCGTCGAGGTGCCGCTGACGATGCCGAATTCCTCGAGGAAGCGCTCCTGCTCGGCCGAGAAGTCGAAGTACCCCTGTGCTTCGAGGTCGTCCCATGCGCCGACGACCCTGGCCGGGTCACGGCCGACCAGCTCGAAGATGAAGCGCTCGAGGTTCGACGCCTTGGAGATGTCCATCGACGGGCTCGAGGTCGCGAGCGTCTGGGCGGCGCTGCGCGGGCGGTAGACGCCGGTGCGGAAGAACTCGTCCAGCACGTTGTTCTCGTTCGCAGCGAGCACGAGGCGACGGATCGGCAGCCCCATCTGCTTCGCGAAGAGCCCGGAGAGGATGTTGCCGAAGTTGCCGGAGGGCACGGTGAACGACAACTCGGTCCAGCCACCGGCATCCGTCGCCCGCAGCCAGGCCCAGAAGTAGTAGACGGTCTGCGCCGTGATGCGCGCGAGGTTGATGGAGTTCACCGCTCCCAGGTGCTGGGCGCGCTTGAAGTCGAGGTCACCGGCGAGCTTCTTCACCAGGTTCTGGCAGTCGTCGAAGACACCCTCGACCGCGATGTTGTGCACGTTCGCGTCGTCGAGGGAGAACATCTGTGCGCGCTGGAAGGCGCTCATGCGCCCCTGCGGCGAGAGCATGAACACCGCGACCCGCTCCTTGCCGCGCAGGGCGTGCTCGGCGGCCGAGCCGGTGTCGCCCGACGTGGCGCCGAGGATGTTGAGCACCGCGTCGTTGCGCTCCAGCGTGTACTCGAGCACCTGGCCGAGGAACTGCATGGCCATGTCCTTGAACGCGAGCGTCGGCCCCTCGGAGAGTCCGACGAGCGTCAGCTCGTCGTCGATCGCCCGCAGCGGCACGACGCCGTCGGGGAAGTCGGCGTAGGCCGCATCCGTCATCCGGGCAAGGTCCGCGCGCGGGATGTCGGTCGCGAACAGGCCCAGCACCTCCGCCGCCAGCTGCGGGTAGGTCAGCGCACGCCAGCGCTCGAGCGTCTCACCGTCGACCGTCGGCATGACCTCGGGCACTGCCAGGCCGCCGTCGGGCGCGAGGCCCTCCAACAGCGTCTCGCTGAACGGCTGCGGCTGCATGCCGCCGCGGGTGGAGATGAACTGCACGTTGGCTCCTCGGCTCGGGACTCGGCACGTCCATTCTCGCAGGGTGTTCCCCGCCGTATTGACGCGATGACGGCTGCCCTCGTCCCAGGGGTCAGAACAGCGAGGTCGGCAACGCCCCTTCGTGTTCCAACAGCCAACGCTTGGTCTCGAGACCGTGCCCCGCGTCTCCCCCGGAGTAGCCGCCGAGACCGTCGCCGGCCACGACGCGGTGGCAGGGCACGATCAGCGGGACGGGGTTCGCACCCATGATCGACCCGATCCCCCTCGCCGGCACTTCGGTGCCACTGCGGGCGGCGAGTCCGCCATAGGTGATCGTCTCGCCATGCGCGACCGTCTCGTAGAGGGCCGTGAGAACGGCGCGCGTCGCCACGGTCTGGTCGCCGAGGTCGACCGGCAGGTCGAAGTGCTGCAGGGTGCCGTCGAAGTAGGCGGTGAGCTGCGCGAGCGCTTCGGTGAGCAACGGGTCGGAGGCGACGACGGCTCCCTCTGGCGGCGTCGAACGCCATGAGACCCTGGTGATCGCCACTCCGTCGCTCACGACGCCGATGACTCCGACCGGAGTCGGCAGCGTGGCGAAGGCGGACATGCGTCGAGGCTACTCCGGTGCACCGACACCAGGGATCAGGGCGCGGAGACCGCTCGACTCTCGGGCGACGGCAGCCATGCGTCGTCAGGCACCTCCAGCCAGCCCCGCTCCTCCGCCAGCGCGGCAGCCGTCGCCCGCAGCTCGTGCAGCGCAGGGTGCACGAGACCTGCACGCCAGACCATCGCCCAGGGAAACAACGGGACCGGGTCGACGACCGGGAGGAGCACGGCACCGTCGACCGGAGGTTGCGACACGAGTGTGAGGATCGGGGCGCTGCGCAGTCGCAGGTGCTGCGCCAGCTCCTCCCCTCCCGGCACCAACGGGTGTCCGATGGCCGGGTCGATGCCGAACGGAGCGAGCAGCTGCGCGGTGGCATCCAGCCACCCCGGCGTGACCTGGGCGCCGGCGCGGGAGCACACCCGGGTCTCACGCAGCGCCTCGAGCGGGACCACGTCTCGCTCAGCCAGCGGGTGCCCCTCGAGGATCAGGACGGCCAGCGGTTCGTAGCGCACGAGCTGAGAGGCGACTTCGGCAGAGGCCCGCGTCAGTCGGTCGAAGACCACATCCGTCGTCGACCCCGACGACACCGCACCGCCGGGGCCGCCGAAGCGCGCGAAGAACTCACGGTCCGGCGCCCGACGCCGTGCCGCGTCCAGCACCAGCGCCGGCGTCAATGCAGGGTCGACGACGTCGACGATCAGCGGTTCCTCCTCGAGGATCTCCCGCAGGGCCAGGTCGTGCAGTGCGAGCATCTCCTTCGCCCGCGGGAGCAGCCGACGCCCTGCTTCGGTCAGCTCGACACTGCGGGTCGAACGAGTCAGCAGCGGCACGCCGAGGCGATCTTCCAGGCGGCGGATGTCGCGGCTGAGCGCCTGCTGGGCGATGTAGAGCCGCTGCGCGGCACGGCTGAAGTGCAGCTCCTCCGCCACCGTGACGAAGTGCCGCAGCAGACGCAGCTCCAGCTCATCAGCCATGCAACGGTTATACCCGATTCACAACAGAAATGCGTCAATCCGGATTCAACGGGTGTTGGCATCGCGGCCCTTTCGGAGCGAACCTGTGTGCAGGACACGGCGGCGCACGGCACGACCGCCTCGATGACAAGGGAGCACGCCATGAACACGACGACCGCCGCACTCGATCTGCCCGATGCCCACCTCCACTACGAACTCCGCGGCGACGGACCGCTGATCGCCCTGATCGGCGCCCCCATGGATGCCGACGCCTTCGCAGCGTTCGCCGACGAGCTCGCCACCGACCACACGGTGCTCACCACCGACCCGCGCGGCATCAAGCGGAGCATCCTCCACGACCCCTCCCAGGGCTCCACCCCCGAGCGCCGTGCAGCCGACCTCGCCGCACTCATCGAGCACATCGATGCCGGCCCCGCGATCGTCTTCGGGTCGAGCGGCGGCGCGGTGACCTCCTTGGCCCTCGCGCAGTCCCGCCCCGACCTGGCACCGACGGTCATCGCCCACGAACCGCCGCTCCTCGAACTGCTTCCCGACCGTGTTGAGCAGCGACGGCTCACCGACGAGCTCACGACGGCCGCTCTCTCAGGCGATCGGGTCGGCGCGTGGCGGCTGTTCTTCGCGCAGGCCAACATCACGATGCCGGAGGAGATGCTCGTCCAGTGGTTCGGCGGCGAGGTCGACCCCCGGAACCACGCCGACGAGCAGTTCTGGTTCCGCTACGAGCTGCCGGCGAGCGTGCGGTGGGAGCCCGACATCGAGGCTCTGCGTGCGCGCGCCGGCAACCTCGTGCTCGGGATCGGTGAGGAGTCGGTCGACCAGCTCTGCGAGCGCACGACGACCGAACTCGGGGCGCAGCTCGGCATCGAGCCGACCCGCTTCCCCGGCGACCACACCGGATTCGTCGATCACCCCACCGAATTCGCAGCACGTCTGCGCGAGGTGCTCGCACCCTGAGGGGCGCCGGGAGACGACACGACCGCGAGGCCGCCGAGCGAAATCCGCTGCTCGACGGCCTCGCGCCGTCATCTCCGCGAGATCTGACGCCAGAGCGCGGCCCAGTGCTCCGGACGCAGATCGCGCGGAAGCCTCTGATCCGTCGCGCCGGCAGCTGCCACCACGCGTCGAGCTCGGGACATCGGGATGCTCGCCGCCGCCGCCACGACAGCGGGGAGGTTCGCTCCTCTCCCCGTGAACATCGCGCGGACGAACGCCTCATACGCTCGCCGTTCGGATCCCGGAACGAGCGGTGAGCCCCGGCGCGTGATCGTGAGCAGCCCGCCGTCCACGCTCGGCTGCGGTGAGAACCCCCACGCCGGAACCCGGCCTTCGAGGGAGAACTCGAACCACGGCGCCGACTGCGCGGTCATCATGGTGCCGCCGCCGACGCCGGCGCGTTTGCGCGCCACTTCCCACTGCGTCAGCAGCACGGCCTCGCTCCACCGCTCGGTCGAGAGCAGCCGCCGGAGGATGGGCGTGGTCAGGTGGAACGGGATGTTGCCGACGACAACTTCGGCCGCGAGCGCGTGGTGCGTCGCATCCGCGATCTCGATGCGCACGCCGGGCAGCGTCTTTCGCAGTCGATGCACCCGGTGCTCGTCGATGTCGATCGCCGCGAGCGGTCTGCCCAGCTCCGCGAGCGAGCGGGTGAGGGCACCGTCACCGCAGCCGAGTTCGAGGATCGAGCCCGAGGTTCGTCGCACCAGCGCGGTGATGCGGGTGAGGGTGGGACGGTGGGTGAGGAAGTTCTGGCCGAGTTCGTGACGGCCGCCATGGGTTGAACGAGGCATGAGTGCGCTCCAGAAGAAGAATCGGAGCACCTCGAAGGAGGGGAGGACGCGAAGAGGCGTCAGTGAGGACTGCCCGTCCCGAGGTGCGATGACATCTCGGTGGACGGCGCGCAGATGCGTGCGGAGGGCGAGCGCGCCGTCAGGAGCGGCGGTCGCGGAACACGAGGTTGCGCCCCATCATGGGCGCTGCGCATATCGTTCCCATACCTGCCAGCATATCGGCCGTCAGATCCAGCCGCGCTCCTCGGCGATCAGCACCGCCTGCTGACGCGTGCCGACCGAGAGCTTCCCGAGGATGACGGAGATGTGGTTGCGCACGGTCCCGGGGGCGAGGGAGAGCGCCCGCGCGATCTGCCCGGTCGTCTCGCCTCGACGCCCGGCGCGCAGCACATCGAGCTCACGATCGGTGAGCGGTGAGCGCTCGTCACTCAGGGCGTCGGCCGCGATCTCGGGATCGACATAGCGGGCACCCGCCGCGACACGGCGGATGACCGCGGCGACCTCGTCGGCACCGCGGGACTTGGGCAGGAAGCCGGAGACGCCGGATGCCAGAGCGCGGCGCAGTACGCCGGGGCGCGCATGACGGGTGACGACCACGCATCGCGTCGCGATCAGCCTGTTCAGCTTCTCGGCCACCTGCACGCCATCGAGGCCCGGCATCTCGAGGTCGAGCAGGCAGACATCCGGTTGCAGACGCACGGCCTCGGCGACGGCCTGCTCGCCGTCCTCGCACTCGGCGATCACCTCGATGTCGTCTTCCAGTCGGAGGAGGGCTGCGAGCGCGGATCGGATCATCGCCTCGTCGTCGGCGATCAGCACGCGGATCATCGCGCGTCTCCCGTCTGAGCCGGCACCGTCACGACGACTACGAACTCGTCGGCATCGCGCCGCACCTCGAGGGAGCCGTATGCCTCCTCGACCCTGCGACGCACGCCCTCCAGACCGGAGCCGTCGTGCTCAACCTCGATGCCTGGCAACAGATCGTTCGCGATCTCATAGCGCCAGGCATCGGGGGTGCGGGTCAGCGCCAGGCGTGCGCGTCCGCCCGCGCCATGGCGGAGGACGTTGGTCGTCGTCTCCCTGATCACCGGTCCGAGAGCGGATGCCGGCGCGGAGTCGGCATCCGCATCGATCGCGGCCGCCACGTCGAGTCCAGCAGCCTTCAGAAGGTCGCGGGCGTTGGCGAGCTCGTCCCCCAGCGGCACCGAGCGAAAGCGCGTCGCGAGGTCTCTGGTTCCCTGACGGGCCTCGTCGACGCTGACCCGCGCGGCACGGAGCTGCTCCATCCCGGTGTCCGGATCGGCCGGCAGCAGCCGCTCGGCGAGTTCCAGCTGCAGCGCGATGACCTGGAGATGATGCCCTTGCAGGTCGTGCACGTCGGTCGCCACGCGCAGGCGCTCCTGCGTAGCGGCGAGTCGAGCCTCGGAGGCTCTGGCTCGATCGAGGGTGATCAGGACATCCCACCACCACAGCGAGGTGACCGTCATCACGGGGAGGAAGACGGTGTAAGCGGCGGTGAAGAGGAACGGAACCTCGGGTGAGACATCCAAGCTGGAATCGACGACCCCGAGAGTAGCCAGGAGGATCGTCGCGGCGATGACGACCTTGTACCGGACACCCGGCTGCCAGTTCAGCAGCACGACCGACTGCATGATGGGCATGAGGGCGAGCTGCCAGCTTCCGATCACGGCACCGGCCGCTGCTCCGTACGCGACCGCGACGAGGAGCGGCACAATCAGGCGCATCCAACGCACACCGGGCTCTGCATCCAGGCGATGACGGTAGTCGAGCAGCAGCGGAACGGTGGAGGCGACCCAGAGGAGTCCCCCTCCTCCGACGATCACGCCGCCGAACCCGCGGAGGTCGACCGCCAGCGTGGTGACCATCCAGGCGGCGACCAGCGCGAGCTCGAAGACGATCACCGCTGTCGCCGTGTACCACCAGGTAGCGGTGACACCCCGCGACAGCTGTCTCGCCCCTGGACTCGGTCCGACAGGGGCAGGAGGCTCGACTCGGCTGCTCACGCTCCCACGATACGGCCGTGACAGTTGTCACTGCTGCGTCATGCGATCCACCCGGAAAGCGGTGACGGCCCGACACTGCCGCCGCGAGCGAGGCTGGGGTGGACTGAGGACATCGCAGCGGAGACACCGTTCGCACCGACATCCGGGAGCATCCCATGAACCTCATCGAGACATTCCAGAACCTGGTCGCCCAGGTTCCAGAGCTCGTGCAGCCGCTCATCGTCGCCCTCGCCGGCGCGATCCCCTTCATCGAGGGCGAAGGAGCCGTGAGTATCGGCATCATCGGCGGCATCGCGCCGGTGGTCGCCGCGATCGCCGCGATCGTCGGCAACTTCCTCTGTGTCCTGGTGGTCGTGCTGGTGAGCTCGAGAGCGCGACAGGCCGTCGTCACTCGCTCCCGCGCCAAAACTGCTGCGCTCGCGGGTGGCGGCTCGGCCGAGATGACTGCTGCGGATGCGCCCGATACGGACCGCAGCACCGCACGTCGAGAGAAGTTCCAGCGCGCTTTCGAGCGCTACGGCGTCCCCGGGGTCAGCCTGCTCGGCCCGCTCCTGCTGCCGACCCAGTTCACCGCGACCATGCTCGCCGCTGCCGGCATCGGGAAGGCCCGCATCCTGTTCTGGCAGGCGCTGGCGATCATCGGGTGGACCACGATCGTCGCCGTCATCGTCGGCAGCGCGGTGTACGCGATCCGCTGATCCCTCACAGATGTGGCTGGATTCAAGGTTTCTTGAATTCAGCCTTTTCTGTACAGTGGAGTGCGTGACCACCGCTCTCGCCTCCCTCACCCATACGGCTGCCGTCGCCCGTCTCGGGCACGCACTGTCCGACCCCACCCGCGCCGGCGTTCTGCTCGCGCTGAGGGAAGCGCCCCGCTACCCCGCCGACCTGGCCGACGCGCTCGGCGTCTCACGCCAGACGATGTCGAACCACCTCGCCTGCCTCCGCGGATGCGGACTCGTCGAGAGCGTCCCCGACGGCCGCCGCAGCAGCTATCGACTCGCGGACCGCCACCTCGCGCCGGCACTCGACATGCTCATGCGGGTCACGCTCATCGTCGAGCCCGACTGCTGCTCCGGCGAAGGCTGCACCTGCTGATGACCACCACGGCACCGGCGCAGCGCCGCGAGATCCTCCACCGCCGCATCCGCCTCATCGTCGGCATCACGATCGGCTACAACCTGATCGAGGCGGTCATCGCGATCGCCGCCGGCTCGGTCGCGTCGTCCGCCGCACTCATCGGCTTCGGCCTGGACTCCACGATCGAGGTGCTGTCCGCCGCGGCCGTCGCCTGGCAATTCACCCGCCGCGATCCCGAGCGCTGGGAGAAGCCGACCCTGCGCGTGATCGCCATCGCGTTCTTCGCTCTCGCGATCTACGTCACGGCGACGTCCGTGACCGCGCTCGTCACGGCCGAGCGGCCCGAGCACAGCAGTATCGGCATCATCCTGACCGCGGTCAGCGTCGCCGTGATGCCGTTCCTGTCGCTCGCAGAACGTCGTGCGGGCAAGGAACTGGGGTCGGCCACAGCTGTCGCCGACTCGAAGCAGACGCTGATCTGCACCTACCTCTCCGCCGCCGTCCTGATCGGCCTGGTTGCCAACTCCCTGCTCGGCTGGTGGTGGGCCGATGCCGTCGCAGGGCTCGTCATCGCGGCCTTCGCGGTGCGCGAGGGGATCGAGGCGTGGAAGGGCGATGCGTGCGCGACCTCGGTCGGGATGCTCCTCGAAGACGACGATGAGCACGAAGGGCACGACCACGACCACGACCACTGACGCGAGCGGCATCCGTTCCGCCTAGGTTGGAGTGATGGATGCCGCCCCCGCTTCGCCGACGACCGAGCTGCAGGGTCGCACGGTGCTCGTCACCGGCGCGAACGCGGGCATCGGGTACTGGTGCGCTGAACAGCTCGCGACGCGTGGCGCACGGGTGATCCTCGGGTGCCGCTCCCCCGAGCGCGCCGAGACCGCGATCTCGGCGATCCGCGGCCAGGCTCCAGACGCCGACCTGCGGCTCGTCGCCCTTGACCTCGGCTCCCTCGACAGCGTCAGCCGAGCTGGTGCCGAGGTCGGCGAGCGCGTCGATGCGGTCATCTGCAACGCCGGCGTGAAGGCTGCCGACCCCACGGCGCGAACGAATGACGGCCTCGACCTCATGGTCGGGACGAACTTCCTCGGCCACTTCACCCTCGTGGCTCACCTCGAGCCGCTCCTCGCGCCGGATGCCCGCGTGGTCGCCGTCGGCTCGATCGCCCACCGCTTCGCACACCTCGATCCGGCACACATCGATGCTTCGTGGAACGGCTCGTCGCTCCGGCAGTACGGGCGATCGAAAGCGGCGCTCATGGCCTTCGCCTTCGAGCTGGCGCGGCGCTGGTCCGACACATCACGCGCAGCGGTGTGCGCACATCCGGGCTATGCGGTCGATCCGCTCACGCCGCAGCGCCCCGGCCTCGCCGAGGTGTCCGGCGTCATCCGGACCCTCGCCGCACCGACTCGCGCTCTCGTGCAGGGCAAGGACGGCGGCGCACTGCCGATCGTGCATGCAGCCACCGCAGCGGACGTCTCCACCGGGGACTACTGGGGTCCGGGAGGTCTGCTCGAGTTCCGCGGGGCGCCGAAGCACGTGGCCGCATCCGACGACGTCCGCTCCCCCGCTACGGGAACCGCGCTGTGGGCGGCGGCGGAGCGCATCACCGGGGCGCCCTTTCCGACCTGACCCGCGTCCGGATGTCCGACCCCCACGGCAGGATGAGGGCATGATCACGCTGCTGTCAGCTCCCTCCAACCTCGGTCTCCGCCCGCCCGAGCCCGGTAGCGTGCCCGGTGCGGCGAAAGCTCCTGAGGCTCTGCGCGAGGCCGGCCTCTTCGCGCGGTTCGCCGAGCTCGGGGCCACCGACTCCGGCATCGTGCTCGCCGGGCGCTACGTCGACGACGACGCCACGAGGCCATCCGGCCGGGTGCGCAACGAGAGCGCGATGATCGACCACTCGCAGCGCCTCGCCACGCGCATCGGCGTGGCCCTCGACCGCGGCGAGGCTCCCCTCGTAGTCG
This sequence comes from Microbacterium sp. NPDC090281, assembly GCF_044769635.1. Lineage (NCBI taxonomy): Bacteria > Bacillati > Actinomycetota > Actinomycetes > Micrococcales > Microbacteriaceae > Microbacterium > Microbacterium sp. NPDC090281. The sequence goes on from NZ_JBIVYH010000002.1 coordinate 559,275, forward strand.
GCGGCGACTGTGCGATCCTCCTCGGTGCGGGCCTCGCGACCGCACGCCGCGGCGGTGTCGGCCTCGTGCACATCGACGGCCACACCGACTTCCGCCATCCCGGCAACAGCGACGAATGCGCGAGCGTGGCCGGAGAGGCCCTCGCTGCCGCGGTCGGGAAGCACTGGCCTGAGGTCGCCGACATCGACGGGCTCGGCCCGTACTTCTCTGCAGAGCACACCGCACACATCGGCCACCGCTCCGACGACGAGGAGCAAGAAGAAGTGCGTGGCATCTTGGGCAGGGTCACGCCCGCGGCCGATGTCGTATCCCTCGGTGCAACCAGAGTCGGCGCCGAGTCAGCCGCCGTGGCAGGGCCGGCCTACTGGCTGCAGGTCGATGTCGATGTGCTCGACCCCACGGTCATGCCTGCGGTCGACAGCCCCGATCCGGGCGGCATCAACGCGGCCGAGCTCACCGCACTCCTGCGAAAGCTCGCGCCGCATGCAGTCGGCGCGAGCGTCACGGTGTTCGACCCCGATCTCGATCCCGACGGACGCTATGCACGTCTGCTGGTCGAGGTGCTGAGCGAAGGGCTCGGTGCGCTCGGCAGCCGCGCGCACCGGCCCTGACCGCTCAACCGGGCCTCAGACTTCAGCCCCCCGGCCTCCTCAGGCCCCTGGCTCCGCCACGACCGCGTCTGTCGTGACCCGCACGCGAGAGATCCGTCGACGGTCCAACTCCGCGACCTGGATCGTCGCACCAGGCACCTCGACCGTGTCGCCGACGACCGCGAGGCGCCCCAGCTGCTCGGTCACGAACCCGGCGATGGTGTCGGACGAACCGCGAGGCATCGCCAGGCCGGTCGCCTCCTCGAAGTCCTGTAGGTTGAGTCGCCCGTCGAGTCCCTCGTCGGACGAGATGAACACTTCGGCGTCGTACTCGTCAAAGATCTCGCCGACGACTTCCTCGACGAGGTCTTCCAGGGTGACCAGTCCGTCGGTCCCGCCGTACTCATCGACGACCACCGCGATGTGATGCCCCTCCGCCCGCATCCGGGTCAGGGTCGGCAGCACCCGCGCGGTCGAGGGGATGTAGGGGATGTCGCGCATGAGCGCACTCAGAGGGCGCGTCGGATCGTCGGATGCGGCCTCGAACAGATCGCGCACGTGCACGAAGCCGGTGATGTCGTCGATCGATGTGTCGGCCACGGGGTAGCGCGAGAACGGAAGGTCGCGCACCTGCGCCATCACCTCGCCTACGCTCGCGGCCTCGTCGAGTGCGACCACCTCGGGGCGCGGGCGCATGACCTCGCTGACCTGGCGCCCGCGGAGGGACAGCACATCGTCGAGGATGCGCCGTTCGTCATCGGGCAGCCCCTGATGGCTCGCCACGATGTCGCGCACCTCTTCGTCGGTCATCTCGTCGCTCGTCTTGTGCGGATCGCCGCCGAGCAGCCGGACGAGGGCGTTCGTCGAGACCGAGAGCAGCCAGATCACGGGGCGCATGACCGTGGCGAACCCGTTGAGGGCGGGCGCGATCGCGTAGGCGAACTGCGCGTTTCGCTGGATCGCCAGCCGCTTGGGCACGAGCTCGCCGAGCACCAGCGAGAGGTACGCGATGATGAGCGTCAGCACGAGCGTCGCGACCGTCAGTGCCAGAGCGGGGGCGAGGCCCCACGATTCGAGCACCGGTGCCAGCGAAGGCGCGATCGATGTCGCACCGTAGGCCGCCGAGGCGAACCCGGCGACGGTCACGCCGATCTGCACGGCCGAGAGGAAGGTGTTGGGGTTGCGGGCGAGGGCGGCGACCTTCGCGCCGCGCCGCCCGCGTTGACCGATCGCGTTGATCTGACTCTCACGCAGCGTGACCAGCGCCATCTCCGTGGCAGCGAAGACACCGCCGATCAGCACGAACGCGAAGACGAGAGCGATGTTCCAGAGCAGGTCGCCCATCAGCGGGCCACCTCGTCTGTGGTGGGGTGAGCGCCCGGGATGAACCGGGCGCTCGTACTGTCAGAGTCCGAAGAGTCAGAACAGCGCTGCGCGCTCAAGAGTGCTCCTTGTGTGTCCGGGTGGTGTCGGTGGAAGAAGTGACGGCTGCCGGTGTGCGGCGGGTCTTGATGAGGCTCGCCGCCGTGGCCACCGCGATGGTGAGGCCGATGAACAGCAGCGAGAACCAGATCGGGATCTCGGGGGCCCATTCGACGCCCTGGCCGCCGTTGATGAAGGGCAACTCGTTCACATGCAGCGCGTGCAGGACGAGCTTGACGCCGATGAAGGCGAGGATGACTGCGAGGCCCTGCGCGAGGTAGACGAGGCGCTCGAGCAGGCCGCCGATGAGGAAGTACAGCTGGCGCAGACCCATCAGCGCGAAGGCGTTCGCGGTGAAGACGATGTAGGCCTGGTCGGTCAGGCCGTAGATCGCCGGGATCGAGTCGACTGCGAAGACGAGGTCGATGAACCCGATCGCGATGATCGTGAGGAGCATCGGGGTGACGAAGCGCTTGCCGCTCTTGACGACCGTCAGCTTGTCTCCGTTGTACTCGTCGCTGACGGGCAGGTGCCGACGCACGAACGTCATGAACCGCCCGTTCGCCGGGTTGCTCTCGTGGTTGCTGAACGCCTGACGATAGGCGAGCACGAGCAGCAGCGCTCCGAACAGGTAGAAGACCCACGAGAAGTTCTCGATGAGGGTCGCACCGATGGCGATGAAGATTCCTCGCAGGATCAGCGCGATCACGATGCCGATCATCAGCACCTTCTGCTGATAGATCTTCGGCACCGCGAAGCCGGTCATGACGATGAGGAAGACGAAGAGGTTGTCGATCGACAGGGCCTTCTCGGTGAGATACCCGGCGAAGTACTCTCCGCCGAACGTCCACCCGGAGAAGACGCCGATGCCGACGCCGAACAGCAGCGCGAGGCTGATGTAGAAGATCGACCACCGTGCCGATTCTGCGATCGTCGGCTCGTGCGGCGTGCGCACGTGCGCGAAGAACTCGTAGACGAAGAAGGCGATCGTGATCGCGATCGTGATGATCCAGATCAGCGGGGTGATATCCAAATGAGGACTCCAGACTCGGGGTACGACCGTACCGCCAAAGTCTTCTCCATTCCATTGAACATGGAACCGGTGGCCCGGGATGCGACGTGCATCCGTAATGACGACCCCACCGTGTCGGAGTACTCCCCTTGGTTTCTCCAGATTAGGAGACAACCCTTTGCGGTTCCTGTGGATCTGCCGTAAGCGCACCGTCGCTGAAAGGCGACAGGCCTCCGCGGGCGCGTCGGACGGCAGCGCACCCGCGGAGGCCGCGGTCAGTTGAGGGTGAAGGAGACTGTCGTGGTGTTTCCCGCCACGTCCTGGACGACCATCGTGTTCTGTCCGCTCACGGCACCGAACGTGCCGGGCTTCAAGAAGTTCACGTCGGACCAGGTGTTGTCGGTGAGGTCCTTCGTGATGCCGTTGATCGTGACGAGTGAGACCTTGCCGGCGTCGAACAGCTTGTAGCTCACGAGGTCGTGGTTGCCACCGGAGCCCACCGTGAACGATGCCCCGTCCTTGATCGTCGCGGTCGGCGGCGTCGCGTCGATGGCGAAGGCGAACGCGCCGGTCTGCGCGATGTTCCCGGCGAGGTCCTCGGCGTTGTACTTCACGGTATACGAGCCGTCGGCGAGCGCGAATGTCGCCTGATGGATGCCGCTGGTCGCGCCGTTCATCGCCGACTGCGTGCTCTTGACGAGCTTGCCGTCCTTATAGACGTTGGCGACGATGCGCTTCAGCCCGATGTCATCGGTGGCGTTCACCTGCAACTGCACCTGCGGGGTCGGTCCTCCCGTGGTCGGAGCGACGAGGGTCGCGACCGGCTTCTGCGTGTCGACCGGCGCCGGCGCCTGGCCGAGGGCGACGCGGTCGACCACCCAGAAAGCGCTGTTGGTACCGGTGTAGTGGAAGCGGAACTGCGCGGTGCGCGCCCCGGCCGGCACGTCGAAGGAGAGAGCCTCGTTCGTGTTGGTGTTGGCCGAGTAGGCCTTCAGCGACCGCGGTTCGCCGCCGTCGAAGCTGACGAGCACCTCGGCCGACTGCGGGCCGTCGATGAAGTAGTTGGTCGCATAGGACAACGTCGCCGTGCTCGCCCCCGTGAGCGGATAGGCCGGGCTGACCAGGGTCGAGTCGAACGCGCCGGACGAATGCGACTTGTCGTCCCACTCGTCCGAGTCCGCCACGGCGAAGACGTCACGTGCTCGAACCGACGTCTCCCGACGCTGCCCGAGCTCGACGTTGGTCCAGAACTCGTCGGTGGCGAACGACCAGCCGGACCACTCCTTCACACCCCCGGCGGGCATGCGGGAGTTATCGATCGACCAGCCTTCGGGGGCAGATCGCGTCCACCCCAGCACGTCGGCGCCAGGACGGGTCTCGTCCGCACGGGTCTGCAACACCGGGCGCAGCGAGTCGAAGGCATCCGGAACAAGAGCGGACAGAGCCGTGCCATCGAGGTTCCACGCGGGGTCGGCCGCGATACCCACGGCCGAGAGCACGGTCGGGGCGACGTCGGAGATCTTCACGTCGTTGCGCACACCGGGTTCGATGCCCGGGCCCGCCGCGACCACGAACACCTTCCGCTCTGCGGGGCTGCTGCCGCCGTGTCCGCCCGTCGGGGTGTGCCCGTGATCGGCGGTCACGACGATCAGCCACTCCTCGTCATCCGGGCGGGCATCGACAGCTGCGAGGATCTGGCCGATCTCCCCGTCCGCCTTGGCCAGCGCGCGAGCGTAGGCGGCGCCGTTCGTTCCGGTGCTGTGACCGGCACCGTCGACCTCGTCGAGGTGCACGAACACATCATCGGCTCCGCCGGCGATGGTCTCGACCGCCTTCGCCGTCGTGCCCGCGTCGTTGCCGCCCTGCACACGGGAGTCCACGGTCGAGCCGAAGATCGTCGTCGCGATCGGTGCCCACGTCGCCACCACGGCGGTGGAACGTGCCGGCTGCGCCGCCTCGATGCGCGACAGATAGTCCGGGTACAGGTCGTATCGCGGCGAGGTGAAGTTGTTGTCGACCACGTTGTGCTTGTCGGGCCAGACGCCGGTCGCGATGGTCGACCATCCCGGCCCGGAGATGGTGCCGGCGAGCGGCGTGCCGTACAGGTTGCTCGAGGAGACCATGCCGCGCGCCATCAGGGCGTCGAGGTTGGGCATGTCGGCGTCGTCGAGGAAGTCGAACGAGGCACCGTCGATGCCGACGACGAGCGTCTTGACGGGCTTCGCGTCGCCGACGGCCGCTGCCGGTATGACAGAGAGGGTGGACACGAGACACGCAGCCGCTGTGGCCACGACTACTGCTCGCTTGCGGAACGAGGACATTTCATCTCCGATGACTGTGGGGGTCGCGAGCATGGTGATGTCCATGCCCGGAGCCCAGTCTCGAACCCGCGCCCGCCTCTTCGGCGGTTCCGCGCGAAGGTGTCAATACAAGTTGGCGCTCCGTTCACTCGATGGTGTGGATTTAGGTATCCACCTTCATGAACAGCGGGTCAGCGCACCCGGTGGTGGACACCGAGGAAGAAGATCCCACCACGATCGAGGACGGAATATCACACTCGAGACGCGCCGATCAGTAACATTCCACATTGTACGAGTCATTCCTCTGTCGGACCGCACCCCCGCACGAGCGCTGCTGTGCGCGTCCGCCGATCAGACAGGAGCAGCGAATGCCGCACGCGAGCAACGACGGAACCGAAGACCTGGCGCCCGAACTCGAGAACGCGCGCGAGAGACTCGGAGACGTCACGACGTCCGTCCAGGATTTCTCCCATGAGCAGACCGGGTATCACACGTCATTGAAAGCCCGGCATCTGCAGATGATCGCGATCGGCGGTGCGATCGGCACCGGACTCTTCATGGGCGCCGGCGGGCGGCTGCACACCGCCGGTCCCCTGTTGGCCGTCTCCTACCTGGTCTGCGGGGTCTTCGCCTTCTTCATCCTCCGTGCGCTCGGCGAGCTGGTGCTCCATCGGCCGTCGTCTGGATCCTTCATCTCCTATGCACGCGAGTTCTACGGCGAGAAGCTGGCCTTCGCGGCAGGGTGGCTCTACCTCTTGAACTGGGGAATGGTCGCGATCGTCGATTCCACGGCCGTCGCCCTGTACGTGCACTACTGGTCGGCATTCGATGTCGTTCCGCAGTGGCTTCTCGCTCTGGTCGCACTCGTGGTCGTGGTCGGCCTCAACCTCGTCTCGGTCCGCCTGTTCGGCGAGATGGAGTTCTGGTTCTCGATCATCAAGGTCGCAGCCCTCGTCGCCTTCCTCATCGTCGGCATCGTGGTCCTCGCCGCGGGATGGGAGACGGATCAGGGGCCGACCGGACTCCGGATGCTCAGCCAGAACGGAGGTTTCAGCCCCGAAGGCGTGCTTCCCGCCGTCATCGTGATGCAGGGCGTCGTGTTCGCGTACGCATCGATCGAGCTCATCGGCACGGCTGCAGGCGAGACCGAGAACCCAGCAAAGCTCGTGCCCCGAGCAGTCAACTCCGTGATCTTGCGGATCGGCGTCTTCTACGTGGGTTCGGTGCTCCTTCTCGCACTCCTTCTCCCCTACACCGTGTACCAGGCGGGCGAGAGCCCGTTCGTCACCTTCTTCACCCACATCAGCGGGCCGGAGGTGGGGGCGATCGCCGGAAGCGCCATGAACTTCGTCGTGATCACCGCCGCGGTGTCCGGGCTCAACGCGGGCCTGTACTCGACGGGGCGCGTCTTCCACTCACTCGCAGCGTCCGGCGCCGCTCCGAAGGTCGCCGGTCTGATGAGCAGGCGCGGTGTTCCCGTCGCCGGGATCCTCTTCACCGCGGGGTTCGCCCTGATCGGCGTCTTCCTGAACCTCGCCGTCCCCGACGACGCGTTCGAGATCGTGCTCAACATGTCGGCGCTGGGCATCATCGCCGCCTGGGCGACGATCATCCTGTGTCAGCTGAGGCTGCGCACCTGGGCGAAGCAGGGGCGTGTCGTGCGGCCGTCGTTCCGCCTGTTCGGAGCGCCCTTCACGTCGTACCTCACGCTCGTCTTCCTTGCGTCGGTGATCGTCCTCATGGCCTTCGACTATCCCACCGGCACGTGGACCGTGGCGACACTGATCGTGATCGTCCCGGCACTGATCGGCGGCTGGTTCCTCGCCAGGAAACGGATCATCGAGATCAAGATCGCCAGGGACAGCACGACGACTGAGCGCGTCGCGCTGGACACGGCCGATCCGACCTGACCGCGCTCCGCTACTCCTGGAAGTCGGGCCGGGTGAGCTCCTGCTCTTCTGCCCGGTCGATGATGGCCGGAAGCACCTCGTCGAAGAACTGCACGAGGACGGCGCGGGTCTTCACGGCGTCGCGCTCGAGCATCGCGTCGCGCAGTGAGACGACGAACGCGCCGACGACCTCCCAGTCGAACGCATCTCTGGAGTGCTGGCTGAACCGACGGATCTGCGGCCCGAGGCGTTCGATGATCACCGCTCGCGAGGCGTTGCCCTCGATGCGCGCGAACCCGGTGGCGGTCGCGCGCAACGCGATGCCGAAGCCCGCGACGTCACGCGACTTGACCGAAGAGGCCATCGCGTCGGCGAGCTCGGTGAGATAGGCGATGTCGTCGTCCTGGATCAGGGGCATGACATGGCGAACGGAGCCGATCCAGATGTCTCCGAACAGGTCGACCGCGTTGCGGACCTGGTCGAGGTCGATGGGCGCGACCCTGGTGTAGCGGTTGCGCTGCATCTCGACGAGACCGTGGTCGGCCAGGCGGTCGAGGGCATGACGGATCGGCGTCTTCGACGTCCCGAGACGTTCGGCGAGCTCGTAGTCGCGCAGACGCTCGCCCGGGCGCAGCTCACCGCTGATGATCGCGTCCTGCAACCGGTTGTACGCCTCGTCGCTCATCGATCTGCGCTCGAGCGGTCCGCCTGAGAGTGCCACATTGTCCTCCACTCGAGCACGAAAGCGAAGTAGAGCCTGAAGTTCTACCTACACTGCAATGTATCGCATTCGGCGTAACGGTCGGGAGGATCCGGAGTCGTGGAAGTGGCTGTGCGTACGTTCGCGGAGTGGTGGGAGCGGCATCAGGTGACCCTCTACCTGTCGTCGATCCTCCTCGGCGTCGTCGTCGGGATGCTGCTGCCTTCGGTCGGACAGCCGCTGGAGTCGGCGATCAGCCCTCTCCTCGGCACCCTGCTGTTCGCGACGTTCCTCGGAGTGCCTTTCACCGCCATCGGGCAGGCGTTCACGGACTGGCGCTTCCTCGTCACAGTGCTCGTGCTCAACTTCGTCGTGGTTCCGGCAGTGGTGTTCGGCCTGAGCCGGGTGGTCGCCGCCGATCAGGCGATCCTCCTGGGTGTGCTGCTCGTGCTGCTCACTCCCTGCGTCGACTATGTGATCGTCTTCACTGGCCTGGCCGGCGGCGACCGCTCCCGGCTTCTCGCCGCCACCCCGCTGCTCATGCTGCTGCAGATCCTCCTGCTCCCCCTCTTCCTCACCGTGATCGTCGGCACCGAGGCGACGAGCACATTCGACCCGCGCCCGTTCCTCGTAGCGTTCCTGCTGCTGATCCTGCTGCCGCTCGGGCTCGCCGCGCTGACGCAGCTGCTCGCGAAGAGGTTCGCCGTCGCGCGCGCGATCGAGCGCCTGTCAGCGACGGCGATGGTGCCGCTGATGATGCTCACTCTCGCGACGGTCGTCGCCTCTCAGGTGTTCGGCGTCAGCGACGTGCTGGGCCAGCTGCTGATCACGGTGCCACTCTTCCTCGCCTTCGCCGTGATCATCGCCCCTCTCGGTGCGCTCCTCGCGCGCGCGACCGGCCTGGATGTGCCCGGACGCCGCGCTGCCGTATTCAGCGGCGTCACCCGGAACTCGCTCGTGGTGCTTCCGCTGGCACTCGCTCTGCCCGAGGCGTTCGCGCTCACCCCGCTCGTGGTCGTCACCCAGACGATGGTGGAGCTGCTCGTGATGGTGGTATTGGTCTCAGTGGTACCGCGCCTGATCAGGACGCGCGTCAGCTGATCCGGACCGCGCCTTCGCCGGCGGGGCTGTCGAAGTCGATCCTGGACGCACACCCAGGTTGGGCGCGTACCGTCGGTCGCAGAAGGCACGACAGAAGATCAGAACGCGACGCCCTGACCGGCGGTTCGCGAAGCATCAATCAGGACGACACTCCGCCGCCTCAGGGCGACGCCGGAGAAGAGGTCATCATGGGCGACATCCGCCCGACCGTCCGCACCCGTCCACGCGACAGCGTGAACAGGACATCGAGCACATTCACCGAACTGGCTCAGCAGATCCGCAATCGTGGGTTGCTGCGCCGAAGATACGGCTACTACTGGTCGAAACTCGTGGGCGCACCGCTGGTTCTCGCCGCGTGCCTCATCGGCTTCTTCTGGATCGGCGACAGCTGGTGGCAGTTGTTCACGGCTGCGGCTCTCGCGATCGTCTTCACGCAGATCGCCTTCCTCGGGCATGATGCAGCGCACCGACAGATCTTCGTGTCCGGCCGCTGGAACGACTGGACGAGCCTCGTCCTCGGTGATCTCTTCGTCGGGATGAGCTACGGATGGTGGCAGCACAAGCACACGCGGCACCACGCCAACCCCAACAAGCTCGGCTCCGATCCTGACATCGAGCTCCCGGTCATCGCGGTGACCATCGAGACCGCCGCTCGACATCACAGTCCCGCCGTGCAGTGGATGCGCGGACACCAGGGACTCCTGTTCTTCCCCATCCTCTTCTTCGAGGGGATCTCCCTGCACGCCTCGAGTGTGCGCCGGGTCGTCACGCGGGGTCGACTCGAGCGTCGGTGGGTGGAGATCGCGTTCCTGAGCATCCGGATGATCGGATACCTGGCGATCGTGTTCCTCGTGCTCTCCCCCGGGATCGCCTTCGTGTTCCTCGCCGTGCAGCTCGGTCTCTTCGGGTTCTACATGGGCATCGCGTTCGCCCCGAACCACAAGGGGATGCCCGTGGTTCCGCGCGACCTGACGCTGGACTTCCTCCGCCGTCAGGTGCTGATGAGCCGGAACGTCCGCGGCACCCGCGCACTGGATGTCGCCATGGGCGGGCTGAACTACCAGATCGAGCATCACCTGTTCCCGTCGATGCCGCGGCCGCACCTGCGTCGCGCGGCACCGATCATCGCCGAGTACTGCGAGGCCCACGGCGTGCCGTACACGCAGACGGGTCTGTTCGCGTCGTACGCGATCGTCGTGCGCTACATCAACCGCGTCGGGCTCGGCGAGCGCGACGTCTTCAGCTGCCCTCTCGCCGATCAGCGGCTTGCGATCGGGGCACCGATCCGGTCCTGAACGGCCGCTACGTCTAGCCGCGGACGGTCGCGATCATCCGGTCCAGATCGGCGTCGAGTTCGGCGTCGACCACCTGCCGGGCCGGGGTGACGTCGTGGTACGCGATGATCTCCTCGGCGCCGGCCCAGAACGGCACTCGGGGCTGGAACTCGGGCACGATGCGACGGATCTTCGTGTTGTCGAAGACCATCGGATGAGCTCTGTCGCCGTGCAGGTCGGCGGCGAGCGCTGGCCTGATGGCGGAGATCGCGTCCGAGGACACGTGCACCAGCTCGGGCCGAGCCCCTGCAGCGTCGCCCAGCCACGTGTAGATCTGGTCCCACGTCGGCGCCTGGTCGCCCGTGATGTGGAACGTGTCGCCCAGTGCGTCGCGTCGCCCGAACAGACCGACGAACCCCACCGCGAAGTCAGCCGTGTGCGTGATGGTCCACGGCGAGGCGCCGTCTCCGTGGACGAGGACCGGCCGCCCCTCGCGCATCCTCACCACGTCATTCCACCCCGCGAGAGTGGGCATGCTGGTGCGGTCGTAGGTGTGCGACGGGCGAACGATGGTGACCGGGAATCCCTGCTCGCGATAGGCGACGGTGAGGGCGTCTTCGCACGCGATCTTGTCCCTCGCATACGCCGAGAACGGGTTTCGGAGCGGGGTCGACTCGGTGATCGGGAAGCGCAGCGGCGGCTTCTGATACGCCGAGGCCGAACTGATGAACACGTACTGGCCGATGCGACCGGCGAAGCGCTCGATGTCGGCCTGCACATGCGCGGGCGTGAACGACGTGAACTGCGCCACGACGTCGAACTCCCGGCCGCCCAGGGCAGCCCGCACCGAGTCGCCGTCACGGATGTCGGCCTGCAGCAGCTCGACCTCGCCCGGCAGTGGGCGTTCGCCGGAGCGGCCGCGGTTGAGCACGGCGACCCGATGCCCGAGCTCCACCGCCCGCTGCACCGAAGCCGCGCTGATGACGCCGCTGCCACCGACGAAGAGGATGTCCTGTGCACTCATGTCCCGATCCTGTCATGCCGGGAACACACATCCTGGACCATGTCCCGCTCGCGCGCTTCGAGTCCTTACAGGGTTGAAACAACTCGGTGGTACGGGGGTTCTGACGCACAGTCCGCGGATAGCGTTTCGAGCGTTCGATCGCTCGGGGAACCTCCCCGGCACCATCAGCACCGGGGACCCTTCCATGCCACACAGCCGCTCACACCCTTCGCCTAGTCGGATCATCGCCGTCAACATCGGGGTGCTGGTGTGCGTCGCCGCGATCGTCGTGATCGTCTCCGACCTGCTTCCGGTGATCCCGGCACTGGTGTATCCGCTCGTGTTCACGATCGTCACCGCTGTGCTCCTGGCACTCGCCGTCGCGGCGAGCCGCCGCGGGGCACTGGCCGCGTCCCACATCTGGGCGGGGTGGGCAGGGTTCCTCATCGTGCTGCTCGTGCTGGCGTGGAGCAACCTCTTCGGGTGGGGCGGTGCGCTCAGCACCACGCTGCTGGTCGCGATCGTGCTCAACACCGTCGTCGCCGGTGCCTTCCGAAGCGGCGTCCACCTGGCAGCGGTGCAGCTCGGCTCGCTGATCTGGGCGGCGATCGCCTTCCTGTACGGCATCCCGCCCCTGCCGCTGATCGTCCTCGCGGCGATCGGCCTCTGGTGGCTCGGGGCGGTCGGCTACTCCGCGTCGGTCGTCGTCGCGACCTCCCTCATCCTTCCGGTCGGTGCGACGCTGCTCGTGCACCCGCTCACACACGACGCTCTCGCCGTCGATGGGGGCGACATCGCCACGTTGGCGGGAATGGTCGCACTCGCCTCGCTCCTCGGGAGCATCATCACGCGCCGGGTGCCCGATCCTCGTATCTGGGGCGTGATGCGCCCGACGATCGTCATCGTCCTCATCGCGCAGGCGGCGCTGGGGAGCATCCCCGCGGTCGCCGAGATCTTCCGACCGGAAGACCCGGGGCCGGGCCTGCTCACCGGCCTCTGCGCGCTCAGCATCGCCGCAGCGGTGCTGGTGTTCCGCCGGCATCGAGCGGGCGCCTGGGCCGTCGTCGGATACGGCGGCCTGCTCTGGGCATCGGTTGCGGCACAGGTGCTGCTGCCCGCCCCGATCCCGGCATTGCTGACGCCGGCGGTCCTGTTCGTCCTGCTGTCGCGCATGATGTGGCGCACGGCGCCGTTCTCTCGCAAGACCGTGCACCTCGCACTCGCGATGGCCGTCGACGGTGTCGCGCTGGTACTGCTCGCAGCTCCGACCCCGGGAGGCGCCGCGGTGATGCTGGCCGTGTGCGGGCTGACGATCATCGCGCTGGTGCTGCGCATGCAGCCCGTTCCTCCTCGCGGTCGTACGGAAGCGGTCGCGGACCTGCCGGAAGACGACCGGCCGCCGCGAGACGGAACGCCGATCGCCGTCGATGAGGCGGTGACGAGATGACCCGTCTCAACCGACGGCAGTTCCTCGGCGGCGGGCTCGTCGCGCTGGGGGCCGGTGCGCTCGCGGCAGCGACCTCGATACGCAACTCTCCGGCGACACCCGACACGGCAGGTCCTCGTCGCGACGTCACGCCGACCGATGCACTCGAGACCGAACGAGACTACGACTACATCGTGGTCGGGGCCGGCGCGGGCGGAGGGCCACTCGCGGTCCGGCTCGCCGAAGCCGGCTACACGGTACTCGTCATCGAGGCGGGACCGGCGACGACCACCGCCGACGTCTACGAAGTGCCGGCGTTCCACCTGTTCGCATCCTCCGATCCCGAGATGAGCTGGGACTACTACGTCAGCCACTACACCGACCCCGCCGCACACGGCTCGGCGTTCATCCGTGAACGCGGAGGAGTGCTCTACCCGCGCGCCTCGACTCTGGGCGGATGCACCGCGCACCACGCCCTGTTGATGCTCGCCCCCGAAGACGAGGACTGGAATCGCATCGGGCGGATCACCGGCGACCCGTCCTGGAATGCCGGGTTCATGGCGCGATACCAGGACCGCGTGCGGGAGTGGCTTCCGATCGAGACGAGTCCGGCGAGCATCCTCAGCCAGGACCAGACCCTCGCGCGACTGGTGACGGCAGCGGTCGCTGACACCGCCGATCAGGCCCTGCCCCCGACGGATGTCGATCTGAACCGCGGCGAGATCGGCGGCACGCTGCTCGATCCGAACAACCCGGCCTCGGTGCAGGCCTACCGCGAGGGGGCGGCTCTCATCCCCCAGTCCTCTCGCGACGGAAAGCGCTACGGGGTGCGCGAACGCCTCCTGGAGGCCGCACCCAAGCTGAAGGACAGGCTGTTCTTCCAGACCGATGCGCTCGTCGAACGGGTGCTGTTCGAACCGGGGGCGGATGCCCCGCGTGCGATCGGCGTCGAGCTGCTGCTCGCCCCCTACGCGTATGCGGCGAGCCCCCGCCAGGTTGTTCTGACGAGCGCGGAGCGAGACAGTGCCCGGCGACGCGTGACCGCACGTCGAGAGGTGATCCTCGCGGCCGGCGCCTACAACACGCCCCAGCTGCTGATGCTGTCGGGAGTCGGCGACACCGAACAGCTCGCCGAACAGAACATTCCGGTCGTCGTCGACCTCCCCGCCGTCGGCAGCAATCTGCAGGACCGCTACGAGATGACGGTCGTCACCGAGTTCGACCGCCGTTTCGCCGTCCTGAAAGACGCCACCTACGGGCGTGCGGGCGACCCCGAGCTGTCGAAGTGGCGTGCGGGCGACCCGAACGCGCTCTATCGATCCAACGGTCTTCTCATCGGGCTCAAAGAGCGGTACTCACAGGGGAGCGAGCACCCGGAGCTCTTCCTGTTCGGCGCACCCTCGCAGTTCACGGGTTACCGACCGGGGTTCGCGGAAGACGGCGTGGCCAGCAAGCGTCACTTCAACTGGGCCGTCGTGCGCGGCTTCCAGGAGAGCATGACCGGTCGGGTCAGGTTGCGCTCTGCAGACCCGACCGATGTGCCCGACATCAACTTCGCCTACTTCGCGGACGGTCGCGACACCGAGTCGACGTCGCGCGACCTGGAGGCACTTCGCGAGGGGATCGCCAAAGCGAGGGAGATCAACGAGCGGGCACGGTCGCTGCGATTCGCGGATACGGCCACAGACCGCGAGGTCTATCCCGGCGAGGGCGTCGAGGGGTCAGAGCTCGACGGACTCATCCGCCGCGATGCCTGGGGGCACCATGCCAGCTGCACGGTGCCGATGGGAAAGGTGGGCGACCCCGCGGCTGCCCTCGACTCGCACTTCCGCGTGCAGGGGACCGAAGCACTCCGCGTCGTCGACGCCTCGGTGTTCCCGAAGATCCCCGGGCTGTTCCCTCTGATGGCTCTGTTCGCGTTGAGTGAGCGCGCAGCTGACCTCATCCTCGAGGACGCATCGACTGCCGGAGCATCCGCCGGCGCCGACACGACGGAGTCCGCAGCATGACCTGGCAGAGGTTGGAAACGGACACCCTGCCGAGAACGGCGCGCGCCGTCGTCATCGGCAGCGGATACGGCGGAGGCGTGGTCGCGGCCCGGATCGCCGCTGACCTCCCTCCCGGTGAGACGCTGATACTCGAACGCGGGCGGGAGTGGCTCCCCGGCGAGTTCCCCGATTCCTGGAGCACGGTGCAGCGGAACGTGCGAACGCCCCGCAACCCGATGGGGCTGTTCGACCTCGCCCTGGGAACGGACGTCGATCGCCTGGTCGGATGCGGCCTCGGCGGCGGATCGCTCATCAACGCAGGTGTGATGCTGCAACCGCTGCCCGACGTGTTCGACGACGTGTGGCCGGCGCCGATCGATGCCGACGAGCTCGCCCCTCATGTGGAGCGCGTGCTCGAGGTTCTGAAACCGACGACTGTGACCACTCCGCCGGACCGGACTCGACCGCTCGAGAAGCTCGCCCGGCGACACGGGGTCTCCGTCACCGCCGTCCCCGTGGCCATCTCGCATCGCCCACCGGGGGAGAACGGATTCGGCTTCCACCAGACATCGTGCACGGGGTGCGGCAACTGCATGACCGGATGCAACATCGGCGCGAAGACGACGGTACATGCCAGCTACCTGCCTCTCGCGGCCCGACGAGGGGCGGCCATCGTCACGAGGACCGAGGTGCGGGCGATCGTCCCCTCCCCCGATCCGACGCACCGTTGGCGTCTCACCGGCTGGCGCTATGAGTACGAGCTCACCCACTACCGACGAGTCGAATTCACCCTGGATGCCGACGTGGTGGTACTCGCCGCCGGAGCGCTCGGCTCCACGGGCATCCTGTTGCGCAGCGCGCGGGCGGGCCTGCCCCTGTCCACGGCGCTCGGCAGCCGATTCTCCGGAAACGGCGACGCGATCGCGATCTCCTACAACTCCGCGACCGTCCGGCAGTCAGGAATCGGTGCGGCCGACCAGCAGAATCCGGACCTGGACGTCGGTCCCACGATCACGCGGATGCTCGACATGCGAACAGAATCACCCGGCTATGTCGTGCAGGACGCGGCGGTTCCCTGGCCCATCGCGCAACTGCTGCGACGACTGCTCGGGGCGCGCTTCGCCCTGGCCCGCGACAGCAGGGTGTACTGCGATCTGCGGCCGGGCGGATGCCCCGTGGGATGCAGCGCCTTGGAGCACTCCCAGACCTGGCTCGCGATGGGAAACGACTCCGCCGCGGGCGTGGTGCGCCTCGACGCGCGAGGGGAGCCGGTCATCCGCTGGACGAAAGCCGGTCAACAGGAGGTGTACAAGGCGCAGCACGCGGACTTCGCGGCCCTGAGCGAGTACGCGGAATCGACGTTCGTCACGAACCCGCGCCATGCCGTGCTGAACCGTGGCATCGCCGCACGATCTCCGATCACGGTGCATCCGTTGGGAGGGGCGCCCATGGCGGAGTCCGTCGAGCAGGGTGTCGTCGACGACGGCGGCCGGGTGTTCGCTCCGTCGGGCGGGATCCACGAGGGGCTCTACGTGCTCGATGGCGCGATCTGCCCCCGATCCGTCGGCGCGAACCCCGCGCTGACGATCGCCGCCCTCGCCGAAAGAGGTGCCGCGAAGATACGCGAGTCGGGCATCAGGCGGTCGGGGCCTCGCCCACCGAAGGAGCACTCTCATGATCCGCGCGCTCTTCGTCGTCCTCCTCGCTGCGGTGCTCGCCGTGGTCGCCGTTCTCGACCCCGGCACGGCACGCACACCGTCGACGAGTTCTGCACCGGCCGACACCGCCACGGACCCGACGGAGCAGTCCACTGAGCAGTCGACGGAGCAGTCCACGGTGGTTCCGGGGCTCGTCACCTCGAGGATCGACGTCTCCGGCATCAGCGGACGCGAGGGCACGGTACGCATCGGTGTGCTCGAGCCGGAGGGTGAGCCGGTCGCCGATCTGATCTTCCTGCACGGACATGCCGACCGGCTCGACAACCACCGAGAGCTGTTCCTCGCATTCGCCGCGTCGGGGGTGCGGGTGATCTCCTACGATCTCCCCTCGCACGGGCTGACCGATGCCGGACCGCTCGATGTGTGGAGCTTCGCCGATCTCGCCGCGCTCACCGGCCTCGTCGAGAAGACCACGCGCGATTCCGGCGAGCGCCCGCTCGTGCTCTCCGGGTGGTCGTTCGGCGGTCTGCTGGCGACGAGGATCGCACAGACTCCCGAATACGCTGCGGCGCTGTCCCGTCCGCTCGCCGCGCTCGCTGTCGAGAATCCGGCGCTCGTGCCGCTGCCTTTCAGCGGCGGAGACGGTGTATCGAAGCTGCGCGCGCTCACGCACGATCTCAGCGCCCCGGTCGCTGGACCACCGACTCCGGCGTCTCCGTTCCTGAATCCGGTGTTCGCCGGACGACTGCTCAGCCAGGCGGCGATCGGCCGTTCGACGCCGTTGCCGAATGGCCTCGACACCCTGGTCGTGCTCTCGGATCCTGCCGAGGATCTCTACGTGGACCCGACGGGGATCCGGACGTGGGCGGAGGAGATCGCTCCGCAGGACGGCGCTGCGGTCACGGTGGTGCAGTGCGCCGGATCACGCCACGGCGCCGACATCGAGGCTTGGCCGATCGGTGCGGCCGCCCGCGACGCCATGGTCGACTTCGTCGCGGATGCCGTGGGGTCGCGCCCGGCTCCGGCACAGGCGCCGGAGGTGAGCACGGCATGCGAGTGACCACCTTCACGGAGACGATGCGCGGCACCGTGGCACCGGCTTCGCCGACCGGCCGGTCCGGGCAGGAGTCACTCACCGCACTCGTCGCCGACCACGAGAGGGCGACCCGGAGTGGGGATGCCGGTCCGCTGCTGCTCCTGGATCTGCGGATGCGTCTGCCCGAACCGCAGGGCGCGAAGGACGGCTTCCGCGGCGATGTGCGCGGCGGCCGGATCGTGGCACCCGGCTTCGAAGGTGCAGTGACAGCGGGGAAGGCCGACATCCTGATCCACGACGGGGAACGACGCATCATGCGCTATCGCCTGCGCGCACGGTCGGCAGAGGGCCGCGAGCTGGTGGTCGTCGGAACGAAATACCTGCGTCGCGGTCTGACGGGCGTCTGGGGAGACACCACCACTCTCTATGTCGACGTCTACGACGGGGATGTCGACATGGATGACGGTGGCGAGCTCGAGCAGGTGGAACCGATCATGGTCGGCATCGTGCACGTGCTGCCCCGAGATCTCGTCGGGCAGATGCTCTCGCTGCGCGGACGCCCCCTCGGCTTCGGGTGCGACTTCGTGCGGAGGGTTATCCCCCACCGCGTCCGCAGGTGAATGGATGACGTGAGCGATACGCCCGCAGGCGTATGGCTTCCATGAGGTTGCTTCACCGGCACGATCGCCGAGGCGTAGGACGGAGTCATGACCCTCACCGAGATCCTCCCCACGCTACGACAGAGCATCCCCTCGCCCCTGGACCGCTGGAAGTGGCCGGTGCACTCGGAGCCGACGACCAGGGACGTCGTGGTCGGGGGCATCTCGCTGATGCGCCTGTTCGAGATCGGTGGTTCGCCCGCCGTGCTCACGGGAGACCTGCCGTTGCCCACCGCGGGAACCGACGTGACCGTGATGCTGTTCCGCATCACCCTGCGCGTCGACACCCAGGAGAGCAAGCGCATAGCCCTGACCGACTGCTCCTTCGAGGGAGTCGATGCCGTGTGGGAGGAGTGCCGCGTCATCGGCCGTGCCTCCACGGCACGGACGACGCCGATCGAGCTGATCCCGGGCGAGGATGGCGGCGCAGCGTGGCCGCATCCGGTCGCGATGCTGCCGGCCGATCTCCGGGAGGGCGATGTCGTGGTCGTCCCGTGCGCCGGTGCGGTGACGTTGCGCAGCGTGCGTCCGCACCCGACGATCTCCGCCGGCCTGCCCGCGGCGGTGACGCGATGACCGTACTGCACACGGTGCTGCACGCGACCGCCTTCGTCTGGAACGACCCGCGACGTGACGTTCGGAAGCTGTGGCCGACGGACACGGTGATCGGCGCGCACGACATCGTCGTCGCCGGACGGTCGCTGACCGATCTCGCACGAGACCGACACACGCCCTACGTGCTGATCGCGCCGGTGGATGCATCAGCGGTTCACCCCGAAGCGGATGCACACGTGACGTTGGTGGTCGGACGGATCACCGCCCGCGACGAACGTCACGGATGGCACGACGTCGCGGTGACCGTCGACTGCGATCTGCGCGCGATCATCCCCCTGGTCACCCACATCGAGCTCCTGAACTCTCCGCGCGCCCGAGACCTGGTGCCGACGATCCTCCGCTCCTCCGAGGGAGATGCCCGGCTGCGCGCCCGGCTGCCGAAGACGTCATCGCCGGGAGACCTCGTGGTGTTCGCCTGCACCGGCACGCTCTCACTGAGCCAGGTCGTGGCGCGAGCACATGTCGCCGAACCGAGGGACGACGCCGAGGATGCCGGCGGACCCTGCCGCAAGTATCTGGGCGGCCCGGCCGCCGAGTAGTCGGCACCAGCCGGGCTCCGCGCCACAGTCTTCGATCTAGAGCCTCTCTTGATCAGGCCTCGAAGGACGCCCATCGTCTTCGATGCTGAGCATCCGCAGACGGGTGCTGCTTCTCTGACGGCGTGGCTTGCGGAGCCGGGCCGCACGCAAGCCCTGCCAACGCCCTGCGACAAGTTGTACGTAGAGCGTCACGACACCGGCGATGAGCAGACCTGCGAGATTCACGAGCAATTGGATCCCGGACCCACGCGCCTCGTCCCAGGCCCCCACGGCAAGGGTTAGTCCGATGGTTCCGACCGCCGGCACCGTGGTGATGGAGATGAATACACCGACGAGCGCCGACGACTTCGCCGTCGTAAGCGAGAGGACGCCCGCGATGCCCGCGAGGAGCGCGATGACGAAAGACCAGGCATCCGGGGCGACGATGAACTCTGTCGCCGGCCCGGTGGTCGCTTGCGCATAGGTGATGACGCCCAATGAGTACAGGAACGCCCAGATCCCCCAGGCGAGCACAGCGCAGACCGCGAAGCCTCCGAGAAGCGTGCCCAAGGCTGGCATGATGATGCCACGGCGACGGCGGACGATCGCATACGAGATCGCCGCGATCGGGGCGAACTCCGGCCCGACGACCATCGCTCCGATGATGAGGATCGGCTGGTCGAGCAGCCGACCGACACCGGCGATCAGTGTGGCGAGGAGCAGAAACACGAAGAATGAGACGGACGGGCGCGCGTCTTCCTCGGCCTTGCCCGCGACCTGCGCCCAGAGCACGCCATCGGCCGGATGCCCTGGGGCGAGGCTCTCGGCGCGATCGGCGGCGTTCGACACCACGACCAGCGGTTCGGAGACGACGATGCTCCCCTCCACGGGGATGCCGAGGTGCCGCAGCGACCGCATGATGTTGTTCGCATTCTCCCTGGTCATCTCGAACAGGAACACATCGCCATGACCCTCCATAGCGGCGCCGGGGAGGACGGTGAGGTCGCAGACGGTCGGATCCTGCGCGAGGCTCTCTTGCGCCTGTGGCGAGAGAGGCTGAGAGACGCTGACGCGAACGGAGAGCATGCCCCTATTTTGCTCGCCGTGAGGACGCGGTCACTATAGCGGTGGCGTGCGCGTACGACGCGCGCCAGACGCTGTCGAACCCGGCGCGGTCGATCACTCCCCGACGGCAGGCGAGCGCCGCATCTTCCAGCACCTCCAGCAGGGAATCGAGACGGCACTGCTGCATGTGCTCTTCGACTGTGTCGCTACCGAGCCCCGAGCGACTCGACGACAGAGTGACCGTGCGGCGGCGGATGTCGCGCGAGCGTCGAGAGAGCACGACGCCGATCGGGAGCAGGGCGGTGGCCAGGAGGACCGCGGCAAGCAGCGGGGGCACTGCGGACGCAGTCAGGATCACCCAGAAGACGACCCCGCCCCCGATCGACAGAGGCATGTACCACCGGTGGGCTTCGGCGAGGCGTCGTTCCGCATCCGTCGAATCCGGCGGATAGATGGCGAGCACGCTGGCGACCGTGCCGTAGTGGCTCACGGTCCGCGAGAGATAGCCCCAGCGGGGCGCACGCGCCGACACCGCTGATGACAGCGTGTCGCTGATCTGAGGACGATGAACCGTGGACATGGATCCACCCTCCTCCGGGACCGCGCGCGCGACGACGATACCGACGGAACCCATACGGCGCCGAGTCGTTTCCATGCGCGATGGCGACGCCGGCCTGTCCCCCGGGGCGGAGTCTGGCTACGATGCGAGCATGTCGCGGACGAATCCGATCCTGCAGGGAAACCAGGCCTCCGACGAGCTCGGCCCCGGCGTGCTCGTCTTCCTGTGGCTGCTCATCGCCGCGGTGCTCGTCGCGCCGGCGATCTGCGTGTTCCACCTCGCGAGCGGGAACACTGAGGCGGCGGGCGAATGGATGCCGGGTTCGATCTTCTGCGTCCTAATCGCCCTGCTCCTCCTCGCCGGGCTGCGCTCATCGGCCCGTGACACACGGCAGCTCCGAGCCAACGGCGTTCCCGGAACAGCCACGGTGCTCTCCGTGGAGCCGCTGGAGGACGGACACTCCCTGATCCTGCGGATCTTCGTCGACGGCCTCGAGCCCTTCAACGCGCGCGCCCGGTCCGGATGGGGCAGCATGAAGGTCAGCGAGACGGTCGAGGTGCTGGTCGACCCCGCAGATCAACTGTTCACCATCGTCGATCGCTGATCGCTGATCGCTGATCGCTGATCGCTGATCGCTGATCGCAGCCAGCGTCAGGAGAACAGCCGCTGATAGCGTTGACGCGGCGTACCCGGAGCATGCAACGCGGATTCCGCGGGGCTACCCAGACGAACCGATTGAGATCACTGTGGCTGAACCGACGAATCCGATCCCGACCGCACAGGTGAAGCGCCGGGGCCGCCGCTGGTTCATCGGTGTGTCGGTTGTCGCTGTGGTGTTCTTGGCCCTCGCCTTGGCGATGGTCAGCAAAACGCTCGGCCCGCCGATCGGGTATTCCACCAATGTGACGATCGCCCTGCGATATGTCGCGGACGACGGTCGCACCTACTCGTGCACGTACGACTACAGCACGCCGGATGACGCGCCCATGCCCGCATCCATCGCCCGGCAGATGAACGAGAAGGACTGGTCGGAGACCGGCCAGCTCATGTACGACTGGGCCAAGGACCATCCCACTGATTCCGGGCTGCGCGAGCTCGCAGCCGATGACCCTCGTCCAGCCGACGCACCCGCAACCTGGTCGGCCGCCATGGATAGGTACATCGACTTTCCCCCTTGGCTGGTCCACACAGACAGCGGATCGGAATACGCGCTCAGAACGCAAGCACGCTACGACAGCAACTGCGAAGAAGGACTTGGGTAGACGCAGGCCTCGGAGAAGTTTCCGTGACCAAACCGTTGCATTCGTTATCTCGCCGTTATACAGTGATCACACGGTGAATGTTTGCTGTGGCACTCACCGCATGTGATTGCAGGACACTCTTGGTGCAAGGGACAAGGGCCGGTCGGGAGCCTCTCCGACCGGCCCTTTACTGTTCGCACTATTCTGTGAGGATGACCGATCGCAAGCTCGCCCTGGAGGCCTGGGAGAGCCTGTTCCGCGCGCAGCACGAACTGTTCACCGAGATGATGAGCGACTTCGAGCACAGCGACATCGCACAGGCCGAGTACGACGTGCTGCTCACCGTCACCCGCTCCCCCGGCATGACCGCGCGGTTGCGCGACATCACCTCGAACATGCTGATCAGTCAGCCCAGCGTCTCGCGCCTGGTCGATCGCATGGTCACCCGCGGCCTCGTGGCGAAGTGCGCTGACCCCGACGACGGTCGCGGCGCGCTGATCCGCGCTACCGACGAGGGCGCACGGGCATTCCGCTCGCTCGCCACCGTGCACGGACGCTCGATCGCCGACCGCATGGCGCGCCTCGACGACGACGAGCTGCGTACCCTGCGCGACCTCGCAGAGAAGCTCCGCAAGGGCTGAGCCCGCTTCTGCACAACACTCAGTTGTGCAGCATTTCTCACTTCATTCGGCTTGAGATGACGGCTGTCGCGTCGCGGACGCGCTGCATCTGGCAGGGTGGGGTGCATACGCCCGCGCTCGTCGCCGGCACGTCAGACCGCCCCCTCGGGGGGAACCAGGGAGGTCATTCATGGAGATCGCCGGAATCGTCGGAATCTTCGTCATCATCGGCATCGCCGTCGTCGTCGCCGTCGTCATACTGCTCATCCTGCTGTTGTTCGCACGCAGCTGGATCAAGGTCGCTCGAGCCGACGAGGCCCTCGTCATCTCGGGACGCAAGCAGAAGGTGCAGACGGCTGTCATCGCGACCGACGGATCGAGCAGGTCCGAGATGTCGGAGTCGCCCGTCACGGTCATCGTGAACGGCAAGTCGCTCGTCAACCCGATCACGCAGCGCCACGAGATCATCTCGCTGCGCTCCCGCCAGGTCTCCCTCAACGCCGAGGCGCAGTCGCTCGACAGCGTCACGCTGAACGTCGACGGTGTCGCGATCGTGAAGATCGGCTCCGACCCGATCCTGGTCCGCCGTGCAGCCGAGCGATTCGCCTCGCAGGACAAGGCCATCGAGCAGTTCACCACCGAGCAGCTCGAAGGTGCCCTCCGTGGCATCGTCGCCACCCTCTCGGTCGTCGAGCTCATGCGCGAGCGCAAGAAGTTCTCCGACCAGATCGCCGCCGATGTCTCGCAGGAGCTCGCCGAGCAGGGCCTGATCCTCGACTCGTTCCAGATCAAGGGCATCACCGACAAGGTCGGCTACATCCAGTCGCTCGGTGCTCCCGAGATCCAGGCGAAGCGTCAGTCGGCGGAGATCTCGCAGACCAACGCCGACCGCGCGATCAACCAGAAGAACATCGCCAACAAGGAAGCCAACCTGATCGAGCAGACCGCGCTCGACACGAACACGGCCAACTCCGACTCCGGCATCGGTCGCGCCAGGGCCGAGGCGGAGCAGGCCGAGGCTCTCGCCCGTGCTCAGGCAGAGCAGGCCGTTCTGCAGCAGCAGGCCGAGAACAAGCAAGCCCAGCTCGACGCCGACGTCAAGCGCGTCGCCGACGCACAGCGGTACGAGGCCGAGACCCGCGCCCAGGCCGAGCTCTACACACGCGAGAAGGCAGCAGAGGCCGCCGCGATCGAGCAGGTCAAGCAGGCCGAGGCGCGCACGCGCATCGCCGAGCAGCAGGCACAGGCCGACAAGGCCCGCGCCGATGGTGAGGCCACGGCCGCGATCGCCAAGGCGACCGGTGAGGCCAACGCCCTTCGCGCACAGGCCGAAGCAGAAGCCGAGGCCCGCCGTCTGCGCGCCAACGCCGAGGCAGACGCCATCCGTGCCGAGGGTGATGCCCGCGCCGCCGCTCTCGAGGCCGAGGCCAAGGCCATCGCGTCGAACCAGGATGCATTCCTCTCGCAGCGCGTACTCGAGGTGCTGCCGTCGATCATGGCGGAGTTCTCCAAGGGCTACGCGGCGATCGGCAACGTCTCCATCATCGGCAGCTCGGGCGAAGACGGTGCGTCACAGGTCGTCGGCGCCGACAGCGCGATCGCGATGCGGTCGGTGTTCGACAGCGTGCACTCCGCGACCGGACTCGACCTCGCCGGGATCATCCAGGGCCAGGCCGTCGGCCGCGGTTTCGGCGAGGGCGTGGCTGCAGCCAGCGCTCCCGCCCCGGCGAAGACCCGGGTCTCGACGCCGAGCACTCCGACATCGAGCACGCCGCCGCCGCCCGCCTCACCTGTCGCAGACGCGGAGTAGCCGCACCATCACCACAGCACAGCGGATGCCGCGATCGATTCGGTCGCGGCATCCGCTGTGTTCCCGACCGGGCAGACTGTGAGGATGACGTCCGCCGCCTTCGACCTCGCCGCCATCGGCGCAGGACTCTCGTTCGCGGCCGCCCTCGATGAGCTGTCCACGACGCTCGACACGAGCACGTCAGCGGTGGTGAGTGCACCTCCAGGCACGGGCAAGACCACGCTGGTGCCGCCACTGCTCGCATCGCGCTCCTCCGGCCGCGTGATCGTCACCCAGCCGCGGCGCGTCGCCGCCAGGGCAGCCGCGCGCCGGCTCGCGCAGCTCGATGGCACACCGCTCGGCACTCGCGTGGGGTTCACCGTCCGTGGCGAGCGCGCGGTCGCACGAGAGACGCAGGTCGAGTTCGTCACGGCGGGTGTGCTGCTCCGACGTCTGCTGAGCGACCCTGGTCTCACGGGCGTGGATGCCGTGATCATCGACGAGGTGCACGAGCGCGCGCTCGAGACCGACCTCCTGATCGGTCTGCTCTCTGAGGTGCGCGAGCTGCGAGACGACCTCGTGCTCATCGCCATGTCGGCGACCCTCGACGCCGCGCGTATCGCCGCCGTCATCGGTACCGACGACGAGCCCGCTCCGATCGTCGACCACGACGTTCCCGCCTTCCCGCTCACCGAACGCTGGGCCCCGAGTCCCGTCCCGCGTCTCGACGAACGCGGGGTCACCTGGGGGTTCCTCGACCACGTCGCGCAGACCACGGCATCTGCCGCCCGGGACCTTGTCCGCGAAGACCCGGCGGCCGACGTGCTGGTCTTCGCCCCGGGTGCGCGCGAGGTGTCGGAGATCGCACGCCGTGTCCGCGACAACACCGACGCGTTCGACGTGCGGGAGCTGCACGGTCAGATGCCCGCTGCCGAGCAGGACGCCGTGATCCGCGGTCGACGCCCCGACGAGCCGGCCCGCATCATCGTCACGACCTCGCTCGCTGAGTCTTCGCTCACGGTGCCGGGCGTGCGGCTGGTCGTCGACACCTGCCTGGCCCGCGCCCCGCAACGCGACGTCGGGCGCGGCATGACCGGTCTCGTGACCTCCGCAGCGTCCCGCTCGTCGTGCGTGCAGCGCGCCGGTCGGGCCACCCGTCAGGGGCCGGGGACCGTCGTCCGTTGCATCGACGAGCGTACCTACGCCACCGCCCCCGCACGCCCGACTCCCGAGATCGCCTCGAGCGACCTTGCGGATGCGGCCCTCCTGCTCGCGTGCTGGGGTGCGCCGGGCGGGGCTGGTCTGCGACTGATCGACCCGCTGCCCGCCGCGAACCTGGCCGACGCCATCACGGTGCTCCACGGCCTCGGAGCGATCGACGACGAGGGCCGTGTCACCGACGAGGGCCGCTCCCTGGCTCGCATCCCGACCGATCCGCGGCTCGCCCGAGCACTCCGTGACGGCGGCCCGGTGGTGGGTGCTCGACTCGCCGCCGAGATCGTCGCACTTCTGGGCGGAGACCTGCGCACCGCGGACTCCGACGTCGCGCAGGCTTTGATCACCCTCCGGGGCGGGCGCACATCGGATGCACGTCGTTGGCGCAGCGATGCCGATCGCCTCGAGCGCATGATCGTGTCGACTCCGGGTGTGCGCGCCGACCTCGACAGCGTCGGCCTCGTGATCGCGCTGGCGTTCCCCGAGCGGGTCGCCCGCCGCGTGGATCGCAGCGCCGGCGGGGCGACTTTCCTGCTGGCATCCGGAACCCGCGCAGGAGTGACCGGTCCGCTCGCGGCGGTCGAGTGGCTGGCCATCGCAGACGTCGCTCGGGCGTCCGGGCGCGCGTCTGCCGGCACCGGCGCGATCATCCGGTCAGCGGCCACGCTCACCGAGGAGCAGATGGAACGGGCGGCGAGCCATCTGATCACCGACCGTGTCGAGGCGGAGTTCGTCGGAGGCCGCGTCCAGGCTCGTCGCGAGAGCCGCGTCGGCGCGATCCTGCGTTCCTCGGCCCCGGTGCGCGCATCGGCCGCAGAGGGGCGGGACGCCGTTCGCCGCACGCTTCGGCGCGACGGCCTGAGCATGTTCACCTGGGCCCCGGCCGCTGTCGACCTGCGATGCCGCTTGGCGCTGCTGCACCGCGAGCTGGGAGCACCCTGGCCTGATGTGTCGGATGCCGGACTCCTCATCGACCTCGACGCCTGGCTCGCGCCGGAGCTCGACTCCCTGGCCGGTGGCACCCCTGCCGCACGGCTGGAGCTCGCGTCGGCGCTGCGCCGGCTGCTGCCGTGGCCTGAAGCGGTGCGCCTGGATGAGCTCGTCCCCGAACGACTCGAAGTACCCAGCGGATCCCGCATCCGCATCACGTATCCGGCCCCCGACGAACCGGACGCCCGGCCCGTCGTCGCCGTGAAGCTGCAGGAGTGCTTCGGCTGGGCCGAGACTCCCCGGCTGGTCGACGGCCGCGTGCCCGTGCTCTTCCACCTGCTCTCGCCCGCCGGGCGGCCACTCGCCGTCACCGACGACCTCACCTCGTTCTGGTCGGGCCCCTACGCTCACGTGCGCGCCGAGATGCGCGGGCGCTACCCGAAGCATCCGTGGCCCGAAGACCCCTGGGCCGCGGTGCCGACCAGACACACCAAGGGCCGCGCGGCACGCTGAGCGCCGACCGGACGGCGCCTCAGCGCGTCCGTCTACGCAGCGTGAGCGACGCCAGCACCAACGCCGCCACCGCGAACGCGACGACCACGAGCAGCGGAGCGAACACGTCCCATCCCTCATCGCCGGCCGCGACGGCGTTGATCGTATCGATCGCATAGCTCAACGGCAGCCAGTCCGAGATGGCGTGCAGCACGTCGGGCATCTGGTCGCGGGGCATGAACAGTCCGCCGAGGATGATCTGCGGGAACACCAGCAGCGGCATGAACTGCACCGCCTGGAACTCGGTCTGCGCGAACGCACTGGCCAGCAGCCCGAGCGCCGTGCCGAGAAGTGCGTCGACGATCGCGACCAAGCCCAGCTGCCACAGCGGCCCTTCGACGTCGAGTCCGCACACCCCCACCGCGAACGACACCGTGATGACCGCTTGCAGCAGCGCCATCACCCCGAAGGCGAGGGCGTAGCCGAGGATGAAGTCGGCCTTGTCGAGGGGCGTGGTCATCAGACGCTCGAGCGTGCCGGAGCGGCGCTCGCGCAAGGTGGTGATCGATGTGATGAGGAACATCACGATGAACGGGAACAGCGCAAGGATCGCGCCGCCGAACTGATCGAACACGCCCTCCTGATCGCTGAACAACCAGGCGAAGAGCCCCACGAGCAGGCTCGGCGCGACGAGCATCAGGACGATCGACCGCGGATCGTGCCGCAGCTGTGTGAGCACGCGGCCGGCGGTCGCGAACATCCGGCGGCCGTTCATTCTCCGACCTCCTCGTGCCGGTCACGCGCTTCACGGCGTGATCGCCGCGTGTCCTCGATGCCGGCCGCGCGATCACGCTCGATCAGAGCGAGGAATGCTGCTTCGGCATCGGCGGTTCCGGTGTCGGAGAGAAGGGCCTTCGGAGTCGTGTCCGCGATGATCCGCCCTTCGCGCATCAGCAGCAGTCGGTCGCAGCGCACGGCCTCATCCATCACATGACTCGACACGATGAGCGTCACTCCCCGATCAGCCAGACCGCGGAAGAGCGTCCACAGCTCGCCCCGCAGCACGGGGTCGAGTCCGACCGTCGGCTCGTCCAGCACGACGAGTTCGGGCGAGCCGATCAGCGCCACGGCGAGTGACACCCGCGTGGCCTGCCCTCCGCTCAGGGAGTCGACGAGCTGCCCCGCCTGCGGACCGAGACCGACCTCTTCGATGACCCGGTCGACGTCGCCCCTGGGGGCTTTCAGTAGAGAGGCGAAGTAGGAGAGGTTCTGGCGCACGCTGAGGTCGCCGTACACCGATGCTCCTTGCGTGCCGTAGGCGACGCGGTGCCGCAGCTGTCGCGATCCTCCCGGCTCACCCAGTACCGTCACGTCGCCCGAAGCGATCTTCTGCACCCCGACGATCGAGCGCATGAGCGTGGTCTTGCCGCAGCCCGACGGCCCCAACAGACCGGTGATCTGGCCCCGGGGGATCGCGAGATCGATGCCCTCGAACACATGCACCGCGCCGCGTCGCACTCGCAGCTGCGAGATCTCGACAGCCGATTTATTCATCATGCGATGAATTATCCGCCTGCGGGTCGATCACGTCAACGGGATCTGCGGCGGGATCGACGCGCGGGTGGATGTCAGTCGAAGAGGTAGCGCTGCACGGTCGGGCCGACCCAGGCGACGAGCTCATCGACCGATGCGGCCGCGAGCGCCGGAAGCCGCAGCACGTAGCGGGCGATGAGCATGCCGGCGATCTGCGATGCGACGAGTGAGGCTCGCAGATCGGCGTCATCGGCATCGAGGCTTCGAGCGACGCGCGAGAGGAGCTCACGCGACAGGAAGCCTGCCAGCAACGGGGTCGTGAGTCGACTCCCGATCGCGGTGCGCAACAGCATGACCCCGCGTCTTCGCACCTCCGGCTGTTCGAAGGCCTCGAGGACGTAGCGGATCAGACGTTCGCCGATCTCGCCGCGAGGCCCCGCGAGGATCCCCGGCACGTCGATGTCCGGTCGCAGCGGGATGCCCACAGCCTCGGCGAAGAGGTCGGCCTTGGTGCCGAAGTAGTGGTGCACGAGCGCCGAGTCCACCCCGGCGCGAGCGGCGATCGAGCGGATCGTCGCGCCGTCGTACCCCTTCTCGCCGAAGTCGTCGACCGCGGCCGCGATGATGCGCGCCCGCGAGTCGGAGACGCCCCGCGGGCGGCCGCGACGCCGCGGAGGCTTCTGCTCGGTCATGCCCGTCAGCCTACGACTTCGCTCCGCGACCCGGACCCGGTTTCAGTCGAGCAGGTGACGCAGGTAGCGGGTCGGATGCTCGAGGAACGAGCGCCAGTGGTTCACGATCTCGAGGTCGTTCCATTCGGCCGGGCGCACGCCCCACTCCCCCACCTCGAGGATCTTCGCCCCGGGGAGAGCCGCCAGCACCGGCGAGTGCGTCGCGCACAGCACCTGGCCGCCCTCGTCGGCGATGCGGCGCAGCACCGCGATGAGAGCGAGGGTCGAGTTGAACGACAGCGCCGCCTCCGGCTCATCGAGGCAGTAGAAGCCGGGCTCATCGAACCGGCTCTCCAGGATCGCGAGGAACGATTCGCCGTGGCTCATCTCGTGGAACGGGACATCGGGACCACTCGTCGACGGGTTGTCTTCGAGATATGTGTAGAACGAGTGCATCGTCTCAGCCCGGAGGAAGAAACCCCACCGGCTCGCGCCCACACCCCGCTGCAGCCGGAGCCACTCCGACAACGGCGACTCGGTCGCGCGGGTCGTGTGCCTGGCCTGCCGCGACCCGCCCTCCGGGGAGAGGCCGTACGCGATCGCGATGCCCTCGACCAGGGTGGACTTGCCGCTGCCGTTCTCGCCGACGAGGAACGTGACACCCGGGTCGAGGTCGATCCCCTCGCGCAGCACCTGGGCGACGGCAGGGATGTCGGTAGGCCAGCCCGCGCCGGGCGTCGGGGCGTCGTCGTTCGGGCGCACCGCCACGACCGGCTGCTGCCGCCGACGCCGAGAGCTCGGCTCCCAGAACGCGTCCATCCGATTCCTCCCCGTCGCGTGCACGCTCGTGCGCGCTCCGAGGAGACTACCGGCGGAGTCCGACACGAGAGCGAGAGGTCGGCTGCGCCGGGGCCGTCAGCACTCGATGACGTTGACCGCGAGACCGCCCTCGCTGGTCTCCTTGTACTTCGTCGACATGTCGGCGCCCGTCTGCCGCATCGTCTCGACGACCGCATCCAGCGAGACGTAGTGGCTGCCGTCACCGCGCAGGGCGAGACGAGCGGCGGTCACGGCCGTCGACGCGGCGATCGCGTTGCGCTCGATGCACGGGATCTGCACGAGGCCGCCGATCGGGTCGCAGGTGAGACCGAGGTGATGCTCCATCGCGATCTCGGCGGCGTTCTCGATCTGGCGGTTCGTGCCGCCCATCACCGCGGTCAAGCCTCCGGCTGCCATGGCGCAGGCGGATCCGACCTCGGCCTGGCATCCGCCCTCGGCTCCCGAGATCGACGCATTGGCTTTGAACAGCGACCCGAGCGCGGTGGCCGTCAGCAGGAAGCGACGGATACCCCGACGACGGTTCGCCTCTGCCGTCTGCTCCTCATCGAGGTCGCCCCCGTCGGTCACGGCCCTGACGTCCGGCTCGAAGCCCAGCAGCGCACTGCCGACCAGCTCACCGTAGGGCGTGACCGCATTGCCCGCCCCGAGTCCCGAGTCGGCGAGGAACCGCCACCAGTACATGGCGACGGCGGGGAGGATTCCGGCAGCACCGTTCGTGGGCGCTGTGACCACTCGTCCGCCCGCCGCGTTCTCCTCGTTGACGGCCAGAGCGAAGGCGCCCAGCCACTCACCCGGCAGCTCGCGATGACCGTCGGCCTCGACCTCTTCTAGCTGGCCGCGGATCACCCCGGCCCGTCGCTTGACCTTCAGGAAGCCGGGCAGCGTCCCCTCGGCGTGGAGACCGGCGTCGACGCACCCCGACATCGCGTCCCAGATCGCGTCGAGGCCGGCAGCGACCTCTTCCTCGCTGCGCAATGAGGACTCGTTGAGCCGGGCGACCTCGGCGATCGAGAGCCCGTTCTCATCGCAGAGGGCGAGCAGCGATGCGGCATCCGCATACGAGTACGGGAAACCCGCGGTCGTGATCTTCGCTTCCTCGCCGTCGCGACGGATGAAGCCGCCACCCACCGAGTAGTAGGTCTCCTCGGCGATCGCCTGCCCCGCGGCATCCCACGCGGTGATCGTCATGGCGTTCGGGTGGCCTGGAAGCCGCGTGCGCGGGGCGAAGACGATGTCGTCCTTCACGAACGGGACCTCGTGCGTTCCGTCGATGCGGATCACGGCGTGCTCGGGCAGGTCGGTCCAGGCGGCGCGGACTTCGGCAGGGTCGCACGCCTCGGGCGTGAGTCCGCGGAGGCCGGCGACCACGGCATCCGGCGTCCCGTGCCCGATCCCGGTCGCTCCGAGAGACCCGTAGAGCGTGCTGCCGACGCGGGCCACCGTAGGGAGGATGCCGGTTGCGGTGAGGCGTCGCGCGAAGTCGAGGGCCGCCCGCATCGGGCCGACCGTGTGGGAGCTCGAAGGCCCCACTCCGATGGAGAAGAGGTCGAAGGCCGAGACGTACGCTGTCACTCCTCCAGGCTACGCCGGATTCGCCGCTTCGGTTCACCGGGATTAACCCGCCGCCACGTCAACCCCCTTCAACCGGGCTCTCGGTCGCGACATGCTGATCGGACACATCGCCGAAAGGGCCCATCATGACGAACAGCACTCCCGAGCCGGAGCCGACCGACGAGCTCTCGCCCGAGGCACAGACCCCCTCGCCCGCCTCGTCGGACACGAGCGAGGGCGAGGTGACGACGCCGGCGGAGGCCGACTCCCCCGAAGACGCCGACCCGAGCGAACTTCCCAGCACCGAAGACCTCGAAGAGCCGAGCACCGAGAAGGCTCCGGGCGAGGAGCCGAAAGCACCGAAGCGCACCGACCCCGAGCCCGACCACGAAGCCGTCGGCATCGGCGTGATCGACGCGGAGGATCCGCAGGCCGACTGAGCCCGCGGCCGGCACCTCCTCACAGTTCCGGTCGCACTTCCTGCCGCCAGATCGGCGATCGAGCGGCAGGAAGTGCGACCGGAACAGACGTGGATGCAGTTACTCGACGAGCTTGCCCGCGGTGTCGACCTCGCGCATGAGCTCCGCGATCTCCGGCGAGATGGCGGGGATCGGCTCACGGGTCACACCATCGGTCGGCGACCACACCAGGTTCACCTGCAGCGTGGGGTCGCTGTCGGGGAAGTCGCTGCGGTTGTGGCATCCGCGCGTCTCCCGGCGCTCCAGCGCTGCCTCGAGGGTGGCCCGGGCGGCGAGCGCCGACGCCTTGAGGTCGAAAGCATGCGCAAGGTCTTGGAACCCGGCGATGTCGGGGTGGATGCCGATGTCCTCCATGCGCCCCTCGATCATGTCGAGGTCGGCGAGGCCGGCGAGCAACCCCTCTTCCGAGCGCACGACGCCCGCGTACTCGGTCATGAGGTTGCGGATCGCGCGCTGCAGGGCACGGACGTTCTCGCGGCCCTCCGCTGCCAGCAGATCGTCGATCTCGGCCCGCGCTTCAGCCACCGCCGTCGCCGACCGGCGCTGCGCGTCGAGCCCGGCCGCATGCTCCATGGCCGCCTGCCCGACGATGCGTCCGTAGACGAGCAGCTCGATGAGCGAGTTGCCGCCGAGACGGTTCGCGCCGTGCAGTCCGCTCGACGCCTCGCCGATCGCGTAGAGCCCGTCGACGTCGGTCTGGTGGTCTTCCGGACGCACCCAGACCCCGCCCATCGAGTAGTGCGCGGTCGGCGCGATCTCGATCGGATCGGTCGTGATGTCGAGCATCTGCAGCTCCATCATCGTCTGGTAGACGCGGGGCAGACGGGTCATGATCGTCTCGCGCGGCAGGTGCGAGACATCGAGCCAGACGCCGCCGTTCTCGGTGCCGCGTCCTTCCTGGATCTCGGTGTAGGCGGCGAGGGCGACGCGGTCACGGGTCGAAAGCTCCATGCGCTCCGGGTCGTACTTCTCCATGAACCGCTCGCCGAGGGCGTTGCGGAGGATGCCGCCCTCTCCGCGCGCGGCCTCGGAGATCAGGGTGCCGGCCGCGCTCTCGGGCTCGATGATCCCGGACGGGTGGAACTGCACGAGCTCGGGGTCGCGGAGCCGCGCACCCGCATCGACCGCGAGGCGGAACGAGTCGCCCGTGTTCTCGTCGCGGCGGGACGAGGTGCGCCGCCAGATGCGGTTGTGACCGCCCGCGGCGAGGATCACGGCATCCGCGTGGATGAGGTAGCGGGTGCCGTCGGCCTGGTCGAAGCCGTAGGCACCGAACACCACGTTGTCGCGCACGAGCAGGCGCGTGATGTAGACGTGGTCGAGGATCGGAACGTCGAGCTGCTCGGCCTTGCGCACGAGGGTGCGCTGGATCTCGAGGCCCGTGTAGTCACCGGCGAATGCCGTGCGGCGGAAGGTGTGGGCGCCGAAGAAGCGCTGCGAGATGCGGCCGTCGTCTTCGCGGGCGAAGTCCATGCCCCAGCGCTCCAGGTCGCGGATGCCGCGCTCGGCGCCCTGCGTGACGATCTCGACCGTGTGCGGGTTGGCGAGCAGGTAGCTCTCCTTGATGGTGTCGGCCGCGTGCTGCTGCCAGCTGTCGTCGGAGTCCATCGTGCCCAGTGCCGCGTTGATGCCGCCGGCGGCAAGCGAGGTGTGCGCATCCTGCCGCGGTCGTTTACCCACGGCGAGCACGTCGACACCGTGTTCGGCGATCTCGATCGCTGCCCGCAGGCCCGAGCCTCCGGTGCCGATGACGAGGACGGTGGTGGATATCTGACGTTCGCGCGTGGCCATGCGATCCACGGTAGTTAGGGGATCCTAATAACTCCAATGCATAGTCCGACTTGAAACGATACGGGTAGGCTATGGTCATGAACCTCGAGCAGCTCCGCGGGTTCGTCGAGGTCGCGCGTCTCGGACACTTCACCCGCGCCTCCGAGCACCTGCACCTGGCACAGCCGTCGCTGAGCCGACAGATCTCGACTCTCGAGCGCGAACTCGGCGCCGAACTGTTCCACCGCGCACGCGGCCACATCGCTCTCACGGCTGCCGGAGAGACGCTCCTCCCCCGCGCACAGCGCATGCTCGCCGAGGCCGATGCCATCCGCGACGAGATGGGGGAACTGGCTGGCCTCCGCCGCGGACGCGTGCGCCTGGGCGCACCGCCCACCCTCTGCATCAGCCTCGTCGCCGAAGCGATCAGCTCGTTCCACTCGGCGCATCCCGGCATCGACCTGCACCTGACCGAGAGCGGCTCCCGCCGACTCGTCGAAGAGCTCGCCGTCGGCGCGGTCGACATCGCGCTCATCACCGAATCCGACGGCCCACCGCCCTCAGGGTTCAGCCTCACGCGGACGCCCCTGCTCACCGAAGAACTCGTCGTCGTCTCCGCTGCGACCGAGCCGCCGGTGTCGAGCTCGGCATCGATGACGCTCCACCACCTCGCCACCCTCCCGCTGATCGCGCTCGACGAGACCTACGAGCTTCGAGCGACGACCGACGCGGCCTTCCGCGCCGAGGGGCTTCGACCCAACCACGTGCTCGAGGGCGCGGAGATGGATGCCGTGCTGCGCTTCGTCGAGCGCGGTGTCGGCGTCGCGGTGGTTCCGGCGATGGTGCTGCTCGATCGCCCTGCACTGCGTTCCGTCCGGCTGACACACCCCATGATGACCCGCACCGTGAGCCTCGCCCATCGCGCCGATGTCACTCCGGCCGTCGCCGTCGCCGCGATCCGCCGGGTGATCGTCGCCACGGCCGCAGAGGTCGCCGGCCGCGACCCGGCGATCACCAGCCTGCTCTGACGTCGATCACGCGCGGTCAGCACCGATCACGCGCGGTCAGCACCGATCACGCGCGGTCAGCACCGATCACGCGCGGTCAGCACGCAGCTTCAGCCAACGTTCCCGCGTGAGGAACGCGAGCTGCCCGGTCTTCTGCGGCAGGACCACGCGCGGGCCGAGCTCGAAACCGGATTTCTGCGCCCTCGCGACAGCGCGCTCGTTGTCCACATCCGGTTCGATGACCACCCGGTCCACCTCAGGGCTCGAGAACAGGAACTCCGCCACCGCGTCGACGAGCCTGCTCATGAATCCCGGCACGACGATGCCGCGATCGCCCAGCAGGAAGTGGATGCCGGCGTCACCTCGGAGCGGCGCATAGGCCTCGCCGAGCGGATCGTTCTCCGGCTCGTAGGTCTGCAGCAGCACGACGGGCAGGCCGTCTCGGCGGATGAGGAACGCGTGATGGCTGGTCAACCCGTCGACGTAGAGGTAGAGGTCACGGACCTCGTCGGGTGACAGTGCCGAGAGCCCCCAGAAGCGGGAGCTGGGGCGGGACACCCACTCATGGAGGAGCGCCAGGTCGGCGACGGGATCGAGCACCGTGAACTCCAGGCGTCCGAGCTCTGCGGAGTCGATCGTGTGGACGACGGCTCCGGCGGGCCCGCTCACGAGGCGCGATGAGTTGCGGGTGACGGTCATGCTGCTCCGGTCGGGTGGTCAGGGCGCAGGGCGCTCCAGTCTGTGACGATGCGTGTCGGGTCGATGGCCGCCCAGTCGTCCAGCTGGTCGGCGAAGTGCGCGGAGTCGGGGTCGCCGGAGGCCCCGAACGGCACGCTCCAGACGCTCTGCTGCCGGTCGGCGAGATCCCATGCCCATCGGGCGACGGAGCCCCGCCACGCACGGTCGGTGAGCCCGGGCGTCGATCCCGTGCAGCGGACCGCGTCGCCGTCGCCGGACAGCGGGATGTCCAGGTTCTCGCCGGGGGCGGCTGCACCCCGGACCTCGGCGAGGACGTGCAGTGGGAGCATCCGATGCGTCGCACCCCAGCGCTGCGCATCCGCGGCCTCCTCCAACGTGGCGCGCACGAGCGCGGCAGCATCGTCACGGAGCGCGGGGTGCTGCAGGATCCGAGCGAGGACGGAGGCGACCTGCCCCTCCACCCGCATCCAGGGGTCGAAGACCGCGCCGAACGGATGCGGCTCCTGCAGCGGCGACAGCGCCGGATGCGCCGTCACGGCTCGGACCAGGGCGTTGCGCCACGCACCGAAGACTCCGGCAGCTGCCGAGTCGGCATCCGCCCTCCTATCCCAGGCGGCCAACAGATCCCGCACCCCCGCGGCGCTCGGTGACAGCTCGCCCGCGGGGAGCAGGGCGAGGATGCTGACGGCTGCTCCCGATTCGGTGTCGCCCCAGATCGGCCCGAACTCATCCACCGTGTGCGGATCGATCGCGCCGAGCAGCTGCGTGATCCGGGCGGCTCGATGAGCGGACGGGTAGGCCCATCCGAAGTCGATCGACGCGGCGGACGGCCGCTCGTTCGCATCGACGGCGACATCGTGCACGGCGACCGCACCGATGCGTTCGCGGTCAGGGGCAGGCGCGGTGGATGCTGCCGGGAGGACGCGTCGTCTTTCGGCACGGTCCCGTCGCGGAACGGTGCCGACGGTCGCCGAGAGCACATCACCGGCACGGTCGGCGGCGAGCACCCTGTTGACGGGATCCACCCAGCGGGAGAACGCCGTGATCACGTCTTGCGCAGTGCGCGCGCGCAGCAGCGGCAGGATCGCGCCGAAACCGAGATCCGCCCCGGTCCGCGCCGGATGCCGCATGCTCCACGCACGCAGAGCGCCGTCAGCCTCCTGCAGGTCGGTGACGATGCAGCCGTGGGCCGTCTCCAGCGCCTCGACCTCGACGGTGGTGCCCCCGCGCACCGCGATGCGATGGCGCACGACGTCGACGGGCGCCCACCCGCTGGGCCCCCACGCGTCGTAGCCGCCGTCCCGTGCCCGGAGACGCTCCTCGAAGACATCGACGCTGTGCGCGATCGCGTTCGTGATTCCCCACGCCGCGTCACCGGTGTGCCCGAAATGCGGGACTCCGGGGACTCCGGGAAACGCGAGGCCGATGACATCGAACTCCTCGCAGGCGAGACGCACCTGCTGATACGGGCCGGGGAGCTCGAACATCCGATGCGGATCCCCCGCGACGATCGGCGATCCGCTCTCGGTGCGCGAGCCGTGCAGCGCCCACGCATTGCTCCCGCCGGTCGGAGACGTGTCATCCCCGACGAACACGTCGACCCAGTCGTCGCCCAGGACGGTGGCCACCCTTTCGCGCCACAGCACGTGCGGGAACGTCGAGAACAGCACGTGCGCGACATGCAGGACGCCGAGTGGATCGTGATCCGCCCACGGTGTGAGCGGGCGGTCGTCGCCGAAGAGCTCGTCGAGGACGCGGAACTCGGAGGCATGCTTACCGGTGGCACCCATCCCCCGGCGGACGCCGGCCGTGTACGCCCGCACGAACGCGCTCGTCTCCTCGTCGAGCGCCGCGAACGCCTGACGGGCGGTGTCGTCGATCCTCGCCCGGCGCGCGAAGACGTCCCAGTCGAGGCCCGCCTCCCCGATGAGCTCGGACAGACGCCCGGCCGAACGCAACCGGTCGACCTCGATCTGCCATCCGCGGTCTCGCGCGGTGACCTCTCCCTGCGCATCGGCGAGGTCCCGCGCATCCGTCGCCCGGATGTGCGGGACGCCGAGGGCGTCGCGGAACAGCTCTGCCATCCGCTCAGCCTCCCACGACCGACAGAGACGTGGGCGAAAGGATGCGCGACCGGGCGATGGGGTTCTCGAGAGTTCCGGCGTACATGAGCGACGAGGACTGGTCCGCGAGGTCGACCATGCGCAGCGTGTTGCGCAGCTGCAGACGGTTCAGGCACGAGTGGGCGAAGGCATCGGCCCGCAGATCGACGAGAGAATCCAGATCGGGATGCTCGTCGGCGTGCTCGTCGACCGTCTCCGCGACCAGGCGCCAGAACTCCGTCTCACTCAGCGTGCCGTCGACGTGGAGGATGCCGGCCAGATGCCGCAGCACCCCGTCGAAGACGTCGGTGAACACCGCGAGCGCCTTCTCCTGATCGTCGACGGGGGCGACGATGCGTCGCACGTCTTCCGGCAACGCGCGATCCGCCAGCACGGCCACCTCCTCGCCGATGTCCTTCATGAACACGCCGGTCGGCACATGCCCCTCGAGAATGAGGATGAGGTTCTCGCCGTGCGGCATGAAGGCGAGGTCATGGGCCAGCAGGCTGTGCACGATCGGTCGGAGATAGGCACGCAGGAAGCGTCGGACCCACACGGGCGCGGGAATGCCGGAGGCACGGATCAGCGCGGTGACCACCGACGCGCCTTCGCCGTCCCGGTGCAGGAGCGACGCCAGAGTCGCCAGCCGCTGAGACCCGGTCAGCAGTGGGACAGGACTCTCACGCCAGAGCGCGGCGAGCATCTTCCGGTGGGCGGACGGCTCCGCGGTGCGGTGATACACATCGCCCGTGTAGCCGATCGCCGCGCGCTCACGGAGCACCTGGAAGCCGGCCCCCGCGAACGTCGGATCCGCGGCCACGACCGCGGCGACCCAATCGTTGATCGCAGGAGTGACGCGCATGTACGCCGGCGAGAGGCCCCGGAGGAACCCCATGTTCTGCACCGCGAGAGCGGTCTTCACGTAGTGCCGGTGCGGGTGCGAGACGTTGAACATGGTCCGCACCGACTGCTGGGCGCGGTAGTCGTCGTCGCTCTCGCCGATGAGGACGAGGTCGCGCCTGGCGAGGTCGGGGGCGAAAGTGATCGTCACGCGGTTCTCCCACTGCCACGGATGCACCGGGAGCAGGAGGAAATCGGTCGGATCCTCGCCCAGCTCGCGAAGCCGGGAGGCGAAGCGGTCGCTCTCGGCCGGACTCAGCTCTCCTGACAACAGCGCCTCTTCGGTGAGGCCGGCGCCGAGCGAGAGGTGAGCGGCCGATCGGCGAGCGGCGACCCACACCATGCGGAACGCCCGCGCGGCCTCCGGGGCGAACGCTGCGTGATCGGCGACGCCGAAGCCGATGCGTCCGTTGTTCGCGACGAACCCCGGATGCCCCTCGGTCATCGCGGCCTCGATCGTCTGGAAGTCGGCGGCGACCAGCTCCGGCGCCGACGGTCCGCGCTGAGCGATCTTGAACATCGAGCCGGCGAGCGTGGAGGCGATCTCCTCCAGGTACAGCGGGAGGAGATCGTCCGACAGGCCGAGCGTCGGCTGCAGCTCGAGGATCAACTGCTGCGCGTCCAGCACGCTCTCCGTCCCGTCGACGAGGCGGCGGATGCTGCTCTCCTCGATGATCCAGTGCTCGAGCTCGGTGCGCAGAGCCTGGAACCGGTACTCGACGCCGGTGGAGGGCACACCGAGCCGCCACCCGTCATCGCCGCAGGCTTCCGGGACGATCAGCCGTTCGTGGCTGAACTCCGCGAGCGCCTTGGCGACGAGGTGGCGCTGCGCGCGCTCGAGCGCATCGGGGGTCAGGTGGGCGGCGGGGGCGATCATGCGCGTCCCTCTCGGTCGAGGCGGAGGAGTTCGGAATTCGCGAAACCGGCGCGGGTGCACACCGACAGCATCGCGGTCTTGAGGTGGTCGCCCTCGTCGATGACGACCTCGCGCAGCTCCTCGAAGCCGGCGCGCACGTTCTTCGCGCGGATGCGCGCGTTGCCCGCATCCGGTTCGACGACCACCCGCGCCGCACCGAGCTCGTCGAAGCACCACCGCATCACGGCGGCGAAGACGGCATCGGTCAGCCCGTGCCGGTGGGTCCCGCCCGGGGGCGACACGAGCACATGCATGCCGATGTCCCCCGGCACCGCGTCGTGGATCCCCGTCAGCAGCACCCGTGCCGGGTCATAGGTCTCGGCATAGAACGTCGGGGTCCCGTCGACCAGCCCGAGCCAGGGCTGTTGCGCGGGATCTGCGTCGAGAGCGGCGAGGTAGCTCTCGATGGCGGCGACATCCAGGTCTGTCATGCCCCAGTACGCCGAGTGGGGGTCTGCCAGCCAGCGGTGCAGCAGGGCCGCGTCGCGCTTCGGGCTGGCGGCGGTGATCGACGTGTCGAGCCCGGTCGTCGTCGTCATCGCACGACCTCCCCGCCGACCGCGGACGTGCGCCTGGCTGCGGTCGGGACGCCGAAGTCCTGGAACGCGATCCGACGCTCGATCGGATAGACCTCGCGTCCCACGATCGACGCGAGGATCGAGGAATTGCGCCACGCGCCGAAACCGAGATCCGGAGCGGTCAGGCCATGCGTGTGCTCTTCGCCGTTCTGCACGAACACGCGTCCGCGGCCCCCGTCGACGCTGTAGTCGCGCGCGACGTCCAACCTCCCGAGGGCATCCCAGTCCAGGCGGTCGGCGATGCCCTGGAGGAAGGGCGGCGTCTGAGCGGAGTATC
Source organism: Microbacterium sp. NPDC090281 (assembly GCF_044769635.1). Lineage (NCBI taxonomy): Bacteria > Bacillati > Actinomycetota > Actinomycetes > Micrococcales > Microbacteriaceae > Microbacterium > Microbacterium sp. NPDC090281. The sequence continues at coordinate 599,700 of NZ_JBIVYH010000002.1, forward strand.
CGGTGGCGAGGATCAGCGAGGCGGTGTCCCACTCGTGCTGCTCTCCGAGTTGGCCGTGCTGCAGCGTCAGCCGGTAGCGATCACCGTCCCACTCCGCGACGGTGACCTCGGTGTCGGTGAGGAGCGTCGTCGGCACCGGCCCCTCGGCGCTGAGCCGGTAGAGGGTGTCGTAGATGTCGTCGATGAGATCGGCCGAGATGCCCTTGTACAGGCTCCGCTGCTCGCGGCCCAGGTGCTGTCTCAGAGCGACGGGAAGGGCGTGGAAGTGGTCGGTGTACTCCGGCGAGGTCATCTCCAGAGTGAGCTTCGTGTACTCCATCGGGAAGAAGCGCGGCGACCGCGTGATCCAGTCGAGACGGTAGGAGCCGTCGCGTGCGCCCTCGAGGAGGTCGCGGTAGATCTCGGCAGCCGACTGGCCGCTGCCGACCACGGTGATCGAGTCCGTCGCCCGCAGCGCATCGCGATTCTCCAGGTAGGCCGAGCTGTGCACGGCGTGGCCGGCGACGTCGCGGAGAGCCGGCGGGATCGTCGGGGTCGTGCCGACGCCGACCACGACGTGCCTGGCGCGCAGCGTGCGCTCCTCTCCGGTGTCGGTCCGCATCGCCTGCACCACGTAGACGTCGTTGACGGGATCGTGCTCGACCCGGACGACCTCATGGTTCCAGTGCAGCTGCCGCAGCTGTCCGGCCGCCCAACGGCAATAGGCGTCGTATTCGGCGCGCAGGGCGTAGAAGCTCTCACGGATGTAGAACGGGTAGAGCCGCCCCGCCTGCTTCAGCCAGTTGAGGAACGAGTACGGCGAGGTGGGGTCGGCCATGGTCACGAGATCCGCCAGGAACGGCACCTGGATGGTCGATCCCTCGATCATCATCCCCGGATGCCAGCGGAACCCGTCGGCACGGTCGAGGAGCACCGCGTCCAGCCCGAGCGGTTCCGCGAGGCAGGCGAGCCCCAGGTTGAAGGGGCCGATGCCGATGCCGATCAGGTCGTGCACGTCCGCGGTCATGCCGAGGCCTCCGCGGCGACGAGATCCGGCGAGATCCCCGCGAGAGCAGTCGCCGTGTCCTTCACCATCTCCAGGATCTCCCGCACGTCGTCGAGGGTGGTGTCGGGGTTGAGGAGCGTCAGCTTCAGGCACGGCCTCCCGTCGATCACCGTCTTGGCGACGAGCGCCCGGCCGGACTCGAACAGCACGCGGCGCACCCCCGCCACGAGCTCGTCCTGCATCAGGGGCGATGCGCCTTCCGGGCACACACGGAAGAGCACGGTGCTGAGCTGGGTGCGGGCGACCAGCTCGAGCTCGGGATCCGCCTCGACCAGGTCGCCGGCATCGGCAGCCAGGTCGATGACCGCGTCGAACAGCGCCCCGATCTGCGCCGCCCCCATCGATCGGAGCGTCACCCACAGCTTCAGCGCATCGAAGCGGCGCGTGGTCTGCAGCGACTTGTCCACCTGGTTGGGCTCGTGATTCTCCAGCGGGTTGAGGTAGTCGGCATGCCAGGCGCCGGCAGCCAGATCGCGAGGATCGCGCACGAGCAGGGAGCTGGAGGAGACCGGCTGGAAGAAGCTCTTGTGGAAGTCGACCGTCACCGACCGCGCACGCTCGATGCCGTCGAGAAGGTGCCGGCGCCGGGACGAGAGCAGGAGCCCTCCTCCGTAGGCGGCATCCACATGCAGCCACAGACCGCGGGCGTCGCACACCGCGGCGATGCCCGCGAGATCGTCGATCACCCCGCGGTCGGTGGTGCCTGCGGTGGCGACGACGGCCATCGGCACCCGGCCGTCGGCCACGGCCGCGGAGACCGCCGCGTCGAGTTCGGCCGGGAGCATCCGCCCCTCTCCGTCATCGGCCACCTCGACGACCGCGTCATCGGCGAGGCCGAGGAGCAGGGACGACTTGCCGACACTGAAGTGGCTGGAAGCCGCGGTGAAGACGACCAGGCGGGCGATTGTCGCCGTACGCGAGCCCTCGATCTCTGCCAGCGCCGCCTCTCTGGCCAGGAACAGCGCGTGGAAGTTCGACTGGGTACCGCCCGAGGTGAAGATGCCGTCGCCCGCGGCGAAGCCCACCCACTCCGTCACGGTCTCGATCAGCCGGCGCTCCATCAGGGTGCCGACCGTCGACTGGTCGTAGGTGTCGACCGAGGTGTTCACGGCCGCGAGGATCGTCTCGGCCGCGACGGCGGGGATGGCGACGGGGCAGTTCAGGTGCGCGGCATACAGCGGGTGATGGAACCACACGGCGTGGGCGAGGAAGAGCTCGTCGACCTCGCGGATCGCCGACGGAGTACCGACGCCCGCACCCGCGAGATCGACCCGGTCCACGAGTTCCTGCAGTTCTCCGAGGGAGGCACCGGAGGCGGGTTGCCGGGTCTCGGCGAACCTCGCAGCCACCCGAGACGCGGTACGCGCGATCTGGGAGCGGTAGACATCGACGGTCGAGGACGTGAGCAGGTCAGACACCATTCAACTCCTAAAGTTAGGTGTGCCTATCCTTACACATTATATTTGGACAGCGTAGAAGAATGCCTCGACGGAGGTGCCCCACATGTGGCGTCGGCGGATCGTCTGACAGTGGCCTCGTGATGGCCGGCGTTAACGCAGAAACGGCCTCCACCGAAGTGGAAGCCGTTCCTCTACTGTCTCAACACAGTGTGCGCCCGAAGGGACTCGAACCCCTAACCTTCTGATCCGTAGTCAGATGCTCTATCCATTGAGCTACGGGCGCCCAGCCCGCTCAGCGGGCCGTGGAACAGCCTACAACAGTCCCGACGGGAAAGCGAAACGAGGCCTCAGTCGTCTGCTGCGGCCGCTTTCTGCTGCTTCTTGCGACGTTTGGCCTTCGCTCTCTGCTCCGACGAGAGCGCCTGCAGATCGACGAGTCGCAGCGCCTGCATGCGTGCTTCGCGCATGCGGTTGTAGTCGGGGTCCTGATCAGGACGCATGCCCTCGACCCGCAGTCGACGGTCGAGGTTGTGACGCACATCGGCCCACGCCGCATCCCTCGCCTCCTCGACGATCTGGGCGAGACGCTCTCGGTCTTGCATGATCTCCCGCAGTCGCACGGCGACCCCGGTGGACTGCTTGGCCCGACGACGCAGGTTTCGCACATCTCGGTCGCGGTAGTCGTGCGTGCCGACCGGATCGGAGTGTCGACCTCTGGCGCGTTTACGCAGCGCGGTGACGGTGGCGGCGGCTTCTTCCGACTCCTCGGCCATCGCCCGGAGCGCCTCACGGGCGTCGTCGATGTACTTCTCCATGTCGAAGACGCCGTCTTCGGCGATGGTGCCGATGAGGATGTGATTCTTCACGGCGAGGCGCGCGGCAGCGGTCGCGATCGCGACGCCTTCGGCGATGGCATCCGCTGTTCGTCCCACCGGTACCTCCTCCCCTTGAGCGTAGCGGTATCACTGCGGCGCAGTGTCGGCCAGAATGGTTCCGGATCAGCTTGCCCCACCCATCCGACATCCGCCGGTACGCCCCGGATCGGGCCCCGCAGGAGACTCATGAAGCATCTCGATCTCACCGGCAGCACCACCGTGATCACCGGCGCCGCGAACGGCATGGGCGCCGACATCGCGCGCCTGCTGGCCGCCCGCGGGACCCACCTCGCCCTGATCGATCACGACGCCGCCGCGCTCGCGACAGTGGCTGGAGAGCTGCGAGGCGCGCGGGTGACGACGCATGTGGTCGACCTCCGCGACGACGAGGCCGTGTTCGCCGCCGCCGCCGAGATCAGCGCGGCCCACCCGCGGATCAACGCCCTCATCACGTGCGCCGGCTCATCGATGCTCGGCAACCTCGACCAGCTCACGATGGAGGAGATGCGCTGGCTCACCGACGTGAACCTCTGGGGCACGGTCTCCGTGACCAAGGCCCTGCTCCCCGCACTCCGTGCCGCACCTGCCGCCCACATCACGCACCTGGCCAGCGTCTATGCGCTCGCAGCTCCCGCCGGTCGGATCCCGTACGCGGTGAGCAAGTTCGCCGTCCGCGCGTTCTCCGAGGCGCTGCGGCACGAGCTCGAAGGCACCTCGGTCACCGTCGGCGCCGTCTACCCGGCAGGGGTCCGCACCGGGATCATCCTGCACGGCCGCTACGCCGCCGCGATCGACCCGGCCGTCGCCTCTCGCGCCGCGGAAGCTCAGGCCGCGATGTATCACACGGAGCCCGCGGATGCCGCGGCGCGCATCGTCCGCGCGACCGAGCGGCGAGCGGTGCGCACCATGGTCGGCCGGGAGGCCCGCCTGATCGACGTGCTCACGCGCATCGCCCCGTCTTCGTACTGGCGGGTGATGCGGCGCCCCCTGCGCGCGGCGATCGACACGACGACGCCCGCGGCCTGAACCGGGCGCGAGAACCGGCGCCTCTCAGCGGACGGCGCCCACCCAGATGCCGGACGCCCAGGCCTGCTGGTCTCCGTCGCAGCCGACCGAACCGGGGTACCCCCGGACGAGGGCCATGCAGTTGGCGAGGAACTCCGGGTCGCCGCCGAACATCGACCCGTAGGCGCCCGACGAGGTGAGAGCGCCCCACACCCGGAACTGGTAGATGTGCGCGAGCTCGTGCGCCATGGCCCAGTTCAGTCGCCCGGAGCCCCAGTTCGCGATGTCGGCGCGGTACTTGATGTATCCGTTGCTGTTCGCGCACGCGGGGGCGTTCCCACCCGCGCACGACGACGACTCGTACAACCCGATCCCCCCGCCGCCGACGAGATCGAGGGCGGCCCGCACGCGCGCATACCCGTCCGGTCCGCTGGATGACCAGATGGGCCCGCCGGGGCCGGAGCTCTGCGCAGCCTGCCACGATGCGACCTCGGTGCCGACCTTCTCGGTGAGCGCGTGGATGGTCGCCGTGGCCGCAGCCACCGTGTCCGGATTCTCCTTCTCGGCCAGCACGGTCTGCTGCGCCGAGAGTGCGGCAGACCGGTGGGCCGCGGTGTCGACTCTTCCGTCTGCGCCCTTCAGAGCCGTGGTCAGAGCCTCGACCTCGGTGAGGAACGCCGGACGCAGAGCGAGCACGGCGGCACGGTCGGCGGTGTCCTGCTCCGCGCGCTCGACGGCGCCGTCGAGGTAGTCGGTGCGCTGGCCGGCATCGTGGTACTGCTCGTTCACGGCGACGAGCTCGGCGACTGCCGCCGCACGCTCCTGCTCGAGTGCGTCCGCCCGGGCGAACATTCCTGCGCCCAGCAGGACCGACGCCGCCACCGTGACCGACAGCACCCGCCGGATCACTGCAGGAACCCTGTCGTGTCGGCGAGCTCGGTGTCCTGCTCGGCGAGTTGCGAACGCAGGGCCGTGAGCTTCTCGGCGAGCTCGAGGTTCTCGCCGCGCGACTCATCGAGGGCGCGCTCGACCCGCACGATCTCCGCTTTGACCGCGGCGACCGCTGTCAGACGCTCTTGATCGGCGATCGCGACGAGCGTGATCCCACCGAGAAGCAACAGGCATCCGACGGCGACAGCAAGATTCCGCATCTCGCTCCCCAGGACAGCGCGAACAGTTCCGGACCGACTCCGATCGCCCCAATATACAACCGGAGCCGCCACGGTTGTCCCCGAGACCCGCGCGGGAACGAACCGGGCCATTCAGACCATCAGATCGCTGTCGTCGGCAAGACGCCGTTCCGCTGCGGACTGCCCGCTGGCGAGGTGTGCGGGGACGATCCGGCGCAGCGCATCGGTGTCGCGCGCGGTCAGCGCCTCGAGGATGATGCGATGCTCGTCGGCCATCGCGAGCAGATCATCATGCTGGCCGAACAACCACCGCAGGCGGGTGAGGAAGACGGCGATGAGCTCGCCGAGCATCTCATTCGCGGCGAGCTCGACGGCGATCTCGTGGAACTCGGCCGCGGCGACTCTCGCAGCCTCCGAGTCCTCGGCGCGGGCGGCCGCCAGCTCGCGCTCGTAGGCGTCGCGGATGCGGGCGATACCGGCTTCGTCGTGCCGCTCGGCCGCGAAGACGAAGATCAGCGTCTCGATGGCCTCGCGCACCTCGGCGAAGTCCTGGATGTCGCGGTGCGTGAACTCCCGGACCACAGCCCAGGTGCGAGGGCGAGCGACCACGACTCCCTCGGCGACGAGCGTACGGATGGCTTCGCGCACCGGCAGCCGGGACACGCCGAGCTCTGCCGCGATATCGCGCTCCACCAGCCGGGCCCCCGGAACGCGCCGACCCAGGATGATGTCGTCGCGAAGAATCCGCGTGACTCTCACCGACTCGAGTTCACCGTTTGCTGCTATAGCCCCCGCCATCTGGGCATTCTCGCATTGTCGGCGGCGTTTCATCAACTTTTGGTATCCCAACGCCTCCGCCCCCGCTCCGCCATCGGGTCGGCGGCGAGGGCGCGCAGGTCCTGCGGCGCCCTCGCCCGGGCCCCGGTCAGGGCAGGCGGTTGGCGATCGCGAGGTTCGCGGTCAGCTCCTCGGCGTTCTGCCGTACCACGTAGGCCGGACGGTCGCGCTCGACCCGCCACGACTCGCTGAGCGCTCCGACATTCACCGTGTCGAAGCCGGCCTCGTCGTAGAACCGCGTCACGAAGGCGACGGCCTCGGCATCATCCCCCGCAGTGGCCAGAGCACGACGACCTGCGGTCCCCGCGGGCTTGCCGTCGCTGGTGATCTCCGACGCGTAGATGTGGTTGAACGCCTTCGCGATCTTCGAATCCGGAAGGGCCCGCTGCACCAGCTCCGACGTCGTGGTCTCCCCCTTGTCGAGGGCATCGATGTGCCCGTCGCGCTCGAAGTAGTAGTTGTTCGTATCGAGCACGATCTTGCCGGCGAGCTGCTCGGCCGGAAGGCTGTCGATCGCACGCAACGGCACCGTGACGACGGCGACGTCGGCTGCCGAAGCCGCATCCTCCGCGGTGGCCGCCTTGGCACGCGGCCCGAGCTCCGCGACCAGGTCGGAGAGGGTCTCCGGCCCCCGCGAGTTGGCGATCACCACGTCGTAGCCGTTCGCCACCGCGACTCGTGCGACCTGGCTGCCGATGTGTCCTGCACCGATGATTCCGAGAGTTGTCATGTTCGGCCCAACGTACGGGGCGCACGACTATTCCCGCCGAGTCGCCCGATGACCGACACTCAGAGATCGCGCAGCAGACTCTCCTCGGTGCGACGGTAGCCGAGCCTTTCGTAGAGCTCCACGGCGCCCGTATTGAAGCCGAAGACGTGCAGTCCGATCGAGTCGGCGCCGAGTCGACGGGCCTCGCGCTCGGCAGCGTGCATCAGCTCGCGACCGTACCCCTTCCGCCGCTGATCCGCGGCGACCTCGATATCGAGGATGAACGCGTGCGGACGCCCATCTCGTTCGCGCATGCCGAACCAGAGGATGCCCACCTCGACCCCGTCGACGGATGCGGTGAACAGCTCCTGTCCCTCGGTGTCGAGCCCGTGCGGAAGCTCAGCGATCATCTGGCGATGCGACTCCGCGGCCGCGTCCTCCCGGGTGTAGCGCCCCGACTCGACGAGGTCTTGAGCGAACCCCTCCTCCGACGCCGCGGCGAAACGGGTGAAGCGCTGCGCGGTCATCGGCGACACCTCGACGTGAGGTGCGACCTCGCGCACGGGCATCGGCTCGATCACCATCTGAATCGACGCGAGCTCGAATCCGCGCCCATCGACGAACGCCCGGCCGGCCACATCGTGCGGAAAGAGGGAGGCACCCATCCTGCTCGCGCCGCCCTCGCGCCCGATCGCCACGATCCCCGCGAGCAGGTCGTCGTTCTGGGCGTCTGTCAACGGTGAGCCGAGATCGAGGTCGAGGATGAACAGCTTGTGGTCGCTGATGACGAGCCAGAGCGTTCCGAGCTCTCCCTGTACGTCGTCATCGATGCGGAGGACACGCACCGATGGTGTTGCCAGGCCATCGGGCAGCAGGCTCTCGAGGACCTCGTCGGCGAAGGTGACGGCGTCGGCACCGATGCGCCTGCGCGATGCCCGGTTGCCGTCGATGATGTGCTCGCGGGCGGCCGCACGCCACTCATCGAAACGGTCGGCCGGCAGAGGCTTCAGGCGCAGTGACATGCGTCCATCCTGCACCTCAGCTGCGGGTGAGCGCGTCTTCTGCGGCGACCCAGGCGAGCATGGCGCACTTGACGCGCGCCACGTACTTCGACACCCCGCCGAGGGCTGCGGCATCGCCGAGCAGCTCCTCATCCGGCTCGATCTTGCCGCGCGAGCGCATCGCCTCACGGAACGCCGCGATGCGGACCTCGAGGTCGTCGACCGTGAGCCCCTCGGCGAGTTCTGCGAGCAACGAGGCAGAAGCCTGGGAGATCGCGCACCCGTGCCCCTCCCACGCGATCGCCTCGACGCTGCCGTCGGCATCGCGATGCACCTGCAGCGTGATCTCGTCGCCGCAGGTCGGGTTCAGCTGATGCGACTGCGCCGCGATCTCATCGCGCAGCCCATAGCCGTGCGGGGTGCGCGAGTGATCGAGGATCAGCTCCTGGTAAAGGTTCTGCAGGTCGCTCATGCGCCCCTCCGGAAGAAGTCGATGGCGCCGGCGACGCCATCGATCACAGCGTCCACCTCGGCATCGGTCGTGTACAGGTAGGTGCTCGCCCTCGTCGACGAGGTCACGCCGAGGCGGCGGTGCAACGGCTGGGCGCAGTGATGGCCGACGCGCACGGCGATGCCGAGATCGTCGAGGAACTGGCCGACGTCGTGCGAGTGGATGCCCTCGACGTCGAAGGCAGCGAGGCCCACGCGAGGCAGGTCGATGCCGGCGCCGAGAACACGCACGCCGTCGATCGCGCTCAGCCCGTCGACGAGTCGGCGACCGAAGGCTGCCTCGTGCGCGGCGATGCGCGGCATCCCCACCTCGGTCAGATAGCCAACGGCCGCGGCGAGCGCGATCACCTGCGAGACACGCTGCGTGCCGGCCTCGAAGCGCTGCGGCGGCGGGAGGTACTCGGCCGAGGTTGTGGTGACCGTGGTGATCATCGAGCCGCCGGTCAAGAACGGGGGCATGTCAGCCAGCACCTCACGGCGTCCGTAGAGCGCGCCGATGCCGGTGGGACCGAGCATCTTGTGGCCGGAGAGCACGGCGAAGTCGACATCGAGCGCGTGCACGTCGAGCGGCAGATGCGGTGCCGACTGGCAGGCGTCGAGCAGCGTCAACGCACCGACCTCGCGGGCGAGGGCGACCAGCTGGTCTGCGGGGTTGATCACACCGAGCACGTTCGAGACGTGTGTGAACGCGACGAGCTTCGTGCGCGCGGTGATCAGCTCGGCCGCAGCGTCGAGCCGCAGTGCTCCGTCATCGTCGAGGGGGATGACCTTCAGCGTCGCTCCGGTGCGCGCTGCGAGCTCCTGCCACGGGATGAGGTTCGCGTGGTGCTCCATCTCGGTGGTCACGATCTCGTCGCCCTCGCGGAGCCGGAAGCGCTCGGCGGCTGCTCCCCCGCGCCCGAGCGACGCGTTCGAGAGCGAATAGGCGACGAGGTTGATCGCCTCGGTCGCGTTCGACGTCCAGACGATCTCGTCGTCATCGGCGCCGACGAAACGCGCGACGGCGGCACGGGCGTCTTCGAACAGCTCGGTCGCCTCGGCGGCGAGCGTGTGCGCCCCACGGTGCACTGCCGAGTTCATGGAGGTCGCGAAGTCGCGCTCGGCATCGAGCACCGCGGTCGGACGCTGCGAAGTCGCCCCGGAATCCAGGTACACGAGCGGATGCCCGTGCACCCGCGCTGCCAGGATCGGGAAGTCCCCGCGGATGCGCCGCACCTCGGCCTCGTTCAGGGGGGCGATCACGTCGACACCGGGAGAAACGCTCATCGTTCCAGTTTCCCACCTGTGGGAGACGGGTGGGCGCGGTCTCGTCGGTCAGCGCCCGCCGAGCATCTTCTCGTCGGCGACCTCGTCGTAGCGATCCTGCGCGTCACGGACGTCTTCGACATGCGACTCCGCCCAGACCTGCAGCGCCTGGAGCGGCTCGTGCAGGGTCCGCCCGAGAGGGGTGAGCAGATACCGGGAATGCCCATCGTCACCGACGCGGCGATCCAGCATGCCGTCGCGCTCGAGCGCGCGAAGCGTGTCGACGAGCACCTTCTTCGTGATCCCGTCCATCCGCTGGTGCAGCTCGCCGAAGCGCAGCGGCTGCTCGTGCAGGAGGACGACGATCATCGCGGTCCACTTGTTCGCGATGCGTGCGAGAGACGCGCGAGACGGGCAGCTGGCGGAGAACACGGTCCACTCGCTCGACATGCGCCCTCCCTCCCGGTGACGTTGAAGTAACCGCGCCCCTGGCGAGACGCTGGATGCTCAGAATACCGACCCAACCAGAAGGAGCATCATGTCGGCGATCGATGTCGTAGGACAGTACGGTGCGGCCATGGCCGCGGGAGACATGGAGGCGCTCGCTGCGACCTTCCACCCGGATGCCGTGTGGCACCAGCCCGGAGCGAACCAGGTGTCGGGCGATCATGTCGGCCCTGACGCGATCCTCGCGCACCTCGGCCGATTCATGGAGCTGAGCGGCGGCACGTTCGCGCTCGAGACCGAATCGGCGACCGAGAGCGGCGACCTGGTGTCGGCCACCGTGCGCTTCCGCGCGCAGCGTGCGGGACAGGAAGATCTCGACCAGCACGGCGTCGACGTCTTCCGCGTCGTCGACGGCCGCATCGTCGAGGTCTGGCTGATGAGCGAGGACCAGGACGCGGAGGACCGCTTCTGGGGCAAGGCCTGACCATCCGGTGTCGGGCGCTTCGAAGATCGACCGCCCGGCACCCGTACCTCTAGGCTCATCCCATGATCGCCCAGGACACGCTGCTCGCCTTCATCGTCGCGGCGTTCGTCATGGTCGTGATCCCCGGACCCACCGTGCTCTTCACGATCGGGCGGGCCATGTCGCTCGGACGCATGGGCGGATTCCTCAGCATCCTCGGCACGGCGATCGGTTCGATCGTCCTCGTCGTGGCCGTCGCACTCGGCGTCGGCACGGTGATCGCGCAGTCGGTCGTGCTCTTCACGATCGTCAAGGTGCTCGGTGCCGGCTACCTGATCTTCCTCGGGATCCAGGCCATCAGACACCGCAAGGACGCGGCACGGGCCATGGTCGCCACGCAGGCGAGACGCTCCGGGTGGCGGCTGCTCACCGAGGGATTCGTCGTCGGCGTCACCAACCCGAAGTCGATCGCGTTCTTCCTCGCGATACTGCCGCAGTTCGTCGACCTGCAGGCCGGTTCCGTGCCTGCGCAGCTCCTCCTGCTCGGAGTCATCGTCGTGGCGATCGGCGTGACCTGCGACGCCGTGTGGGTGCTCCTCGCGAGCGCGGCCCGCGAGTGGTTCGGCCGGTCTCCTCGGCGCATCGAGGCGATGGGCGCGACCGGCGGCGGGCTGATGATCGCGCTCGGCGCCTTCCTCCTGGTGTGGAGCGAGAAGCCCGCGACCGCGTGAACATCCGAGCGCGTGATCACATGCGCGCGAACCGGGCACGGGCGATGCAGAAGACTCCGTAGACGGCGAACCCCGCACCCACGGCGCCGAGGATGACAGGCCCCGAAGGCAGCGCGAGCAGGCTGTGCAGGGCGGCATCCAGCCCCGCCCCCTTCTCCGGGTCCTGCGTCACCGCGGCCACGACGAACAGCACCCCGGTGACGGCCACGGCGATGCCCTTGCCGAAGTAGCCGATCACCCCGAGAGTCACGATGCCGCCGCGCGCGGCCCCCGATGGCAGATCGAGCAGCTTCTCGAAGCCCCTCGTGAAGCCGCCGACGACGAAGCCCACGCCGACGCCCGCCACCGCGAGACCGATGATGACGAGCAGCACCACGCCTCCGGGAGCCGAGAGCACAACCGAACTGAGGGTCTTCGAGGCCGTCTCCGAGTCGGCGCGGCCGCCCACGGCGTAGATGAGGGCCATGGCGGCGACGACGAGGTAGGAGAGCGAGATGCCGAAGAGCTTGAAGCGCTGACCCCACTTCTTCGTCTCCGCGGGGTCGGCGGCGAGGAAGGCGCTCGCGATCTGCCACACGGCCAGCGCGATCAGGCCGACGGCGACGAGCACGAGCAGCAGTCCTCCGACGGGATTCTGACGGATCTGCTCCATCGCACCGTCTTGATCGGCGTCCCCCGATGCACCGGCCGCGATGGAGATGGCGATCGATCCGATCACGACGTGGATCAGCCCGAGGACGACGAATCCGACGCGGGCGATCCGCCGGAAGGCCGACGACCCCTTGGCGACGCGCGCCGCATGCTTGACCGTGCTCATCGATGAAGAGTATCCGTCGGCGGCCGACTCCGAAGAGGGGCTTGATTATTCGAGGGATCGCGCCGGTCAGGCGCTCGGTACGACGGGTTGGCGGAGGATGGTGCGCAGCTTCGCGGGGTCGGTGCGGCGCAGGTCGCTCAGGTAGATCTCGTGGTGCAGCTCCCGCATCTGCAAGCCGCTCTCGGGGATGAAACGCTGGTGCAGGTCATCGAGCACCGGGCCCTCATCGTCGAACGGGCCGATGTGCAGCGTCTGCACGCTCGTGCCCTCGTCGAGCGTCTCCAGCCGCACGGCCTCCAGAGCGGGCACCGGCTCCTTCTTCTTCACGGCCTTCTGTGCCACGGCCTCCACGGCGTCGGAGAACATCGACGCGGTGACGTGGTCGCCGACCATGATCATCATCGTCCACAGCCAGGCCGACTTGTCCCGGCGTGAGGTGAAGGACTCCATGTCGGGCGCGTGCCAGAGACCTTCGAGCGGCATCACGACCGTATCGATGCCGAGCTCGTCCCGGCTGGCGAACTTGAGCGTGTAGGCCACGGGGAACAGCGCCGAGACGGCCTGTGCGTAAGCGGGAGAGGTGTTCGGATCACCCGCACCGTCGACCATCAGGTACTGCATGGGCGGCACGTCGATGACGCGGAACTCGCCCCGCTTCGCCCGGTATGAATCGAGTGTCTTCTTGGGGTCGATCGCCGCCATGACGTGCCTCCCTCGGTCGTGCGGCCAGTGTCGCACAGGCCTCGGACACGTGTCGGCTGAGCGCCCGGCCGTCAGCGCCCGGCGTCGACCGACAGCAGGGCCCGCAGTTCGTCCCGCTCTGCACGGCCGATGGCGCTCTCGCCGAGTGTCGGCGCCGACCCGATGAGCAGCCGCGTATAGGGATGCCGAGGGGCGTTCACGATCCGCGCCGTCTCCCCCTCCTCCACCACGTGCCCCCGGAACAGCACCACGGTGCGGTCGGTGAGACCGGCGACCGAACCGAGGTCGTGCGAGATGAACACGAGCGCGACGCCGGAGTCCCGCAGCTTCGCGAGGATGCCGAGCACCTTGGAGCGGTTCGCCGAGTCGAGGGCGCTGACCGGCTCGTCGAGCACGATGACCTTCGGGTCGGTGATGAGGGCGCGCGCGATGGCGACCCGTTGCCGCTGGCCGCCGGAGATCTCGGCGGGGAACCGGTGCAGGATGCTCTCGGGCAGCGCGACCGTCTCGAGGTCCGCGGCGATGCGCGTGGCGATCTCGGTCCGACTGAGTCTGCCCTGCAACTCGAGCGGCTCGGCCAGGGACTCCCCCAGCGTGCGCTCCGGATCCAGGCTCTTCAACGGGTCCTGGAACACGTACTGGATGATGCCTTCCCGACGGAAGCGCCGCCAGCGGGCGGCCGAGAACATGGTGATGTCGTCGCCGCCGACGAGCACCGAGCCGGCGTCCGGACGTTTGAGCCCGAGCAGGGCGCGGGCGAACGAGGTCTTGCCTGAACCCGTCTCGCCGATGATGCCGACGGCCTCGCCGGCACGCAGCTGCAACCCGACGCCGAACAGCACCTGACGCGCATGGGAGCCCTTGCCGTACACGACGTCGATCCCTGACGCGTCGAGCAGCGGATCGTCTTCACGAGTCATGTCGAACGGCCCCTTCCAGGTAACGATCGAGCCCGTACTGCTGATGCTCCTGCACCAGCAGGCGGGTGTATTCGTGTTGCGGCGCGAAGAGCACGTCGCTGGTCCGCCCTCGCTCGACCACGATCCCGTCGCGCATGACGATCACGTGGTCGGCCACCTGGGCGACGACGGCGAGGTCGTGCGAGACCACGATCAGCGACAGCCCGAACGACTCCCGCAGGTCATCGAACAGGTCGAGCACCTCCGCCTGCACGGTCACGTCGAGAGCAGTCGTCGCCTCATCGGCAATCAGGATCCGAGGTTCGAGTGAGATCGCGATCGCGAGCAGCACGCGCTGCAGCATCCCTCCCGAGAGCTCGTGCGGGAACTGCCGGTAGACCAGGTCGGCGTTCTCGAGACGCACCAGGGTCAGCAGCCGATGAGCCTCGACCTTCGCCGCGCCCCGCCGCAGTCCGCGGCGCACCCTGAGCACTTCGCTCAGCTGGCGCCCGACCGTGATCGCCGGGTTCAGGAACGAACCGGGGTCCTGGAAGATCGCCGCGACGTCTCCCCCGCGAAGCGCCTGCCATTGCTTCGCGCTGAACGTCGAGGCGTCCCGCCCGCGCAGCTCGATGGCCCCGCCGTCGACGTCGAACGAGTCGGGCAGGATGCCGAGGATCGCCCGCAGCGTGATGGTCTTGCCGCTGCCGGATTCCCCGACGATGCCGAGGACCTCGCCTTCGCGAAGAGAGAAGTCGACGCCCTTCACGACATCGACGCCGTCGAGTCGGTTGCGGACCCGGAGATCCCGTACCGCGAGGATCACCTCCGGTTCGGTGTCGAGAAGCAGTTCGGCGCTCATGAGCGGCCCTCCGTCGTGGTCTGCAGCTCTGGCACCGGCGTGCGACGGCGGTCTCGACGCGAATCGGACTTCGCCAGGAGCGCCCGCCCTGACTCGCCGCTGACATCGCGGATCGCGTCGGCGAGGATGTTGAAGCCCCAGACCGTCAGCACGATGACTGCCGACGGGAAGATCGGGGCGAACGGACGCTGGGTCAGATATCCCAGGTCGGAGGCGAGCAGCCCGCCCCAGGTCGGGGTCGGCGGCTGCACTCCGATGCCGAGGAAACTGAGCGCCGCCACCGCGACCAGTCCGATCGCGAGCGTGTTCGCCAGGGCTATCGCGATCGGCGGAAGCACTTTGCCCCAGACGTGCGTGCGCACGATCCACCCGAGCCCCGCGCCCGAGAGCACCGCAGCCTCGACGTAGGCGGAGGTCGCCACCGACAGCGTGGCCGCTCTCGCCACCCGATAGAACACGGGGGCGACCAGGATGCCGACGGCGAACATCGCCTGCGTGATGCCGTTTCCGAGCAGCGCGGTCATCGCGACGGCGAACACCAGGAACGGCAGCGCGATGAGGGTGTCGATGATGCGGAGTGTGACCCACTCGAACGTGCGCCCGAGGTACACCGAGAGGATTCCGGGGACGGCTCCGACGAACAGGGCGATGAGCCCCACCTGCGCCGCGCTCACCACGCTCAGGGTCGAGCCGGCCAGCAACCGGCTCAGGGTGTCGCGGCCCAGGTAGTCGGTGCCGAGCCAGTGCGCCCACGACGGCTCCTGGAGGATCTCCTTCGTCGTCAGCAGCGGGTCGTACGGCGCGAGGAGCGGTCCGAACGCCGCGAGGAACACGACGATCAGCAGCAGGGCGACGCCGAAGCGTCCGCTCGGAAGGCGCAGGATCTTGCGGATCATCAGATTCCCCTCGCCCCGGCTGGGATCAACCGGTTGAGCACGATGTTGACCAGCAGGTTGAAGACCACGACGACCACGATCGAGATCACGAGCACGCCCTGCACTGCCGGCACATCGCCGCGCAGCGCCGAGTCGGCGGCGAACCGCCCGTAGCCCGCGATCCCGAAGATCGTCTCGGTGACGACCGCTCCGCCCAGGAGCGCGGGGAACTTGAGGCCGAGGATCGCCACCGTCGGCCCGACGCCGTTTCGCAGCCCGTGTGCGAAGAAGATGCGCTGCGGGCTGAGCCCGCGCACGCGCGCCCCGACGATGTAGTTCTGCCGGTAGACGTCGACGAGCCCGACCCGCAGCTGCCGCGCGACGTCTGCGACCGTGTCGACGCTCAGTGCGATCGCCGGCAGCGTCGCGAACCAGAGCCACGATCCGAGCCCCTGGCTGAACGGGGCGTACCCGGTCGCGGGGAACCAGTGCAGGGTCACCGCGAAGACCGACACCAGGAGGATGCCGACGATGAAGGGCGGGAGGGTGGAGATCACCGCGGCGAATGCCGTGATCCCCCGGTCCAGCAGCGATCCCTGCCGCGCCGCCGCCAGGGCGCCGAGGGCCGCACCGACCACCACGCCGATCAAAAGCGCGAACCCGGCGATCGACAGGCTGATGACGGCGCGATCCCACAGCACCTCCGAGACCGGGAAGCCGTTGTACCAGCTGGTGCCGAGGTCGCCGCGCAGCAGCGATCCGAACCACTGGAAGTACTGCACGAGGAAGGGCTGATCGAGACCCCACTCGGCCTCGATCTTCGCGACCGCCTCCGGTGTCGCGTTGTCCCCCAGGATCAGATAGGCCGGGCTCAGTCCGCTCAGCTCCCGCAGCCAGAACGTCACGAAGGTGCCGAGGACGAACACGGGGACGAAGACCGAGACCGGTCGAGCGATCGCCAGGAAGACCCGACGCCCACGACGACGCACCACGGCCCGGCGCTCATCGACGGGCGGTCGGTGCGGCGGCGGTATGAGGAACGGCTTCTCGACGCGAGTCTTCTCGAGCTCGGTCGGCGCGATGTCGATGACCATGGTGGTACTCCCAGCGGTTCGAGGTTCGAGTTCGAGGTTCAGGCCGCCGCGACAGCGCCGACCTTGCCATGACGGGCGACGGGCAGAAGAGGGTAGATCTCCTCCGCGATGTGCACGAACGATTCGCGATAGTGCTCGCCGTCGTAGTCGAGCGGCACGCTGAAGAGGTAGTCGGTGGAGGAGGTCACGGTGGGGTCGGCGAGCAGTCCCTCCGCGATCTGCTCCGGCGACCCGAAGAGGATCGAGAACCCGTGCAGGATGTCTTCGACCGAACCCTCCCTGGCGACTCCGGGCAGGGCACGGGGATTGCGCTGGAGATGGTCTTGGAAGAGCCGGACGGCCTCGGCCGCGTCCCGAGCGGGCAGGATCGACCGGGACACCCCGATCCGCGGCGCCGCCGAGGAGTCCAGCCCGTCGAGATAGGCCTCGACGAGCGGACGCTGCGCCGGCCCGGTGTTCCCACCGGCCACGAACCGATGCAGCTGCAGCCCATCGCCGGCGGTGCCGATGGCCCGTGCGGTCGTGACGTTGCCGGTCGCCTGCCAGATCCGCGACGGGAGCCGGCCGACCGGCGGGTAGAGCCCGTACTCGGTTCCGTCGCTCCCGGTCTCGGTGTGCGCGAAGGCCGCGCGCAACCGGGCCAGCGTCTCGGTGTACAGCTCTTCGCGTTCACGCTCGTCGAGCCCGAAGGCATGGTACGCCGCGGTGGAGAAGCCCCCCGGATTCCCCTTGCCGATGCCGAGTTCGACCCGGTCGTCGCCGATCGTGTTCACGAGAGATGCCGTCTCGGCGATGCGCAGCGGATTGTCGAGCGCGAGCGGCACGACCGCCGTGCCGAGGCGGAGGCGCGTCGTGCGCTGAGTCAGCGCGGCGAGCAGCGTGAGCGCCGACGGCGAGCCGATGTCGGAGAAGTGCCCCTCCGCCAACCAGTACGTCTCGAAGCCGAGCTGCTCGATCCGCTGGGCGTTCTCGAACAAGGTGGCGAACGTGTCCGCGGCATTCACGGAACGGGGAGGCACCTCGAACAGTGACAGTCCCGGCTTGATCGGTGTGGTCGTCATGTCATCCTCGCTCTCGTCGTGTCGGTGCCGGCCGCGTCAGTCGCCGACCGTCACCCCTGCCCAGTTGAGCCACCCCTGCCCGTTCTGGAAGTTCGACGAGATGTCAGAGGTCTTCACCCAGGTGCTCGCCGAGGCCGCCAGCGGGATCACTGATCCGTCGAGGAAGCCGATCTCGTTCGCCGCACGCACCCGGTCGAGGAACTCGGGGTCGTCGATCGGGGTCGCTCGCAGCTCGGTGATAGCGGCCTGGAAGGCGTCGGTCGTGTACGGCGAGCTCAGGTTCAGCACGCCGTTGACGTCGAAGTGCTCGGTGAGCAACTGCGTCGGCGAGTTGCGGCCGACCCAGCCGTAGAGCGAGAAAGCCGTCTCCTTTGCGAAGTAGCCCTTCGCCCAGTTCGGGTCGTTGTCGATCTTCACGGTGACGCCCACGTCGGCGAGCTGTGCCTGGACGAGCTCGGGGTAGGCGCTGTTCTGGAACGGCGAGGGACTCAGGGTCACCTCTAATCCGTCGCCGTAGCCGGCTTCGGCGAGGAGCGCCTTCGCCTTCTTCGGGTCGTACTCGAAAGCGGTCTCGAGGTCTTCGTTGAACGCCGCGTGCTCGGACGGCACGATCTGGTGCGTCACCTCGCCTTCGCCGAGGAGCACACTGTCGACGAACGCCTGCTGGTCGATGGCGTAGCGGAACGCCTCGACCACTCGCTCGTCGGTGAAGGGCTCGACCTTGCGATTGACGTTGAGGAACTGCACGCCCCAGTTCGTGGAGATGTCGGAGACCAGGTCGAGACCGGCATCCCGAGCCTCCTGGATCTGCGCGCCGCTGACCTGCGAGAAGTTGTACACGCCGGTCTGGATGCCGGAGACGACGGATGACGCGTCCACGCCGAAGGAGATCTCGATGCGGTCGATGTGGATCTCGTCGGCGTTCCAGTAGTCGTCGAACTTCTCCAGATAGATGTGCGACTCCGGCACGTACTCGACGACCTTGAAGGGACCGGCGCCGACGGGCAGGCGGGAGTTCAGGGCGGCGGCATCGTCTGCGGTGGCGGTGGCCTTCTGGCTCGTGAGGAACCCGGCCCGGATGCTCAGCAGATACGGCACCTGGTAGTCGACGCTCTTGAGGTGCACCGTGAAGTCCAGATCACTGTCTGCCGTCACCGTGTCGATGTTGCTGTACGAGCCGAGCAGCGCGGAGTTCTCCTGCGTCTTCGCACGGTTGAAGTAGAAGGCGGCGGCCTCCGCGTTCACCGGCGACCCGTCCTGGAACGTGAGCCCGTCTTTGAGGGTGAACGTCACGGCGGTGCCGTCGTCGTTGTACTCCCACGACTCGACGAGACCGGGAGCGGGCTTGCCGTCCTTCTCGGTGAGCAGGGGCTCGTAGATGGCGCCGAGCGTGAGGGATGCCCCGGTCGCACCGGTGACCACCGGGTCCCAGTTGCCCTGCGGAACAGACGCTGCCCACTTGATGACGGCGGGCTCTGATCCGCCCGATCCGTCGGCGCCAGACGACGGCGCGCTCGCGCATCCCGTCAGCAGCAGGGCGGTTGCGGCGACGGCGGCGATCAGTGCGCGGGCCGGCCGCGCGACGGTGCGATTCATGATGGTGCTCTCCTCGGGTTCGGGTGATGTTCAGGCGGCGGGACGGATCACGCGCCGACGGCGCTCCGCGCCGGGGTGGAAGAGCCGGGCAGCGGTGCCGGTGCTGACCCCTCGCGGCGAGCGCGGGTCCAGCGGTTCTCCGGGACGGGGAGGCCGAGGTTTCCACGGAGCGTGGTCGCCTCGTACTCCGTGCGCACGACACCGCGCTCTCGCAGGATCGGCAGAACCTCGTCGATGAACCTCCGCAGCTGCGCCGGGTGACCACCGTGGAGGTTGATCCCGTCGAGGGCTCCGGCCTCGAACCATCGCTGCAGCTCATCGGCGACGGTGACCGCCGAACCGGTGAACGGCGAGGGGTGCGGTCCCGAAACCGACTCGACGGTCTCGCGCAGGGTCCATCCCCGCTCGCCTGCGAGCGCGACGATCCGCGCTGACTGCGTGTAGAAGCCGCGCTCCGCATGGGTGAGCGCCTCGGCGGGGAACGGTGCGTCGAGGTCGTACTGCCGGAAGTCATGCCAGCCGAACCCGCGCCCGAACTCGGCGAGCGCCCGCTCGAAGTCGTTGTCGGCCAGCCCCTGCGCGCGCTCGGCGGCACGGGCTTCGTCGTCGGTGTCGCCCACGGTCACCGTGATGCCGGGGACGATGAGGATCTCCTCGGGGTTGCGGCCGAACCCGGCAGCACGACGACGGATGTCCTCGGCGAAGGCGACGCCCGCTTCGAGCGTCGGCGCGTGCGTGAAGATGGCGTCGGCGGTGCGGGCTCCGAGATCGCGCCCCTGCTCGGAGTCGCCGGCCTGGAAGACCACGGGGTGCCCCTGCGGCGAGCGCTCGAGGTTCAGCGGACCGGTGACCGAGAAGAACTCGCCGCGGTGATCGAGGGTGTGCTGACGCGAACGGTCGAGGAACAGGCGGGTCTGGCGGTCACGCGGGAAGGCGTCGTCCTCGTAGGAATCCCAGAGGGCGCGGGTGACCTCGATGTGCTCGAGCGCGCGTCCATAACGGGTGTCGTAGTCGTAGTGCTGCTCGAGGCCGAAGTTCCCTGCCGTGCCGGAGTCGCCGCTGGTGACGACGTTCCATCCGGCGCGGCCCTTGCTGATCAGGTCGAGCGACCCGAAGCGGCGGGCGACGTGGAAGGGCTCGTCGTATGAGGTGCTCAGTGTGCCGATGAGGCCGATGTTCGTGGTGACGGCGGCGAGCGCCGAGAGGAGCGTGAGCGGCTCGAGGCGGTTGAGGTAATGGGGCGGGGAGTCGGGGGTGATGAAGTTGCTGTCGACGATGAACACGAAGTCGAACTTCGCGTCCTCCGCGAGGCGTGCGATCTCGATGTACTGGTCGAGGTCGACGCTCGCGTCACCGGGGATCTGCGGGTCCAACCACTGGAAGTGCTTGCCAGGGCCACCCGTGGGTGTGGGGGCGATGCCCAGTTTGAGCTGCCGTGCCATCTCATGTTCCTTCCGGTCCGTTTCGCGTTGGAGCGATTGTGACCGAGAGCGGAACAAAGAGGCGAGCAGGTTTCTTTTTGTTTCGCCCGGTGTCGGAACATACCGAGGAGATGGTGCCAGAAGAGGCAGAGGCGGGTCAGTCGAAGAATTCGCGGGCGCCGAGGCGGGTGGCCTTCGCGACGTCGGAGGCGAGGTCGTCGATCACGACCGCATCGTCGGGGAGCTGCGTGACCGAGATGCGCAGCATCTGGTCCCCTCCCGCTCCGACGAACGACCGGCTGCCGGCACCGACGACGATCCCGCGGCGGGCGAGGGCGAGGAGGGCGGCGGTCTCATCCGGTACGTCGACCCACACCACGAGGCTGTTCTCGCCCGCACGGGCCGTCAGCCCCTG
This sequence comes from Microbacterium sp. NPDC090281, assembly GCF_044769635.1. Classification (NCBI taxonomy): domain Bacteria; kingdom Bacillati; phylum Actinomycetota; class Actinomycetes; order Micrococcales; family Microbacteriaceae; genus Microbacterium; species Microbacterium sp. NPDC090281. The sequence goes on from NZ_JBIVYH010000002.1 coordinate 620,840, forward strand.
TGCGCGTAGGGCGCTCAGCAATGTCTCGCGGCGCGAGGCGTAGCGCTCACGGGCGACGGCGACGGAAGCCGCAGCCTCAGGACTCCGCACGAGATACGCCAGAGTGTTCTGAAGGATGCGGCTGTTCGACCCGACCCCGTGGCTGCGCAGGCGCATGGCCCGCTCGATCAGCTCGGAGGCACCGCCGAGCACCGAGGTGCGCACGTCGATTCCGTAGGCCTTGCAGAAGCTGCGGATGCGCAGCACCCTGCCCTCCAGCAACGCACCCATCGACGGGGTCGGCGCCGATTCGAGCGGGCCGATCGAGTCGTCCTCGATCACCCACGGAACGTGCTCCCGTTCGGCCAGCACGGCGGCCAGTTCTGCGGTGCGCTCTGGCGTCACGACGTGCCGGACCGCGAACGGAGCGCCCGGTTGGAACACGAACGCCGCAGCACCCGCATCGAGTGCCGCCCGCAGCGCCTCGGGTCGCGGGCCCTCGGCATCCGACTCCACACCGACGGCCTGCAGACCCAGATCGCGCAGGGTGTCGAGCACGCCGGGGCCGAGGGGTTCGTCGACCGCGACGATCGTCCCCGGCGGGGCAGCCGCCTCGATCGCGAGCAGCAGCGCCTCGGTGCCGCCACCCGCAGTCATCCACGCCTCCGGGGCGAAGGGCCAGTCGCCTGCGACGGCGTCGCGCAGGCGGTCGGTCATCACCTCGCGGCCGAACACGTTGAGGGTCTCGGCGTCGAGGCTGGAGAGCAGCGCATCGCCGAGCGGCGGATGCAGCCGGATGTCGGTGGCCGCCTGGCCGAGGTCGATGCCGCCCCAGCCCGCGAAGTCGCTGCCGGGCAGCGGGAGCACGACGGTGCCACCCCGTCGCTGCGTGCGGATCAACCCCTGATCGCGCAGGGTGCTCCAGGCGGAGACGACGCTGCCGGCGCTGACCCGCCCGGTCCGCGCGAGGTCGCGCACGGTGGGGAGCTGCGCGCCGGCCGGCAGCTCACCGGAGCGGACCAGGGTGGCGATCGCGGTGCTGAGCTCTTCGGCGCTGCGCCCGTCGACATGATCGAGCACCCATTCCGGGGAGACCGCGCCACGTTCCGTCGACAGGGTCATCCGTACCGCTTTCTTCCGGGCTCCTGGCGCCGACATCTCATCGGCGGCCTCGCCTGCCACGATACAAGCCCCGACGGCCACCGGGGTTTGTTCCGCCCCTCAGCCGACCTGCTCCACGAGTGGGATGCCCGCGCCGTCACCGCGCCGAAGGATCGGTGCAGCACCTGGCAGGCGCAGGCGCTCGAGAAACTGCACGATCGCGGCTGCGACCGACCGGTGGCTCACGTCGTTGAGGATGTCGTGCCGCCCGTCGACCACGAACACGACCTCCGCGTCCGGTGCCGCAGCGAGAACAGCCGCAGCCTCGATCGCCGGCGCCACCCGGTCGGCGTCTCCGTGCACCGCCAGGACCGGCACCGTCAACGACGCCAGATCCGCGGCGTCGAGCACCCCGCTCCCGGCGTTCAGTTGTCCGGGCTCAATCGCTCCCGCGCCTGCCAGCACACCGCGATGCACCGGGCACGCCGAGCGGAGGTCGAGCTCGTCCTCCCAGGACGAAGGAGCATCGCCCGCCCGCTCCGTCAGCACGCCGGCGAGCACGACCCCTGACACGGAGGCCCTTCCCGCGGCGCGGACGACCGCCGCAGCGCCGGCATCCGATCCGATCAGGACCACCGGCAGCACCGGATCGGTCTGCGTGATCAGGTCGTCGATCCCGCGAGGCACCGTCTCCTGATCGCCGGGCCCCCCGGGCTCGTTTCCCCGCCCGATGACCGCGGTGCGATAGCCGTCGAAAGCCAGCCGTCGTGAGAGCCGCCGGTACACGGCATCCGTCTCGCCCCTCCCCCCGACGACGATGACCGCTCCTCGCGGCGGCGTCTCCGGCTCCACCCATTTCGGCATGCTCACCACTCCTCAGGTCACGCGACAACTTGTATCGGAACATTATCGACAAAGCTCAGAAATGTTACGAGACAAATCGCAACAGTGTGGAGGCGCATGCAACCATTGCCTCGTTCCCGGAGGAGGAAGAGCAGTGACAGACACCACACGAGCGGGTTTCGCGACCGAGCAGATCCGCGCCGGCTACACCGCCGGCACTCCGCAGAATGCCGCGGTCCCCCCGATCTATCAGACCGTCGGCTACGAGTTCGAGAGCTTCGCCGCGGCCCGCGAGATCTTCGCGCTTCGACGCACCGGCAACCTCTACAGCCGTACCGGCAACCCCACTCAGAGCGTGCTGGAGCAGCGCATGGCGCGCCTCGACGGCGGAGTGGCCGCGCTGGCGACCGCCTCAGGACAGTCGGCCGTCGCCGTCGCGCTCCTCACCCTGGCCCGCGCGGGCGACCACATCGTCGCCGCCCGCCAGCTCTACGGCGGCACGGTCGACCTGCTCACCGACCTCTTTCCCGATCTCGGGATCGAGACGACCCTGGTCGACCAGGACGACCTCGACGCCTGGCGTGATGCCGCACGACCGAACACCCGCGCGTTCTTCGCCGAGTCCATCGGCAATCCGGTGGCCTCGGTGCTGCCGGTCGCCGAGGTCGCCGAGATCGCGCACGCTGCCGGCGTTCCGCTGATCGTCGACAACACCATCGCGACGCCCTATCTGCAACGGCCCAAGGAGTTCGGCGCCGACATCACGGTCTACTCGGCCACGAAGTTCATCGGCGGGCACGGCACCTCGCTCGGTGGAGTCATCGTCGACCTCGGCACCTTCGACTTCGGGGCGGATGCCGCGCGCTGGCCGCAGTTCACCCAGCCGTACCCGCGCGTGGGCGACGTCGTGCTGTGGGAGCGGTTCGGGCGCGAGGGAAGCGCGTTCCTCGTGTACGCGAAGACCAAGCTCGTGCACGATCTCGGCCCGGCACTGTCGCCCTACAACGCCTCTCAGCTGCTGATCGGGCTGGAGACTCTCGACCTGCGCCTCGCCCGCCAGAACGCCTCCGCCCTCGCGATCGCCGAGCACCTGGCGCAGCATCCGGCCGTTGCACACGTCAATCACCCCGGGCTGCCGGGCAACCGCTGGCACGCGGCGGCGCAACGCTATCTGCCACGAGGGGCGGGCTCGGTCTTCTCGTTCGACCTCGCGACCGGCGACGAGCATGTCGAGGAGTTCATCGACTCGCTGCGACTCTTCTCGCTCGTCGCCAACATCGGCGATGCGCGCAGTCTCGTGGTGCATCCGGCCACGACCACGCACAGTCACCTCGACGACGCTCAGCTCACTGATGCGGGATTCGGGCGCGGCACCGTGCGGCTCTCGGTGGGCCTGGAAGACCCCGCCGATCTCATCCGCGACCTCGACCGGTCGCTTCAGCACATCTCGGAGGCATGACATGAAGCTCGGCTACTGGACGCCCGTGTACGGCGGATTCCTGCGCAACGTCGGCGATGAATCGATGGCAGCGACGTGGTCGTACGTCCGCGAGCTCTCGATCGCCGCGGATCGGCTCGGCTTCCACACGACGCTCGTGCCGGAGCTCTATCTGAACGACCGCAAAGGCATCGAAGCACCCAGCCTCGAGGCCTGGTCGCTCTCGACCGCGATCCTCGCCGTCACCGAGCGGCTGCGGGTGATGACGGCCGTTCGCCCCGGGTTCCATCTCCCCGCCGTGACCGCCAAGGAGTCAGCCACGATCGCCGACATCGGCTGGACCAGCGGGAGCGGCGACGAGCGGTTCGCCCTCAACGTCGTGGCCGCGTGGTGGGAGGAGGAGGCCAAGCAGTACGGAGGCCGCTTCACGACGCACGACGCCCGCTACGACCAGGCGAGCGAGTTCGTGCAGATCCTCCGCGGACTGTGGACGCAGACCCCCTACGACCACCGGGGCGAGTACTTCTCGGTCGAGAACACGATCCTCTCCCCGAAACCCCGCACTTCGCCGCCGATCTTCGCCGGGGGTGAGAGCGAGCAGGGGCGGGAGTCGATCGCCGGCTTCGCCGACTCCTATGCACTGCACGGCGGCACGGTCGAGGAGATCCGCACGAAGGTCGACGACATGAATACGCGACGCGAGAGACTCGTCGGTCGCCCGTTCGACGAGTTCGCGATGTCGGCCTACGTCATCGTCCGCGACACCGAGGCCGAGGCGCAGCGCGAGCTCGAACGCATCACGACGGTCGACCCGGCATCGCCCGGCTACGCCTCTTTCGAGGAGTTCCTGCGCCACTCCCAGCTCGACTTCGAGCTGTCGCGGCGCGAGTACTCCGTGGGCACCCGCGGTCTGCGGCCGAACCTCGTCGGAACGGCCGAACAGGTCGCCGACGGCATTCGCGGCTTCGAGGAGGCCGGAGTGACGCTGCTGCTCATCCAGTCCTCTCCCGCCATCGAGGAGCTCACCCGCATCGGCGAGCAGGTGCTGCCGCTGGTGAGCCTGGCGAGGGTCGCAGGAGCGGACGCCTGACGCGGTCGGGCCCGATCGGAGGATGTGCGCGATGAGCCCTCTCGGATAGCGTGGGCGTCTACCCATGCCGGCTCGCCGGCGCAAAAGCGGGAGAACGCGATGCCAGTGACGCCGTTCCGGGTTCGAGCGAGCGACGACGCTCTTGAGGATCTGCGGGATCGAGTGAGCCGAGCTCGTTTCGTCGCGCCGTCCGACGCGACCACCTGGTCGGCCGGCGTCGACCCGCTGTACCTGCAGCAGCTCGCCACCTACTGGGCCGCCGATTTCGACTGGCGCTCCGTCGAGGCCGCACTCGACGAGTACCCTCAGTTCCTCGCGGAGACGGACGGCGACACTCTCCACTTCGTGCACATCCGCGCTGCGGCGCCCTCATCGAAGCGGCTCCCCGTCGTACTGCTGCACGGGTGGCCGAGCACTTTCGTCGAGATGCTCCCCCTCGCCGACCGGATCGCGCACCCGGAGCGGTTCGGCCGCGATCCGGTGACCGCGCGCGACGTCGTCATCCCGTCGCTGCCCGGCTTCCTGTTCAGCTCACTGCCGGGCTCACCGCTCACGCGCCAGGGAATGGCACATGCGATCGACCGGCTGATGACCGAGGACCTGGGGTATTCCCGTTACTGCGCATTCGGAGGGGATGTCGGAGGCACGGTGACAGCCTGGCTCGGAGCCGATCATCCGAAGAGCGTGGCGGCCATCCACATGATCCACCCGCCGTTCCCCGCGTCGTTCGACGTGCCCCCGCTCACGGCCGAGGAGGAGATCTTCCTCGCCGCAGATGAGGCCTATGACGAGACCGACGGCGGCTACAGCGCGATCATGATCACCCGGCCCGACACGATCGCCGCGGCCCTGATCGACTCGCCGATCGGACTCGCCGCGTGGCTCGCCGACAAGTATCGGGACTGGAGCGACTGCGGCGGCGACATCGAACGCCGCTTCCGCAGAGACGACGTCCTGACCGCCGCGACCCTGTACTGGATCACTGGATCCATCGGAACGTCGATGCGTCAGTACTACGACTACGACCACAACCCCGATCGACCGATGATCGAGGTGCCTGCGGGCTTCACTCTCAGCCACGAGCCCTCGATGGCAGGCTTCCCTCGATCGATCGCCGAACGCGCCTGCTCGCGGATCGTGCAGTGGAACGAGCCGCAGATAGGCGGGCACTTCATGCCGCACGAAGAGCCCGACCTGCTCGCCGCCGACCTGGAGATCACCTTCCGTCTGGCGGAGCAGGAGGACGGTCGTGAACCCGCCTGACGTCACGCTCCCCGAGCGGACGCTCGGTGGCGGGGCCGCTCCATCGCGTCGACCCCGAAGCCGCTCCTGATCAGGAGCGGCCCGGCGTGTTCCTCAGCTCTCTTCGATCGGCAGCCAGAGCTCGCACGAGGCGAAGTCGCCGGTGAACTCGAGGTAGCGGACGATCGACGGCCCGGGTCGCATCCGCCAGGGGTTCGACGGGAACCACTCGGTCGCCGTGGCGGCCCACAGGTTCTGCAGCGTCTCGGGGAACGGTCCGCTGGCGGCGAAGACCGCCCATGACCCGTCGTCCACGCGGAGCGAGTCGAGATCGGCCGGCACCGGGGTGTCGGCCTGGAGCGCGACGCCGTGCAGATACGTGAGCAGGGCGCCTTCCGGTGCATCGGGTTCGATGTCGGCGGTCACGGCGAGGATTCCCGACGGCTCAGCATCGCCGAGTGCCTTGAGGCGCTCGTGCTCCTCCGGCGGGATTCCCGCGATGTGCGACTGGATATGCGGATTGACGCCCTCGTGGATCAGCGGGACCTCGGCGGCGTGGCCGGCGAGGACGAACGCGGGGCGGTGGGTGATGGTGACATCCATCGGGGTGCTCCCTTCGACGCTCAGGCGGAACCTGAGCGTGGGTTGTGTTCGGAGAGGACCCCCTTCACGGCGCGCGTCGGCCGGGCCGATCCCGTGCACCGCACGGAAAGCTCGGCCGAAAGCTTCGACCGAGCCGTACCCGTGGCGCACGGCCACGTCGAGCAGGCTCGACGCACCGGCGGCGAGCTCCGCCCCCGCGTGCGTCATCCGACGACGACGCACGTATTCCGAGAGCGGCATACCCGCGAGTGCCGAGAACATCCGACGCAGGTGATATTCCGTCGTGCCGTGTTCGCGTGCGAAGGCTGCGACATCGATCTCCTGGTCGGAGCCTGCGGCTTCCACCTGGTCGACCAGAGCGTTGAGCGTGACGATCATGAGGTCCTCCTTTCCCCACCATCGTCGCCGCGTCGCCACTGCCGCCACCCGACTTCTCCGGTCGGATGCGATCGGTCGACGTCAGCGCCCGATCAGAGTTCGACCGGCGGTGCGGGCTCCGTCTCCGCTTCCTCCGGGTGGCGTGCGAGATTCACGATCCCGGCGATCAGACCGCCCCAGACCGTGACCATGGCGATGATCATCATGACGATCGCGATCGGAGTCATGCCCCTGCTCCCTTTGTCGAGGTGCCTACCGCCGGAATGGTCGAGGTCTCGGTATCCGGCTCGTACTCCTCCTCGGCGAGGAACTCGTCGTACTCGGGGTCATCCTTCGCGTGGGACCGTCCGCTCCACGGCAGCGCCGACAGCACCAGGGCGAGCACGACGAGCGAGACCACCATGCCCCAGCCGAAGATCGCGAGGAACCAGTCGGGGTACCCGCTGTACGGCTCGGTGATCTTGGTGATGAGTCCGGTGACGAAGAGGTAGCCGAGCACGACCGGGGCGAGGACGCCGACGAGCAGCTTCCACAGAAGCCCGACCCGGAAGCTGGAACGCCGGTTAAGGTGTTCGACCAGCACCGGTAGCTTGTGCAGGAACCAGGCGACGACGATCACGGCCACCAGAGCGACGGCCATGATGCCGAAGGCGTTGACGAACGCGTCGGCGGTATCGAGGACCGACAATGCCGTCGTCGTCGAGAACAACGCCATCGAGACGATCGCGAGCGGGATCGAGACGGTGAGGGTCGTGCGCACGCGCGCCCAGCCCAGCTTGTCCTGCAGTGCGGCGACGATCACTTCGAGGATCGAGATCAGCGAGGTGATGCCCGCGAACACCAGTGCACCGAAGAACAGCACACCGATGATCGAGCCGCCCGTCGCCTCCGAGACGATCGTCGGGAAGGCGATGAACGCCAAGCCGATGCCGGAGGTCGCAACTCCTGCCACGTCTGTGCCCTGTGCCTGAGCCATGAACCCGAGGGCGGCGAACACGCCGATGCCGGCGAGGATCTCGAAGCCGGAGTTCGCGAACGCCACGACGAGTCCGGAACCGGTGAGATCGGTCTTGCGCTTGAGGTAGGAGGAGTAGGTCACCATGATGCCGAAGGCGACCGAGAGCGAGAAGAAGATGTGCCCGTAGGCCGAGGCCCAGACGCCCGGGTCTGCCAGCGCCTCCCAGTTCGGGGCGAAGAAGGCGTTCAGTCCGTCCATGGCACCCGGCAGGAACAGCGACTGCACGACGAGGATCGCGAACATCACCGTGAGCAGCGGCATGAGGATCATGTTCGCCCGGCCGATGCCCCGCTTGACCCCCAGCGCCATGATGACCACCACGATCACCCACACCACGACCAGGGGGATGCCGACCTGCGGCACGAACTGGGTGGAGACGCCGACCTCCGCGACATCAGCCGACTGCAGGAAGTCGGTGAAGAAGAAGTCGTTCTCGTTGCCCGGGCCCCAGGTGAGCTGAGCAGAGAACCACGTGTACATGGCCGCCCACGCGATGATCACCGCGTAGTAGACCGCGATCACGACGCAGATGAGCACCTGCCACCAGCCGAGGGGCTCGGCCGCGCGATGCATGCGGCGGAACGCCAGCGGTGCCGACCCGCGGAATCGATGTCCGATCGCGTAGTCGAAGAACAGCAAGGGGATGCCGGCCGTCAGCAGGGCGCACAGGTACGGGATGAGGAAGGCACCACCGCCGCCTTCGTAGGCGACGTACGGGAACCGCCAGATGTTCCCGAGCCCGACGGCCGAGCCGATCGCGGAGAGGATGAACACGTTCCGCGAGCCGAAGGCCTCGCGTTTGTGGGTCTGCGTCGTTGCGGTGGCCATGCGGGTGAGACTACCCGAGGGCCCGGGCGAACGTGTCGCACCCCGTCGGAGTCGACGGACTCCGACTATCGGGCGGCTGTCATCGTTGCCGCGCGCTCGTCGTGGGCGCGGCTCCAGTTCACCAGCGGATGCAGCAGCGAGATCAGGCGCTGTCCCGACTCGGTGAGCGCGTAGCTGATCGTCACCGGGGTGGTCGGCTGCACGTCGCGCACGACGAGGCCCTCCCGCTCGAGTTCCTTGAGCCGGGCCGACAGCAGCCGGTCGGAGATCCCGTCGATGAGGGCGTGATACTCCGAGAACCGGCGGGCCCCCCGCGCTCCGGCGAACAGGATCGCCGCGTTCCATTTGCGCCCGGCGAGTTCTGCCGATGCCTGGAACCGACGGCACTCCTCCTCATCGATGTGTGCGATCTCTTCCCTCATGACTCTCCTAACTATTAGTAAGCAGCTTACCGCTTGCTGGCATCGTGAGGGCGAACCTCCGAAGCTGGATGCAGACGCACGAGCGTCGGCGAACACGGGAAGGCGGAGTGCTGACGGTGAACAGGATCGGCATACTCGGGGCAGGCAGGGTGGGAACGGCGATCGCACGTTCGGCGATCGCCGCGGGGTACGACGTCGCGATCGCAGCGTCGGGACCGGCAGCAGACATCGAACTGCTCGTCGAGGTGGTCGCCCCGGGCGCGCGGGCGATGTCGGCCGCTGATGCGGCCGCTCACGGCGAGATCGTCATCGTGGCCGTGCCGTTGCACAAGTACGACACCATCTCGCCGACGCTGCTCGACGGCAAGGTCGTCGTCGACACGATGAACCACTGGGAGCCGACGGACGGGCATCTCGACCACTTCGACGCCGCTCCGCACGGGAGCAGTGCGGTCATCCAGGAACACTTCACCGGCGCACGGGTGGTGAAGACGCTGAACCACATCGGCTATCACTTCCTCGAGATCGACGCACGGCCTCGAGGAGACGCTGAGCGTCGCGCACTCGGCATCGCGGGAGACGATGACGACGCGGTCAGTGCCGTCGCCGAGATGATCGACCGGCTCGGGTTCGACCCGGTCATCACCGGCGCGCTCCACACCGGCACGGCCTTCCAGCCGGGTACCGCGATCTTCGGCGGACATCACGGCACCGAAGAGCTCGCAGCCGAGGCCGCACGGCACCTCGGCACCTCATCCCTCACCGGCGCGTCTCGCGCCTGACCACTCACCTCGATCCCAGGAGTTCTCATGCAAATCGGCGCCTACAGCTTCGGCGACACCCCCTTGAACGACGACGGCACCCCGCGCTCGACGGCGGAGGCCATCCGGAATCTGCACGAGGCGATCGTGCACGCCGACCAAGTCGGACTCGACTACTTCGCTGTCGGTGAGCACCACACCGTGAGCATGCCGGCATCGTCGCCCGGTACGGTCATCGCCGCTGCCGCAGCCGCGACGAAGCAGATCGTCCTGGGCAGCGGCGCGAGCATCATCGGCACGGACGATCCGGTGCGCGTGTTCCAGCAGTTCGCGATCGCGGATGCCGTCTCCGGAGGCGGCCGTGTGGAGATCACCGCAGGCCGCGGATCGTCGGTCGAGACGTTCCCGCTCTTCGGATACGACCTCCGCGACTACGACGACCTCTACGCGCAGAAGCTCGACCTGCTGATGACCATCAACGACAGCGCCACCGCCGATGTGACGTGGGCCGGAACCGTCCGTCCTGCGCTCGACGAGCTCGCGGTCGTGCCACGGCCGGTGCGCGGTCGACTGCCCATCTGGCTCGCGACCGGAGGGAATGCCGCATCCTCCGTGCGCGCCGGGCGCCTGGGAATGCCGATCGCCTACGGGATCATCGGCGGAGAGCCCCACCGGTTCGCTCCCCTCGCCGACCTCTACCGCCGCTCGGCGGCTCAGGCCGGACACACCGGCGACGACATCAAGGTCTCGGTCGGCGCCCTCGGGTTGATCGCCCCGACCAAGCAGGAGGCCATGGACCGCTTCTACCCCGGCTGGCACAACCTGAACATCGAGATGGGCAGACTTCGCGGATGGGCACCGCCGCAGCCGAGAGCCTTCGAAGCGCAGGCACAGCCCGGCGGCGCGTACTACGTCGGCGACCCTGACGAGATCGCGAGCCGCATCGTGCACCTGCAGCAGCACATGGGACACGTGCGCCACTTCCTCCAGATGGACATCGGCGGCCTCCCGCAGGAGCACTTCCTCGAGTCGCTCACCCTGCTCGCGACCGAGGTCGCCCCGCGCGTGGAACGCCTGCTCGCGAACAAGACGGGCGGGGTGGTCTAGCCGCCGCCGATTCCGGCGTCTCGCTCCGGCCCTAGACGAGCGCGTCGTCGAGTTCGCGCAGCGACGCGAAGCGCCCATCGAACGCATCCGCGGGTGCCGGGGCGTCTCCCACCGGCCGCCGCACGTAGGCGGTCCGCATCCCCACGACCTGCGCGCCGCGCAGATCCCAGGCGTGCGCTGCGACCATGAGCACGCGCGATGGATCACCGCCCGCGGCTTCCACGGCCAGCCCGTATACCTCGGGTGCCGGCTTGTAGGCCCGCACGGCGTCTGCCGACAGCGCCAGATCCCACGGCAGCCCGGCGTGCGCGCCTAGACTCCGCAGCGTCTCCGCCGTCGCATTCGAGAGTCCGAGCACGGGGAATCGCCTCGCGAGGCGTGCGACGCCGTCGACCGAGTCGCGCCAGGCCGGAAGCCGCTGGGCCGCCGTCGCCATGCGGGCGATGATCGCGGGATCGTCGACCCCGGCCGCCTCCGCAACCCGCACCGCCGCCTCGCGGTCGAGGATGTCGGTGTCGGCGTAGTCGCGCGAACCATCCGCGATGCGCTGCTGCTCGCGTTCGACATGGCCCTGCCAGATACCGAGCAGCTCCTCGGAGTCAGCTGCGGTACCCGCTGCTTCGGTGATGGCGGAGCGGAGCCCTCGAGGCTCGTCGACGAGGGTGCCGAGCACGTCGAAGACGACGGCCGTGATGTCGCGGAGCATGCTTCGAGTCTGCCGTGGACGGCGACGACCGGGGCCGTCCATGAAGAAAAGGTTCGGTCAGGATAGGTGGCGCCGGCTCCATAAATCGCGACAGCTGACTCAGCGGTGTGATCGCGCCGAGAGGCTACAGCGACAGGCGATCCTCCTGGGCGTCGCGACCTGACGATGCGACCCAAGGATCGGTCCTGCCCCTAACGCAGAAAACCCCCGCCTGAGCGGGGGTTTTTCTGCGGAGACGAGGGGATTTGAACCCCTGGTCCCCGTGAGGGGACTCCACCTTAGCAGGGTGGTGCACTCGGCCGGACTATGCGACGTCTCCAGGCATCCGACCCGAAAGCACGGATGCACTTAGCCATCATAACGGGTCGGGCGAGCAGTGACGAACCGGGGGCGAGGACACCCCTTCTCACCGACGCGCACCCGCACTGAGAGGGGAAGCGCACTCGCGCTGGGATACTTGCCGCACACCGTGGGCACCCAGCGTCCACCACGCGGAAGAGGACCGACCATGCCCCGCACAGACACCCTGAACACGGAGCACGCCGACGCCCCCTCGAGTCATCGGAGGGAGGGCCAGGCACTCGGCTACGCGATCATCCTCGCCCTGCTCATCGTCTCGTACGGCCTGTGCGCCATCCAGCCCAGCACCGATCCGAGTCCGTGGGCTTTCCTTGCCATGCTGGCGACGGTCGCGATGGTGTTCTACGTCACCAGAGCCCGACACCTCGTGCAGCGCGTTTCCTGGGTGGTGCTCTCGGCCGCCGGTGCGGCCGCCGTCATCGCCACTCTCTTCGGCGCCGACGGCCCGCTGCTCGCGATCCCCCTCTCGGCCGCGTCGATGATCGCTCTGCTCGTCGCGCCATGGGCGATCATCGCGCACCAGGTGAATCGTCGGGGCCTCGACCTGGAGGCGCTGCTGGCGGCGATCACCGCGTACATCCTCGTCGGGATGCTCTTCGCCTTCGTCTACAACCTGATCTCGCAGGTCTCCACGACACCCATGTTCGGGGAGGGAAGCGTCGACTCCCTCGGCAACCAGCTGTTCTTCTCCTTCACCGCGCTGACCACGACCGGCTACGGCAACCTGGTCCCGGTCACCCCTGGAGGGCAGGGGCTCGCCATCGCCGAGGGGATCACGGGCCAGATCTTCCTGATCACCGCGGTGGCTCGCATCATGCGGGGCGCGAGCGCGAAGCGCACCCCGACACCGATCGACTGAAGATCGCAGGACAGGATGGGATCATGACGACCGTCTCCGCGCCTCGCGTCGAACATCACCGAGACCCGTTCGGCATCGGCGAATCCCGCCCGCGCCTGAGCTGGACCCTCACGGATGCTCCCGCCGGTTGGCGCCAGCAGCGCTACGCGGTCACCGTGATGCGTCCCGATGGCGAAGAGACGATCGAGGTCGCATCGGCCGACCAGGTGCTGGTTCCCTGGCCGAGCCGCGCACTCGAATCCCGCGAGCGCGTCTCCGTGCGCGTCGCCGTGCAGGGCATCGACGGCACCTGGTCTCGCTCGAGCCCGGAGACCTGGCTCGAGGTCGGGCTGCTGCACCCTGCCGACTGGTCAGCGCTCCCGGTCGGAGCCGACCTCGATGAGGACCCGGAGAGCGACGCCCGACGCGCGACGCTGGTGCGCACCGGATTCCGCGTCGACGGCGAGGTCACCCGCGCCCGCCTCTACGCCACCGCACACGGTCTGTATGAAGCCGAGATCAACGGCGCCCGCGTGGGCACCGACACTCTCTCGCCCGGCTGGACCGTCTATCGCGAACGCCTGCGCTATTACACCTACGACGTGACCGACCTGCTCGTCGAGGGCGGGAACGCACTCGGCGCCTGGCTCGGCGACGGCTGGTATCGAGGCCGCCTCGGCTGGCGCGGCGGCTACCGCAACGTCTTCGGCAGCGACCTGTCCTTCCTCGGCCAGCTGGAGATCACCTACACCGACGGGCGGCGCGAGACCGTCGGGACCGACGGCACCTGGAAGACGGCCCTCTCCCCCATCCTCCGCTCGGGCATCTACGACGGCGAGGACTACGATGCCCGCGAGGAGCTGCCCGGCTGGTCGACCGGATCGTTCGACGACTCCCGCTGGCTTCCGGTCGCCGTACGCGAACGCGACCCGCGCACTCTGGTCGCACCGACCGGCCCGCCGGTCAGGGTGACCGAAGAGGTGGCGCCGATCGCCGTGCTCACCTCGCCCAGCGGCGCCCGCATCCTCGACTTCGGACAGAACCTCGTCGGTCGGGTCCGCATCCGAGCCACCGGACCGAGCGGCGCGACGGTCACCCTGCGCACCGCCGAGGTCTTGCAGGACGGCGAGATCTACACGCGCCCGCTGCGCAGTGCACGCTCCAGCGCCGCCTACACGCTCGCCGGTCGCCCGGACGGCGAGGAATGGGAGCCGCGCTTCACGTTCCACGGCTTCCGCTACGCCGAGGCCTCCGGATGGCCGGGCGATCTCGATGCGGATGCGGCCGCCGGTGCACTCATCGCACGCGTGCTTCACACCGACGTCGAGCGCACCGGATGGTTCACGTGCTCCGACCCGCTGGTGGAGCAGCTGCACCGGAACGTCGTGTGGGGCATGCGCGGCAACTTCGTCGACATTCCCACCGACTGCCCTCAGCGCGACGAGCGCGTGGGCTGGACGGGGGACATCCAGGTGTTCGGGCCGACGGCGTCGACGCTCTTCGACGTCTCGGGGATGCTGTCGGGGTGGCTCCGCGATGTCGAGGCCGACCAGCTGCCCGACGGCACGGTGCCCTGGTTCGTCCCGGTGATCCCCTCGCACAAGGTGTGGTCCCCGATCCGGCCTGGAGCCGCCTGGGGCGATGTGGCGACGCTGCTGCCGTGGACCCTGTATCGGCGCTTCGGCGACGAAGGAGTCCTGGCGACGCAGTTCGAGAGCGCGCGACGCTGGGTCGACAAGGTCGCCTCGGTGGCCGGCCCCGACCGCCTGTGGAACGAGGGGTTCCAGCTGGGCGACTGGCTCGACCCTGCCGCTCCCCCGCAAGACCCGGGTGATGCCCGCACCGACCGATACCTCGTGGCGACGGCGTACTTCGCGCGGTCGGCACGAGCAGTCGCCGACATGGCGGGAGTGCTCGACCGCACCGCCGACGCCGAGCGCTTCGGTGCCATCGCCGATGAGGCGGCTGCCGCGTTCCGTGCCGCGTACGTGAAGGCCGACGGCACGATGACCTCGGATGCGCAGACCGCCTACGCCCTCGCCATCGTCTTCGATCTACTCGCCGACCAGACGCAGCGCGAGGTGGCGGGAGCACGTCTCGCCGAGCTCGTGCATGTCGCAGGCAACCGCATCGCGACCGGCTTCGTCGGCACGCCCCTCGTGTGCGATGCCCTCACCATGACCGGCCACACCGACGCCGCCTACGCCCTGCTGCTGGAGCAGGGCTGCCCGTCCTGGCTGTATCAGGTGGTGCAGGGTGCGACCACGATCTGGGAGCGGTGGGACGCGATGCTCCCGGACGGCACCGTGAACCCCGGGACCATGACCTCGTTCAACCACTACGCCCTGGGAGCCGTGGCCGACTGGCTGCACCGCACCGTCGCCGGGCTCGCCCCTGCAGAACCCGGCTACCGTCGCATCCGCTTCGCCCCGCGACCGGGCGGTGGCCTCACCCACGCCTCGGCGACGCAGCGGACTCCGTACGGCGAGGCATCGATCTCCTGGCACATCGAGCAGAACGAGCTCCGGATCGATGTCGTGGTCCCGGTCGGCGCGACTGCCGAGCTCGATCTGCCCGGTGCCGCCCCGGAGGAAGTCGGCCACGGCGGGCATACGCGATCGGTGCGTCTGGGGCCCTGACGGCCACGCGAGCTCCCGACGCACTTGCTGTCGCTGTGTTCACCGACGGGCGACAGCAAGTGCGACGGGAGAGGATTCGACGGGCTCCGATCAGTCCGCGGCGGGACCACCCGCATTCGCTGCGGCGATCAACTGCTCGATCTGCTCGAAGTTCACCGGGAGCCCCGGGAACCCGGCGAGCCGACCGATCGGGAAGGATGCCATCATCTTCTGCATCGCCTCGTCGTTCGGCATCATCGTGGCCGCGGCAGCATCGCCGCCGAGCCCGCCCATCAGGCCGCCGAGCGCCTGCTGCACGACGGGGCCGGCGATCGGGTGGGCGATCAGGTCGCCGATCGAGGAGTTCATCGTCAGCTCCTGATGCACCTCGTCCCCGGAGACCTCTACCGAGACGGTGGAGCGGATGTCCCGGCTGGAAGCGGCGACATCGACGGTGTACGCCCCACCCTCGACGACCCAGCGGTCGACGCGGATGTCCCAGTACGCGAGGTCCTCACGCCGCACGACGAGCTCGACCGTGCGGGTCTCTCCTGCTGCGAGCGCGACCGAGGCGAACGCCTTGAGCTCACGGGGTGCGCGCTGCACGATCGACGCTGCCGGGGCGACATAGACCTGCACGACCTCACGGCCGTCGCGGTCCCCGGCGTTGGTGACGTCGACGCGCACGACGATGTCACCGTCTGCTCCGCCCTCTGCCGTCGCGGTGCCGTACTCGAACGTCGTGTACGAGAGTCCGTGACCGAACGGGAAGGTCACGTCGATTCCCTTCGCGTCGTACCAGCGGTAGCCGACCAGCAGTCCCTCGCCATAGCGCACATGGCCGAGCTCGCCGGGGAAGTTACCGAAGGAGGGGTTGTCCTCGAGCCGCACCGGCACGGTCTCGGTGAGCTTGCCCGAGGGGTTCACTGCGCCGTAGAGCACGTCGGCGACAGCGCTGCCTCCGGCCTGGCCCAGCAGCCAGCTCTCGACGATCGCCGGCACCCGGTCGGCGAAGGGCAGGGCGACGACACCGCCGTTGGACAGGACGACCACCACGCGAGGGTTCACCTCGAGCACGGCATCGAGCACGGCCAGCTGCTCTGCCGGCAGGTCGATGTGGTCGCGGTCGAAGCCCTCAGACTCCTCCGCGGCCGGAAGACCGAGGAACAGCACGGCCACGTCCGCCGCGCCTGCGACGCCGACTGCTTCCGCCCGCAGGTCAGAGGCGGTGCGACCGGATGTCGCGATGGTGCCGCCTTCGACCGCGAAGCCTGCCGCGTAGGAGACGTTGTCGCCGCCGACTGCCCGTAGTTCATCGAGGGCCTTGTCGACGCGCGTGGGGTTGATCAACGACGAACCGGCTCCCTGGAACCGCGGTTCGGTCGCGAACGCACCGATCACGGCGACCTTCTGGTCTGCGGCGAGCGGCAGCAGACCACCCTCGTTCTTCAGCAGCACGATCGAGCGGCCGGCCGCCTCACGCGCGAGTGCATGGTGCGCATCGACGTCGAGCGGGCCTGCCACCGCAGGACGCTCACCGGCCTTGCGCACGAGGTCGATGGCGCGGGCCGCAGCGGTGTCGAGCACGCTCTCCGCGAGCTCGCCCGCCCGCACGGCTGCGACGAGCTGGGCATCCGTCCGTCCACCTGACGCCGGCATCTCCAGGTCGAGTCCGGCGGCGACTCCGACGACGCGGTCGTTCACGGCTCCCCAGTCCGAGACGACGAGGCCGTCGAAGTCCCAGTCGTCGCGCAGCACGCTGGTGAGCAACCACGGGTCTTCCGAGGTCCAGACCCCGTTGAGCTTGTTGTACGAGCACATGACGGTCCACGGAGACGCGTCCTTCACGACACGCTCGAATCCGCGCAGGTAGATCTCGCGCAGCGGGCGCGGGTCGACATCGGAGCTCGCGCGCATGCGGTCGAACTCCTGGTTGTTCGCGGCGAAGTGCTTGAGCGAGGTGCCGACGCCCTTCGACTGGATGCCACGGACCGAGGCGGCACCCAGGATGCCGGACACGATCGGGTCTTCCGAGAAGTACTCGAAGTTGCGTCCGCACAGCGGCGAGCGCTTGATGTTGATGCCGGGGCCGAGCACGACGGCGACGTTCTCGATCGCGGCTTCCACGCCGATCGCGGCGCCGACCCGCTCGATGATCTCCGGGTCGAAGGATGACCCGATGCCGACCGCGGGCGGGAAGCAGGTGGCGGGGACGCTGCTCGCGAGACCGAGGTGATCGGTGGCTCCGGACTGCTTGCGCAGGCCATGCGGCCCGTCTGTCATCATCACCGACGGGATGCCCACGCGGTCGATGGCCTTCGTGGTCCAGAAGTCCGCACCGCTGGTGAGCGACGCCTTCTCCTCGAGGGTGAGGTCGGAAGCCGAGTTCTCGGTCATTGTGTTCCTTTCGCGGGCGACGTCGATGTCCTTGCGAAAACCATATGCCCTTCAGTATTAGATTTCAAACGACATTCAGGATTAGGGTCGAGGCATGGCAACACGAGGTTCGTATGCGAAGGGCGTGGCGCGACGCGAGGAGATCCTCGAGAGCGCCCTCGACGTTATCGGGCGCAAGGGATACCAGAACGCCTCACTCAAGGAGATCGCCGAGGTCGTCGGCGTCACCCCTGCCGCCCTCCTGCACTACTTCGGCTCGAAGGAGGAGCTCTTCACCGAGGTGCTCCGTAAACGGGATGAGCACGACGGCCTCGATCCCGCAGGTCTCAGCGACGCCCAGGCGCGGACCGCGTTCATCGACGTGGTCCGCCACAACACCGAGGTCCCGGGACTCGTCACCCTGTTCTCGCGTCTCTCGGTGGACGCCGCCGATCCGGAGCATCCGGCCCACGGCTACTTCCTCGATCGCAGCGCGCGTCTGCGCGCGTCCATCGTCGACAACTTCGGCACCGAGGAGCGGCGCTCCACCCTCGACCCCGACACTCTCGCCCGCGTGATCCAGGCGGCATCCGACGGGCTCCAGCTGCAGTGGATGATCGACCCGACCGTCGACATGCCCGGCATCATGGGCGCTCTCATCGACGCCCTGTACCCCCCGACACCGGCCGCCGCCGCCGCCGACTAGCCCTTCACTGCTCCGCCGAGTCCAGCCGAGCGCAGGAACACCGACTGGAAGATCAGGAACATCGCGATCGGGATGAGCGTCGCGATCGCGAGAGCTGCCAGGAACACATCCAGCTCGGTCTGCGACTGCACGGCCGGGAGCCGCACCGACAGCGGCTGCACGGCTGGGTCGGGAAGCACCAGCATCGGCCACAGGTAGTCCTTCCACGCGGCGATGATCGCGAACACCGAGACCACGCCGAGGATCGGCTTCGACATCGGCAGCACGATCGACCAGAACAGTCGGAAGGGACCGGCGCCATCGGTGCGTGCCGCCTCGAACACCTCTCGCGGGAGGGAATCGAAGAACCGCTTGACCAGCAGGATGTTGAAGGCGTTCGCTCCCATCGGGAGCCACACCGCAAGGTAGTTGTTGAGCAGGCTCACATCCCCCAGCAGTGGCGGGTGCACGATGGTCAGGTACAGCGGCACCAGCAGCACGATCCCGGGGATGAACAGCGTCGCCAGCACCAGTGCGTTCAGCAGCGGCGCGTACTTCGGACGCAGCACCGAGAGCGCATAGCCCGCGGTCGTGGCGATGAACACCTGCACGAACCAGGCGCCGAGCGCGATGATCACGGTGTTGAAGAAGTACTGGTCGATGTGGATGTCATTCCACGCTGTCGACAGGTTCTCCCAGTCGATGCCGTTCGGCCACAGCGCGAAGGGCTGCTGCAGCGTGTCCTGTGTCGGCGTCACGGCCGATTTGGCCAACCACAGGATCGGGCCCAGACCCGCGACGATCAATCCGACGGCGAGGAACACGTGGGTGAAGGACATCCCGAACCGGATGCCGGGGCGCCGACGCTCGGAGTCGGAGATGACGGTACGGTCCCCCACGCGGTCGGCTGCCTTCTCGGCCGCCTTCTCCGCGGCGCGGGTCGAGAGGCGGGTGGTGAGACTCACGTCGTGCTCCAACGGTCGGTCAGCTTGAAGTACAGCCAGGAGAGGAGGGCGAGGACGATCGCGAGCAGCACCGAGACGGCCGTCGCCTCGCCGTAGTCGCCGCCCAGACTGTTGCGGAAGGCCTTGTCGTAGATGTACAGCAGCACGGTCTTGGTCGCCCCGGCGGGCCCTCCACCGGTGAACAGGAACGGTTCGAGGAACACCTGCGCGGTGGCGATCACCTGCAGGATCAGCATGATGAAGAGGATGCCGCGCAGCTGCGGCAACGTGACGTGCCAGACCTTCTTCCAGATCCCGGCGCCGTCGACCTCGGCGGCGTCGTACAGCTCGGGCGGTACGCCCAGGAGCGCGGCGAGGTAGATGATGATCGACCCGCCTGCTCCTGCCCACGTGGCCTCGAGCACGAGCGAGGGCATCGCCTGCACGGCGTCCTGGATCCAGGGCTGCGGGGGGATGCCCACGAAGCCGAGCACGGTGTTGAACACACCGGAAGGATCGGCGCTGTAGAAGAACTTCCACAGCAGCACAGCCACGACCGGCGGAATCACGACGGGGAGGTAGGCGAGAGCGGAGTAGAGTCCCTTGCCGCGGCGCACCTCGCTCATCAGCACGGCCATCAGCAGGGGCAGCGGGAACCCGAAGAGCAGGGCGAGCACGGCGAACCACAGCGTGTTGATCACGGCTCGTCCGAGCTCGGGGTCGCCGATCACGGCCAGGTAGTTGTCGAACCCGACCCACTCGGAGACGATCAGGTTGGTCTTCTGCAGGCTCATGATCACGGACTGCACGATCGGCGACCACGAGAAGAACACGAACACGAACAGCATCGGGAGCACGAACAGGAGGTTCTCGACCCCGCCGCCGCGGTACCACGTGAGCGGAGTGCGGCGGCGGGGTCGGCGCACAGCGGGCGGCGGAGAGTCCTCCACCGCCGCCCGCTGCTCGGAGAGCGTCATCGTCATGGGGCGTTACTCGTCGAGCTTCGCCTGCGCATCGGTCTGCACCTGAGCGAGGAGAGCGTCGATGTCGGCGTTCTGGTCGGTGAGCACCTTCTGCACGACGGTGTCGAGGAGGGCGTAAACCTCCTGCGTCTTCACCTTCGGCTCGCCCACCGGCGTCTGGTCCCAGATACGGTCGCTGAACGGCGCCATCTGCTCGACCGGCACGTTGATGTAGTCGGCGATCCACTCCTGCGACTCGTCGTACAGCTCGCGACTGAGCACCGGCAGCAGCGGCGTACCCACAGCCTGGCCGGACTCGTTCAGGGTCTTGGCATCGAGCACCGCTGCATCTTTGTCCATCAGCTTCTGCATGTAGTACCAGTCGATCCAGGTCACCGCGGCATCCTTGGTCGCGTCGTCGACAGTCGGGCTGATCACCGCGATGTCGCCGCCGCCGAGCGTGCCGGGGTCGTTGCCCTCCATCGGCACGACCGTCATGCCGTAGATCTCCGAGTCCATGCCGAAGTCGCGCACGAGCGCGGTGTAGATGTCGGAGCCCGAGGTGTACATACCGATGTTGCCGGCCGCGAACTCCTGGTTGATCGTTCCCCAGTCGAGGTCGACCTTCGACCCGAAGGCGTTGTCCTCCCACTTCACGTCGTGCAGGAACTGCAGCGCCGCCTTGGTGGCGTCGTTATCGATCGTCGACTCCGCCGATCCATCGCCGGCATCGGTCTGCGTGCGGCCGCCGCGGGCCACGGTCTGCGAGGTGAGCTGCCACCCGCCGGTGTTGTTGATCGCCATCTGCGCGTATCCGGCCTTGCCCGTGGCGTCCGTGATCTTCTTGGCGGCTTCGCGGATCTCATCCCACGTCTCCGGCGGGTTGTCGGGGTCGAGCCCGGCCTGCTCGAACAGGTCGCGGTTGTAGTGCAGTGCGGCCGCATACGCCTGCCTCGGGAAGCCGTAGATCTTGCCGTCGGCGCCGGTGACACCGTCGAGGATGATCGGGTTGAACTTGTCGGTGTATCCGAGCTTCTCGATCGCGTCGGTCACATCCGTCAGCTGGCCGTTCTCGAGCAGCGTCTTGGAATCGGTGAACGGCACCGTGAACACGTCGGGCAGGCTTCCCCCGGCGAGCTGCACGGCGAAGGTCGGGCCTTCCCACTCGTACTCGACGCCGATGATGTCGATATCGGGGTGTTCCTTCTCGAACTGCTTCTCCTGGGCGGCGAACGCATCGTAGGCGGCAGCGTCCGCTCCCGGCGGGAACGTCGCGACGCGCAGCTCGAGCTTGCCGTCGGCGTTGTCGCCATCTCCGCTCGACGTGCATCCGGCGAGGGCGCCGACCGTCGCGAGCACGGCGATGCCGGCGACCATGGCCTTCGTTGGTGACTTCATTGTCTGTCCTTCCATGTGGTGCTGATCGGGTGGTGCAGGGTTACTTCGGCGCTCGCGAAGAGCGCTCGGGAACGGCTCGGAGCGAGAGCCAGGCTGTGGAGTCCGGGGGCAGCAGTGCGTCCAGAGGAGCGCTGGCGAGAAGCACCTCGTGGTGTGCCGGCAACGGCACCGGCACGGCTCCGAGGTTGGTGATGCTGAGGGTGCCGTCGCCCCGACGGAAGGCGAGCACATCGGCGCCGAGCTCCAGCCACTCGAGGTGGCTGCCGGCGAGATCGTCGACACTGCGGCGAAGCGCGATCGCTGCGCGGTAGAGGTTCAGGGTCGAATCGGGGTCCGCATCCTGCGCTTCCACCGTGAGCCCGGCCCACCCCTCCGGCTGCGGAAGCCACGGGTCGCCTCCGAAGCCGTAAGGGGTGGATGCGCCGGCCCAGGGCAGGGGCACCCGGCATCCGTCCCTCCCCGGATCGACCCCGCCGGAGCGGAAGTGCATGGGGTCCTCGATCGCATCGAGGGGCAGCTCCACCTCGGGAAGCCCGAGCTCATCGCCCTGATAGATGTAGAGACTTCCCGGCAGCGCGGCCACGAGCAGTGCCGCGGCTCGGGCTCGCTGCGCTCCTCGCGCCGCATCGGTAGGGGTGCCGAACCGCTTTCGCTCGAACGCGAACGAGGAGTCGGCCTGTCCGTATCGCGTGACGGGTCTGGTGATGTCGTGATTCGAGAGCACCCACGTCGCGGGAGCTCCGACGGGCTCGTGTTCCGCGAGCGTGCGGGTGATGGATTCGCGCATCGCGCGCGCACTCCACGGCTGTGTCATGAACCCGAAGTTGAACGCGGTGTGCATCTCGCCAGGGCGCAGGTAGCGGGCGAAGCGCTCGGCGTCGTCGAGCCACACCTCACCGACGAGCACCCGCTCGCCGTCGTACTCGTCTGCGACGGCCCGCCAGCCGCGGTAGATGTCGTGCAGCTCGTCGCGGTCGATATGGGGATGCCCGGCGGTCGGAGCAGAGCCGGGCGGGAGGTCGGGTAGCGCCTGGTCCTTGACCGGAAGCGCCGCGGAGTCGATGCGCACGCCCGCGACCCCGCGGTCGAACCAGAAGCGGAGGACGTCTTCGTGCTCGCGACGAACGTCGGGGTGGTTCCAGTTCAGGTCCGGCTGTTCGGGGGTGAACAGATGCAGATACCACTCGCCGTCGGTGCCGTCCGGGTTCTGTGTGCGTGACCACGTCTCGCCCTGGAAACTCGACACCCAGTTCGTCGGGATGCCGTCGCCGTGCTCACCACGGCCGGGGTGGAACCAGAAGCGCTCGCGTTCAGCACTGCCGGGGCCTGCTGCGAGCGCCTGCTGGAACCATTCGTGCTGATCCGAGATGTGGTTGGGGACGATGTCGACGATGGTGCGGATGCCGAGTTCGAGGGCTTCGACGATCAGCTGCTCTGCCTCCTCGAGCGTGCCGAACCTCGGGTCGATCTGCCGGTAGTCCTGCACGTCGTAACCGCCATCGGCGAGCGGGCTCTGATACCAGGGCGTGAACCAGAGCGCATCGACGCCGAGGCTCTTCAGATACGGGAGCCGTGAACGGACACCCGCGAGGTCGCCGGTGCCGTCGCCGTCGCCATCCGCGAAGCTGCGCACGTACACCTGGTAGATGACGGCCGTGCGCCACCACCCCTCGCCCGCAGGCATGGTCAGGGCACGGGCGGGTGCCGCGCTTCGCAGAACTTCAGTGTCCACGGAACTCCTCGTCGTCGATGGCGATGAGTCGAATGTAGCTTTTCCACACACATCACGCAAGAACTAAACAAGATGTTGGAATTTTGCGATCATTTGCGGGCATGCAAAAGGCCGACCACCGGGCCGGTGCGTCATGGGATCAGCTCAGCGGCCCCGTGGAGGCCCGCAGCACCAATTCAGGCTCGAACAGCAGCTCATCGCTCGGCTGAGAGGTGCCGGCGATCTGCGCGAGCAGCAGAGCTATCACAGCTCGCCCCATCGACTCGATCGGCTGCCGGACCGTCGTCAAGGGCGGCTCGGTGCAGCTCATCAGCGCCGAGTCGTCGAACCCGACGATGCTCACATCTCCCGGCACCGACAGACCGGCCCGGCGAGCCGCACGCACGGCGCCGAGGGCCATCGGATCACTGGCGCACACGATCGCCGTCGCCCCGGCCGCGAAGAGGCGCGAGGCCCCCGCCTGCCCCGACTCGAGCGAGTACATGCCACGCACCACGAGGTCGTCGGACAACGGCGCGCCGAGCGACGCGAGCAGACGGCGAGCCGATTCGAGTTTGCGGCGCGAGGGAACGTGATCCTCCGGGCCGAGCAGCAGACCGATCCGGCGATGCCCCAGCTGGTGCACGTGCAGCACCGCCTGCTCCGCGGCGGCGGCGTCGTCTGTCGATACCGTCGCGAAATGGAGCTCCGGCACGCGGGCGTTGACGAGCACGGTCGGCAGGTTCACCTGGCGCAGCCGCTCATAGTGCTGATGCGCGGCATCGGCCTGCGTGTAGTTCCCGCCGAGGAAGATGACGCCGGACACCTGCTGAGCGAGGAGCAGGTCGACGTAGTCCGACTCCGTCACTCCCCCTGCGTTCTGGGTGCACAGCAGCGGCGTATACCCGTTCTGGGTGAGCGCACCGCCGACGATCTCGGCGAACGCGGGGAAGATCGGGTTCTGCAGCTCCGGGAGCACGAGTCCGACGAGGCGGGCGCGCTCACCCCGCAGCTTGGTCGGACGCTCGTAGCCGAGCACGTCGAGTGCGGTGAGGACCGCCTGCCGCGTCGCGACGGAGACACCGGGCTTCTCATTGAGGACACGACTGACCGTCGCCTCACTCACACCGACCTTGCGGGCCACCTCTGCCAGTCGTTTCGACATGGAGTCAGTGTACGCAAGTTCTTGCAAGAGCACGCAAGCAGTTTGCGCGCTCCTGCGAGGGGCTCAGCGGACGTTGCCGTTGGAGCAGGTCTGCTGAGCGGCGGAGTTGCCCTTGATCGAGTCAGGGAGAGCCACCACGTTGTCCGGAGTCGCTGCGGGATCCGGAGTCGCTGCCGGATCCTCGACGGGCGCCGTCGGCTCCTGCACGACGACACCGTCGTTCTTGTTGTTCTCATGCGTGATCTGCAGCTGCGCATTGGCCTCGAGCGCATCCCACAGCGCCGAGGCGGCGGTGTAGTTGGGAACGACCTTGTTCGGGTCGGCGGAGTCCGCCCCGTTCGGGTACTGCACGAAGACGATGTCCTCGAACGGCACCGACTTGACCGCGAGAGCGATCTGGACGAGCGTCATCGGGTTCGTGAGCGACTCGCTCGGCTCGAGGTTCTGGATGGCGGTGTTCGCGAGCTTCAGCATCACGGGAACGTTGCCGAGCACCTCGCCGCTGATCATCTTGCGGGCGAGGCTCGACATGTACTGCTGCTGGTTTCCGATGCGGCCGAGGTCGCTGCCGTCGCCGACTCCGTGTCGCGTGCGCAGGAACTGGAGCGCCTGGAGCCCCTCGACCGTGTGCGTGCCCGCGGGCATGTCGAGACCCGTGTAACGGTCCCTGATCGGATTGGCGAGGCAGACGTCGACGCCGCCGATCGCGTTGGTGATCTCGATCACGCCGCCGAAGGTGACGCCGGCCGCGAACTGGATCTCCTGGTCGGTGAGTTCGGAGATGGTCTTCACGACGCAGTTCAGGCCGCCGTCGGTGTAGGCCGTGTTGAGCGGCTGCTTGCTCATCGCGGAGGTGGCGTTGCCGTTCTTGTCCGTGCAGGACGGGATCGGGACCATGAGGTCACGCGGGAAGCTGACGACCGTGATGCGGCGCGGTTCCTGCGAGACGTGGACCAGCAGGTTCACGTCGTTGAGCGTTCCCCCGGCATCCGCGCCGGAGCATCGTTCACCGAACAGATCCTTGTACTTCTCTTCACAGGTATCGACGCCGGTGAGCACCATGTTGAAGCCGCCCTCGTACTCGCCGATGTCCGGCGGGATGGGGTCCTGGCCCTCGATCTCGACGGCGTTCGCAGACACGGTGCTCGAGAGGTCGTAGAACACGTAGGCACCGACACCGAGGCCGCTCACGAGCACGACCGCGAGGCCGATGGCGATGAACTTCAGCAGCTGGCCGACCGTGCCAGGAGTGCCCAGCTGACCGTGGCGCGCGATCGTGTGACGGCGTCGGGTGTTCTGGCTCACTCGGGTCCTTTCGGATTCAGCGCTGGTGTCTGGACACCGTGCTCAAAATGCGGAGGGTGTGGGATTCGAACCCACGAGACATCTCTGCCCACTGGTTTTCAAGACCAGCTCCATCGGCCGCTCGGACAACCCTCCCGACAGACGCTTCTGTCGACCAGGCGTGAGTCTAGCCGAGTTCTATTCTCCTGCGCTGACCTGGGCGGGGGCTGGTAGCGTGTCGAGCGCCCGCGCGAGGCCCCCATCGGCGACGTCGGCCGTGACCTCTCCGGCGGCATCCTTGACCACGTCAGGGGCCTGCCCCATCGCCACGGCCCGCCCACCGAGCGCTCGCGCCCAGCCGAACATGCCGATGTCGTTGCGTCCGTCCCCTGCGACGAGGATGCGACCTTCATCGAGCCCCAACTCGGTGCGCACCTGTTCGAGCGCCGTGCCCTTGTCGACACCCTGCGGGGCGATGTCCAACCAAGCCGTCCAGCCGATCGCGTAAGAGACCTCGTTGAGGCCGGCATCCGCCACCAGGCGGTGGAAGTCGTCTTCGTCGTGGCCGGGAGATACGACCACGATGCGCGAGACGGGCAGCTCGCCGAGCTCTGCGAAGTCGACCTGCCGGCCCCCGTCGAGCGTCCAGTCGTCGAGCTGCTCGGTGAACAGCCGCTGTCCCGAGGCAAGCTCGACCATGTACCTGGCGTCCGGCAGCCGGTCGCGCAGCAGAGCGAGAACGGGAGTCGGATCGAACGTCTCGACGTTCCAGCGCTCCCAGTCATCGCCCGAACGACGCATCGTCACGGCACCGTTGGAGCACACCACGTAGTCGGCAGTCAGGCCGAGCTCCTCGACGTAGCGTCGAGTGGCCATCCAGCTGCGGCCGGTCGCGATGGTGACCACATGCCCGGCATCGCGCACCCGGGCGATGGAGTCGGGCACGCCGGGACTCATGGTCTCGTCCTGCAGCAGGATCGTCCCGTCGACGTCGAGGCCGACCAGCCAGGGCCCCGTCATCGGATGGCCCGCCCCTGGGCCAGTGGTTCGATCACTTCGAGGCCGCCGAGATAGGGGCGCAGCACCTCGGGAACGCGCACGGAGCCGTCGGCCTGCTGGTGAGTCTCGAGAAGGGCGACGATCCAGCGCGTGGTGGCGAGCGTGCCGTTCAACGTGGCGACATGCTGCGTCTTCGCCATCACCTGCGCCGTGGCATCGGCCGTGTCGACCACCGGGCGGTACCGCACATCGAGACGGCGTGCTTGATATGTCGTGCAGTTCGAGGTCGAGGTGAGCTCGCGGAATGCGCCCTGGGTGGGCACCCAGGCCTCGATGTCGTACTTGCGGGCGGCGCTCGAGCCGAGATCCCCCGCCGCGACATCGATCACGCGGTAGGCGAGGCCGAGCGAGGTGAGCATCTCCTCCTGCAGCGCGACGAGGCGCAGGTGCTCTGCCTCGGCCTCCTCCGCCGTCGTGTAGACGAACATCTCGAGCTTGTTGAACTGGTGCACCCGGATGATGCCGCGGGTGTCCTTGCCGTGCGATCCGGCTTCGCGGCGGTAGCAGGTCGACCAGCCCGCGTAACGGAGGGCGCCGTCTGCGAGGTCGACGATCTCGTCTTTGTGGTACCCGGCGAGCGCGACCTCGCTGGTGCCGACGAGGTAGAGATCGTCGTCCTTGTCGAGGTGGTAGACCTCATCGGCGTGCTCGCCGAGGAAGCCGGTGCCCTGCATGATCTCGGGACGCACGAGGGTCGGGGTGATCAGCGGCACGAAGCCGTTCTGCAGCGCCTTGTCGAGCGCGAGGTTCATCAGCGCGATCTCGAGGCGGGCACCGATCCCCCGGAGGAAGTAGAAGCGTGCACCCGAGACCTTGGCGCCGCGCTCCATGTCGATCGCCCCGAGGAGCTCGCCGAGTTCGAGGTGATCCTTCGGCTCGAACTCGAAGGCGGGAACGTCGCCGACGCGGCGCAGCTCGACGAAGTCCGCCTCGCCGCCGGCCGGGACGCCGTCGATCACGATGTTCTCGATCCGCGCGAGGGCAGAGGCTGCCATCTCCGCAGCCTCGTTCGCGGCGTGCTGCGCCTGCTTGACGCGCTCGGCGAGATCCTTCGCCTGCGCGACGAGCGCGGCCTTCTCGTCTTTGGGCGCCTTCGCGACCTGCTTGCCGAAGGCATTCTGCTCGGCGCGCAGCTCCTCGAAAGCGGAGAGCGCGGCCCTGCGCGATCGATCTGCCTCGACTGCGACGTCGACGGTGCTCTGGTCGTTTCCACGAGCAGCCTGCGAACGGCGGACGATCTCCGGATTGTCGCGGAGGAATGCGAGGTCGATCATTCACCAAGTCTACGGGGAACGCCCCACGGCGCCGGATGTCGCACCCGCCCGGAGCGACCCGCTCCAGGTCGCCGATCCCGGGCGCATCGAGGAATAGAGTAGCGCCATGACCACCAGCGCCTCCGTCCTGCGACAGGCGGCGCTCGTCTACAACCCGACGAAGGTCGACGGCAAGCATCTGCGTGCCACCGTGCGCGATCTCTCGCGCGAATCCGGGTGGGAGCATCCGGCCTTCTACCCGACGACAATCGAGGATGCCGGGCAGCAGGCCACGGCTCAGGCGCTCGCCCGTGGCGTGGACGTGGTGCTGGTCGCCGGCGGCGACGGAACCGTCCGAGCGGTCTCGGAGGCGATCGCGAACACCGGAGTGCCGTTGGCGATCCTGCCCAGCGGCACCGGCAACCTGCTCGCACGCAACCTCGGACTCCCCCTCGGCGACCCGTCGGAGATGATCCGGGCCGCCCTCGGCGACTTCCGGCATCCGATCGATATCGGCCGCGCCCGTCTGACGCGCCAGAACGGCGACGAGGCCGAGCACGCCTTCGTGGTGCTCGCCGGCATGGGGCTCGATGCCGACATGATCGCGAACACCCGCTCTGATCTGAAGAAGTCCGTGGGATGGATCGCGTACGTCGACGGCGCCGCCCGCTCGCTGCCGCGGGCGAAGCCGTTCCGTGCCGTCTACCAGATCGACGACGGGCGGCTGCATTCGCACCGCGCGTACAGCCTCCTCTTCGCGAACTGCGGCACCCTGCCCGCCGGCATCTCGCTGATCCCCGACGCGTCCATCACCGATGCCGCCCTCGACGTCGCCGTCATCCAGCCCACCGGCATGTTCGGTTGGTTCGGGGTGTGGCGGAAGATCTGGTGGGACAATTCCGTGCTGCGCCGCTTCCGAGCCGGACGCCGTGTGCTCGAACGTCGCGGCAAGAACGCCTCGGTGCACTTCTTCCACGGCGCTGCAGCGGAGGCCGCCGCGCCCGACCCTGTTCCGATCGAGCTCGACGGCGACGAGTTCGGTGAGGCCGTGCGCCTCACCTGTTGGGCTGATCCGGGAGCGCTGCTCCTGGCGCTACCTACCGGCCACCCCGTGCACCTGCTCTGACCGCCGAGCGGCGACGGGCTAGCGAACCTCGACCGTGCCGTCGAGGCCTCCGCCGACCAGGGTCAGGGTGAAGATGCCATCGTCTTCGACGGTGTCGTCGCCGAAGTCGAGCATCGTCGCGCGCGGCGCCATGTCCATCGTGCAGACCTGGTTCGCGTCGGTGACGAAGGTCGCCGTTCCGGCGTTGCCCGAGCCCTCGAGCGACTCGACGACCGGCGGGCAGGAGGAGGATCCCCAGGTGAGCAGTACGAGACCGCCGTCGTCGAACCAGCCGGCGGAGGGGAGGTACTCGGTCGAGGTTCCCGGCGTGCCGGTGGCTGCGGGGTCACCGTCCAGGTCGACGTCGTCGGCGATGTCGCCGTAGGTGACGTTCAGCGTGATGTCAGCGGTGGGATCCACACCCTCCGGAAGAGCGCCGACGCTCGCCCGTGGCGAGAAATCGGCCGTGCAGACCTTGTCGGCGCCGTCGGGATCGACGAGCGACACGGTGACCGTCTGCCCCTTCGCCGAGACCTGATCGACCTGCGGCACACACGACGACGAGCCCCAGGTGATGACGGCGAACATCCGACCGTCGTCGAGCAGCGCCCCTTCCACGTCGTTCTGGTCATCGACGTTGCCCGCGCTCGGCGCCGGCGAGCTGGTCGGCGTCTCCGACCCCGGACCCGTGGTGCATCCTGCGACGAGGAGTGCGGCGGCGACGAGGCCGACGACGGACACGAGAGGGCGAAGCACGGAAGTCATGCTCACAGGGTAGTGCGCACGACGATCCCCGGGATAGCCCGCAGCGGCTACTGCAGCGCGGAGGTCAGACGGGCCAGGTTGTCGAGCACGGTCGAACGCAACGGCTGCTGCATCCACTCCTCCAGCGTCAGCTCACGGCTGAGGGAGCGGTACTTGTCCTCGACCTCGCGCATCTCGGCGACGAATTCCTCGCCGCGCACCAGCATCGAGACCTCGAGGTTCAGACCGAACGAGCGCATGTCCATGTTGCTGGATCCGATCACGGCGACCTCGTCGTCGATGGTCAGCGTCTTGGTGTGCAGGATGTACGGCTTGCGATACATCCAGATGCGGACACCCGCTTTGAGGAGCACCTCGTAGTAGCTTCGCTGGGCGTGGTAGACCATCGCCTGATCGCCCTCTTCCGACACGAAGAGCTCGACGTGCACGCCGCGATCGACGGCAGCGGTGACCGCGAGCAGCAGCGCCTCGTCCGGGACGAAGTAGGGGCTGACGATCATGATCTTCTTCTTCGCCGCATAGAGCAGTGCGAGGAAGAGGCGGAGGTTGTTCTCGACTTCGAACCCGGGCCCCGACGGCACGACCTGGCAGTCGAGGTCGCCGGAGCCGATCTCGGCATGAGCGATGTCGATGCCCTCCAGAACGGTGTCGGTCTCGCTGTACCAGTCGGCGACGAAGATCGCGTTGACGCTCAGCACGACAGGTCCGTCGATGCGGACCATGAGGTCTACCCAGTGCAGACCGCGCTTGATGTTCTTCGGCAGGTTGTAGGTCGAGTCGGTGACGTTCTGCGACCCGACGAAGGCGATGCTGCCGTCGACGACGAGGAGCTTGCGATGATTGCGCAGATCGGGTCGCTGCATCTTGCCCTTGAGGGGCTGCACCGGGAGCATGAGGTGCCAGTCCGCGCTCATCGCATTGAGCCTCGCGAGGGTCTGCTTGTAGCGAGGCTTGCCGCGGTTGGCCCAGTGGTCCAGGAGCACCCTGACCTCGATGCCACGCGCGGCGACCTCTTCGAGCGCCCGGAAGAAGTTGTCGGTGGCCGTGTCCGACTGGAGGATGTAGAACTCGACGTGCACATACTTCTGCGCTGAACGGATGGCCTCGGCCATCGCATCGAGCGACTCCTGGTAGTCGGAGATGAGATGCGCGCCGTTGTCACCCGAGAGCGGCAGGGCGCCGAGCCTCTGGTTCATCTGCACGATCGGGCCGAACCACGCCGGAGCGTTCGGCCGCAACGTGCCGAAGTGCAGATGCTCGCTGGTCTCGGCGATGTACTCGTTGATCTGGTCCTGCTTGCGCCGGCGCACACGGGGAAGCCGCGGGTTGCCGATCACGAGGAACAGGAAGACACCGACGTACGGGATGAAGAAGACGGCGAGGAGCCATGCCATCGCGGCCGTGGGGCGACGGTTGCGGGGGATGACGATGATCGCCGTCACACGGATGACGAGGTCGAGCGCCACGAGGAATGCGGCGATCCACCATCCCCAGGTCTCCGCAGTCATCGTGCCCCCTCGCCACCGCAGTGACCATCACATCTGCCGCGCACCGGAGCCGGCGCGCTGGCTTCACAGTAGCGGATGGGGTGCGCTCAGGCGCGCGGCGGGAGGCCCCGCGCGGCGCGCTCCTCGGCCTCGATCTGCGCGTGCACCTTGCGCTCTGTCCGGTCGAAGCGGAGGATGCCACGGACCACGAGGAAGAACACGATGCTCACCCCGACGGTCGGCAGAAGCGACCACGCGGCGGCGAGCCAGAAGTTGTCCATGCTCCCATGGTACGCGAGCCACTCTTCGTGCACATTCCGCGCGCACCGGGATCTGCGTCCACAGAACCGCTTTTCACGCTCGGCGGGCCGCGCGTTCGACCACACTCTCGGGATGACAACAGTTCTCCGAGCCACCGATTCCGCCGCCTTCCTCAGCATCGTCCCCTCTCTCGCGGGCTTCACACCTCGTCGGAGCATCGTGCTCCTCCCGTTCCGCGGCAGTCGCACCGACGGGGCGATGCGCCTTGATCTCCCCCACGACGACACCGACCTCGAGGTGTATGCCGATGCGGCGGTCGGCCTTGTCGCGCGCGTTGCCGGAACGGACGCCGTCGCCGTGGTCGTGTACACCGACGACGAGTCGCACCTCACGCGCGACGGCCTCGTCCTCCCGCACGCGGTCGCCGTCGACGAACTGCTGGGCTGTGCCGAAGATGCCGGGCTCCGCGTGGTCGATGCTCTCTGCGTGACGCCGTCCGGATGGTCCAGCTACATCGAGGAGGAGCCGGAGCTCGGCTCCCTCGCGGAGATCTGCAGCCCGCCTGATCTGCCAGCTGTGGGCGATGTCTCCGGAGACCAGTCGACAGGGGCTGAGCTCCCCATGGTCGATCTCGCGGAGAAGGAGCGAGTCGGGCGCGCGTCGATCGAGCTCACCGCTCTGCTCGATGCGACAGGACGAGGGCGGCTGACCGGTGGGGAGAACCCGCAGCTGATCGCCGCCGTCGTTCTGCTCGAAGACGTTCCGGCCTTCTTCGAATCAGTGCTGGCGGCACCCGACGAGCTTCCCCCGTTCGCGACAGCAGCATTGCTGTGGTGCTTGGAACGATCTTTGCTGCGCGACGTCGCGATCGCTCAGTGGGCGACCGACCTCGCCGGCGGCATCCGCACGCTCGATGCCCAGACAAAGTTCGCGAAGTCCGGCGTGATGGTCCCCGAAGACGTGGGGCAGGTGTTCCTCGGCCGGGGCCCGACACCCGACACCGACCGGCTGCGGAGCGCCCTCTCCGTCGTCCGAGAGGCGGCAGCTCGGGCTCCGCGATCCGTGCGATGTGCACCGCTCACCGCTGCGGCGTGGCTGTCCTGGGCGCTGGGACGCGCCAGCCATGCCGGTCGGTACCTGGAGATGGTGCGCGAGATCGACCCTCGCTACTCCCTCGCCGTGCTCCTGGAGACGATGATCGGCGCGGCGATGCTGCCGGAGTGGGCGTTCCGACGAGGCCCGGCGGAGTGACCGCCGGGCGCGGTGGACCACTTGGCCCGTCGGACTACTTGACGAGCGGGAAGAGGATGGTCTCGCGGATGCCCAGACCGGTGATCGCCATCAGCAGACGGTCGATCCCCATACCCATCCCGCCGGAGGGCGGCATTCCGTGCTCGAGCGCCCGCAGGAACTCCTCGTCCACCGGCATCGCCTCGACGTCGCCGCGAGCCGCGAGCTTCGCCTGCTCGACGAAGCGCTCACGCTGGATCACGGGGTCGACGAGCTCGGAGTATCCGGTCGCCAGCTCGAAGCCGCGGATGTACAGGTCCCACTTCTCCACCACACCGGGAATCGAGCGGTGCTCGCGGACCAGCGGCGACGTGTCCACCGGGAAGTCCATCACGAAGGTCGGACGAACCAGATCGCCCTTCACGAAGTGCTCCCACAGCTCCTCGACGAGCTTGCCGTGAGTGGCCTGCGGCGGGAGATCGACGTCGTTCGCCTCGGCGAAGGCGATGAGGTCTTCGACGGCATCCTGCGGAGTGACGGTGCGACCGGAAGCGGCCGAGAGCGACTCGTACATCGAGATACGGTCCCACTCGCCACCGAGGTCGTAGTCGGTCCCGTCAGCCCAGGTCACG
The DNA here is from genome assembly GCF_044769635.1 of Microbacterium sp. NPDC090281. Taxonomy (NCBI): domain Bacteria; kingdom Bacillati; phylum Actinomycetota; class Actinomycetes; order Micrococcales; family Microbacteriaceae; genus Microbacterium; species Microbacterium sp. NPDC090281. The sequence goes on from NZ_JBIVYH010000002.1 coordinate 654,489, forward strand.
GTCGTGGAGCCTGCGACCGCGATCGCTGCCTTCTGCACGAGCTCCTGGGTGAGCGCGGCCATCTGGTTGTAGTCGCCGTAGGCCTGGTAGGCCTCCAGCATCGCGAACTCGGGGCTGTGAGTGGAATCCGCCCCCTCGTTGCGGAAGTTCCGGTTGATCTCGTAGACCCGCTCGATACCGCCGACGACCGCGCGCTTGAGGTAGAGCTCCGGCGCGATGCGCAGGTACAGCTCGGTGTCGAACGCATTCGAGTGGGTGACGAACGGGCGAGCAGAGGCCCCACCGTGCTGCACCTGCAGCATCGGGGTCTCCACCTCGAGGTACTCGTGGCTCGTGAAGGTCGAGCGCAGGCTCGCGTTCACCGCGGCACGAGCGCGGACCGTGGTGCGCGCCTGCTCCCGCACGATCAGGTCGAGGTAGCGGCTGCGCACGCGCCCCTCCTCGCTGAGCTCGGAGTACGCGTTGGGGAGCGGCAGGATCGCCTTCGAAGCGATCGCCCAGTCATCGGCCATGATCGACAGCTCACCGCGGCGGCTCGAGATGACTTCTCCGTGCACGAAGACGTGGTCTCCCAGGTCGATGTACTCCTTCCAGCGTGCCAACGACTCCTCACCGACGTTCGCCAGCGAGATCATCGCCTGGATGCGCGAGCCGTCACCCGCCTGCAGGGTGGCGAAGCAGAGCTTGCCGGTGTTGCGGCTGAAGACCACACGACCGGCGACCCCGACGACGACACCGGTCTCAGCACCCGACTCGAGCTCACCGTACTCGGCGCGAAGTGCGGGGATGGTGTGCGTGACGGGCACCGCGACGGGGAAGGCCCCGCCACCGGCGTCCGTCCGCTTCTCGATCAGACGCTCGCGCTTGGCGAGTCGCACGGCCTTCTGCTCGTGGACGTCCTCTTCGATGGAAGGGTCGGTCGAGGCCGATTCGGGCGCGGCGGACGCGTCAGTCATGTGCGGGGCTCCTTGGAAGTCCCTCCCAGTTTACCGAGGCGGCGCGGCGCCCATTGGCGAGTGCTGGGTAGCCTCGAAGAATGGCCCACACACGGATCCTCCGCGCGTTCGCTGTCTTCGCCGTCACCTTCGCCGCCATCGCCGCTCCAACCGCTGCTTTCGCGACACCCGACAGCGTCCGATCCGACGCCGCTTCGCACCTGCAACCGGCCGCAGCGGAAGCCGACGTGGACGACTTCACCTACAGCTCGTGGGACGCCGTGTACGAGGTCGGGCTCGACGACGAAGGTCGTGCGCGGATGCACGCGACCGAGACTCTCGTCGCCCGATTCCCCGACTTCGACCAGAACCACGGCATCGTGCGCGGCCTGGCGACGTCGTACAAGGGAGCGAGCACCGAGACCACGATCTTGTCGGTGACCGACGGGAACGGCGTGGCCGTGCCCTACGAGACGGACGAGGAAGACGGAGTACTGCTCGTGCTCACCGGCGACGACTCCTACGTGCAGGGGCTCACGACCTACGTGATCGAGTATGAGATGCGGGATGTCGTCCTCGCGACCAGCCCGCCTGCGGGATCCTCCACGCCCGCGGTCGACGAGTTCTACTGGGATCTGCTCCCGCTCGACAGCACTCAGGCCATCGAACGGTTCGGTGCCGACATCAAGTTCGACACCGAGATGAGCGCCGCGCTCACGGGATCAACCCGGTGCTACACCGGCCCATCGGGCTCGAAAGACGAGTGCGACCTGCAAGGCCCCCAGATTGACGGAGGGGTCGCGCAATTCCGCGTCGAATCCGGGGAGCGCCCGGCCGGCGACGGGGTGACCGTGGCCATCGGATTCGAGCAGGGAACCGTCACTCAGCCCCTCGCCCGCACCCCGGATCCGGTCGGCGACATCGCCCCTCTGATCGCCGCAGTCGGGGCCGTCGGCGTGTCAGCGGGCAGCTGGGTGGCCGTATCTGCTTTCACTCGCCGACGGCGGGTATCCAGTGGCATCGTCGTCGCACAATACGACGTACCGGATTCGCTCCCCCCACTGCTCGCCGCGGCCATCGTCTCCGGGGCCAAAGATGTGGTTCCGGCCGAGATAGTGCACCTGGCCGTGCGCGGAACACTTCGCATCGAAGAGGGGGCGGAGGCGGAGGAACCGCGATTGCGTCGCATCCCCGGAGCGCGCATCCCGGACCAGCTGGATGTCGATGCGCTCGAATCGCTCTTCTTCGACGCCGACGCCGACGCAGAAGGAGTCGTCGACCTTCCTGCGGCTGACGAAGCCTTCGCCGCGCGTATGACCGCTCTGGAGCAGAGCGGTCGAGCAGCGGCCCAGACCCGCGGTCTCACCGAGAAGGTGCGCAGCCGCGGAGCCGTCATCCTCCAGTGGTGCGCGATCGGCATCGCCGCAGTCGGTCTGGCGCTGGGAATCTGGGGAGCGGCCAGCGGCCGCCTCTCGGCGATCCCGGCGCTGGTCGCGATCTCCTTCGGCGCGTTCCTCGTGCTCCTCTCCAGCCTCTACGCGTTCTCCAAGCACACGGTCCTCACCGCTGAGGGCGCCCGCACGCACGAGTATCTGCAGGGTGTAAAGGAGTTCATCCGGGTCGCCGATGCCGATCGCCTGCGGATGCTGCAGTCCTACAGCGGCGCGGAGCGTCGACCGGACGACAGCGCGAGCGTCATCCACGTGTACGAGCGGCTCCTCCCCTACGCCATCCTGTTCGGATTGGAAGACGAATGGGGCGAGGTGCTGGAGCGGGCCTACGCGCACGCGCAACGGGGTGCGTCCTGGATCGGCGACCCGACGTCGTTCGCTCTTCGCGTGCAGCTGGCGTCGTTCATGGCGTCGTCCCACTCGGCCGCGACGTATTCGGCTCCCTCGACGAGTGCCTCCTCGAGCGCCGGTGGCTCGTTCGGGGGCGGGTTCTCGGGTGGAGGCGGAGGCGGCGGCTTCTCCGGCGGGCGGTGAGCGCTGCTCGCGATCAGACCAGGGGCGGTGCGTCGGATGCTTCGCGCAGCGCGCGCTCCACGGTCGACTGCACGAGAGCGGACAGATAGCCGCCAGGGTTCTCCACGCCGATCTCGCGCAACCGTGCGGTCGACTGGCCGATGATCGACCGCGAGAATTCGGTGGCCGTCGCGATGGCATCCGCGTATGCCGGACGATCCGCCTCGGCGATCACGACCGGCTCGCACCCCATCTCGACGGCGAGCGCCTGTGCGATCGGCAGCACGGCCGCGGGCGCGGTCACAGCGGCGAACCCGGCCTGCAACTGCCGGAGGTCGATCGAGGTTCCGGTGAAGGTGATCGCAGGATGCACGGCGAGGGGTATCGCACCACGCTCGGCGGCAGGTCGCAACACCTCGATGCCGTATGCAGGGTCGGTGTGCAGCACGAGCTGCCCGATCTGCCAACCGCCCACCTCAGCGATGCCGGCGACCAGCGAAGGCAGCTGCTCCGAAGGAACCGCGATGATCACGAGCTCGGCTCGACGAACGACCTCGAGAGCGTCGAGCACCGGCACGTCAGGCAGCACCGCCGATGCGCGCTCGTCATCGGATCCGCTCGTGATGCCGATGACGGCGTGACCCGCACCTCCGAGCGCTGCGCCGACGACCGGGCCGACTCGCCCCGCACCGATGATGCCGACGCCGAGGCGACCGTCACGCGCCATCGTCGCTCCGTCTCGTCCGCCGCAGGAGCGGAGGCGCAGGAGGAGTCACCGGGGGTGCCGGGGGAAGTACCGGTGGCGCTGGCGGCGGAGTCACCGGAGCGTTCACCGGAGGAGCAGCCGCCGGAGGCGGAGCCACCGGAGGCGCGGGAGGCGGAGCCACCGGAGGCGCGGGAGGCGGAGCCACCGGAGGCGCGGGAGTAGCAACCGGAGGTGCGGGCGGCGCAGTGGTCGGTTGAGCGACAGGCGGCGCAGGCGGAGCCCCTTGTCCCGGAACCGGGGCCGGGAAGATCGGCGGTGGTCCCGTGTAGGCCGGCGGTCCGGCGTAGGCCGGCGGTCCGGTGTAGGCCGGCGGGGCCGGAGGGGTTGCCGTCGATGCGGAAGCCGCGTGCTCACTCCAGCGGTGGGTCGTGTCACGCGAAGCCGCGTCTGCTGCTGCCCGGCTCACATCGTCGAGCAGCGCCAGCGCATCCGCACGCTCCAGACCGGAGAGGTATCCGGTGATCGGGCCCGGTACGGTGTGCACCTGTGCGCCCGACACACGCTGATTCCGGTCGATCGGCCCCTGACTGAGGGAGACGCCCTGCAGACGTGCAAGCGGGAACACCGCGAGCTTGCGCCAGACGTTCCCGCGGCGCAGCAGCAGACCGAAGTCGGCCACCAGGTATCCGTGACGCTTCCAGGAGAAGGGCCGCCGCCACCGTGCGCGCCGCGGCATCGTGCGATAGGGGTCACCCTCGACGGGGCCGACGATGCCCTGTTCCCAGAGGAAGGAGATGTCCGCAGCGGGGACATCCGGCAGCACCAGGGCGAGGACGCGTTCGACATCGGCACGCTTGCCGACGGGCAGCACCACGTTGAACTGCTGTCCGCTGCCGGAGGACTGCTGGGCCGCACTCTTGCCGCTCATCCTGTTGATCTTGATCGTCCACCACCCGAACGGACGCCACAGCAGCGACTGGGACACCTCCACGGCGAAGATGCGCCCTGGAGGGAGCGTCTCGGTCACCGTCGTCAGCAGACCGTAGGTGATCCGGACGCCGTCCGGAGTCGGCGCGATCGAATAGCGCAGCGACTTCGAGATCTGTGCCCAGGTGATACCGACGACCGCGATGACCATCGGAATGCCCATGCCGAGCCCGAGCCCCAGGAGGATGAAGCTTCCGTCCGTGTCGCCGTCGGCGATCATGCCGATCAGAGCGCTTCCGATCGCGATCGCGAAGATCGCCCCGAAGAACACGAACCACAGCAGACCCGAGATCAGCTGCGACCCGACCAAGCGGCCGGTAGGGATCTTGACGACGCTCTCCGGGACCACGTCGGCGAGATCGACGCCGGCGAGGAGATCATTGACACCGGCGTTCATCGACCCGACGAGCTGCGCTCGCGCAGACGTCGGTGCGACCGGAGCCGCGGACCCCGTCCCCTGCTCGGGATTCAGCGCGGCGTTGCGTGCCGCGCGGGCACCTGAGGCCAGACGCAGGATGTCGGCCCGCACCGACTCGGCGCGTGCAGTGGCGAGGTACTCGAGCTCCACGTTCGCGTCGTTGCCGGCACCGACCACCTCCAACTTGGCCAGACCGATGATGCGAGCGGGGAAGGGACGGGTCAGGTTGACGCCCTGCACCCGGTCGAGCGGCGCGCGGCGGTGCGAGCGGAAGACGAAGCCCTTGCGGACCTCGACGTGGTCTCCTGTGATCCGGAACTGCTGGAAGCGCCAGATGAACCAGAAGATCAGTACCAGCACCACGACCAACCCCAGCACGCTGAGCAGGGCCACGAGGATCAGGTTGTTCGACAGAACCCAGTCGACCGGGTCGGCGCCGGCGTAGTCACCGTAGTGCGCCTCTTCGGGAGCGAAGAGGTCGACCGCCCAGGTGATGAGGCGGTCCCGCATGTTCGCGATCACGATACCCGCGATGATGATCAGCGCCAGCCCGCCCTTGAAGAGCGGGGTGAGCGGGTGCATCCGGTGCCACTCACCGTTCGCGAGGTTCGTCGACGACGCGTCGCTGGCGATTTCCGCGCTCGGGGAGGGCGGGAGCTGCGGCTCGCTCACAGGCCGGTCCGGCGAGTCTCAGCGACGTGGATGAGGGTGTCGCGCAGCGCCTCAGCTGCTTCCTGCGTGAGTCCGGGGATCTGCACGCCGGTTGTCGCCGCGGCAGTCACCATCTTGAGTTGGGCGATGCCGAAGGCTCGATCGAGCGGCCCCTGGGTGATGTCCACCAGCTGCATGCGCCCGTACGGAACCGCGATCATGCGCTGCCAGAGGATGCCCTTGCGGAACACGATGTCGTCGACGCGGAGCATGTAGCCGATCGCCTTCGCCTGACGGGGAAGGATGATGAGCGCGATCACCGTGATGAGGAGGATGACGCCGGCGGGGATCCACACCCACTGCTGGTCCAGCACGACGTTCAGCACGACGGCGGCGACCGCGACGATCACGATGAAGATCACGTTCTGGACGATCTGCGAGACGACGTAGCGCGGCGAGATCTGGTGCCACGTGCCGTCGAGCTCCAGCCTGGCCTCATTGCGTGCCGTGCGCAGCTGCGTGTAGGTCCCCTGGTCGAGGGCGCCGAGGTCAGTGCCCTCCGCTGGGTTCAGGGGCGCGGTCTCTGGGTTCTGAGTCATCAGGATCCTTCGGCAGGGTACAGAACTGTTCGGCGACGAGCGCAGCGATCACGAGGACGATCGCACTGCCGATCAGGGCCAGCATGGCCACAGTCGACCCTACCTGTGGAACGACGGGGCGCGACAGGAGGAACAGCAGCAACCCCGCTCCGAATCCCGCCATGATGGCGCCGAGCAGACTCGAGGCTCGCGCCAGCGTCGCGGCCCTGAGCGCGCGGAAGGGATCGATGCGGATGCCCGAACGCACACTGCGCCGCACCGGCCAGGCGACGCCCAGCGCTGCTGCCGCGATCAGCAGAAGCAGCAGAGGAAGCAGCAGTGAGGGAGTGAAGGTGACGCGCCCCGCGGTGGTGAGCAGGTGGTCGAGCAGGAATCCGCCGCCGCCGCCGAGCAGGGCGAGGACGACGAGCACCCCGGCAGAGGTGCGTCTCATCCCTCACTCCGGGCGTGCAGTTCGGCCGCGAGGTCGGCGACTCTGCCCTGGCCCAGCAGCACCGCGTCCTGGTCGACGTCCAGCCAGGGGTCGAGCACGAACAGCCGCTCGGCCGCGCGCGGATGCGGCAGCTGCAGGTTCGGCTCGTCCGAGACGACATCGCCGTACGCGATGAGGTCGAGGTCGAGAGTGCGGTCGCCCCAGCGTTCTCGACGCTCACGACCGTTCTCGTCTTCGATGGCGTGCAGCATCCCGAGGAGGATCCCGGGAGCGAGGCGCGTGGTGACGAGGGCGACCGCGTTGACGTATCCGGGTGCATCGGGATCCGGCCCGTCGAGACGGAGCGCGACGGTCTCGAACAGGCGGGAGAGGCGCACATCGCTGACCAGAGGCAGACGGGCGATCCGCTCTGCGGCGGCGCGGATGGTCTCGTGGCGATCCCCGAGATTCGCACCGAGTGCGACGACGGCGATGGTCTCCGGTCGTCCCGGGCGAGGGCCGGGCATGTCCGGCGGGTTCGCGAGGTTGCGGCTCATAAGGTCGTGTCCTCCCACGAGTCGACCGTGCGACGTCGGTGCACCGTGACCGCCACATCGGTGAAGTTCAACGGAATCGGGGCATGGGGCTTGTGCACTGTCACCGTCACGTCCACGACCCGTGGGTCTGCCAGCACGACGGCGGAGATGCGCTCGGCGAGCGTCTCGATCAGGTTCACCGGTTCTCCGGCCACCACGGCCGCCACCTTCTCGGCCAGCTCTCCGTAGTGCACGGTGTCGGCCACGTCGTCGGAGGCGGATGCCTGCTTCAGCGGCAACCGCAGACGGAGGTCGATCGTGAATTCCTGCCCGTCCCTGCGCTCGTGCTCGAAGACACCGTGACGACCGAAGACGGTCAGACCGGTGAGAACGATCTCGTCGAGGAACTCCATGCCTCTAGCGTACGGGCCCGCCCGATACGCCTTCAGCCTTCCCAGGCGTGGGCGATCGCGAGCGCGTCGCGGGTGGCTGCCACGTCGTGCACCCGCACGGCCCAGACTCCGGCCCGTGCCGCGAGGGCGCTGGTGACGGCGGTCGCGAGATCGCGACGGGCCTCCGACACGTCTTCATCGGGAGCGGCATCCTCTCGCAACGTCTCAGCCAGGAACCTCTTGCGCGACGTGCCGATGAGTACTCGCGGTCCGAGTGCGACGATCTCGTCTAGCCCGCGCAGCACCTCCCAGTTCTGCGCACCCGCCTTCGCGAACCCGATCCCCGGGTCGACGATCAGTCGTGACGGGGCGATTCCAGATGCGGCTGCCTCGCCGATGCGCTCATGGAGCTCGCCCGCGACCTCACGCGCGACCCGGCGGTACTCCGCCTTCGCGTACATGTCGGCGGAGAACCCCCGCCAATGCCCGATCGCGAAGTCGGCGCCCGACTCGGCGACAGCCACCCGCATCTCGGGGTCGGCCAGCCCGCCGGAGACGTCGTTCACGATCCGTGCGCCCGCGCGCACAGCCGCTGCGGCGGTCGCGGCGCTGAGCGTATCGATGCTCACGGGCACACCCGCCGCGGTGAGCTGCTCGATCACCGGGATCACGCGTTGCTGCTCGACTTCGGTGCCGACACGGTCGGCGCCCGGTCTGGTCGACTCGCCGCCGACGTCGAGCACCGCTGCGCCATCGGCCCGCAGCCGCAGGCCATGGGCGACTGCCCTGTCGACATCGAGGTAGCGTCCGCCGTCGCTGAAGGAGTCGGGGGTGACGTTGAGTATCCCCCAGATGCCCGTCATCAGCGCACAGTTCCCGAACCGGAGACCGACGCACCGATCAGAGTGATGAGCTCGGCCCTGGCCACCGCATCCGTGTACTCGCCGCGCGCCGCGATCGTGAGAGTCGACGCCTCGGTCTGCCGTCCTCCGCGCATCGTGACGCAGCCGTGCGAGGCGTCGAGCACGACGAGCACGCCCCTGGTGTCGAGGTGTTCCGCGATCGTGTCGGCGATCTGCTCGCCGAGGCGCTCCTGCACCTGCGGACGGGCGGCGAGGATCTCGACGACGCGCACGAGCGCCCCGAGGCCGACGACCTGCTCCCCCGGGAGGTACGCGATGTGCGCGTGGCCTGCGAAGGGCAGCAGATGGTGCTCGCACACGGAGCGGAAGCGGATGTCACGCAGCAGCACCGCCCCGGAGGGCAGTGTGTCGGGCGCGGGCCCCCGCGAGACGCTGATGGTGCGCGCGAGCGGCTCGGCCGGGTCTTCGCCGACTCCCGAGAAGAACTCGGAGTACAGCTCGGCCATCCGCGACGGAGTCTGCTTCAGCCCGGGCCGATCCGGATCCTCGCCGATCGCCTCGAGCAGCTCTCTGGTGAGTCGCTCGACACGCTGCTTGTCGACGGTCACGTCACGCCGTGGCAGGCCGCGGGTTACCGGCGCCCGCTGATCCCTGCTGCGTGCGCGGCGCGGTGGCCGGAGCCTCGACGGATGCCGCGAGCGAGATGTCTTTCTTCGGCACTTCGATCGGAGGGCGCTCGGAGACCGGGCGGCCTTCGCTCGACAGCCACAGCGGACGCTCGGGAAGCTTCTTGATCTCGGTGAAGATCTCCGCGATCTGGTTGTGGTCGAGGGTCTCCTCCTCGAGCAGCGCCAGGGCGAGCTTGTCGAGGATGTCGCGGTTCTCGCTGATGACCGCGTAGGCCTCGTTGTGAGCCTGCTCGATCAGGGCGCGCACCTCGGCGTCGACCCGCTCGGCAACCCGCTCGGAGTACTCGCGGCCACGGCCCATGTCACGGCCTGCGAAGGGTTCGCCGCCTTCGCTGCCGAGCTTGACCGGGCCGACCTGCGTGGTCATGCCGTACTCGAGCACCATCTTGCGAGCGATCGAGGTCGCCTTCTCGATGTCGTTCGACGCTCCGGTGGTGGGGTCGTGGAACACGATCTCCTCCGCGACACGGCCTCCCATGGCGTAGGTCAGCTGGTCCTGGAGCTCGTTGCGGGTGATCGAGTACTTGTCGTCCAGCGGCAGCACCATCGTGTATCCGAGCGCCTTGCCGCGGGGCAGGATCGTGATCTTGGTCACGGGATCGGTGTAGTTCATCGCCGCCGCCGCGAGCGCGTGTCCGCCCTCGTGGTACGCCGTGATCAGCTTCTCTTTGTCGCGCATCACACGGGTGCGGCGCTGCGGACCGGCGATCACACGGTCGATGGCCTCGTCGAGGGCGCGGTTGTCCACCAGCTGCGCGTTCGAGCGCGCGGTGAGGAGCGCAGCCTCGTTGAGCACGTTCGCCAGGTCGGCGCCGGTGAAGCCGGGAGTCTTGCGGGCGACGACCTCGAGGTCGACGCTCTTCGCGAGCGGCTTACCCTTGCTGTGCACCTCGAGGATCTTCTGGCGGCCCCTGAGGTCGGGCGCGTCCACACCGATCTGACGGTCGAAACGACCGGGTCGCAGCAGCGCGGGGTCGAGGATGTCTGGGCGGTTGGTCGCAGCGATCACGATGACGTTCGCGTTCGGGTCGAAGCCGTCCATCTCGACCAGCATCTGGTTGAGCGTCTGCTCGCGCTCGTCGTTTCCGCCGCCCATTCCGGCGCCGCGGTGGCGGCCTACGGCGTCGATCTCGTCGATGAAGATGATGGCCGGCGCGTTCTCCTTGGCCTGGCCGAAGAGATCGCGAACGCGGGAGGCACCGACACCGACGAACATCTCGACGAAGTCGGAACCGGAGATGGAATAGAAGGGGGCACCGGCTTCACCCGCGACAGCGCGGGCGAGCAGCGTCTTACCGGTTCCGGGAGGGCCGTACAGGAGCACGCCCTTCGGGATGCGGGCGCCGATGGCCTGGAACTTCGCCGGATCCTGCAGGAACTCCTTGATCTCGTGGAGCTCTTCGATGGCCTCGTCCGCACCGGCGACGTCGGCGAAGGTGACGGTCGGGGTCTCCTTGTTGACGAGCTTGGCCTTGGACTTGCCGAACTGCATGACCTTGCCGCCGCCGCCCTGCATGGATGACAGGAGCCACCAGAACAGGAGGCCGAGCAGCACGAGCGGGAGGAGGAGTGAGAGGAAGCCGTCGAACCAGCTCGCCCGGGGCACGGCGTCGTTGAAGCCGTCCTTGGGTGCGGCTTCGTTGATCGCGGTGACGACCTCGTCGGCGCGGGCGTCGACGTAGTAGAACTGCACGTCTTCGGAACCCTTGAACGGCTTCGAGAGCGTCATGTCGACGCGCTGATCGCCGTCGGTGTTCACGACCTCTGTGACCGTCGTGCCGGAGAGGAGCTTCAGCCCCTCCTGAGTCGTGATCTGCTTGGGCGCGCCAAGATTCGAGATCAGCAGGAAACCGCCGAAGAGGAGCACGCCGATCAGCGCGACGTAGATCAGCGGATTCCGGGTGAGCTTCTTCACATCCATGATCGGATCAGCGTATCGCGGGTGCCCTAGGGGGTCGCTGTACGTTCACCCACGGCGTAGCGCGTCGCGGTCGTCAGGAGTACACGTGCGGCGCGAGGACCGCGACGTCGCGAAGGTTCCGGTAGCGCTCGTTGTAGTCGAGGCCGTATCCGACGACGAAGTCGGTGGGGATGTCGAAGCCGACGTACTTGCAGTCGATGACCACCTTCGCAGCCTCGGGCTTGCGCAGAAGGGCCAGCACCTCGATCGACTCGGCGCCGCGGGAGCCGAAGTTCTCGAGCAGCCAGCTGAGCGTCAGACCGGAATCGATGACGTCCTCGACGATCAGCACGTGCTTGCCGTTGAGGTCGGTGTCGAGGTCTTTGCGGATCTGCACGACGCCGCTCGACTTCGTGCTCGCACCGTAGCTCGACACCGCCATCCAGTCCATCGGAGCGTGGAAGGGCAGCGCCCGTGCGAAATCGGCCATCACCATGACGGCCCCCTTGAGCACGCCGACGAGGACGAGGTCCTTGCCCTCGTAGTCCTCCGCGACCTGGGTTGCGAGTTCATCGAGTTTGGCGAGGATCTGCTCCTCTGTGACGAGGATGCTGGTGAGGTCGTCCTGGATTTCCGCGGCGCGCATGGATCGATTTTAGGTGACGTGATCCGATGCTCGCGTCCAGGTTCACCGATCGGGAAGGCATCTCCCCATCCCGCGGCATCCGCACTACTGTGAGCGGTGATGTGGGCGGACGCCCCGACGGAAGGATTCACCATGGCTCTTGACGACATCCTCAAGCAGGTGCCGATCGACGACATCGCCGAGAAGCTGGGCATCTCGCGAGACGAAGCCAAGGTCGCGGTCGAGCAGGGCGGCGCCGTGCTGCTGGGCGGGCTCGCGAAGAACGCCGAGACCGATGAGGGCTCCGCCGCGATCCAGAACGCGCTGAAGAAGCACGAGGGCAGCGCCGGCGCCTCGAAGGTCGACGACATCGATGCGGCCGACGGCGGCAAGATCGTCGCGCACATCCTCGGCTCGAAGGAGAAGGAGGTCACGAAGGAACTCACCGAGTCGAAGGCGACCCCCGGAATCGACTTCGGCAAGCTCCTCCCGATCCTGGCTCCCATCGTGATGGGGCTCATCGCGAACGCGAACAAGGACAAGACCGCGAAGGCGGATGCTGGCGCTGAGAGCTCCGGTGGCATCGGCGACCTCATCGGCGGCATCCTCGGCGGGGGCGACAAGGGCGGCTCCGGCGGCGGCATCGGCGACGTGATCGGCGGACTTCTCGGCGGAGGCAACAGCGGCGGCTCCGGCGGCGGCATCGACCTCGGTGGCATCCTGGGCGGCCTCTTCGGCGGCAAGAAGTAGCACTCCACCTGACGCATCCGGTCGTCGAGCGACGACGCAGGCGCAGAAGAGCGTTCGAGACGAGACGCGCTCAGCGACCGGATGCGGTGAAGACGATGCGTCCGCCCTGGCGCACAGCCGAACATTCCGGCAGGTCGATCGGCCCCTGACCGCTCCAGTCCGTGACCAGGCGCGCGACCTCGATCGTCTGCGCCCTGGTCAGACTCACCCCGAACTCGCTGTCCACGACGAGACGGATGATGCGGTTGCGCAGCGCAGCCGGATTCGCGGCGAGCGCCGCCACGCTGACCGAGATGCCCGCTTCCGCGTGCTCGACGATGTCCTCGATGGTCTCGTGGATCATCTCGTCGAACGCCTCGGCGTCCTCGCGCAGCTGCTCCGCGGTGCGAGCGAGCGCATCGGCGATGCCCGGCCCGAGCTCCGCCTCGAGCACCGGGAGCACACGCTCGCGCGCCCGCACCCTGGCGTAGCGGTCGTCGAGGTTGTGCGGGTCATCCCAGGGCGTGAGGTCGGATGCGGCACAGAACGCCCGCGTCGTCTCGCGGCGCACACCGAGCAGCGGACGCACCCACTTCACTCCGTCTTCGTCTTCCCGCACCGGCGCCATGCCCTGCAGGCTCGCGGCGCCGGAGCCTCGCGCCAGCCCGAGGAGCACGGTCTCCGCCTGGTCGTCGAGCGTGTGTCCGAGCAGCACGGTCGAGGCACGAGCATCCGAGGCGGCCTCACGCAGCACGCGGTACCGCGCCTCGCGTGCCGCCGCTTCCGGGCCGCCCTCGCCCGAGACGGCGACGCGGAGCACACGCGCGTCGAGTCCGAGCATCTGTGCGATGCGCGCAGCGTTGGCGGCCACCTCGGCGGAACCGTCTTGGAGGCCGTGGTCGACCGTGACGGACGCGGCCCGAAGGCTGCGCTTGGGCGCTTCGAAGGCGGTGGCCGCGGTGAGCGCGAGCGAGTCGGCGCCACCAGACAGGGCGACGATCACGGTCGAGCCTTCGGGAACCTCAGCGAGCGCGGCGCGCACGGCGAGGCGGATCTCGGCGATGGCGGGAGAGAGAGACGGCACGGTTTCCACGCTAGGGCACCGGGCCCATCCGCGCCGCTCCGAGAAGTGCGTCAGGTGCGCAGGCGGGGCTATCCTGACGCCGTGACAGACAACCCACGTACGAAGCCGTTCCGGACGGAGCGTTTCAAGGCGTTCGTCGACGCCGTCGTGGCGATCGCGATGACGCTGCTCATCCTGCCGTTGATGGAGTCCGTCTCCGAAGCCGCATCGGGCAACCTGAGCACGGCCGAGTTCCTCTCCGAGCATTCGGGACAGCTGCTGAGCTTCGGCCTGAGCTTCCTCCTCATCGCCACCTTCTGGATGGGGCACCACCGCCAGTACCGCGACGTGGAGTTCATCACCGGGCCGCTGCTGTGGATCAACGTGGCCTGGATGGCGACGATCGTGTGGCTGCCCGTGCCCACGGCGATGATCGGGCAGATGGACACCGATCCGCTCCAGGCGGTGGTCTACATCGGCACACTGATCATGACGCAGGTCACGACCCTCGCCGGCTGGCTCTACCTGGCGCGGCATCGCGAGCTCAGCACCATCTCGACCGAGACGATCCGGCTGGGGGCGATCGGCGATCTCGCCGCAATCATCCTGTTCGCAGCAGCCCTCGCCATCGCGGTCGCCGCTTCCCCGAACGGATACACCGGATTGTTCCTGCTGCTGCTGAGCGACCCGATGAGCCGCCTGCTGAATCGACTCCTGCGCCGACGTCCGAGCGAAGAACCTGCGCCGCCGGACGACTCCGGAAACTGAGCGGCAGCGCCCACGGGCGTGCGAGCGCCGCAGGTAGGCTAGTCCGCGGCATCCAACCGAACTTTTCCTGAGGAGCACACGCATGGGCGCACACGACGCCGTCATCGAGATTCCGCGCGGCAGCCGCGTGAAGTACGAGGTCGACCACGAGACCGGGCGAGTGCACCTCGACCGCGTGCTCTACACGACCTTCGGCTACCCGGCCGACTACGGCTACTTCGACAACACGCTCGGCGAGGACGGCGACCCGCTCGACGTGCTCGTCCTGCTCGACCACGCGATCTACCCCGGTGTCGTCGTCGAGGTGCGCCCCGTCGCCGTGCTGAAGATGAGCGATGAGGCCGGCGGAGACGACAAGCTCGTCGCCGTCCTGGCGAAGGACCCGCGCTGGGCCCACATCCAGGACATCGACGACATCGCCGAGTACACGAAGAAGGAGATCTCGCACTTCTTCGAGCACTACAAGGACCTCGAGCCCAACAAGTGGGTCAAGGTCGACGAGTGGGGCAACGCCGCTGAAGCGCAGCGAATCCTCGACGAGGCGATCGTCCGCGCGTCCGAGCAGGGTCACTGACCGACGCCTGGAACGTAGAAGACCCCCGGATCCGCTCAGCGGCCGGGGGTCTTCTGCAATCAGACGGGCGGATGCTCAGGCAGAGACTCCGCGATCCGCGAGGAAAGCGACGGGGTTCACGGCGCCACCGTTGACGTAGACCTCGAAGTGCAGGTGGCAGCCGAACGAGCGCCCGGTGTTTCCGGCATACGCGATGACCTGGCCGGAGTTCACCCGCTGCCCAGACCGGACGAGGATGCCTCCGTTGCGGATGTGCGCATAACCGGTCCCGATGCCACCGCCGTGCTGAATCCGGATGTAGTTGCCATAGCCGCCGTTGCCGCCGGCGTAGTCGACCGTGCCGGAGTTCGCGGCGTAAATCGGCGAACCGCAGCCATTGGCGAAGTCGGTGCCGTAGTGGAACGACGAGGAGCAGCCGTTCGAGCCGCACTGCACGGAGCGGGGACCGTATCCCGAGCTCTTGCCTCCACCGTGCGGACGGCACCAGCCGCCGGAGCCCTGGTTTCCGCCACCGCCGCCACCGCCACCGCCGCCGGCAGCAGCCGCGGCCTCTGCGGCGGCGCGCTCGGCGGCCTCGCGTTCGCGACGAGCCTTCGCCTCGGCTTCGACACCGGCCTGGTAGCCGGCGACCGTCTGGGCCGTCGCATCCTTGAGCGCTGCGAGCTGCGCCTGCATGGTCGCGAGGTTCGTGGTCTGCTCGTCGAGGGCGGCTTGAGCTGCGTCTGCGGCCTGCTGGGCCGCGACCATCTTCTCTTCCGCGATCTTCTGCAGCCGGTCGCGCTCGGTGCGAGCGACGACGGCCTGGTCGCTGAGCGACTGCGCGGAGTTGCGAGATGCGACGGCGTTGTCGTAGACGGACTGGTTGTACTCGAGGAGCTTGTCCATCGTGCCGAGGCGCGCGAGCATGTCGTCGGTGTTGTTCGCCGAGCCGGCGAAGAACAGCTCCAGCGAGGTGTCGTCGCCGCCGTTGCGATACAGCTGGGCCGCAACCTGGCCGGCCTTGCGGGCCGAGGCGTCAGCAACCGCTGCCTGCTCGTCGGCCTTCGCCTGCATCGAGTCGGCTTCGGTGGCCGCAGCGAAGTATGCCTGCTGGGCGTCGTAGAACTCCTCGGACGCGACCGCGGCCGCAGCCGCAGTGTCGGCTACCTTCTGCGTCAAGGACTGGATGAGTCCTTCGATGCGCGAGACCTCAGCGGCCTTCGCCGCCTCGTTGCCCTTGGCCCGCTGCACGTCATCCCAGCTCGGGTACGTCGCGGCGTAGGCGGCGGAGACTCCGTTCGAGATGCCGAAGGCGCTGAGCGAGACGACACCGAGCACGCCGATGCCGAGAGCACCGCGGCGGCTGATGCCGGTCTTGCCGAAAGCACGGCGTTCTGTGGGGCTGGGCGCGCAGCCGCAGTCCTCGGATGCCGCAGCAACTGCTGCATCCAGCGTGATCTTGTCGTTCACACGGCCCCTTCCGCCGGTTTCACAGTTGCCACACTAACAACAACTTTCACATCAGCACCAGGGGGCGCCCGCCAGTCTCCCTGCACTACAGACACGTCCATCGTCCTCCCTAAACACGCCCGGGAGTCGGAGCCGCGCCCTCGATTCGCGATTTGCCCGAATCATCCCTTATGCTTGAGCGTCGGCAAGGAAGTCCCCCGGGACTGACTCGGCCCCATCGTTTAGCGGCCTAGGACGCCGCCCTTTCACGGCGGTAGCACGGGTTCGAATCCCGTTGGGGTCACACCTTCCGGTATAATTGAAAACAAGTATGGCCCTGTAGCGCAGTTGGTTAGCGTGCCGCCCTGTCACGGCGGAGGTCGCGGGTTCAAGTCCCGTCAGGGTCGCTCCGTTCGTCGGGCTCTTTCTTCGGAGAGAGCCCTTCGTCTAGGACGCGACAGGTTCGCCGGTCGCACCACGGCTCTGTAGCTCAGTTGGTAGAGCGTTCGACTGAAAATCGAGAGGTCACGGGATCGACGCCCGTCGGAGCCACAAGGGTGATCATTACAATCACCCCAGAAACCCTCGCCTAGCTTCTACATGGCGGGGGTTTTGCCTTTCCCTGGCGAGGAGTGGTTTCCGACCCGCTCCCCTGGGCTGTTCCGGCCCGGGTTGTTGAGCGAGCCGAACTCCCGGCTGTTGACCGAGCGAAACAAGACGAAACGCGCTCTACAGGAGCTTCTGCCGGTGTGTGCCGGTCAGCTCCACACTGAGCTCGCCCGAGCGTCGCTCACGACTATTTCAGTCGGTCATCGTGATCGATGAACGGCAAGACCTTTCGGTTCAGAAGCACGGAGATTTTGGTGCGCTGCGGACGGGTGATGTCGTCTTTGTTCCGCTTGTTGAACATCTTCACCAGGAAGTCATAGTCCCTACCGCCATCGCCGCCGTTGTACTGATCTGGGGTGAAGGCGCCCTCGTCGTAGAGATCCTCAAGGACCGCGCGTGAGAAGTAGTCTGACGTGAGTTCGACGACCTTGCCATCCCGGAACGCTGCACGCAGGTTGAGCAAGGTGCTGAGCACCCTCACCTGACTATCAAGGTCACTACGGCCGAACTGATTCACGCACGTGCTACCGATCGGGTGCAGCTCGGAACCGTTGCTTCTGTTCTTGATAGTGAAGAGACTTACCAACCCCATCTGGCCACACACGCAAACTCCGTCGGCCCCCAAGTCCTCATCAACCTCTGTGACCTGCCACTCACCCTTGGCGATGTCCCAGGTATTGGACACGGAGGAAGAAACAACTGCCCGCACGAGCGCTGGAAAGCTTGCTGTCGACATCCCGCCTCCTTGGCTTGACTGTACACAGCCAAGCCAACCCGAGGCCAGCGCCTTGCGGCTTCATCGATCCGTCACTCAGGACCGCGCGCGAGCAATGCCTCTACCCTTGCGGTGTGTCCGGTCCTCGGATACCCCCTCGACTCGACGACCTTCACCCAGCGGCTATACGTCCAGGTCGATCTCGACGATCGGTTCAATCGGCAGGAGCACTCCTGGGTACGCGTCCAGGATGTCCTGGTGAAGGTTCACCATCTTGGGCGCCTCCAGAGTAATTACGAGCGCGTACTTCAGCGGTGCGGTCTCTCGGCTTGATCCCCCACCGTCCCGCGCGTTGTAGTGGATGTCAAACACCGGGTCGCCAAGAGTCGCTCCTCTCATACGATCCGTTGCGTTGAGAACCGTCTCCCACTTGCCCTGATCAGCGCGAAGCAGCGCTTCATCCGAGTACGCGGCAGGACTAAAGAAGGATCGGCTGGAAGGTGTCTTAGCGCCCTTACCGAACTTGTTCAGGTCGGGGCGGAAGACCACCTCGAGTCCCGCGCGGGTGTAGAGGTCTGGCGACTGAGTGTCGACGGGACTTGCGAAACAGAAGGTTGCCGACACGGCGACGTCGCCGATGAAGCCCCCCACAGGGCGAGGCAGAGCAGCCCGAAGGTATTTACCGGGACGCAGCTCGCCCTGGTAGAGGATTCGTGCCACACCATCACCGACTGATGCGATCGCATCGACGTCTAGGGGCAAACGCCCCCATCCCACTTCCGCGCGGGCATGGCCGGAGTCGCGTGCAGCATGCAGGAGCAGAGCCCGAACTCCGAGCGGCTCGATCTGCCCGGCCAAGAGTGAGTGAATACTCACTGCCTGACGCAGCGCCAGCGGAGCAGACAGACTTGTTCCCTGACCGAGCGCGACGGTTGGAGTCGTTCCTGGCGCAAGGAAACGAAACTCTTCTCCATCGGAACCGCCAAAAGCGAGCAGGTCTGGCTTTACCGTTCCAGGAGTGCGGCCGGGCCCGATGGCCGAATAGGACGCGCGGCCCCACCCTTCGCCGAGGCTCCCGGCACTTCCGATCGCGAGTGCGTTCACCGCATCGCTCGGCACCTGAACTCGCGCGTTCCCCGAAGCCTCATCGCGGTTCCCGTTGTTGCCTACAGCGACCGTCATCAGGGTCTCCCCGTCACTCAGCAGGTCGTCGATTAGAGCCGTCCACGCATGAACTTCATTGTCCTCGATCGGCAAATCGGGGCCGAGGCTTAGATTCACGTAGTCAAAGTTGCGCGAGAGAAGAATCGCCTCGATGTGACCCAAAGCACGGTAGAGCTCGTACGGGTCATCACCGTCCGTACTGCCATCAAGAACTCGAAACACCGATACCCTCGCTGGCGGTGTTCGGACCTGCTCTCCAGCCTCCAGATGGCCGAAAAGAAAGGCGGAAGCGACAGCGAGTCCGTGCGCCTCGAACTCCGATGAACGCGGCGCATCCGGGTCCATCTCCCGATACGAAGCAACCCAAGCACCAAGTGCATGCTCCGGAGGGAGGCCTCCGTCCAGGATTGCAACGCGAGCTGACTCATCGATAGAGGTTGGAGTCGGAATCTCGACCCTAGTCGGATCCGCGAGGAGGCGTGTGACCGGGGACAGGGTAAGGGTTGGCATTGGTCGTACTACTCGGACCGTGCTGAACTCCGCCAGGCGTTCGACTGCCTTCTTCTCTCCGGTCACGGGAAGGAACCAGAGCCCTCGCACCTCAACACCCAAGTCCTGACCGACATCAACTCCCAAGGAGTCTGCCAGGTCAATAAATGACTGACGATTGTGAGGAGCTAGCCGCTCAGAGGGAAGGTGAACGACGACCTCGAAGGCTGCGGAATCCGCAACACCGGCTTTGAGCTTCTCACCCGAAGAAAACACGTCGATGCTCTCGATCTCACGGATCTCTTCCAGAGCGCCACCGATCGAGCTGTCTGAACTCAGCCATCGGCCAAAGTCACGGAAGCTCTTCTCCGTGCCCGCGACGAAGATCTCGGAGGTGGAGAACTCGCGTTCCCTCCAGTCTTTGACTACGTGGGCTTCGGGATAGACCTTGCGCTCTCTGCTACCGACAGGTTCCAGGCCTGCAAGACGAAATAGGCCGTCCGGGTAATACGACTTCGCGATGTATGCCGGGTGCAGCGTGAATCGCATGACGTGCACTCCGTCTGGGGCGAACTCTGCTTCCTCCACAAGCCCGGCAAGAGCTGCATCCATCTGTGGCGAGAGACGCTGGCGCGCTTCCTGCGGGTCATAAGGGTGCGTCTTGGTCGGCTTGATGGCCGGTGGCCGTACCGGCTCGGCCAGCAACTCACCGCGGCCAATCAAGTAATTCTTCGGCATGCTCATGCCCCTTCGCTAGAACGTGCGTGCTTACGGATAGTGTCGCGGCTGACCGCAGTCAACCTCGCGATCTGATGCTGAGACATCTCAGTGTTGACGCGCAGCTCATCGGCCAGCGCGATGCGCTCCGCCCTCGGGAGCGGCGAGACAGTGCCTTGGAGTAGCCCGCTTACGGCATCCGGGACGTTCCCCCCAACTACAAGCGCCTTCCGAAGGCTCTTGACTCTTCGCTCGACCTCGCTTATCGACGAGTCGCCAAGTACACGTTCGAGCACTGGTATGAACGGAGTAACTCGCTCCAGATCACGGTCGAGGAACCTCCGAATCGCGGAGCCGATCTCCTCGCGACCGGGATTTGGGAAGTCCACACGGACCTCGAAACGTCGCCAGAGAGCCCGATCGACGAGTTCGGGATGGTTTGTTGCTGCGATGAGCAGACTGGTCGAAGGCCAGTCATCTAGCTCTTGAAGCATGATGGTCACGAGACGCTTGAGCTCGCCAACATCGGAGTCATCGGATCGACGCTTGGCGATCGAATCAACCTCGTCTAGGAACAAGACAGCTGGTTCCCGGCGCGCGAAATCTAGAACAGAACGAAGGTTGGCTCCCGACTGACCGAGCCGACTGCTCATCACGGCAGTCAGATCGAGCGAGTACATCGGCATCTCCAGTTGGTTAGCCAACCATCTCGCCGAGTACGTCTTGCCCACTCCTGGAGGTCCCGTCATGATGATGGAAGAAGCAGGGGACAGCCCTTGCGCTCGCAACACATCTCCTGCGGACCACTCAGCAATTAGCGTTTCGAACTGCGTGCGAGTCGCAGGGGACAGCACAGGTGGGTCGAACCCCTGGTCGCGTTGGCTCGGTCGAAGTAGCGCGACACCCTGCGGATCCGCCTCCCCAGCGTCGAATCGGTGCTCGACGCGCCCGCGTGCCGGACGAGCGCCCAGTCCCGCAAGCACCCCTTCTAGTTGCTTAGAGATAGCCGGAGACTGACGACGGTATCGGCGAATCAGTCGCGCCAGATAGAGCCGAAGATCTTCTTCCTTCCCCTCGCCAGCGAGGCGCGCCACCTGGACGAGATCGTCACCCAGCTGCTCGTTGTAGTCCATCCGGCTCCCTTGATTTGTAGACCCATAGTACCCCATTTGGACGACTTTGCGTCCGGATGCTAGATACTCTTCCAGTGGCCGCCGACATTGTTGGCTGCACGCAACGCCTACGTGGGAGCAGCGCAGAGAATCGCAGGTGACGAGCGAGAAGACACCTATTCGCACCACGGCTCGCGTATGCACAGAACCGTGTGCCGATTCTGCGCCGGTAGCTCCACTGAAACTATCCTCAACCAGCCGGGACCAACCATGACAACTTCCGCGGAATCACGCGGCAAACGGCGAGCAACGAGCAACGAGCAACGAGCACCCACCACCCCGCCACATCCAACTGAAAATCAAGAGGTCACCGGATCGACGCCCGCCGCAGCCACAAGGGTGATCGTTACAATCACCCCAGAAACCCTCGCCTAGCTTCTACATGGCGGGGGTCCTGCTTTTCTCATCGTCCACGGACGACGGAGCCGGGTTCACATCGGGCCGTTAGGCTTCGGTCATCATGGACCACGAGCATCAGTCGACCCCCGGCCCTGCCGTCTGGATTGGCGCAGGAGCACTGGTCGCCGTCGGCGGCATCTCTTTGCTCTGGGCCTCGGATGGCGTCTGGATGACCGCTATCGGCGGAGCACTCGTCGCCGCGGGCATCGGGAGCGCCGCGATCGGAACCCGATTGGCCCGACGGCGTCGCTCGTCCGGCGACCGTGCTGACGAGGTCCAGGAATGACCACCCGCCGGATCGAGCTCACGATGCACCGGCCGCGATTCGCGCTCTATGCCGGGATCAGGCCGACGCTCGTCATCGGCGGGCGCGGTCAGCCGACGCAGTGGGGCCTGGGCACCTGGCAGGTTCCCGCCGATGAGTCAGTGGTCATCGGCGTGTACCTGTTCAACCGACTGTGGCGCTTCGGTCAGACCGAGTTCACGCTCGAGCCCGAGGATCACTCGGCTCTGGAGTACCGAGCACCGGTGCTGCCCTTGCTTCCTGGACGCCTCGGCCACCGTTCCCGCTGACCTTCGACGACTCAGCTCTCGGCGTCCACATCCACGGTGTTCAGCGCGGCGTAGCGTTCCGGTCGCCGTGCGCGGAAGACGAGTGCGACGACGATTCCCGCGAGGATCGCGAGGGGGATCGGGATCAGCAGGAGCGCATTGACGAAGGGCTCGGCTGCGGTGAGCAGCTCGAGCTGGGACACGCTGAGTGCGACGAAGACGAACAGCCCGATCGCCGCGAGGACAGGGGCGACGATCACCCGCCAGACGCTGTGCCCGTGCCGGTCACGGAGGAAGAAGGCCACGACCGCGATCGCGGCGATGCCCTCGAGCAGCAGGATGCCGAGTACGCCGGGAGCTGCCGACCAGAGGAAGACCACGAGGTACGGATCCGCGCCGGCGAGGGCGGCGAAGCCCAGCACCACCACGCAGATCACGATCTGCAGAGCGACACCGCCGACGGGCGAGCCGTGGGCGCGGCTGATCTTCGCGATGCTACGAGGCAGGATTCCCTCGCGGGCGAGCGTGAAGTGATACCGGGACGCGGCGTTGTGGAAGGCGAGCGCTGCAGCGAACGCACTCGTGCACAGAAGAAGCTGCGAGAGATCGGACAACCACGGGCCGACGAACTGCTCCATCGAGGCGAACGTCAGGAGGGCCACGTCGTCGCTCGCCGCCGCGTCGAGTGCGCCCTGAGTGCCGTACGCGGCGAAGATGCACCACACCGAGAAGGTGTAGAAGACGCCGAGGAACGCGATCGCGATGTAGGTGGCACGCGGCACCGTCCGCTTCGGGTCCTTGACTTCCTCCGCATAGATCGCCGTGGCCTCGAACCCGATGAATCCGCCGGCGGTGAGCACGAGCATCGCACCGAAACCGGGGTCGGCCATCACCGCGGGGTTGAAGATCGTGACGGTCTCGGCGATGTCGCCACCGCCGCCCTGACCGAGCATGAAGACCTCGTAGACCACGAGCACGGCGACCTCGAGACCGAGCGCGATGCCCAGAACCTTGGCACCGAGCGTGACCTTGAAGTAGCCGAGCAGCGCTATCCCGATCACCGCGAGCGCGGCGAGGATCACCCAGTTCACACTCAACCCGAACAGCGAGGCGAGCATGTTCTGGGCGTACACGGCGAATCCGGCGACCAGGCAGATCGTCATGGCGTTGTACGACACGACGGCGAGGAGCGCGGAGCCGACCCCGAACGGCTTCCCGATGCCGTGGGTGATGTACGAGTAGAAGGCTCCGGCATTCTTGATCCGCGGGCTCATCGCCGTGAAGCCGACGGCGAAGAGGATCAGGACGATCGCTGGAACCAGATACCCGTAGGCCGCCGATTCTCCACCGGTGCGGATCGCGAGCGGTACGACTCCCGCAACCACCGTGAGGGGAGCGGCGGCCGCGACGACGAAGAACACGAGGTCGGCGGTGCCGAGGCCCGCGCGACGGAGCGTGCGCGGTTCGGACGCATCAGTGGGGGCGTGCGGTGCTGAGGGGGCAGTCGGGGTCATCATCGTCCTCGGATTCGGCGTTTCAGCGGGCGGGTGAGCGGTGCGCGGTGGGAGTGAGCTCGTCCAGCCACAGTTGTTCGCCGCGGCGAACATATCGCAGACGGTCCTGGGCGAGGGAGTGGATGTCGTCCAACGGGTCGCCGTCGACGATGAGGAAGTCGGCGGCCTTGCCCACTTCGAGCGAACCGGTCAGGTGGTCCACGCGGAGCGCCTTCGCGCCGTTGAGCGTGGCGGCGACGATCGCGTCACTCTCCGGCATCCCGGTCTCGACCATGGTGTGGATCTCGGACAGGGTCGATGCGCCGTAGGGGACATCGACGCTCGAGAAGCTGTCGCTGCCGACGGCGATCGTGACGCCGGCGAGACGGGAGGCGGTGAAGTTGTCGGCGACGCGGTTCTTCTCCTTCTCGACCATGGTTTCGCCGCGGTAGTTCTCGAGACCCTCACGAGGGGGCGGCGGGTACTCGTCGAACCAGGGCCCCAGGAACAACTGCAGCGTCGGCACGTGGATGACGCCGTTGTCGACCATCATCTGTCGGCACTCGTCGTCGAGCTCTTCGCCGTGCTCCAGCGTGGCGACGCCGGCGCGGAGACAGTCGTTGGCAGCGGCGAGCGACTCGGCATGCGCAAGCACGGGGATCTTCACCATCGCCGCTTCGCGGACGACCATGCAGAGCTCCTCGAAGTCGTAGTGCTGGTCGGTCTCGAGCTCCTTGTCCCACATGCCGCCGCCGGTCGCCCAGATCTTGACCGCGTCGGCGCCCATGCGGTTGAGCAGACGGACGGACTTGCGCAGCTCCTCCGGCCCGTCGGCGAGCATCGCCCACGGGTGACTGCGCTGGATCATGTCGCACGGCAGGTTGTGCGCATCACCGTGCCCACCCGTACGAGAAAGCCCCGGCCCGCAGGCGACGATTCGCGGTCCCTCCATGTGACCGTTGTTGACCGCCCACTTGAGCCGGAGCCCGTTGCGGGAGATGTCGCGGATGGTGGTGACCCCATGCTCCATGAGCGCGCGCATCTGCTGCCCTGAGAGGATCGCCTGGCGAAGATCGTCTTCCACGACCCAGGTCGTGTAGTTCGGCGAAGACGCCCCACCGAGGTGCGTATGACAGTCGATGAGGCCGGGCATGACGGTCATATCTCCGGCGTCCACCTGCTCGGCGTCTGCCGGGACCGCGACGCTGCCGCGGGGCCCGACCGCCACGATCGTGCCGTCGCGCACGACCATCGTCGCGTCGTCGATGACCTGCCCCGTGCCGTCGAGCAGGCGTCCGGCCTGAACAACCGTGATTTTGCTCATCACGAACTCCTTGAACCGCTGATTTCATCGTTGAACATCTGTTTGAAAATGAATATAGCGGTTAGGCTCCTTCTCGGCAACGAAAATTACAGAATCCCGTGGCGTGCACCGTCAAAATGATCGTCGGCGAGATGCTGTGCGACGAGAATGACGGTTCGAGTACGCTGTCAGCGTGCCGAAAGGCCGCACGAGAGGAGCACGCACCGATGCGATCCGGAGAATTCCACGGACTGGTCCCGGCACAGCTGGACGAGCTCGACCGCAAACTCGTCCGCCTTCTCCAGGAAGACGGACGCCGGTCCGTGACCGAGATGGCCGGAGCCGTCGGCCTCTCGCACGCCGCCGTCCGACAGCGCATCCAGCGCCTGTTGAACGAGCGTGTCGTGACGATCGGCGCGATGACGCATCCGCAGACTCACGGCTATGCACAGTCGGCGCTCGTCGGTGTCCGCGTGGACCACCGCGTGCACGAGGTGAGCGACGCGATCTCGGCGATCGACGAGGTGTACTACCTGGTCACGACCACCGGACACTACGACCTCATGGCCGAGCTGATGGCCGCGGACAATGAGCACCTGCTCGACCTCGTGATGTCGATCCGCGCGATCCCCGGGGTGACCGAGACCGAGACGATCAGCTTCGTCGACACGGTCAAGTGGATCTACCGGCCCGACTTCGCGACGCGCGGCAAGAACTGACCCCACTGACGCGCGGTTACAGTCTCTCCAGCGCCTTCCGTGCCAGATCCACGGCACTCGCAGCAGCATCCGCCCGGGCAGCCGCATCCGCCCGCCCCTCCTCGGCACCCGGGAGGTCGTGCTCGACGCGGACCGCGTCTGCACGGGACTGAGCGAGCTGATCTTCGAGCTCCGACAACCGCTCGGACAGCTCCTTCCGTCGGGCGCGCAGCGCCTGCAACGCCGAATCCTGAGCTGTGAGCTCCCGTTCCGCTGATGCCTGTTCCTTCTCAGCGGCCGCGACTGCGCGCTCAGCATCGCGGCGAGCCCTGCGCGCCTGCAACTCATCGGGGCGACGCAGAGCCTCCGGGGCCGGCGCCGGGCTCTCTCCGGCCACCGCATCACGGACGTCGTCCGCCGTGGACGAGGGCGCAAGAGCCCGCAACAGCCGCCCCGAGGCGACGGCCGCCGCCGCGGCAGGATCGAAGAATGCCGCGGAGATGCTCTGCTCGACGGCCTCGAGCGTGGCGGGCGTGATGCGTTCACCGCGTGCCGCAGCCAACTCCCCCGCGCTCTCAGCGAGCCTTCGCGTCAGTGCCCGACGCTCTCGACCGAGTTTCGCCAAGGACGGCGCATCCAGATCATCCTGCGCCTCGCGAAGCTCTCGCGCGAGTTGGAGAGCCTCCCCCAGTTGCTCCGCCCGCTCCTGAGCGAAGACGTTGACCACCCAGGCCGCGACGGAAGGTTTGCGCAGGGCGAGGATTCGCGAGGACACTCCCCCGTCTCCGGCCTCGTCGGCCAGGGCTTTGCGAGACGACACGAAGTTCTCCGGGGGCCCGGCATACAGTCCGCTCACGATCTCGTCGAAGGTCGGAGCGGCCATGGCCCAACGATACGCCGAGCGCCGGGCTGACCGACAGCGATGGCGGTTCCCTGTCAGAGCAGGTCGAACTCCCCGCCGTACGGCAGAGCATCGTCACCGAGGTCACGGGTGTCGAAGTCGACGCTCTCGACCGAGATCACGACCTTGCTCGCTGAGGAGATGAGCACGCTCATCGAGCGATCACCGGCCGCGACGAACTCGACGAAAGCTCCGCCGGAGTGCACCGCGTCTTCGATGCGCCGTCTCAGATCGGCGACATCCTGGTCTTGAGCCAGGAAAAACCCGGCATCATCGAGCGCAACCCGCGTGCGGGACATGGTCTGCATCTCGCCCTCCACTTCTCCGTCTGGTGCCACCGGCGACGCTATCGACCGAGCTGCCGACGCAGAAGGGGATTGCGCGAGAGCCCGAGAAGAGGCAGACGGCGTGACGGACGGGACTAACCAGATCAGCCCGGTCGGGCTCCGGACCTCCGCACGGGAAGCCGACGAGGAGCCGGATACGCTGTGCCCGTGGATGCTGTCCCCTACCTCCTTCTCGGCCTGCCGATCCTCGCCTTGATCATCGGCGGCCCTCTGCTGAAGTCTCGGCTGCGTCGCAGTGCGTCCGAGGCCGGTGACGAGACCGGGCGGAAGTTCGCCGCCGCCAAGCTCGCCGAGACGCTCGATGAGTTCGGCACGACCCTGGTGATCCACGCACCGGAGCCCATCGCGCGTGAGATCGTGGCATCGGCGATGGCGAAGAAGCAGCGTGAGTACGTCGTCCGCAGCGACGGCGACTACGGCATCCGGTTCATCGAGCCCGACGACACCATCGTCCATCTCACCGCCGACCCCGAGGGCACCCGGCTGCAGGTCGAGACGTTCCGGGAGTACCTCGGTTCTCCGCAGACGGGTCCACTGTGGACCGAGCTGCGCTCGCGGGTCGCTACTGCTGCCGGAGCCCGCGAGATCCCGGTCGCAGCGGGCGAGCCCATCGGGTTCCTCCGCGGAGCGCTCATCGACGACCGCAACGCCCGCTGGGTTCGAAACTCGTGATCCGATTCCGGGCCCCGGGGCGCGGAGCGACCCCAGCCTGACGAAACCGAGCGCGCAACATCCCGCAGACGCAACTAGGCTGGAAGGCGCGCCCTGCCCGCCGGGCCTCCGCCGGGTCACGGTGGTGGCGTGCGCCCTGACGACCTCCTCCACCGGTCCACACGGTCCCGCTTGTCGGGATGGAGCCGCAGCTCCGGTGTGGCCACGCCAGAAAGGCAAGAACCCATGAGCGAATCCCCTGGAACCGCCGACCGCGAAGGCGAGCGCTCGCCGGACTTCTTCGACCAGCTGATCGAGACGCCACAGCGCGACCAGCAGGGTGCGTTCACCATCGGCTTCCGCGGCTACGACAAGGGCGAGGTCGACTCGGCGCTTTCGACCCTCCGCAACCAGCTCAAGCAGGCAGCCGCCGACGTCGCCGAGGCACAGGCCCGCGAAGAAGAGGCGGTCGAAGCGGTACGGGAAGAGGAGCGCAAGGCCCGCGAAGCCCTCGAGAGCGAGCTGACGGCCGCGAACGCCAAGGCCTCCGACGCCGAGCAGCAGGTCGCGACCCTCACCTCTGAACTCGTCGACGCTCCCCAGCCCGACGGCGAAGAGGCTCCTTCACGTCAGCAGTTCGAGGCGATCCTGCGCGTCGCCGAGGAACAGGCGAACGTGCTCATCCAGAACGCGGCCGTGCAGGCCGACCGGCTGATGACCTCAGCTCGGGAGGAAGTGACCGCGCAGCGCGCCGAGGCCGACGCCGACGCCGAGCGGATCACGGCCCAGGCGCAGCGCGACGCCGACCAGGTGCGTCTGAAGATGGACACCGAGTACACGGCGCACGAGGCCCGCATCGAGCGCGAAGCCGCACATGCCGCCGAGAAGGTGAACCAGGCCGCACAGGAGGCCACCGCGATCCGTACCGAGGCCGAGAAGGGCGCGGCCGCGCTGCGCTCCCTCGTCACCCGTGAGACGACCCAGCTGCGCGCCGACGCCGAGCGCGATGTCCGCGACATGAACGCCCGCGTGCTGGAGTTCGAGGAGACGCTCACCCGCCGGCAGGACGATGCGCAGCAGGAGTTCCTCGTGCTGCACAACCAGGCCGTGGCGCACGCCGAACGGATCACCAACGACGCGAACGAGCAGGTCTCGGCATCACTGGAGCATGCCCAGCGCATCTCCGCGCGGGCAGAGGACTACGAGCGTCTGACGCGTTCGCAGGGACAGGCCATCGAGGCAGACGCCCAGGTCCGTGCGCGCGAGACCCTCGAGCGTGCGCGTGCGAAGGCGCAGAAGATCGTCGACTCGGTCACCGGCCACACCACCTCGGTGCTGCACGACGCAGAAGACCGCACGCGTCAGCTGCGCTGGCAGCAGCAGCAGCTGACGAGCTTCATGGCGGAGGTCAAGGAGCTCATCCGTCCCGACGGAATCTTCTCCGACGACTCCCTGCCCGCCGGCATCGTCGCAGCGGACGAGACGACCGTCGAGGCGCCTGCCGAGGCGAACGTCGCGACGCCGGAGGAGATCTTCCTCGGCGATGAGGTACTCGAGGACGAACTCGACGACGACCGCCCGCTCGAGAAGATCACGATCGATGTGGTGGAGACGAAGAAGAAGTCTTCCAAGTAGTCACGGAACGACAGAGGCGCGAGCAGGAATTCCTGCTCGCGCCTCTGTCGTTCCCGGGCTGATCATGCCCGGTGAGACTGCTTCAGCTTCGGCTATGCCCGCCCGAACTGGGCGGATGCCGGGCAGTCGAACGGGTCTGCACCGGCGGCGAGACCGACACGGTTCAGGTACTCGATCACGATCATGTACGAGCGGCCGAGGCTGGTCTCCGTGTACGGCACGCCGTTCGCCGCGCAGTAGTCACGCACGATCTCGCGTGCCTGGGACAGATGCGGGCGCGCCATGCTCGGGAAGAGGTGGTGCTCCACCTGGTAGTTGAGGCCACCCATGAGCCAGGTCGTCCACCATCCACCGCTGATGTTGCGGGAGGTGCGGACCTGCTTGGTGAAGAAGTCGAGACGGGCGCCGGGCTCGATGATCGGCATGCCCTTGTGGTTCGGCGCGAAGGCGGCCCCCATGTAGACGCCGAAGACCGCGAACTGCACACCCATGAAGGCGAAGGCCATTCCGAGCGGGAGCATCATGAACACGGGCACGAGGATGAGCGCGAACCGCAGCGCGATGATGCTCAGCTCGGTCCAGCGTCCCTTGACGTTCTTGGTCGTCATGAGGTACTTCAGGCCGAGGTAGTGGAGGTTCAGCCCCTCGAGGGTGAGCAGCGGGAAGAAGAGCCAGCCCTGCTTGCGGGTGATCAGCTTGATCAGGCCCTTCGCCTTGGCGGCATCCTCTTCGAGGAACGAGACGGTGTCGACCTCGATGTCGGGGTCCTTGCCGACCTGGTTCGGGTTTCCGTGGTGCTTGGTGTGCTTCGAGTCCCACCACGAGTAGCTCATGCCGATGCTGGCGATCACGATGCGGGCGAGCTTGAAGTTCGCCGGCCCCGTCGTCAGGATCTGACGGTGCGCTGCCTCATGTCCCAGAAAAGCGATCTGGGTCAGGACGATGCCGAGGCCCGCGGCGATGAGCAGCTGGAACCAGCTGTCGCCGAGCAGGATGAAGCCGGTGATGAGACCACCGAGGGCGACGGCGATACCCGAGGCCACGAAGACGTAGAACCACTGGGTGCGTCCGAGCAGGCCGGTCTCCTTGACCACCTGCGACACCTGCTTGTAGGCCTTGGCCATCGGAGGGAAATCCGCATTGCCGGAATAGGTCTGGCGAACCGGACCGAGCGTTGCCGCGGTCGTTTCGATCTGTGTGCTGGAGATGATCTTCTCCTGACGATCGGAGCCCTTGAGCTGTGAAAGCCCAAGGCAGGTGCCGAACGCTTACCTCACGATAGCCCTAGCTCCATGCGCGTCAGGGAATACTTCGACAACCCCTGGCCACCTCTCAGCATGCGCGCCGAATGGTGGTCGGGGTGGCCGTCGAGAACGCGGAGTCCCGGTCGGCGTCAGGAACGGGCGCGGCGGGTCCTCCGGCGCCAGGCGCGCGGCAGGATCGGCGCGAACGCCGGTCCACGAGTGACAGACTCGTGCGCTTCCTCGAGCGCGCTGAACGCGTCATCGAGCGAAGCGAACGCGCCGAGCTCGGTGCCGCGGTTGTCGCGCACGAGGTGGGTGGTGCCGTCGAACTCGACGAAGCCGGCGAACTCGCCGGCACGGGTAGCGACGTGCACATCGGCGTCGGCCTGTTTCCAGGTCAACGGATCGGACGGGGGAAAGGTGGTGGTGCTCATGGTGATGCTCATTGCTGTGTGGCGGACACGCGTAGGCGCTCCGCAAGATTTGAGACCGAGGGCGGATTCCGCACGCATCGATGTGCGCGGTCCGTAATGGCCCTGATCAGTGGCGACGTGGCGGCCGAGAGGGGCGATGCACACACGCTGCACCATAAGCATAGCAGACCGCCCCCGCGGCATCGAATCCTCGTCTCTTCACCTCAGCTGGCCGGCGGCTGCCCGCCGCCGCCAGGCCCGCCCTGACCTCCCGCCGGCGCCGATCCGGCGGTGGGGCTCGTCGCTGTGTCGACGGCGACGACCAGCGTGGCCGCATATCCCGCCGAGACCCCTCCGGAGACCGTGGCCACCTGCAGAGCGCCGGAGTCGTCACCGAAGACGTTGTCACTTGCGAGCGTGATCTGGGAGAGGTTGCGCGCGGACCCGTCGTAGGCGGTTTCCGCATACACCGCAGCGCAGGCCGCCTCGGGAAGGGCCAGCTGAGAGGTCGCGATCGCAGTGGTCGAATCGGTGATCGAGCCGACATCCGGATAGACCTCGAAATGGATGTGCGGCCAGCGCCCCGAATAGCACCCGGGGAAGATCGACGTGAACGACACCTTGCCCTCATCATCCGCCACCTGCACACCCCGCAGGTAGGTGACATCTTCCAACCCGGAGGAGTACATCGAGTACTCCCCCTGTGCCGTGCAATGCCATGCGTAGACCGCGACACCGGCGAACGGCACGCCCCCGTTCGCGAGGTCGACGATCTGCAGCTCGAACGTCAACGGCACTCCCTCGGCCGTCGCACCTCCGTCGATCGACGAGCGGATGTCCTGACGGACGATTCCCGAGTCTTCGAGGACATCGGGTCCGTTCGAACCGTCGCCCGGATACGGTCCTGCGGTCTCGTCGGGGATCTCAGTTACGCCCGACGTACCGTCGCCTGAGCTTCCCGACGTCGCCGCCGGCGTCGGAGTGTTCGACGATCCGCCGGAGGCGGCAGGCGAGCATGCCGCGAGCACGACGGCACCGAGACCGAGGCCTGCGAGCCCGAGCACGCCGCGCCGGCTCATCAGCGTGCGGATGTCGAAGGCCGCCCCCTGATCGACGACCTCTTCATCGACGCGATCGAGCAGCCGGCCTTCGAACGCGGGGCCGTCGGGGGTCTGCGTGGGTTCCGGAATGCTCATGGTCTGACTCCTTATCGGCGAGGGGACCACCAGACTCGCGGAGCATCCGATCAGAAGACTTTGCTCGGCCTATGCCTTCTCTATGGTGGAAGCCGCCACCGGCGGGCGGAGCACCAGCACGACGACGATGCCCACGAGGATCAGGGCGGTGAGTGTGACGGGGATCGGAAGGATCGGATCGAGCAGCACCAGAACCGCGCCGAGCGGAACAACGGTGTTCACCACGCGGTCGGCGTTCTCGCGGATCGCGATCCACCAGATGCCGATGAGGAAGATGGCGATCGGGATCGTCACCGTGAACGACGCCGCGATGCTCGAGAGATGGCTCTTCCCCGTCAGGACGTCGAGCTCCACCTCGATGCCCGCCGAGAACGCCGCGGCGGCCGCGAACACGAAGTAGTGCGCGTAGCCGTAACGCAGTGAACGACCGAAGGTCGTGATCGCACGGTGGTGCGGCGGCCAGAAGTAGATCCACCACAGGGATGCCGTGACCAGGAGTGTGAGCACGGAGATCGCGATCAGTGGTCCGAGCGTCTCCACCTTGTCGAGGGCGTCGATGATGGCGTTCGCCGACGCGAGAAGGCTCTCGCCGAGCACGATGAGCGTGAACAGTCCGTAGCGCTCCGTGATGTGGTGCGGGTGCCACGGAGTCTGTCTGCGGTACTCGGCGAACACCGGGACGCTGATCTCGATCAGAGCGAAGAGCGCGAAGGCGATGAACTGCAGCGGTCCCGACGGGATCAGCAGGAAGAGGATCCAGAGCACCTGGACCGCCGCGATGCCGAAGGCGTACCGGCGCGTCGCGGATCGCAGGGCGCCGGCCGAACGTGACGCCCTCAGCCACTGTGCGACCATCGCGACGCGCATGACGACGTAGCCGAGGACGGGGATCGTGAAGTTCCCCTCGTTGAACGCCTGCGGGATACCGGCGGCGAAGACGAGGACGCCGCCCATCTGCACGAACGTCGTGACGCGGTATAGCCAATCATCGGTATCGAATGATGTCGCGAACCAGGTGAAGTTCATCCAAGCCCACCAGATCGCGAAGAAGAGCATCGCGTAGGAGGTGATGCCGTGGAGGAACTCACCTTCACTGAGGGCATGGTGCAGTTGGGCCGAGGCGATGCTCACGGCGACGACGAAGACGAGATCGAAGAAGAGCTCGAGCGGACTCGCGGTTCGATGCGGCTGAGCGGGGTCCCGCGGCAGCATCGTGCGGAGTTGGAAGCGAGGGGAATCTGTGTTCGCGGTCACCGCGACAGGATAGCCCGCGACCGGAGCCTTCTCGCGACACGGATTGTTCCACTCGGCAGAGATACCTTCCGGTGAAGACGATCTTCCGCTACAGTGGTGAAGGTCTGCAGTGCCTGCTGTCAGCGACCGCCGTGTGGGACGGCGAAAACGCACCTCGTGATGTGGGAATCACGGGGAGTTTCAGCAGGACCCGAGGGGTCGGGACGCAGACAAACGCCGTGAACGTGGGGTTCATGGTCTGGGGAATCTGGGGAATCACATGTCGCACTGGGGATATTTGCGTACATTCACGGCTCAAGGAGCCTCGGCATGACTTCCGTCGAGGATGCCC
This sequence comes from Microbacterium sp. NPDC090281, assembly GCF_044769635.1. Lineage (NCBI taxonomy): Bacteria > Bacillati > Actinomycetota > Actinomycetes > Micrococcales > Microbacteriaceae > Microbacterium > Microbacterium sp. NPDC090281. The sequence continues at coordinate 688,011 of NZ_JBIVYH010000002.1, forward strand.
TGAGCATCACTCGTACGGGCTTCGTGCCGGTCGCTGCTCCGCGAGCCTCCAAGTCGGTGACGCGAACGGTGGTCACACCGCGCGCCTCGGCGACCTTGGAGAGACGCCGTCAATGGGAGCGCCGTTATCGGATGCGACTGCGGACAACGGATGCAGCTGTCATCCTGTTCGCCCTCGGTCTGACCGCAGCGATCCAGCTGGCGACCGGCGTCTCCGGGCTCGAGGTCCTGCGCGGCGGCATCCCGCTCGCTGCGCTGTGGTACCTCATGCTCAGCGCGATGCACACGCGGGACGCCGCGTTGTTCCGCGCGAGTGCCACCGAGTACCGCGGCGTGGTCCACGCCAGCGGACTCGCCTTCGGGATCATCGCCATCGTGGCGGTGCTGCTCGCATGGAAGTCGATGCAACTGACGCTGCTGCTGGGGCTGCCTCTCGGTGTGCTGACGCTTCTCGTGACCAGGTGGTTGTGGCGCCACTGGCTGCAGAAGCAGCGTTCCCACGGGAGGTTCGCCTCCCGCACCCTCGTCGTCGGCAATCGAGACGACGTGGAGTATGTGGTCCGGACGCTGCACCCGATCGGTGCATCTGGCTACCAGGTGGTCGGCGCCACGCTGCTCGACGGCAACGCGCGCGACATCGTGATCGACGACACGAGGTTCCCGGTTCTGGGGAACGTGAACTCCGTGTCGTCGGTCGCGGCCGAGGTCGGTGCCGACACGATCATCGTGGCGAGCCGCCCCGAGGGCGAGCCGGAGTTCGTGAAGCAGTTGAGCTGGCAGCTCGAGGGAACCGCCGCTGAGCTCGTGCTCTCCAGCCGGCTCACCGATGTCGCGGGTCCCCGCATCTCCTTCGCCCCCGTCGAAGGACTGCCGCTGATCCAGGTGCAGATCCCGACCTACGAGGGCGGTCAGCACCTGCTCAAGCGCGCACTGGACATCGCGGTCGCCACGCTGGCGCTGATCCCGATCGGGCTGCTGGCCCCCGTGCTCGCGCTGCTCATCAAGCTCGACTCGCGCGGTCCTGTCTTCTTCTTCCAGGAGCGTGTCGGCCGTGACGGTCGTCGCTTCAAGATCGTCAAGTTCCGCTCGATGAAGACCGACGCCGAACAGCAGCTCACTGCTCTGAAGGCGCAGAACGAGGGCGCCGGCCTCCTCTTCAAGATGAAGGACGACCCGCGAGTCACCCGCATCGGAAAGGTGCTGCGCAAGCTCTCCCTCGATGAGCTGCCGCAGTTCTGGAACGTCCTCATCGGCGACATGAGCGTCGTCGGACCGCGTCCGCCGCTGCCCACCGAGGTCACCGCCTACGACGGCACGGTGTTCCGCCGCCTCTACATCAAGCCTGGCATCACCGGCCTGTGGCAGGTCTCCGGACGCAGCGATCTCTCCTGGGATGAGAGCGTGCGCCTCGACCTTCGCTACGTCGAGAACTGGTCAGTGATGAACGATCTGCAGATCATGTGGCGCACCGCCAAGGTCATGGTGCAGCCCAGCGGGGCATACTGATCGCATGAGCAATACGAACCGCCTCACCATCGCGATGGTGGGGACTCGAGGAGTGCCCGCGGCCTATGGCGGCTTCGAGACCGCCATCGAAGAGGTCGGTCGCCGGCTCGCGGACCGCGGACACGATGTCGTCGTGTACACCCGCGGTTCCGAGCGGCGGGAGAAGGAATACCTCGGCATGCGGGTGGTGCACCTCCCTGCGGTACCCGTGAAGCAGATCGAGACGCTCAGCCACACCGGGCTGTCGGCGCTGCATCTCATGTTCCGGCGCCGACCAGACGCGACGTTCGTCTTCAACGCTGCGAACTCTCCGTTCCTGCCTCTGCTCCGGCTACGTCGGGCTCCTGTCGCGTTGCACATGGACGGGCTCGAATGGCGACGCTCGAAGTGGGGCCCGCGAGGCAAGGCCTACTACCGCTGGGCCGAGCAGTTCGGCGTGCGTACGGCCGATGCGCTGATCGCGGATGCGCCTGGAATCGCCGACTACTACCGGCACCAGTTCGATGTTCCGACCGAACTCATCCGCTACGGCGCACCGATCCTCGATGAGCTCCCCGAGCGCGGCGTCGCCGAGATGGGGCTGACCCCTGGCGGGTACCACCTCGTCGTGGCGCGCTTCGAGCCCGAGAACCACGTTCTCGAGATCGTCGAAGGCTACCGCGACAGCGATGCGGCACTACCGCTCGTGGTCGTCGGGTCGGCGCCTTACAGCGCCGGATACACCCAGGAGATCCAGCGAGTGGCCGACGGCGATGACCGGATCCGGCTCGTCGGAGGCGTCTACGACCAGGATCTGCTCGACGCGCTCTACGCGAATGCGCTCACATACCTGCACGGCCACTCCGTGGGCGGAACCAACCCCTCGCTGCTTCGCGCAATGGGGGCCGGAACAGCGGTGATCGGCTTCGATGTGCCTTTCAACCGCGAGGTGCTGGACGGCAACGGATGGTTCTTCGCCGATTCCGCCGACGTCGCCGAGCAGGTCATGGCAGCGGAGAGCGATCCTGAGGCGACCGCGTCCTCGGCGAATGCCGTGCAGGAGATCGCGCGCACCCGGTTCCGTTGGGACGATGTCGCGGACGAGTACGAGGCGCTGGCCCATCGCCTGGCGGAACGCGCGACCATCCACCCGTCGGCTCGCCGTGCGCGACGACGGACGACGGACTGGTCGCCCCTTCCCGCCAGACCGGCCGCCTCATGAGCAGCGACGCGAAGCAGCGCACAGTCCTTCTCGTGCATCCCGGCGCCGAACTGTTCGGTTCCGACCGGATGCTGCTCGAGAGCGCCGCAGGCCTCGTCGAGGCGGGCGCACGTGTCGTCGTCGCCCTCCCGAGTTCCGGACTCCTCGTGGACGAGCTCCGCAGCGCCGGCGCCGAGGTGGTCATCGTCCCGATGCTCGTGCTGCGCAAGGTCCTGCTGACTCCGCGCGGACTCCCCCGACTCTTCCGGGACACGTTCCGCGGCCTCGGCGCCGCATGGCGTCTGATCGGCCGGGTACGCCCCGACGTCGTCTACGTCTCGACGATCATCATCCCCGAGTGGCCGCTGGTAGCGCGGCTGCGTCGCACCCGCTCGGTGAGTCACGTGCACGAAGCCGAAGCCTCGGGCAGCAGACTCGTCAACCGCATCCTCTACTCCCCCCACCTGGCCTCCCAACGCACGCTGGTGAACAGCCGTTTCAGCCTCGACACGATCCATGCCGCGCTCCCCGCGCTCGCCCGGCGTGCGCACGTCGTCTACAACGGGGTTGCATCTCCCCCGCACCCGACCTCGCCCCGACCGCGTACCGAGCGCGCACTCCGCGTGCTCTATGTCGGCCGCCTGTCTCCCCGAAAGGGCCCTGACCTTGTGATCGAGGCCGCCTCACGCCTGCAGTCGGCAGGGCGTGCAGTCGACGTCACGCTTCTCGGCGCGGTCTTCGAGGGCTACGAGTGGTTCGAACGCGACCTGCGCACGCAGGCGGAAGAAACCGGCGTCTCTGTCGACTTCGCCGGGTTCCACACCGACATCTGGCCCTTCCTCGCCGAGGCGGACGTGCTCGTCGTCCCCTCGCGGGTCGACGAGCCTTTCGGCAACACCGCCGTCGAAGGCATCCTCGCCCTCCGTCCTGTGATCGCGAGCGACAGCAGCGGTCTCCGTGAGGCGGCCGGGGGCTACGCCACCGCACAACTCATCACGGCCGGAGACCCCGACTCGATCGCATCCGCGCTCACCGACATCGACACCCGGTGGGACGAGATGGTGTCGACCGTCGCAGACAGTCGAGCCGAGGCACTTCGACGACATGCTCCGGCTGTCTACCGCTCGAGCATCACGTCGCACGTCCTGAACTGACGCTGACGCTGACGCTGACGCTGGCGACGGCGCTGACGCCACCCGATCTCGTTCCCGGCGGCCAGATCTGACGACCGGCTAGATCTGGCCTGTGGCTCCGACCGTCAGCCGCGACTTGTTGCGAACGATGTAGATCGAGAACGGGATCAGCTGGCACACCACCAGCGCGAAGGCGACCCCGACCAGGGGGCCGGCGATTCCCAGCACCGGCGTCAGGACGAAGGAGAGCGTGATTCCCACGGCCGCCATGCTGAGCGTGGGAATGACCTGGAACCGGATACCCGGCTTATCCATGATGAACATGCCCAGTGGGTAGACGGCCGCGGTCATCATGATCATCAGGCCGAACGCGAAGATGGTGCTCGGGTCGACGGTCAACTTTCCGTTCGAGATGAAATCGAACAGCCAAGGGCCGACGAGCCAGACGACGACCGTCGCGATCGCGATCGCGGCGGCGAACAGCACGGAAAGAAGGAACGGCCCCCGTCGAAGGTCACCGTCGTGCCGGCTCTTGGCGAAATGCGGCCAGAGCGCGAGCCCGGCCGCCATCACCAGCCCGTTGAGCGCGAAGAAGACCTGTCCGGCCACGCCGTACTCGGCCACGTCGGTCGGTCCACCGAGTTGGGCGATCACATACCGCTGGGACCCGACCGCGATCGGGTAGGTCACCATCTGCGCGAGCATCGGCCAGCCGACATCCATCACGCGGACTCCCGGAAAGCGCCGGGGGTGCAGAACCATCCGCGCTGCAAAGGGGATCAACGGCGATGTCGTTCGGGCCGTGATGAGGATGCCGAGCACCGCCACCAGGAATGATGCGGTGAACGACGCGACAGCCAGGAACGAGTGCAGGTTGTCTCCGCCGAACGTGAGCATGAGCCAGACACCGGTCAACGTCAGCGGCGAGATCAGCCCCTGCAGAAGGATCACGATATGGTTCCGACGCTGTCCCAGCATGATCCGCGCCCAGACTCCGAGCGGGATTCCGAGACAGAAGATGGTGACGCAGTAGAACGCGGCCAGCGAAGCCCCGGGGCGCCCTCCCGCCTCGCCGAAGACCAGCTCCCACGCGCCCGTGAGCACGAGGACGGTGTTGATCGCCATCGCGGTGGCCGCGAACATGAGCAGCACCCGTCCGACCGACGTGAGCTGGTACCGCAGCTTCTCATCCCTGCGCACGTCGTCGCTCGTCGCCACAGCGTTGACGAGGACAGCGCCGCTGCCGAGGTCGGTGAACGTCAGCAGCGACGGGATGGTGATCAGCAGCGTGTACAGGGCATAGCTGTCGACCCCGGCATCTCCAAGGATCATGCGGGACGTCAGAACGCCACAGACCAGCGCGATGACCATTGTCAGCGCACGCGCGCTGACAGCGAGAAGAGAGCCCATGCTTACATCGTCACCGCGGCAGGGCCCCCAGCGTCGTGCTGCTGCCGGGGAGTCGCGATACTGACGCGATATCCGACGGCACCGGAACCGCCACTGACGCCTGACCCGCCGCATACGCAGGCAGCAGTCTGTACGCGCCATCGACGACGGTCGCACCCTCCACGAACCGCGAGCGGCGGTCTTGCCCTGTGGCAGCCGTGAATGCGGCGAGAGTGTCGGCCACAGCCGGATCCCTCGAAGTCGCGCCCCTCGACCAAGCGGAGAACCACCTCGGAGTGCCGGGCGACGTGCGGTGGTACAGGTTGCCGTTCACGCTGGAGACCATCTGGGAACCGGTGTACTGCAGTGAGAAGTCCTGCACGCAGACCAGGCAGTTGCCGGCGCTCTCCGCCATGACGTTGTTCGACATCACGACGTTGCGCACGATCCAGGAGGCCTGCGGCGCATATCGCGTCCGTGGGTCATGCCCTGGCGTGTTGGGGTCAGAAGCACGGCGGGAGTCCATCCCGATGCTGATGTTCCTGTTCGCGTTCCCGACGAACGTGTTGTTCCAGATCTTCACGCTGCCGGAGTTGAGCACGAAGAGGCCGAAGTCACCGTTGCGAGCGATCACGTTGTCGGCGATCACCGCGCGTTCCGACAGCTCGACCATGACCCCATGACCGGTGTTCCCGATCACGTCGTTGCCCGTGAATGCGATATCGAGCACGGATTCATCGAACCACGGGCCGCGCCCGTAGTTGCCGGTGAATGCGCTGTCGGTCACCGTCACCCCGCGGGTTCTCGTGACTTTGAAGGCCCCGGAGACCGGCGAATGGTTGAACTGCTCCATGTTGTTGCCGACAGAGAGCATCTGGCTCACCTTGAGGCCGTCTGCCTGAGATGCGCCACCGCCGAGCAGCCCGTTGCCGATCAATGACACTCGAGTGAGCGTCGTCGCGGGAGCCCACGAGTAGAAGCCGGTCGTCGAGTTGTCGCGGATCGTGACATCGGTGAGCGAGACATTCGGTGCGGCGGCGATCACCGTTCCCATCTGGGGAACGCTGGTTGCGTACCGACGGACTCCGATGCCGCGAACCTCGGTGCCTGCCGAACGGATCGAGAGGGCCTGGGTGAGCACACTCGCTTCGACGGATTTGCCTGTCGGGTTGGAACCGATCACGAGTCGCTTCGCAGAGTCGTCGACGAAGAACGTGCCGTCAGTGACCTTTGCTGCGGAGGCGACCTCACGCAGTTGGACGCCCCCCACCCAGACCTGGTCCGGATGCGCAGCCATCGGATGGTCAGGGTCGACGAAGCGCCACTCGGCCTGGGTGTTGTCCGGAGCGCCCTTGGTGTAGGTCGGGCTCGCATCGAGAGCGACATTCCATCCGTCGACGGCCCAGGTGTTTCCGGAGGCCTTCCACCCCGTGACGGGTTTCGCTCCGTCGAGCCAGACCGCCTCGTTCGGGGCCGGCTGGATCGTGACCCGCTTCTGCGCCGGGACCACGATCTCCTCATGGTAGGTGCCTCCGCGGAGGACGATCGTCCCACCGTTCGGAACCACGCGCAGTGCGGCCGCGATCGTCTTCACGGGAGAGTTCTTCGTCCCCGCAGCTCCGTCGAAGCCGGCGGGACCGACATAGATCGCGGTCGCCGGAGCGTCGTAGGCGAGCGTTCCCGGTGTTTTCGCGCCGGGTTCGCCGCGCACGCCCTCCGGTGTCACCGGCGGCACGGGCTCGGGATCGGGCGTCGGCGTCGGCGTAGGGGTCGGCTCGGCCGTAGGCGTCGGCGTAGGGGTCGGCTCGGCTGTGGGCGTCGGAGTCGGCGTGGGCTCGGCCGTCGCGGTCGGCTCCGGAGCCGGGGTCGGCTCGGGAGTCGGCGTAGGTTCAGCCGTCGGCGTCGGCTCGGGCGTGGGTACCGGCTCCGGATCCGGCACGGGAGCGGTGACGACGACATCGTCGATACCGACCGGGACAGCCGTTCGAGCGCCCGATGAGGTGTAGAGCGCGAACGCGTAGCCACCGGCGTCCTGGATGCGGGCATCCGAGGCGTCGCTGTACGTCGTCTGCCATTCACTCGGCTCCGCAGCATCCGAGGCCCAGGCCTTCGCGCCGAGGTCGACGGGACTCGTACCCTCGACGCTCAGCGCGACGTTCAGAGTCGTACCGCTCGCCACGTTCACCGGCAGCCTGCGCTCGCTGAGGTTCTGCACGCGCATGAGGTCGGTGAGCCGCACGATCGACACGTAGGCCGAGCCGTCGGGATGCACCCGCACCCGCACGGCATAGGAGTCCTTGCCGGACACCCGGACCGCCTGGGCGAGGTAGAGCGGTCCGCCGACCGGAAGCGTGGGGACCGTGAGAGAGAAGCGGCTGCTCACATCTGATGCCGCGACGCCATCGATACTCGCTCGAGCGGTGATACCGGGCTTGCGGCTGGCGAGCAGAGCCTGATCGCCCGTAACGCTCGCGGTGCCTTCCACGACGCGCCAGGCCCCCGCAGAAGAGGCGCCCCATCCGACCCCGACCGAACGGTCCATGTCGTCATCGACGACCGGAGTCGGCGTCGACGCCGAGACGTTCACGGAGGGGACAGCGTCGGCGGCCAGCGCAGACGCGGGAACAGCCGTCAGCGCGGCCGTGACCGCCAAGACGGCGGTCAGAGTGCCTGCGAGGACTTTGCGTCGGCGTCGAGCCGGAGACGTGGTCTCGCGAGATGCGAGCGCGAGAAACGGAATGGACAAGATGTCACCGTTTTCTGGGGCAGATTCATGATCACCAGCACCTCTGCCGCAGTTTAAACCCCGGCAGCAAAGAGCGAGTCCCCCTCGCAACTCATGAAGACTAACCGGCTCTCGCGGCAAAGACAAACCGACACCGCGACATAAACCGATATACTCCAGCCGCTCGGGCCCACATCACGCCGGGCCCGGCACCACTCAGTCGCTGTAGTACTCGCTGCGGTGCCGATCAGGACGCGCCCGGTTCAGCACGGTACCGAGGATGCGCGCACCACCCGACTCGAGCGACTTGATGCTCTTCGCCAGCGCCGCCCGACGGGTCTTCGTCGCGTCGACGACGAGGATCACGCCGTCGGTCTGGGTGGCGAAGAGGTTCGCATCGGCGACGCTGAGAATGGGCGGTGAGTCGATCACGACATAGTCGTACTCGGCCGCGGCGAAATCGAGCAGCTGCGCCATGCGCGCTGAGGTGAGCAGCTCCGCAGGGTTCGGCGGAATCGTCCCGGCCGGCAGGATGTCGAGCGTGCTGTCTGCGACGCTGTGCTTGGCGACCTCGAACTCGACCTCATCGAGCAGCACGCTCGTCAGACCGATCGATCCGTCGATGCCTGCGTGCTCGTGCGCACGCGGGCGGCGCATGTCGGCGTCGATCAGCAGGACGGAGTTGCGCAGACCTGCCAGAGTCATGGCCAGGTTCACCGAGATCGTGGACTTGCCTTCCGCAGGCATGCCGGACGTGACCAGGAGCACCTTCACCCGCGAGGAGACATTCGCGTAGGCGAGCGCCGAGCGGATGCGGCGGAACTCCTCCGAGGTGTGGCCCAGCGGCTCCTGCGCGACGGCGATGCCCCTCATAGCCAGCAGCGGCGACTGCGAGACGACGCCGAGCACCGGGTCGCCACCAGCCTCGGTCAACGTCTCCTCGTTGCGCATACGCGTGTCGAGCACGCCGATCAGCACTGCGATGGCCAAGCCGAGAACGCCGCCGAGGAAACCCCCGAGAAGGGCGTCCCGCGGCTTGCTGGGTGTGAACTGGAACTCCGGTACGACCGCGTCGTCGATGACCTGAGCCGTGATCGTGGATTCGCCCTGCGGGTCTTTGGGGGCCACGTCTTTGACCACGATGATGAGCTGATCGGCCACTGCATCCGCCAGCTCGGCGGACGCCTTCGCATCGTCTGCAGTCCCCGTCACACGCAGAGTGACGGTGCTCTGCGGGATCGTGACCTCGATGTCACGCGCGAGAGCGCGCGGAGTCGTGTCGAGACCGAGTTCCTCGATGACCGGGTCGAGCACCCGCGAACTGGTCGCGAGCTGCGCGAAGGAGAGCATCTGGCTCTGCGTGTACACCGATCCCTGATTGAGGTCGGAGGCGCTGGTGCCCTGGTTGAGAGCGAAGTAGAGCGAGGTGGTCGCCTGGTAGAGCGGCGTCTGGAGAGAGGCGTTCACGAAGGAGCCTGCAGCGCCGACGACGCCGCAGAGCACGATCACCCACCAGAACTTGCGCAACGAACTGGCGATGGCCCGCAGACTAACCCGGCTTTCGCCCATGACTCCCCATTCCCCCTGAGACTTCGATTCTAGAGGAGTGTCCGATCCGGCACCCTCACGACTGTGCACGTGGCCGTATGCCACCCTCCGGCAGTCGCAGCGCATCAGGCGAGCCGAGCCGTGCCTCCGACGGCACGCCGCGCGATCCGTTGAGCGCGTCGGCATCACGGGCCCACGTGATGGCGAGCCCCACGCAGAACCAGAGGAACATGCTGTACTGCGTGATCAGCGCGACCACCACCAGGCTCGGCAACTGTCCGACGACCGCGAGCGAAGCCGGGCTTCGGGTCGAGCGTCGCACGGCCAGCAGCGCGGCGCACACGAGAGCGGCCATGATGAGCAACGTCGGCACGTAGCCGTACCGGAGCAGTGTGAGAACGAGGGCGTTGTCGACGGACCGGGCGAAGTAGCCGAGGTAGTAATCCCCCGAGACCAGCGAATGCCAGTCGCCCGGGTTGCCGAAGAGCTGCACCTGCTGGAGGAGGACCAGGAGGTCGGTCCGATAATCCGCGCTCCCCCCTGCTTCCTCGCCCGCAGCTCCGAAGACCGTGTCGAGGATCGGGATCGCGATCGCCATGCCGACCACGCCGGCCGCGACGACCGTCACCCGGAACCTGGTGGAGACGCCGACGATCAGGAACGTGGACAGCACGAGGGTGAGCACGAGGGTGAGCTGTCCGGCGCGGCTGAACGTGAGGACCGTCGCCACCGCGATGATCACCACACCCCCGATCTTCGGGAGCAGCCGCCACTTGGTCGCGACGATGAACGCCGAGGACATCGCCAGCGCGGCACCTAGCGCGATCGAGTGCCCGAAGGCCCCCTCCGCTCTCAGCACCCCACCGCGCTCCTGAAGCGGACTCCAGGTGTCGTACACGACCCCTGATCCCGGGATGAGGACGAACGGATTGAACGAGGTGACGAACTCGACGATCGCGAGGGCCGCAGCGACGATGGCGACGACCGCGATCGTGGAGTTCACCCATTCGGGGGCGACTCGTGCGAGCACGACGCGCCCCCAGATGTAGGGGATCACCCACTCGAGAAGCGCGGCCACGAGCGAGGCGAGATCAACCGAGCCGAAGCCGTACAGCCCGACGATGACGATGACGAACGCGACGACCCACGCATCTGCCGCCCGCAACGGGACGACCGACCAGTTGACGAAGATCAGCAACGCCGTGAGCAGAGTGATCGCGGCCCAGTAGAAGCCCACGTTCAGCCCGACCCAGATCGGGACGAAGAAGAGCACACACGCCCACACGACGAATGCCGCACGTGGCATCATCCTGAGCCCGAACACGACGATTGCCGCTGCTGCGATTCCTCCGACGGCGAGGAGCACGATCGGAACAGCAGGGGCCATGCGTCAGGATCTTACTGGGGTGCGGTGACGCGGAACGAATCGAACGACACACCGAGTGCCGCCGTCGCGCTCCCCGACCGGTTGCCGCTCAGACCCACAGAGCCTGTGGCCAACGGCGTCGCATCCGTCGCGTTGATCTGCCAGTTCGCAGGCTCCGTGGTGCCGGTCGCCCAGAGCTTCGCCGAGATCGCGGTCGATGCGGAGCCGGTGACAGACACCTTCAAGCTGTAGGACGTGTTCGCCGCCCACACGAGTCCGGGCACGGCCTGCGTCAGCAGCACCGTTCCCTCACGGTGGACCACGAGCCACACAGTGCCGTCAGGACGCAGCCACGCGCGGACAAGGTACTTCCCCGCGGCCGAGTTGCGAGCGATGACGCCGATGTACGCACCGCCGGCGGCCGGGGCCTGGTCGACCCGGAACTGCGTCTCCAGCACCGCATCGGCGATCGCCGTGGTGTTGAGCGTCGCGTGACGGGTGTCACCGGCGATCAGGTTCATCTTGCCCTGACCGTCTGCGACGGTCGCCGCCGCCTGGGATCCACCGGCGATCGTCCACGCTCCGCCGACGACCGCATTGCCCCAACCGGGACCCGAGGTCCGATCGAACTCGTCGCCCGCCAGTGGGGCGGGGTTGGGCTCAGGCTGCGGGTCGACAGGAGGTGCCGTGACGGTCACCTGCTGGGTGGCGGTGTTGGTCGCACCCTTGTCGTCGGTCACCGTGAGAGTCACCGTGTAGGTGCCCGCAGCGGCATAAGCCCGAGAGGTTGTCGCTCCGGTGCCCGTCGATCCGTCACCGAAGTTCCAGGCGTACGACGCGATGGTGCCGTCCGAATCGGTCGACGCTCCGCCGTTGACGTTGACGGTCAGGCCCGTTGCCGCGGCCGAGAACGCGGCCGTAGGCGCGACGTTCGTGGGCGTGGGCTCCGGCTCCGGCTCCGGTGCAACAGCTCCGAGGTTCTTCAACGTGTAGTCGTCGAAGCTCGCGATGTTGGTGCCGGTCGCGCTGCCCGCGCGGTAGGAGAACACGGTGGGTGCGCCGGCGACCTGGAGGGCCGGAGTCGCATCCGTCGTGGAGAGCTGCCAGTTGGCCGGCTCCGCTGCTCCGGCGGCCCACACCTTGGCGCGGATCGTCGTGGTCGAGGAACCTGTCGTCTCCATGGCGAGGTTGAACGTGCTTCCTGCCGTCCAGGTCAGACCTGCGACAGCAGTGCTGGCGATGGCCGTGCCGTTGCGGTGGATCACGAGCCACGCGGTCCCGTCCGCACGGTGCCACGCGAGTGCGCGGTAGCCGTTCGAACCGGATCGACGTGCGCCGAGACCCTCATAGGCGACGCCTGTGGACGGACCGGAGGAGAGCGTGTAGGTGATCCGCGCAGAGGTGTCGAGAAGCGACGTTCCCTGCAGCAGCATCTCGCGGGTCTCGCCCGGCGTGATGTTCACCTTGCCGACTCCGTCTGCGACGGAGGTGACGGCGGCCGAGCCGCTCATGGGCGCCCAGGTGCCGCCGACATCAGCCGCACCCCAACCGCTCGAGACGACGCGGCCGAACGAGTCGGACGCCGCGAACACCTGTGCCTGAACGGTCACGGACTTCGTGACGCTCGCCGAGCCGCCGAGGCTGTCGGTCACCGTGAGGGTGATGTCATGCGCACCAGGCTGGGTGTAGGTGTGACCAGCGGTCGCCCCGGTACCCGCAGGCGTGCCGTCACCCCAGTTCCAGGAATAGGAGAGTGTCGCACCGTCAGAGGCGCTCGACCCCGCAGCCGAGACGTCGACGTTCATCCCCGACGCCGTCGAGGTGAAGGTCGCGACCGGATTCGCGTGCGTCGTGACTGCCTCTCGCGTGGTCGTCGCCGTACCACCGCGGTTGTCGGTGACGGTCAGAGTCACCGTGCGCGTGCCCGCCGAGGCGTAGACGTGACTGGCGACCTGTCCTGTCGAGGTCGATCCGTCGCCCCAGTTCCAGTCGTACGACGCGATCGTGCCGTCGGAGTCGGTGGAGGCGGAGGCGTCGGCCGAGACCGAGAGTCCTGTGCCGGTCACCTGGAAGGACGCGGTGGGCAGCACGTTCGCCGCCTGGACGACGACCGGGTTCTCGGTCGTGGTGGCCAGCCCGTTGCTGTCGGTGACCGTGAGCTTCGCGGTGTAGGTTCCGGCAGCCGTGTACGTGTGCGAGACGGTCTTGCCAGAGGCGGTCGCCGAGTCGTCACCGAAGTTCCAGCTGTAGCCGGTGATCGTGGCGGAACCTGTCGGCGCAGATGCACTGGCGTCGAAGGCCACAGCGAGATCGGTCGGCGTCGCCGTGAAGGCGGCGGTCGGCGGCTGGAAGCCCTTGCCGATGCCGTAGTGCGTCTGCACCTGAGCAGCGGTCAACGCGTAGGGGTAGACAGCCACCTCGTCGAGAGCTCCCTTGAAGTACTTGGAACTCGGCGCGGAGGGCCAGCTGGTGATGTTGTCGCCACCGATGCGCCAGTACCCGACGTAGTTCTCAGCAGTGGTCGCACCGGCCGCAGAGGAGACGAGCACGCCGTCGACGTACAGCTTCATACCGTCTGCGCTCTGGGTCGCCACCGCGTGGTGCCACGCGTTGTTGTTGAGAGCGGTGGTGTTCTGGATCGTCTGCGTTCCGCCGTTGTAGGTACCGAAGATGAGACGACCGTTGTTCGTCATGTAAAGCTGACGGTCGTAGCTCGTGGAATCCCCGGAGGCCGCGGTTCCGTAGCCCAGGAGCTTGCCCCCACTGGTGGTGTTGGTCTTGAACCAGAGCTCAGTGGAGAACTCTGCAGGTGCGGCGATCTTGTCGGTCGTCGAGACACGTCCTGTGGAGGTTCCGGTGAAGGTCGACGCACCGGTCGAGGTGTTCTCGACACCGGAGGCCGAGGACGTGACTCCGGAACCGAACACCGGCGGGTTCGCCCCGGCCCAGTCCTGAGCAGAGGTACCCAGCGGGTAGTAGAGCTGCGGTGAGTCTGCCGAGACCGCATTCACGTAGCTCGAGACGGCCCCCGCCGTCACGGTCACGGTCATCGCCTGGCTGCTGACGGTGTTCCCGTTGCCGTCCTTCGCGACGACGGTGTACTCCTGTTGCGATCCGGGAGCTGCCGTCTTGTCTTCGAGGATGACGGCGGGCCGGTTCCACCAGGTTCCGTTCGCCGTGGTCGTCGCGACCGGAGCGGTCGTGCCGGTGCGACGCAGCTCATACGTGAGCGTCAGATCGTCGCGGTCCCAGTTGGCCGGGATCGAGACCCGCACGCGGCCCGGAATAAAGGACTGCGCGGTACCGGTCCAGTTGGCCGCGGACAGGCGAGGCCCGTCCTTCGCTCCACCAGGAGGGTTCGTCGAGAAGCGCACGAGTCCCTCGAAGCGTCCGTTGTTCACGGAACGGAACTCTCCGCCGATCGAGATCATGTTTCCGGCGCCGGTGATGGAGAGACCTGCCTGGCCCATGCCCGTCGTCACGCCGACGGCCCAGTCGGGCGTCCAGGCGTAGGGCGACGGCGCGGGTGTTCCGGCCCAGTTCTTGTAGGTGCCACCGGCGGCGGGCTGGTTGCCGAGCGATCCGCGAGCATCGGCCGTGTAGGCCTCGGAGTAGCGGTGCGTGCGCGGGTTCTGCTCCGGGTGCAGGCCCATGGTGCCGCACGCGTGGGTGTGGCTCGTCGTGTAGACGACCTTGCCGGTCGAGTACACGCCGTAGTGGTCACCCAGGCAGTCGGAGATCCACCGCACCTGTCCGCTCCCGGCCTCAGCCGCGAACGTGCCTTCCAGGTTTCCCGTGGCGGCGTCGGCGTAGACCCAGCCGGTGCCGTACACGGCCGTGGCGTCGGCGGCCAGGCCGAAGATACCGGCCTTACCCGAGTTTGCCCCCGTGTTCGAGCCGTTCTTGACCGTCTGCGGCAGCGCCCAGGACGCGTCGACAGCGCCGCTCGTCTTGTCGAGCGCGACGGTGCCTCGCATGGTCAGGTCGCCGTTCACCTGCGAGAAGCGACCGGCGGCGATGACGTTCTGCCCCGCGGGGTCCATGACCATCGCATCGACCTGGAGGTCGGTCTGCGGCGCCCAGCTCAGCAGCGCGCCGTTCGTGGAGCTGAAGCCTGCGAGGTTCTTGCGTGCGGTGCCGTTGCCCTGGGTGAACAGACCACCGACGTACACGCTCGATCCCGAGGTGGCGAGGGCGTAGACGCCGCTGCCGCCGATCGACGGCGAGAATCCAGGGACGAGCTGGCCGGTGACGGCGTCGAGCGCCGCGAAGTTCCAGCGCGACTGCCCGTTGACGGAGTTGAACGATCCGCCGATGTAGATGCGGCTGCCGTCGGGCGAGGCGGCGACGGCCTTGATCACGCCGTTCACCGTCGGTGCGAACGACAGCAGCTGACCGGTGTTGATGTCATATGCGAGAACGTTGGAACGCGCCGTCAGGCTCGTACCGGGCACCGCCAGAGGTGCGCGGGCGTTGTCGAACTTGCCGACGGCGTACACGGTCGAGCCGATGGTCGTCTGTGCCCAGACGTAGCCGTTGTCGATCTGCACGGTCGGGATCGGATCCGACGTGACGACGTTGTCGTCACGCTGCAGCAGAGGTGGGGGTGTCGACGGCACGTCCGCCGACGCCGCCTGCGCGCCCAATGTCGTCATACCTGCGACGAGCAACGCCGCCGTCACGACAGACGCGAGCGCGCTCAGCGCCCGCCTCGTGGTCGATGTTTTCCCCATAGTGACTCCCCAGCCGCCTAATTTCTTCTTTGAAAATATGAAAGTGCGAAAAACGAAACAGAAACAGAACCAGAACGAGATACGAAAAGTGCGTGTGCGTCAGGAAAGCTGGCCGGCGAAGGACGCCACCGGCTCTCCTGCGGCATAGTTGACGCTGATCTTCACCGAGCGTCCCTGTGTCGGATCGAGCATGAAGACGTAGGTCCCCGTCGTCTCGGCACCCGCAGCCAACTCGCCCTGCAGAGGGTTGTTGGGACCAGCAGTGGTGGAGACACCGATATCGCCGTCATCCGTGACGAGGCTGACGACGGCCGAGTCGACACTCTGCGCCCGCTTCGAGTCGTTGGTCACAGACACCGTGACCACGACGGCAGTACCGGCGTACTCGCCAGGCGTCTCGGGCTTGATGGTCGTCGTCGAGATCTTGTCGATCTTGACGACCATGTCGGTGGAGAGCGATATGGGGGCGTCGAGCGCCCCGCTCTCTTCCGGCAGAGCCGGCCCCTCAGTGGGTCCTTCGGCCTCTGCGTCGGCAGGTGGCGTCCAGTCGGTGGTGCTGGTGCCTTCAGGCGCCGGCGTCTCCGATGCGTCGGGGGCTGCGGTGCAGCCGGCCGTCGCGAGTGCGAGCGCCACCAGCGGCGCGATGAACATCGCCCGCCTCGAGCGCGAAGAGCCGTCCCCAGAACGGCATGATGAAACATTGAACACTGTAGCTCCCCAGAACCCAGATCCTCGTTTCCAAGGCCCCCTCGGCCTCAGAATCCCCTCAACCGCGTAGAACGCGGCATCGGCTAACAATAGTGCAGGGGAAGCGAAAGCACAAGCATCCAGTCAGGATGAGTGCCGACGGTGGCCGCCGAGCTGGGCGACGATGGTGGCGACCGACTCCTCCACCTCGTGGATCGTCTCGAGATGACCACGACCGCCGTGCCGATCGGCGATGCTCGACGGATCGACCGTGGCGTGCCCTCCGAAGAGGTGCCGCAGACGGTTGCCCGCCCCTCCCTGTGATGCCAGAGGAACGGCTCGCGAGCGCGCCCGGTCCAGATGCGCGACGTACTCCGCCACACGGTCCGGTGCCGACGACGAGAAGCCCTCTCCGAGGTGGGCGGCCTCTTTGATCGTGAACATCCAGTCACGCGAACGTGGTGCGAGGCGCACCAGCTCGCCGCGGATGTCGCGAGATGCTGTGAGCACGATGCTCGACTGCTCGATCAGATCGACCGTCACCGGTCTCGCCCGGTGCGCCCGAGCCTGAGCCTGCCAATCCTCATCGTCATGGAGCGACGCGACAAGGGTGCAGATCGGGTCATCCTGGTTCGCCCTGACGCCGGCGCTGCTCACGGAGAGCGGGGAGTCAGCGCCCAGCCCCCGTCGCAACGCGAGCTCTGCGAGCGGCGACCTGCAGACGTTGGCGGCGCACACGACCAGGATCTTCTCATCGGTCATGCGGTCGTACCGAGCCTTCCGATCTCGCGGAACCATTTCACCGCGGCGAGCGCGAGGAACAGGACGGCCGCTGCGCACAGCGCGCTGTAGCCGAGGAGGAACGCAGGGGTCCACCCCCAGAGAGCGAAGACCAGGCACACGAGACCGAAATCGGTCGGCAGCAGGATGAGGGATCGCAGCAGTGTTCCGCCGCCGCGCTCATGAGTCGATGCCACCGCGTGCTTGCCCTTGAGCAGGTCGTTGAGGAGCATTCCCGAGAAGGTCGTCGAGGCGACGATGCTGAACACGATGGGGATGAGCAGCAGCGCCGGTGTCTCCGGAAGGACGCGATAGAGACCGATCAGCACCGCCAGGTGCAGCGACGCGATCTTGAGCGTGTCGATGAAGTGGTCGAGCCACTCGCCCTGCGGGCTCCCTCCCCCGCGCAGGCGCGCGACCTGCCCGTCGGCGGAATCCCAGGCGTAGCCGAGGACGAGCAGCAGGGCGATCAGCAGACCCATGGGCACGTTGACCGGCCCGAAGGCGATGAGCCCGATCGCGACGAAGGAGTGCACGGCGCTGATGATCGAGACCTGGTTCGGGGTCAACCCGATCCGATATGCGACGGCCGCCAGAACCCTTCCGATCCGACGGTTCACGTACACCGAATAGGCGGGCGCGCCTCGAGCATGCCCCTTCTGCGCACGCGCGAGACGGTGATAAGCGTCTACGACCATTTCCTGCCCTTCTGGTCGGTCCCCTGAGTCCTGGCGATGCGGCGAGCCTCGCGCACCCCGCGGAGGTAGGCGCGGATCGGGGCTGCCGACTGGATCAGCTGCCGGCGCCCGCCGCGGAGTATCACCTCGCGAGCGGTGCGAGGAATGGAACGGCGCCATCGCTGCACGGCCGCGTCGTCGAGATGACGCACGGCGAAAAGCATCCGGTTGCGGATGTTGTAGTAGTAGTAGCCTTCCGACTTCGCTCGGGACACCTCGGGCTCGGCGCGCTGGGTCCCGCCCTCGTCGTGCACCGCGCTGGCGTCTTCGACGAGAGCCAGGGCACCACCCGCCGAGACGACCCGCCGTGAGAAATCGACGTCTTCCCAATAGAGGAAGTAGTCGTCGTCGAAGCCGCCGGTGAGTTCCCACACCTCGCGCGTGATCCACAGGCATGCGCCGCTGAGCCACGGCTCGAATGGCTGCGTGTCGCCGTCGACGCGCTTTCGTCTCGCGCGCATCGTGCCGTCGTCGAGCAGGAGGTCGATACCCGCGAACCAGGTGCGCCCGTCGGAGTCGGAGATCACGGGCGAGGCGAGCGTCGTGCGCGAAGCCGCCGTGGTCGCTGCCAGTCGGCGCAGCGACTCGCGGTCGATGTGCGCATCCGGGTTGATGACGAGGACGTCGGTCGCCCCCTCGGCGAGCGCGCGGGTCACTCCGATGTTCACGCCGCCGCCGAAGCCCGAGTTCGACTCCGGCTCGATCAGCAGCCAGCCGTGGGCCGTGGCGACCTCCCTGGCGGCGCGGCGCTCGTCTGCACCGGACCAGTTGTCGACAACGATCACCTGCGCGTCCTGGTCGATCGTGCGGGCTTCACGCTCGACCATCACCAGGTTGCGCTGCAGCAGCCCTGCCGACGCGTAGTTCACGACCACCACGGCAAGTTGTCCGTGCTCGTTCGACACGCGATCCTCCCCCCGGATCCGGGAAACGGATCACTTCGGGCGCCGGTCGAATTCCCCAGAGTCGCGACCGGCGTCGACTCCCAGGAGAACGACTATACGCGAGAGCCGCCTCCGCACAGCGGCATCAGGGGATCACGATACGATGAGCCGGCGTCGGAGTCGAGGCGCACGACTGCCATGGGGATGGGGCGGATGACCAGGGGACCGGAATCGAACGACATGATCACTGTGACGATCGGTGTACCCACCTATCGGCGTCCGGAGCTTCTGGGCGCCCTGCTCCGCACGCTGCCCGCACGCATCGCCGAGTGCGCCGAGCTCGGGGTCGACATCGACGTCGTCGTCGTGGACAACGATCCCGAGGGGTCCGCACGCGAGGTCGCCACGAGCGCCGGGCTTCCGGTCCGCTACGTCGTCGAGCCGACGGCGGGCATCGTCGCCGCCCGCAACCGGATCCTCGACGAGTGCGCCGATCGCGACCTCCTCGCCTTCATCGACGACGACGAGATCCCCCGGGAAGCCTGGCTCTCCTCTCTCATCACGGTCTGGCGCGAGCACGGAGCCGATGCGGTGATGGGGCGCGTCATCTCGGTCTTCGACGAGGACGTCGACCCCTGGCTGCTCGCGTCGGGAACGTTCCGCCGACCGCCCAGGAAGACGGGCACCGTCCTGCACGTCGCGGCCGCGGGGAACCTCCTGCTCGATCTGCGCTCCATCCGCCGGCTCGGTCTGCGCTTCGACCCGTCGCTGGGATTGGGCGGCGGGGAGGACACTCTCTTCTCTCGGCAGCTCGCCCAGCGAGGCGGCCTGATCGTGTGGTGCAACGAGTCCGAGACCGAAGACCTCGTCGTCGCCGCGCGACTCAGCAGGGCCTGGGCGGCGCAGCGCGCATTCAGCTCGGCGAACGCCGGCACCCGGATCCAGCTGCAGCTCACCGAGGGCCGGGCCCGAAGAGGGGTTCTGCGCCTTCGCGCCCTGGTCGGCGGCGTCGCCAGGATCATCGTCGGAACCCTGCGGCGCGCCTTCGGCGCCCTGACCTCGAACATCACGCACCACGCCAGAGGGACCCGCCTCGTGCACCGCGGCCGCGGCACGATCGCCGCCTCCCTCGGCCGCCGCTACGACGAGTACCGTCGCCCATCGGAGGATGACACGACCATGACCGATCCCGGATCGACCATCCGCGTGATGCAGTCGCTGGGCGCACCGCGTCCGACGACGAACCCTTACAACAAGATGCTCGATGAGGCGCTGGGCTCCACCGCGGGCCTCACGCGTCTGCGCTTCTCCTGGGGGACAGCACTCTTCGGCCGCTACGACGCCTTCCACTGGCACTGGCCGGAAGCGAAGCTGCACGGCTCCAGCTGGTGGAAGTCCACGGGCAAGTTCCTCCTCACCACTGCGCTCGTGTTCCGGCACCGCCTGTCGCGACGGATCGCCGTCGTACGCACGGTCCACAACATCGAGCTCCCCGACGACAACGCCCCACGGCTGTGGCTGCTGCGCTTCATCGACCGCCACACCGACTACCGGATCGTCATCAACGAGACGACTCCGCTCGCACCAGGCACCCCGCACAGCCTGATCCTGCACGGTGACTACCGCGGCTGGTACGCGAAGTTCCCGTCCGCCGAGCGGGTGAAGGGCCAGCTCGGCTCGTTCGGCGGGATCCGCCGCTACAAGGGGCTGGAGGGATTCATCGACGCCTATGCGGAGGCCGTCAAGGTCGAGCCTGCACTGAGCCTGCGGATCGGCGGCCGCCCGTCCACCCCCGAACTAGGAGACGACCTCCGGGCCCGGACGGCGGACCTCCCCGGAGTGGGACTGCATCTCGACTTCCTCAGCGATGCCGAGCTGGTCCAGCTCGCGACCTCTTCCGACCTCATCGTGCTGGCCTACCGCTTCATGCACAACTCGGGCAGCGTCCTCGCCGCCCTGTCGATGGACACACCGGTGCTCGTCCCCCGCAACGAGGCGAACGAGGCTCTCGGACGCGAGGTCGGCCAGGAGTGGGTGCTCATGTACGACGGCGACCTCGACGCGCCGACGGTCGTGGAGGCGTGGCGTGCTGCGACGACGGTGACGGGCTCGCCCGATCTGTCCCGACGCGACTGGGCCGACGCCGGCAGAGCGCACGCCGACGCATTCCGCGCGGCCGTGCGGGTCAAGCGACGCGGCTCGAAGCACTAGAGCAGCCGGGCCGCCCCAGGCGAGCCATCACGCCGTGGGCAACAGCCCGCGCACCAGCGACGCGACCATGATCTGCGTCGTGAAGTGCCGCTCCACCTCGACCCGACCGTTCTGACCCAGTTCGGCAGCGCGTGCCGGATCATCGAGCAGTCGGAGCAGCGTGAGCGCGAGCTCGGCAGGATCCTCCGGGGGAACGAGGTAACCGGTGCGCCCTTCGCTCACGTACTGGTGCATCCCCGGTGTGTCCGTAGCGACCACCGGACGGGCTGTCGCGAGAGCCTCGAGTGCGACGGTCATCCCGGATGCATGCAGATTCGGCCTGGTCGGCACGACGACCACACTCGCGGTCACGTAGAGATCGCGGAGCTCGGCGTGCGGGATGTGCCGGACGACCTGCACACCCTCCGGCGGGGCGAGTTCCGACCGCGTCTGCACCACCACCTCGGTCTCCGGACTGATGGCGAGCACCCGTGCGAGCGCTGCGAAGAGGGTTGCCGGATCACGATCCCTGTCGTTCCCCACGCTGACGATGCGCGGCCGCGCCGGGTATGGTCTCGGGACGAAGAACGCGCTGTCGATACCGAACGGCACGGCGAACACCCGTGTCGATCCTGTTCCCAGCATCAGTCGCAGCGGCTCTACCTGCGCCTCACTGAGCACCCACGCGGCCTCTGCCCTGCCCAGCATCGTGATCATCCGTGTCGGCGCATCGCCGGTCTCGGCCATGTCCGTGAGCCAGATCACACCGGTGGCGAACCGGCTCCGCGGGTGGGTCGTCTGCATCCGATAGGCCGTGTTCTCATCCCAGGTGAGCGCAAGGCCGTCGACGGGCCGCGGCCCCATGGCGAATCGCGCACGAGCCCGCGCGACGCGACCCGGCGGGGCGAGATCGACCAGATCGACGGCGGCATGCTCGCGCAGCGCATCGAGGCCGTACGGCCAGACGCTGGGCACCTCTCCTCTGGCGTGGCTCTGCTCCCAGGCGCGCGCCGACTGTTCGGCACGATGCGCCCAGGTGAGAGACAGGGAGGGACCGCCCTCGGATTCCACGAGCCAACTATGGACCTCCCCGGCGCATCATGGCAAGAGAGGAGTTGCCGAAGACACCGCCGAGCTGTTCCGTCCGAGCGGTTCCCGACGAGCCCTAGAGCTCGCCCGGCTTCATCACCTCGACATCGATGGCCCGGATCACACGCTGCGCGGCCGTGTCGGTCGGCGGCTCGGCGCCGACGACATCGGCCTTTCGACGCCGCTGTGGGGCGTACACGACGAGCGAGTGGAACAGGAATCGGGCGAAGAACGCCACGATGAGCGAGAGCCCCGTGGCGACCACGCTCGAGATGTGCCAGGACTCGACCATCAGGGCCATCACCGGGATACGCAGCGCCGCCTCGACGTTGTTGAAGGCGAAGGAGCTGGCGAAGCGGATGCCGAGCGCGCGGGCATCCGTGCGCATGTCGGCGAACACGAACCGCTCCTGCAGCACGAAGTTGCCGATGATCGTCACCTCGGCGCCGATGATCGCCGCCCAGATGTAGGGCACCCCTGCCGCGGTCAGCGCCCACATGATTCCGAGGTTCGCGGCCGCGCCGATCACACCGATGAGCGCGAACAGGGACATCTTGCCGAACCGCAGGCGGGCGAGGTGCTCGAGGAACATCGCCCCCTGGCGAAGGCTCGCCTTGGACGTGCCGTGGCGACGCTCGGCGAACTCCATCGGCACCTCGGCGATGCGCAGATCGTTACGCGCGAGGATCTCGAGGAGGATCTTGAAGCCCCGAGGCTGAAGCGTCGAGAGATCGAGCCGACCGCGGTCGACGAGGAAGAAGCCGGTCATCGGGTCGGTGCTGCGAGCGAGCCGGATCGGGAACATCGCCCTGGTCAGCCAGGTCGCCGTGCGCGAGACGCCGAAGCGCACCGCCGTGCCGAGACCACTCGTGTCTCCCCCGCCGATGTAGCGGGATGCTGCGACGACGTCGGCGTCACCCGTCGCGTGCCGGGCGAGCAGCACGGGGAGGAGCTCGGGCGGATGCTGCAGGTCGCCATCCATCACGATGCAGAGGTCGGCGACCGCGGCCTCGAGTCCGACGACGACGGCGCCTCCCAGCCCGCCGGTGTTCTCGGTGCGGTGGATGACGCGCACCGGGATCGGGGCGTCGACAGCCACACGCGCGACTTCGGCAGCGGTGTCGTCGGTGCTGTCGTCGACGAACAGGATCTCGGCATCCCACCCGGCGAGCGCGGCCGATGTCCGTGCGACGAGTTCGGCGACGTTGTCGCGCTCGTTGAACGTCGGCACGATGACCGTGACCGGTGTCCCCACGTCCGCCCCCTGTTCCGCATGCGCATCGCCTGCGGCCTCCATCGTTCCACGGGTTCCTATGGGGAACGAAACTCAAACCTGCTAGACTTTCGAACCGCGGCTGTGGGAGTCGCGAAGCGGATGGGGATCCGCTTACTGGGGAATTACTGATCTGGGGAGATCATGGGGACGCGTATCGGCTACGCCGTTGGTGCTTTCGACCTGTTTCACGTCGGGCATCTGAATCTACTTCGTCACGCCAAGCAGCACTGCGACATTCTGATCGCAGGCGTCGTCAGCGACGAGATGCTGCGTCAGGTGAAGGGCATCGAGCCCGTCATCCCGACGGCAGAGCGTGCGGAGATCGTGAAGCACATTTCGTTCGTCGACGAGGTCTACGTCGAGACGACGCCGTCGAAGATGGACTCGTGGCGCGACGTGCAGTTCACGCACTTCTTCAAGGGCGACGACTGGCGAGGCACCGACAAGGGTCTGCGCCTGGAGCGGGAGTTCGCCGAGGTCGGAGTCGAGGTCGTGTACTTCCCGTACACGGCACACACGTCGAGCTCGTCGCTGCGCCGTGCGCTCGACGCGATCACGGCAGGTGCGAGCGCTCCTGCCGTCGCCGCGGCCCGCTGAGCGTCAGGCCGGTCACTCAGCCGACCGGTCAGTTCGCGACGCCGAGCAGGCTGCGCGCCATCCGCGCCACGTGTGGCGGCGTGTGCGGTCCGAGCCAGACGGTCCATTGCGACGGCGGTTCACTGCACGCCCACTCGACACACCACGCGTGCACGGCATTGGCGAGTCGCTCACCGCGAGTATGCGCCCTGATGCCGTCTCCGCGCACCAGCCAGCGCACAGAGACCCCGTCGGGGACGTCGATGTGACGGAACTGGATGCGCGCCGCAGCCTCGAGGATCACGACGCCCTGCGCGTCCCACGGCAGTCGCGCAGCGATGCTCGCGATGAAGCCCGCATCGGCCGCATCGCCGGCGACGAGCACCGCACCTTCGATGTTGTCCCAATCGGGATCTTCCAGGTGCTCGCATGCGCTGCTCATGGCATTCAGTATAAGTAAGGGTACCCTTACCGACAAGGGCTGATCTCGTCGGTGCCTCTGCACCGAGCCACCCAGTCGACACTCAGCGCCACATCATCAGAGCGGCCGTAGGCTGGATACATGACTTCTCCTGCCACCGACACCATCACGATGTTCGGCGCCGACTGGTGCCGCGACTGCATCCGCACCAAGAAGCAGCTCGACGAGCTCGGTGTCGAGTACACCTACATCGACCTGGTCGCCGAGCCTGCTGCCGCGGACGTCGCGAAGGAGATCTCGGGGCGGATGAACATCCCCGTCGTCGTCTACCCCGACGCCTCGCACCACGTCGAGCCGTCGAACGCCGACGTCGAGTCGAAGCTGCGCGAGCTCTCGCTGATCTGATCCGTCGGCATCGCGCCGCTACACTGGCGCGATGAGCACCGAGGCTCGGCCCGAACGAGCATCCGTCCGCCTTTCTCCGCGCACGATCCTGCTGTATGCGATCGGCTCGCTCGGGACCGGCGGCTATGCCACGCTGCCCGGGCTCGTGCTGACGTACTTCCTCACGGACAACCTCGGGGTTGCCGCGCTCGCAGCTGGACTCATCGTCACGGCAGCGAAGATCTGGGACGTGCTGATCGACCCGCTGATCGGCGCCGCCTCGGATCGTCAGCTCGCACGCACGGGGTCACGCCGCGGGTTCATGGTGACCGGCGCGCTGGCACTGCCGCTGTTCTTCGCCCTCACCTTCGCAGTCCCTCCGTCCTGGGGGCCCGTCGCCGGCGCGATCTGCGTGCTGCTGGCTTTCCTCGCGACCGCGACGGCCTTCAGTCTCTTCCAGGTGCCGTACGTCGCGCTCCCGGCGGAACTGACGAGCAGCTACGACGAACGCACGCGCCTGCTCGGGTGGCGGGTCGTCGTGCTCACCGCGTCGATCCTGCTCTTCGGTGCCGGCGGCCCGGCGTTGCGCAACGCCGGTGACGATCCCGTCATGGGCTACCTCCTGATGGGTGTCGCCTCGGGTCTGGTGATCGGCATCGGGATGCTGATCGCATCGAGAACCGCAGATGTCGCGGCCCGAGACACCACGACAGCCACTGCCGCCGCCTCCTCCACCTGGCGCGATCAGTACATGTCGGGCTTCCGTGCGCTCGGACGCAGCCAACCGTTCCGAGCGCTGCTGGGCACCTTCGTGCTGCAGGCGCTCGCGACGGGAACGATGCTCGCCGGCGCACAGTATGTGGCGACCTGGGTGCTGCGCTCCGAAGACGCCGTGACCTTCGTCTTCGTCGCACTCGTGGGTCCGGCGCTGCTCGCCACTCCGGGGTGGACCGTCATCGCTCGACGGGTCGGCAAGGAGCGGGCGTTCGCGATGGCCAGCATCCTCTTCACGGCGGCTGCGGCATCGCTCATCTTCGCGGTCTGGACGCCCGGTGCCTGGATCTACGCCTCGGTCGCGGTCGCCGGCATCGCCTACGCGGGACTCCAGTCGCTGCCGATGGCCATGCTGCCCGATGTCATCTCCCACGACGAGCGCACCAGCGGGCCCGGCCAGGCCGGTACCTTCACCGGCATCTGGACCGCGGGAGAGACGGTCGGCTTCGCACTCGGCGCGACCGCGGTGTCGCTCACGCTCGCGATGACCGGCTACGTCTCGACCGTCGCCGGCGCCACGGTCGAGCAGCCCGAGGCGGCCGTCACCGGCATCGTGCTCAGCTTCAGCATCCTGCCCGCCGTGCTGATGGCCGCCAGCCTGCTGACCCTTCGCCATTACCGTCTGCGCCGTGACGACATCGACGCCTTCGCAAGCTCCGACGCCTAAGCTGGGATCCCGTCCGAAGGAGACGCCGATGACTTCTGCGAGCACATCCGCCAGCCCCGCCACGACCGCGAAGCCCGCGCCGAAGGCCGAAACCCCGGCGCTGGACGAAGGTGAACGAGAGCGACTCGACACGGCGGTCGATGCCCTGCAGATCGGGGCACGTACCTGGACCGCCCTCACCGTCGCCCAGCGAGTGACCCTGCTGCGGGCAGTGCGCACGAGCGTCGCCGCGACCGCGGAAGACTGGGCGAGCACGGCTGCAGCCTCGAAGGGCCTCGACGCGAAGCACCCGCTGCGCGGCGAGGAATGGCTCAGCGGACCGTACAGCGTGATCGGCGCGCTCGACGCCTACATCGAAACCCTCTCCCGCCTCGCGAGCGGCGCCAACCCACTCGACGGCATCACGGTCGACCGTGCTCCCGGTGGACGCACCAGGGTGCGCGCTTTTCCCCTGACCGGGATCGACAAGTTCCTGCTCTCCGGTTTCACGGGTGAGGTCTGGTTGGAGCCGGGCATCACGCCCAGTGCCGCGCGCGCATCCGCCGGCCTCGCCCAGCGCACGCCCACCGAGTCGGGCGGCGTCGGGCTCGTGCTCGGCGCGGGGAACGTGACCTCCATCCCGGTGCTCGACGTGCTCTACGAGCTGCTGGCCCACAACCGCACCGCGCTGCTCAAGGTGAACCCCACGCAGGACTCCCTGGTGCCGGTGTACAAGCGTGCGCTCGCTCCGCTCATCGAGCCCGGTTTCCTGCGCATCGTCCGCGGCGGACCGGCGGTCGGCGCCTACCTCACCGGTCATCCCGGACTCGTGCACGTGCACATCACCGGCTCTGCGGCGACCTTCGACACCATCGTGTGGGGCCCGTCCAAGGGCGAGGGCGCCGCCGCCACCAAGCGACGCCGGCGCGAGAACCGGCCGCAGTTGAAGAAGCCGATCACGGCCGAACTCGGCGGCGTCTCCCCCATAATCGTCGTGCCCGGAGCGTGGACGGACGCCGACATCACCTACCAGGCCGAGCACGTCGCGACCATGCGGCTGCAGAACGGCGGCCACAACTGCATCGCCGGCCAGGTCGTCATCATGTCGTCCGACTGGGATCAGGCCGATGCCTTCCGCGCCGCGTTGCGCCGCGCCTATGCCAACGCCCCGGAGCGTCCGATCTGGTACCCGGGCTCCCCCTCGCGCATGGAGCTAGCGACCGACGCATACCCGGATGCGCTCGTGCTGGGCGACCGACTGCTCGTCGAGATCAATGCCGACGACGACCCGACAGCACTCGAGACCACCGAGTACTTCTCTCCCGTGCTCGGCGTCGTCACCGTGCCAGGCACGGGTCAGGATTTCCTGGATGCGGCCGTGGCCCACGCGAACGACAAGCTCCAGGGCACCCTCGGCGCGAACCTGCTGATCGACCCCGCGACCGAGAAATCGCTCGGCGCGGGTTTCGAACGGGCGATCGCCGCGCTCCACTACGGTTCCATCGCGATCAACAGCTGGACGGCGTTCGCATTCATCACTCCCACCCTCACGTGGGGCGCTTTCCCCGGCGGAACGATCGACGACGTGGGCAGCGGCATCGGCGTCGTGCACAACGCGCTTCTGCTCGACGGGGTCGAGCGCTCGGTGCTCCACGGCCCGTTCCGTCCGCTCCCGCGGTCGCTGCCGATCGCGAACGGCGGCGGGCGCTTCACGATCCTGCCGAAGCCACCGTGGTTCGTCTCGGCACGCACCGGGGCAGCCGTGAGCGAGGGGCTGACGCGCTACCGGGTGGACGGCAACGTCGTGGGTCTCCTCAAGACGCTGACGAAGGCGCTGCGGGCCTGACGGTCAGCGCGCGGCGCGCGCGAACCTGTCGGTCGCTGCCCGGAGCGCCTTCTGCGTGCCGGGCTCGGTGGCCGCGTGACCGGCGTCGTCGATCACGACGAACTCCGCCTCCGGCCACGCACGATGCAGGTCCCACGCCGTCATCATCGGCGTCGCGACATCGTGCCGCCCCTGCACGATGACCGTCGGGATGTGACGGATGGCGTCGACACCGGCGATCAGTTGCCCCTCTTCCCACCAGCCGCGGTTGACGAAGAAGTGGTTCTCGATGCGCGCGAACGCCGTGGCCTTCTCGGGGTCGGACATCGCCTCGATCTGCGCCTCATTCGGCGTCAGCGTGACGGTCGAGGCCTCCCACGTCGACCAGGCGACCGCTGCCGGCACATGCACAGCGGGGTCGGGGTCGAACAGCCGCCGGTGGTACGCCTCGATCATGTGCGAGCGCTCCAGCACCGGGATCTGCGCGATGAACCCCTCCCAGAGGTCAGGAAACAGCGCCGCGGCACCGCCCTCGTAGAACCACTCGAGCTCGACACGGCGCAGCGTGAAGATCCCCCGCAGCACCAGCTCGGTCACGGCATCCGGATGCGCCTGCGAGTAGGCGAGCGCCAGGGCGCTGCCCCACGATCCACCGAAGACCTGCCACTTCTCGATGCCGAGGTTCTTGCGCAGCAGTTCGATGTCGGCGATCAGATGCGCCGTCGTGATGTGTCGGAAGTCGGCGTCGGGCACGCTCGCGTTCGGTGTGCTGCGCCCGCACCCGCGCTGATCGAACAGCACGATGCGGTAGCGCTTCGGGTCGAAGAACTGCCGCTGCCAGGGCGATGTCCCGCTGCCCGGGCCCCCGTGGAGGAACACCACCGGCTTGCCGTCGGGGTTGCCGCTGACCTCCCAGTAGACGCGGTGGCCGTCGCCGACGAGCAGCTCCCCGGTCTCATACGGTTCGATCGGTGGATACAGTGCATCCGTCTTCTTCATCTTCGGCCCCCCAGCCGTCGTGCTGACTACTTCGTCAACGGTAACGGACGTTCCGCTCCTCCGCCGGGATCACGGATCCAACTGCGCGGCGGGAAGCGTCAGCACCTGCCCGCAGACGCCGAGTCCGTTCTGATAGCCCTCAGCGAACCAGCGCGTGCGCTGTTCGCTGGAGCCGTGGGTCCAGCTCTCCGGATTCGAGAACCCGGACTGCTCCTGGATGTGGTCATCGCCGACCACGAACGCCGCGTTCAGTGCGTCGATACGCTGTGCCTCGGTGGTCGGCTGCAGATAGGGGACACCCTTGCTGTCGGTCTCCTCCGAGATCCGACCGATCCAAGCACCGGCATAGCAGTCTGCCTGCAGCTCGGTGCGCACGCCGTTGCTGCCCGGCCCCGTCCCGTTGTTCGGGTAATCGTCCATGACGCCGGTGATCCATTGGATATGGTGGCCCCACTCGTGACCGACGATGTACAGCTGCGCAAGATCGCCGGCGGACGCGCCGAACTGCTGCTGCATGAGCTGGAAGAACGTGGGGTCGATGTAGACCGTCTCGTCGCCAGGACAGAAAAACGGCCCGACGGCGTTGGAAGCGGTTCCGCAGGCGGTGCTCGTCGACCCGTCGACCACGATGAATCCGGGCTTCCGGTAGCCCTCGACGTTGTCGGCCCAGAACTCGTCGAGCGCGACCTGCGCTCCAGCCATCCGGCAGTCGACGTCGGCGTTCGCCTGAGCGCCGGTGTCGCAGTTCTCGATGGCCGATCCGCCGGCCGGTTCATTGCCCCCGGACGGCGCTCCGCCGCCCAGCAACCCGGTCAGATCGATGCCGAGCAGCGGTCCGGCGATGAGCGCGATGATGCCGAGCACACCCACGCCGGCGCCGCCCGCGATGGCCGCCGTGCGTCCGCGTCGACGCGTGGTGTTGCCCGAGATGTCGGCATCGGGATTGAAGGTCATGCGTCGAGATTACTCCGAGCAGAAGCATGTCGAACGGACGTAGGCTCGGGGCATGACGACCACGATCACCATCACCGGCGCGGGCGGACAGATCGGCTATGCGCTGCTGTTCCGAATCGCGGCCGGCGACCTGCTCGGACCGGACGAGAAGGTGCGGCTGCGACTGCTGGAGATCCCGCAGGGACTCGGCGCCGCTGAGGGTGCGGCGCTCGAACTGCAGGACGGCGCGTTCGGCATGCTGGAGCACGTCGAGGTGACGGATGACGCCGCAGTGGGCTTCGACGGCGCCGACCTCGCGCTCCTCGTCGGCGCGCGGCCGCGCGGGCCCGGTATGGAACGGGCCGACCTGCTCGCGGCCAACGCCGGCATCTTCGGCCCGCAGGGAGCGGCCATCGCGGCGAATGCCGCATCGGGCGTGCGGGTGACGGTGGTCGGCAACCCCGCCAACACGAACGCACTGATCGCCGCGGCCTCGGCCGACGGGGTGCCGGCCGAGCGCTTCACAGCCCTGACGCGGCTCGACGAGAACCGCGCTCGGGCTCAGCTCGCGCAGACGCTGGGCGCCCCTGTGCACACCGTTCGCCGCGTGCCCATCTGGGGCAACCACTCGGCGACGCAGTTCCCTGACATCTCGCACGCGACAGTCGGCGGCAGCCCGGTCGGAGAGGCGCTCGAGCAGATCGTGGGCGACGTGCCCACCTGGCTCGACCAGACGTTCATCCCCCGCGTCGCCAAGCGCGGAGCGGAGATCATCGAGGTGCGCGGATCCTCCTCCGTGGCGTCTGCGGCGAGTGCGACCATCGACCACGTGCGCGACTGGGTGCAGGGCACCGATGACTGGACCTCGGCGGGCGTCGTCTCGCACGGCGAGTACGGAGTTCCGGAAGGACTGATCTCGTCGTTCCCGGTGCGCGCGGTCGATGGTGAGTGGCAGATCGTCGAGGGTCTCGAACTGACCGACTGGGCACGGGCCAGGGTCGACGCCTCGGTGGCGGAGCTGCTGCAGGAACGGGAGACGGTGCAGGGCCTCGGCCTGTTGTGAATCCGGTCACCGCTACGCACGACGACAGGGCAGAATGGATGCCGGAGGTGCGCGATGAGCGAGACGATTGATCCCACGAAGACCACGGCATCGGTCGAAGAGGCTCTGACGAGCCCCCTTCACCTGCCGCACGACGCGGCGACGTGCCCGAAGTGCTTCACCGAACTGCAGCAGAACCGCAACTTCTGGACCGCACGCCCCGACGGCTCACGCCTGGTCGGTCTCGTCGTCGCACGCGAGGGAATGCCGTCGGTCGTCGAGCAGCGCGACGATCTCACCCGTTTCGGAGTGCCGATCGAGGGATTCCGGCACCCGGCGCCCGACATCCTGGAGAGCTGGAACGACCGCCTCGCGCGTCTCATCTCGACCCTCAAGCACGGCGACGTGCTGGTGGTCGTGAACATCAACGCTCTCGGCCGCGACGCCGATGAGGGTGCCCGCACGGTCTCCGAGCTGCGCCGCCACGGCATCATCGTGAAGGTCCTGGGCCACGACGCCCGGCACCTCGCCGACGCCGCCGCGCGCTGACGCCGGCCCGCGCGCAGACGCTACGGCGTCGTGGTGGGCTTCGGCGTCGGACCGAAGGCCGGCTCACCCGGCGTCACACCGAAGAACAGCGGATCGCTCGGCGACTCCTCGCGCGGAAGATATCCTTCCGAGAGGTTGGCATCGCCGAACAGCTGGTCGCCCAGTTCGTAGCGATCTCCCGGCCAGCACTTGGTCGTCGCCGTGACCGACACGGAACCGTTCGCGATGAAAGTCACCATCAGCAACGAGAAGTCACCCTGCTTCCGCACGATCACGTCGGTCGACTTCGACTCGCCCGATCCGAGTTCCTGTCCCTCGACGTCGTAACCCGCGTCGGTGAGGTGTTCCCGCACCGACTCGCTCAGTGCCGAGTGCTCGGCCGGATCCACCCCGGTCGATCGGGCGAGGTCGAACTTGTACGAGCCGTCCGGGCATCCCGCCCCCGACGGCTGCATTCCGAAGGTACCGACCTCCGCCGACCACGGACCGTCGAAGATCAGCGCCTGCACGTCATTCGTCACGCCCCGGTAGTCGAGGTAGTGCTGCTCGGCCTGAGCCACCAGCTCATCGCCTGTGGGCGTCGCCCGCCCGTCTCCACCCGCGCATCCCGGGAGGGCGAGTGCCAACACCGCCGTCGCCGCAAGCATCTGCCAGCGCTTCTTCATCCGTGACCCCTGCCTCCCGCATCCTCGCTCCTGCTCATCTCAACGGTCCGCCATGTCATCGCTGCCCGCTGCGCCTCAGTCGCCGTAAGGCGCCACGGGGAACTTGGTCTGGGTCGGCTGCGGATCGACCGGCGTGCCGTCTTCGTTGTAGTACACCGGGCTCCCCTCCTCGGGGAAGTAGAACCGCGGCTGCCAGTCCGGCCCTTCGAACGCAGGGAAACGCAGCGCCGCGCCCTTGTAGACGAGCTGCCCGCCGAAGACCATGTCGGAGAGGTCGGCCGCATCGCCTGGGATGCACCCCGGCGTCGCCGACGCCGAGATCTGGTTCCGACCGGGCCGGATCGTCACGACACCACGACCGACATCGCCACCGGTGCCGATGACATTCACCTCCTGCCGATCGCCCTCGCCGAACCGGGCTGTGCTCGCTTCTACACCCGCGTCCTCGAAGGCGGCAGTCGCTGCGGCGACCACCGCATCAACATCGATCTCCTCCGTGGGCTCGAGCACCCGCGACCAGGAGAATGTATACCCTGACACCTCGCCGTCGATACGACACGGTATGGGGTCCACTCCGTACGAACCCTGATCCACGGCCCATTCCCCGTCGTGAATCGCCATGATCACGGAGTGCATGATCGTGGAGTAGGCGACGTAGTTCTTCTCACCGTCGCGATACAGCGCATCGCCCTCAGGCGCCGACCCGCAGCTCGTCATCGTCATCACCAATCCGACGGCCGCTGCCGCCATCACTCCGCGCTGCCATCTACCGCGCATTCGCAGTCCTATCCGCTCAGAAGTCGATGAGAGCATACTCATCGCTGATCCACCAGTTGTTCGCATCCCAGAAACCCTGGGTACTGCCCTCGCCCCCGCGCTCGGTGCCGGGCTGTGCTGTCTGAATGATCTCCGACACGTTGTAGAACGATTCAGAACCCGGCTCAAGATATGCACCGGGACCGAGAGCGTCGTGTCCGGCCGCAGCCGGAAGACTCTCCCCGGATGCGCTCACGCCACCATCGCTGTCGAACACGGTAATCCCTGGCAAAGCCTCTGGGCTGACAGGATGCCCGGGAGCTGTGCCACGACCGACCCGCGCGACGGCATCGTCTTCCGATATCGTCGCGTAGACCTGCGGCGGCTTACCGTTAGTCAGGTTCTCGACCACGATCGGATCGTTCGGGAAGCCGGCGGAGCCGACGTACCCCGATCGTGTGCCCGGCCGACGGAGAGAACTCCCCATCGCCCCGGGGACGAGAAAGGGGCCGACGGCGAACCGTCGACCCCTCTCGAGAAACTGTGTGTCAGCTGCCGGCGAGCTGCTGGTCCAGGTCCTGGATCGCACGCATCATGCCGAGCAGCGACTCGGACATGTCGTTGATGCCATCGACCGCGGTCTTCAGACCCGTCGTCAGCTCCGTGTAACCCTCACCGAACTTCCCCGACGCGTGCTGCGTCTTGAAGTCCTCACCCAGAAGAGTGTCGACCTGACCCTTCAACGTGTCCAACTGACCCTGAATGTCATCACGAGCCTGCGACAGCGACGACGCCACCTGCTCCATCTCTGCATAAGACGCACCGAAATCGGCCATCGTCCACACCTCCGCAAATCGAAAGAACCGGACCCCTCCGGCCCGAATACCCCCACACTACGGGCCCCCACCGAAACCCGTCGATGGGGACAACTCCCCATCCCCGCAACACGACACGAGTCAGCGCCGAACGAAGACAGACCGAATTCGCACCCACAGCGGATCAGCCTCGGAGAGTCCGGCGACGAGATGCATGACTCCCCCGAGCACGAAGAGCATGGGCTCAGGTGGTGTCAGATTCTCCACCGGCTGCTCGTCCTCTTCTCGGAGTACTCGACGAACGCCTTGATGCCTTCCGCGTTCGCACGCACGGCGAGCTCCGTGAGCGCCGCCGCCCCTAGACCGCGCTTGTGCACCTTCACGACGGTCGATCGCACGCTCGTCGTGGAGGCGTGCGACAGCGGTTCGATGAAGCTGCTCCACCGACGCAGGTCCGTGTCGTCGAGCTCGGCACGGCACTTCCGCCGCAGCCGGGCGAGACGCCGACCTCCGGCCTTCCGCTTCCCGAAGGCCTCCGAATCGAGGTCGTCACCGCGGGTCTGGAACACCTTCGTCTGCCGCCGCGCGACATCCTCGATCACCTGCTCGACCTCGGCGGCATACGCCGGCATCCCCCGAAGCAGCCGCCGCTCCTCTGCCACCCAGCGCCGCAGCAGCAGCTCCTCGCAGTCGTCGCACAACCGCGCGGGCAGGGTGCCGTCCACCGCGTAGCCGCAGTCGCACACGACGCCTCCACGCCGGGGACCGCGATGCGGGCGCCCTCCGAGCCTCTCGCGAAGGAGGGACCCGCCGATCGCACTGCGCCCCAGCTCGTCGGCGAGGATGCCCTCCCCGCTACGGCACTGCCGATCCGCGACGAGTGCCTCCCACCGCTCCTGTTCGCGGGGTCCGATCAGATCACGGGCCGACACCGCATACTCGTCCAGGACGGCCGTGATCTCCGCCTCCTGCGCGGCGGTCTTCCGCACCGATGCAGACGTGACCCCCGGCCAGGACGGGAACCCGATCCGCGCGGCCAGTTCTCGCATCCGCGCTTCACCCGCGATCACCGATGTCTCGTGCAGAGCCGCCAGCGCGGCATTTCCCTCGAGAATGCCGCGCTCGAACTCATCGACGGCGTCCGGCGCACTACTCATGCTCCCAGCGTAAAGGCCGGTGGACGACGAAGAGGGCCGACCGTCATGGTCGACCCTCTCCTTCGAACTGTGTCGGCTCAGCTGCCGGCGAGCTGCTGGTCCAGGTCCTGGATCGCACGCATCATGCCGAGCAGCGACTCGGACATGTCGTTGATGCCATCGACCGCGGTCTTCAGACCCGTCGTCAGCTCCGTGTAACCCTCACCGAACTTCCCCGACGCGTGCTGCGTCTTGAAGTCCTCACCCAGAAGAGTGTCGACCTGACCCTTCAACGTGTCCAACTGACCCTGAATGTCATCACGAGCCTGCGACAGCGACGACGCCACCTGCTCCATCTCTGCATAAGACGCACCGAAATCGGCCATCGTCCACACCTCCGCAAATCGAAAGAACCGGACCCCTCCGGCCCGAATACCCCCACACTACGGGCCCCCACCGAAACCCGTCGATGGGGACAACTCCCCATCCCCGCAACACGACACTTCACTTCACTGTCGTCGACGGTGCGCGAGCAGCCGGATCTGCTGATCAGCGTCGGGGCAGCAGCTGGTCGCGCAGCGATTCCGGCCGACCAGCGCTGAAGTACGCCACGGCGATGAACTCGTCGAACAGCGCACGCATGACGTTCTCGAGCTCCCCGAGCGGGGTGGAGAACCGCACCATCAGCACGTGCTTCGAGTCGGGAACGGGAATCCAGTAGTCCACGACGAGCCGGACGATTCCTTCGAGCTGTCCTTCGTCGAGGAGATCGACGCGATGCGTGCGCAGTGCGGGGACGCCGGGTCCACGAACCTTCGCGATCGTCTCGTAGGCTGCGGGGTCGATCTGCTTCAGGCTCTCGCCCATGACTTTCAGGACGGCATCCGCAGACGTGCCGATGGCCGGACTCATGCGCAGGTCGTCGGGTTCGAAGACCACCAGAGTCACGGGCAGCGGCGTTCCGGGCGTGATCTCCGTGGAGAACATGATCGCGCGCGCGCCGCCACGATCGCCTGCTTCTGCAGCCTGCTGGAGTTGCTGCCGCACGCGGGCGCGCTCAGGCGCGCGATCATCTGCGGGTCCGATCGCCTCGCGCGCGATCGTCCGGATCGACGAACGCGTGGTATCCTCGCTCGACAGGTCGACCGAGAACCACCGCCCCGGCAGTCGGAAGCGCAGCTCCGGACGACTCATTCCGGTGCGGTCCACGCGCCGTAGCGATCCTTCATGCCGGTGAGGTTGACGCCGCCTTGGCCGGCGTTCGTGGTTCCCAGGGGGCTGAGTTCTGCGGCGGCTGCCCGAAGATCCACGGGATCGCCATCAGCCGTCGTCTCACCCGCGTAGAGAGTGATCGTGTTGGGCTCCCACGGCAGCGACTGCCAGATGGCCTCGACGGTCGCGTCCAGCTCGTCGCTCGTGAACGGCTCGGCGGAGTCGGTCACGAGCGAGAACTCCGCCCCGTACCCGAAGCCGTTGCGCCACCGGCCGGGATCCTCCACGGCAACGATCCTCGGGACCGCCGTCGTCACGGCGCTCGCCACGTTTCCGTACTCCACTGTCGCCTCCTCCGTCTTGTCGGGCTCCGGCGGCAGGATGCCGCACCCCGCCAGCCCACCACTCAGGAGCGAGCCTGCCAGCAGGATCGCCAGCAGTCGTCGCCTGCCGATGTCTCGTCGCGCCACGTTCATTCCTCCAGATCCTAGGCCGCCACGTCCCCGCCCGCGGGCGAACCGGTCATTCGGTCCAGTGGTAGTAGGAGGTGTCCACATATCCATCCCCGTTGAAGAAGTTCGCGAGGTCGGGATGATTCTCCTGCACGTCGCCGATGTGGTCCTGGTAGGTCTGCGAGTAGTCAGCAGAGTTGTGGGCTCCGGCATCCACTCCGAGGATCGGATCCGGATTCGGCGGA
This sequence comes from Microbacterium sp. NPDC090281, assembly GCF_044769635.1. NCBI lineage: Bacteria > Bacillati > Actinomycetota > Actinomycetes > Micrococcales > Microbacteriaceae > Microbacterium > Microbacterium sp. NPDC090281. The sequence continues at coordinate 724,663 of NZ_JBIVYH010000002.1, forward strand.
TCGACGCGGATCGACGTCCAGTTGGAGCCGTGCTCGATGCTGTCGAGATCACCGGCGATCGCATCCAATCGCGGTACCGGATCTCCGTTGTGCTGCACCGAGACCACGTCGACGTCGTCAGGGATGGGCATGTGGTCGATCGGAGCACCCGACACCACGACCGCCTCCCAGTTGTAGTCCGAGTTGTACGCGGCGAGGTGGCCGGCCATGATGCCACCCTGGCTGAAGCCGACGAGCATGACCGGATCGTCCGGGCCGATGCCGGCCTGATCCATGGCCTCGAGGATGGCACGCTCGTACTGGGTCTGCAGCGCGGGGGTCAGCATCAAGGCGAGGTTGCTGTCGAGGTCGTTGACGGCCCCTTGATCGCCGAAACGCGAGAGCCACTCCTGTGTGCTGGGGAGCGTGACGGTGTAATACCACCCGTCAGGGCCCAGCACCTTCGTGATCTTGATCACGGAGTCGGTTTCCCCGCCGAGCTTGTCGACTTCAGTCGTACCGTCGAGTACCGTGCTGAGGCTCGGGTCGTCAGGGGTCTTGTTCTTCGCGTCTGCATACGGATCGGTCGCGCTCACAGTCGGCGTGGACTTGAGCACGTCGGACAGCACGCTCCAGATCAGGAAGGCTGCCAGGACGGTGGCGATCACGGCACCGATGATGAGGCCGATCGTGCCGAACAGCGCTCCGATCGCGACGATCAGCAGCAGCACGACGAGCGCGCCGAGGATCGCGACGATCGTGTCGGCGATGGCCTTGAGCAGGTCGACCACGCCCTGCAGGAAGTCGCCGATCCATTCGCCGATGCCAGCGAGGAAGTCGCCGATGTCGGCGAAGAAGTCGCCGACGCCGTCCCAGAATCCCTCGTTGGTCGAATCGATCGCCGCATCGATCCTGCGGATGGCGGCCTCGGCCGCGTTCTCCATGTCCTGCCTGGCCGCATCGATCCGGGCCTGAGCGGCCCCGACCGCGGCGGCAGCGTCGTCGGCCGCCCGCTGCGCGCCGGGAACCCGGTCGGTCAGCGATGGATCCGGCGTGTCCGCGGCATCCGCCTGATCGGTGAGGCCTTGGAGCGCGCTGGCAGTGCGCGACCGTTCTGCGACGGCGTCGTCGAGGTCTGCCTGCGCGCTCTCCGCCCGGGCATGGGCATCGGTCAGCGCCACCGCGTACTCGGTGATCGCGGCGGCCGTGCCCTCGTAACGCGGATGGATGCGCTCGAGATCGGACGCGATCTGCTCGTTCTGCTCGTGCAGGGCGCGAACGGCCTGGCCTTCGTCATCGTCGACGATGCCGCGCAGCTCCTGGATGACGGTGAGGATGACCTCGGCGGAGGACACGAGTCCTGCGGCCCGGGACGTCAGAGCCTCGGGCTGACCGGGAAGAACTGTCATTCGCTAGCCCTCGCCTTCCTGTGCCATCTCGACGTCGAGATCACGGAACGTGTCGACGATCGCCTGCATGAAGTCGGCCTGTGAACGCAGGTTGTCGCGCAGCTCTTCGCGCGCGATGTCCCACTTGCCGCCGAAGTCCTCGATCTTGTCCGCGAGACCGCCGTGTCCGGTGAGGACGCCGATGTCGTCGGCGAAATCCTCGGCCTCGTCGAACGTCGTGGCGAGGCCCCGTGCTGTCTGCGCCGTGGACTCCAGACGTGCGAGATCCATCTTGACGTCGGTCATCGCTCTCCTGCTGTCTCACGCGGGGACCCTGCGTTCTGCCGCTTCTCCGCAGCGGCGCGCAGAAGCGCCCCAACGGCAGCATCGGCCTGCCGGATCTCGGCGCGCAACACTTCCAGATCTGCCTCGGACGCGGGCACGCGAACACGCAACCCGTCCAGCGCGGCTCGCAATGCACCATCAGAGATCATGGGCTCCCCCTCCCTCACGGACATGACAACAGGCCCGAACACGTCCACACTATGGACGAACCCGTATCAGCGTCGATGGGGACAACTCCCCATCCGTGGCGACACGGGCTCAGATGTTGAGCACCCAATCGTCGCCGGGACGCACCACGGCGGAGACGAGCTCGTCGAGACGCTCGGGGTCGGCCCGCGGGACGAAACCGCTGAGCGACGCCGACGCGAGTGCTGCCTCGGCGAAAGGCTCGACGAACGCCAGCCCGTACGGCACGACCGGGCCCAGCATCGCGCACACGGTCGCTCCCTCGCCGAAGAAGATCCAGCGGCGGGTCGCGAAGTCCAGATCGTTCTCCCGCTGTGCGAGCGTGGCCGAGAAGCCGGTGCCGAGCGCGTCGGTCTCGGTGAGTCGGGGTGTGACCGGCAGGATCGCCGTGGGAGACCAGAGGAAGTCCGCCTGCTCCTGTCGGGACAGCTCGTGCGTGATCACCGAGATCATCAAAGGTGCGACCACCCCGCCATCGACGCCAACCACGAGCAGCAGTCGCCGGTCGTCGTCCGCCTGCGCCGCAACCGCGACCAGCGCGGTCTCGACCTGCGCGGCGACGTCGGAGTGCGCACCGGCGTCACGGGTGAAGTCGGCCGCCGCCTGACGAGCCCAGGCCGCCTGCTCCTGCGGTGAGAGACGTTCGGCGGGGACGGGGATGACGCGATCGGGGGCGTAGGCGATGGCGAGTTCCATCAGCGCACCGTCCACGTGAACGTGCTGACGTGCGTGTCGAAGAGAGCCGTCCAGAGTGTGAGGTTCGGGTGATCCGCCGGCAGGTCGGCCTCATGCGTGACCGTCGCCGTCCACTGCACCGCCTCGGTGAGCCGCGTCCCCGGAACCGGGATCAGATAGTTGATCAGGAGCGACGCGACATCTTCGCCGTCGACCGACACTTCGCGGCGCTCGGTCCACCGCACGATGCGCTGGCCCTCGCCGATCGCGATGCCGTCATGGTGCCGGATCGCACTCTCGACGAGCTGCTCCAGAGTCGCTTCGGGTGTCGAAGAACGCTTGAGCCCCACCAGGGTCGCCGCACCGATGGCCCAGGACGGTGCCGCCTCGCCCGCGAAGGCGTAGGCGAAGCCCTGACGTGCACGCAGCCCCTCGAGCACCTCGTGCACCTTGCCGGCGAGCACCGGCCCGAACGTGGGATTCTGCGCGCCCTGCAGCCGTGCTTCGGCTCGACGGATCAGATCGCGTTCGGTCGTCTCGCTGAGGTCGAACGCCTCCCACCCCGGAGGAAGGAGCATCCGGTAGGGCGGGATGATCGTTCCGGACTTTCCCGTCAGTTCCGCGCGCAGGCTGCTCATCGTCTCAGTCTTCCATGGGGGCGGCTCGCGCCGCGGTCGGTCAGGAGAACGGGTTCTGGTCCGGGTCGAACGCGCCCGACCATGCACCGCCCGCGCTGTCCTTGATGCCGCCGGCGATCGCGAAGTGCGAGGCGAAGACGTTGCCCACCATGTCGAGGGTCTGCACCCCGGTCATCTGCGCGGCGAACGCCGCGGTGCCGTTGCCGGTGAACAGCCGCGCCGAGAACTCGCCGAAACCGGTGGTGAAACCGCCGCGGATCTGGCTGAGCGTGCTCAGCGGAGCTCGCCCGGCGAACGCGTTCACGAACCGCATGCCGTCGGCGCCGAAGTCCGCACCCCGGATCATGGCCATCGGACCGCGGGCGAACTTGATCGCCGGGCCGATCAGGGGGATGACCCCGATGACGCCGAAGACCACGTCGATGACGGAGCCGTTGCCCCTCGCCAGTCTCGCGACGGCGACGATCAGGGTGGCGATCGCCACGATCGCGGCGAGCGCGGCGATGATCGGGCCACCGACGATGATCGCGAGCACCGCGAGCACGATGCCGGCCACTGCGAGGAAGTCCGACATGAACTGCAGGAAGCCGTCGACGTTGTCCCAGAAGCCGTCTTCGATCTTGTCGGAGGTGTCTTCGCGGATGTTGCTCGCCGCGTTCGTGAAGGCCGTGTGCCAGGAGTTCCACTCGCGGTCGTAATCGCCCGCCCGCGTGTCCCAGTCACCGCGTGCACCGCTCGCTGCACCCGCTGCCGTCTCGGCCGCGTCGTCACGGGCATCCTCCGCCGCCTGTCGGGCCTGGTCGTCGTCGGCATCCGCACCCGTCGGATAGTCGGGGCTCTGCGCAGCCGCCGACGATGCGGCATCCTTCTTCTGCTGATACGTCGCCCACAGCGTCTCGAGATCGTCGAGAATCGGCTCGATCGCGCTCTTCGAGGTCTCGAGGTCTGACGCATACTGCACGATGTGCGGCGCGACCGCGTCGTACAGGTCGGCGGCGCGACCGAGCTCGGCATGCACCTTCCCTGAGATCTCGGCGAGCTTGTCGACCGAGTCCCCCTGCATGTCGGCGCCGTTGTCGACCAGACGCTGCAGCAGCGTCGCAGAGTTGCTCATCGCATTCGCGAGAGTCTGCAACGAGTTCCCCCGATCACGAATCGCCCCGACGTCACCGGTGAGAGCGCCGATCGGGTGGCCCGCAGGCGAGGTCATTGGCATGTACTCGTACACGGTCAGCCTCCGCTGTTCTCGGACTTGGATGCGGCGTCACGGTCGAAGTCCTGGAACCCCTTGATCACCGCGGCCACGTACTCTTCGACCGTCTTGCAGTCGTCCATGAGTCGCTTGCGACGGTCGTCCCAGCGCCCCTCGAAGTCGGATGCGGCGTCGCGCAGCGCGCGCTCCCCGTACGGCGAGCCCACCGAGCTCTCGAGATCGTTGCTGCGCGAACCGGCATTCTCGAACTCGTCGATGATGTTCTTCAGCTCGGTCTGCAGCGGCTCGAGATCGCCGTACTTCAGCTTGACGCCGTCACCCATGTCAGCCCCCCTCGTGGAATGTTCAGATCGAGGGACCGGCGGTGAAGCCGGTCCCCTGAAAGCGTGTCGTCGGTGGTGCCGATCCAGTCGGCCCCGCCTAGGGAAACTCTACGAAAAGGACGCCCTCCGGTCGATGGGGACAACTCCCCATCCCCGGCACCGACGCCCGCGCCGCTAGCCCGTCGTGATCTTCGTGATCAGTGCGGCGGCGGCGAGACCCACGAGAAGCGGGACGAGGCAGCCGACGGCTGCAGCCCGTCCGCCCTTCGGAGCGGCGAACAGCGCCTCCCGACGCGTGCGACGAGCGGGATCGACCTCCGCGACGCCGGAGGTCTGCTCGGCACGTCCCCGCGCCTCCAGGAGTGCCACGAGCGTGGCGAGGTCTGCGACCCACTCCCAGTACGCGGGCTCGGTCATCGGCAGGTGCCGGCGGGCGATGACGTACACCCGGTCGCCGACGACCTCGATGTCGCACCGTTCGGCGACGGCCGTCAGTGCGGCCTGCACATCTGGGGAGAGCAGGTGACGCACCGGCTCCTCCGTCGCCCTCGTCGTGAAGACCTCGAAGTGGGACGCGAAGTCGCCCTCGATCTGCACGCGCTCCTGCGGCGCGGTCGGCTCCCATCCGGATGCCGCCGCGTCTTTCGCCTTGGTGACCAGGGTCATCGCGGGCAGCGGGCTACACAGCTGGAACTCGACGTAGTTCGCCACTCGCGGCATGCGCGCCCTCGCGACCCACACATCGAACGAGTAGTTCGCGGCCTCGAACGGGCGCGGAGAGGGGCCGGCGACGATGTCGCTCGCGATGCGCGAGGTGCCGATGCCGAACAGCGCGGCCGACCGCTCCGGGTCGAGCTCGCCCGTGCGGTAGGTCAGCCCGTTCGCCTCCGTGAACCGCGTGAGACGGTACTCCTCGGCCTCGCGGTCACGCGGGCCGCGGAGGTGGGAGCGGATGCGGGCAACCGCGAGCGGCAGCACCATGAGTACCGCCAGCACGACCGTGGTGAGATCGGCCCCGTCGGCTCCGAACATGAACTGCACGGCGACGACGGCCAGGGCGGCGAGGACTCCGGCGCCGACGACCAGCACCACCGACTGGAACACGATCCAGCCCGAACCCAGGACGACGCCGAACTGGCGGCCCTCCCTGGCGACGCGTTCGCGGCTCTCCTGCCGGGCGAGCGCCGGCTCCACCTTCGCGCGCAGCTCGGTGTCATCGAAGGTGACGGTCATCGTGCGCCCTTCCCTCGGAATCGTGGCGTGTGCGCGCTCGCGCTCAGCGGACGGGCGTCCATGTGTCTCCTTCGATGAGTGGCAGCTGTACCGTGACCTGGCGTCCCGCTTGCACGAAGATGCCTCGGCCATCGGGGAAGTCGGTGCGCTTGACCTTCGGGAACGGAACCTTGAAGATCGCGTCGCCGTCGAACGCATCCGGCTTGAGGATGATGCCCTTGCGACCGGCCTTGAAATCACCGATGAAGCCGAAACCACTGGTCACCTGCGTGACGTCGGCGTCGCCCACGAGCAGGTGGTCGCTGCGGTTGATCGCCTGGAAGAGCGCCTTCATCTCGCGCTCGGCCGGGCCGTCCGCGAACTGGGGCACGTCTTCGACGACGATGAGCATCCGCACCGGCACGGTCTCGTCGACGGCGATCTCGGCGATCTCCTTCGCGAGCTCCTTCGCGTCCTCCGGTGTGACCGCGCTCCGCGTCCAGTCGACATAGCCCTTGAGCTGGGCTCGCCGCCCGCCGAAGTGGAACAGCTTGATCTCGGGGTCGAGCCTTCGCATCGACGTGATGATCCCCTTGAGGGCGGTCGTCTTGCCCGACAGCGGCGGCCCGGCGACCACGAACGTCCCGACGGGATCGAACTCGCGCGGCGCCAGCGTGTCTTCCGCGACGCCGAGCACGGGGAACTCGCCGATCCGGTCCGGGAGGTCGCGCACGGAGAGTCGCGTCGGCAGCGCGCCGATCTCGGCCACCTCCCGCGCACCTCCGGCGCGGAGCTCGGCCGCGAGCTGATCGAGGAGCTTCGTCTGCTCGGCGACGTTGGGCGTGCCGCCGAGCGTCGCGATCTGCGTCTCGAGACCGTCGACGATCGCGCGCCCAGGGGCGGAGCGCTCATCGAGCACGTCCTTGGGGGCGTTGAGCATCGCGTAGCCGGACTCGTCGGAAAGCCGCAGGACCACGCGCCGTGACACGTTGGCGCTGACCGCCGTGGGCACGGAACCCGAGCGGTCGGCGCTCGCGATCACGTGCACGCCGAGCGGGCGTCCCTCGCCGAGGATGCGCATGAAGGTCTGGTAGAACGGCATGCGCGCCGTCGTCGACTCCCACTCGCCGCGGAACTGCGGGAAGCCGTCGATCAGCAGCAGGATGCGCGACTCGGCCTTCCCGGTGATCTCGCGGTACTCCGTGAGGCTCGACGCGTTCGCCGCGCTGAACCGCTTGCCTCGATCATCGAGCACGCGGGCGAGTGAGCGCAGGATGCGCTGCACGCGCTCCGCGTCGTCGCCGGAGATGATCGACCCGACATGCGGAAGCACCTCCAGGCTCTTGAGAGAACCGGATCCGAAGTCGAGTCCGTACACCTCGACGTTCGAGCGGGCCCCGTCGAAGCCGGCCGCGATCGCGAGCGTGCGCAGCACCGTCGACTTGCCGGAACCGCTGGTGCCGTACACGAGCAGCGAGCCGTCCTTGTCGGGGTGGAAGTACGCCGGCTCCTGCAACTGCCGCTCGGGGACATCCATCTTGCCGAGCAGGATGCGTTCGTCGCCGTGGACGGGCAGGTCGCGGATGTCGACGGCGCGCTCCAGGTCGTCGAGCCACGGCCGACGGGGCGCCGGGATCGACGCGTGAGCCGCGGCGCTGACGAGGGCGGCGACGATGCGCTTCTGATCGTTCGGTCCGAGGTCCTCGTCGTGGGAGTCCGACTCCGGAGCCTGCTCGGCCTCCCAGGTCTGGATCGACCCGAACCGCAGCTCCGCCACCCGCACCTCGGCGACCTGGGCCTCATCCGTGGTCCATCCGCCCGCATACGCCGACTGGAACGGCACAAGGCGTCCAGGACCGGTCTTCGCGATGCCGCGCCCCGGAAGGGACGGCGGGAAGGATGCAGCCACCGGGTCGTCCACCACGTCCTTCGAGTCCGACTCGTCGGCCATGCGCAGAGCGACGCGCAGGTTGGTGTTGGCGCGCAGATTGTCCTTGATGACACCGGCCGGACGCTGCGTCGCCATGATCAGGTGGATGCCGAGGGAGCGGCCGCGCTGGGCGATGTCGACGACGCCGTCCACGAACTCCGGCACCTCGCCGGCGAGCGCGGCGAACTCGTCGATCACGAGCACCAGAGCTGGCGGCGTCTCGGGGTCGCGGCGCTTCTCGAGCTCGAGGAGGTCTTTGGCCTTCTTGCGGTTGAACAGGTGCTCGCGGTGGTGCAGCTCGGCCCGCAGGCTGGTCAGGGCGCGACGCACCAGGTGCGGGCTCAGGTCGGTGACGAGACCCACCGTGTGCGGCAGGTCGACGCAGTCGGCGAACGCGGAACCGCCCTTGTAGTCGACGAAGAGGAACGTGACGCGATCGGGGCTGTGCGCGGCCGCCATGCCGAGCACCCAGGCCTGCAGGAACTCGCTCTTGCCGGCACCGGTCGTGCCGCCGACGAGCGCGTGCGGACCCTGCGTGCGCAGGTCGAGCGTCATCGCATCGGTCTGCGACTGGCCGATGATGGCGCGCAGGTTGCCGGCCTTCTTGAGCCGTGACTGCGGGGCGCCGGAGCGGTCGATGATCGTGTTGTTCTGCCGCCAGCGGTCGATCACCGCGTTCGGGTCCTCCGCGACCTCGGAGCCGACGAGCGACAGGAAGCTCACCGAGTTGGGGATGTCGGAGGAGTCCTCGATGACGGTGCTGGAGTCCACGACCGGCGCCAGGCGCTTGGCGAGCATCGTCATGTACGCGTGCGACACGCCCTCGACCTGCACGTCGGAGTACCCGACGCCGCTGCGGACGGTGCCGACGGTGGCATGGTCGAGCCCGGCGCTGACATCGACGAAGGTGCGGCACGCGGCGGGGAGGGCCGCGACCACCGGGGCGACGAAGAGTCCGTAGACGCCCACGTCCGCTCCGCGTTCGAGGATCTGCGTCAGCCGGGCGCGGTCGACCGGGGCGTCGTTCGTGACGATCACCAGGATCGCCGTCTGCCCGGGGAACGTCGCATCCTCGGCCGCGCGCTTGACGTCGGTGCCGTACAGCATCGGATCCCAGTCGTCGCCGTAGGGCGGGCGCTGCGACTTCGCCTCGCGCGACCGCCGCAGCACGATCTCCTCGAGACCGCTGAGCAGGGCGGCGCCCGTGGAGGCCGAGTCGGCGAGCGACACGTCCTTGAACGGACTGCGCTCGCTGGAGGTGTGCGGAAGCCACTTCAGCCAGTCGAGCTCGTTCGCCCAGCCCGGCTCGGTGAGCGCGACGGTGACGAGCTCGTTGGGCGAATGCATGCCGAACAGCTGCACCGCGATACCGCGCAGGGCATCGCTCGCGAGCGAGGTGGGCCCGGCGACGCCGATGGATCCGACGCTCTGCAACGACTCCAGGATCGGCACGTCGGGGATCATCTTGTAACGCTCTTCGAGACGGTCGACGCGCTCCACGTACTCGACGAGCGCCTCGGGGGTCTCGGTGCGCTTGATGCGCGTGCGCGCCTCGTCCTCGCACACGCCGAGCCGCAACGAGAGGAAGTTCCAGTGCTCGGGGCGACGCGTCCACAGCAGCGGCCCGAGCCGCATCGCCTCGTCGAACACGACAGCGACCGCCGGCACCTCGTTGTGGCGGACCTCGCGCTCCCGGGGATGCGCGTGGTAGAGCTTCTCCTCGAGACGCTCGAACTGCTCCTCGAAGGACTCCTCCTCCTTGCGCAGCCGCTGACCGAGATTGGTCTTCTGCGAGATGAAGTTTCCGAACATCATCAGCGGCGACATGAAGACGATGAGCAGCGAGCGCGGGTTCTCGCTCATCGCGAAGATCGCGAGCCCGAGCAGGATCGGCGCCACCAGCATCGGCCAGGGGAACAGCCTCTGCACCTGATCGCGCGGGTAACGGGGCTCGTCGAGGTCTTCGCCCGCGAACCGCTCCTCGACGCGCGGGCTGCGGTTGAACAGCAGCGCCCCGCCGCGTTCGAGCACCGGGTCGCCTGAGGCGGAGCCGTCGAAGTCGCTGACCATGTGCACGACGAACTCGCAGTCGCCGAGCGCGAAGGTCTGACCGGGAATCACCCGGAGCCGCTGCACGAGGCCGCCGTCGACGAGGATGCCGTTCGCCGAGTTCAGATCGACCAGCTCGACGAACGTCGACGCGACCTCGATCCTCGCGTGCCGCTTCGAGACGAGCGGATCGGCGATCGTGACATCGTTCGCCGCATCCCTGCCGATCAGGAAGTGGCCGATCGGCAGGGGGAACTCCTGGCCGGCCGCCGGACCGGCGACGACCGTGAGCACGGCGGCCGGACGGGCACCCGCGCCCCCCGCCGATGCCCGGTTCGGCCCGACGTTGACCACTTCGGCGAGGAAGCCGGAACCGATCGGAGCGTCACCGACGAGCAGGTCGGGATTGAGCATCGTGAGCTGCTCGCTGGTCGGCGGCGCCACAGACAACGTGAGCACATCTGCGGGCCCCGCAACGATGCTGCGAGCCGGATCGCTCGTGGCGATCTGGCGGGCGACGTCGGCGATGGTCGCCGTCGAATCCGCCATCACGACGACGTCGGTCAGGGGTGCTGCGGGTCGACGCAGGGTCAGCTTGACTCTCATCGGTCGTCCTCACCGCGCCGAGGGCGCATCTCACTGCTCAGGGTCATACCCACTCCACCTGCAGGGATCGGTCGCCGAAGCGCACCGTGTCCCCGGTCTGCAATTCGGCGGGGTGTCCGGCCGACAGCGCCGTCTCGGCGCCTTCCCGGACGATCGCGCTGCCGTTGGTCGAGGCACGGTCGACGATGAAGACGCCGCGTCGAGCGGGCATCACCGCGATATGCGTCTTGGACACCGAGCGCGTGTCGTCGACCACCGGCACCAGGAGTGCTTCGCCCTCGCCCGCCGCGGCGCTCGGTGCACGCCCGAACAGCGTCGTCCCGCGCACTTCGATGCGCTCCCCGGTGTCGAGCACGAGGATCGCGCGCACCCCTGCGGGTGCCTGTGGACGAGGGTCGGGCGGGGAGAGCACGGGAGCGGGCACGGGCGGAGCCTGGACTGCGGGCGCCGGAGCGGGCGCGGGAGCGGCCGGTGCTGGGGCCGGAACAGGAGCCGGTTCAGGGGTCGGAACAGGAGCAGGGGTCGGAACAGGAGCCGGAGCGGCTGGCGCAGGAGGTGCGAACGCGGCAGGGACCGGGGCGCCCGTGGCCAAAGAGGGCGGCACGGCAGACACCATCGAACCGGGAGCGGGAGCATCCGGTTGCTCGGCCGCGGGGCCCGAGGCGGAACGGTGCGCGCCGATGACGCCGCCGGAGAGACGCGCCCTCGGGACATACTCGGCCGGAGCGTCGCGATGCATCGGCGTCGCGAGCGAGGGCAGCGGTGCCTTCTCCTCGTGCTCGGGCGTCTTCACGCGCTTGCGCGCGATGCGCATGCGCTTCTGGTCGTAGGGGTTCAGCCCACCACGCACATCGACGAACCAGGTGGCGGCGGCGAGATCGAGCCACCCCCGCCCTCGTCGCTCGATGTCGAAGAGCGGTGAGAGCATGATCACCAGCACCGGACCGATGAGCGGGACGATGAACGACGCCCAGGCGAGGAGGTACCGGACCACTGCACCGCGCCAGAAGCCGGGGCGCTCGAGCGTGCGCACGTTGATGGAGCGGATGCCACACACCGCCTTGCCGAGCGTCACGCCCTTGCGACCGTGCAGCACGAGCTGCACCACGACGTAGGCGATCATCAGGCCCTGCGAGACGGCGGCGGCCACGATGAGCCACACCAGGTCATCCCGTGCGAAGAACTTCTCCGGGTCGAACTCGCCCGACGCCGCCTGCACGAGCACGGGTGTCAGCGCGATCAGGGCCGGGAGCGCGATGACCACGGCCACTGCGAGCTCGATCAGCGACGCCAGCACTCGCGGGCCTCGCCCGGCTGCACGCAGCCCCAGCGCCTCGGCATACGCGGGGTCGGGACGACCGTGCGCGTCGAGTCCTTCGACCTCGGGAGTGTGGTCGTCGATCTCCCAGATCACTCCTGCTCTCCCTCGACCTCGTCGACGGCGTGCGCGGTATCGAGCAGCGGCAGGTCGCTCTTGCCGACCAACCGCGACGCGATCACGTGCTCGACCAGGCGTGCACGTCGGTTGGTCGCGAAGCTGCGCTGTCCGCCGCGCATGCCGGGGACACCGATCCGGTCGAACTTGTCGCACACGTTGTCGAGCTTGCGGTTGAACCGGGTGACGGTCCATCCGAGTCTCTCCGCTGCCTTCGCCGAGGTGGGGATCTCGCTCATGCCGGTGCCGTCCCTGCGCAGCTGCGGCTCGGCGAGGGCGAGGATGAGGAGCTTCTGGCTGAGGGTCAACGGAACATCGCCGATCGTCGATGCCCCGCCATCGTCGTGCTCGCGCCTGGTCGCGCGGAACGTCGGCTCCGCCGCGTGCAGTGTGAGCTCGTACGTCGTCGGCCCCGCGCTGAACACGACCGTGGTCGTCTCGAATACCAGAGGCAGTCGCGCCCCGGGGGCGAGCCACGCCTGAACGCCGCCTGCGGAGTCGGTGACGGTCGCGGTGAGCCGGGTGCCGACGTTGGACAGCCACCACAGCCCGTCGGCGTCGGAGATCTCCAGGAAATGACGGTGCAGGAACAGGTTGTCGTCGAGTTCGAGGTCTCCCTCGCGCCCGACGATGAACCGGCCGCCCCGACGGATGGGGAAGTACTCCCCCGCGAATTCGAGGGTCACACCACCTTCAGCACTCACTCCACGCACCCCCGTACGATCTCGGACGCGCGGCCGTCGTCGCGCCGCAGCATCACATCGATGCAAACCGTGCCGGCTGCCGCAGCAACCGTCGCGGTCGGATCCGTCGTCTGCTGCTGCTCTACCTCGCCGGAGACGACGACCTGCGACCAGATGTACGAGTCGCCGTCGAGCGGGCTCGGATTGGTCCAGGTGAAGACGATCCGGTCGCCCTCGCGCGTGCCGGCGACCTCGGTGACCTTCGGCACGACATCCGTGCCGACATCCTTCGGATCTACCGCCTGAGCGGTCTCCTGCGCTTCGGGAGCGATCCCGGCAGCAAGGAAGTTCAGTCCGATGATCCCGCCGACCACGAGCACGACGCCCGCAGCGACGAGCGTGATCCACAGGCCCTTGCGGCTGCGTGGAGGCTCCGGCGCTGCCGGGCTCGAGACAGGGTCACCCGGCACCATCGACGGCGGCACGGATGCGACGGGTGCGACGACCATCGGTGCGCGCGCGATCGTCCGGTCATCGGCTCCTGGTGCGGGCGATGGCGCCGCAACGGGGGTCGGCACACGCAACTGCGTCTGCTCGACCGGCGGTTCCTCGGCAGCCGGCGGATCGAAACGAGGCATCCCCGACAACGGCGCCGGGGGATCCTTCCGCTGCGTGGTCGCCGAAGGGCGCGTGAACGACGCCATGTCGGGATCGATGCTGACGATCTCCCGCACCCGGGTGAGACCGTCGCCGTCGTCGTCCAGGTCTTCTGCGGGCGGGTGATCGTCGACGATGTCGATCGGGGTCACCGAGTGGGAGAGCTCGATCTGGACCTTCTGCAGCGCCCGCGCGAACGCCACGGCGCTGGGGAAACGGTCGTCCGGGTTCTTCGCCATCGACCGCTCCAGCAGTCGCTGCAGGCTGTCCGGCGAATCCGGCCTCTTCATCGAGGGCAGCGCTGCACGCTCGATGCGTTCGATGAGGTCGGCGCTCGAGTTGCGCTCCCCCGGTCGCTCGAACGGCGAGCGTCCGGCGAGGAGGGTGTACAGGGTCGCACCCAATGCCCACACATCCGTGCGGGGTCCGCTCTGCGGCGGCTCGGCGAACGACTCGGGCGGCGACCACGGGATCGACATGCCCGATGCCTCGCCGGTGGCACCCGTCGTCGAGGCGATGCCGAAGTCGGTGAGTGCCGGCCGGTTGTATTCGGTGACGAGGATGTTGGCCGGCTTGATGTCGCGGTGCAGCACACCGGCACGGTGCGCCGTCTCGACAGCCCCCGCCACCTGCACGCCCACCCGCAGAGCCTCGGCGACCGAGAAGGGATCCTTCCGCGCGCGGAGCTGGAGGTTGGGCCGCGGGCAGTACTCCATCACCAGGTAGGGGCGACCGTCGCCGGCGACACCCGCCTGGTAGATCGTGACGATCGCGGGATGCGTCGACAGCATGGCCATGACGTTCGCCTCGTCGGCGAACTCCTGCGCCGAGGCGCTGGAGATGCGATCGGCGAGCAGCACCTTCACCGCGACCCGACGGCGCGGCATCTCCTGCTCGTACAGGAACACGTCGGCGAAACCACCGGTGCCCAACGGCTCCACATAGGTGAAGCCGGGAAGGTCCGGCGGCGGTGAGGGGCGACGCGTCACGGGAGGTCCTCGAACGCGACGGTCACGCCGTCGCCGAGATCGACCACATCGCCGGAGAGCACGAGCGTCTGCTCGCCGGGGTGCAGCCGAACGGGGTCGGCACCGGGGCGGAGCAGGGTGGATCCGTTCGTGGTGTGCAGGTCGATGACCACCACCGTGTCGCCCTCCGGCCTGACCTCGAGGTGGCTGCGCGAGATGTCCTGCTGCGGGCTCTCGACGGCGATCAGGTGCGGCAGGTTGGCACCCGAGGCACGCGTCGATCGCGGGCGGCGTCCGATGATCACGGTGCGATCGAGCGAGGCCTCCTGACCGGTGGACAGCCGGATGCGACCGACCGATGCCGCAGCCACCCCCGCCGGGGCGACATCGAGCACCTCCGTCGGGGCATCGTTCGCGGCGGGCGGCTGCTGGCGGAGCGCGCGGAGGTCTGCGGCCGAGACGGTCGCGCCGTCGTGGTCGCCCTCGACCACGATCGGTACGACCGGCGCAGGAACCGCGGCACCGGCGGAGTGCACGGTCGCGCCCCACAGCTGGTCGAAGTCATCGTCGATGGGCGGAGCGAGCGTCGCCTCGTTGGGCGGCAGGAAGGCGTCTTCGATCACCGGGAGCGGCTCGGGCTCCGGCTCGGGCTCGGGCTCGGGCTCGGGCTCGGGCTCGGGCTCTGGCTCCGGCTCGGGCTCGACGACGGGCTGCTCAAACGCACCAGCGGCGGCCACGACCGGGGCCGGTCCGAGTGCGGCGGGCAGCGGATCGGCGTCGCTCAGTTCGAGCTCGGCGCTCACAGCCGCCGCCCGCACGATGCCGCTCTGCACGGGGAGGCCGTCAGCGTCAGCCGTGGTCTCGACCGTGATCTCGACCTTCGTCGCACCGCCGATGAAGCGCTCGTTCCAGGTCGTGACCTCGGCACCGGAGAGCTCGAGCGACTCGGACGGGGTGGTGACGTGTGCGGACACTTCACCGCGGAGGGCGATGCGGACATCGGCGCCCTCAGCGACCGCAGCGACGAACGACGGCAACGAGGTGAAGGAACCGCCGACGTGCGTGGTGAGCACGTCGACGACGGTCGCGAGGGTCTTCTCCTCCGGCATCCGCTCCCACAGCCGTGCGACGACGTCGCCGGGAACATCGGGCGGCAGGGCGACGAGCGCTCCGGGGATGACGATCAGGTACCACTGTCCCGGTCGGTAGATGGTCTGCATCAGCGAACCCCTCCTGCTGCGGCTTCTCGTGGACGCGTGTCCAGATCGATGTCCGTATCGGTGGCCATCAGTGTGCCAGGTCGCGAGGCGACGGAGACGGCGTCGATGACGAGGACGGTGATGTTGTCCCTGCCTCCGGCGCTGACCGCATCGGCGGTGAGCACGTCTGCGGCCTTCTGCGGATCCGACTCGGCTTTCAGGACCTCACGGATACGGACGTCCGACACCTCGGAGGTGAGCCCGTCCGAGCACACCAGGATCCGGTCGCCGAGTTCGGCGGGGAACATCCAGTAGTCGGCGTCTCCCGTGCTGCTCGCCCCGATCGCCCTGGTGATGATGTTCCGGCGGCGGTCGGAGACGGCGTCCTCGACGCTGAGCTCACCCGACTCGATCAGCTCCTGCACCACGGAGTGGTCGACGCTGATCTGCTCCAGCTCGCCGTCGGCGAAGCGGTAGGTGCGCGAGTCGCCGATGTTGAGCGCGAGCCAGTAGCCCATGCCGTCGACCGAGGCGATGACCACGCCGCTGAGCGTGGTCCCCGCGCGTCCGTTGCCGGAGGTGGACAGCTCCTCGACGCTCTCCCTCGACAGGGAGAGCGCATGACGGACGTCGTCGAGCACGAGCGACTCGCGTCCGATGTAGCGCGCGAACTCGGCGATGACGGCAGCGCTCGCACGCTCGCCGGCCTCATGCCCGCCCATCCCGTCGGCGACGAGGAAGATCGGAGCCGACGCCAGATGCGCGTCTTCGTTCAGTGCGCGCCGCAGTCCCGGGTGCGTCGCCGACCCGGTGGAGACGATCAATCCTGGCCTCATGCGTATCCGCCGATCGTCACGATGCGATCGCCGATCTCGATGGCATCTCCCAGACGCACCGGCACGCGCTGGCCCGCGGGGCACGCGATCCGCTGCCCTTCGCGAACGATGGTCATGCCGTTCGTGGAGTGCCGATCCAGCACCCACCCGCCGGAGGTCTCCGCCGCTGCTTCGAAGTGCGTCTTGGAGAGCGAGAGCGTCTCGTCGCGCACCGGGACCAGGGTCGCACCGTCTTCGGGCGCGGGGTTGCGGCCGAAGATCGTGCGTCGTGAGACCGAGACGCGTGTGCCGTCGTCCCACGTGAAGACGAGACGGTGCCCCGGGACGCTGATGCGGGTGTCTTCCAGGTCGTCCTCATCGAGAGCGACCGGGGCTGCCGGGGCTGCCGGGGCTGCCGGGGCTGCCGGAGCGAGAGGTGCCGGCTCGACGAACGGTGCCGAGGCGGGAGGCACAGGAGCGGGAGGCGCGGGCGGCGCAGACGGATGCTGCTGGATGGTCGCGTCGAGCGCGGGCTCCGCAGCCGGCGCCGGGCGGACAGGTGCGTCCTTTGTGATGCCGGGAACGAAGGCGATGAGCGACCCCGCATCGGCCACCGGAGCCGCCGGGGCCGCGGGCCGGGGCGGAATGGGGGCCGAAGCGGCGGCGGGTGCGGCGACGGGGACCGGAGCAGGAGCCACGGGGGCCGGAGCCGGCACCGGCTGCGGAATGCCCGGGATCGCCGGCGTGGCCGACGGCGTCGACCGGCCGGCCGGAACGGCGGAAGCAGGCACAGCGGCGGGTGCGACAGCCGTCGATTCGAGGGGGCCCGACACTCGCGCATCCAGCATCAGGGCTCCGGCGACCTTGTCATGCCATCCCTGAAACCGCCCGGATCCGTCGAAGAGCGGGGTGAAGTAACCGACGACGACGGATGCGGCGAGGCCGAAGATGACATTCCGCAGCAGCGTGCGTCCGAAGCCGAGCGGGCTCCCATCCGTAGCCGAGACGAGTCGCAGGCCCTGGGCCCGCATGCCGATCGAGCCACCACCCGCCTGCATCACCGTGTAGACGAAGAACCAGCCGAGGAGCACCAGGCTCACCAGCGGACCGCCGATCAGCAGGACGCCGAGGCTCCCCTCGACACTGCCGGTGAGCGAGGCGACGACGAGGAGTCCGCCGCCGAGCACGATCGCGAGCCCCCCGGCGATCAGGGCGTCGATGATGTAGGCGACTGCGCGACGGGAGACCGGCGCGATCTGGTCGGGCGCGGGCTGCGTCATGGGGTCTCGCTCTCGGAGGACGGGGGCGTCGTGCTGTTCTTGATGGTGCCAGGTTCGCGGCGAACGCGCACGGCCGCAGCTTCCTTCAGATTCTGGAGTCCGCTCGAGATCGCGGTGCCGCCGACCAGGGACCGCAGGCTCAGTCGCGCCTTGATGCGCTTCCAGAAGCCGGCATCCTTTCCGAGCCCGCCGACGATCTCGTCGACCTCGTGCCAGAACGACTCGACGTCGTTCGGGCTCGGCTCGGCCGGTCCGAACACATCGGCGTCGGCGCGTTCGGCGAGCGCGGTCACCTGCGGCACCGTGAGGGCGGAGGCCACGACCGCTGCCTCTTCGGTGCGGGTGCCGCCGGGGGTGAGGCGCGCGCCGTAGTCGACGGCGCGATCGGTCAGCTCGTCCCATCCTCCGCTGATGCGGTCGGCGGTACGCGCGGCAGCACGCCGGGAACGACGCTTCGCCGCCTTCCACGCACCGATCACGATGAACGGCGATGCGAGCAGGGCGATGACCGCGAGCGAGATACCGCCGATCGCGAGGATCGCGCCGATGATGCCGGCGATGTTCAGGGACTCGTCTTCGCCCTCGCGGTCATCGGGGAGGGTGGGCGGCAGGTCGACGGGCTCCTGCGGCGGAGGCGGCGGCTGCAGCACCTGGGGCTTCGGATCGACGCGCGGCTTCGTGTTCTGGTCGTTGGGTACCTGGTCTTCGGGAGGGGTCGGGTTGAACGTCACCCATCCGATGCCCTCGAAGTTCACTTCGACCCAGGCGTGCACGTTGTCGCCGGTGGCGGCGAACACGGCTTCGCCCGCCTGCTCCTCATCGGGGTAATAACCCATGACGACTCGAGCAGGGATGCCGATCTGGCCGGCGAGCAGCGCCATGGCGACCGCGTACTGCTCGTCGTCGCCGATCATCTGCTCCCCGCCGATCAGGGTCGAGATGCGCTCGGCGGTGTGTCCGGCCCTGGAGATGACCTCGCCCTCCAGCCCGTGGCTGAAGAAGCCCTCCTTGGCGAGGAGGTTCTCCAGCGCCCGCACCTGTTCGATCGGCGTCTCGGCGCCCGACACGGTCTCGGCCGCGAGTGCGGTGAGCTCCTCCGGCACGTTGCTGGGCTTCGGCATCGACACCTTGCCGAACTCCACCTCGGCCAGCTGCTCGTCGTCCGGCACGGTCGGCATCACGGCGTCCACCGTGTACTCGTCGCCCTTGGTCAGCTTCGTCGTCGCGACCGCGGTACCCGTCGCGGTGTTCACGTAGGTGCTGCGGCGCAGCTGCTCCGCGTCGGCGCCCGAGAAGCTGATCTCCGACAGCTCTCCCGCTGTCGGCACCCACACACCCCGGTACGTGTCGATCGCGATGTTGAGCGTCACCGGCACCCCTGCGGCATCGGGTGACATGTTCGAGCGCAGCGGTGTGAAGGCGCTCGACGAGGTGGCTCCGCCGTCGGTGACGTTGTAGACCATGCCGTCGAACTGATCCATCACAGCCGTGCGAACACGCGCACCCTTGGGCAGACCCTGCACCGTGAAGAGCGTCTTGTCCGCCTCGTCGCGCACGTTCTTGCGGAATGCCTGCAGCGGGCTCGGATAGTCGCGGATATCGAACGGGGGGATGATGACATCGCGGAACACGTGCCGAGGCTGCGTGGGAGTCGCGACCGCGCTCGCGGCGACACCGGCGCCCCCGGCGATGGCCAGCACGGCGACACCGGCGAGCAGGCGTCGGGTGCGCATGTGTGCAGCGCGGGAGGGATCGACCTCGCTCACCGAGACGGCCGTGTTCTGCGGGGCCCACAGCTGGCGCAGCGCGAGCCACGACATGCTCACGACCGCGAACACGAGCCCCTGCACGAGGGGGAAGGCGGGTTCGGGGGTGCCGAGCGCGATCACGAGCATGAGCAGGACGCCGGCCGGGATCAGCGCCCAGGCCACCTGCGACAAGCGCAGCGCGAGCGAGGCGGTCAGAGTCGTGACCACGAGCGCGAGCAGGAACGGGACGACGAGGTGCCCGTCTGCCGCCGCCACCGGGGCGACGGTCGTGAGCATCTGCTTCCAGGCGGTGACGGTGCCCAGTGCGAGCTTCTGCAGCGTCTCGAGCGTCGGGATGAATCCGAGGATCGCGGTCTGCGGCAGTGCGAGCGCGCCACCGAACACGAAGTACGCCCCGACCGTGAGGGCGGTGATGATCAGGATGCCCCAGCGCCGCCACGTCGCGACGGCCGCGATCGCGAGGCCGATCAGGATGCCGCCGACGACGGCCGGGAGGAAGGTGGGACCGGCGAACGTCGGCCAGAAGCCGATGAGGGCGGTGACGACCAGGAGCGCCGTCGCCCCCAGGTCGAGGATCCAGCGACGCAGGCCGAGAGCGCCGGACGCGGTGGAGGGCGCGGTCATGCGAGCACCTTCTGCAGAGCGAGCGGAATCTGTTCGAGCGCACCGATCGTGACGACGTCGGCATCGCCGATGCGTCGAAGGGCCGGAGCGGACGCGGTGGTGTCGGCGACGACGACGAGAACCCTGGCGCCGAAGGGCAGGCGCGCGCAGGCGAGACGGAGGTCTTCGGAGCGCACCCGTGCGCCGCACACCAGGACGACCACGCTCGCCAACGGCATGGTGGCGGACACGACTCCGGCGAGCTCGGCGATCCCACCCTCCTTCGCCTTGCTGTTCTCGACTGCCGAGAGGGAGTCGAGCAGCTGCTTGCCGGTACCCGAAGGCAGCTCACGGCCCTGCACGCGGATGTCGACGCGCTGCGAGTCGCGGAGCGCACGGAGAGCGATCGACCCCGCAGCCGAGATCCCGAGCTCGAAGTCATCGGCCGTCGCGTATTCGGCGATCGACCGCGACAGGCCGATCACGAAGTGGGAGCGCCGGGTCTCCTCGTACTGGCGGACCATCATCGTGCCGGTGCGGGCAGTGGAGCGCCAGTGCACATGGCGCAGGTCATCTCCCGGCTGGTACTCCAGCAGCGCGTGGAACGAGACGTCGTCGCGAGACAGGTCGGCCGCCGGCAGCCCCTCGAGGTCGCGCAGGTAGCCGAGCGACTGACCGTCGAACAGAATGGTGCGCGGGTGCACGAAGAGATCGACCGGGTCGTCACGGCGGTGCGCCCGTTCGAAGAGGCCGAGCGGGTCGCCTCGGACGACACTCACCGGCCCCACCTTGACCACGCCGCGCTTCTGGGTCGGGATCGCGAAGAGCTCCTCCGCCTCCTCCCCCGGCGCGAGCCGCTGGATGCCGAATTCACCGCGACCGGAGCCGACCGGGAGCACGACCCGCGAGGGCAGGATCGCCCTGGTGCCGCGGTTGGCGAGGGTCAGGGCGCCGACCGCGCGCTCTCCCACGACGACGCGGGTGCGAGCGAGGTCGAGCGCGACGTCGTAGGCGGTGCGACCGATCAGGAACAGCGCGCACAGGGCGACAGCGATCGCGATGACCACTGCCGCGATGGTGAACTCCGACCATCCGGCGACCTGCCCGAGCACCCAGAACCCGACGGCGAGGGCCATCAGCACCCAGGCCAGTGGCCGGATCGCCGAGGCGATCTTCCGGAGACGCGTCAGGATGCGCGCACCGACGACGGCCGCGATGTCACGCCATCCGGCGTCGCGTTCCGTCTGGGGCGTCGACGCCTGAAGGGCCTCCGCGGTCATCAGGCCGCCGCTCTGGCCTGAGGCGCCGCCACCCCGTCGAGCACGCGAGCGATCACGACGTCGCTGCTCGTGCCGGCGAACTCGGCCTCGGCGTCGAGCAGCAGACGGTGCTGCCAGACCGGACGCGCGAGCGCCTTGATGTCGTCGGGGAGCACGAAGTGGCGTCCCTGCGCCGCAGCCCACACCTTCGCGAGGCGGATCATCGCGATCGCACCACGCACCGAGACGCCGAGCCGGATCGCACCGTCCTCGCGGGTCGCCTCGGCGAGCTCGGCGACGTAGCGCAGCAGGGCGGGCTCGACGTGCACGGTGGCGGCGAGGTCGGCCATGTCGGCGACGGCACTCGTCGTGATGATCGCGGAGAGGCCGGCCGACGGGTTGCGGTCGGATGCTCCGGCGAGAATGCTCTCCGTGACGGCGAGGTCGGGGTAGCCGATCGAGGTCTTGATCAGGAAGCGGTCGAGCTGAGCCTCGGGCAGCTTGTACGTGCCGGCCTGCTCGATCGGGTTCTGCGTGGCGATCACGAGGAACGGACGCCCGGCCTCGTGCGTGACGCCGTCGACCGTGACCCGCGACTCCTCCATGACCTCGAGCAACGCCGACTGGGTCTTCGGTGACGCGCGGTTGATCTCGTCCGCCAGCACGATCGACGCGAAGATCGGGCCCTTGTGGAACTCGAACTTGTGCGACTGCTGGTCGTAGATCGTCACGCCGGTGACGTCGGACGGGAGCAGGTCGGGCGTGAACTGAATGCGCGTGCTGGTGCCCTGCACGGTCGCCGCGAGCGCCTTGGCGAGGCTCGTCTTACCCGTACCCGGTGCATCCTCGAGGAGCACGTGCCCCTCGGCGAGCATCGAGGCCAGCACGAGTCCGACGATCTCCTGCTTGCCCTGCACGGCCTTGTCGATGTTGTCGACGAGACGCTGGAAGGTGCCCTGGAACCAGGCTGCCTGCTCGGGGGTCATTGTCATGAGTGTGTCGTTCCTTGTTCTTCGGATGTAGAGAAGGGTGAGCGCGTCATTGCCAGACGCGATGTTCGAAGGCGTTGCCGTTGACCATCACCCAGGCCTCGATCACGCCACGGCGGTTGCCGAGGTAGCAGCTGAGACGGCCGCCGTAGCTGCCGTTGCCGTCCATCGTGATCGAGTACGGGCCACCCCAGACGCCGCCGTAGGTGCCGTCGTTGTTGTTGCACTGGACCGAGATCGTCTGCCCCGGATCGAAGTCCTGCGCATTGAGGTAGAAGTACGCGCAGGTGCCGTCGTTGCAGTTCGGCTGGCCGTTCGCGTTGCCGGTCGAGGTGACCCAGGCGCGGGGGTTCGGCTTCGCGCCGGAGGTGCCGGCCTCGGACCGGGTGATCTTCTGCCCTTCGGTGTCCGTCACCTCGACGTCGATCGTGTGGCGCTGGCTGTAGCCGTTACCCACGGTCTCGTTCCCGGTCGGGCCGACGTGCTGCCAGCTTCCCCCATCGATACGGATGCGCACGACCTGGATGCCGCGTCCGTTGGCCGACACCCTCGCATCCCACCCGAACGTCACGCTCTTCGCATTCGAGTTCACGGTGACCGACGGCTGTTTCAACGGACCGTATGGGTTGCCGGCGATCTGTCCGGATGGATCGCTCGCGTAGGTCGCCCCCTCGACCGTCGCGACCGCGCGTACCCGCACGTTGTAGTTGGTGCCGTTGGAAAGCCCGGTCACGACGTTGTTACCCGGCATCGCCGCCCAGCTGCCGCCGCCGTTGAGGGAGTACTGGTACTGCACCTCGCCCGCCTTGGCGCCGTTGAGCGCACTTCGCGACCAGGTGAGCGTGAGCGAACGGTCGCCGGGTGTGACAGCCGAGAGCACAGGAGCGTCCGGTTTGTTCACCCCACGACGTGGAGCGGACATCGGACTCCACTCGCCCCAGTTCGCCTTGTTGTGCGCACGGATGCGGTAGGTGTACGGCGTCTCGGATGTCGGAACCGAGACTGCCTGCGTTCGCGTGGAGGCCCCTGGCGTAAGCGTGTCGCGGAGCGTTCCTCCCTCCCACACCTGCAGCTGGAAGGCATCGATCGGATCACCGTTGGCGTTGCCCGGGTTCCAGCTCACCTGCATCTGCGCCTGGCTGCCCACCGCCTGCAACTGGGTCACCGTCGGCGCGGCCGCGGGCATCGGAGGTCCTGCCGGCACCTCGACGGCAGACCAGCCGCTCCAGCTCGACGGCTCGGGGGCGCGGTTGTGGGCCTGCACGCGGATCTGATAGTTCGATCCGTTCTCGAGGCCTTCCCAGGTCATCGAGTTGCCAGTGGCCTGCTTCTGCGAGACACCGGACGGTGGCGCAGGAGAGATCTCGAGCGTGTAGCTCTCGACCGGCGAACCCGGGGTCGTCGGGGTGGCCCAGGCGACCTTGAGCGACTTGTCGCCGAAGGACAGGGTGGGCGGGTTCGGGGTGTCGGGACGAGCGTCGGGGCGCGCGACCGCCGAGGTGCCAGACGGCTTCGACTCGCCGACGCGGTTCGTCGCGGTCACCTGGAAGGTGTACTCGACGTTGTTGGTCAGGCCGTCGAGCGTGCAGGTCGTCGACCGGCATTCCTTCGTGTACGCGCTGCCGCCGACCGACTTGACCGTGTACTTCGTGATCTCGGCGCCGTTGTTGGAGGGCGCACCGTACGAGACGACGACGGTGCGGTCCTGCACGCTCGAGACGGTCGGAGTTCCGGGAGCCTCCGGCACGCCCTGCACCGTGACGACGATCTGGCCGTTGGCCTCGCGGTCGGCATCCTTCGTCGCATCCTGGATGCGGTAGCGCACGACCATGGTGCCGACGAAGCTCGGGTCGGGTGTCACGACGACCTGATCGCCCTTGACGGTCGCGCCGCCTGAGCCCGATTCGGTCACGGCCGTCATCAGCTTGAGCGGCTTCTCAGGGAAGGGGTTGTAGTCGTTCGCGAGCACCGGAACCGTGATGCTCTTGCCCTGATCCGCTTCCGAGATCGTGTCGGTGTTGGCGGCGGGCAGCGGTCGGGTCGAGGCGCCGACGCGCACCGTCACCGTACCGCTGACCGGCTCGGTCGTCCCATCGGTCACCTCGATCTTCAGAGAGGCGACGGTCCCCTTCTCGACATCGGATGACGCTTCCACGAGCAGGTCGGAACCGTCGACCTTCGCCGTGATCCCCTTGCCGGCACCGCTGACGTACTTGAACTTGTGCTTGCCGTCGTCTTCCGGATCGGGGTCGGTCGTCAACGCGGCGAGGTCGAGCGTCGAAGCCTTCTCCCCCGGTGCGACGATGACCTCCGCGCCGATGAACTCTGGCTGCTGGTTCTCGGGCGGCAGGACGTTGATCGGAATGCTCAGCGTGGCCTTGCGCCCCTCGGGATCGTCGGGGCCGGTGCCGTCGGTCACCTCGAAGGTCAGCGAGTCCTGTCCGAAGTAGCCGTCTGCCGAGGTGTAGACGAGCGTCGTCTCGTCTTTCACGAGGTCGTCGCCGTTCGCGTACACGGCGTTCACCTTGGCGTGCTCGGTGATCCGCGCGGCTCCTCCGCCGGCCACGGTGACGAACTTGGAGAGCGGGATCTCCTTCGTCTCGCCGCTCATGACCTCGAGCGGCTTGGTCGAGTCGAGGATCGGCCGCAGATCCGACTCTGCGGGGACGAAGATGAAGGCGGACGCGGCAAGGTCGTCCTGGTCGGTGACGGTGTAGCGGATGAGCTGGAGATTCTCCGTCACGGTCACCCGCACTTTGCCGTTCTCGAGCTGCGTCGCGCCTTCGCCGAGTACGAGCTTGAGCCGATCGGTCGTGCCGTCCGGGTCCTCGTCGTTCTTGAGGATGTCGAGGTCGGCGCTCAACGTGCCGTCGGTGAGGTCGGTCGGACGCACCCGATCGTCGCGGGCGATGGGCGCCTGCAACGGCACGTTCTCATCGACCGTGATCTGCAGCGCTGCTGTCGCGGTCGCTCCTCGCGCATCGCGGATCGTGTACTGCAACGAGGTCTCGAGCTCGCGGTTCGGCGCCTGCACCAGCACACGGTCACCGGAGACGCGGGCCGTGATCCCCGTGTCGGTCGGTACTTCGAGACCGTCCTTGACGAGGGTGATCTTGTCGCCCTCGGGGTCGGAGTCGTTCGCCATCACCGGCACCGAGATCTCACGGCCCGGACGCACGACGACCGCATCCTTCACTGCGAACGGCCTCTGGTTGATCTGCTCGCCCGGCGCGATGCCCACGCGGATCGTGGCGATGCCCTCTTTACCGAGACGGTCGCGCACCCGGTAGCGGAACACGTCGACGCCCGATGAGTCGTCGAACGCCTCGTAGGTGAAGTAGTTCTGCGCGGTCTCGACGATGCGCCCCTTGGTGGGGCTCGAGGTGATGTCGATCAGCTCGACCGAGTCGCCATCGGCGTCGATGCCATCCAGTGGAACCGCGATGTTCGCGGTCGACCCCGCGAGCACGCGCGCCACCAGATCCTGCGGACGAGGGGCGGCGTTCGTGTCCGCATCGACCGGAAGGATCTGGATCGTGACGTACCCGGCGTCCTTCTGCTGCCGGGAGTCGACGGCCTCGTAGGTGAGGTAGACGGTCTTCGCCACAGGGCCGGCCTTGAAGCGGATCGTGTCCTGCGAGACGAAGGCCTCGCCGTCCTCGGGGTCGATGAGCGGCTCGACCAGCTCGGGGACGACATGCATGACATCGTCGTTCGGATGCGTGTCGTTGTCGAGCACCGGGATCGTGACGACGTCGCCCGCACGCACGACCGCCGTGTCGTCGTTCACGACCGGTTGGAGGATCTTGTCCGGCGCGGGGATCGGGATCACCACGACCTCGCCCTCGGCGGATTTCGAGCCGTTCGAGATGCGGTACTTGATGCGCGCCTGATCGGTGAGCGAACCCTGGTCGGTGATGCGAAGGGTCTCGTGGTTGATGACCGACACCGAGACGCCGGCGTCGTCGTCGATCGAGACGGACTGCACGACGAGGATGCCGCCTGCGGGGTCGACGTCGTTCGCGAGCACGCCGATGAGCACATCGCCGCCCGTCGGCAGCAGCGCGACATCGCGGACCGCGACCGGAGGCAGATCGGTCTCCGACGCCTCCAGCACGTCGATACGGACGATCCCCTCGCCGCTCTCTGGACCGGCGGTCGCGAGATACAGCACGTAATAGGTGCCGGGGGCGTCGGCCATGAAGCTGAACGTCTTATTGGGCGCGTCCGGCAGCACGGTCGCTCCGGGCACCTCGTTCACGCGGCCGAGACGCAGCAGCTCTCGTCCGGAGCTGGTGTCGTTGGCGAGCGGGGCGACGGTGATCTGTTCGCCGACGCGGGTCACGACATGGTCGGCGTTCGTCTTGGGCTTCGTCGACCCTTCGGGGCGCACATCGAGCATCACCGTGGCTGTGGCGGTCTCGCCGTATCCGTCGGCGACCGTGACCTGGACCTCCTTGCGACCCTGCTGGCTCGCCGTGGCCTTGTAGGTGATCTGCCCGTCGGTGCTGAAATCGACCTCGTCGCCGGGGGCGGGCACGACGTCCTTGAGGTAGACGTCGTCACCCTCGGGGTCGATCCAGTCCGGAAGGATGTTGTACGAGATCGTGCCGCCGGTCTCGACCGTGAGAGTCGTCGTGCGCTTGGGCACCGGAGCGGTGTTGATGCTCTTGTCGTAGACGGTCAGCGTGACCGCAGCGGTGTCCTTGCCCCCGCGTCCGTCATCGGCCTCGTACGTGAAGGTCGTCGAGCCCGAGGCGCCGTCCTCGGCAGCGATCTGCAGCGATCCGCCGTTCTGGACCTGCTGGATCGTGCCGATCGAGGGCTGCGCCTCGGCCAGCGTCGCGACCAGGACGTCGCCGTCCGGGTCGTTGTCGTTGTCGAGCACCGGGAGCATCGTCGTCACGCCGGGGCGCACACCGAACGTGTCGTCTTCGGCGATCGGAGGAGTGTTCTCCTCCTTGCGTTCGGGGAGCGTCGTCTCGACGGTCTCCTCGGTCGAGTCGTCTTCGTTCTCGGTCTCGCCCTCGGGCGGGGTGAGGTCGTTCCAGTTGTCGACGCGCTGCAGGCTCTCATTCGCCAGCCACGCGGCACCGCCCACGGCGTCGTTGAGGATGATGACGTCGCGGTTGACACGGAACACGAGGCTCTTGGAGTCCTCGGCACCGTCGACGTGTGCGTTGACGTCGTTGGTCGTCCCTGGGCACTCGCGGATGAACGTCGCCGTTCCCGCCCACGCGCCGTAGGTGCATCCACGCAGCCACACCGGAGCTGCCGGTGTTCCGTTGCCGCCCGCGTCGACCTCGGTCGGCTCGCTGCCGTCGAGGGGCACGCTCACGAGGGCACCGGCGGTCGAGATCGCCACCGTGCCCGCGTCTTCAGACGCCTGCTGCAGCACGGCCTTGTCGGCGCCGGGGATCTCGGTGCGCAGGCCGCCGGGCGAGGTCACGACGCCCGCCTTCCGGTCGAGCACGACCGGCGTGCGGCCGACCACCGTGATCGTGGGCTTCGCCGCCCCGTCGATCTCGCCGACGGACGCGGTCGACGCATCGAGCGCCTCGCCCTCCTTGTCGACGGGGACGGTGACGACCTCGCCGCGTTCGGAGGAGAGCCCGTAGACCGTGCCGTCCTTGGCGACGGCGACATCGGCATCGGCGCCGAGCTCCGCATCCGGGTCTTTGACCTCAGGCTCGAACGACGCGACACCCTGAGCAGGGACGACCCACAGCTCGCCGGTCTTCTGGTCGAGGATCGCCGCCGTGCGGTTGCCGAGTGCGACCTTCGAGGAAGACGGGATGCCGGCGGAGTCGCCGAGCGAGACGCGTGCGGGATCGACGGCGGTCAGGGTCGAGGCGTTCTCGTCCACGACGAGGATGTTGCTCGTGTCCTGCAGGATGTCGTAGTTCTCGCCCGTGGTGCGCAGACCGCCGTCGAGAACTGTCGACTCGTTGTTGAAGTGCCCGACGAGCAGGCTCGACGTCTTGGTGATCCAGACGCCGCCGTCGTTCAGATCGACCTTGGTGGTGGGGAAGCCCTCATAGCTGAAGGCCATGGTGGTGATGGCGATGACGCCGACCGTGACACCGGCAGCAGACGCCAATGTCTTGGGTCGTGCGCGCATCCATGACAACGCCTTCATACCCGGTTCCCCCCAGGGTGACAATCTCGGATTGACTCGTTCGCGGGTCCGACGGACCCACGGAGCACCCGTTCATACTAACTGCGTCCTGGAATACCGCTCGATGGGGAGATTTGCCCATCGAGCGGTACTCGATCAGAACCGCTCAGCCGCGAGCTCTGCGGCGCCGGATGAGGAGGCATCCACCGAGGGCCAGGAGCAGCAGACCGCCGCCGAGGAGATACCAGCCAGGCTCACCACCCGTGGTGGCCAGGTCTCCACCCGTGGCGTGCTCACCGGCACCACCGGACCCCGGCGTCTGCCCACCCGATCCGTCCACGGCGCGCGTGACGGTGATCGCCGTCGTCGACTCCGTGCCGTCCGGCAGGATCACGGCGAGCGTGTGCGCACCGGCCGGTGTCGCGGGCGGGATCGTGACCGCGGTGCGGAAGCTCCCCTCTGCCGTCGTCGTGACCTGCCCCAGCCGCACGGGCGTCGAACGCAGTTCGACGACGAGCTCGGCGGCGGCGGGGAAACCGGTGCCCGAAATGGTCAGCTGCCCACCCGCCTCGACCGTCTGCGCACTCAGCTCGAGAGCCGGATCGACGGGATCGACCGGATCGACCGGATCGACCGGATCGACGGGGGCAGCGGTCGGCAGCGGAACGTCGACGTGCTTGATCTCGGTCGCCCCTGTGGTCGAGAAGGAGTACGCCGTGACGCGGACCCGGTCGTCATACAGCGCGGCGCGGAGACCGACCGGGTCGGCACCGCCGACGGCCTTCTCCTCCCAGTCGCCGCTCGGTCCGTACATCGTCGTCACCGCTGCGGTGTTCACGACCGTCGGCGCATGAACGAGCGTCGGGTCGGTGCGCAGCTCCGTGCTCCAGTCGTTCAGCGTGGGCGACCAGTGCGTGTGGCTGTTGAACATGATGACGTTCGGGTTCTGCTCGAGGAGGGCAGCGAACCGAGCCTCCTCCTGCCCGTAGTCGTTCTTGTAGAACCGCGCATACGACCCGGAGACCGAGTACGGCAGCAGATGGTGCGAGAAGAGGAGCACCGGCTTGTCCTGCGCACGCCAGTAGCCGAGGCGGTCGCGCAGCCAGGTGAACTGCTCCTGACTGAAGTCGACGAACGGGCCGGAGCCGGTCTTCGCCGCGTAGTCGTAGAACTCGCTGCCGATCCAGATCAGCGGAAGCTCACCGTCGACGAGCACCTCGCCCCACAGACCGCCCTGTCCGCCGATGTCGCGCATGCCCGTCGACTCGAGGAAGCGCTTCTGATAGGTGCTCGATCCGTCACTGCCGTAGTACTCGTGGTTGCCGATCGTCGAGACGACGGTGTCGTATTCGCCGCCACCGCCCGCAGCGAGCGCTGCGAGGTAGGAGTCGTAGTTCGCGGTCGAGCCGTTGCTCACCAGATCGCCGTTCGACACCAGCACGTCGGCGGTCTGCGACATCGCGCGGAATCCAGGCAGCACGTTCTGGCTCAGCCGGGTCGTGGCACCCTGCACGTCGCTGAAGATGTCGACGACGGCCTTCGCATCGAGGCCGGTGGCGAGTGCAGCGAGCGGACGCACGACCTGCACGTCGTCGAGCATCCACGATCCCGCGGCGCCCGGCGCATCGAAGGCGAATCGGACGGTCATCGCGGATGCTCCGGCGGGAACCGTGACGGGCAGACGAAGCTGCGCGGACTCTTCATCGGCGTCGGAGAGTGCGCGCAGCACGGTCTCGGTCCCGTCGTCGAACACGGCTGTCACGGTGCCCTGCTGCGTTCCGCCGCGCTTGCGGTAGTGACTGTCGAGGCGCACCTCCAGCGCGTCCCCCGACTTCACCGAGATGGGAGCCGAGGCGAGCGTTCCGGAGAACGGGCCTGCCGTCGCCTCGGCCACGGCGATCCGACCGGATGCGCGGGTGAAGGCGTGCCGACGATCGGTACCGTACTGCGCGACCACGCTGTCAAGATTCGACAGTGCCCATGCGCCCGTCGTGGTCCAGGTCTCCTTCTCGAACCCGTCGAACCAGAGCAGCTGTTCGGTCGTCGACGAGTCCGGATCCCCGGCGGCGAGCACGGTGATCTGGAGCGACGTCGAGACGATTCCCGCCCCGGCGAGCGACAGCGGCACGTATCCGGCGGCGAGGTCGCCGGGCAGCGCGACGGCGAACGACGTCTCGCCCGCCGCATCGGCGACGGGGATGCCCGGGACGACGACAGCGGAGTCCCCCAGCGTCGCGATCAGCTGCTGGCCAGGGCGGAGTCCACCGACCTTCACCGGCACCGTCGCTCCCGCCTTCGCGACGGGTTTGGCGGCAGAGAGGATGCGCGGCGTCGAGTCGGCCGGCGGTGCCTCACTGATCTGCACATCGTCGATCATCCAGAACCAGTTGTTGCTGCTCTCGGCATACGACCACCCGACCGTCACGGAATCGACGTCGGCCGGGACGGCGACAGAGACAGTGACCTGCTCATCGAGGCGGTTGCGGTCGAACGACTCGACCACCACGGGTGCGCCGCCGTCGAACCGCGCGACCAACTGCGCGGTCTGCGGGGCCTGGCCCTGTTTGTAGTGGCTGTCGAAGGTCACCTGGACCGCGCCGTCCTGGCTCTGCAGGTCCAGTGCCGGCGCCCAGAGCACCGAGCTGAAGCGCCCCTGGGTCGGGCGGTTGGAGTCGGAGTGCACGACCGCGGTCATCCCGTCGGCACGCGAGAAGGATCCGCGATCGCCACTGTTGCCCCACACCGAAACGACTTCCGCCGGCGTATGGAATGACCAGCCCTGCCAGTCGGCGCGCATCCCGGTGACGTTGGTGTTCTCGATGGCCCACCCGGTCGGAGGGCCGGCCGGTGTCGCCCCGGTGAAGCCTTCGGTCAGGGGTACCGCGGCGGCGAAGGCGGGCGTCGCCGCACCGCCGACGAGCAGGGTGAGGGCGCAGGTGACCGCGAGGGCACCGATACCGCGTCTGGTTCTCATGTCTCTTCCTTGGAGTTGGTCGACTGCCGATGTCGGCGGAAGCGGGGTGGAGGAATTCCTGGTCTCTTCCGAGCATGTTGAGAGAAAGTAGTCATGACAACTTTTTCGGGCGATATTCGCCGATTGTTCACTGAACTGCGGCAGAGTGAACATGTGCCGCTCGCCATGAAGGCAAGTAGTCACGACAACAGGAACCAGGAGCAGAGTGAGCAGACCACTGCACGAGCAGCTGTACGAGCAGATGCTCGAACGCATCCGGAGCGGCGAATGGCCCGAGGGCGAGAGAGTGCCGAGCGAGCACTCCCTGATCGCCGAGTTCGGCACCTCGCGGGGGCCCATCCGACAGGCTTTGGCGACCCTCCGCGCCGAGGGCGCCGTCGACGGCGGGCGCGGTGCGCCGCCACGGGTCAGAAGACTGGTGCCGACACAGTCGTTCCAGACTTTCGTCTCGTTCACCGACTGGGCGCGGTCGATCGGCCGGTGGCCGGGGCAGCGCGTGATCGAGGCTGCCCGCCGCCCGGCATCCGAGGCCGTAGCCGAAGACCTCGGCGTGGAGCCTGCAACCCCCATCGTGGAGATCGTCCGGCTGCGACTGCTCGATGACGAACCGGCGATGCTCGAACGGTCGGCCTTCCCGTTCGACGTGGGCATGCTCCTGCTGGCCGCCGATCTCGACACCGGAAGCATCTATCAGGCGATGAAGGAGCACGGATGCGCGCCCGTCCGCGCGCGCCACGTCTTCGACGCGGTGCCGGCGGACGACCTCGATGCGGCAGCGCTCGCGGTCTCGCTGTCGACGCCGCTGTTACGGGTACGGCGAACAGGATGGGCCGAAGACGGCTCTCTCGTCGAGGTGGCGGATGACCGCTACCTGCCGACGATGGCCAGCTTCGCCGTCGAGAACACCTCCGACGCGCGCTCCGCGCTCACCCGGGAGACCGGCGAGCGCTGAGCATCGACGGAGCCGACGTCACGCTCGCCAGCACCCCATGATGTGATCGTCGACCATCCCGCCCGACTGCATCAGGGCGTACATCGTGGTCGGTCCGACGAAGCGGAACCCACGACGACGCAGTTCCTTGCTCATCGCCGTCGACTCGGAGGTGACCGCCGGGACGTCGGCGAACGACGCCGGCCTGGTGCCTGACGCTGCCGGGGCGAACGACCACATCAGCTCGTCGAACTCGCCCTCGGCCATGCACCGGACGATGCGGGCGTTGCCGATGGTCGCCTCGATCTTCGCGCGGTTGCGGATGATGCCGGCGTCGCCCATCAGACGCTCGACGTCGGACTCGTCGTACTCGGAGACGATCTCGGGGTCGAAGCCCGCGAACACCTCGCGGAACCGCGGGCGCTTGCGCAGGATCGTGATCCACGAGAGCCCCGCCTGGAAGCCCTCCAACGCCATCTTCTCGAACAGCGCGCGGTCGCCATGCAGCGGGGTGCCCCACTCCTCGTCGTGGTAGCGACGGTACTCGTCGTCGTCGCCCACCCAGGCGCAGCGATCGCGGGCGTCGGGGCCCGTGAGAAGAGATGTCATCCGCTCAGGCTATCCGCGGCGACCGACAGCGCGGCGTGTGCTCAGCGCGCGAGGTACTTGTCGTACGACGAGAGCAGCGGCTGCGAGCGCGGGTCGGCCACCGCAGCGGCACCGACAGCGCAGGCCGCGGCGAGCGCGGTGGCGGCGGGGACCCCCGAGGCGAGACCGATCGTGAGGGCTGCGCAGAACGCATCCCCCGCACCGACGGTGTTCTCGACGGTCGTCTTGACCGCCGGAGCCGATGCGACCTCCACGCCGGACTCGAACAGCCGCGCACCGTCCGCACCGTAGGTCACGGCGACGCGCCTGGCCGTGCGCAGTGCCGGGATCAAGGCATACTCGGTCTCGTTCACGATGATCAGGTCGGCGCGCTCCAGAACGGCGTCGGGCAGATCGCGCGCCGGAGCGGCGTTGACGGCGAGGTACCCCTGCACCTGCTCAGCCAGCGCGACGACGAGGTCCATCGAGATCTCGAGCTGCGCGAGCACGGCTTCGTCGGCGGCGAACACGACACCGTCGAGGTCGATCTCGCCGTTCGCACCCTCGCACACCGCGATCTGGTTCTCGCCCTCGCGATCGACGACGATCAGGGCGACGCCGGTGGGCTGATCCCGGGTCTGGATGCTGGTGGTGTCGACGCCGGCCGCATCGAGCTCCGAACGCATCCAGGCGCCGTCCGCGTCGGTGCCGACAGCTCCGATCATGCGGACCGTCGCCCCGAGTCGTGCGGCGGCTGCCGCCTGGTTCGCCCCCTTCCCACCGGCCTCGCGGACGAGACGGCCTCCACCGACCGTCTCTCCTGCCTGCGGAAGACGGTCGGCGCGGGCGGTGAGATCGACGTTGATGCTGCCGACGATGGTGAGCAGAAGAGATGTAGGCACGAAGGCTCGCAATCAGGAGGTGGTCTGGACGACGGAGAGGTGGCCGACCCGCGACGAGACGATGCACTTGGCGAGGTACACGGGTCGTCCGGCGGTGGTCACGGTCTGCGTGAGGATGAGCACGGGGTCGGTCGGCCTGAGGCCGAGGAGTGCTCCGCGCGAGGCGCCGACGACGTTGACCGTGATCTCGCACACTGCCGAGTCGAAGGCGACGCCGGTCTGCTCACGCAGGGCAGCGAGCACGCTCGACGATGAGGCCGCGGCCGCCTCGAGCCCGTCGGCGATCTCCTGGCTGATGTCACTGAGGTAGCGCCCGGCCGGCAAGTGCTCCTGCAGGATCGCGACCGGTTCGCCGTGCCGCTCGACGACGGCCTCACGGAACCAGGTGTTGGCGGCGGGATCGAGGGCCAGCTTGCTCGAGGTGAAGTCGGTCGTGGACTGCAGGTCGAAGCTGATGGTGCGCACGACCACGTCGTCTTCGCCGTCCGAGAGGGCCTGCTCCAGGGGACGGAGCTCCTCCAACCCGACGCGTGGCAGGTCATCGGCGACGAATCGCCCGATGCCGCGGCGCGTGATGATGAGCCCGTCCTCCTCCAGCAGCATCAGCGCCTCGCGCACGACGGTGCGGCTCACACCGAGTGCGACGCCCAGCTCAGTCTCACGCGGCAGGGCGGATCCGAGTTCGAAGACCCCGGAGCGGATGCCGTCGGCGATGCGGGAGTACACCGCCACGCGGAGCGGCTGTCCGACGGTACTCGTCAGGCTGCGACCGAGGAACTGGTCGATCTCCTTCGTCATGCCGATACCCCTTCGTGTTCGCTCGAGCGCGAGCGCCTCTCGTATTCAAGCACGAGAACACCCTTGTTGACGATGTTAGACCGGAGAGGTATAACATCGTACAAGCCTCACCCGAGGGCATCCATGACGAAGGAGTCTCCGTGCATACCCAGACCATCACTGCATCCCCGGGCGCCGCTGCCCGCGAACCCGTGCGCGGAGGCCGCGCCGTCGGACTGGTCGCGACCCTCATCCTCGGAGTGCTCTCGTTCCAACTGAACGCGAGCATGATCACGCCGGCGCTGCCGGACATCGCCGCGCAGCTCGGTGAGGACATCGGCCAGGTGTCGCAGGTGTCTTCGCTGTTCTTCGTCGCCGGCGCCGTCGGCGGTGTGGTCCTCGGCCGCTGGAGCGACTTCATCGGCCGCAAGCGTGCGCTGTTCGTCGTGCTCGGCATCCTCTCCGTCGGCACGCTGCTGTGCCTGTTCGCCCCCAACCTGACCGTCCTGCTCATCGGACGCGTACTGCAGGGTGCGTCCAGCGCCGCGTTCCAGCTCGCCTACGTGATCCTCAGCGAGTCGCTCAGCGCCAAGGTGTTCGGCACGACCCTCGGCATCATCACCGCGGTCAACGGCGGCGTCGGCGGTATCGACGGCTACATCGGCGGACTGCTGAGCCAGACGTTCGGCTTCCGCTCGATCTTCGTCGTCATCTTCATCGTCGGCCTCATCGCGATCGTCTGCGTGGCCCTGGTGATCCCGAACTCCACCACCGGAGCCTCCACCGGGAAGATGGACTGGTGGGGCGCCGCCGTTCTCTCGATCGCCCTGATCAGCGTGACCTACTTCGTATCGTCCGGCCCCAGCGCCGGCTGGCTGGCACCGATCACGCTCCTCTACCTCGCCGGCACCATCGGGGCGCTGGTGGCGTTCTGGTTCGTCGAGAAGCGCCGCACCACCCCGCTGATCGCCGTCGAGCACCTGCGCTCCCGCCAGGTCTGGCCCGTGGTCGCGACGACCGTGCTCACGCTGGCCAGCGTCTTCGCCGTCATCAACTTCACGGTGGTGCTGCTCAGCCAGGACACCGCGAACGGGTTCGGCCTGGATCCTGCGACCTCGGCGTTGCTCTTCCTCGCACCTCCCGCGTTGATCGGCGTGTTCGCCGCGCCGATGTCGGGCTGGCTCGCCGGCCGCAAGGGGTGGATCCCGATCCTGCGCATCGGCATGATCGCCTGCCTCGCACTGCTCATCGTGATCGCGATGATGCCGCAGAGCTTCTGGGTCGTCTTCGCCATGATCGCGCTGCTCGGTGTGACGTACAACGGCATCGTGCTGACCACGATCAACGGCCTCGGCGTCGTGCAGTCCCCCGCCGAAGCTCCGGCCGCGCTCCCCGGCCTGAACGGCAGCGCTTTCGGCATCGGTGCCGGTCTCGGCATCGGCATCGTCGCGCCGTTCGCCGCGCAGGGAACGACCGGCGGCTACGTCACGGCACTGTGGATCTCCGTGGGGATCACCGCTCTCGCCCTCATCACCAGCTTCCTCATCAAGCCTCGGATCTCGACCGAGAGCTGAACCATCGGGCGGCCGCACCCGCGGCCGCCCTCCCGACCACCGGAGCACTTCATGTCCCACACCCCCGCCCGCCCCGTCTACTTCGACTGCGACACCGGCATCGACGACTCCCTCGCGCTCGCCTACCTGCTGGCCTCGCCGGAGATCGAACTCGTCGGCATCGGCACCGTCAGCGGCAACACCAGCGCCGCGCAGGCCGCCGTGAACACGCTCAGCCTGCTCGCGCTCGCGGGTCGCACCGATGTGCCCGTCGCCATCGGGCAGCACGACTTCCTCAGCCACCCCTTCGACGGGGGCGCCCCGCACGTGCACGGCGACAACGGCATCGGCAACATCGAACTGCCGGTGGCCGAGCGTCAGCCCGAAGATGAAGACGCCGCCCGCATGCTGATCCGTCTCTCGCACGAGTACCCCGGCACGCTCGAGGTGATCACGGTCGGCCCGCTGACGAACATCGCGACCGCGCTCGCACTCGATCCGACACTCCCCACCAGGGTCGCGAACCTCACCGCCATGGGCGGGGCGGCGCTCGTCCCGGGCAACATCACCCCGGTGGCCGAGGCCAACATCGGCAACGACCCGGAGGCCGCCTCCGCCACGCTGGCCGCCGGGTGGCCCGTCGTGCTCGTGCCGCTCGACGTCACGATGGAGAACGTGTTCGACGAAGACGACCGCGCAGCTCTCCTGGCCTCGGACGTGCCGCTCGCTCGGGCCGTCGGCGAGATGCTCGACTTCTACTTCGACTTCTACGTCGAGACCTACGGCGAGCGCAGCAGCGCCCTGCACGACCCGCTCGCCGCAGCGATCGCCGTCGGCGGTATCACCGCGACCAACGCACCGGCCGTCGACGTGGTGGTCGACACCTCGCAGGGACCGGCACGCGGTCAGGTCATCTGCGACCTGCGCGGCCAGCGCCGCGGACCGGTCGATCAGCCAGGAGCCACCGTGCGCGTGGTGCTCGGGACGGATGCTCCGCTCGCCCCCCACCTGGTCGCGCGCATGACCGCGGCCGAGGTGCTCGTCGGCTGAGGCTCCTCATCACCTGCCGGTCCGCCACACGGAGAGGGGGGGGGGGGGGGGGGGGGGGGCGGGCCCCCCCCCCCCCGGCGGCGGGGGGGGGGGGGGGGGGGCCCCCCCCCCCCCCCCCCGCCCCCCCGCGCCCGGCGCGGTGCAGCCCACCCCCGCACCAGCGCGCCGGGCGAG
>NZ_JBIVYH010000002.1:761940-1131858 GCF_044769635.1 Microbacterium sp. NPDC090281
GCCGGTGTTCTCCACCCCCCCCGGCTCCGGGGGGGGGCCCCCCCGCGGGGGGGGGGGGGGGGGGGGGGTGGGCCCCCCCCCCCCGCGCGGCCCCCCCCCGGGGGGGGGGGGGCGCCCCCCCCGCCCCCCCCCCCCCCCCTCTCTCTGCGTTCAGCCGGCGAAGGTGGACGCGTCGATCACGAAGCGGTACCGCACGTCGGAGGCGAGCACGCGCTCGTAAGCGGCGTTGATGTCAGAAGCCGGGATGGTCTCGATCTCGGCCGCGATACCGTGCTCGGCGCAGAAGTCGAGCATCTCCTGGGTCTCGCGAATGCCGCCGATGTTGCTGCCGGCGAGCGAGCGCCGTCCGCCGATCAGCGACATCACACCGACCTCGAGGGGCTCGCCGGGAGCACCGACACACACCATGGCTCCGCCGACGTCGAGCAGGCTCAGGTAGGAGCGCAGATCGATCACGGCACTCACGGTGTTGAGGATCACGTCGAACGACGACCGCAGCTCGCGGAAGGTCTCCCGGTCGCTCGTGGCGCGGTACTGGTCGGCTCCGAGCCGCAGGCCGTCGTCCTTCTTGCTCAGCGTCTGCGAGAGCACGGTCACCTCGGCGCCGAGCGCGTGCGCGATCTGCACGCCCATGTGCCCGAGGCCGCCGAGACCGACCACGGCCACCCGGGTGCCCGGACCGACGTTCCAGTGCCGCAGCGGCGAGTAGGTCGTGATGCCGGCGCACAGCAGGGGAGCTGCGACGTCGAGCGGCAGGGCGTCGGGGATGCGCAGGACGAAGCCCTCCGTGACGACGACCTGCTCGGAGTAGCCGCCCTGGGTGACGGTGCCGTCGCGGTCCGTGCTGCCGTAGGTGAGCACAGCACCCTGCGTGCAGAACTGCTCTTCGCCGCGCAGACAGTTGCGGCACTCGCCGCACGAGTTCACCAGGCATCCGACGCCGACTCGATCGCCGACCGCATGCCGGGTGACGCCCTCTCCGACCGCAGCGACCGTGCCGGTGATCTCGTGACCGGGAGCGAGCGGGTACTGCTGCGGCCCCCAGTCGCCGCGCACGGTGTGGATGTCGGAGTGGCAGATGCCGGCGAAGGCGACGTCGATCAGCACGTCGAGCGGTCCGAGCTCACGGCGTTCGATGACGGTCTTCTCCAGCGGGGCGGCTTCGCTGGGGGCGGCGTATGCGTTGACACGGGTCACGGGGACTCCTTCTTCCGGGGCTCGGTCCACACTACGCACCCACGCGAAGCCCCGGCCGCGCAGGAGCCGCCTCCGTCGGGTACACCTGTCGGGAGGATGCACGCCCGTCGGGAGAATCGCGCGGATACGGGCGTGCGCTCGACGCGAACTCCCGACAGGTGAGGCTTTTCTCGGACGCGCGCTCAGCGCTGCTTCTTCTTCAGCGCCTTCTCCTGGATCGGAGCCTGGCCGGTCGCTTCGAGGTCTGCGTAGTAGGCACGGGCCTCGTCCTGACGCTGCTTCTCCAGCCCGCTCGCGATGGGCGCACGCACGTGCTCCGGCTCATAGCCGAACGCGTTCACCAGGTCGAGCGAGTACGGGCGCAGTCGCGCGCACAGGCGGTCGATGTAGCTCGACACGGCCGCGGCGCGCTGGGTCGATAGGCGTCCGTTGATCAGGTGCCAGGCGAGGTGCTTCTCGATGAGCTGCAGACCGAACAGGTCGCGCAGCCAGGTGAGCAGCTTCTTGGTGTCGGCATCGTCGATCTGGTGCACGGCGTCGGTGAACGCCTCCCACTGCAGCAGCTCTCCGTGTGCACGGGCGGCTTCGATGAGCTCGGCCTGGTTCTCGTTGAACAGGCGAGCGCCGAGTGCCTTGTCCTTCGCGCCGGGGCGCAGGCGAGAGGCGATGTCGGCCACCATCTGCTGCACGCGGCCGGCGAGCAGATCGTGCTGCTGCTCCTCGCGCAGGCCGCGCTCGACCGAACGGCCCACCTGACCGAAGTCGGAGACGGCCTGACCGAGCTGGCGCAGTCCTGCGCCGTGGAACAGCTTGCCCGCGGTCATGCCGACGGCGAACTTCGCGAGTGCCGCGGCGTCCTTGCCCTGGAACTGCTTGGCGTAGTCGGTCAGCAGACGCTTGCCGACGAGCTGCAGCAGCACGTTGTTGTCGCCCTCGAAGGTCACGTAGATGTCGAGGTCGGCGCGGAGTCCGACCAGACGGTTCTCGAACATGAAGCCGGCGCCGCCGGTGGCCTCGCGGGCCTCCTGCAGCGTGTCGAGCGCGTGCCAGGTCGACAGCGGCTTGAGGGCTGCGGCCAGGGTCTCGAGGTCTTCCCGGTCCGACGGGGTGTCGGTGCGACCGGAGAAGACGCCGTCGAACTTCTGCAGGAACTCGTCGTGCGCGAAGATCTGCGCATACGTGGTCGCAAGTCGCGGGAGCAGACGGCGCTGGTGCTTGCCGTAGTCCATGAGCACGACCTCCTGCCCGTCCGCACCGTCGAACTGGCGGCGCTGGGTGGCGTAGGTGATCGCGATGTGCAGGCCGAGCGCCGAGGCCCAGGATGCCGCGCCGTCGAGCGACACGCGCCCCTGCACCAGGGTGCCGAGCATCGTGAAGAAGCGGCGGCCAGGGCTGTCGATCGCGCTGGAGTAGGTGCCGTCGACCGCAACGTCGCCGTAGCGGTTGAGCAGGTTGGTGCGCGGGATGCGCACGTGGTCGAACGAGAGGCGGCCGTTGTCGATGCCGTTGAGTCCGCCCTTGAGTCCGTCGTCCTCGCGGCCGATGCCGGGGAGGTCGACGCCGTCCTCGCCACGCAGCGGCACATAGAAGCAGTGCACGCCGTGGCTCACTCCGTTCGTGATCAGCTGCGCGAACACGGTCGCTGCGACGCCGTGCAGCGCCGCGTTTCCGAGGTACTCCTTCGTCGCCGCGCGGAACGGGGTGTTGATGACGAATTCCTCCGTCTCGGGGTCGTACGTCGCGGTCGTGCCGACTGCCGCGACGTCGGAGCCGTGCCCGATCTCGGTCATCGCGAAGGCGCCGGGGATGGAGAGGTCCATCACGCCGGGGAGCCACTTCGCGTGGTGCTCCTCGGTGCCCAGCTGCAGGATCGCCGAACCGAAGAGCCCCCACTGCACGCCCGACTTGATCTGCAGGCTGGGGTCGGCCACCACGAGCTCTTCGAAGCCCGCGATGTTCGCGCCGTTGTTCTCCTCGCCGCCGAGCGACTTGGGGAAGGCGCGATGCACGGCCTTGTTCTCGACCAGGAGGTGCAGCTGGCTGAGCACGCGCTCACGGTGCTCGTCTTTGCCGAGCTCGTCCTTGCGCCAGAACGCGGAGTCCTTGATCATCTCGCGCGCCTGACGACGCACATCGCCCCACGTGCCCATCAGGGCGTCGTTGATGCGGGCGACATCGACGTGCAGGTCCGCATCCGCGGCATCGGTGTGGGTTCGAGTCGTCTTGGGACGGACGGCGGCGTCGACCATGAGCGTTCCTCTCAGAGGGAAAGTGGGGATACTGCCATGGTAGGTCTGCCACAACCACAGACGAACTGCTCTGTCTGCATCCTCCAACGACCGGCGGGCACATCTCCCCGCCCCGTTGTCGTCAGACCACAGTCCGGACCGACGACGTCGGTTCCGGCGTCGCCGACGGTGGTGCGGCAGCCGCCTCCCGCCACCGCCGCTTCGTCCCGGCGCTCAGACGCCCCCAGGTCCGGTCGCGGATGAAGATCGAGTCGATCGCGATCATCGTGAGCGAGAACCACGGCAGCCCCATGAGCACGGCGATGCCGATGTGGAAGGAGAGGATGCCCAGCAGGCCGATCAGCCGGGTCGGACGCGTCAGCAGCATCAGCGGGAACGCGACCTGCAGGATGATCGATCCCCAGCTCGCAGCCGTGACCATCGGCCCCCACGTGGTGACGAGATCGCTCAGCACCGGCCACGTTCCGAACCGTGCCGTCTGCAGCGGGTTGTAGACCGCGTACCCCTCTTCCCACGGCGCACCGCCCGCCTTGTACAGCGCGCCGGAGGCGTAGACGAAGCACACCTGCGCGGTGAGGGCGACGAGAGTGAGGTTGTGGAACATCGTCCCCAGCAGCGCCGGTTGGCTGTTCGGGTCGAACCACTCCCCCGACTTCGCCCTTCGCCTCGCGTCCAGCGACCACCGGGCCGCCGGGTCTGCGAAGAACAGGAGAAACAGGGCGATGCGGAACATGTTGTCGCCCTGGTCGCCCACCATGTCGTTGGCCTCGATGAAGCCCACCCAGAGGCAGAAGAAGATCGGGAGCACGATCCGGAATCGCCAGCCGAGGACGAACAGCACCGCGAGCACCCCGAGGAGCAGATAGAGCGCCGTGTAGAGGGCATCGTTCCCCATCGCGGCGTGGAACGCGCTGAACACCCAGATCTTCGGGAACTCGCTCACCGGCTCCGCGAGCTCGCCGTTCCAGGCCGAGCCGGATCCGAAGGTGTAGAGACGGGTGGTGAAGTTGGAGACGAGCAGACCGATCGCGGTGACGCCGAAGAGGATGCGCGTGACGGCGAGCCCGTAGAGCGCCTTCTTGCCGTTGAAGAGCCAGTCGCCGACGAATGCCGAGATGCGGTCGACGGCCGAGAGCACCATCGCCCAGAGGCCGCCGATCATCGACGAGACGAACGTCAGCAGTCGGGTGACGAATGATCGCGGAGGCACAGTGCTCGCCGGGGTCGGGACAGGTTCGCGAGGAGGAGCGGGAGGGGTCGACACCGGGGAGGGCGCCGTCGTCGTCGTGCTCCGCGGCGCAGCATCCTTCCTCTTCTTCGCCTCCGCCTTCGGCGCCGCGGTCTTGATCGGGGCGCTCACGGCTGGATCCTCTCGAACTGCCCGCGGAAGGTGTTCGCGAAGTTCTCGCGGCTCTGGCCTTCCTCTTCTATGGGGAGGCGCCATCCGGTGGTCGAGAACGTGGGATCGGGACGCTGTGCGCTCGGATCGTTGCGGTCAGCGTAGGGGACGACGTTCTGACGACTCACGCGGTACTGCACCTTGACCACGGCATCGGCTCCCCAGATCGCGTAGGCCACCTGGGTCGCGTATGCGGTGGAGAGGTGCTCCTCGGCCATGTACTTCTCGGTCGACGGGTTGTCGCCCTCGAGCTCGTCGAAGGAGCGCACCATCCACTCTTCCCAGTCGTCTTCGGCGAAGTCGAGTCCGGCCACGGCCTGCTGGTCGGCGTTCAACTTGTTGTAGGCGTTCATCTGTCCGCTCGCCACTTCACTCGACTGGATGCCGGCGCGCGGCGGGAACAGGTTGTAGCGGATCATCGAGAGTTCGACATCGGTGGCACTCACCCAGCCGGTCTCGACCTGCTCACCGTCTTTCTCGATGACGGCGCGGACGTTGAAGTGGTAGTCGCCGTTGATGGGCTCCGGCGCGAAGACGCTCCACGACTGCCCGAACATCGGCAGCATGTAGCCGGCCAGCACCTCCTGCGTGGGGATCTCCCGGAGCGCCGAGTACGGGGCGATCCACAGGAACGAGGCGCCTATGTGCCACAGCGTCAGGAGGCAGGCCGCGAAGGCGATGAGCTTCACCCACCAGGTCGGACGCGGACGCACGGCGGCCGCTGCCTTCGATGCAGACACATCGAGCTCCGGTGAGGACTCGGGTTTCGTGCTCATTCACTTCCCTCCGTACCGCCGAGGGTCGGGACCGCCGTGGGGAAACGGTCCCGACCACTCAGCGTTCTTGCATCGCGATCACTCCGTCTGAACCAGTCGTCGTCGGGATCTCGCGAGTCTCATCGCCCCCAGGCCGAGCATCAGAAGCAGCGCGGCCAGAGCGATCCATCCGCTCTGCACCTGTCCGCCGGTCGTGGCCAGGCCCGATGCCACCACCTGGAACGAGGCCGACACGCTGCCGGAGCTCGCACCGGTCAGCGTCACGGCGTGCGTTCCGAGATCGGTGGCGGACGGGATCGTCCAGGTGAAGGTGACCGTGCCCTGCGCGTTCGCGACCTGGCTGCCCAGCGCGATCGGGTCGGAGGCCATCACGCCGGTGACCCTCTCACCGGGCTGGAAGCCCGTGCCGACCGCGGTCTGCTGCTTGCCCCGCTCCAGCACCGGGGACTTGAGCGCGATGGCGATGTTCCCGGTCGGATCGGCCGCTGCGTCGGCAGATGCCGATGCCGTGGCCGAAGCGGATGCCGCAGCCGTCGCCTCGGCCGAGGCATCAGCGGCTGCCGATGCGGAGGCCGTGGCCGACGACGAGGCGTTGGCCGCCGCAGCCGCCGAGGCGTTCGGGTCAGCGTCGGCCGAAGCCGAGGCATCAGCCGCACTCGTGGAGGTCGCGTCGTTCTGCGCCGCAGCCTGCGCCGCCGCAGCGGCCGAGGCGTTGGCGGCCGTGGTGGCGGTCGTCGAAGCATCCGTCGAGGCGTCGGTGGTAGCCGCGGCCTGAGCGGCAGCAGTGGCCGACACATCCGCCGCAGCAGATGCCTGACTGGTCGCGTCCGCGAGAGCCGCCGCCACAGCCGCCGCCTCAGCTGAGGCGTTGCTGTCGTCATCGGCCTGCGCAGAAGCCGATGCCGACGCCGAGGCGTTCGTGTTGATCTCCGCAGATGCGTCCGCAGAAGCGACCGCATCCGAAGACGCATCGGTCGAGGCGTTCGCGATGGCTGCCGCGCTCGAATTCGAG
Organism: Microbacterium sp. NPDC090281; assembly: GCF_044769635.1. Classification (NCBI taxonomy): domain Bacteria; kingdom Bacillati; phylum Actinomycetota; class Actinomycetes; order Micrococcales; family Microbacteriaceae; genus Microbacterium; species Microbacterium sp. NPDC090281. The sequence continues at coordinate 768,574 of NZ_JBIVYH010000002.1, forward strand.
GCCGCACTCGTGCTGGCATCCGACGTCGCCGAAGCCTCGGCCGCAGTGTTCGTCGTCGCGTCGGCCAGTGCCGCCGCCTGGGCTGCGATCGCCGCACCGGCGTTCGCCTCCGAGGTGGCATCCGCCGTCGCCGCCGTCGACGACGTCGCCGTCGCCGTCGCCGCCGATTGCGACGCGGCCTCAGCAGCCGGATCAGCAGCAGCCGATCCCTCGGCCGTCGCATCTGCGAATGCCGCCGCCTGGGCCGAGGCCTCAGCGACCGCATCGGTGGAGGCGTCGGCGTTCGCCGAGGCGGAGGCGGATGCGGCGGCGTTCGTGTTGGCTGCGGCCTCGGAAGAAGCATCCGTGGACGAATCCGTGGTCGCTGCCGATTCCGACGAAGCCGACGAGTTCGCGTTCGCCACGGCCGAGGCCGCGGCATTCGTGTCATCCGAGGCATCCGCCTGCGCTGCCGCCTGAGCAGCCACTGCCGCCGACGCGTTCGCCGTCGAGGTCGCATCCGTCGACGCTGTCGTCGAGGCGTCGGTCGTCGCCGCCGCCTGAGCGGCCGCCGTGGCATCGGCCGTCGCTGCGGCAGAGGCGGAGGAGGTCGCATCGGCGAGAGCCGCAGCTTCCGCAGCAGCCTGCGCCGACGGGTCGCCGTCAGCGGTGGCATCAGCCGAAGCGGATGCCGAGGCTGCCGCGTTCGTGTTGACGTCGCCGGGAGTGCCCGCAGTCACCTCGGTGGTGTCCGATCCGGTGACCGCCCCCGCTGTCGCGGTGAGCGTGTACCCCGTGCCGGGCGTCGTGCCGATCGGGACCGGATAGCTCGCCGTGAAGGCGCCGGACGCGTCGGTGGACGCGGTCACCGGACCGCCGACGTTCGCGCCGCTGCCTGGTGCCGTCAACTGCAGCGACACCGTGGAACTCACCGGCCAGCCCGTGCCTGTGACGGCGAGGTTGGTTCCCGCAGGAACCGTCGGTGCCGCATCGACCACGACCGGAGCCGCGGTGACCTCCGTCGTGTCGGTCGCCGTCTGGGTGCCCACAGAGGCCGTGACCGTGTAGCCGGTCCCCGCAGGGGTGCCGGCCGGTACCGGGTAGTCGAGCGTGAACGCTCCGAGCCCACCCGTCGTGGCCGTCCGAGGTGTGCCGATGACGGCGCCACCGGGAGCGGTCAGTTGCACCGATACCTCGGTGTCCGCCGGCCAGTTCGTCCCCGCGACGGGCAGATCGCTACCCGCCTGCACGGTCGCCGCCGCATCGACGGTCGCCGCCGCGGTCACTGCCGTCGTGTCGGTCGCCGTCTGCGCGCCGACGTTCGCGGTCACCGTGTACCCGGTGCCGGGCGTGGCTGATGCCGGCACCGGGTAGTCGAGCGTGAACCCACCGGATGCGTCGGTCGTGACGGTCTCGGGACCTCCGACGTTCCCGCCGCCGGGAGCCGTAAGCTGCACCGACACTTCGGTGGTCGCCGGCCAGTTCGTGCCCGTGACCGGAAGGCTTGCACCCGCCTGGACCGTCGCCGCCGCATCGATCGCCGCCGCGGCCATGACCTCGGTCGTGTCCGTGGCGATCTGAGTGCCCACGGTCGCCGTCACGGTGTAACCCGTGCCCGGTGTCGCGGATGCGGGAACCGGATAGTCGACGGTGAAACCGCCGGAGGCGTCTGTCGTGACCGTCACCGGGCCACCGATGTTCCCACCGCCGGGAGCCGTGAGCTGCACCGAGACCTGCGTCGTCGCCGGCCAGTTCGTCCCCGTCACCGGAAGACTCGTCCCCGCCTGCACGGTTGCCGCCGCATCGACGGCCGCAGCGGCCGTCACCTCGGTGGTGTCGATCGCCGTGATCGCACCGGCCGTGCCCGTGACCGTGTAGGCGGTGCCGGGCGCAGCGGATGCCGGAACCGGGTAGTCGAGCGTGAACGCACCGGATGCGTTCGTCGTCACGGTCTCCGGACCGCCGATGTTCGCGCCGCCACCGGGTGCGGTCAGTTGCACCGACACTTGCGTTGTCGCCGGCCAGTTCGCGCCCGTGACCGGGAGGGTCGTGCCTGCCTGAACTGTCGCCGCCGCATCGATCGCCGCGACCGGCGCATCCGTCACCTCGGTGGTGTCGGTGGCCGTCTGGGTCCCGACCGTCGCGGTGACCGTGTAGCCGGTGGCGGCGGGGGTTCCTGCCGGGACCGGGTACGCGAGGGTGAACGTGCCAGACGCGTCGGTGGTCACGAGCTCAGGGCCGCCGATGTTCGCGCCGCCGCCGGGAGCCGTCAGCTGCACCGACACCTGGGTGGTGGCGGGCCAATTCGTTCCCGAGACCGCGAGGTCGGTGCCTGCCTGCACAGCGGGCGCGGCGTCGATCGCCGCGGCGGCCGTGACTTCGGTCGTGTCGGTCGCCGTGACCGCCCCGGCGGTCGCCGTGGCCGTGTAGCCCGTGCCCGGTACCGCCGATGCGGGAACCGGGTAGGAGAGCGTGAGCCCACCGGACGCATCCGTGGTCGCCGTCACCGGATCACCGACCGCTGCACCCCCCGGCGCCGTCAGCTGCACCGTGACGTCGGTGGTCGCCGGCCAGCCGGATCCGATGATGGGGAGACTGGTACCCGCCTGAACCGTGGCGGCCGCATCGATCGCGGCGACCGCGGCGGCTGCCGCCTTCACCGTCGAAGACCCGAGGTCGAGAGAGACTCCACCGCCGACGGCAGGGAGCAGATTCACTCCGAGGGCCCGAACGGTGAAGCTGCCCCCGGGGATGTCGCCCGTCGCCGGCTGTTCGTTGATCGTGATGGTCGCGACCCCCGCCAGCACTCCCTGGAGCACGGGGTCGAGCGTCGTGAGCACGGGACCCGTCAGCGCGGCGAGCGCCGGCTGCACGAGCGGGATCACGCTGTTCAAAGCGGTGTTCACGAGCGGACCCGTCGTGGTGGCGACCGCATTCGTGACCGCGGCGACCACGGGGTTGAGGAGCAGCCCGATGTTGAGGCCTGCGAGGGTGATGTCGGTCGTGACCACGGGGACCGGAGTGGCGGTGCCGGCGAACTGCGCGAGCGAGCCCTTGACGGTCACGTCACCCGAGACGAGCGGAGTTCCGGTGAGCGGAACCGTGAGGTCGACCCCCACGGTCAGCGTCACCTGGAGAGCGTCGAGCGTCGACTTCAGGATCGTGGAGACCTTGCCGTTGAGGCTGTTCGGGTGGGTACCGGTGAGGGCAGAGGTGATTCCCTGCTGGATCGCGGAGATCGTCGTGGCCGAGAGCACCGGGGTGTTCGCCGGCAGGGAGTTGAGGTCGGCGCCCGCCCCGGTCTCGACGAGGATCTTGGCGAGGTCGACGGAGACCGTCCCGGTGCTCAGGTCGACGAGCACCGAACCCGTGGTGTTCTCGAGCGGGGTCTGCAACACCTGGGTCGTCACGGTCTGCCCGACCGTGTCGAGTCCGGCGATCCCGACCGTTCCTCCGGTCGCGGTGAAGGCCGCGAGGAGCGGCACATCCGGGATCGCGTTGATCGTGTTCACGAGGGTCGTGACGAGTGCCGTCAGAGCCCCGCCGGGACCGGCGAGGTTGCTCACGGGTGTCACCGTGCCCTGGATCGCCGCGGCGAGCGTGCCCGAGAGCCCGGCGACCAGGTTGCTGTGCAGATCGAGGTTCAGATCGGCGATGCGGTACTCGGACGTGACGGTGCCGGCGTTCGACTCGGCGCGCGATGCGAGCGCGCCGATGCCGACCGAGGCCTGATCGAGGACCGCGTCGGTGAGGCCGGCCACGTTGAGCTGGTCGAAGAGATCGGTGAGTTCGAGGGTGCCGGGGTTCACGCTGCCGTCGATGGCGCCGGTGTCGATCGCTCCACCCGAGGTGATGGTTCCCGAGGATGCGATCGACTGCGTCTGCGTCGGCGACGAGCTGAAGCTCTGCGCAGCCCCCAGGTCACCGAGCTGCAGCAGACCGGGCGTGGTGCCGTCGGTCAGTAGCGCGATGTTCAGTGTCCCGACGTCGATGTTGAGCGCTTCGAGCAGCCCGACATCCAGCCCGCCGAGCTCGGAGCCCGGGGCCGCGGGGTTGCTGGTCAACGTGTGACCGAGCGCCGCGATGTCGAGTCCGCCGAGCAGTGCGGCGGGCAGCTGGATGATCTGCCCCTGCGCGACCGACGGATCATTCGGATTCGCCGCGTCCAGCGCATTCGCCGCAGTCGGCACCAGTGCACTCGCGAGGATCACCGCGCCGACCGTGACGCCGGCGAGGCCTCCTCCGATGGCTCTGCGCCTGCGCAGAGTCGTCTTGTCCTGCTGTTCCATTCGCTACTCCCGTGTGATGCGATCTTCCGCGTCACATGGCCCCCCCACGGGTCGACACCTGTCGGCCGAGCGATGTTGCGGTTATTCTTACGGGATCGCGAATGAGAAGTCCAGCATTCGTCCAGAAATCATTCGGCGACCGCCATCGCGGGAGACATTTCGAAACTCGGCGACCGCCCGGCCGCGCGGAGTGCGGCCCTCGAGCCGTCCCGGGGACGACGAAACCGCCCCGCACGCCGAAGCGTGCGGGGCGGTTCTTGAACGTGCTCCGCGGGCTACAGCGAGAGCCCGTGGCCGAAGCGGAACAGCGGGTCGGCGGTGTCGAACGGCACGTCGGGACGCGAGGCCTCGACGGCGGCCATCGACCGCGGCAGGTCGAAGGGCAGCTTGCCTCGAGCCGCCACCGTGCCGCTCAGGACGTCGAGCAGAGCTGCGCCCGATGCACCCCAGTTCACGGTCACTGCGGCTGCGACCTCGGCGATCGGTGTCAGGATCGGCGGGCGGTCGGCGAGCACGTCGACCACGGTCGGCACGGCGGCTGCGACTTCGCGAACATGCGCGATCACCTCGTCCGAGAACGCGAGCGAGCCCGCATGGAAGAAGTTCTCGAACATCGTCGCGCGCTCCTCGAAAGGAGCTTGCAGGCGGATGATCGCCAGGTCTGCCTCGCTCGGCGTCTCGACGATCTCCCCGAAGGACGCAGCCACCTCGGCGTCGATGCCTTCGATGTAGATCTTCCGGCCGCGGGCGAACGGCAGAGCACCGTCGTTCGCGAGCACCGTGATCGATGCGCGCTGGGCGTCTTCGCCGGCGGTGCGGAACTCGGCGCGACCGACGATGTCGTCGGCGGCGTCCTCGTCCACAAACGGGTTCTCGAACAGTCCGAGCTCGAACTTCTCGCGCAGGATGCGTCGCGCCGAGACGTCGAGACGGGCCTCGGTCACCTCGCCGTCAGCGATGAGCTCGAGAAGCAGCTCCGGGTTCGCCTCGCCGCCGAACTGATCGGCACCGGCATCCAGCACCTTCTTCATCCGCTCACGCGGCGTGAGGTCTTCGACGCCCCAGGCACGTGCCGGGAAGGGCTGGCCGAAGATCTCGGAGTCGCTGATCAGACCCCAGTCGGTGCACACGAGACCGTCGAAGCCGTAGCGCTCACGCAGCAGGCCGGTGATCACGGACTTGTTGAACCCGAATCCCACCTCCTCATACTCGGTGCCGACGGGCATCCCGTAGTACGGCATCATCTGCCTGGTGCCCGCGGCGAGCGCGTCTTCGAACGGCTTCAGGTGAAGCTCGAACTCGCCGCCAGGATAGACCTGCTCCCGGCCGTAGGGGAAGTGCGGGTCTTCGCCGTCCTTCTGCGGTCCACCCCCGGGAAAGTGCTTGGTCATGGTCGACACCGAGCCGGGGCCGAACGATGCGCCCTGGAATCCCCGGATGTAGGCCGCGCCGAGCTTGCCCGACAGCTCCGCGTCTTCGCCGAAGGTCGCCGTCTGCCGCGCCCAGCGTGGCTCGGTCGCGAGGTCGACCTGCGGGTGCAGAGCGACCCGCAGCCCGACCGCCGTGTACTCCTGACGGGCGATGTCCGCGAAGCGCTCGACGAGCTCCTCGTCACGGGTCGCGGCGAGGCCGAGAGTCTCCGGCCACTGCGAGAACGGGCCGGCCAGGATCGACGCGCCGGGGTTCTCACTGAACGAGTGCCGCGGATCGGTCGACAGCGTGACGGGGATGCCGAGGCGCGTGGATGCCGCGAGCCGCTGCAGCGCGTTCTGCCATGCCGCGATCTCCCGGCCGGTCGGCGCCGCACCGAGCAGGTTGAAGTGCGTCATCCGCTTGGTCTCGAGGAACTCGCGGGCGGAGGGCGTCGCGAAGATCGGGTTGGGCTCTTCGAGGTCGCCGATCGCGATCATGGTGTGGAAGAAGAGCCCGGCCTTCTCCTCGATCGTCATGGCGTCGAGCAGCAGCTGCACCCGCTCGTCGACGGAGAGGTCGGCGTCGAGCCAGGGGCGCGCGGTGGTGGTGTCGGTCATGGTCACTTGACTCCCTTGATGCGGTAGACGAGAACGGCGCCGGCCAGCGCGACGACAGCGCCGAACAGGTACCAGGTGGTGTATCCCCCGAGCGGGGTGGCGGCGCCGATGGCGATGATGCCGGGAGCGATGGCGGGGGCGATCGACTGCGGCAGGGCGTTGGCGATGTTCAGCACACCGAGGTCCTTCGCCACGTCGTCGGGGTTGGGCAGCACCTCGGTGGCGAGGGCGAGGTCGACCGAGAGGAAGGATCCGGCTCCGAGGCCGATGATCGCCTGCGCGATGATGACGGTCGTGACGTCGGGAGCGACGGCGAGGATGACGAGGCCCACGACCATGATCACGCCGGCGATCGCGACGAACGGACGACGCTTGCCGATCTTGTCGGAGAGGAATCCGCCCAGCGGCGACGAGATCGCCATCGCGGCCATCGAGGCGAGGTTGGCGGCCAGGATGATGCCGACCGCGCCCTGCTCGTCGAGACCGAACTTGGTGATGAGGTACAGCGGCAGGAATGTGGCGATGCCGGCATAGCCGAACATCACGAAGAACTTGGTCAGCCAGGTCCAGCCGAAGTCGGGGTGCTTGCGCGGGTTGAACACGAAGGAGCCGAAGAACATCGCGACCGTGAACTTCTCGGCGGGCTTCTCGGTGAGCCGGCGGTCCTTGAGGGTGAGCACGAACACGATCACGAGGATCAGCGCGATCACGCCGGGCACGACGAAGCGCTCGAAGTCGCCGGGCAGGAAGTTGACCAGGAGACTGCCGGCGAGGATGCCGATCGGGGTCGTGATGCCGATGATGCCCGACACCTTGCCACGGCTGGTGACCGGCACCTGATCGGGCAGGGTGGCGTTGGCCGCGGCGAGCACGGCGTTCATCGAGGTCTGCACGAGGCACCAGGCGAGCAGCACCATCCAGACCGAGGTCGCAGAGCCGATGAGGACGAATCCACCGACACCCACGATCGCGCCGCCGAGGATCCACGGGCGACGCATACCCCACCGCGAGGTGGTGCGGTCGGAGAGTCGGCCCACGAGCGGGTTCGCGATGAGGGCGAAGATCGCGCCGACGCCCATCACGAGCCCGAGGCTGCCCTCGGTGTTGACCGGGTCGATGTGCTGGATCTTGAACGCCATCGAGACCATGACGGGCGTGAGAAGGGCGAGATAGACGCCGAAGTTCACGGCGGCGAGGCCCGGCGTGTAGCCGCGCGGGGTCTTCGGCGGCGTGGTTCCGGGGGCCTTGAACCCGGTGGTGCCGACCGCGGCCGCAGCGGCGGCGGATGACAGCTCTGTCATGACAGTCCTTTCGATTCACCGCACGTCTTCGGGCGACGCGGTTCTGGGATGACGATACACCAATATCGACCATCTGGTAACTGAAAGTAGACCGGTTGGTAATGAGCGAGGATAGGATGCAGAAAGGAGGATGCGATGACGACGACGACAGCGACCGGCTCACGGCATGATCGCGCCGCAGCGACACGGCAGCGCATCCTCTCCGCCGCGCATGACCTGTTCGTCACCCGCGGCTACCGCTCGACCTCGCTGCGCGACATCGCCGCAGCCGCATCCGTCAGCCACCCCGGCCTCCTCGGCCACTTCGCCTCGAAGGACGATCTGCTCGCCGAGGTCGTCGCGGGACTCGAGGCCGACAACGAGACGGTCTTCAGCGCGATCGCCGCGGCATCCGAACCAGGCGAGCTGGTCTTCGCCGGCATCGCCGAGCGCAACGCACACACCGAGGGCTACCTCGAACTCTTCGCTGCGCTCACGGGCGAGGCCTCGGCCCCCGGCCACCCCGCGCACGAGCGGATGCGCGATCGGTACTGCCGCCTGCGTGCACTGAGCATCGACGTCCTGGAAGACGCGAAGTACCACGGTGTGATCGCGGCGGACCGCGACGTCGATGGCGAGACGGTGCGGCACACGGCAGGCTGGGATGGGCTGCAGCTGCTCTCGCAGTACCTTCCGGATCGGGTCGACGTGGTGGAGATGCTCCAGGAGCGCGAGAACCTGTGGGCTCTGCCGCTCGCCTGGCGCGACCCGGACGACGAGACCGGATCCGATGCCCCGTCAGGGCCCATTCCCGAGCTGCGCACCGCCGTCGCACCGGACACCGACCCGGGATACGCGGTCGGCCGGCGTCGCCGCGCGCAGATCCTCGCCGACGCGATGCGCTTGTTCTCTCGCGACGGCTACGGCGACACCAGCCTGCAGGACATCGCGACGGCGGTCGGCGTCTCGAAGTCGACGCTGCTGCACCACTACCCCTCGAAGGAGGTGCTGCTCAGCGCCGTCCTCACCGAACGCGACAGCGCCATCAACGAGAACAAGGGGTTCACCGGCGCCGCCTCCGCTGGCGAGGTGCTCCGCGGAATCCCGGACGGCGCCGAGCTCGGCGCACTCGAGCAGCCCGGCCTGATCGAGGTCTACGCCGTGCTGTCGTGCGAAGCCGTGCCCTCGACGCACCCTGCGCACGAGTACTTCGCCACGCGGTTCGCGAACGCTCTCGAGTACTTCACCGAGCTCTTCCGCCTCGCGCAGATCGATGGCGACCTGCCTGCGCACCGCGACCCCGCGCACGAGGCCACCTGGCTCATCGCGATGTGGGACGGCCTGCAATACCAGTGGTTGTACGACAGGGAACGGCTCGACATCGCCGCCCAGCTGCGCGCACACCTCGAAGACGTGCTGCCCCAGCACTGACTCGGCAGGGAGGCTCAGGCGGCGGCGATGACCGCCAGCACGCCTTCGCCATAGGCCTGGCGCTTCTTCTCGCCGATGCCGGTGATGCCCTCGAGGTCGGCGAGCGAGGCCGGACGATGCTCCGCGAGCGCACGCAGCGTGGCATCTCCGAACACGATGTACGCCGGAACGCCCTGCTCCTTCGAGGTCTCGGCCCGCCAGGCGCGCAGCGCCTCGAACAGACCGCGATCCCCCGCATCCAGAGAGTCGGCGGCGCTGGCCTTGCGAGCCCGCGTCGACGAGGCCGGGCGCCCGATCGTGTCCTTGCGCAGCGGGACCGCGGTCTCGCCGCGCAGCACTCCGGCCGCCTGCTCACCGGGAGCGAGAGTGCCGTAGTCGCCCTGCGCCACCAGGATGCCCCGGGCGAGGAGCTGCCGCACGACGCTGCGCCAGTCCTGGTCGGAGAGGTCATTGCCGATGCCATAGGTCGCGAGCTTGTCGTGCCCCTGCTGCCGGATGCGCTCGGTCGAGCCGCCGCGGAGGATGTCGATCAGATGACCGGCGCCGAACGACTGGTTGCGCTCGCGCTTCAGACGCACGATCGTCGAGAGCAGCTTCTGCGCCGGGACGAGTCCGTCGAAGGTCTCGGTGTCTTCGAGACACGTGTCGCAGTTGCCGCACGGCTGCGACTCCTGTCCGAAGTAGCCGAGCAGGTTCTGCCGGCGGCACTCCACGGTCTCGCACAGCGCGAGCATCGCGTCGAGGTGCTGCCCCATCCGCATCTTGAAGGTGCGGTCGCCGGGGCTCTGGTCGATCAGGCGGCGCTGCTGCACGACGTCACCGAGGCCGTATGCCATCCACGCCACCGCAGGCTCGCCGTCTCGACCCGCACGACCGGTCTCCTGGTAGTACCCCTCGACCGACTTCGGCAGATCGATGTGCGCGACGAAGCGCACGTCGGGCTTGTCGATGCCCATGCCGAACGCGATGGTCGCGACCATGACCACGCCGTCTTCACGGAGGAAACGCGACTGGTTGGCCGCACGCACTTCGGCGGGCAGACCCGCGTGATACGGCAGCGCGTCGAGCCCCTGCGCCGCGAGATAGGTCGCGGTCTGCTCGACCGACTTACGACTGAGCGCATACACGATGCCAGCGGGCTGCGCGCCGTCGTCGGTCACCGGGGTCTGCGACTTGATGAAGGTCACCAGCTGCTTGCGCGGATCGACCTTCGGTACGATGCGGTACTGGATGTTCGGGCGATCGAAGCTCGCGACGAAGTGCTTCGCTGCCGCTCTTCCCCCCGCACCGTCGAGGCGCAGTCGTTCGGTGATCTCCTTGTGCGTCGCGGCGGTCGCGGTGGCCGTGAGCGCCATGCGCGGAACACCGGGGAACCGCTCGCCGAGGTCGCCGAGCGCGAGGTAGTCGGGCCGGAAGTCGTGCCCCCACTGCGACACGCAGTGCGCCTCGTCGATCGCGATCACGCTGAGAGTGCCGCGCTGCAGCAGCGCCGTGGTCTGCGCGTTCGACAGCCGCTCTGGGGCGACATAGATGAGGTCGAGCTCGCCGGCGACGTAAGCCCGCTCGACTTCGCGACGCTCATCGATCGCCTGCGTGGAGTTGAGGTACGCGGCGTTGACACCATTGGCCCGCAGCGCGTCGACCTGGTCGTGCATCAGTGCGATGAGCGGGCTGATCACCAGCCCCGTGCCCTCGCGCACGAGCGCCGGCACCTGGTACGTGATGCTCTTTCCGCCACCGGTCGGCATCAAGACGACGGCGTCTCCGCCCGCGATGACCTGCTCGACGATGTCGGCCTGATCGCCGCGGAACTCGTCGTAGCCGAAGACCGTGTGCAGGGCCTCGCGCGCGGTCGGGTAGCGGCTCGGCGTCGCTCGGCGCACGGTCGATGCCGCGGCCGCGGGCGTCACCGGCGTGACCGGCCCCTGGCCCCAGTCGAGCGGTGGTTCGAAGCCCGCGCCCTGCGGTTCCCAGTCCATCGGCTCCGGCGGGACGGAAGACTCCCAGCCGTCGTCGTAGGGCTCGTCGGCGTACGGCAGGTCCGCGTACGGGTCACGGGGAGTCTGCGGCATCCCTCCAGCGTAACGACCCCCGCAGACGCGGGAGGCGCTTCATCCACAGGCCGCCCTAAAGTGGGCAGCGTGAGAGGTGAGCGGGCGAAGGTCTCGGAATCGGGCATCTCTCTCGTGCTGATCGGGGCGGCCGTCGCGTTCCAGGTGAGCAACATCGCCCTGCCCGTGCCGTAGCCCCGCGCTCGCCCCACCCTTTGCACGCGGGCGTAGGTTGGAGGCATCCCGTTCGAAGGAGCATCCGATGACCGACATCACCGTGACCCGCAACGACGAAGAGTCGCGCTACGAGATCCGCTCCGACGACGTGCTCGCCGGTTTCGCGGCGTACGATCTGCGGCCCGGCTCCATCCGGTTCATCCATACCGAAGTCGACCCTGCCTTCCAGGGTCAGGGACTGGCGGGGAAGCTGGCATCGGCTGCGCTGGCGGATGCCGCTGGTCGTGGTGACGCGATCGTCCCGCTATGCCCGTACATCGCGAAGTACCTCGAGACGCACGAGGTCCCGGGCGCCGAGATCCGCTGGCCGAAGACCCCGTCGGGACCCGACGGCGCCGCGGACGAGGACCCGACGGGCCGAGCGGAATGATCGGGCAGCACCGCCTCATCCTCGAGCCGCGCGAGGTGCCGCTGGGCGGAGTGCGCGGCATGAACGTGCTGCGCGCACTGCCGCATCGCAACCTGCCGACGATCGGCGCCTGGTGCTTCCTCGACCGATTCGGTCCTGCTGACACCCGGATGCGTGTCGAACCGCATCCGCACATCGGTCTGCAGACCGTGACCTGGCCCCTCGTCGGCGAGATCCGTCACCGCGACTCGCTCGGCAGCGACGCCGACCTGCGCCGCGGGCAGCTGAACCTGATGACCGCCGGCAACGGCATCTCGCACTCGGAGTACTCGATCGGCGAGGATCCCATCCCCCTCGATGCGCTGCAGTTCTGGGTGGTGCTGCCCGATTCCGCCCGCCACGGTGCCCCCGGTTTCGAACGGCACACCGAGCTGCCCGCGCTCGCACTCCCCGCCGACGAGGGAGCGGATGCCGAGGCCACGGTCGTGCTCGGCGAACTCGCGGGCGTGCGCTCGCCCGCCACGGTGCACACCCCGATCGTCGGCGCCGAGATCGTCCTCGCCCCCGGTTCGCGCGTGCGCCTGCCGCTGCGTTCCGACTGGGAGCACGCACTGATGCTCGTCGAGGGCGATGCCGTGGTGGCCGAGCATCCACTCGACCGGAACGGACTTCTCTATCTCGGCGACTCCCGCGACGTCGTCGAGGTGTCGAGCACCGAGGGCGCCCTGCTGTTCCTGCTCGGCGGCGAGCCGTTCGAGGACGACATCGTGATGTGGTGGAACTTCGCCGGCCGCACGCACGACGAGATCGTCGAGGCGCGCGAGGAGTGGGAGGCGGAATCCGCGACGGGCACGGCGCCCACGCGCTTCGGCGCGGTCGAGGGTCACGACGTGCGCATCCCCGCCCCGCCGCTGCCGCCCGTGCGGCTCATGCCCCGCAGCCGGAAGCTCTGACGCCCGGTCCCTGATCGGTTGCGGTCGCAGTTCCTGCCGCGCCGAACGCGTTCCGGACGGCAGCAAGTGCGACCGGAACGAGGTTGGCGGGGGTGGGGCGGGTGGGGGCGGAACGGACGGACGGGCGGGCGACGGGCGGAGCGGACCGGAGCGGACGGACGGGGCAGGAGCGGGGGCTCAGCCACGCTCGGGCGTATGCACCCGGGCGAGGAAGCGGTCGGTGCGCGGCGACGGACCTCGCGGGTCGAGGAGCGAGACGATCACGGTCACTGCCGTCGCGAGCGGGATGGTCCACGCGGCCGGCTGCGCGAGGTAGGGAGCCGCGACCCCGACGCCCCCGACCGCCGCATGCACCAGCAGTGCGAGTCCGGCGGCGAGTCCACCCGACACCATTCCGGCCACGGCGCCGCGAGCGGTGAGCCCGCGCCACCACACCCCGAGCAGCACGACCGGCGACAGCGTCGACGCCGCCACCACGAACACCACGCCGACACTCGATCCGAGTCCCGCAGGCGCCGTGAGCAGCGCCACCGCGAGGGGTACCAGCGCGCAGAGCACCGCCGACAGTCGGAACGAGCGCACGGACCCTGAGAACACGTCCTGGCTGATCACGCCGGCGAGCGACACCACGAGGCCCGCCGAGGTCGCGAGGAAGGCCGCGAACGCTCCGGCGACGATCAACGCGGTCAGCAGTTCGCCGAGCACTCCGGGGAAGACGCGCGACGGCAGCAGCAGCACCACCGTGTCGGCGACGCCGGGCACCGCCAGGTCGGGAGCGGCGATGCGCGCCAGCAGCCCCATGGTGCTCGACACGGCGTAGAACGCGCTGACCATGCCGATCACGATCACGGTCGTACGCCGTGCGGACACCCCGGTCGGGCTCGTATAGAAGCGCACCAGCACATGCGGCAGGCCCATGGTGCCCAGCAGGAGCGCGAGCAGGAGCGATGCCGTCTCGTAAGCGTCGAAGCCTGCGGGGCCGGCTTCGACCGGGAAGACGAGTGCGGGGTCGAAGTCGTGCGGACCCCCGCTGAGCGCGAACGCGATGAACACCACGGGCACGAGGAGTGCGGTGAGCTTGAGCCAGTACTGGAACGCCTGCACGTAGGTGATCGCCCGCATGCCGCCCGCGGCGACAGCAGCGGCCACGAGAACCGCGACGGTGACGGCACCCACCCATTCCGGCAGACCGGCCACGACCAGGAGGGTCAGCCCTGCACCGTGCAGCTGCGGCACGATGTACAGCCAGCCGATCACCAGCACCGCGATGCTCGTGACCCGCCGGGCCGAGGTCGACTCCAGCCGCGCCTCGATGAAGTCGGGGATCGTGTACGCACCGCTGCGTCGGAGCGGTGCGGCGACGAAGGCGAGGACCAGGAGGTAGCCGGCCGCGTATCCGATCGGGAACCAGAAGCCGCGGGCGCCGTCGAGCAGCACGAGTCCGGACAGGCCGAGGAAGGTGCCGGCCGAGAGGTACTCGCCGCTGATCGCCGACGCGTTCCACACCGGCCGCACCGTGCGCGACGCCACGAAGAAGTCGCCGGTCGTGCGCGAGATGCGCAACCCGTAGACGCCGATCAGCAGGGTCGCCACGATGACGAGCGCGACGCCGATGAGGTCGAGCACGGCGTTCATTCGCGGTCCCGGAGTGCCCGATAGCGACGCTCGTTGCGGGCGGCCGTGCGCACGTAGAGCACCGCGAACACGAGGATGATCGGATAGAACGCGTATGCCTGCAGCAGCCACGACAGCGGCAGGCCCCAGACCACGACCTGGCCGATCTCGGGGATGAGCGCGATCGCCAGGGTGAGCGCGATCACGACGACGACGAACCCGGCGACGGTTCCGAGTGCGAGTCGGAGCTGGCTGCGCATCAGGGCCCGCGCGTAGACGGCATCCGCCTCGTCCACGGGAGCGCCGGGCAGCGCGATGCCGCGGGTGAAGGTCGCCGGCCGGCGGTCGGGCAGATCGGCCGTCACGCGCACGCGCTTGGGCTTCTCGGTCATCCGGCGCCCTCTCCGCGCATCAGGGCATCGCGCACCGCGGGCACCAGCCGTCGACTGACCGGAAGCGAGACCGCGCCGATCGACACGGCGGGCTCCGCACCCGAGAGACGCGCCTCGGTCACCGCCGACGTGCGCACGAGCGAGGAGCGATGGATGCGCAGGAACCCGGCATCCGTCCACCGCGTCTCGAGCTCGGAGATCGGGATCCGCACCAGATGCCCCGAGCCGTCGCCCGTGTGCAGCCGCGAGTAGTCCCCCTGCGCCTGCACCCAGCGCACGTCGCTGCGACGCACGAACCGTACGACGGATCCCACCGTGACCGGCAGCATCTCGTCGTCTCCTGGCGCTGCGGTATCGCCGAGCTCGACCACCCGGTCGACCGCCTGGCGCAGCCGCTCGGCGCGCACGGGCTTGAGCAGGTAGTCGGCGGCCCTCAGTTCGAACGCCTCGACGGCTTTGGCGTCGTCGGCCGTGACGAACACGACCGCCGGCGGTTCGGCGAGGGTCAACAGGGCCCGCGCGAGCTCGGTGCCGCTGAGCCCCGGCATGTGGATGTCGAGGAACGCGATCCGCACCGCCCGCTCGGACAGCAGCCGCAGCGCCTCCGCACCTGATGACGCCGAGAGGATCTCGCCGATACGGGCATCGGTGCGCAGCAGGTGGACCAGCTCGTCCAGAGCGGGCTTCTCGTCATCCGCGACGAGCACATCGATCGGGGGCGCACTGTTCGTCATGATCGTCAGTCGTTGTCCGGGTCGTGCTGCGGCTGGGATTTCGGGACCCGCATGCGCACCAGGGTACCGGCGCCGGTGTTCGTCTCGACGACCAGGCCTCCATCCGCACCGTAGAGCTGGCGAAGGCGGGTGTCGACGTTGCGGAGGCCGACGTGAACGCCGTCATCGCCCGCGGTGAGGGTCGCCCGCAGGCCTTCGGGGTCCATGCCCACGCCGTCGTCTTCGACCGTGATCTCGGTGTGGGTGCCGTCGTCGCGTGAGACGATGCGGATCTCCCCTCCGCCGACGCCGGGCTCGAGGCCGTGACGGACCGCGTTCTCGACCAGCGGCTGCACCGAGAGGAACGGGATGACCGTCGCGAGCGTCTCCGGCGCGATCTGCAGTGTGACCCGCAGCCGGTCGCCGAAGCGCGCACGTTCAAGTTCGAGGTACGAGTGGATGCTGCCCAGCTCCTCGGCGATGGTGGTGAACTCCCCCTGGCGGCGGAAGGAGTAGCGGGTGAAGTCGGCGAACTCGAGCACCAGCTCCCGCGCACGCGTGGGGTCGGTGAGCACGAACGAGGCGATCGCCGTGAGGGCGTTGTAGATGAAGTGCGGGGAGATCTGCGCCCGCAGCGATCGCAGCTCCGCCTCGGCGAGCTGCGTCCTCGACGCATCGAGTCCGCCGAGTTCGACCTGCGCCGCGCACCAGTCGGCCACCTCTTCCGCCGCACGCACGAGCGCGGCCCTGACGGGGGCGGCGAAGGCCACGACGACCCCCACCACCCGGCCGTCGACGAGGATCGGAGCCCCGACGGCCTCCAGGTCGTCGTCCCTCCCCGGCGCCGGGAACACCTGCCTCCGACCCGAGCCGCTGACCTGGGCGGCGATGCGGCGGGCCGCGGATTCCAGTCCGTCGGAAGGCCCGTCGAACGACACCGCGCCCTCGACACTCACGATCGCGACGGCAGCACTGCCCAACAGCACCCGCAGGTGCCGTGCAGCCTTCACGACGTCGGGGGCGGAGAGTCCGGCCCGCAGGTGCGGTGCCGCCAGGCTCGCCTGGTGCAGCGCGGTGAGAGCTGCCTGTTCGGCGTCGCTTCCGAGGTCGGCGGCCCCGCGCGCGAGTCGGCGTGCGAGCAGGAGGAGCACCGAGAGGACGATGCCGCCGAGCACGCCGAGGATCGCAGCGAGAACGACGTCGGTCATGCTTTCAGCTACTTTCGCCCGGCCGCGGCCACGAGATCCAGCCTGGGAGCGATCGACTCGCCCATGCGTGAAATCTCCTTCTCGGCTATGCGATTGCGTCGCGCGCGATCCGGCCACGAGGAGAGCGTCTCGGAAATGCTCGCCATGCGCTCTCGCGCCCGGCTCTGCGTGAGGTCGCAGTCGTCTGCGAGCGCGAGGAGGCCCTCGATCTCCGTGTCGTAGGTGTCGGCTCCGGCGATCGATGTCGACCGGCTCCTGGCGAGATCAGGATTCGGATTGACGTCGAAAGCGGGGCTGAGTGTCCAGGCGTTGCCATCGCGGAGAAGACCATGGTTGCGCAGATGGTCGTCCGTGTTGCCGAGCGCGACGTTGACGATCACTCGGTCGTAGAGGTCGGCGAGCGCGGCACGAGGGGAGCGAGCGATGTCGCGGATGGCATCGGCGATCTCGACATAGTCGTGATGCTCGCCGTCCGTGGCCCCGATCGCGGTCATGGCACTGATGTATCCGACACGCTGCTGCTTCGCGTCCCGGTCGAAGCGACGCAGGATGAGAACGCAGCGCTCCCCCAGGCGTGTGAGACGGAACTCCGGCACGGCGATTCCACAGTCCGACAACAGACCGAGACTGGTCGCCTCCCACGCCATGACGTCCCATCCGTCGCTGGGATGCGGGAACTTGGCGAACCCGAGGGCTCCGTCCTCGAGACGCACGGACGCCTTCGGTCGCGCACCCCCGAGGCCGGTGGTTCCGGTGTCGAGCAGTTGCTTGACCGCCTCGGTGTAGTCATCGTCGCCGGCGAGTTCATCGCTTCGACGCAGGAGATTCGGAAGTTCGACGATCGCAGGGACATGGGCCTCGGCACCGAGGAAATCCTCGGCACCGAGGGCACGGAAGCGCAGCGCGCCCTGGCGGGTGTCGTCGCTGACGCCCAGAAGGTAGCTGACCTCGTCGAGGCTCCTCGCCCCGCGACCAGCCTCGCGGGCGGCTATCCGCTCACCCTTGCCGATGAGATTGCGGCCCCAACGGTCCGGCGAGCTGTCGGAGAACGCCCGCAGCATCCCGGATTGGTACTGGGGACCGGGGACGAGCTGCAGCGACGGATCGATGTTCACGCCGCCGCCGGCGAGATACGCGGCGTCATAGAGGAAGGTGGTGGCAAACGACCTGCCGCTGATGAAATGCGCCTGCCCCACCAGCTGCATCTCGCCACGGTCGTCACCGTAGACCTCGTAGTCACTCATCGAGCGCGCGTCTTCTCGAGGCTCGAGGCTCGGAGCCGGCCGATGTCGGTGCGCAGTGGATCGGCGGCGTTCACGACTGCCTCGAGGATGCCGAGCGCCCGCAGCACCTGAGCGACGTTCTCGAACGTCACCGACGCATTGCCGTTCTCGATCCGGCGCAACGTGTCACGCGAGATGTTCGCTCGCTCCGCCACTTGCTGAGCCGTCAACCCCAGCACCATGCGCCATCCGCGGATGTGATCGCCGAACGTCTCGATGTCCCGTGTGATTCGATATCCGGCCATGCGTGCCACCTCCACAACCTCGTTATGACGAACACGCTAGCCATAACGCATCATTATGACTAGCCTACTCGTCATAGTGGCCCCGCAGGCTGACCCTGCGATCAGCAGCAGCGGGCACCGGGGTTGCGATCCTGGTCGTCCATCCGCTGCCGCCAGAACTGCCGCTCGGTCAGCGGCTCATCCTCCGGATGCTGGCGACGGTGATGAGCGACGTAGGTCGCATAGGCGGTGTCGCCCATCAGCGTCGTCACGTACCAGCGGATGCCGCGGCCAACCCGCCCCGCGGCGCCGAAGAGCGTCCGCAGGAGGGTGGTCGCGGCATCCGTCCGACTCATGGTGTCGGCCATCTCAGTGCGATCGACATCAGTGCGACGACGCCTTGCGCTCGTCGGCGAGGATCGGCTCCCACTGCTTCTCGAGCTCGCGTTCCTCGGCGCTCGGCAGGAATCCGGCCGGCGCGAAGCGGCGCGAGGCCACGGGCGGATCCTCGGTGTTCTCGCCGCCACCGTTGCGGATGGCCTTGCTCGTGACGATCACGGCCATGACCATCACGATGATCGCGAGGGTCACGAAGATGATCGACAGCGTGCCCTGCACGGCGGTGTTGCGGATGACCGCATCGAGCACCTCCGGGTCGCCGAGCGAGGTGTCTCCGCTGTCGCGGGCGGCGACGTACTTGAAGTGGTTCGCCCAGTAGCCGATCGCCGGCACCGGCGAGGCGATCTTGTAGAGCGACGCCGTGATGGTGACGACCGCGGTGAACGCGAGCGGCAGAGCGATGATCCACAGCCACTTGAAGTAGCTCCGGCCGCGCTTGGCGACGATCGCCAGCACCACGGCGAGCGCGATCGCGGCGAGCAGCTGGTTCGCGATGCCGAACAGCGGGAAGAAGGTGTTGATGCCGCCCAGCGGGTCGGTGACACCGAGGATGAGGATCGCTCCCCAACCGGCCACCATGATCGCGGTGCAGATCCAGACGCCGGGGCGCCACGAGACGTCGCGGAACTTGGGGAACCAGGCTCCGATCGAGTCCTGCAGCATGAAGCGGGCGACACGCGTGCCGGCATCGACCGCGGTGAGGATGAACAGCGCCTCGAACATGATCGCGAAGTGGTACCAGAACGCCATGAGCGCCTGCCCGCCGAGTGCCTGCTGCATGATGTGCGCGAGGCCGAGCGCGAGTGTCGGAGCCCCACCCGTGCGCGACACGATCGACTCCTCGCCGACTGCGGCCGCCGTGCTCGTGAGCATCTCCGGTGTGAGGTTCACCCCCGTCAGCCCCAGCGAGTTCACGAAGGCCACCGCACCTTCGACCGTGCCCCCTGTCGCGGCAGCCGGTGCATTCATGGCGAAGTAGATGCCCTGGTCGATCGAGATCGCGGCGACGAGGGCCATGATCGCGACGAACGACTCCATGAGCATGCCGCCGTAGCCGATGAAGCGCGTCTGGCGCTCCTTCTCGATGAGCTTCGGCGTGGTCCCGGAGGCGATCAGTGCATGGAACCCGGAGAGCGCCCCGCACGCGATCGTCACGAACAGGAAGGGGAAGAGAGGACCTGCGAACACCGGGCCCATGCCGTTCTCGCCGAAGATGCTGACCGCCGGGACCGTGATCTCGGGGCGCACCAGGATGATGGCGCCGGCGAGCATGACGATCACGCCGATCTTCATGAAGGTCGAGAGGTAGTCGCGCGGGGCGAGCAGCAGCCAGACCGGGAGCACAGCAGCGATGAAGCCGTAGATGATGATGCCCCACGCGATGGTGGTGCGGTCGAGGTGGAAGATCGCCTGACCCCAGTCGGTGCCGGCGACCCAGCCGCCGCCGATGATGGCAGCCATCAGCAGCACGAAGCCGATGATCGAGACCTCGGTGACCTTGCCGGGACGGAGGTAGCGCAGGTAGACGCCCATGAAGAGCGCGATCGGGATGGTCATCGCGACCGAGAAGACACCCCAAGGGCTCTCGCCGAGTGCGTTGACCACGACGAGGGCGAGGATCGCGACGATGATGAGCATGATCAGCAGCGAGGCGATGATGGCCGCGGTGCCGCCGATCTTGCCGAGCTCCTGACGCGCCATCTGGCCGATCGTGCGTCCGCCACGGCGCATCGAGAAGAAGAGGACGGTGTAGTCCTGCACGGCCCCGGCGAGCACGACGCCCACGATGATCCAGATCGTGCCAGGCAGGTAGCCCATCTGCGCGGCGAGCACCGGACCGACGAGGGGTCCGGCACCGGCGATGGCCGCGAAGTGGTGACCGTAGAGCACGCGGCGGTCAGTGGGGACGTAGTCCTTGCCGTCTTGCTTGACCTCGGCGGGGGTGGCCCGGCGGTCGTCCGGCCGGGTGATGTACTTCTCGATCACCTTCGAGTAGAAGCGGTAGCCGATCAGGTACGTGCAGACCGCCGCGAACACGAACCAGATCGCGTTGACGGTCTCGCCGCGGACGATCGCGAGCATGGTCCAGGCGACGGCGCCCAGCAGGGCGATCGCGGCCCACAGGATGATCTTCGGCAGGGTCCAGCGGTTCGACTTCTCGTGGTGCTCCTCGGAGAGCGCGACGGAGGGGAGTCTCGGATCGGTGACGATGACGGGTTCGGTGCTGCCCGGTGCGGTCATGGGGGTCTCCTCGGGATACGCGACGTTGCGTTCCCCCACGTTAGGAAGCCGGCGCCGCGGGAAGGAGCCGAGAGAGGGGGTGCTGCGACGAGCGGCGCCGATCACGCGATGAACGGATGGGCGCACACAGCACAGCACCCCGCGGTCATGCGACCACGGGGTGCTGTGCTGTCGTGCTTCCGGGGCTACGGCCGCTTCTCCCCTCGGGGCGCCGGAGTCTCCGGTGCCGGCGTCTGAGGCGCGGGCGTGGCCGGCGCGCTCGACTCGGGTGCCGGAGTCTGGGGCGCCGGGGTCTCGGGTGCCGAGGTCTCCGGTGCCGGTGTCTCCGGTGCCGGGGTCTCGGGTGCCTTCGTCTCCGGTGCCTTCGCCTTCGGCACGTCGACCGTCAGGACGGTGCGGACGTCGGACTCGCCGTACTGCACGAGACCGAGGTAGCGGGTGCCGGCGGTCAAGCCGGTCCAGCTGAGGTCGAACGACGTCTGCTTGCCGCGGACGGCGGCGAGCGGGTTCGGCGTGGCGGTGAGCTCCCCCTCGCCGTCAGGCAGCACGTTGGCGTAGGTCATGTCCCACGTCATCGGACCCGTCGTCGAGTAGATGTTCGCCACCACGAGGTACGTACCCGCCGTCGGCGAGGGGATCGTGACCTGCTCGTCTGCCGAGCCGGTCGCCGAACGCCACCGCTGGTAGTACTGCAGGTCGTCCGGGCTCACCACGCGGTACACGGTGAGGTCGAGGTCGCTGCCCTTGTCGTCGGACGAATCGAGGTCGAACCGCGAGAGCGTCGTGCCCTCCGGAACGTTCACGATCCACGACACGTCCTTGTTCGCATCTCCCGACTTCTCGTCACCCGAGTGGCCCTCGACGGGGTTGTCCGCATCGGCGAGCAACTCGAACGGAGTCAGGCCCGAGAGCCCGAGCGCCAGGTCACCGGTGAGACCGGGGGTGATGTCCACCGACGTGCTGCCGTCGACACCGGTGCCCGTGACCTCTGCCGGAGCATCTGCCGTGACCGGGAACAGTGCGATCGGAGAACGCACCGTGTTCTTCGCGCTCGTCCACGTCAGCGAACCGGTGGCCCACGTCTCCACCGGGGCGCTGGCGTTGTCGAACGTCACCGTGAAGGTCTTCGTCTGACCGGGGCGGTCGAACTTGAGCTGCTGAGGGGTGACCTTGATGTTCACTCCCGGCACGGAGGCCTTGGCGGTGAAAGTGCCCTTCTCTGTCGAGGTGACCGAGCGGGTGACGGTCTGCGTGCTGGTCAGTGAGCCGATCGAGATCGAAGCCTGGTTCAGATCGCTGCCGTCGATCGGGTCGATGCCGGGGAAGTCCGACAGGCCCTTCCCGTCGAGGAACGCAGCCCAGTCCTTCACACCGTTGAGGTAGAGCAGACCCGGGTTCAGGTACCGCTTCGGGTCGACCTGACCCGCACCCTGCTCGAACGGGTTCGTATTCTTCGATCCGTCGGGCAGCACGGTGTCGTAGGCGGTGGTCATCATCGCCGACTTGATTTCGGCAGGTGTCGCCTTGGGGCGCTCGCCGAGGTAGAGAGCCGCGAGGCCCGCGACATGCGGCGACGCCATGGACGTGCCGGAGAGGATGCCGAAGGTCGGCTTCTCACCCGGGGCGTTCTCGGTCGCCGCGAGGATCGCGACACCGGGAGCCGCGACATCCGGCTTCATCACGTCACTGCCGTCCGCCAGCATCGGCCCGCGGCTCGAGAAGCCCGCGATCTGCGGCGTCGGGGTGGTCACGCCCGTGGTGTTCTCACCGACGAGGGTGATCGGACGATCCACACCGCCCTGCACGTAGGCGAGCACGGCCGCGCGGTGCACGGCGTTCAGGTGCACGGTCGGCACCGAGTGGAAGTCGTTGTCGAGCGAGTCGGCGCCACCGGGCACGTTCACGAGGACCATGCCCATACCGCCGGCGTCCTTGACCACCTGCGACTTCTCGGCACGAGCGTTGCCACCGCGATCGCAGACCACGATGTGTCCGGCGACCTTGGCCGGGTCGAGAGCGCCCGGCGTGCAGAGCTGCGGGTCGACTGCTCCGGCGGCCGCGGCATCCACCGCAGCGATCGACGGGCCGGTGACCTCCGTGCCGAACGGCACACTCACCGAAGCTCCGGCCTGCTGGAACCCGTCGAACTGCACGGTGCCCTCCCAGGTCGGGATGGTGGATGCGGCGACGGTCGTGTACCAGGGCGAAGCGTGGTCGGCCGTGACCGGGTCGGGGCCGTCGTTGCCCGCGCTGGTCGCGACGAAGACGCCGGCGGCTGCGGCGTTGAAGAACGCGAGGTCCTCCGGTGCCATCACGGTGCTGGCGGCTCCTCCACCGATGGAGTAGTTGATCACGTCGACGCCGTCAGCGACGGCCTGATCGATCGCGGCGATGAGGTCGCTCTGCGCGCAGACGTCGTCGGTGGTGACCGTCGTGTCAGGGCCGACGTAGCAAGCCTTGTAGGCCGAGATCTTCGCACCGGGCGCGACGCCCGAGATGGTCCCGAAGTCGACGTCTTCGATGGCCGCCTTGACCTTGAAGTTGCCGGCAGCGGTGCTCGCGGTGTGCGATCCGTGCCCGTCGCCGTCACGTGGTGAGAGGTAGTCGTACTGGAAGTCGAAGCCTGAGGCCTCGGCTCCGGAGTAGAAGTACTGTCCACCGATGAGCTTCGTGGAGTAGTCGCTCGCGTCCCAGTCCTGGCCTTCGACCATCGCGGCCTGGAATCGACTGCCGTCCGACTTGTCGAAGTAGACGTACGTGCCGTCAGTGTAGGGCTGGCCGCTCTTCTGCTTCTTCTGCTTCTTGAGCTTCTTGCCCTCGAATGAGGGGTGCTCGGGCGCGATCCCGGTGTCGATGACGCCCACCACGACGCCCTCACCGGCCTTCTCGACCCCTCCGGTCTGCTGCCAGACGCCGCCGCGTCCCTTGCGGTCATCGCCGAGTCCGAGGTAGTCGGTCGAGGTCTGTGCATCGGGGTGACGGATCTCATCCGGGTACACGCCGAGGACATCTTTCGAGGCCCGAAGCGCGTCGACCTGCTCGCCGCTGAGGTCGGCGCTGAACCCGTTCAGCGCGACCTGATAGGTCGTGTCCGGGGTGACGCCGAGATCACTGACGAGGTCGGTCTGCTCGGTCTGGAGGTGCTCCACATACCGCTGCGAGTCCTGCGACTGCGCCTCGAGCTGCTCGCCCTCTGCGGGTTTCGTCGCCTTCAGTCCCTTGACATCGCCTTCGTAGGTGGCGAGCGGATCCGCCTTCATGACCACGATGTAGTGACCTGGGGTGCCGGCGACGGGGACGGGAGTTGTCACCTCCTCCGTCGCTGCGTAGCCGGTGGTTGCCGTCGATGCGATGAACAGCGTAGCCAGGGTGGTGGCCGCTGCCATCCGGAGGGGTGTTCGACCCATGTGGTGCTCCCGATGATCACGGTGCAACCGCGTTGCTGCACCGCGGCCAACATAGCCCCGCCCTCGGCGCTCGACGCGAGATCTGGCCGATCGACCAATCGGCCTTCGCCGATCGGCCAGGGTTATCCACGGCCTGCCTCCCGATAGGTCGACAGTAAGCTGGAGAGGTGGCCCGTACCTCCATCCTGTCGACGCGAGTACTGCTCGTCTGCGCAGCGATCGGAGTCGCGACCGGAATCCTCGCGGGCATCGCCGGGTGGATCACTCCCGTCCTGTTGGCAAGCCCGCTGCTGTTCCTCTACGGACTCGTGCTCGGCTCGCACGTCCTGCCGGGGATCATCGCCCAAGAGGTGCTGCGCCTTCCCCTCGTCGCGCTGATCACGCACCTGTTCGCCGCCTTGATCGCAAGCGCCTTCAACCCGGCGTGGTCGCTGCGCTTCATCGGCACGGCTCTGCTGTTCGGCCTGATCCAGGAGGGCGTCGCTGCTCTCACCCGCTATCGCTCCTGGGGGCCGCTGCGCTTCTTCATCTCGGCGGCAGTGATCGGTGTTCTCGTCGCCGTCGTGGTGTTCTTCGCCGCCCACCTCGCGGTCATGCCGCTGTGGGCGCAGATCCTGTACCTCGCGATCTCGGTGCTCGGGCCGATCGCGTGGACCGCAGTGGGCCTCGCGATCGGCTCCGCACTCAGGCGTGCCGGCGTCGCCCGTCGGTAGTTGAATCTCACGCGTGGCGAATCAGGTAAGGCTCAGCTAAGTTAGACGGGTACGATCCGCCGACCCGGGACTCCGCCGTGCGCCCATCCGCGCCCCTGCTCCGCGTGCGTGAGCTCTCTCTCACCCACGCCGATGCCGCGCACCCCTCGCCTCGCGATGTGACGTTCGACATCGATGCCGGCGAGGTCGTTCTGCTGCTCGGGCCTTCCGGTTCCGGCAAGTCGACGCTCACTCTCGCGCTCAACGGGTTGATTCCGCACGCCCTGCCCGCGAGCATGGTCGGCACGGTCGAGGCCGGCGGCATCGACACGGCGAGCGCGCAGACGGCCACGCTGAGCACGCAGGTCGCGATGGTGTTCCAAGACCCGGATGCGCAGATCGTCACCGGCAGCATCTACGACGAGGTCGCGTTCGGCCCTGAGAACCTGCTGCTGTCGCTCGACGACGTCCAGGGTCGCGTCGAGGAGGCGCTGCGCCGGGTCGGACTCTGGGAACGACGAGACGAGAACCCCGACCACCTGTCCGGCGGCGGACGGCAGCGACTCGCGATCGCGTGCGCCCTCGCGATGGGCTCTCCGCTGATCGTGCTCGATGAGCCGACGGCCAACCTCGACCCCCAGGGCATCGACGACGTCTACGCCGCGCTCGCCGAGGTCGTCGCCACCGGCGACCGTGCCATCCTGCTCGTCGAGCACAACCTCGATGCGGCGATGGACTTCGTCACGCGGACGATCGTGCTCGACCGCGAGGGCCGAGTCGTCTTCGACGGACCAGCGGCCGAGGTGATCCGAGAGCACGCTGATGAGCTGGTCCGGATGGGGGTGTGGCTTCCGGCAGCGACGCTGGCGGCCCTCCGTCTTCGGGATCAGGGACTCTCCCTCGTGCCGTTGCCGCTGACGCCGCAGGAACTCGGCCATGCTCTCGAACAGGAAGATGTCTCGTCTCGCACCGCTCGCTCGACGCCCGAAGGCACCCCGTCGTCGGGCCGGGAACGCGACGACGAGACGAAAAGTGGCGAGCCGATCATCCGGGCCCGTGGGCTGATCGTCCGTCGGCGTCGCACCGAGATCCTGCACGGCATCGATCTCGACCTCGACGCCGGCAGTCTCACCGCGATCGTCGGCGCGAACGGTGCGGGGAAGACGACCCTGATCCAGGCACTCGCGGGCGTCGTACCGCCGCCACGTGGTCAGGTGTCCGTCGACGGCATCGACCCGGGAACGGCCTCGCCCCGCGACCTCGCCGCACGCATCGGTTTCGTCTTCCAGAACCCGGAGCATCAGTTCATCGCTCCGACCGTGTTCGACGAGCTCGCGCACGGTCTGCGGCTGCGTCATGTGCCGGATGCCGAGATCTCGACACGTGTCGACGAGATGCTCACCCGCTTCGGACTCGATCACAAGGCGGACGTGCATCCGTTCCTCCTTTCCGGCGGCGAGAAGCGACGCCTGTCGGTGGGCACGGCCCTGATCACCCGGCCGCGGGTGCTCGCCCTCGACGAACCCACGTTCGGGCAGGACCGCGCGAGGGCAGCCGAACTCCTCGACCTGCTGCGGAACCTGCGCGCCGAGGGCACGACGATCGTGATAGTCACCCACGACCTCCAGCTCGTCGCCGAACACACCACCCATGTCGTGGTGCTCGCCGACGGACGCGTGCGCGCGGTCGGCCCCACCGCCTCCCTGTTCCAGGACGAGCAGCTGTTCGCAGATGCGGGGCTGCGTCTGCCGGCACTGCAGCGAGTGCTGGCCTCCGCCGGGCTCGGGGTGACCTCATGACGGCCACCGTGTTCGACCCGTACGCACGGATGACGGTGACGTCGCGACGACAGTTCCTCTACTCCTTGAACCCACTCGCGAAGGTCGCCGGCTTCGTCCCGGCGATGCTGCTGCTCGTCTTCGTACGGGATCTGGCGACTCCGACGGCCTTCCTCGTGCTCGCCTACGCCCTGATCCTCGTCGGCGCGCGACTCACGGGGCGACTCCTCGCCCTGCTGCTTCTCGCGCTCCCGGCGGGGATGCTGCTGATCGGGGTGGGCTTCTCCCTGTGGGTCGATTCCGCGCTCGTCGATGACAGCAAACCGGTCGTGCAGATCGGCGACTGGACGATCTACAGCGGGGCTCTGCTGATCGGTTTCGCGACCGCACTGCGGCTCGGCTCGATCATCGCCCTCGCGCTCGTCGGCGGGCTCACCACCAGCGGGCCCGATCTCGTGCGGGCCAGCGTTCAGCAGCTGCGGGTGCCCTACCGCATCGGCTACACGGCACTCGCGGCATTCCGATTCGTGCCGCGGTTCGGGCACGAGCTCGCGGTGATCCGTGCGGCCCACCGCGTGCGCGGCTACCACGGCGGGCGCGGGCCCTTCGCGCGCATCGCCCGCGGGTGGGGGTACATCGTGCCGCTCCTCGCCGGAGCCATCCGGCATGCCGAACGCGTTGCTCTGGCGATGGACTCCCGCGCCTTCGGCGCCCACTCGACCCGCACCGAGCGGCATCTCGTTCCGTTCCGCACCCGGGACACCGTCTTCACCGTCGCGACGCTGCTGGCCTCCGCTGCCATCTTCGTCGCGTTCTTCCCCTGGCAGCTTCCCTGAAAGGCACCCGATGGCATTCAGCAAGATGGTCAAGCCCGAGACGACCGAGCTCATCCACCTGGTGGTGCTGCGCACGGAACGGCTGTCGGCGCACTGGATCAGGGTGACGCTCGGCGGTGGCGAGATCGAGAAGTTCCGGCCGATGGGGTTCGATCAATGGTTCCGACTGTTCCTGCCGATCGGCGGTGACGCGGGCCTGGATCGGGTGCCCGCGAAGGCGAACAAGATGTTCGGGTATCTGAAGTTCCTGCGCATCCCCGACGGCGAGCGGCCGGTGATGCGCAACTACAGCGTGCGCGCCTACCGTGCGGCGACCGCGGATGCCGGCGCCGAGATCGACGTGGACTTCGTGCTGCACGGCTCGGCAGCCGACGGCACGGCAGGTCCGGCGTCGCGGTGGGCCGAGACGTGCCAGCCCGGCGAGCACGTGCTCATCATCGATGAAGGGCTCACGTTCAATCCGCAGCGCGGCACTGACCGCGTCCTGCTGGTCGGCGACGAGACAGCGCTGCCGGCGATCGCCTCCATCTGCGCCTCGCTGCCCACGGATGCCGTCGGCAGCGTGATCATCGAGGTGCCGAGCGAAGAGGACGCGCTCGAGTTCGCGCATCCGTCCGGTATCGAGGTCGCGTGGATCGTGCGCCCTGACGACGTCGCGCCCGGCATCTTCGCGCTGGAGGTGCTGGGAGGCACCGAACTGCCGGATGCGCCCTTCCACGCGTATGCAGCGGGCGAGCAGGCACTGGCATCGGGCGTCCGCAAGCACCTCGTCGGCGAGCGCGGGGTGGACAAGAACGCCGTGAGCTTCTGCGGATACTGGAAGATCGGTGCGGCCTCCCCCGCGTCGAAGGCCGCTCGCGAGAGCGCAGCGGAGCCCCTCGCATGAGTGGGACGGATGCGCCGGCCCGGAAGCCCCGCACCGGCGGACGGTTCCGCTTCCCCACCGCGATCCTCCTGACCTGTGCGGCGCTCGGCGTGGCGGGCGGCCTGCTTCTCGCTCCCGCGAACTGGGTGTCGACGATCCTGTTTCCCGGACTGCCGTTCGTGAGCGTCGCGCTGGCCGGGCTCTGGCTGCTGCCCTCGGTCGTCGCTCTCCGGCTGCTGCGTCGACCGATGGTCGGAATGCTCGTCGGCCTGCTCGCCGGTCTCGTGATCGTTCCGTTCTCCGGCTATGGGTTCGGCAGCGTCGCGACCAACCTCTGGTGGGCGGCGTTCACCGAGCTCCCGTTCCTCTTCGTGCTGTGGCGGTACTGGGGCACCTGGATGCACTACGTCGGTGCCGTGGTCGTCGGCCTCGTGTACCCGGCGCTGGCCTGGGCCTCCTTCAATCTCGGCGACTTCACGCTCGCAGTCCAGGTGCTGTTCTTCGTCATCACGATGGCCAGCTGCGTCGGTGCCACGGCCCTCGGAATCCTGATCGCTGACCGCCTCCGGAAGGCCGGTGTCGGCGGACGCCGCTGACCTCTGAAGCCCCGTCGTCTCTTCAGAGCAGGATCGACGTCCTTCACACCGATGTCAGGCCGTCGAACGCCGCTTCTCAGGCCCTGACGTGCGTCGCGCTCAGGAGCCGAGGGGTGCTGCTCGCGCCGATAAACTGGCTATCGCCTCTCTCCAAGCGCACCGAACCCGTTCATCGCAAGGGTGCCATGACGAGCCAGCCGCAGCGAGCACCCGAGCGCTGTTCCAATCTCCTCGACTCCGCCCGGCTCATCTTTGCGTAGCACGTTGGGGGCGCCTGACATAAAAGCTCGAGGACCGAACTTCGCAACGCATCAAGGCGTAGGCGACTCTTGATCCATCCGAATTGGGCACGCACGGTCGCGGACCAAACGCCAAAGAGGGATTGAGCAGGCCACCAGAACCGCAGCGGCAAACAGCAGGCACGCGGTCGTTCCGAGAAAACTAATGAGAATCCCCGCCAATGTCGCTCCCAGGACCCCCGCGGCACCCGAGGCAAAGGACCTGATCGTCGAGGTCGCCCAGGCTCTACACGTACGCTCACGTTCGCATCGGATTGTCTCGTGACTTCAGAGTTCCATATCGGGGATTTCGCGAGGCGGCTACGGACGGCTCGGAGCGAACTCCGCGCAATCGACCATCTTTCGACCCAGCAGCCGAATCTCTCACTTGACGATGCCTATCTGATTCAGTCCGAGATTCGACGCCTAGATGTTGAAAGCGGAGCAGTGATTCGAGGGCACAAGATCGGGGCGACGAGCCTAGCGATTCAAGAGATGTTCAACATCTCCCACCCGGATTCTGGGTACATCACAGATCGAATGCTGCTCGCAGACGGTGACGAGCTCGAACTATCCTTGTTGATCTCGCCACTCCTCGAGGGGGAGATCGCTTTCATCATGGATGAAGACCTTGCCGGGCATCGCGTCGACGAAGGTGACGTCCTAGCAGCAGCTTCAACTGTTATGCCTGCGTTTGAGGTGCTTGATACCCGATTTCGAGATTGGGAGCTAACAATCGTGGACACAGTCGCAGACAATGCCTCATGCGCCTTGGTCGTTTGCGGTGCCCCCGTTTCACACCTGGGAATGGACCTCGCCTCGGTGCGCTTGGAGTTCGATACACCGGAAGAAAAGCTCACAGCGACAGGGGCGGTCGTCATGGGGCATCCCGCAGAGGCCGTGGCCCACCTGGTGAGGTTGCTCGCTGAGCGAGGCGAGGGGTTGAATGCCGGGGAAATCATACTTGCGGGTGCGTGGACGCGGGCTGTACCGATCGCCGAAGGGAGGACGTACAGAGCGGACTTCGGTGGGATCGGGAGTGTGTCCCTTCGAGTGAGCGATAACCAGGCGAACTGAGGTGCACACCTTACGGGGTTCCGTATTCGCGAACCAAAGCATCAAGGTACTCGGGGCAGCGTTTTTGTGCTGCAAGATCCCCGATCTGTCGGGCCGTCAGCAGGAACAGTCGATCGAACTCTTGAAGGTGGCTTTCGGTCGCAGTCAGACTAGCGGGGGTCGTCGGCCGGTGCACGGAGAGGAGAGTCTCGTTGAGTCGAGGCGCTTTGAAGAAGAAGCCAAGGTTTCCGTTCGAGACTTGGTACGCGGACAGCGCTTCAAGCGCTCCCGCTTGAACCCGAACCCCCGTTTCCTCCCACAACTCGATGGCAGCGTGGTTTTGCAGGAACTCTACGGAGATGTCGGCACCATCCGCGGGCGGCTCGACGACGCCGCCCGGAAACTGAATATTGTTTGGGGAGCTGGTCCAGCTGGCCATTCTCCCAGCCAAGAAACGTCCGTCGACGGCGGGTTGCATCACGCAAACGAAGATAGACGCGACAGGTGGGGCCCCCGGGAGATCGCGAAGAGTGCGATACCTATACGTTGCGCGGGACCAACGCACTTCCAGTGCATTCGACGTGTTAACGTCGCAACCTCCGAAGAGGGCGACAGGTCCGTCGAAAGCAGCCGGATTGCGCGCGACATGCCGATGCCACATTCGATCCATCGCATGTCGCATCTCGGCGGTGAGCTCAGGGGGCGGCACTTCTCGGAAGACGACTTGATGCGCGTTCAACGAGTAACTAGCGACATACCGTCCGGTCGGACTCATCCGCCCATCTTAGAGTCAGTAACTGAGTGTTAGCTTGAGCCAGATCCGACGAAGGGTGAGAATGCAATCTTTCAGTTTCGAGAAGGCCGTTGGTGCGGTCATAGATGAATACGCGGCGCTAGCGGAGCGCAGCTATGGGCACCCGGTACGTGATCTCACAGATCTGCGCGAGGTGGCAGACATACGAGTGGCTCTCCGTTCGGGGAGCGTGGTCGCTGGCGGGTTGGGGCTGCTCGTTCCCCAGTTCTTTGGTGGTTCCCCCGTTCTGAGCGCGTGCCTTGGCGCTGGGGCCGTTGCACCTGAGGAGCGGGGCGACAGGCTTGCGAGTCGGTTGGCGGGAGAGCGCGTGCAAGCTCTTCAAGATCAAGGAGCGGTCATTTCGTCGATGTGGACTGCATCCACCGGATATGCACGCTTTCTCGGGTGGGAGGCTCCAGTGGGAACACTTGCATGGTCGGTACCGGCTGAAGCGCTAAAGCGCTCGTTTGGCGCGGATGGCTCCGACCATGAGATCCGTTTTGGACTCACTGAAGCTGGGCGTGAACTCCAGCGGCTCATGGCCCGGCGGTGGAACGGACCTGTCGATCGCCCGTCATGGTGGATCGATTGGAAGCGTCGCAAGGCCAACCTGATGTACTACGAGTTCGTCGATCAGGGAGAAACAGTGGGCCTGCTCGGCTGCGTATGCGCAAGCACGAAGTTCACGGCATGGAGCTCTTTGTCGAAGATTTCTGGTGCGGATCTAGTCAAGTAGAGAGGGCGATGCTCGCCTTCCTCGGGGCTCACAGCACGCGGCTGCGCACAGTGCAGTTTCGACGCGCTTCGATGCCACCAGGAGGCTTCCCCGCTCGATACCTGCACCGTTTCGACGCGCAAGCGGAAGCATGGCATCCATGGATGCTTCGCCTGCTCTCGGTCAAAGGTGCGCTCGAGGCTCGAGGCTGGGGCGAGGAAGTCGCGCTCGTCACGCATGTGGGACTCCTCGAAAACGGCCGGACCCAGAACGTGTACATGATCGAGATCTCCTCAGGGCATGCACAGGTCACTCCATCACCGAAAGAGCCCGATGTTTGCCTGAGTCAGGGGCAATTGGCGGTCTGGTATGCCGGCGGTTATCGGTCCGCCAACAGCGCGCGCTCCGCCGGTGTTTACTCGCGAACCGAGCAGGCCCTCAGGGCCTTCGTAGCGGCAACATCAGCGTCCGAGCCGTGGATACCTGACCTCTTCTAATAGCGCTGACACGGGGCGCGCACGATCTGGCGCCCAACTGACCGCGCGTCATCAAGGCGGGACTTCGCCTCACGCAGCGCGGTCGTTCGCGACATACTCGATTTTCACCGCGCGAGCGCGACATTCGGAGAGTCGTTCCAGCCAATGTCGGGGAGACCAGCAAGTCGAAAACACTGAGCGGCACCGCGTAAGCGACCGTATCTGTGGCGGGAGCCGCATATGGCACGACCGTCATTGAGTATCGGCGAACAGCCCCATGACCTCGGGGCCCATCTCGACCTGACTCAGCACGATCCCGAAGGAGCCGTCGGGGTCGATCCAGAAGTCCGTACCCTGCCCACCCGACCAGCCGTGGCGGCCGGCGTGCTCCCCCTCGGTCTGAACCGCGACGCCGAAACCCCACCCCGTGCCCTCCCAGAATCCCGGGAAGAAGCTGTCATCGGTCTTCGCGGTGGACGGCACCTGGTCGGAGCGCAGCAGCGCGAGCAGCTCGGGGTCGACGATGACGTTCCCATCGTGCCGTCCTCCTGCGGCCAGCATCCCCGCGAAGGCGGCATAGTCGGCAGCGGTCGAGACGAGTTCCGAGTGGCTGAGGTCGAACGGAGCGGGCGCGACGGAGAAACCTCCGGCGGCCGGCTCGATCTCGACCAGCGTCCCGCCATCGTGGCGATAGGCGGCGGGCAGCCGGTGCGCCTGGTCGAGGGGCACCGTGTACCCGGTATCGACCATGCCGAGCGGGCCGAGGAGATCGCGTTGCAGGTGCTCCTCCAGCGCCCCGTCGACCACTCGCGAGAGCAGGATGCCGAGGATGCCGAAGGAGTGGTGGTATCGCCAGCCGGTGCCGGGTTCGAATGCGAGCGGCAACGCGGCGAGTGCGTCCAGCCACTCCTGAGCCCCCATCGCGACCGGCTCCTGTCCCGCGGCCGTCCGGTTCACGATCATCGCCTCCGCCAGCGGCGACGGGACGACCTGCACGCCGTACCCGGAGGTGTTGGTGAGCAGGTGCCGCAGCGTGATCGGCGTCGTTGCGGGCTCGACGTCATCGAGCGCGGCATCCGGCGAGCGCAGTACCCGGCGGTCGGCGATCTCCGGCAGCCACCTCTCCACGGGATCGTCGAGATCGAGGTGTCCGTCCTGCACGAGCCGAAGGGCGGCGACCGCGAGGATCGGCTTCGTCATCGACTGGATGCGCACGATCGCATCCGCCGGCAGGTCGCCGGACGTGACGACCTCGACCCTCCCGCCTGGAGCGCCGCGCACTCCGATGATGCCGGGTGCGGTGCCCTGCGCGACGTGGTCATCCAGGATCTGCGGGAGCGTGGGCGTCATGCCCTCGATTCAACCGGGCAGCAGCACCGCTGTCCAGGCCTCGATGGCGATCGGGCAGAGACGAGAGGAGGCCCAGGAAATGCATCCGGGGCCTCCTCGAGAGCAGAGCGTCAGCGCTTGCCGGCGATCTGACGGCCGACGAGATCGCGCATGATCTCGTTCGTGCCGCCGTAGATGCGGTGCACCCGAGCATCGGTGAACGCGCGGGCGATCGGGTACTCCATGATGTAGCCATAGCCACCGTGCAGCTGCACGCCCACGTCGAGCACCTCCCACTCGCGCTCGGTGGCCCAGAACTTGACCTTCGCGGCGTCTTCGGCAGTGAGCGTGCTGTTCTTGTAGGCGAGCAGCGCGCGGTCGATGTATGCCCACATCGCATCAGTGGTCGCCGCCATGTCGGCGAGCCGGAAGCGGGTGTTCTGGAAGTCGGCGATGCGCTCGCCGAACGCCTCGCGGTCCTTCGTGTAGGCGACTGTCCAGTCGAAAGCGGCCTGCGCGGCTGCGGCTGCGGCGACACCGATCGAGAGACGTTCGAGCGGCAGGTTCAGCATCAACTGGATGAAACCCTGACCCTCCTTGCCGCTGATGAGGTTCTCGTCGGGGACGAACACGTCGGTGAAGCTGAGCTCGGCCGTGTCCCAGCCGTGGAAGCCCATCTTGCTGAGCTTCTTGCCCTGGTCGAAGCCCTCCATGCCCTTCTCGACGAGCAGCAGGCTGAACGCGTCTGGACGGTTGCCCTCACCGGTCTTGACGAAGGTCACCACGACGTCGGCGGTCGTGCCCGAGGAGATGAACGTCTTCGCGCCGTTGAGGATGTAGCCGCCGTCGACCTTCTTGGCGTTGGTCTTGATGCCACGCAGATCAGACCCCGCGCCCGGGTCGGTCATGGCGAGCGCGCCGAGCACTTCGCCCGTGGCCATGCGAGGCAGCCACTTCTCCTTCTGCTCCTGCGTCCCCATGTGCACGAGGTAGGGCACGGCCAGGTCGTCCTGGATGCCGAAGGCACCGGCCAGCGAACCGGCCCCTGCGGCGATGACCTCTTCCATCACGATCGTGCGGAAGCGGTAGTCCTGCAGCATCCCGGCGCCACCGAACTCCTCGGGGACCGACAGTCCGATCAGACCCGACTCGCCGGCAGCCAGCATGGTCGCCCGGTCGATCTCACCCGCGGCATCCCACCGCTCGATCGCCTCGCCCGTCACGTGGCGCTTGACGAAGTCCTTGACCAGGTCTCGGAATGCCTCGTGATCCTCGTCGTAGATGTCGCGTTCCATGCCGTCCTCCTGAACGTCTCATGCATCATTGCTCCGGCGATTCTACGTCGCCGGAGAGGGAGGGGACAGGACGTTGTGAGAATGCATCCCATAATCCGTGACACTGGGTACCGCGGTTGTCGGATGCCGCAACCGGGGCGTTCCTCCCCCCGATTCAGTGCGAGTAATCGGGGGCGGCAGGCAGCGCGAAAAACTCCTCGAGCGTGTGGAATCCGCCCTCGTGATACGCCGCGGCGAGGTCGACTCCGACGTAGCGGAGGTGCCACGGCTCCGGCGCGTAGCCCGTGACCGGAGTGCCGACCTGCTCGTAGCGCACGATGAATCCGTACTCCCAGGCGTGAGCTGCGACCCAATCGCTCTGCGCCGTCCCACCGAAGCCGTCGAGGCCCCCGCAGCCCGTGCCGCACGCCACCACATCGAGCGCGAGACCCGTCTGATGCTCGCTGTGACCGGGACGCGCGGAGCCCGCATCCGCATCCGCCTGCCCCTGCGAGCGCACGTGGGAGCCGTAGGTCGTGACCTGCAGTCCGTAGGAGCGGTAGCCGTTGTTCGCGCCGATCCGTCCCACGCCGGCAGCAGCCGCAGCATCCGCCATCTGACCGACGGCACCGGCGACATCGGAGCGCACCCGCCCCGACGGTGTCGTCAGCTGCAACGGTATCGAGGCGAGGTTCGCCGGTTCGTACTCGGGCGGGTTCAACGGCAGCGATTTGTTCACCACGACCCAGAGGCGCGCAGGATCAGTGAGCGAGATACAGGGAGCATTCCCCGCGACGACCGCGTCGCGGAAAGCCGCACCGCCGCCGAAGCCCGCGATCGTGCCCGCATCGTCACCGTTCGCGATCGCCTGCTGCACCGACGGCTCGGCGCACGGGTCGGCCGCGGTCGTCGCAGCGACCTTGACCGACGGCACCTGCATGACGGCTACGGGCACGGGCATGGGATCGGCACCCGGAGAGGGCATCGGACCGGACCCGATCGAGAGCAGGATCCCTACGGCGGTCAGGGCGACGCCGATCGGCAATGCGGGCCCGCGGATCGGGGACCGCGGAGCCGCATGCTGAGCGTGCGGCAGGAAGGGCATTGGTCCATCTTCTCATTCGAAGATAAGTAGCAGTCTCGCTTGCGTTAAGATCGTCCTTCTGTTCGAATGGTCGAGTGAGGTGGCAAGGACAGAAGCTCGGAGAGACAGACACGGCGGCACTGCCCGGTCTGGAAGATCGGTCGAGCGTGCTGCGCTCGGTGACGACCCCCGAGTTCGCGGGCATGACGTTCCACGAGGTGCTGTCGAAGTCGGCGCTGAATCATGTTCCCGGCGCCTCCCGCATGCCGTTCGCGTGGACGATCAACCCCTACCGTGGGTGCTCGCATGCCTGCGTCTACTGCTTCGCCCGCGGCACGCACGAGTACCTCGACCTCGACGGCGGGTCCGACTTCGACTCGCAGATCGTCGTGAAGGTGAACGTCGTCGAAGTACTCGAACGCGAGCTGCGCAAGGGCAGCTGGGAGCACGAGACCGTGGCGTTGGGCACGAACACCGATCCGTATCAGCGGGCCGAGGGGCGCTACAAGCTCATGCCCGGCATCATCGAGACGCTCGCGGCATCCGGCACCCCGATCTCGATCCTCACGAAGGGCACGCTGATCCGCCGAGACATCCCGCTGCTCGTGAAGGCCGCGAAGCGGGTGCCGATCGATGTGCAGATGTCGATCGCGATGTACGACGATGAACTGCAGAAGGCGATCGAGCCCGGGGCGCCGACGACGCAGGCCCGGCTCGACACCGTGCGGGCACTGGCCGATGCCGGATTCCCCGCGACGGTGTTCCTCATGCCGATCATGCCGCACATGACCGACTCGCTCGCCGCGATCGACAGCGCCCTCGTTCGCATCAAAGAGGCGGGGGCGCGCAACGTCATCTACGGAGCCCTGCACCTGCGACCGGGTGTGAAGCCGTGGTTCTTCCAATGGCTCGACGCGAATCGCCCCGACCTCGTCTCGTCGTACCGGGGGCTGTATCCGGGGGCTTCGGCCGAGGCACCCAAGGGGTACCGCCAGTGGCTCGCCAAGCGGACCCGCCCGCTCATCCGCACGCACGGACTGGATGGCCGCCACGAAGATGATTACTCCCGCCGCGG
The DNA here is from genome assembly GCF_044769635.1 of Microbacterium sp. NPDC090281. Classification (NCBI taxonomy): domain Bacteria; kingdom Bacillati; phylum Actinomycetota; class Actinomycetes; order Micrococcales; family Microbacteriaceae; genus Microbacterium; species Microbacterium sp. NPDC090281. The sequence goes on from NZ_JBIVYH010000002.1 coordinate 805,501, forward strand.
GTTCCGACCGGGGCAGGGCCACGTGCAGACGAGTGCCGCGACCGCAGCAGCGGCGGCAGCAGCGGTGAGATTCACACCCAGTGCCCGAGCCGAGGCACCGCCCGCGCAGCCGATGCTCTTCTGACCGGACGGTCGGGCTCCCCTCCCGCGGCCGCGTAGGCTCGGGGATCATGGCGATCGGTTCCACAGTCCACACATTCGAAGTGCAGCTCGCTGACACCGATCGCGGCGTCTACGAGGACTACTCGCTGCGCGTGGCGCGGCATCCGTCCGAGACCGATGCCTACATGCTCACCCGCGTGCTGGCCTACGGGCTCGAGTTCGCCGAGGGAATCGCGTTCGGCGGCAGCATCTCGTCGACCGAAGAACCCGCGGTTCTCGTGCGCGACCTCACCGGACTCATCACGGCCTGGGTCGAGATCGGGGCGCCCGACGCCGAGCGACTGCACTACGGCAGCAGACTCGCCGAACGCACCGTGGTCTACACCCACCGCGACCCCGCCAAGGTGATGGCGCAGTGGACCGACAAGCGCATCCACCGCCGCGAGGACATCCGCGTCTACAGCTTCGACCCCGGGTTCATCGAGACCGCGGCCGCCCTGATCGAGCGCCGCAACACGATGACCCTCACCGTGACCGAGAGCGTGATCTACCTCGACCTCAACGGCACGAACCTGACTTCCGCCGTGCACGTGCACGAGCTGGCCTGACCCGACCGTCAGCCGCCCACAAGCCCCTGCTCGTACGCCGCGATCACGAGCTGCGCCCGGTCCCGAGCAGCGAGCTTCGACAGCAGACTGCCGATGTGGGTCTTCACCGTCGCCATCGAGATCGTGAGCGCCACGGCGATCTCGGAATTCGCGAGGCCCCGACCGACGAGGGTGAGCACCTCGGTCTCCCTCGCCGTGAGTACCGCGAGCGGGCGGCCCGCCGGTCGATTCACGCCATCCAGGAAGTGCTCGACGAGACGGACGAGGATGCTCGGCGCGAACAGCGACTCCCCCTCGTGCGTACGGCGGATCGCCTCGACCAGCTGCTCGGGACGCACGTCCTTGAGCAGGAAACCGCTGGCTCCGGCGCGCAGGGCGCCGTCGACGTACTCGTCGAGCTCCAGCATGCTGAGCACGAGGACGCGTGTGCTCGGGAAGGTCGTCGTGATGGCACGCGTCGCGCTGATGCCGTCGAGCCCCGGCATCCGGATGTCCATCAGCACGACATCCGGCCTGATGGCACGAGCCAGCTCGACCGCCCCCGCGCCGTCAGCGGCCTCGCCGACCACCGCGAGCCCATCGGCGCCGGCGATGATCAGCGCGAGGCTGTGTCGCAGGAGAGCCTGATCGTCCGCGATCAACACGCGGATGCCGTCGCTCATGACCCCGCCTCGAATGGCAGTCGCGCCTCGACCCGGAAGCCCGCGCCCAGGCGCTCACCCCTCAGTGTTCCTCCGAGCGCGTGCACGCGCTCCCGCGCACCCTGCAGGCCGTGGCCCGCTCCGGGCTGCGGCACCCATCCCGTGGCAGGGCCCTCGTCGACGATGATCACGCGGACGTCGTCTGCGTCTCGCTCGACCACGACGACCGCCGGCACCGGGCCGGCGTGACGACCGATGTTCGACAGCGCCTCGCGGATCGTGGCGCAGACCGCTGCCTGCACCGCGAGAGGCACCTCGCCCAGATCGTCCACCCGCAGAGACGCGCGCACGCCGAATGCCTCGGCGGCGGCGGCGATCCCCGGCACATCGGCGAGTCGCGCCGGCGGATGCAGGGGCACCTCGTCTCCCGGCTCGCGCAGCACGGTCAACATGCGCCGCAGCTCGGACATCGCGGAACGGCCGGCCTCCTCGATGTCGACCAGCGCGCTTCGGCGCTCGGCATCTCCCGCGGTGCCGGTGAGCCCGGCGACCGCGGCCGCACGCATCGTGATCAATCCGAGCCCGTGCGATGCGAGATCGTGCAGCTCGCGGGCGATCCGGAGCCTCTCCTGCTGCGCGGCCCTGTCCGCCGCCCACTCCGTGAGGCTGCGTTCGTACTCCCGACGTTGTCGCTGCGACCTCACCGTCGCCCAGCCGAGCACGCCCAGCACGACGGCCCCCGCACACGCCAGCACGACCGTGAGGCTCTGCGGCCCGTCGAGTCCGAGCATGCTCAACAGCGCCACCAGCAGCGCGATCATCCCCGCGGCGGCGATCCATGTGCGCGAACGCCAGGTCGGGCGGGGCGAAGCATCCATCCGCCCGAGTCTAGGCATCCGCGCCCCGGCGCACATCAGACCACGGGCTGAGGGACTCGGGACGGAGGACCCTACCGGGTTCCCTCCTGAGGACCGATGCCCCGCACGCTCCGGACGGCTGGGATCGAGGGATGCTGAAGATCGAATCACTCACGAAACGGCGGGGCGCCCGAACCGTGCTCGACGCCGTCGCCTTCGAGGCGCGGCCAGGGCGTGTGACGGCCTTCCTCGGCGCGAACGGAGCGGGGAAGTCGTCGACCCTGCGCATCCTTCTCGGACTCGACCGCCCGTCAGGAGGGCGTGCGCTGATCGACGGCCGCCCCTACCGCGAACTGCGCGATCCTCTGCGCACCGCGGGGGCGATGCTCGACGGTTCCGGCGCGCACCGCTCGCGTACGGCCCGCGGCCACCTGGGCTGGATCGCCACGGCGGGCGGCATCGCACGCCATCGCGTCGACGAGGTGCTCGAACAGGTCGGGCTGACCGACGCCGCGCGCACGAAGGTGGGCCGCCTGTCGCTCGGGATGGGGCAGCGGCTAGGCCTCGGGGCCGCGCTTCTGGGCGAGCCGCCGACGCTGATCCTCGACGAGCCCGTGAACGGACTCGACCCCGAGGGCATCCGGTGGATGCGGGAGCTGCTGCGCGGGCAGGCGGATGCCGGAGGGACCGTGCTCCTCTCGAGCCACCTCATGGGAGAGGTCGCCGGAGTCGCCGACGACCTCGTCGTGATCGCCCAGGGCAGGATCGTCGCCACCGGCACCGTGGATGAGGTCACGCACGGGCACGCGGATCTCGAAGCGGCATTCTTCGCCCTGACGCGCGGAGACGGCTCCACCCCGGCGGACGGCGGGCAGACCCGATGAGGTTCCTCCGAGCCACCGCCGCCGAGACGGGCAAGATCCTCACCCTCCCGGGCGTGTGGGCGGGGATCATCGCGAGCGTCCTCGGCACCATCGCGATCACGGCGATGAACGCGGTGCAGGCCGCATCCGCCCTGGACGAGGGAGAGGCCGACCTCTTCGGCCCGATCTCGGTGTTCGAGACCGCGTTCGCCGCCGCACCGCTGGGCACGATCGGCGCGATCGTCGTAGGCGTGCTCGCCGTCAGCAGCGAGTACGCCCCGAACAGCCCGGACGCGGGAGGCTCGCGTCAGATCACCAGCACCCTCGTCGCGATCCCCGGGCGCATCAGGATCGTCCTGGCGAAGACCACCGCCGTGGTGGCGATCACGATCCTCACGGCCTTCGTGGCCTTCCCCTCGTGCCTCGCTGTCGCGCAGCTGCTCCTCGGCGACCGTGCGCCGGAGTCCGTCGACGGCGAGCAGGCGCTCTGGCGCCTCGCCGGTGCCACGATCTACTGGACGCTCACCGCCCTCTTGGCGCTCGGGATCACCCTGATCACCCGCAGTGCCGCGCTCCCGCTGATCATCCTCATCCTTAACAGCTCCGTCGTCTCGATCTCCCTCCTGCTCACCAAAGTGACCTCGCTCGCGCACTGGCTTCCCGACATGGCCGGACGCAATCTGTTCGGGTTCGACGCGGAGCTCGTCCTCCCCGGAGGGCTCGACGCCGTAACCGGCGGGCTCATCATGGCCGCGTGGGCGGCGGCCTCCGTCGTCGCGGGAGCCATCGTCTTCGCGCGGAGAGATGCCTGATGACGCGGGCCTGGAGAGCCGAGCTCTCGAAGCTGCTCACGCTTCCGCTCGTGGCATATGCCGCCGGGGGCATAGTGGCTCTCGGTGCAGTCCTCGCAATGACTTTCGCGGCGCTCCGCCCGAATGGAGGGGACGTGGTGTCTCCCGTCGCCGCCGCACTCGGCGCCGTGCCCTACGTCCAGGCCGGCGCGATCCTGCTCGGGGTGCTGCCCGTGTCGCAGGAGTACGCAGGACGACAGCTCAGCACGACGCTCACGGCGGTTCCGCATCGTCTGCGGATCGTCGTCGCGAAGACGTTCGCCGCGGTGGTGCTGCTCGCCCTCGCCGCGGTGGCGACCGTCGCCGCCGCCTGGCTCGTCGCCGAGGCGACGCTCCGCGCCACGGATACGCGCGTCGCCTCGGCAGTGACGGAGGATCTGAGCCGACTCGGCGGCGCGGTCCTCTACCTCGTGCTGATCGGGCTGCTCGCCCATGCCGTGACGCTCGTGCTCCGACACCTGGTCGCAGCCCTGGTGTCGATGCTCGTGCTGGTGTTCATCCTGCCGTTCGCGGTCACCGCGCTCGGGGAGCACGCCCGATGGCTGCCCACCCGCGCCGGGGTGCAGCTGTTCGCGCACGATGACGCGGTCCTCACGGCTGTCACCGGCGGCTTCGTGCTGCTCGGCTGGGCGGTCGTGATCGGCGCCGCCGGTGCGGTGCGCTTCGCACGCGCCGACGCCTGATCGCCCCCATCTCCACCCGCACCCCCTCTCCACCGCCGCCGAGTGCACGGGTTCTCGCCGAACGCACGGCTTCCACACGCACACATCCCGTGCACTCGACGGCATCCCGTGCACTCGACGGCAAGAGAGGCGAGGGGGCCTCGACGCGAGGGCGCGCGGGGACGCGAAAGGCCCCGCCCGCAGAAGCGGACGGGGCCTTCATCACGAGAGCGCTCAGGCGGTCAGGTCGGCCGCGGTCGGCACGCGACCGGCGATCTCCTCGATCACGTCGTCGTCGAGACGCGCATTCTCGAACGGTGCGTCGATCTCGGCACGCTCGAGCAGCTCGGTCATGCGACGCTGGCGCTGACGCGTGATCAGCGTGACGACACGGCCCGAACGGCCTGCGCGACCTGTGCGACCCGAACGGTGCAGGTACGTCTTGTACTCGTCGGGGGCGTCGGCCTGGACGACCAGGTCGATGTCGTCGACGTGGATGCCGCGGGCTGCGACATCGGTGGCGACGAGCACGCTCACGCGGCCCGAGGTCAGACGCTCGAGGTTGCGCGTGCGCTTGGCCTGGTTCAGGTCACCGTGCAGCGAGACGGCCGGGATGCCGGCATCGTCGAACTGCTCGGCGAGCATGTCGGCGTAGGCACGGGTGCGAGCGAAGACCAGAGTCTTGCCTGCACGGTCGACGAGCGAGGTGAGGATGTCGGCCTTGTCGCGGTGCTCGATCACGAGCACGCGGTGCTCGATCGTGCTGGAGTCCTGGTCTTCACCGGCGACCTCGTAGACGGCCGGGTCGACGAGGAACTCATCGACGAGCGCCGCGACCTCACGGTCGAGCGTGGCCGAGAACAGCAGCTTCTGGCTGCCGTCTGCGGTGTGGCGCAGGATGCGCTGCACGGGCTCGACGAATCCGAGCTCGCACATGTGGTCGGCCTCGTCGAGCACCGCGATGCGGCAGTCAGAGAGGTCGAGCTTGCCCTGGTTGATGAGGTCTTCGACGCGGCCGGGGGTGCCGATCACGATGTCGACGCCCTTCTTGAGCGCACCGACCTGACGACCCTGCGGCACACCACCGTAGATCTGCGTGGTGAACAGGCCGACGCTGCGGGCGATCGGCTGGATGGTGCGGTCGATCTGCAGCGCGAGCTCACGCGTCGGAGCGAGGATGATCGCGCGCGGCGACCGACCGAACTCACGGCGCTTGCCGGCCTGCGACTGCAGCACGCGCTCGACGAGCGGGGCGCCGAAGGCGATGGTCTTGCCGGAGCCGGTGCGGCCGCGGGCGAGCACGTCGCGTCCGGCGAGGACGGCCGGGATGCTGGCGGCCTGGATCGCGAACGGCGAAGCGGCGCCCATTCCGACGAGGGTCTCGACGATGTTGGAGCCGAGACCGAGGTCGCCGAACGTCACGCCATCGACCTCGACGGCCGCGACGGACTTCGCCTCGAGGCGCTCGTGCACGACGTCGTCACCGGGTGCGAACTTCGCTCCTGTCGAGGCGGGACGGCTGGTGGCGTTCCAGTCATTGCGACTCGGACGCTCGTTGCGGGCCGGACGACCGCGGGTGTCGGAGGTCAGCGGACGGGGACGCTCGGTGCGGTACGCGCCACCGGTCGACGGGCGCGAACGCTCGTCGCGGCCGCCCTCGAAGGAGCGCTGCGTGCGATCGCGGTCGAAAGCACGGCGGGCGCGGTCGGCGTCGAACGAACGCTCCGGACGGTCTGCGCCACGGCTCGGTGCGCCGGCGCCACGGTCGTCACGGTCGTCACGACGCGGACGCTCGTCACGGTCGAAGCGCTGTCCGCCACGGTCGTCACGGTATCCACCGGTGCCCGAGGGACGCTGACCACGACGGTCGTCGCGCACGGGGCGTCCACCGTCACGGTGGTCGTTGTCGCGGAAGCCCTGACGCTGGGTGCCCGCACCGCGGTCGTCACGGCGCGGACGCTCGTCGCGCTGGCCACCGCGCTCGTCGCGGTAGGTGCCGGGGCCGGTCGGCCGCTGGCCGCCACGGTCGTCACGACGCGGGCGGTCATCGCGATCGAAGCGAGGACGCTCGGCGCCGCGGTCGAAGGAACGGGGACGCTCATCGCGGCCACCCGAACGGGCCGGGCGCTCGTCGAAGCGGCGCGCACCGGTGGAGGGGCGGTCGTTGAAGCGCGGGCGCTCGGTGCGCTCGTCGCTGCGGTGGTGCGGAGCCTCGCGGCGTCCCGACTCTGCACGGTTGCGGATGCCGCGGGCCTCGTCACGGCCGGCGCGCTCCTGCGCGTTCCAACGCTGCTTGGGGGCACCCGTCTCGGCCTCGGCCGGGCGGTATCCGCGGTGGCTCGCGCTGCGGCTCCCGGGACGACGGTCGTAGCCGCCTGCTGCGGGGGCTGCACGGCGGTCGCCGGCATCCGATCGTCCACCGCGCTCGTCGCGCGCACCGTCACGGGCAGGCGCACTGTGGTGACGGTCATGGAAGGAAGTCTTGTTCGCGCCGTATCGCGGCTCGAAATTGCGGGCGGGTCGACCGCCCTGGGGCTTCTTGCTCTTCGGCATGGAGGTATCTGCTTTCGTTCTCGCACGAGAACAGCACTGCGCGCACAGGCGCACCGTGAGCTTTGCTCAGGGGGCCGGTTGGGACGAGCCGGGGCTATTCATGTGATGGTTCATGTGCGTCGATGGACGCTCACCATCGGCCCCTGGACTCACACTTCACACACATAAAACGTCCGCGCCTTGCGCGGGTGTCCGAAGCCGACCGCACAAGTGTAGCCGACGCACCTGAGAGAGTGCCCAGCCCCTACGCTGATGGAGTGATCTCCGTCTCCCCCACCGGCACCCAGATCGTCCTGCAGCTCGGCGACCTCACCGCGCAGATCGCACAGGTCGGCGCATCGCTGCGCGCCCTGCGCATCGGGGGTGTCGACCTCGTCCCGCCCTACCCTGCCGACTCCGCGACGCCCGCCTGCTCCGGTGTCGTGCTCGCGCCGTGGCCGAACCGGGTGCGCGACGGCGAGTGGGACGACGACGGCACCACCAGACAGCTCGCGATCACCGAGCCGAAGCTCCACAACGCCAGCCACGGGCTGCTGCGCTTCACCGCCTACGAGATCGCTCAGACCGAGACGGCAGCCGTGCTGCGGGCGACGATCGTGCCGCAGACCGGGTACCCGTACCTGATCGAGACCTCGGTCACATACACCCTGACCGCCGACGGTATCGATGTCGCACATTCGCTCACGAACCGTTCGCCGAAGCCTGCACCTGTCGCCCTCGGCACGCATCCCTTCGTCACGATCGGCGACGTCGACCCGCACGATCTGGTGCTGCAGGTGCCCGCTGAGACCGCGTTCGAGACCGACGAGCGGATGCTGCCGACCGGCACCCGTCCGGCCGATGCAGCGCTGCGTGCCGGCGTGCGCCTGGGCGATATCGAGCTCGACACCGGATTCACCGAACTCGCACGCGACCCCGACGGGCTCGTGCGGCACTCACTCACCGCGCCTGATGGCCGCCGGGTCACGCTCTGGCAGGGTGAGGGTTTCGACTACGTGCAGGTGTACACGACGCCCGCCTATCCGGGGCAGACCCTCGCGGTGGCGATCGAGCCGATGACCGCGCCGGCCGATGCGCTCAACAGCGGCCTCGGCGTCCGGCGCCTGGCCCCCGACGAGACCTGGACCCTGCACTGGGGCATCACGCTGAGCTGATCCTCTCCTTCGAATCGCGCAGATGGCCCCATTTCCTTCCAGAAAGGGGCCATTCGCGCGATTCGACGCAGCGTGCGGCTACTCCCCGCGGTCGCGGAGCTCGCGCCGCGTGAGCTGCGGGGCATGCGGCAGGCCCGAGGCGTCGATCAGCACCGGCTGAGCCGACGCCACGGCGGCACCGGACGCAGGAGGGCCGACCGGGGCATTCGGCTTCGGCGTCTCGCCGGCACCCGAGCCACCGGCCTTGCGCGCTGCACGCCGCTCCTTGGCGCCTTCGACGAGGTTGTAGAGCGTCGGCAGCACGATCAGCGTCAGCACGGTCGAGGAGATCAGCCCGCCGATCACGACGATCGCCAACGGCTGCGAGATGAACCCGCCGTGGCCCGTGATGCCGAGGGCCATCGGAGTGAGCGCGAGGATCGTCGCGAGCGCGGTCATCAAGATCGGCCGCAGACGCTTCTCGCCACCGGCCTTCACCGCCTCGATGGTCGACAGACCCTTCTCCCGATACTGGTTCACGAGGTCGACGAGAACGATCGCGTTCGTCACCACGATGCCGATGAGCATCAGCACACCGATCAGCGACGCGACACCGAGCGGCACCCCCGTCGCGATCTGCAGCAGGATCGCACCGGTCGCCGCGAACGGCACCGACACGAGCAGCAGCAGCGGCTGGCGCAGCGACTTGAACGTCGCGACCATGACCACGTACACGATCAGGATGGCCGCGAGCATCGCGAGGCCGAGCTGCGAGAACGAGTCAGCCTGCTGTGACGCGACACCGCCGACCTCTGCGGATGCGCCGTCCGGCAGGTCGACCGCCGCGAGCGCTTCGTTCACCGACTGCGTGGCCGTGGCCAGGTTGTCGGATGCCGGCGGCACCGTGATGGTCGAGGTGCGCCGCCCCTGCTCGGTGGTGATCGAGGTGGGTCCGTTCTGCTGCTCGACGGTCGCGATGTCCTGCAGTTGCACGATGCCGGCCGGGGTCGGGATCGAGAGCGCCTTGAGCGCGTCGACCGTGGTCGGCGGGTTCGGGGTGACGATGTAGACGGTCAGCGCGGTGTCGTCGATCTCGACCGAGCCGGCCTGCTGCGGGCGCATGGTGCCGGAGACGATCGAACCGACTGCGACCTCGGAGAGTCCGCGCTCGGCGGCGGCTTCCCGGTTGACCACGACGGCGATGTACGGCAGCGAAGCCGCGAGGTTGTCGGTGACCTGGCCCACACCATCGCGCCCGTCGAGCTCCTTAACGAGAGAGTCCGTCGCGGTCTGGAGATCGTCGGCGTTCGACGCGCTGACCGTGATCTCGATGTCGCTGGATCCGAAGCCGGCCGATGCCGACACGGCCACGTCGCCCACCTCGTCGCCGAGGCCGTCGATCGCATCCTGCACATCGGCGCGGAGCTTCTCCTGGTCGGCATCCCCATCGGTCAGCACGGAATACGTGACACCCGCACCGCCGGAGAAAGCGTCGCTGAGAGCCGAGCCGCTGGTGCCGATCGAGGCCTGCACGTGCTCGATGCCGTCGACGTCGAGCAGTGCGTCTTCCACGGCGACCGCGGCATCCGACTTCGCCTGCAGGCTCGCTGTCGGGCCGAGGTCCTGCGTGATGGTCATGGTGTTCTGACCCGAGTCGCCGAGGAAGTTGACCTTCATCAGGGGCGCCGCGGCGAGGGTGGCGCCGAGCACGACGACCGCGAGGATCACGGTGATGCCGGAGTGCTTGAGCGTCCACCCCAGGATCGGACGGTACTGCCGCTGCAGCCACGTGGGCGGGGCGTCAGGGTGCTCGGGGTCGATCGCGTTGCCGTGCTCGTCGAGCAGGGGCTTGCCGGGCTTAAGGAACCAGTACGCCAGCACCGGCACGATCGTCAGGGCGACCAGGAGCGAAGCGACCATGGCGATGGTCACGGTCATCGCGAACGGACGGAACAGCTCCCCGACCATGTCGCCGACGAACATGATCGGCAGGAACACCGCGACCGTGGTGATGGTCGATGCGGTGATGGCCGTGGCGACCTCGCGCACGGCGAGACGGATCGCATCGCCCTTGTCGGCGTCACCGACGTAATGTCGCTTGATGTTCTCGATCACGACGATGGAGTCGTCGACCACTCGACCGATCGCGATCGTGAGCGCGCCGAGAGTGAGCACGTTGAGCGAGTAGCCGAACGCCTGCAGCCCGATGAACGTGATGAGCACGCTGGTCGGGATCGAGATCGCGGTCACGAGTGTCGAACGGACCGACAGCAGGAACAGCAGGATCACGAGCACCGCGAACACCAGCCCGAGCAGACCCTCGGTGGCCAGGGTCTCGATCGACTGCACGATGAACGGCGCCTGGTCGAAGATCACCGTGAATTCGGCGTCGGGGAAGGCCTTGCCGATCGTGTCGAGGGCGGCGATCACGCCGTTCGACACCTCGACCGTGTTCGCAGCCGGAAGCTTGGTGATCGAGATCGAGAGCGCATCCTTGCCGTCGACCCTCGAGATGGAGGTGACAGGGTCGGACTCTTGCACGACCGTCGCCACGTCGCCGATGGTGACGTCGGTGCCGACCAGCGGAAGCGCGGCGATCTCCTCGACGGACGTGATCTTCGCTCCGGTCTGCACCGTGAGCGTCTGACCGTCCTGGGTGATGTCACCGCCGGGGAAGAGCGTGCCGTTCTGCTCCAGCGCATCGCTGATCGCCTTCGTGCTCTCGCCGGCGGCTGCGAGTTTCGCCACGTCAGGCGTGATGCTGATGCGCTGCCCCACCCCACCGACGATCTCGGCCGCGTTGACACCGTCGACGTCTTCGAGTTCGGGGATCGCGACGGATTCGAGTTCGGCCTGCGCGTTGTCGGCATCCTCGAACCCTGTGACGGCGACCTGGATCACCGGGAAGTCGTCGATGGAGACCGACAGCACCTGCGGGGTCACATCCTCCGGCAGCTGCGACGAGATGCGGTTGATCGCCTGCTGGATCTTCTGCTCGGCCGTGGCGAGATTCGTGCCGTAGGCGAACATCGCCTGCACGATCGACGCGTTCGTGGTGCTCGTCGCCGTGGTGGACTCGAGCCCAGGCACACCCTGGATCGCCGCCTCGACCGGCGTGGACACGTCGTTCTCGACCACCTCGGGAGAGGCCCCGGGGTAGGTCGTCATGACGACGAGCGCCGGCAGCTCCAGCGACGGGATCAGCTCCTGCTTGAGGTTCGTGAGCGCGAGCCCACCGAACACCGCCGCGACGATGGTGATGAGGGCGATGAGCGCACGGTTCTTGAGGCTCAGGATGGCGAGTTTCGACAAGGCGGTTTCCTCGGTGTCAGGGTGTGGCTGTCGCTGCGGAGGGAGTGGAGACGGAATCTCCGAGGATCCGCGCCAGTGCGGTCTCGATGAAGGACTGTTCGAGGCGGGCATCGCGGATCTGCATGCTCCACATGACACCGTCGATGAAGATCATCGCCGCTTGAGCACGATCTGCGCCATAGGTCGGCTGGAGAAGTTCGACAAGTCGATCAGACATGTGGCGCGCGAGATCCCGCAGGCGGGGGTCGTGCACGGCGGCGGTGACCACGGCACGGTCGGCCTGCACTGCATGGTGGTCGTCCAAGCTCTCGAAAACGAGTGCGGCGATCACGTCGGGGCTGTCACCGCGTTCGGCGATGGTCTGCCGGACGCCGTCGAGACGTGCGTCGACCTCTTCGGCGAGCGCCCGGAAGGCCGCGGCACGGAGGTCGTCGAGGGTGTCGAAGTACTGGGTCGTTGCGCCGAGGGGCACTCCTGCGCGAGCGGCGACCATGCGATGGGTGACGGCATCGGCGCCCACTTCGACGATGAGCTCGGCGGCGGCGGTCACGATCTCCCGACGGCGCGCTTCAGGGTCACGTCGACGACGCGCACCTTCCCCCATCGAGCACCTCCTGGACATCCGTACATGTACGTTTGTACATTTCCGGATTGTGAGGATGCTGGGAGTGCTCCCCTCAGCCCTTCGCCATGGGGCTCCGAAGCTTCATCCGGATCACGACGAGCATCCCCGCGAGCGTGAGCGCGATGCCCCACACCTGCATCGGCCCTGGCGGCACAGAGAGCCCGAGGACTGCGGAGGCGACGCCGACGAGCGGCGGGACCGCAAGCCCCAGGAGCGCGGCGAACGAGGGCCCGGCTGACAGTATGACGCGGTGCTGCAACAGGTATGCGGGCATGTAGACGCCGAGACCGAGCAGCGCGAGCACCCCGATCGTCACGAGGTCGACCTGCGTGCCGGAGCTCGACTCGACGACCGCCCAGAGCACCAGCGGAACACTCCCGAGGGCGAAGATAGGCAGGATGCGCGGCGTCATCGGCCCGCGGTATCCCCGGTTGACGTGCGCGAAGAGCAGTCCGTAGCCGGCCATCGAGAGCATCGCCGCGACCGCGGCGAGCACGCCCCAGCCGGCACTGGCCCCCGATGCGCCACCGACACGAGGAACGATGTAGAGCGCGGTGCCGGCGATCGCCACTCCCGTCGCGAGGAGAACGAGTGGCGGCACTCGCACTTTCGTCAGAGCGCTCTCGAGCAGCAGGACGACGACCGGAGACAGCGCGAGGATCAGGCTCGGGATCGCGGGACCGGCGAGTGCGATCGCGACGGTCGAGAGCAGGGTGTACCCCGCGACGCCGGTGACCGAGAGCACGCCCAGTTGCCACCATCGGTAGCGTCGGACAGTGACCGGCGGATAGACCGGAACGGAACGTGTTCCCGGGCGATGCGAGAGCACCACCAGCAGGAACAGTCCGAGCGCCGCGAAGCCCGTGCGCCCCGCTGACACCACGCCGACGCCAGCGCCCTGCAGCGCGATCCCTGCGATCACCCACGTCGCGGCGAGCAGCACCACGAGCACGAGCGACTCCAGCGCGAGCCGCCGGCGCCCGGTCTTCGACGAGACCGACGACGCGGCACCCCGCGAGGAGTTCATACCAGCGCGGCCTCGACCTGCCCGCGCTCGAAGTAGGCCACGAGCTCGGGATCGAGCGGCGGGATCTCGATCGCCGAACCGTCACCCCGCAGCGAAGCGGTGGCGAGGATTCCGGCGGCCACGGCCTCACGCGCAGCGACCGGCGACGTCTCGGTCAAGCCGCCGTCCTTCACGAAGCGCAGGAACTCGGCCACGAGCAGTGCGTCGGCACCGTCATGTCCGGCATCCGGCACCTCCGGCACGATGAAGGTCTCGTCGGCCGCCGCGGCTCCCGCATGCCGCCGATTCCACAGCCCGACCTCGCTGCCGGCCACGTCGCCGAAGTTCTCGATGCGCCCCTCGGTGCCGATCACCGTGTAGTTGCGCCAGTAGTCGGGGGTGAAGTGACACTGCTGGTACGACGCGAAGATCCCGCCCTCCAGCTGCATGTTCACCATCGAGATGTCCTCGACGTCGACCACCGGGTGCAGCCCCGTGAGCGCGGTCGGCGGCCAGTTGTCCATGCTGAACCAGTCCGGCATCCGCTCCCCCGTCCGGTCACGCCGGTCGGTGATGTCGCCGTACACGCTCAGCGCTCCCATCGCGGAGACCCGCTCGCTGTAGGCACCGGCGAGCCAGTGGATGATGTCGATGTCATGGGCGCCCTTCTGCAGCAGCAGCCCCGTGGTGCGGCGACGATCGGCGTGCCAGTCCTTGAAGTAGAAGTCGCCGCCGTGGCCGACGAAGTGCCGCACCCAGACCGCCTTGACCTGGCCGATGCGTCCGCTCTGGATCAGACCGCGCATCAGCGTGATCACGGGCATGTGTCGCATGTTGTGGCCGATGTAGAGGCCGGTGCCGGTGCGCCGGGCGGTCTCGAGCATCGCGTCGGCATCGGCGAGATCGATCGCGAGCGGCTTCTCGCAGAACACCGGCACGCCTGCTTCGAGGGCGCGGATGCTGAGCGCTGCGTGCGTGTCATCGGGTGTGAGCACCATGACGGCGTCGACGCCCGAAGCCAGCAGCTCGTCGAGCGAGTCGGTGATGAGCGCGTCCGGCACGAGGGCGCGGGCGTCTTCCCGAGCGCGCGGAGCGAGGTCGCACACGGCGCTGATGCGCGATCCGTGCCCCGGACGATGCACCTCTTCCTGGAGGGTCGAGCGCGCGCCGAAGCCGATGATGCCGATCTGGAGATCCACGATGGTCCTTCTGTGTGATGAGTCTGTGCGGGATGCCGAGGTCAACGGGCCCGCGGTGCGGGGGCGTCGAGGTCGGTCGAACCGCCGGGGAAGAGCGTCCACGCGAAGTCGTGCAGGCGCCCGGGGGTGGGGTCGGTCTCGAGGGCGCGGTCGACGATGATGCGCGCCTGTCGCTCGTAGAAGTCGGTCGGACCGACGGTCGTGAGGGTGGGCGCGATCAGGCGGGCGTCCGGGGTGTTGCCGACGCCCACCACCGCGACATCGTGCGGCACCCTGAGGCCGAGCATGTGCGCGGCGTTGATCGCGGCGATGGCGGCGAAGTCGGTCGTGGCGTACACCGCTCGGGGCCGGTTCTCGCCCGACAGCAGCTCGACCGCGGCGGTGAAGGCGCTCGCCTGGGTGTCGGCGTACGTCACCGTCCAGCTCGGGTCGGGCTCGATGCCGGCGGCCGCCAGCTTCTCGACGTAGGGCGTGTAGCGCGTGACCTGCTCGCCGGCGAGGCGCACGGCTCCCTCTGCGGCGATGCATCCGATCGCGCTGTGCCTCTCCAGCAGGTGATCCATCGCGATCTCGCATCCGGGGATCGCGTCGGAGCGGATCACATCGAAGCCCTCGGGCTCGAGGTGCTCGGAGAACACGACGAGGCGCTGTCCACGGCGCACGAGGTCGGCGAGGTTCTGCCGCGCCGCATCGTCGAGCCCCACACCGTCGAGGTAAGCCACATCGCTCTCGACCCGGTCGAGGGCGGCGTGCCAGTCACCGTCGGCGAGGATCAGCGTGGTGAGCCCGTGCTTGTTTGCCTCGGCGTTCACCGCATCGGCGACGGCAAGTGACCACGGGTCACTGAGCATGTGCAGCGACAACTGCACCATGCCGCTGCGTCCGGTGCGGATCGCGCGCGCCGCGCTGTTCGGCCGGTAATTCAACTCGTCAGCGGCTGCCAGCACACGCGCGGCCGTGGCCTCGGCGACCCCGGCACCTGATGCCGCACCCGCCCGCCCGGAGAACACGTACGAGACGGTCGCCGTCGACACGCCGGCCCGTTCGGCCACCATGCGCAGGGTGGGGCGCCGGGGCACCTGGTGCTCGCTCTTCGCCATGACTCAGCCCTTCGATCCGCTGAAGGCGATGCCCTGGATGAACTGCCGCTGCAGGACCATGAAGGTCACCAGCATCGGCAGCGTCGCCAGCAGCGCGCCCGCCATCAGCACCGGGTAGTCGGTGCCGTGGATGCCGACCAGCTGCGAGAGCCCGACCGACAGCGGCATCTTCGCGGGGTCGGTCGTCACGATCAACGGCCAGAGCAGATCGTTCCAGGACCACAGCACGGTGAACACCACAAGTGCGATGATGCCAGGCTTCGCGAGTGGAACCATGATCCGCCAGAAGGTCTGCCACGGATTGGCTCCGTCGATGCGGGCGGCCTCCTCGAGTTCGGCGGGCATCGACATGAAGAACTGCCGCATCAGGAAGGTGCCGAACGCGCTGAAGATGCCGGGGACGATGAGCGCCTGCAGCGTGTTCAGCCAGCCGAGCGACTGGATGATCTCGTACTGCGGCAGCAGGTAGAGCTGCGAGGGCACCATGAGCACCGACAGGAACACCACGAACAGGGCGTTGCGGCCGGGGAACGGGATGCGTGCGAACGCGTAGCCCGCCATGGTGCACAGCACCACCTGGCCGACCGTGCGTCCGACCGTGAGCCAGACGGAGTTCAAGAACATCTGCGCGAACGGCATCGAGTCGAACACCTCGGCGAAGTTCGTGAACACCCACTCGCGCGGCAGGAACGACGGCGGCACCTGCACAGAGTCGGAGAGCGTCTTGAACGAGGTCAGCAGCTGCCAGACGAAGGGGAAGACCATCAGCACCGCACCGAGGGCGAGCACGAGATGCACGATCCAGAGTCCGCGGTTCTTCGGCTTCCCCGCCCTCGTGCCGGAGCGGCCGGCCGGGGCGCCGACCACGGCGCGCGTGTCGAGCGAGACGTCACTCATAGTGCACCCACTTCTTCTGCAGACGGAACTGCACGACTGTGAGGATCAGGATGATCACGAGCAGCAGGAAGGCGATGGCGGCCGCATAGCCGCGATCGTTGTCGAGGAAGCCCGCTTCGTAGAAGAGATAGACGACCGTGCGAGTGTTCGGCATCGCGGGGTTGCTGCGGCCGAGCATCATGTAGATGAGGTCGAACACCTGCAACGCACCGATCACGCTGATCACGCTGACGAAGAAGATCGACGGCGACAACAGGGGGATCGTGATGGAGAAGAACTTGCGCACGGGGCCCGCGCCGTCGAGGTCGGCGGCCTCCATGATCGTGTCGGGGATGCCCTGGAGCCCGGCGAGGAAGATGACGATGTTGGTGCCGAGGCCTGCCCAGATGCCGACGACGGCGATCGCGATCAGTGCGGTGTTCGGGTCGGTGAGCCAGCTGCGGCCGTCGATTCCGATCGCACCGAGTGCGGCGTTGAGCACCCCGTAGTCGCCGTTGTAGATCATGCGCCAGACCAGTGCGATCGCGGCGGGCATGGTGACGACGGGGATGAAGTAGAGCGTGCGGTAGGCGCTGCGGCCTTTGAGCCCTGCGGTGTTCAACAGAGCGGCGATCCCGACCGCGAGCGGGATGCCGATGAGGGCGATGATCGTGTAGATCGCGGTGTTGCGGAGGGCCCCGATCAACTCCGGGTCCTGGAACAGGCGCGTGTAGTTCTCGATGCCGACCCACTCGGATCCGCCGAACGGGCCGGACTTCGTGAACGAGATGATGAGGGTGCGGACGGTCGGCCAGAGGTAGAAGACGGCGATGCCCAGTGCGGTCGGTCCGAGGAAGACCAGCGCCCACAAGGGTGAGGCTCCTGGACTCCGCCGGCGGCGACGGATGCCGGGGCTCTTCGCCTCCGGCATCCGCTCCGCCGTCTCGACCGCGCGCGGCGCGATGACGGTCATGCGATCACTCCTGCTCGGCGTCCAGTGCCGCCTGCATCTGGTCGGCGAGGTCCTGGAGGCCGTCCTTCGGGGCAACCGCTCCCGACCACACCTGGGAGAGCACCTCGCTCTCGATGCTCGTCCACGCCGAGGTGTTCTTCGACACCGGGTACGGCACGGCACCCTCGAGCGCGTCGATGTAGACCTGCAGGTCGTACTGCGGCAGAGCATCGACCCATTCCTGCTGCGTGCCGTCGAATGCGGGGATCACGGTGCCGGTCTCGGCCTGGATCTTCGCTGCCTGCTCGCCTGAGGCGAACTCGGCGAATTCCTTGGCCTCGGCGAGGTGCGCACTCTTCGCGTTGGCGACGTTTCCGACGCCGTGGATCACGCTCTGGTTGCCCTCTGCTCCCGCGGGAAGCGGGGCCACGTCGACGCTGCCGCCGATGTCGGCGTTGTCGGCGTAGGCGATGGCCGCCCACGACCCGTTCTGGAACATGGCGACCTTGCCGGAGAGGAAGAAGTCCTCGGGGTTGGTGTCGGTCATCTGCTGCGCCGTAGGCGAGGAGCCTGCCGCGATCAGGTCGGTCCACAGCTCGATGCCGGCGAGCGCCTCGGGCGAACCGTATCCGCTCTTCGTGCCGTCGGCGGAGATCACCTCACCGCCCGCCTGAGCGATCGAGTTGTAGAAGTTCTCCTGGCCGTACTGGCTGGCCGCCACCCCGAACTGCCCCTTCGAGGGGTCGGTGAGCTTCGCGGCTGCCGCGGTGAAGTCGTCCCACGTCCAGTCCGCGGAGGGGTATTCCACCCCGGCCGCGTCGAACAGCGCCTTGTTGTACCAGAGGGCGACGGTGTCGAAGTCCTTCGGAGCGCCGTAGAGCTTTCCGTCGTAGGTGTACAGGTCGATCAGGCCCTGCGGGTAGTCGGCGGCATCGATCCCGCCGTCATCGAGCGGCGCGAGCTGCCCGTTGGAGGCGTACAGCTGGAAGTTCGGGCCGTTCATCCAGAAGACGTCTGCCGCCGAGCCGCCGGTCGCGGCGGTCTGCAGCTTGGTGAAGTACTCCTTGTACGGGGTGACCTGGATGTCGATCGTGACGTTCGGGTTCTCCTTCGTGAACGCCGCGGCGATGTCTTCCATCGCCGGCTTCTGGTTCTCGTCCCAGATGGCGTAGCTGAGGGTGACGTCGCCGTCGGAGCTGCCGCCGCCCGTCGAGGAGGAGCAGGCGCTGAGGGCGAGGACGGCGACCGCTGATGCGGCGAGTGCGCCGAGAGCGCGGCGGGTCGTACGGGGCATCGGTGTCTCCTTCGACAGGTGCACGAGTGCGGGATTTCGAGTGTTAATCGTTTAGCGTTAATCGATTAGCAAGGAGAGTAACCCGAGAGACTCGCTTCTCGCAACCCCGATTACAGGACGGAGCCGAGAGCCAGGCCGAGCCCCACCGCGAACAGACCGAGCAGCAGCATCCCGATCGCGTTGAACGCCGACGCCGGGCGCTCTCCGTCACGCCACAGCGCCACCGTGTCGAGCATCGCCGTACTGAACGTCGTGTACCCGCCCAGCAGCCCCGCCCCCAGCAGGAAGGCGGCATCCGGCAGCGCGGTCGTCACGATTCCGAGCGCGAACGAGCCCGTGAGGTTCACCAGCAGGATCCCCCAGGGGAAGCGGCGGCCTGCAAAGCGGGCGACCCCGAGATCGACGAGGTATCGCAGCACCGCACCGAGCCCGCCGGCGAGCGCGGCACCGAGGAACAGCAGCGGGCTCACGATGCTCCTCCGGTCCGGGGTCGACCGAGACGCAGCCCCAGGGCAGCGGCACCGAGTCCGAGCACGAGGCTTCCGGCGGCATAAGCGGCGGCGAGCAGCGGGGCGTCCGCCCACAGGCTGAGCGTGCCGGTCATGAACGCGCTGTAGGTCGTGAAGCCGCCGAGCACCCCGGTGCCGAGCATCAGCCGCAGCTCCGCGGTGGCGGGAAGACGCGCGGCCAGCACCCCGATCAGCAACGCGCCGAGGAGATTGGCCACGAGCACCGCGAGCGGGAACCCTCCGACATCAGGGAGCGCGAGCCCCAGGCCGAGCCTGGCCGCCGTGCCGATCGTGCCACCGACGGCGACGAGGAGGATACGGCGGAGGCTCACGTCCGCCACTGTAGTCGCCTGCTGGCAGTGCGCCGTGCGGATGTCAAGGCAGTGGATACCTGGTGGCGAACGGCGTTGACTGACGACATGAATCCCCTGTGGAAGCACGACCGGACCCTGCCCGGCGGATCGCCGTTCGAACCGGGCGCCCACCACGACGTCGTCATCGTCGGAGCCGGCATCACCGGCCTCTCGACCGCGGTGATGCTCACGAGGGCAGGTCTCGACGTGGCCGTGATCGATGCGGGCGGCATCGCCGAACTCGCGACGGGTGCGAACACAGGCAAGCTGTCGCTCCTGCAGGGCGGGCAGCTCGCAAAGATCCGCAGCCACCACCCGGCCTCGCTCGTGAGGGCGTACGTCGATGCCAACCGCTCGGGGATGGAGTGGCTGCTCGCGTTCGCCGAGCTCGCGGGGGTTCCGTTCACCCGCCACACCGACCACTCCTACGCCCAGGGCCCTGAGGGACTCGGCGCCGTGGAGGACCAGCACGCGGCCGCGCGCGAGGCCGGACTGCCGTCGAGGATGCTGTCGCCCACCGCGTCTCCGTCGACTCCGTTCCCGGTGGCGGCGGCCGTCGCCCTCGATGACCAGGTCGCGATCGACCCCGTCTCCGTCGCCGTCGCACTGACCGACGAGCTGCTCACTGCGGGAGGCACGCTGCACACCGGAGTCAGAGCGACGGAGACGCATGCACTCGCCGGCCGCGTGGACACCACGTCCGGCCCGCTCTTCGCCGACCACATCGTGCTCGCGACGGGCACTCCGATCACAGACCGCGGACTCTACTTCGCCAAGACACGGGGACTGCGGTCGTACTGCGTGTCGTTCCGGGTGCCGGGCGACGTTCCAGAAGGCACGTTCCTCTCGGTCGACGGCCCGACGCGCTCCCTCCGCCCCGTGACCGACGCAGACGGCCCCGGTGGTGACGCGCAGCTCGTGGTCGGCGGCAACGGCCACCCGGTCGGCCGGTCCGACAGCGAGACGGCTGCGGTCGACGACCTCGTCGCCTGGACGCAGCTGCACTTCCCCGGCGCCGAGGAGACGCATCGGTGGTCGGCACAGGACTACGAATCGCACGACCTCATCCCGTTCGTCGGCGCGATGCCCCGGGGCCTCGGTCGCATCCGCTTCGCGACGGGCTACGGCAAGTGGGGACTGTCGAACGCCCCGGCGGCCGCGCAGCGCCTCACCTCCGAGATCCTCGGCACTCCCCGACGGGATCGCCCGACCTGGATCACCACGATCGGCACGCGCCTGACGGTTCCCGCCGACCTTGCACGCGGGGCCGTGGAGGGCGGCAAGGTCGCGACTGCGCTCGCTTCCGGATGGGTGGACGCAGAGCGCCGCGGCACGCCGGTTCCGCAGCCCGCCGAGGGAGAAGGCGTGGTGGCGAACCGGGCAGGACGACCGGTTGCGATCTCGACAGTGGGCGGTGTCACCCGCGCGGTGAGTGCGGTGTGCACACACCTGGGCGGGGTGCTCACCTGGAACGACGCGGAGTGCTCGTGGGACTGCCCGCTGCACGCCTCGCGCTTCGGGCCGGACGGCACGCGCATCGAGGGCCCGGCGCTTCGGGACCTCACTCCCCTTTCGCCGGCGGACCCGGAGTGATGTCGCCCTGGGGCGGACCGGCATCCCACCCCGACTGCGGCGTCTCACCGTTCTCGCGGAACACGTACTGCGAGACGAGCTTGCGCTGACTGCTCGACCAGTCGATCGCGGGACGACGCTGCTCCGGCGGCAGGTAGCCCAGCCGGTAGACGGCCATGAGCTCGAGGTCGTCTGGCACGCGCAGCAGCTGCACGATCTCGTCCCAGCGCCCCGGCACCTCCATCGGGAACGAGATGAACTGGATGCCCATGCCGAGTTCGACCGTGCTGAGCCAGACGTTCTCCATGGCCGCGCCCATGCTGAACACCGAGTAGAACGATGAGAGCTGCCCCGGCCGATACTCGCTGCGGTCGAGCATCACACCCAGCAGCAGCGGCGACCCCGCGACGAGCTTCCGGTTCTCGCCGCCCAGGGTCTTCGGCACTCCGAAGGTGTTCATGAGCGTCTGCCCGCGCTTGGTGAACACCTGGCTCGTGAACGGGCGGAGCGCCGCGGGCAGCTTGTCGAACAGCATCCCGCTGCGCTTCTCGTCCATCTCGGCCTGACTGAAGCGGAAGTACGGCTTGTAACGCTCGAAGAAGGTGCCGTTCGACATCGCCTCCGTCATGCTCTCGCCCGAGATGCGGGCGATCTGCTCGATCGTGTCGCGGTTCTCGATCACGACGAACCGCCAGGGCTGACTGTTCAACTGCGACGGCGCGCGCCCTGCGGCCTCGAGGAGGATGCGCTGATGATCCTCCGAGACGGGGTCGGGCAGGAAGGCACCGTTGGTTGTCTTGCGGCGGCGGATGGCGTCGAGCAGTTCCATGCGTTTCACTTCCGGTCGGCAGCGGATCGCGAGAGCACCAGCCCCGCGACGATGAAGGGGGCTGCGGCGAGCGCGACCAGCGGATGCCGCCGGCTGTGGGTGCCGAGGTAGGGGATCGCCGCGAGCGGTGCGGCGGCGGGGAGCAGTGCCACGGCGGCGTGACGGCCGGCGGTGCGGGGCCCTCGGGACCAGCCCGCCACGACAGCGAAGGCCGAGGTCGCGCACGTCGCGATATACAGCGCGTGGTGCAGCCAGCGGAAGCGGCTGGTGTCGATCAGGCGCGCGGCGACCGATGCACCGAGCGCGCAGTTCACGGCATACGCGGTGGCGGCAGCGGCGAACAGCGCAGTCGCTCCCGTGTCGTCGCGACGTCTCATGGCATGACCCTACGCCCGCCCCCTCGGCCGAGGACTCCCCCTTGCAGGCGAACGCGTCGGTCGGGTAAGACGCAGCCCACGAACGCGAACGGCCCCTTCGGGTGCGAGAGTCACACCCGAAGGGGCCGTCAGAACGCGAGTCGAGCTACAGGTTGCCCTCCGCGTAGACGCGAAGCGCGTCGCGGACGAACTCCGCACCGTGTGTGCCGCCGGACGACGTCGCGTAGTTCGCGCCGAAGCGCGGATCCGCGACGTACATCTCGCCGAGACCGATGACGTACGCCTTGACGTCGCCACCGGAGACTGCTGCGGGAGTACCGGGGATGCCCGTGAGCCACTCGACGTGACGTCGCGCGATCTCCTGGGCCTCGGTGGAAGCCGGGTCGATGCCGCTCTCCGCGGCGGCGATCCAGTCGCGCCCGAGGTCGGACACGCGCTGCTGCCATTCGGCGCGCTGGGCATCGGTCATCCCGCGCCACCAGCTGTCGCTGTCGGCGTAGGCCTTCTTTCCCCAGCGCTGCTCGACCTCCTCCTTGTGTGTGGTGTGGTCGAAGCCGTCGAACATGTTCTCTGCCATGAGGTTCTCACCTCCTCTCAATGCCGTGATGGTGGATTCGACCGACGCGATCTGACGCGCCAGCCTGGTCTGCTCCTCGCGCAGCAGCGCGAGATGGGTTTCGAGCGCCGATGACTCGCTCACGGCGGCATCGCGGTCGCGCGAAGAACCCAGCACGTCGGCGATCTGAGGCAGTCCGAGCCCGAGCTCCCTCAGCAGCAGGATGCGCTGCAGGCGCACGAGCGCCTGCCCGTCGTAGTGCCGGTAGCCGTTGCTCGCGATGCGTGACGGCGGCAGCAGACCGATGTCGTCGTAGTGCCGCAGCGTGCGGCTCGTCGTGCCGGCGAGGCGGGCGATCTCCTGGATCGACCAGTCACTCGTCTCCATCGCTCCTCCTTCTCGTCGTGGTCGTGCGGTGATGTCTTGAACTCTAGAAGTTGACGTTGCGTCAAGGTCAAGAACTCTCAGCGAACGCTCACCCTGAACTCTTGGCAGCATCGAGATATATCGTGTTATCGTTGCAACACACGATATATCGTGACCACCGACACAGGAGAAGCACACATGACCGAGAAGTGGCTCATCGCCCCCGGCGAGGAACGCGTCATCGACATCGAATCCGTCACCCGCCTCAAGGTGGGCCTGGTCGGCGGACAGGTCGACATCATCGCCCACGACGAACCGGGCATCCGCATCGAGGTGCACGGCGTCACAGCCAAAGACCTGCGCATCGAGTCCCACGACGGCGAGGTCGAGATCGACCACCCGCAGCTCGGCTGGGACAACTTCCTCGAGGTGTTCCGCAACTTCGGCTCCGGCGGCCCCCGCGCCGAGGTGAGCGTCGCGGTACCCCGTGCGATCGCCCTGAACCTCGGCGTCGTCAGCGCCGGGGCACTGGTCTCCGGACTCCGCAACGACGCCCGCCTCAACACCGTGTCCGGCGACATCATCGTCGACACGCTGATCGGCGACCTGACCGTCAACTCCGTCTCGGGCGACGTGCAGGTGCGCGGCCTCACCGGCTCGATCACCGCCAACAGCGTCTCGGGCGACGTGGCTGTCACGGGCGCCGTCCGCCGCGCGACCGTCGACATCGTCTCCGGCGCCACCCTGGTGGATGCAGCAGGAGATGTGAACACCATCAACGTCAACTCGGTCTCGGGCGGCACCACCGTGCGCCTCGACGAGTCGCTCGCCGCGAACTACGTGATCCGCTCCCTGACCGGCCGGCTGCTGATCGACGGCATCGAGCGCAACTCAACCGGCCCCAGCAATTACACCGGTACGACGGGAGAGCTCGCCGGACGCTTCGTCGACCTGCGCGCGAACTCCGTCTCCGGTGGGGTCACGGTCCTCCGCCGCACCCCCGCATCGATCACGGAAGACGCGGAGTGGGAAGCATGAGCCCCGCAGTCTTCTCTCACGGCGACCTGCGCCTGTACCTGCTGTCACTCCTCGCCGAGGCGCCGCAGCACGGCTACGGCATCATCCAGTCGCTCACCGATCGCACGGGAGGCACGTACACACCCAGCGCCGGAACCATCTACCCGCGGCTCGCGAAGCTCGAGGAGGAGGGCCTGGTCTCCAAGACGGTCGACGGCCGCACCACGATCTATGCGATCACCGAGGCCGGTCGGGCCGAGCTCGCATCGCGCGAGGGCGACCTCGCCGGTATCGAGGCGGGGCTCACCGACTCCGTAAGACTGATCGCGAGCGAGGTCCGGCAGAGCGTGCAGGACGCGATGAAGAGCCTTCGCGCCGACCTCGCAGCAGCAGAGAAGGGCGAGCGCACCGCGGCGAAGAACCGTCCTCGCACGGCGACCGACGATTCCCGCCTCGTCAGCCGTGAGGAGATGCACCGCGCGGATGCCGTGATCAACGCCTTCCGCGCCAGGGTGCGCACCGACCTGCGTACCCACATCGCGAAGGGCGGCATCCTCACGCCGGCTGTCGTCACCGAACTCGAGACGACTCTCGACACGGCCGCCCGCGGCGTGACGGTCGCCCTGAGCACACCCAGATCGTGACCTCCCGGGAGTGACCCATAGAAGAGGCCCCGTCGGCGAACTGCCGACGGGGCCTCTTCTGCGTTCGGGGATCGGCTGCTACTGCTCCGGCCAGATCTCCTTCTGCTCGTCGGGCACAGGCTCGCCCAGCGGCACCACCAGGATCGAACGATGCTGTCGGTGCGCAAGCCGCGCCGCGACCGACCCGGTGAAGAACTCCCTGATCGACTCGCCGATACCGCGCTTGCGGGTGCCGACGACGATCAGCTGGGCATCGAGCTTGTGGGCGAGCTGCTTGATCGCCAGCGCCGGATCCCCGACGAGCTGACGCGCGGTCCAGGTGACGTCGGTCCCGGCCAGCATCTTCGCCGCCGCAGCCTCGACGGCCTCGAACTCCGCAGCGCCGGCATCGAAGTTGATGTCGATCGGAGCCGAATGGACGTAGCCGTCCGGGTCTTCGTACGTCACGAAACGAGTGACGTCGACATGCGCCACCACGAGCGGCGCACTCAGCAATCGCGCATAGCGCACAGCCTCGTCGATCACGTGTCGATCCTGGTCCAACTGCATGCCGACGATGACGGCCTTCTGCAGCGCCGCGTTCTGTGCGGCCTCATCGGACGGAGTGGAGGTGTTCTCGGTCATGAAGATCGTTCCCTTCACCAGCCTGGCTTCAGCCAGAGGGTCTTACCCGCGTGCTATTCTGAATGCTACTCTTACCGGCTTCTCGCCGGTGTCGTGAATGCCTCGGGTCTCACAGCCCGCAGCTTAACTCGTGAGGGGGTCTCGCGCATGGGCCGTGGCCGTCAGAAGGCGAAACACACCAAGATCGCCCGCGAACTCAAGGCGTACAGTCCGTCGGTGAACTACTCAGCGCTCGAGCGCGAGCTGGGTCACCCGACCGACGAAGACGCCTATGTCGACAAATGGGCCGACGAGTACGAGGACGAAGACGAAGACGAGCTAGAGAAGGCCTGACCGCCTGACCTGCTTCGTGACACCCGCACTACGTGCGGGTGTTTCGTCGTGCCCGGATGAGGATCCCCGTCAGGGATGCCGGATCCTCATCCGTCATGAGCGAGCATCAGCAGCTGAGAGGATCTCCTCATGGCTCGTGTCGTCGCCCTCTACCGCCACCCGATCAAGGGGCTCACACCCGAGCGTCGCGATTCGCTCACGGTGCAGCCCGACGGCAGGATCGCCGGCGACCGGGTCCTGGCATTCCGATTCGCGGATGCCGTGGAGCCTGAGAACCGCGACGGCTTCGACTACTGGCCGAAGGCCAAGGGCCTCGCCCTCCAGGATTTCCCCGCGCTCGCTGCGCTGCACACGAGCTACGACGACCGGGCACGGCGGATCCGCATCGAACATGCCGGTGCTGTGCTCGTGGAAGCGGTGCTCGACGCCGACGGGCGCGACGAGCTGACGGAAGCCGTCACCGAGTTCGTCCTCGCAACCCCCGAAGGACGACGTCTTCGGCGTCCCGGCCGACTCCCCCTCGTACTCGTCGGCGACGGGGAGACCGCCCGATTCCAGGATCGTTCCCGCGGATACGTCTCGGTGCACGGTCGAGGCAGCGTGCGCGCATTGGGCGAAGCCCTCGGGATGAAGATCGATGACCGGCGATTCCGCTCCAACGTGGTGGTCGACGGCGTGGCCCCCTGGAACGAACTCACCTGGACCGGCGACGTTCGCATCGGCGAGCTGGAGTTCCGAGCAGCCGGCCCCATCGTGCGATGTCTCGCGACCCACGCGAACCCCGACACCGGTGTACGGGACGCGAAGGTGCTCACGACCCTCACCGGAGCTCTCGCGCAGCAGGAGCCGACTCTCGGACGCCTCCTGCTCCCCGGCTGGGCATCGGAAGATGGCAGCGGCCGACAGCACGGCGGCACGATTCGTGTCGACGACGAAGTCCACGCACACTGACCACGCCCTCCGACCGCGGACATCGCAATGTCAGCGCTCCCTTTGCCTGCCGCCGATGCGGCTGAGTCGTCGTATCCTCAGGCTTGTGAGCGCAAACATTTTCTGATTTGATGTGGATGTGATCGACGATGCTTCGGCGTCATCCCCCGCACAGGACGATCCGCAGGAACATGACCTCAAAGAGGAGAACAGCATGGCAATCACCCCTCGCTTCACCCGTACCGCCGCAATCGTCGCGGTCGGCGCGGTGTCGGCCTTCGGCCTCGCGGCCTGCTCATCCGGTGACTCCGGTGACAGCGGAGCCAGCGGCGAACCCATCACGATCGAGTACCTGCACCGTCTCCCCGACGGCGAGGGCATGACCCCGGCCTCCGAGATCGTCGATCGCTGGAATGCGGAGCACCCCGACATCCAGGTGAAGGCGACGAAGTTCGACGGCAAGTCGAGCGACATGATCCTCAAGCTCGAGACCGACGTGAAAGCCGGCAACGGACCCTGCCTCGCGCAGACGGGCTACTCCGAGGTCCCCCAGCTGTTCGTCAAGGGGCTGCTGCAGGATGTCGCGGACGAGGCCAAGAAGTACGAGGACGACTTCTCGGCCGGAGCCTTCAGCGGCATGAAGGTCGGCGACGCGATCGTGGGCCTTCCGCAGGACACCGGCCCCCTCGTGTACTTCTACAACGAGGCCGAGTTCCAGGCGCTGGGCCTGGATGTGCCGAAGACACTCGATGACCTCACGGCCGACTCCGCCACTGCAGCCGCCGCCGGCAAGTACGTGACCGCCTTCACGCCCGACGAAGCGCAGAACTGGCTCTCCGCCCAGTCCGCGGCTGCGGGCGACACCTGGTTCACCACCGAGGGCGACGAGTGGAAGGTCGACGCCGAGGGCGCAGGCTCCGAACGAGTCGCCGGGTTCTGGCAGGGCCTCCTCGACAACAAGCAGACTCTCGCGACCGAGCGCTGGGGTGAGGGCTTCACCGCCGCACTCAACGACGGCAGCCTCATCGGCCACGTCGGTGCCGCATGGGAGGCCGGTTTCCTCCTCGACTCACTCGACGGCACTCCGGCCGAGGGACAGTGGCGCGTCGCCCAGCTCCCCGATCTCGGCGCCGGCGCCATGAGCGGCCCCGACGGCGGCTCCGGCGTCTCGGTGATGAAGGACTGCAAGTACCCCGCCGAGGCGATGGAGTTCAACGACTGGTTCAACACGCAGGTCGACGACCTCGCCTCACAGGGCCTCGTCGTCGCCGCCAAGGGCGACGTGGAGACCCCCGAGAAGATGCTCCGCCAGTTCGGCGGACAGGATGTGCTCGCCGAGCTCGGCACGGCGACCGAGAACCTGAACCCGGACTTCCCCTACGCACCGGGCTTCTCGACGCTGTCGAAGATGAATGAGACCGCCGCAGGCGCCGTCGCCGGTACCGCAACGGTCGCCGACATCTTCACCACCGCACAGGACACCGCAGTGGCCTCTCTGAAGGACCTCGGCCTCCCGGTCGCAGAGTGAGTCGACGAGAAGGCATCATCGGATGATCGACGGCGGAGTGCACGCGCAATCGTGCACTCCGCCGTCGTCGTGATAGATCGAGAGGCGACACCATGGTCACAGTGACCGAAACGCGGGGCGCGGTGCCTGCACCGGCACCGCGCATCCCGGCGGATCCCACCCGGAGGCGCCGGTTCGGCACGCGACATGAGGGCCTCACGGGCTGGCTTTTCATGGCGCCGTTCGCCGTGCTGTTCATCGTGGTCTTCCTCGTGCCGATCATCGTGTCGGTACGGTCCTCGTTCTTCGCGCAGGTTCCTGCGGGCGACGGCCTCTACGGCGGCGGCGAGCTCGTCGACACGTTCGTCGGTCTCGAGAACTTCGTCATGGCCGCTACCAACGGAGCCTTCTGGACCGGGATGGGACGCGTAGTCCTCTACGCCGCGTTGCAGATCCCGGTGATGATCGTCGTCGCCCTCGGACTCGCCCTGCTGCTGGACTCGTTCATCGTGCGCCGCCCGACGCTCTTCCGGCTCTCCTTCTTCCTCCCCTACGCGGTCCCCGGCATCATCGCGGCCATGATGTGGCTCTACCTCTACACGCCGGAGGTGTCGCCCTTCCTGCCGTTCCTCCCCGAGGGCACCGACTTCATGGCGCCGGGGACGATCCTCTTCTCGATGGCGAACATGACGACCTGGACCTACACGGGCTACAACATGCTCATCTTCCTCTCGGCGCTGCAGGCCGTGCCCCGCGACCTGTACGAGGCCGCCCGCCTCGACGGAGCATCCGGCTTCCAGATCTCGATGCGCATCAAGGTGCCCCTGGTGCGGGGTGCGGCTCTCCTCGCCGTGCTGCTCTCGATCATCGGCACCATCCAGCTGTTCAACGAGCCGGTGGTCCTGCAGGCCGCGAACTCCTGGATGGGCAAGGACTTCACTCCGATGATGCTCACCTACAACACGATGATGGGCGAGATCTCGCCGTCCGGCAGCGGCCCGGCATCCGCATACTCCCTGCTCATGGCTCTGATCGCCGGAGTGCTCGCGATCGTTTACGCGCTGCTGCAGCGACGAAAGGGCGACGCATGACCACCACGCGCCTCATCACCACCGAGTCATCCACGCGTCGACGCCCCCGTCGTCCGCGCGATGTGGATGCTCCGCCGCCCTCGATCGCACCGAGCCCGCTCACGCGTGTGTTCGGGATCATCGCACTGGTCGTGGCGACGCTGTACTTCCTCGTGCCGGTGTACTGGTTGATCGTCGCATCGACGAAGAACAACACCGACCTCACGTCGACCTTCGGCTTCTGGTTCGCCGACTGGAACCTCGACACCAACTACGACAGCCTGATGAACTGGACCCAGGGACTGTTCTGGCGGTGGGTCGGAAACTCGATGCTGTACTCCGTGAGTGCAGGTGTCATCGGCACTCTGTTCGCGGTGATGGCCGGCTACGCGATCGCGAAGTTCGCGTTCCCCGGCAAGAAGATCGCGGTCGGGGTGATCATGGCAGGTCTCCTGCTCCCCGTGGCCCTGCTGACGGTACCGCTGTACATCGAGTTCCAGGCCCTGGGGCTGACGAACACGATGTGGGCGATCATCATCCCCTCGGCCGTGTCTCCGTTCGGCGTCTTCCTCGGCATGGTCTACGCCCAGTCCTCTGTGCCGACCGAGCTGTTGGAGGCCGCCCGCATCGACGGCGCCGGGGAGGCACGCATCTTCTTCACGATCGTGATGCGTCTGCTCGGCCCCGCGATGGTGACGATCTTCCTGTTCATCTTCGTGGCGACGTGGAACAACTTCCTGCTGCCGCTCATGATGATCTCGAGTCAGGATCTGAAGCCCGTGACCCTCGGCCTCTACGGCATGGTGAGCTACTTCGCCCCGGACAAGGGCGCGGTCATGCTCGGCGCCCTGCTCGGAGTCATCCCGCTCGTGCTGTTGTTCTTCGCCCTGCAGAAGTACTGGCGTTCCGGCCTCGCCGCCGGCGCCGTGAAGGGCTGATCCCGTCAGCCTGAAGTGACAGGCACCTCGACTGCGCAGTGACCGGAGGCTGCACGCGCGAGCCTTCGGTCATGCGTGATCAGTGGACACCCGAACACACTCGCAAGCGCGACATAGGCCGCGTCGTAGGCCGTCACATTCTGGCGGAGCGCCAGGATGCGCGGAATGAGCGGCAGCGTGGGATGCAGCTCGACGCGTAGCCGGGCGAGGTCGACGGCTGCGGCCTCGAGCGCGGCATCGGTCAGTCCACCCCCTAGGTTCAAGCCGCGCAGCGCGGACGCGACCTCGACGGGCAGCAGGTCAGGCGCGAGCAGCACTTCGTCGGTCAGGCGCCGATGGAGGGCAGCGGTGGAACCGACATTGCAGACGACGTCGACCACGATGGATGCGTCGACGACGATCATCGATCGGCTCGCCCCTCCCGGATCGCCGCGACGATCGCCTCCGGCGAGATGGCCGGCGAGACAGGTCGCTCCGCGAGCGCGGCCAAGAGTTCCGGAACAGTGGGGCGGGACGCGATGAGCGCCAGCTCAGACGTCAGGTACTGCTGTAGTGACTGCCCGCGTGACTCCGCGCGTGCCGCAAGGACCGAGTGGATGCTCGGATCGAGGTCGCGGATCAGCACGTTGGGCATGCTTACAGTATGCATGCGTTCCTTTCGCTCGGCTACGGGAACCATCTTGATTCCTCACGCGTTCTCGCCGCACAGCGCGAACACAGGGCACCGAAGGATCGGGAGAACCCGATACCGACCCCTGTCGTGCAGGGAAGCCGCTTCCGCCGCACAGCACGAAACGGCCCGGAGGGGATGAGCCTCCGGGCCGTTCGTGTCAGTGCGGTCAGATGTGGCGGCGCCTGCGCAGCCAGAGCGCCAGGCCGAGGCCCATCGCGGCAAGCGCCGCGAACGCCGCCCCCGCCCAGATCGCTCCGTCAGCACCGGTCGTCGCGAGGTTTCCACCGCTGACGCTTCCGACCGCCGCGGTGACTGCGAGGTCGCCCCGAGCCAGCTCGACGCCCTGGGCATCAGTCGCGACGAGGGCGTGTGCTCCAGCCGGCGTCGCCGCAGGGATCGTGACCGTGGCCACCGCATCGCCCTCGGCCGACACCGTCACCTCGCCGATGCGCACCGGCTCGGAGTGCAGCCAGAGCTGCACCAGGGCGTCAGGCTCGAAACCGCTCAGTTGCACGGTCACGCTCGCTCCGGCGACGACCGAACCGATGGATGCCGTGACGGTCGCCTCCTTCCCCGGCTTCGCCTTCTTGACCTTCAACGGTGCGCTGGCGAGCTCGGCGCCAGCCGAGTCCTGCACGATGACGCGGTGCTTTCCGACCGCGGCGTTCGCCGGGATCAGCAGTCGCGTCGTCAGGGAGCCCTTCGCATCGACCGCGGCATCCGTCAGCTTGACGTTGTCGAGCCAGACCGAAACCGTCGAGCGCGGCGCGAAGCCCGTGAGCACCGTGCCGACGGTCTCACCGGCACGCACCGAATCCGAGTCGAGTCCGAGCTTCGGATCCGTCACCGGGTTGCACTCGCTCAGGTCGTCGGCCGGTCGTGTCTTCGGCGCGCTGCCGCTCTTCGGCGACGACGTGCCGTAGATCGCCATCTCGGCGACGGCCGCGAACTGCGTGCCCGAGATCGACGATGTGGCCGTGACCCGGACATACCGAGCCGTGGTCGCCGCGAAGTCCACGTCCTGCCACTCCGGGACGTTCTTCCATTCACCGGTGGTGACGGGCGTGAACGTCTGCCCGTCGGTCGACACCGCTACCTCGTACCCCTTGATCGGGCCGTTCTGGTTGGCTCCGCGGCGCAGGTACGAGATACCGTCGATCTCCTGGGCAGCGCCGAGGTCGAACGTCATCACATGCGGGTACGACGTCGCCGCCGAACTCCACCGGCTGTGCCAGAACGTGCCGGCGTCGCCGTCGAGCATGTTCGCGGCCGCACCGTCTTCGCCTTCCGTCTCCTCGGAGCTCGCCGTCACGGAGAT
Source organism: Microbacterium sp. NPDC090281 (assembly GCF_044769635.1). NCBI lineage: Bacteria > Bacillati > Actinomycetota > Actinomycetes > Micrococcales > Microbacteriaceae > Microbacterium > Microbacterium sp. NPDC090281. Next base: position 837,751 of record NZ_JBIVYH010000002.1, read on the forward strand.
CTGCGCGTTGGGGATGCGGGCCCGCGAGGACACCGACACCTCCTGCGTCGTGCCGACCGTGCGCACATCGCAGTCCGCGAGGTAGGTCGCCGCGATCCCGATGCCGACCGTCGCGCCCGCAGCCGCCGCCGGCGCGGTGACCAGCCAGGTGGTCTTCACGCTGTCGCCGGCCGCGACCTCATCGAACAGGTTCGACGAGCCGTCGGCGACCTCGACCAGATACCCCTCCGGTACCTCGAGCTGCACACCGATGTTGTCGACGGAGATCGACTCGCTGTTGGTGAAGGTGGTCGTGAATGCGGTCTGTGCACCGGGGCTCAGGACGCCTGCGTCGCCGGACACCGTCGCGCAGGGCGTGCCGCCCGTCGTCGGGCCGAGGTCGGTGACGGTGAAGTCATCGAGTATGAAGTCGACCTCCGGTCCGCCGACACGCTCGAGTCCCACCCAGGTGTAGTCGCCGCACCCGACGATCACGTCCTGCGAGAACTCTGCCGTCTCGTGCGCCTGCGCGATCCCGGTGCGGCTGAGCGTTGTCGATGTGACCTTGCCACCCGCCACGGCATCGGTGCCGGTCAGCCAGCGATACGCCCCGCTCGCCCCGACCTGGTAGTCGAACCCGATGCGGTAGGAGTGTCCTGCCTGCAGCGGCACGAGCGTGGGGTCGGTGCGGTAGACGACCCCGTTGTTCTCGGAGTGCGACATCAGCGAGTGGTCGCCGTTGAGCGTCGTGTCCACCGCGAGCCCGGCGAGGGGCCCCGCATCGAACGGCTTGGCGGTGTTGCGCCAGTCGCTGCTCGTGTACGGGTCGTGACGGCGCGAGATGCTCGTGCGCGGATCTTCGACACCGCCGGCGTCGCCCTTCACGAACGGTCCCCAGCCCGCCTCGTTGCCCTCGAAGTCGTTCGAGTACACCGTGCCGGCCGCGAACGGCGACGTGGTGTCGGCCGAGACGCGGGCGTTGTCGATGCGGACCTTCGCGTCACCCGCGACGGCACCGACCGACACGGTGACCTCACCGGAGGCCGGTGCGAGGAACGACGTCGAGCCGCGTTGGTAGTACTGGCCCGCCTTGGAGTCGGCCCGCATGTAGTTGTACGTCGGCGAGAGGTTCCACGTGCGGGTCACCGCGCCGGAGCCGGTGTCGACCGAGACGCTCACGTCGCGGGTCGCCGTGGGATCGATCTGCACCTGTGCCGAGAACGCGTACCGCTGCCCGGGGGTGAGCCCGGTCACGGTCTGCGAGATCGACGAAGCGGCCGCCCCGAGCACGGCGATGTTGTCGCCACGGGACTCGTTCTTCGCACTGCCGAAGTCGGTGCGCTCGATCGTCACATCGCCCTGGGGGTTCCAGGCGTCGAGCGAACCGGAGTTGAACCCCGGGTCGTCGAGGCCGGCGTCGTGATACTCGACGGCTGCGCGCTGTGCGCCGCCTTGCGGAACCACGACGTACGCCGCGCCCTTGTCACCGCTGAGCGTGAGCTCGCCGTCGGTCGCATTCACCGTGCCGATCTTGACGCGGCCCTGGTCGCCGAGCTTGAAGACATCGAAGGCGGTGTTGCCGCGGAAGGCGTCGGTGAGACCGAACGTCTTCTCGCCACCGGATGCGGAATAGAAGTACATCTTGTCGGCGTCGACCGGCGAGCCTGCGTCCTGATTCGACGCCAGCGACTGCCACGGCAGCAGATACGAGTCGCCTCGCAGCACCGTCGCCCCGTCCATCGTGACGACCCTGGTGGTCCCGTCCATGCGGACCGCCACGTCGTCCGTCAGCGTCGCCGCGGTGCCTGCCTCGTAGGTGAGCAGATCGAAGTGCTGCAGGAACTTGGTCGGCAGACTCTGCTTCCAGATGTTGTCGACGAAGCTGTCCCAGTTGCGGTTGCCCTGCCAACCCTCGGCGTCGATCAGCCGCTGCTGGCCGAGCAGAGGGTCGTCGTTCCAGACGTCGGCCTGACCGTTCTGGATGAAGCGCACCATCGTGGAGTTGATGCCCTTGTTGTCCTTGCCGCCGTAGGCCAGATCGTTGGGCCAGTGCGACCAGACCGTGCTGTCGACGAACTTGTCGCCCCATTCGGTCGCGACCTCGAGGTCCATGCCGTTCAGCTCGTCGGCGAGCTCTTCGGCGACCCAGCCGTTGGAGTAGTAGACGTCGATGTAGACGCCGCTGAGGCCGGGAACCTCATCGCGCAGCTGCTGGAAGCGGTCGAGCACGCGGCCCGTGCCGAGGTCGGCCTGCTGGTTGATGTAGTACGACTGGTCGAGCCAGTTCCAGCCCGGCTTGTACGGGGCCGTGCCGTCGATGATCGCGGGGTCGAAGGCGTTGGCCTGCGGATACATCTCGGTGGCGTTGACGTGCACGCTCATGTCGGCGTTGAGCTTGGCGCCTTCGTCGACGAGGTTGTTGAGGTCGGTGAGACCGCCGGCGCGCTCGTTGTAGTTTCCGCCGTAGTCGGTGTTCGCGGAGTCGTGGCCTTCGCTGCCGTAGCCCTTGTTGAGCACCCACTGGCCGAGACCGTCGGTCTGGTTCGCGATGCGCTTGGTGTTGTCGAGCGTGAGGTCGAAGTAGTTCGTCGCACTGGAGGCGAAGTTGAACGGGATGCGGCTGACCACGCGCTCGGCGACCCGGTCGGCGCCGAGCCGCGGGGTGTCGACCTCGCGATAGCGGATCGCCGCATCCTGCCAGTCGACCTTCGCGTCGCCGTTGCGGTCGGCGGCGAGCAGCACCGTGACCTTCGGCAGCGCGTATGTGGTCACCCGGTCATCGACGGCGGTGGTCGGATGGATCAGCCAGGTGCTGGAGCCGATCTCGGCCGTGCGCCCTGCCGCCTCGGTCACGCGCGTGGTCAGGCGACCGTTCCACGATGCGGTGCCGCCGGAGGCCTGTGTGGTCGCGTTGGTGATCACACTGCCCACGAGCGAGCCGTTGCCGAGGAACGCGAAGGCCGCCCCCTTCTGACCGGTCGCCGTCGCGCCGTTCACGGCGATGTGCTCGTCTGCGTTCTTCGTGCTGTCCGGGCTGATCACGGTGCGGTCGAGCGCCGACCCCGCATCTGCGGCACTCGCGGAGAGGAACGCGTTGTCAGGCAGGCCGAGGGTGGTCACGGTCGCCGTGCCGTCGACGGCGGTGACCTCGAACCCGACGGTCCCGTCCTTCGCGACGCGGATGCTGCTGCGCACGGTGACGTCGATCCCCTTCAGCTTCGACACGTAGTCGACTCCTGTGGCCGAGGGCGTCGAAGTGGTCTCCGCCGCGTAGGCCGTACCGTTCACCGACCAGGTCTTCGCCGAGGTGCGCTGTCCGGCGATCTTCTCGCCGCCCACCTGGTAGCCGGTGATCCGAGGGAACTCGGTCGAGACGAAGGCGGTCGTACCGCCGTCGGTGATCTCTACGGTCTCATCGGTATCCGGAACCTCCGGCTCGGTGACGATCGGCGGGAGCTCCTCGTCGGAGAAGACCTCGATCTCTCCCGCGCCGGCGCCGTTGCCTGCCATGTCCTGCGCGTCGACGATCAACAGTGCGACGTAGCGGCCCTCCTTCGCCGTGTCCAGGCTGATTCGCTGCTTCTCTCCGTTGGCCGTCGGCGCATGCAGAGTCGCCGTCGCCGCCGCTGCTCCCCAACCACCATCGGCAGGAGAGAGGGCTGCGGCCTGTGCGTCATCGGTGACGTAGACCTCGACGGTCTTCGCGTCGATCCGCTGGCCGACCTTGCCCGAATAGTCGAGAGCCTTCACCGAGAGGGCGCGTTGCAGGTCGATGGAGACCCAATGCGGGAATGGATCCTTCTGCGTGTAGCGGGACACCCATTGGGTGCCGTAGTCGCCGTCGAAGGCAGCAAGCGCCGTGCCGTCGAGCGCCGGTGGCGCGGGGTAGGGATCCGATTCGCTCGATACCCCGTGCAGCCGGTAGTCGGTCTTGGGGACGGAGATCAGGTCGGCTGCCTGCGCGGATGGCGCCTGGGCGAACACGCCGCCGAACGCGAGCGCCGTCACCAGCAGCGAGCTGACGGCGACGGCGGTGCGGGGCGGTCGGGAAGGTTTCGACACGTCTTGCCTCTCGATCGGAGCGTCGACCGGGAGGAAGACGCCCCGATGCGCCGCAGATGGATGACATCGGCTCTCACCAATGTTTGCGCTATCACAATAGGCATGTGAAGAGCGGTATATCAAGCGTTTGCTGATAGCGAGCGCAAACATTGGCCAAAAGTAGCCCCGCTCAAACGAGAAGAGCCGTCCCGCACACGAAGTGCAGGACGGCTCTCGCGGCATCCTGGATCAGGAGCCGATGAACTCCTCGGTCTCGCCGAAGGACGGCTGTTCGCGGATCTCGACCGTCGGACCGAGACCGTCGGTGTCGAGCACCACGATCTCGTTGCGCCCGGCCTTCCACAGCGGCGCCGGCGCATAGAGCGTCTCCTGCGGTCCGACCTTCCAGTACCGACCGAGGAGGAAGCCGTTCAGCCAGACCATGCCCTTAGATCCGCCGGGGAAGGCGAGCCAGGCGTCGAGCGGCTCGACGATGTCGAGCGAGGCGACGGCGACGCCGTCGGCGGCCTCAGCGGCCGACCCGGAGGCCGGATCCGGAGCGTCCTGCGGAACCAGGCGATGCGTCCATCCGTTGACCAGCCGCCGACCGATCATCACGCCACGCATGATGCCCTTGCCCTCGCCCGTGTACGGACCGTAGTTGATGCGCCCGAGGCTCTCGACGACGATGGCGAGCCGGCCCGCTCCCCCGTCGGCAGGCATCGCGAGAGACGTCTCGCCGTCGCGCTCGAGCACTCCGAGAGCCTGGCTGTCGAGGAACACCACGGCACGGTCGTGCAGCCCGTCGATCATGAGCATCGCGTCGGCGGGGAAGGACACATCCGCCTCGTAGGCGACCAGGCCGTCTTCGGCGCCGAGCTCTTCGAACGTGCGCGGTCTAGGCGAGACGTCGCCGGTCACCGGGAGAGCAGCGATCAACTCCAGCAGAGAGGCGCGCGGGGTGAGTGCCGCGGACGCCGCGGCCTGTCGCCGCGGGGATGCGGGGACGGGTGGGAGCTCGCGCGCATGGAACGGCGCGAACATCGCGCGCAGTGCGTGGAACTTCTCATTGAGCGTGCCGTCTTCACCGATGGGCGCATCCGAGTCGTAGCTGGTGACGGTCGGCTGCAGCACCTGGTCGTGGTTCGCACCGTTCCAGAGGCCGAAGTTGGTGCCACCATGCGCCATGTAAAGGCTCACGGATCCGCCGGCAGCCAGCAGCTCCTCGATCGTGCCCCCGGTGCTCGCGGGTGAGCGCACGTGGTGCCGCTCGCCCCAGTGGTCGAACCAGCCGCCCCACAGCTCGCTGCACATGAGCGCATCGCCCTCGCGTCGCAGTTCCACGGCCCTCGCGACACCTGTGCCGAAGGTGAACGTCGCCATGGCACCTGGCACACTGCCGTGCTCGATCATGTCACCCGTGATGCCGTCGGCGGTCGTGAGCATCTCGACCATTCCACGTGCACGGAGACCGTCGCGCAGGTGGGCGAGGTAGCCGGCGTCGCTGGCGAATGAGCCGTACTCGTTCTCGATCTGGACCGCGACGATCGGTCCGCCATGCGAGGCCTGGAGAGGGACGAGCCGGGGGATCAGCTCGTCGTACCAGACGTCGACCGCGGCCAGGAAGTCCGGATCGCTGGTGCGCAGCGCGGCGACGCGCCCCGACAGCCAGAACGGGATGCCGCCGTTGGACCACTCCGCGCAGATGTAGGGACTGGGCCGGAGGAACACATCGAGTCCGATGTCGCCGGCGAGGCGGATGAAGCGCTCGAGGTCGCGCCAGCCGTCGAAGCGCACGTCGCCCTCGACGCGCTCGTGGAAGTTCCATGCGACATACGTGTCGACCGTGTTCGCGCCCATCGCGGCGAGCCTGCGCAGGCGGTCTTCCCACTGGTCGGGGTGCACCCGGAAGTAGTGGATCGAGCCCGCGAGGATGCGGTGCGAGACACCGTCGCGGAGGATCTCTCCATCGCGCCAGGTCAGGGTGGGCGCGCCGATCGGCGACGCGGCGGCCGAGGCGTCGACGGCAACGGAAGAGCCGTCGAAAGCCGAGGCGAGAAGGTCAGGCATAGCGCTCCAAGCACGAGTGTTTGCGTTCACATTATCGCATCACACGACTCGCCGCCTCCTGGATTTACGCCGATTGATCGCTACCATTGAGCACATGTCACCTCGTCGCCCGAGAGACGACCGCGCCCCCAGCCAGGTCGATGTCGCCCAGCTCGCCGGAGTCTCCACGCAGACCGTCTCGCGCGTCATGTCCGGGCAGGACAACGTGCGTCCGGATACCGCCAGACGAGTGCTCGCCGCGGTCGAAGAGCTCGGCTACCGCGTGCACGCCGCCGCCGCCTCTCTCGCCTCCGGCCGCACCCGCGTGCTGGGCGTGATCGTGGTCTCGACCGACCGGTACTCCTCGGCCGCGCTCGGCGTCGGCATCCAGCAGGCGGCCGCGGCGAACGGATACACCGTGTCGACGGCGGCCGTGGCCGACCATGCGTCGGCCGAGGCGTTCCTGGAGGCCTTCGACCGCCTGGAGCGTCAGGGAGCCGAAGGCATCATCCTCGGTGTGCCGGTCGAGCTCGAGAGCCCGGCGATGCGGGCGCGCACCGAACGCACCCCCGCGACCCGCAGCGAGCGCACCTCCCTCGACGAAGACGCTCCACTCGCCGTCGACCAGCGTGCGATCGCCCGTCTCGCCGTCGAGCACCTGCTCGACCTCGGGCACAAGACCGTATGGCATGTCTCGGGCGACGACTACTGGACCGAGACGCAGCAGCGCAGCGAGGCCTGGGAGCAGACGCTCCGCGACCGCGGAATCGTGCCCCCGCCGCTGATCCCCGCCGACTGGACGCCCGAGTCGGGCTACCGCGCCGGTCGCACGATCGCGGCCATCCCCGAGGCCACCGCCGTGTTCGTCAGCAGCGACGAGATGGCATTCGGCCTGATCCGCGCGCTGCACGAGGCCGGTCGCAGCGTTCCCGACGACGTCTCGGTGGTGAGCGTCGACGACATCGCCCTCGCCGCCTACGCCTCCCCCGCACTCACGACGGTCCGCCAGCCCTTCGAGGCGATGGGCCGCGCGGCTGCACTCCGGGTGATCGCGCAGATCGAGGGACACGATGCGGTCGGCGAGATGCCCTCCACCGATCCTCAGCTCATCGTGCGCTCGTCGACCGCACCGCCGCGCTCCGCGCGGTAGCCCTCACCCGCCCCACACCGCCCGGGCGCCGGCCTCGCCGATGAGCACGACCATGACCGTGCTCCCCGCGCCGCTCACCACGGCCAGTACGGCCAGGATCATGCGCGCCGTCTTGCGAGGCCCCTCGCCGAAGCGGTACCAGCACCACTGCACCGCGGCGACGACGAACATCGCCAGCACCCACGGCCACAGGAGCCCGCCGAGAGCCGCGTGATGAACGACGGCCGGCACCGGTCCGACCTGCTGCGCCAGTGCTTGACCGGCGAGCATGGTGATGGGCACGAGCACCAGCACGACCAGCGCGGCGATCGGCGTGACGATGCCGAGCCTCTTGCGCGCTGCGGGGAGGAGGGCGCCGAGGATAAGTGCCAGCGCGGTGAGCGGCACGAGGATGACCACCGCGTGCACGATGAGCGGATGCAGCGGGAGGCCGGCGATCTCGAAGAGGTCCATACTCAGGACACGGGATGACATCGCGCGAGGTTCAGATGAACTTCTCGCGGCCCTGTCTCGTGTCTTCGGAGAGGAACCGAAGGAGGTGGCGGATGCCGAAGGATGATGCGGCACGACTGGGCGCACTCTACGACGCGCATGCCGCGCCGATCTGGCGCTACGTCGTGCACCTCACCGGAGATCGGGCGGGAGCCGACGACGTGGTCCAGGAGACCCTGCTGCGCGCCTGGCGGACCCCGCGCATCCTCGCCGACGATCCGGAGTCGACCCGTTCCTGGATGTACACCGTCGCTCGCCACCTGGTGGTGGACGAGGTGCGCAGTGCCCACCATCGCCGGGAGATCACGACAGACGAACCTCCCGAGTCCGCCGTGCGAGACGCCACCGACGCGATCTTCGATGCGATCCTCATCGAGGAGGCACTCTCTGCCCTCTCCGAGGCGCATCGCGAGGTCGTGGTCCGCGCGTACTACCGAGGCCTCACCGTGTCGGAGATCTCCGACGAGCTGACGATCCCCGAGGGAACCGTGAAGTCGAGGCTGCACTATGGCCTGCGCGCCCTCCGACTCGGGCTGCAGGAGAAGGGAGTGACGCGATGAACGCCGACCACGCGCGCTATGCCGACTGGGACGCCGCCTACGTGCTCGGAGCTCTCAGCGCCGCCGACCGCGCCGAGTACGAAGCGCATCTCGCGCAGTGCACCGAGTGCCGTACCGCCATCGCGGAGATCGCACCGATGCCCGGCCTGCTCTCCCGCGTCACCCCAGAGCGGGCGGAATCGCTGCTGCGGGCACCGGATGCCGAGACTCCGACCCCCGAGCACCGCGCTCGAGTGCTCTCCCTCGCCACCGAGCGCGCCCGCCGCCGTCGTCGCGCGTGGATCGCGGGCATCGCCGCGGCCGCGGCGATCGTCGTCGCCGCCGTGGCGGTGCCCGTGATCGCTACCCAGCTGCGTCCACCGTCGACCACGATCGCACTCGAGCAGCTTCGAGACGCGCCATTGACTGCCTCCGTCAGTCTCACCGATGTCGCCTGGGGCACCCGACTCGACATGATCTGCGACTACGGCAGCGAAGGCGACGCTCCCGCTGACGGGTGGGCGTACGCACTGGTGGTGGTGAGCGACGACGGCACCGAGAGCGTGCTGTCGACCTGGCGGGCGCACCCGGGCACCACCGCGCGCCTAAGCGCCGGCACCGAGCTGCCGGCATCCGATATCGCCGCCGTCGAGATCCGTGCCGTCGACTCCGGAACGGTGCTGATGCGCTCCTCGCTCGACGGATCGTGAACCTTTCCCGTCTTCTTCTCGTGTCTTCCATGACCGCACCCGCGGTCCTGCACAGGAGGTTCACCATGCTCTCGAGAGTCTCGAAGACCGCGGCCGTCGCCGCACTGCTCATGACGTTCGCCGTCGCCGGATGCACGTCGACCGGCGGAGGTTCCGGTGGCACCACGGACGACACGGGCGGCGCCTACGGCCAGTCCTCGGAGTCGAGCGCCCCGACCTCGGGATCGGAGTCCGGCTCAGGAACGCTGATGACCGCGGACTCGGATCTCGGCGAGATCGTCGTCGACGCCGACGGGAAGACGCTCTACATGTTCGACAACGACACCCAGGGTTCGGGCAAGAGCTCGTGCACCGGCGAATGCCTCACGAACTGGCCGCCGCTGACGGTTGCGAGCGACGCCCCCGCCGTGAAGGGAGTGACCGGCGAGCTCGGCACCATCACGACCGCCGACGGCTCCACGCAGGTGACTCTCAACGGCTGGCCGCTGTATTACTTCGCGGGAGACGCCGCCGCGGGAGACGTCAACGGCCAGGGCGTCGGCGGCATCTGGTGGGTGCTCTCCCCCGCCGGGGAACGCATGGGCGAGTGAGCAGCCATCTCGTCCTCACCTTCGGCGCATGCCGGCTTGGATTCGTCGGTCGAGGTCATCGAGTTCCGCGATCAGCTCCGACGCGACCCATACGCGATCGCGGATGCGCCCGGTGATCTCGCGCAGGATTCCGACAGCGACCATGTCCTCCACTGCCGCGTATATCCGGGAGCTGCTTCCCAGATCAAGCCGCTCGATATCGTCCATGCTCATGACCGGATGATCGTAGAACGCCTCGATCAGAGCAGCTCCGGCCGATCCCGTCCGCGGACGATAGGTTTCACGCCATTCACTCGGAAGTACCTTGATGGCTGCGATGGAGTCGCGCGACTCCACCGCGGCCACCCTGGCCGATTTTGCAAAGAGCGAGATGATCGGACCGGCTTCGCCTCGGCGGTAGGCGGTGAGCGCGTCGAAGTAACCCTCACGCTGGGCGAGAAGCCCACTGGCAAGCGGTACGACGGCGTTCCGGGTGACACCACGCCGACGCAGGGAAGCACTGACGAGCGCGCGACCTATTCGTCCGTTGCCGTCTGTGAAGGCATGGATCGATTCGAACTGCGCGTGAGCGATCGCCGCCTGCACAATCACCGGCACGTCGTCTCGGTTCAGATAGTCGATCAAGTCGCTCATCAGCTCGGCGACGCGTTCAGGCGCCGGCGGCACGTAGAGCGCGCCACGCGGAGAGTGATCGCTGCCACCGATCCAGTTCTGCATGTCACGCAGGCGGCCTGCGTAATTCGCTTCGCGCGGGTCGTCGTTCATCAGCGCCTGGTGCGCCGACAGCACTCCCTCGAGCGTGAATGCGTTCTGGTCGCCCACGCCGGTGACCAGTGCGTGTAGAGCTCGGCTGGCGGCGACCATGCTCGTCGCACTGGAGTTGCTCCGGTTCCCCGCAATCGCCTTGGCATAGTCTTCGGCCGATGCGGCGATGCGCTCGATCTTCGACGACGCCACCGACTCACTCCGGATCATGAAACGCGACACCGCGACGCTGTGCCCCTCTGCATCCGCGTCCGCTCGGGTGATCGACATCAGCGCCGTTTCCAGCTCTCCGATGAGCGAGAGCGGCGGTGAGTAGTCGAGCGCAGCGATGAAGGGTGGGATCGCGGCATCGACATGACTGAGCATTCGATCCGCCTTGGTCCCGCTGCGAAACTGTTGGCGCCAGGGACGCGTCTCGACGACATGAGCCGGCCACGCCGTCACTGCCGCAGACGCGTCGGGCGTGTGCTCCATCGGGTACCTCGTTCCGCTTCGCTCACCGAGCATGTGGGAACAAGTCTGTGCGTATTCCCACTTATAGTCAATAAACAGGACTAAAGTGCGCGGTGTTCCTGCATTCGACGCCACGCCAAGGCTCGGCCCACGGACTCACCAGCGGCCGTGCCGGTGCTCCCACTCGTCCTCGACCGTGCGACGACGACCCGCGACGATGCCGGCGGGGATCGCGACGATCAGGACACCAGCGATGACGAGCAGCGGGATCTGCCAGCCCGCGGTCGTCTCGTGCAGCAGCCCGATCAGCAGGGGGAAGGTCGCCGCGATCGCATAGCCGATGCTCTGCACGAACCCGCTCAACGCCACAGCGCTCTCGGGTGTGCGGGCACGGATGCTGAGCAGCACGAGGCTGAGCGGGAACATGATGGCCGTGAGACCGAAGATGCTCACCCACAGCGGCAGGGCGACGGTCGGCACGAGCAGGAGACCCGCGAGCCCGACCAGTCCGCCGCCGACGGCCACGAAGAAGAGCGGACGTGTGGCCTGGAAGCGGACGACCAGGATCGGCACGAGCAGTGAGCACGGCAGACCGATCAGCGCGAACAGGGAGAGCAGGAAACCCGCGGTCGCCGGAGTGACGCCGCCGATGTCGACGAGCATGGTCGGCATCCACGCGAAGGAGACATAGGCCATCGTCGACGAGGCTCCGAAGACGATCGCGAGCGCCCAGGCGAGGGGGAGGCGCCAGAGGCGGGCGAAGTACCGACGGTTCGCCGGAGAAGTCGAGATCGGACCGGTCGCGACGGCCACCGCATCCTGCATGTCATTGACGCCGTCGGTGGGATCGGGGACGAGCAGTTCCGTCTTCACCGGCTCGCCCGCCCGCGAACCGTTCTTCAGCAGCAGTGCCACCCACGGCACGAGCGCAATCCCCGCGACAATTCCCCACATGCCCAGCGACACCCGCCAGCCGAGCGAGTCGGCCACCGGCACCGCGACCAGCGGAGGCAGGAAGGTCGACACCGCCATGGTGGTCGAGTAGATGGTCATCATGATCCCGAGGCGATCGGGGAAGTACTTCTTGACCAGTGGCGGCAGCAGCACGTTGCCGGAGCCGACACCCGCGAACACGACCGCCGTCGCCGCGAGCAGCGTCGTCGAGTCGACGGCGAAGCCGCGCAGCAGCAGGCCGAGGGCCATCAGCGCGATGGCTGCCACGGCCATCCGTTCCAGCCCGAATCGACGCTCGAACAGCGGTGTGAGCAGACCGAAGATCGCGAAGCACACCGGCGGTGCGGCACCGATCAGGCCGACGACGACCGGAGACACCGGGAAGTCCTCGGCGACATGGTCGATCACCGGAGACAGGGAGGCGACCGCCGAGCGCAGCGAGAACGCCACCAGGACGATCCCCACGAGTGCGAGAGCCCGACCCTGCCACAGCGGTCGTGCGCTCGGCATCGTCATGAGGTCTGTGACCCCTCCACCCAGGCCAGGTATTCATCCGAGACGGTGCCGGTCACGTACCGGCCGTCGAAGCAGCTCATGTCGAGATCGGTGAGCACCGAGCCCTCGATGATCGCGGCCTTGAGGTCTTCGACCTCCTGGTAGACGAGGTGGTCGCAGCCGAGCACCTCGGCGATCTCGGGGATCGTCCGCCCGTGTGCGATGAGCTCCTGGCGCGACGGCATGTTGATGCCGTACACGTGCGGGTGCCGAACGGGAGGGGCTGCAGAGGCGAAGGTGACCGAGGCAGCGCCGGCATCCCGCGCCATCTGGATGATCTCCTTCGAGGTCGTCCCCCGCACGATCGAGTCGTCGATGAGCAGCACGTTCTTGCCCTGGAACTCGGTGGACATGGCGTTGAGCTTCTGGCGCACGCTCTTCTTGCGCACGGCCTGCCCCGGCATGATGAAGGTGCGACCGACGTAGCGGTTCTTGTAGAAGCCCTCGCGGTACTCGATGCCGAGCTTACGGGCGACCTCCATCGCGGCGGGGCGCGAGGAGTCGGGGATGGGCATCACGACGTCGATCTTGTCCATCGGCACGTGCTTGGCGATCGTGTCGGCGAGGCGGTCACCCATGCGCAGACGTGACTCATACACCGAGATGCCGTTCATGACGGAGTCGGGGCGGGCGAGGTAGACGTACTCGAAGGCGCAGGGCGCGAGCGTCGCCGCCGTGGCGCACTGCTTGGAATGCAGCTCGCCTTCGGTGGTGATGAAGATCGCCTCGCCGGGCTCGACCTCGCGGACGACCTCGTAGTCGCCGTTCTCGAGCACGAGCGACTCACTGGCGACGACCCACTCGTCGCGCCCTTCGGAACCGGGCACCGTCGAGGGACGACGGCCGAGGATGAGGGGACGGATGCCGAACGGGTCGCGGAAGGCGAGCAGACCGTAGCCGGAGATCACGGCGATCACGGCGTACGCGCCCTCGATGCGCTCGTGCGTGCGGGCCACGGCCTCGAAGACACGCTCGGGGTCGAGGTCGACCGTCGAGGTCGTGTTCTGCAGTTCGCCCGCGAGCACGTTGAGCAGCAGCTCGGTGTCGCTCGAGGAGTTCAGGTGGCGGCGGTCGCGCTTGGCCATGTCGGCCGTGAGCTCACGCGTGTTGGTGAGGTTGCCGTTGTGGATGAGGATGATGCCGTAGGGCGCGTTCACGTAGAACGGCTGCATCTCCTCTTCGTTCGATGCCGTGCCCTTGGTCGCGTAGCGCACGTGTCCGAGCCCGACGTTGCCGAGCAGCGCTCGCATGTCGCGGGTGCGGAATGCCTCGCGGACCATGCCCTGCGCCTTGGCGTTGTGCATCACCCCGTTCGACTCCGCCGTCGCGATGCCCGTCGCATCCTGGCCGCGATGCTGCAGCAGCAGGAGTGCGTCGTAGATGTCCTGATTGACCGGGGCAGAGCCCACCATTCCGACGATGCCGCACATGGGCTCTTACTTCGCTCCGTCCGCGTAGGCGCCGACCAGGCGCACTGCTCCACCGTCGACGCCCTTGGCGCCCTGTTCGAATTCGCCGGCCGGACGCGGCCCGAAGCCGACGGTCCCGACCTGCCAGGAGGGCATGCCCTCGGCGTTCAGCGCAGCGATCGCGGCATCCTTCTTCTCCGCGGCGACCACCGCGAGGAATCCGATGCCGAGGTTCCAGGTGCCCTCGGCCGACTCCAGCGTGGAGCCGGCGATGTCGCTGAGCACACGGAAGACGGGGCTCGGCGACCAACTGCTGCGGTCGACCTCTACCCAGCTGCCCTGCGGGAGCACGCGGGCGAGGTTCGCCGCGATGCCGCCGCCGGTGACGTGGCTGAGTGCATGCACGCCGCCGGTGCCGGCGGAGGAGCCGAGTTGTTCGATGAGGCGCAGTAGCGGAAGCGTGTAGAGCCGCGTCGGCTCGAGGAGGGCTTCGCCCCAGGTGGTGCCGAAGTCGGCGGCGTTGTCGCCGTAGCCGATGCCGGCGCGGGTCACGATGTGACGCACGAGCGAGTAGCCGTTGGAGTGCAGTCCGCTGGACGAGACCGCGATCACGGCATCGCCGTCCTGCACACGATCGGCGCCCAGGATCGCGTCGGCCTCGACCACGCCCGTCGCAGCTCCCGCCACGTCGTAGTCGCGAGGACCGAGCAGACCGGGGTGCTCGGCCGTCTCGCCGCCGACGAGGGCGGTGCCGGTGGCGGAGCACGCTTCGGCGATTCCGCGCACGATGTCGGCGATGCGCTGCGGGAAGACCTTGCCGCAGGCGATGTAGTCGGTCATGAAGAGCGGCTTCGCGCCCACCACGACGATGTCGTCGACGACCATGCCGACGAGGTCTTGCCCGATCGTGTCGTGCTTGTCGATCGCCTGCGCGATCGCGACCTTGGTGCCGACGCCGTCGGTACTGGTCGCAAGCAGCGGGCGACGGAAATCGCGCAGCGCACTGGCATCGAACAGGCCGGCGAACCCGCCGACACCACCGAGCACTTCGGGACCGTGCGTCGCGCGCACGGAAGACTTCATCAGCTCGACGGCGAGATCACCTGCAGCGGTGTCGACGCCGGCTTCGGAATAGGGATTGGTGGGGGAGGCAGCCACGTCACCAGCCTACCGCCCGCAGCAGGCCCGACTCTCCGCGAAGACAGACCTCGGATCCGGACCCCCGACCCGCCTACGATGGGGCCATGTCCGACAAGCCGCAGTGGCTCATCCGCGAAGACGCGAGCGTTCCGGTGCTCGTCGCGCTCGCCCTGCGGCAGAGTCTCGGGATCCGTGTCCCTGAAGACCTCCCGTCGCTCCGCGAGCTGGCCGTGCGCGCACCGGATGCTGTGGACGCCTCTCCCGAGGTCGAGTCGCAGTGGCGGGACTACTGGGACATGACGGTCGAGCCCCGCGCGCATCCCTCCGAGGTGCCGTTGGAACTCATCGACGGGTTCGACACCCTGGTCGCGCTGCCCGCCTCAGGGGCCGAAGAGCTGTCTGCGGCGATCGCTCCGCAGGCGACATCCGCTCTGCTTTACGCACGCGCCGCGCACGACCGCTACGTGAACTCGATGAAGAGCCACACCGGCGGCGACGCCTACCGCGCCTATGCGAGCGCGATCGCGGAGTTCGAGCGCGAGGTCGGACGGCGCGCCCACTCGTTCGAGTTGAACGTGCAGGTGCTGCCGTTCTCGCAGCGCGGCATCTGGTGGATCGGCGCGCTCACGGTCGCGGTGACCGACGGCCTGCGCCGAGACGTGGTGGCCTTCGACGCCGCCATCCGCCCGGTGATCGCCGAACTGGCGTAGCCCCCGCAGCTTCCAGGGGATTACCGTCCCCGCCGAGTGCACGGCTTGCTTGCGAATGCACGGGATACCTGCGCAAAGAGGCCGTGCACTCGGCGACAAGCCGTGCACTCGGCGGCAGGTGGAGGGGGTCAGTCCTCGTCGACGACGGTCTCGCGGTCGACCCGGACGACCCGGTCGTGACGGCGGGCGATGCGCTCCATGATGAGGCCGACGACGCCTCCGAGCGCGATTCCGATCGGCACCGTCCACAGCAGGAGGAAGCCGAACACCTGGCCGGGCGGGTAGACGACGTCGAGCGCCTGCGACTCGTCGAAGCTGCCGGCCCAGGTGAGGATGCCGGCCGCGATGACGCCGACCACGACGCCGATGCCCATGAGCACGCCGTACCGCGGCACACGGCGCACGGTCGCCTCGACGGTCTGGTGGGAATCGGTGGGGGCCATGCCTCCATTGTCCCACCACCGACGGATGCTGTGTGCCGGGGTCTGCGTACGCATCGGTCGGGAGATCGGAGGGATGCAGGCTCGCGCAGGCCGATTCCTCCCTGCATCCGTTCATCGTCCCGACATCCGTACACCGGAGACGCAGAACGGCCCTCCCCGCGTCCGCCGCAGGGAGGGCCGTTCCGTGTTGCGCCTCGACTAGACCTCGGTCGTCGTCTCGGCGGTCTCGTCCTTCCGGTTGCGGCGGACGAGCAACACGCCGCCGGTCGCGGCCAGCGCCACGACCACCAGGCCGCCGATGATCCACGGCCACACCGGAGCGTCTTCGGACGCAGCGGGCTCGTTCGCGGTGGTGACCGATGCTGTGACCTCGGAGTCGGTCTCGGGCTTCTCCTCGGCGACGCCGCAGTCCGCGCCGACCGGGATCACGGCTGTGACCGGATCGAGCTCCTCGCCGGCGGCGTAGGTGCCGAACGCGGCCGCACCGGCCTCGGTCAGGGTGGTCGGAAGCGCGTCGAGTGTCAGCGCACCGTCGACGACTGCCGCATCTCCGAGTGCGAACTCCGCGAGGCGGACGTTCTTCTGGTCGATGCTCTCGCCGCCCTGCGTCGTGCCCGTCACATCGAAGACGATGTAGCCCTTGTCTCCGGCGAGCTCGATGCGTGCACCGGCGAGGGTCGTGTTCAACGCACCGTCGTGACCTGTGAAGGTGATGCTGCCGCCGTAGGTGACGAGCCCGGTGAGCGTCTTGTCGTCGAACGATCCGGTGCCGTTCTCCCACACGTAGTCGGGGTACTGGTAAGTCACGTCGGTCAGCGTCCAGCCACCCTTCGCGATGCCCTCGATGTAGGTACGGAACGACTCCTTGTAGCCCCACTTGAGCGTGGCGCCCTCGACGGTACAGACACCTACCACCGTCGTCGCCCGGCTCAGCGTGAACGCGAGGCCGCGGTTCACCGACCCCTGGAACGTGAGGGTGTGCTCGCCGTCCTCGAGGCTCGCGGGCAGCGCACCCGACCAGGTCGCGACGCCGTTCGCGTCGGCCGTCACCGTCTCCAGCAGCACGGGCGTCGAGTACACGACGACCTTGATGCCCTGCTCGTTCGCCCGGAATCCGGATGCCGACACCGTGGCCGGCTGGCCCGCTCCGAGGGCTGCGAGGTTGGCCTCATCGGCCTCGATGCCCTCGGTCGCCGGAGGGGTGGCCGGGAGGGTGGTCTTCGGCTTCACGACAGCGGCAGCCACTGTTCCGCTCGAACCGGCCGGCGCCGCCGCGACGGACCCGATCGTGAATGTCACCGGGTTCAGCGCGGTCCCGTAGCCGGCGAGCACGCGGTCACGTCCGGCATCCGTCAGCGTCGCGGGTGCCGCCGTGTAGGTCACGGCGCCGTTGGCCGCGATGCGCGCCGCGTTGGAGAGGTCGAGCGTCGCGAACGGCACCTGTGCGCCGCCGCTCGTGACGTACAGTGTCGCCGCCGATGCCGAGGTGATGCGGATCTGCGGGTTCGACACGGTCACATCGAGCACGCCCTGGTGACCGGTGAAGCGCACCGAGCCGCGGTAGACGACGCTGCCGAGGCCGGTGTTCACGTCGAAGTCCCCGCCGACGGTCTGACCGAACTGGAACTGTCCACCCGAACGGGTCGCGCCGTCGGAGACCGCGATGGAGCCCTTCGCGATGTCGCCCGTGATGTAGTTCGTGAACGACGACGAGATCGCCCAGCGGAGTGATCCGCCAGGGACGTTCGCGGGCGGATTCGTCGGGGTGACGGGCGTCTCCGGCACCTCCGGCACCTTCACGTCGAGCAGTGCGTCCCACTGCTGCGGGGTGATCGTCACGGTCGAGCGGGCGTAGATCGTGCTCGCGTCCGGATTCGAGTGCTGCTTCCACACGATCACCTCATACGACTTCGTGCGGTCGAGGTTCTTCGCCGCAGTCGTGAGATCGACCGCGAAGGCCCCGAACGTGACCTTCTGCACATACTGCATCGCGAGGAACCCGCCATCGGCACTCACCTTGCCCTCGGTGCCGGCTTCGATCAGGGCGACATAGGCGCCAGGGATCTCGCCGAGGTTCGTGGCCGCTGCTGTGACGGTCAGGCCGTCCTTCGCGGTCGCAGCCTTGACCGTCGTGCTCACGGTCGGCCCCGCCGGGAAGAGCGTGTCCCATTGCGCGTCACTGACGGTGACGGCGCCTCGGGCGTAGATCGTGTTCGCATCGGGCATCGAGTGCTGCTTCCAGACGATCACCTCATACGCCTTCGTGCGGTCGAGCTTGTCGGCCGCGGCCGTCAGATCCACCGTGAACGTGCCGCCCGTGATCTTCTGCACGTACTGCATCGCGAGGAACCCACCGCCGGCGGTGACGCTCCCCTCGGTGCCCTTCTCGATCACCGCGACGTAGGCGCCAGTGATCGCACCGAGCTTCGAAGCCGCAGCGGTGACGGTCAGGCCGTCCTTCACGCTCGCCGATTTCACCGTGGACGTGATGACCGAGGCGTCACCGTAGTTCAGGGCGACGCTGCGCTCCTGGTCGGCGTTCGCGACGCCACCGGCGCCGTAGGTGTACACGCCGTAGGATCCGGGGGTCGCGGCGGCATCCTTCAGTGTCAGCGTCGCCTGGAACGTGCCGTCGGCGGCGATGTCCACCCACTGCGCACGGATCGCGCCCTGGAACTGCGCCGGCACCTGGTTCAGCACACCCTCGGCCAGAGCCCAGACCTGCGCGCCCACCGAGCGGGTCGACGATGCCGCACCCGTCGAGGGCTGCCACGCCGAGCCGAAGTTGCCGAAGACCACGTAGGTGCCCTGCGGGAGGTGTGCCGGGATCGGCATCCCGCGTCCGCCGACATTCGCGGTCGGGTCATAGCCCGAGCCCTTCACGACGACCTTGTCGCCTGCGTTGAGCGCGACACCTGCGGCGGGTGTCGTGCCGTCGGCGAGGAACACCTCGATCGCCGCCGAGACCGGAGCCGGCTTCAGGGCCTCCCACTGCGCGTCGGTGACGGAGATGGTCGAGCGCGCATAGATCGTGCTCGCATCGGGGTTCGAGTGCTGCTTCCACGCGATGACCTCGTACGACTTGGTGCGGTCGAGCTTGTCGGCCACGGCGGTCAGGTCGACCGTGAAGACGCCGCCGGAGATCGGGCGCACGTACTGCATCGCGAGGAACCCGCCGCCGCCGGTGACGTTCGCCTCGGTGCCCTTCTCGATCACCGCGACGTAGGCGCCGGTGATCGCACCCAGCTTCGAGCCGGATGCCGTGACCGTCAGGCCGTCCTTCGCAGTCGCCGACTTCACGACCGTGGAGACGGCCGGAGCCTCGGTGTAGTTCAGGGCGACGCTGCGCTCCTGATCGGCGTTGATCACGCCACCGGCGGCATACGTGTAGATCCCGTACGACCCCGGTGACGTCGCCGCATCCTTCAGGGTCACCGTCGCCTGGAACGTGCCGTCGGCGGCGATGTCGACCCACTGCGCACGGATCGCGCTCTGGTATTGCGCGGGCACCTGGTTCAGCACACCCTCGGCCAGAGCCCAGACCTGCGATCCGGAGGACCGCGTCGCCGGTGCAGCGCCGGCCGACGGCTGCCATGCCGAAGCGAAGTTGCCGAAGACCACGTAGGTGCCCTGCGGGAGGTGCTTCGGAATGGGCACGCCACGCCCCTCGGTACCGAGGTTCGCCGTCGGGTCGTAGCCGGATCCCTTCACGACGACCTTGTCGCCGGCCTTGAGTGCGGCGCCTGCGGCCGGCGTGGTGCCGTCGGCGAGGAAGACCTCGATCGCGGCGGAGGCGGGCGGGGTCACGCCGGGGTCGGTGCCCGGGTCGGTCCCAGGCTCGGTTCCAGGATCGGTGCCCGGGTCCGTTCCCGGGTCGGTGGGGACCGGGCCGAACACGGCATCCCACTGCCCAGCCGAGATGGCGACGTCGCCCCGGCCGTAGATCGTGGTCTCGTTCGGGTTCGAGTGCTTCTGCCACACGAGCACCTCGTACGTCTTCGTGCGGTCCAGCGAGCCGGCCGGCGCGACGAGTGTGAACGTACTCGCCCCTCCGGCGACGGTCGGCATCACGAATGCGGCGTACCCGCCCCCACCGGTGAGACCTGACTCCGTGCCCTTCACGATGAGAGCCGCGTATGCGCCTTCGACCTCGGGCAGACCGCTCGCCTGCACCTGAACGCTCGCACCGGAAGTGTCGGCGGAGGCGATCGCGGCCGTCACCGTCGCGCCGGCGGCATGCGCAGGCGGGACGATCACCGCGCCGGCCGCGATGAGGAGGAAAGAGACGAAGGCGGCGAGCAGCACGCGTATGCGGCCGCCCCCTGAGGATGCTGTGGCTGTGGCGTTCACGATTCTCCACGGCTCCGGGCGCGCGAAAGACACGTGCCTGCGGTGCCGCAATGCAGTCGGGTGAAGGGAGGGGTTTTGGTTAGGCTTAGCTAAGCAAGCCGCCGTTCCTGAGCGTAGAGGTGCGAATCAGCGCGCGTCAAGTTTTAGGATAGCCTTGCCTAATGCGTCGCGTTCTCGCTCTCTTCTTCGTCGCCGCTCTTGCCGTCGGACTCACCGCGTGCGCAGAGCCGGGAGCCACCGCCGCACCGCCAGCCGCTGTGGACGCCACCTGCCCACAGGCCTCCGCCTCACTCGCCTCGCTCGATCTGATCGACGATGTGCGCGGCCACACAGGGCCGTCCACCGCCTGCCTCTCGAGCCATGCGATCGAGCCCGTCGACGACGACACCGCGCCGAAGCTGCCCGTGGCAGTGACCGACAGTGAAGGCCACGAGGTCGAGATCACCGACGTCGACCGCATCCTCCCGATCGACATCTCGGGCACTATCGCATCGACCGTCTTCGCTCTGGGACTCGGCGACCAGGTCGTCGGCCGCGACGCCTCCACGGTCTTCGCCGGGACCGAAGACCTCCCGGTCGTCACCAAGACCGGCCACACGCTCAACGCCGAGGCGATTCTCGAACTGGCCCCCACCGTGGTGCTCACCGACACCACGATCGGCCCGAAAGAGGTCCGTCAGCAGTTGCGCGACGCCGGGATCGCCGTCGTCGTGATCTCCAGCGACCGGCGCCTCGACACCACCGACGAGCTGGTGACCGAGATCGCCACCGCGCTCGGCGTGCCCGGTCGGGGTGAAGCGCTCATCGCACGGCTCGACACCTCGGTCGACGAGACGCTCGCGGAGATCGCCGAGGTCGTGCCCGCCGCCGAAGCCGATCGCGCGCGGATGCTCTTCCTCTACGTGCGCGGCAGCGCCAACGTCTACTACATCTTCGGCGAGGACTCAGGCGCCGACTCGCTGATCGACGCGGTGGGCGGCGTCGATGTGGCGGCCGAGATCGGCTGGGAGGGCATGAAGCCGATGACCGCTGAGGCCCTCGTCGCCGCGCAGCCGGACGTGCTGGTGATGATGACCGATGGACTCGAATCCGTCGGCGGCATCGACGGTCTCATCGAGCGGGTCCCCGCCGTGGCCGAGACCCCCGCCGGAGCGAATCGTCGGGTGATCGACATGGCCGACAGCGAGATCCTCAGCTTCGGCCCGCGCACCGCCGACGTGATCGGCGCTCTGGCCCGCGCCCTGTACGCACCCGAGCCCGCGAAGTGACCGGCGAGGTCGTCACCCCGACACCGAGCAGGCACCGGGGCCTGCGCTTCGCGCTGGTGACGGTCGGCCTGATCGTCGCGCTCGTGACCACCTGCATCGTGTCGATCACGAGCGGACAGTACGACCTCTCCCCCACCTCCCTCATCGGGGTGCTGCTGCACGGCGTCGGTATCGACACGGGCTGGGCACCCGCGGCATCCACCGACTACGGCGTGATCTTCAACCTGCGGATGCCGCGCATCGTGCTCGGGCTCCTCGTCGGCGCCGCCCTCGCCGTCTCCGGCGTGCTCATGCAGGCGATCTTCGGCAACCCGCTCGCGGATGCCGGTGTGGTCGGCGTCTCCTCGGGAGCAGCGCTCGGTGCAGCCGCGAGCATCACGTTCGGACTCGCCACCTTCGGGATGTGGACGACGCCGGCATTCGCGTTCATCGGCGGCCTGGTCGCGGTGTTCTCGGTGTACCTCATCAGTCGCTCGGGCGGCCGCACCGAAGTGGTGACTCTTCTCCTCACCGGCATCGCGATCAATGCGATCGCCGGCGCCGGCATGGCCTTCTTCACCTTCCTCGGCACCACATCGACCCGCGAGCAGATCGTGTTCTGGCAGCTGGGTTCGCTCAACGGCGCGCTGTGGTCGAACATCCAGCTGGTAGCACCCCTCGTGTTGATCGGCGTGGTCGTCGCCCTGATCGTCGCGCCCAGTCTCGACCTCTTCGCCCTGGGCGAGCGCACCGCACGACACCTCGGCATCAACGTCGAGCTGCTGCGGATCGTAGTCATCGTCACGGTCGCGCTGCTGGTGTGCGCGGCGGTCGCGTTCGCCGGGATCATCGGGTTCGCCGGGCTCGTCGTGCCGCACCTGATGCGCATGATGATCGGTCCCGCCCACCTGCCACTCGTGATCGCCTCGGCGCTCGGCGGCGCGCTGCTCATCGCCGTCGCCGACCTCGTCGCGCGCACCGCCGTCCCACTCGCCGACCTGCCGATCGGGATGATCACCTCGCTCGTGGGCGGGCCGTTCTTCCTGTGGCTGCTCGTGCGCACGCGCCGTCGTTTGGGAGGATGGGCATGACCGTGCGGCTCCGCGGCGCAGGGCTCACCGTGCGCGTCGGCGAAGGGCGCACGATCCTCGACGATGCCTCCATCGAGATCCACGAGGGAGAGATCCATGCCCTGGTCGGGCCCAACGGAGCGGGCAAGTCCACCCTGTTCGGGGTGCTCTCCGGCGACGTCGCCGCGCAGGCGGGAAAGGTCGAGCTCGACGGCCGGCCGATCGACCGCGTCAAGCCGCGCATTCTCGCCCAGCAGCGGGCTGTGCTGCTGCAGGAGAACACCGTCACGTTCCCGTTCAGCGCAGAGCAGGTCGTGCGCATGGGGCGGACTCCCTGGGCGCGCACCCCGGCGGCCGAGGACGACGACGAGCTGGTATCAGCGGCGATGGCCCAGACCGAGGTCACAGCGCTCAAGGCCCGCGCAGTTCCCTCGCTCTCCGGCGGCGAGCGCGCACGTGTCGCCCTGGCACGCGTGATCGCGCAGAGCACCGGCATCCTGCTGCTCGACGAGCCGACCGCGGCGCTCGACCTCAAGCATCATGAAGACGTCATGCGGCTGATCCGAGGGCGTGCGGATGCCGGGATCGCAGTGGCCATCGTGCTGCACGACCTCAATGCCGCGCTCGCGCACGCCGACCGAGTGACCCTGCTCGCCGATGGCAGGGTCGCGGCGACCGGCACCGCGGCGGACGTGCTGACGGCAGAGCGGATCGAGCAGGTCTACGGCCAGGCGGTCGATGTGTTCCCACACCCGGTGACGGGGATTCCTTTGGTGGTCGCCCGGCGCTGAACCAAGGGTCGGCGGAGGACTATGCGTCTCCGCGCAGCGAGCGGATCATGCTCCGCAGGTTGTGCAGGGCACCCGCCTGCTCTTCCTCGGTCATACCGGAGAGCATCCGGACCTCGACCGAGCGCACAGCGGTGGTCGCCGCCGAGAGACTCTGCCGGCCCCGGTCGGTGAGGCTGGCCGGAAGCGCCTTGCCGACCGGGGCGGCGGCGGGCCTGGTCACGAACCCGTCCCGCTCCAGCGCCTGCAGCAGCACGTTCATCGACTGCCGCGTGACGAATGCACCTCGCGCGAGCTCGGAGTTCGACAACCCGGGGCGCTGCGCGAGCAGCTCGAGGCAGGAGTAGTGAGTGATGGTCATGCCGAGCGGACGGAGCACCTCCTCCATCGCAGCGCGGAGCGCGCTGGACGCCTCCTTCAGCAGGTAGCCCAACGACGTGTCCAGGTCGATCCCGACTCGGTCTTGACTCATGTCAGTATTCTGACATACAGTTGCCCATATCAGAAAACTGACACCTACCGAAGGAACACCACATGCCCGTCACCGGCCCCGACTTCATCTCCCTCCAGGCACGCGACCTCGCCGCCTCCCAGTCTTTCTACGAGCAGTACCTCGGCCTCGTCCGCTCTCCGGCCGGCCCTCCGCACGCCGTCGTCTTCGAGACGACTCCGATCGCGTTCGCCCTCCGGGACATCGCCCCGGGCACCGACCTGACCGGCGTCGCCCAGCCCGGTATCGGCGCAGCGATCTGGCTTCACGCCACCGATGTCCAGGCCATCCACGATGCGCTCCTCGCCGACGGACACACCATCGTCGCGGACCCGATCGACGGGCCGTTCGGCCGCACCTTCACCTTCGCCGACCCCGACGGCTACCGGATCACCCTCCACGACCGCGCCTGACCTGGCGGCCCCTCCTCCGGGTCGGCCGCCCGCCCGCCGCTACGCTGGAGGATCGCCCACCGGAGGTCCGATATCAGAATGCCGTCTGCATCCGAACTGCTCGACATCGCCCTCTCCGCCGCAGCCGCCGGCGCCGCAGTGCTCGCCGAGGCCGCGCGCGAGCGCGACGCATCACCCGAGGCACTCGGCCTCCGCACGAAGGGTGCATCGGGTGACGTGGTCACCGAGATCGACCTGCGCGCCGAACGCGCGATCCGCGCGGTGCTCGCCGAGCACCGCCCCGACGACGAGGTATCGGGCGAGGAGTACGCGACCACCGGTACCGGCTCCGCGCTCCGCTGGTCGATCGACCCGCTCGACGGCACCTCGAACTTCGTGCGCGGATTGCCGCACTACGGGTCATCCGTCGCCGTGCAGGACGTACGCTCCGGTGCCTGGCTCGCCGGCGTCGTGCATGCCCCCGAACTCGATCACGTCTACTCCGCGGGCGCGGGGCTCGGCGCATACCGTGAGTCCCGCGGCATCCGACGACGGCTGCACGGGCCTGCGGTCGATGCCACCCCGGTGCTGCTCGCCGTCGGGTTCTCCTACGATCCCGAGCAGCGGGCCAGGCAGCTCACCGACCTCCCGGCGAGGATGTCGGCGTTCACGGATCTCCGCAGCATCGGGTCGGCCGCGCTCGGACTGTGCCTCGCGGCTGAGGGCAGCGTCGACGCCTTCATCGAGACCGACCTGTACGAGTTCGACTGGGCAGCGGGTGCGCTGATCGCCGAAGAGGCAGGGCTCATCGTGAAGCGTCCGGCGACGATGCGAGGCGGCATCGTCGCCCATCCACCGCACCTGCCGGTCGAGTAGGCATCCGACACCGGACGGAGGGCCGACCCGCCCCCGTACAATCGCGATGAAACGCGGAGCGCCAGGCACAGTCCTCGGCGCTGAGGTGAGGGAGGGTGAGGATGTTCGGTTCGAAGAAGAAGAAGCAGCGCCTCAACGATCTGATGGAACAGCTCAGGCCCGATCTGAGTCGGGAATCGCTCGGCGTCGGACCCGATTTCCCCGGCGTCGCCCCGAACCCGCTTCTGAGCGGTGAGGCACGCACTCGCACTGCGGAACTGCGCACGGGCGAGCTTGCGCTCGGCGTTCTCGTCGACTGGCGCGAGGTCAACAGCAACCCCCGTGTGGTCCTGCTCCTCGATGTGGAGACCGCCGACGGGATCTCGTTCCGCGGTATCGCAGACGAAGACCTCACGATCACCGAGCTCACCCGGCTCGCGCCAGGACAGACGATGCCCGTGCGCTACCGGCCGGCCGTCATGGACCACTACGTCGCCCTCGCCCGCGACGCGGACCCGGCCCGCGTGCAGCAACTCGCGGACGAGATCGCGCGACGCAGACGGGCCTGATCCGCAGACCCTAGGAGCCGGTCTGACCGGTGTCGTCCTGAACCCGCACGATCTCCTCGACGAGGCGCGCGACGGCGACCGAGCCGGGATCCGCGTGACCGACCGAGCGCTCCTGCTGCCAACCGGCACGACCGCGTCGCGACTGCCACCCGGTGCTCTCGGCGACCGCGGCGAGCGCTACCTGCGACACTTCGGCCGCCTCCGCTCCGGCCTCCAGCGCTTCGGCGATGGGCACGAGCACGTCGATCACGGTCTTGTCGCCCCGCACGGCCCCACCCTGCGCGGCGATCTTCGCCGCCACCGTCTGGACCACATCGACGAGGCCCGCCCGATCGACGTGCACACCCGGTGGCACCTCGTCGGACGCAGCGAGCAGACCGCTGCCGATCAGGGCCGCGAACGTCGAGGGGTTCGCTGCGGCGAATGCGTCACCCGCCGTGCGCAGGATGCTGCGCGCGTCGAGGCCATCCGGAAGTTGCCGCAGTGCATCCGCGACCGCCGCGCTGCCGACCGCGACCGTGACGCCGAGGTCTCCGTCGCCGAGTGCGGCATCCAGGGCGCGCAGCTCTTCGCGGTGCCGCTCCATCCGCGGCAGCACACTCAGGAGCAGGTCGCGCAGGTCGCTGCGGGATCCGGCCACCGTCGCCTCGACGATGACTGCATCTTCGTCCACGACCGCGCCTGCGGTGAACGTCTCCCCCACCGCAGCGGCGCCCTGACGGAAGAACGGCGACCCCGCCGGGTCGTGCAGCAGCTCCTCCAACTCATCATCGAGCTGCATGATCGACAGCGAGGCTCCGGCCATCTCCAAGCTCGTGACGTACTCGCCGATGAGTCGGTAGCCGATGGCGACCCCGGCGTCCGCGAGCGTGTGGTGCACTCGCCGGTAGATCACGTAGAGCTCTTCGAGGGGTGTCGAGCCCAGCCCGTTCACGAGCACGGCCACCCGGCGGCCCTCGGTCAGGTCGAGCTCCGTCCCGATCTCGGCCAGGAACCGATCCGTGATCGCATCCGCCGTCTCCAACGGGCCGCGGTGACTGCCGCGCTCTCCGTGGATGCCGACGCCGATCTCCATCTCGCCCGCATCGAGCGTGAAGGTCTCCTCACCCGCCGCCGGGAGCACGGTCGGCGACAGGCCGACGCCCATGGTGCGGGTCGCATCCGCCGCCTTGCGGGTCACGCGCTCGACCTCGTCGAGGGAGGCACCGCGATCGGCCATCGCCCCCGCGACCTTGTAGACGAGCACGAGCCCGGCGACACCGCGGCGCGAATCCGCACGGTCGCTCGGGGCGGACTGGATGTCGTCCGCACCCAGCACCGTGCGCACCTCGATGCCCTCCGCCCGGCAGCGCTCTGCCGCGATGTCGAAGTTCAGCACATCGCCACCGTAGTTGCCGTAGAGGTAGAGGAGTCCGGCGTCGGAGTGCACGGCCACGGATGCGGCATGGATCTGGGCGGAGCTCGGCGAGGAGAACACGTTGCCCACGGCGACCGCCGAGCACAGACCGCGACCGACGTAGCCGAGGAAGAACGGCAGGTGACCGGAGCCGCCGCCGGTCACGATGCCGACGCGCCCCGGTGCCGGAGCATCCGTCCGCGCCAGAGCGCGCCGGTCCGCGGTGACGGCCCGCAGCTCGTCGGGGTGGGCGAGGAGAATCCCCTCCAGCGTCTCGTCGACGAACGCCTGAGGGTCGTTGATGATCTTGCGCATGTCAGTGCTCCTGTCCGGAGAGGATCGGATCGTATGTCGTGCGGTCGATGAGTACCCGCCCGTCGGCCTCGAGCCTGCCGGAGGACCGCAGGTCCTTCACGATGTCCCAGTGGATGGCCGACTCGTTCTTGCCCCCGCACTGCGGGTACGAGCGGCCGAGCGCGATGTGCACCGTGCCGAGGATCTTCTCGTCGATCAGAAGATCGCCGGTCATCGTCTGCACATGCGGGTTGGTGCCGATGCCGAGCTCACCCACTCGGCGAGCGCCGTCTGCCTCGAGGATGCGCTCCACGAGGTCGAGGCCGCGGGTGGCAGACAACTTCTCCACCCGCCCAGCGACGAAGTCGAGTCGGAGGTCGGTGATGGTCGCGCCGCCGAACCAGAACGATCCGGGGAACGTGATGTGCCCCTCGACGCCGTCTTCCACCGGTGCGGTCGCGACCTCGCCGTCCGGCAGGTTCGCCTCCCCCGCGAACGGCACCCAGATGCGGCCGGCGCAGTTCAGGCGCAGATCGGTGTCGTCATCGAGGATGCGGACCATCGAGGTGCGGTTCAGCTCGGCGCACAGCCGGTCGAGGTGTGCGCGATGCGCTGTCCAGTCGGCGAGCGTGCCGGCGAAGAACTCCTGCTCCAGCTGCTCCCGGGGCACCCCGATGAGCGTCGCCCACTCGGGCGTGGGGATGCGCACGAGCGTCCACTTGGTGCCCTGCCACCGTGCGGTCGACACGAGGCCCTTGCCCTCGCGTTGCAGGCTGAGCCTGGCGCCGTCGATCTCGTCGGCCGGCGGCTCCATACCCCGGAACGAGACGTGCACGTCGGCCCATTCCATCGAGGCCAGCTCGAGCGGGGCCGCCTCACGCAGCAGGGCTTCGCTGGCATGCGTCAGAGCGAAGCGATCGTACTTCTCCTCGACGAGCAGCACCTGGGGCATCCCGCCACGGCGGTACACCTCTTCGACGAAGGCGTCGACCGCATCGAGCACCGAGGAGGTCGTCGCGAACACCGAGACCCTGGTCCCCTGCCCGACCTCGTTCACCTCAGCCAGATGCGAGGCCAGTTCCTGCCACCTGCTCATCAGTCCACCTCTCTCAGCGCGCGCAGTGCGCGGTATGTCTCCGGGAAACGTTCGTAGCTCGCCCGCAGCTGCCGGGCGGCATTCTCCTGCGGCGCGACCTCACCGGAGAAGGCGACCCAGCCCGCGGCCTGCCCCTCCGTCACGACACCGAGGCCGATCGCCGCGAGCATCGCATCGCCGTAGGCCGCACCGAGGGTCGCGGCGGTTCGCTGGTGAAGGCCCGTCAGGTCGCTGACCGTCTGCACCAGCACCTCGTTGTGCGTTCCGCCGCCGATCGCGACCACGCGCGGTTCGCCAGCACCGGCATCGAGCAGCGCAGAGACGGCGAGCGCGATCGACTGTCCGACCCCCTCGACCACCGCCCTGGCGAGATCTGCGCGACCGGTCGAGAGCGTGAGCCCACTGAAGGATGCCCGGGCGTCTGGGTCGTGCAACGGCGTGCGCTCCCCGCTGAAATGCGGCAGGTGCAGCACGCCGTTCGCACCGGGCGGGGCCGAGCGCACGAGCTCCATCAGCCGCCCGAACATCGCGGAGTCGCCATCACCGTGGTCGAGTCCGAGCAGGTCGGCGATCCACCTCGTCGCCGTGCCGGCGGTCGACGTTCCCGCGGCGAGCACGTAGCGCCCTTGCAGCGCGAATGGCGCGGCCCACAGCCGCGGATCCGCATGCGGCTCGTCGGTCACGCGGATGAAGTACCCGCTCGATCCGTACATGAGCATCAGGTCGTCGGTCGCCACGACCGAGGCACCGACCGCCTCGGCGACGGCATCCGTCGTGCCCACCAGCACCGGGGTGCCCTCGGGGATACCGGTCGCCATGGCCGCTTCGGCGGTGACCGTGCCGGCGACATCCGTCGACCACCCGAGCCGGGGCAGCGTCTCCGGGCGGATCAGGTCGTCGATCCCGTCGTGGTTCCAGTCGAGCCGAGCGAGGTCGTAGCAGGGGTGGAAGTACCCGGCCGTCGCGTGGTCGATCACGACGTCGCCGGTGAGGCGCGCGACCAGGTAGCTCTGACTCGTGAGGTACCACCGGGTGCGTGCGGCGACCGCGGGTTCGTTGCGCTCGATCCACAGGATCTTCGGGCCCGCAGACTGACTCGTCAGCGCATTTCCCGCCCGCCGGAAGATCTCCTCCCGCCCGAGCCGTGCATCGAGCAGATCGATCTCCTCCGTGGCCCTGGTGTCGACGCCGTAGAGGATGGCCGGGCGCAGCGGACGCAGCTCGGCATCGACCGGCAGCACGCACGGACCGATCGCACTGCACGCGACCGCGGCGATCACGGCATCCGGCATCGCCTTCCGCAGCGCCGAGGCCACCTCGACGACATCGTGCCACCACACGGCATCGGCATCCTGCTCGACCATGCCGGGCTCGGGTGTGCTGATGCCGTGCCGCGCACGCGCCTCGGCGTGCACGTGACCTGTGGCATCGACCAGCACGCCCTTGGTCTCGTAGGTTCCGACATCGATGCCGAGGAACAGTTCCATCAGGATGCCTTTCGGATGCGCGGGTCAGGCCCGGGGGATCTCGGCGAGCGCGATCGTCTCGGTCTGACTGCTGGGTGCGGGGCGCGGCCTTCGCCTGACCCTCACCTGATCGAACACCATCACCGCGATCAGGATCACCCCCTGCGCGATCGCGTACTCGTAGGCCGAGAGCCGGATCGCCGTGAAGCCGGACTGCACGACCTGCAGCACGAGCGTCGCGAGGACCACTCCGGTGATGGTCGCGAACCCACCGGTGGGGTTCGTGCCGCCGAGCACCGCGATCACGATCACGAGCAGCACGTACGACGTGCCGTAGTCGGCGCTCGCCGTCGGGTTGCGGGAGAGGAACACCAGCCCCGCGATCCCGCCGAGCACACCCGTCGTCACGTAGGTGCCGTAGAGCACGCTCGTGCTGCGGATGCCGGAGTACATCGCCGCCGTCGGGTTCGCCCCCTGCAGCTGTGTACGTCGTCCGAACGGCGTACGCGTGATCAGCACCCCGATCAGAACGGCGACCACGAGGAACTCGAGGAACAGAAGAGGGATGCCGCCGACCGTCGCCTGACCGACCGAGGAGAGCACCGCCGGGGCGCCGTAGAGCGTGGTGCCCCCGGTCCAGACGATCGCGATGCCGTTGAAGATCTGCATCGTGGCCAGCGTCGCGAGGATGGGTGTGATGCCTACCGTCGCGATCAGGAAGCCGTTGACGGCTCCCGCGAGCGCGCCGACCAGGACTCCGACCAAGGCGATGAGGCCACCCATCGACTCCGCGGTCGCCGGGTCACTGCTGGCGATCGCGGTGAACATCGTGCTGACAGTGATCGCCGAGAGGTTCGCGATCGCCACCAGCGACAGGTCGATCCCACCGGTGAGCATGGCGAGAGCCATGGCGATGGCGAGGATGCCGACTTCGGGCGATGCGACCATCATGTTCTGCAGGTTGATCGGATTGAGGAAGACCCTCGGGTTCAGGATCGCGAACAGTCCGAATGCGAGCGCGAACAGCACCAGCATCCGACCTACGCCGCGATTCACGTGGATACGGCCGAGCAGAGAACGCACCGACCGATCGACCTGGTCGTTCATCCGGGCGAACTGCCCGGGAGGGGTCGTCTGAGGCATTGTCACTCCTTCACCGTGTCGAGGACGAATGTCCGACGGGAGGCGCGGCGGGCCATGACGGCCTGGATCCCCACGCCGATCACCAGAAGGAACCCGACGGCGGCACGCTGCCAGGCCGTGGGCACGCCCATCAGGATGAGACTGTTGTTGATGATCTGGACCAGCAGCACGCCGAGCACGGTGCCGGTGACGGTGCCGCGACCGCCGAAGATCGAGGCCCCGCCGAGGACGACCGCGGCGATCACATCGAGCTCGGTGCCGACCAGGTCTTGCGGGTTGGCGCTGCGCCCGAGCACGACGTGGATGAGTCCGCCGATCGCGGCGACCGCCCCGACGAGCACGTAGAGCATGACCTGCAGGCGCACGACCGGGAAGCCGGCGCGTCGCGCCCCCTCCAGGTCGCCACCCATGGCGTAGATGCCGCGGCCGAACATCGTGCGGCGCAGCACGAACGCGGCACCGATCACGAGCAGCACGACCGGCACGATCAGCATCGGCAGGTAGGCGCGGGTCGATTCGATCGAGATCAGGTTCGCGGTCGACAGCCAGGAGATGCCGTCCGGCAGCTCGGCGATGTACTTGGAGCCGATGTAGGCGAGCAGCACCCCCTTGAAGATGCCCTGCGTCGCGAGCGTCACGATCAGGGTGGGGAGCCGGAACCGGGCGATCACGATGCCGTTGACGAACCCGAGGGCGCCGCCGATCACGATCGCGAAGGCGAGGATGCCGATCAGGCCGAAATCGAGCGGTCCTCCCTGAGCGAGCGACACCGTCGTGTACGCGGCGAAGATGCCGATCGCCGCGAACGATACATCGATGCCGCCGGAGATGATCACGAAGAGCACCGCGAGCGCGAAGACCATCGGGACCAGAGCCGATCGCAGGATCGAGAACAGCGTGTGCACGCTGAAGAACGCGGGATTCACGGCGCACATCACGATCACCAGGACGAGGATGATGCTCGCGAGCACCAGCTCGTTCGACATGCGTCCGATACGGGGAAGGCGGATGCGGGTGTCGGTGGCGCTCACGCGGCCATCACCTCCTGGATTCGGGGCGCGGCGATCTCATCGCCGGCCAGTCGCGAGACGATCTCGCCGCGGCGCACCACGAGCACGCGGTTGCAGAGCGAGACGAGTTCGGGCACGTCGTCGGAGATCATGATCACGCCCATCCCGTCGTTCGCTGCCTCGCGGAGGATCTGCAGGATCTCTTCCTTCGAACCCACGTCGACGCCGACCGTGGGTCCGTTCAGGATCAGCACCCGCGGCTTGGTCGCGAGCCACTTGGCCAGCACGACGCGCTGCGCGTTGCCGCCGGACAGCGATCGCACGGGAGCCTCGACGCTCGGCGCCTTGATGCGCAGGCGGGAGAAGAGACGGGAGATGGTTTCGGCGGTGCGCTTTCGACTCAGCAGCACCTTGCCGACCGCGTGCTCGCTGAGGGAGCCCGCGATGATGTTGTCGGAGATCGACTTGTCGAGGAACAGGCCCTGGGTGAGCCGATCTTCCGGCACATAGCCGATTCCCGCGTCGACGGATGCCCGGATGCTGCCCGGTCGCACGGCGCGACCACCGACGGTCACGGTTCC
Source organism: Microbacterium sp. NPDC090281 (assembly GCF_044769635.1). Classification (NCBI taxonomy): domain Bacteria; kingdom Bacillati; phylum Actinomycetota; class Actinomycetes; order Micrococcales; family Microbacteriaceae; genus Microbacterium; species Microbacterium sp. NPDC090281. The sequence continues at coordinate 870,477 of NZ_JBIVYH010000002.1, forward strand.
GGACTGCGGGGTGAGCAGGCCGAACAGCGCATCGGCGATCTCACCACGGCCCGAGCCGAGCAGCCCGGTGAGACCGAGGATCTCGCCCGGCTGCAGGTCGAAGGAGACATCGGTGAAGGCACCGGGAAGATCGAGGTGCTCCACACGCAGCAGCGGCTCAGCCTCCTCGTCGACCTCGACGACGACGCGCGAGTCATCCACCGCACGGCCGGTCATGGCGTGGGTGAGGGAGGCCACGTCGAACTCGGCGGCCGGACCGTTCGCGACCAGGCGCCCTGAGCGCAGCACCGTGATGTCCTGCGACACCTGCAGCACCTCGTCGAGCTTGTGGCTGACGAACACCAGGGCGACACCGCGCAGCTGCAGCCGCCGCACGAGCGCGAACAGCCGCTCGACCTCGGAGTGCGTGAGCGCGGTGGTCGGCTCGTCCATGAAGATGACCCGTGCGTCCTGCACGAGAGCCCGGCAGATCGCGGTGAGCTGCCGGTCGGCGACGGAGAGTCGTTCGACATCGGAGTCGAGGTCGAGGGTCAGGCCCAGCTCCTCGACGATGCGCTGCGCCTCGGGCCGCCGGTTCTTCGCGCTGTAGAGCTTGCGTCGCGCGGCGATCGCGGCCGGGAGCACGATGTTCTCCGCCACAGTCAGGTTGGGAAAGAGCGAGAAGTCCTGGTAGATGACCTGGATGCCGGCTCGAAGGGCCTGCGTCGGCGAGAGGTGTGTCAGGGGTTCACCGTCGAGCAGGATCTCGCCTGCTTCCGGCTTCTCGACCCCGCTGATGATCTTGATGAGAGTGGACTTGCCGCACCCGTTCTCGCCAGCCAGGCAGTGCACCCGTCCGGGGTAGAGGGTGATGCCGACGTCATCGAGGGCGACGACACCGCCGAACACCTTCCGCACCCCTCTGACCTCGAGAACGGGGCTGGCCTCGGGAGTGGGCTCGGCCTCGGGCGCCGGCTGCGCCTGTTCTGCGTTCATGTTCTTCCTCCGGGGCGGGGTCGCGCGGGGGCGACCCCGCCCTGAGTCGTGGCGGACGTCGGGATCAGAAGTCGTAGTCGTCGACGTTGTCCTTGTCGACGATGACGGCGGCGTCACCCACGTACACGTTGTCGAAGCCGTCGAGCTTCTTCAGGGAGTTGTAGCCCTCGATGCCGAGGTCGGTGCCGTCGGTGATCTTCTCGCCGTCGACGAGCAGCTGCGCGATCTTGAGCTGCGCCTTGCCGGCCATCGCCGGGTCCCAGAAGAAGATCTTGTCGATCGAGCCGTCGACGATGTACTTCTTCGCCACCGAGGGGATGCTGGTGCCCATCACGCAGACCTGGTCCTCCAGGCCCGCTTCCTGCACGGCACGGGCGATACCGGCGACATCCGTGCCGGCCGAACCCTGGAAGCCCTTGATGTCGGGGTACTTCGCGAGCAGCTCCTTCGCCCGCTGGTAGGCGACGTTCTCGTCTTCCTTGCTCTCGACCGGCTCCTCGACGCGGGTCAGGTCGGGGTACTCGGCCTGCTGCTGGTCGTAGGCGCCGCCGACCCAGTCCATGTGAGTCTTGGCCGTGAGGCCACCGACGAACGAGACGTACTGTCCGGAGTCGCCCATGCACTCGGCGAGGTTGTCCATGATCTTCGCGCCGTAGGCCCGGTTGTCGAACGCCTCGATGTCGATGTCGGCGTTCTCGATGCCCGCGGCCTCATGGGCGACGACGATGATCCCCTGGTCCCTGGCCTGCTTGAGCACGGACTCCAGCGCCTCGGGCGAGTTGGGGACGACGGTGATCGCGGCCGGCGACTGCGCGATCAGGTCCTGGATGATCTGGATCTGCTTCTCGGGGCTCGCGTCGTCCGCGCCCTCCTGGCGGGCGTCGATCCCGGTCTCCTCGGCGAACTCCTTGACGCCGACCTCCATACGGTCGAACCAGCCGACACCCGAGATCTTGACCACGGTGACCATCGCGCCGTCTTCGGCACTCCCGCCGGTCTCGCCACCGCCCGTGGATCCGCCGACTTGACCGCAACCGGCCAGGGCCAGCATCGCCACCGCACCGAATCCGACACCTGCAAGCAACTTCGTCTTACGCATGTTCCACTCCTTCGTGTGTGAGCCAGTGTTAGTTTCCACCACCCCCAGGGAGGAATGGGAAGAAATCTCATCGCTGTGGAACAGTAAAACGTCAAACCGTCGCTTGTCAATGCGAAATCTCACACCCGTTGCGCAACCGTTGCGCAACGGGTCGGGCGCAGAGCGCGGGCTCCTAGAGCGCTGCGACGGCTTCGATCTGCACACCGGCCGCCCGCAGACCGACGAGCGCGGGGTGATCCACCGCGCCATCGGTCACCAGCAGGTCGATCTCGCCGGGGCCGGCGACATTCGTCAGGTGCACACGGCCGAGCTTCGACGCATCGGCGACGACGATGACCCGGTCGCACGCATCGATCGCGGCGCGCTTCACCGCGCCCTCTTCATTGCTGTAGTCGGAGAGACCGCGCTTGCCGTCCACGCCGGAGACGCCCATGACGTAGACATCGCAGTTGTAGCGCTTGAACGCCTCGATCGACTCGGCGCCGACCAGGCTGAGCTCGCCGGGACGCACCCGCCCACCCGTGACGAGGATCGTGGTGTTGGGCTCGTCGTGGAGCTCGAGCGCGACGAGGATGCTGGGCGTCACGACCGTGAGCCCGAGGCCCTTGCCGACGATCGCGCGGGCCACGGCGAGCGCGGTGCTGCCGCTGTCGAGCACGACGGTCTCGCCGTGGTTGAGGTGGGCGACGGCCGCCGCGGCGATGTTGATCTTCTCGCGTGCGCCCATCAGTGCCCGGGAGTTGAATCCCGGCTCCACCGCTGTCCCGTGCGCGGCGATCACACCACCGGTCACCCGGCGCACGCTGCCGCGCTCCTCGAGGAGTTCGAGGTCGCGTCGGATGGTCATCTCGGAGACGTCGAACTCCAGGGCGAGGGCCTTGAATTCGGCCTCCCCGTCAGAGAGAACCCGCTGTTCGATCAGCGCGCGGCGCTCGTGGGCTTCCATCCCTACCTCCTCGTGTGGCAGATCCCACCCTAGGCGAGAAGCTTGTGTGAATGAGTAACTTGTGCTTTGCTCAACGTGAATCTTTCACAGAACCTGTGATCCATTCCGAAGAAACGAGGAAAGACATGCCCAACTGGCTCCCCGAGGTGTTCGGCACGCAGAAGCCGATCGTGGCGATGCTGCACCTGGCCCCGCTCCCCGGCGACCCCGGTTACGACACCGCCGGCGGAGTCGCCGCGATCGTGAACCGCGCCCGCGGCGAACTCGACGCCCTGCAGAGCGGCGGCGTCGACGCCGTGATGATCTCGAACGAGTTCAGCCTCCCCTACCTCACGAAGACCGAGCCGATCACCGCGATCACGATGGCCCGCATCCTCGGCGAGCTGCAGCGCGATCTCGCCGTCCCCTTCGGCGTGAACGTGCTGTGGGACGGACGGGCTTCGATCGACCTCGCCACCGCCACCGATGCCGCCTTCGTCCGCGAGATCTTCACGGGCGTCTACGCCAGCGACTTCGGGCTGTGGAACACCAACGTCGGCGAGGTCGCCCGGCACCGCCACCGGGTCGGGGCCGGGAACGTGAAGCTGCTGTTCAACATCGTCCCCGAGTCGGCCGCCTACCTCGCGGAGCGCGACCTCGGCTCCATCGCCCGCACCACGGTGTTCGCGACCAACCCCGACGCCCTCTGCGTCTCCGGACTCACCGCCGGAGCTCCCACCGACACGCAGTCGCTCGCCATCGTGAAGGAGAACGCCGGAGACGTCCCGGTGTTCGTCAACACCGGAGTCCGCGCATCGAACGTCGCCGACCAGCTCGCCGTCGCCGACGGCGCCGTGGTCGGCACGTACTTCAAGCAGGACGGCAAGTTCGAGAACCGCGCCGACCGCGCGAGGGTCGAAGAGCTCATGGGCGCCGCCAAGGCGTTCCGGTCGCAGCTCGTCTAACCCGCGACCCCTGCAACGCCAGCGCCGCTCCCGATCCTCGTGATCGCGGGGCGGCCCTGTGCGTCTCGGGCACCGTTACGGTCGTACCGGCAGGACGTCGCTGAGATCTGCGCGGGTACCGGAGGCGTGGATACGGCCGGATGCCGCAGCATCCGCCCACCGCTCCGTCCCGGTGGAGACGGCGATCCAGGTCGCGGCATCCATCTCGACCACGTTGGGCGGGGTGCCTCGGGTGTGGCGCGGTCCTTGGATGACCTGAACGGCCCCGAACGGCGGCACCCGCACCTCGACGCTGTTGCCGGGCGCCTTCTCGTCGAGCAGCTGCAGGAGGTAGCGCACAGCGGTGGCGAGGTCGGTGCGCTGCGGCTTCGCGTCGGCAGACTCGGCAACGCGAACCGCGTCGAGAGCCGTCCGTCCGTCGACGATGTCGATCTTCCTGACCATTGCTCCAGACTACGACCGCGACCGCACGGCGAGTCCTAAGCTCGGACGCATGAGCATGCATCCCCAGGGCGCCCGCGCCGAGCTGCTCGCGGCCGCGGCCGATCACTCCTGGGGCGTGCGGATCCCCCCGCTCGCCGATCCGCAGAGCGCCCACGATGCCGCGGTGCTCATCCTGTTCGGCGTGCTCGACCGCATCCCCGCCCCGACGACCGATGCCGCCGTCGCCCGCGATCTCGACGTGCTGCTGCAACGGCGAGCGCCCACCCTCTCCTCTCACCCCGGCCAGGTGTCGTTCCCCGGCGGCCGCGTCGAGGCGGACGATGCCGACCTCGTCGCCACGGCGCTGCGCGAGGCCGAAGAGGAGACCGGGCTCGATCCGACCGGTGTCGAGATCCTCTCCACGCTGCCTGTGATCCCCCTCGCCGCGAGCAATCATCTGGTCACCCCGGTACTGGCGTGGTGGCAGTCGCCGTCGCGGGTCGTGGCGGTCGACCACGCCGAGACGGTCGAGGTGTTCCGCGTTCCCGTCGCGCAGCTGCTCGACCCCGATACCCGGTTCACCTCGACCATCACCCGCATGGGGCACACGTTCCGCGGCCCGGCTTTCGACGTCGACGGGACCATCGTCTGGGGCTTCACCGCGATGGTTCTCGATGCCCTCTTCGATGCGGCCGACTGGACCGTGCCGTGGGATGCCTCCGTGGAGCGGACCGTCGACCTCTGACCCCCGCCGAAATCCGGAGCGTCACCCTCGGTAGTCTGGACGGGTGAAGATTCTCGTCCTCGGTTCCGGTGCCCGTGAGCACGCGATCATCCTCGCCCTGCGGGCCGAGCAGACGGAGCACGAGATCTTCGTCGCTCCCGGCAATGCCGGCATCGCGCAGGATGCGACCCCCGTCTCAGTCGATCCCCTCGACGGCGGTGCGGTCACCGCGTTCGCCCATGAGCATGCGATCGACCTGGTCATCGTCGGCCCGGAGGCCCCGCTCGTCGCCGGAGTCGCCGATGCCCTGCGCGTGCGCGGCATCCCCGTGTTCGGCCCCGGGAAGGCGGCAGCACAGCTAGAGGGCTCGAAGTCGTTCGCGAAGCGGGTCATGGATGCCGCCGGCGTGCCGACCGGCCGCGCCGTCCGTGCCGCCACCACCGCCGACGTCGAGCGCGCGTTCGACGAACTCGGCGCCCCCTACGTCGTCAAGGCCGACGGCCTGGCCGCGGGCAAGGGCGTCATCGTCACGTCCGACCGCGCCGAAGCGCTCGCGCACGCCGAGCAGTATCTTCCCGCAGGCCCCGTGCTGATCGAGGAGTTCCTCTCCGGCCCCGAGGTCTCCCTGTTCTTCCTGAGCGACGGCGACACCGTGCGCGCGCTCAGCCCCGCGCAGGACTTCAAGCGCGCGCTCGACGGCGACGCCGGACCCAATACAGGTGGCATGGGCGCCTACTCGCCGCTGCCGTGGCTGGCCGAGCAGTTCGGCAGTGAACAGGCTTTCGTCGAAGAGGTCACCCGCGACGTGGCACTCCCCGTGGTGCGGCAGCTCGACGCCGAGGGCACACCGTTCATCGGTCTGCTCTACGCCGGCCTGATCCTGACCCCGGCGGGTGTGCGCGTGATCGAATTCAACGCCCGCTTCGGCGACCCCGAGACGCAGATCGTGCTGCCGCGGCTGGTCACCCCGCTCTCGGAACTGCTGTTCGCCGCGGCATCCGGCACCCTCGAGGACCAGCCGGAGCCCGTGTTCAGCGATGACGTCGCGATCACGGTCGTGCTGGCCAGCGAGGGCTACCCCGAGGCGCCGCAGACCGGGCGTCCCATCGAGGGTCTCGCGGAAGCCGCAGCCATCGAGGGCGTCCGCATCGTGCACGCCGCGACCGCCAGCCCCGACGCACCCGGTGGCTCACTCATCGCGACGGGAGGCCGCGTGCTCAACGTGGTGGCCGTGGCATCCGACTTCCGCACCGCGCGTGACCGCGCGTACGAGGCGATCGCCCACATCCGCCTCGACGGCTCCCACTACCGCACCGACATCGCCGCCCGCGTCGCCGAGTAGCCCCGCTCTCCCTCCGCCCAGGCACGTCGCCCAGGCACGTCGAGTGCACGCTCGCCCGGGTGCACGGTTCGCCCGGGTGCACGCTTCTTCCGGGTGCACGGCTTCTCCGCGAGTGCACGGCTTCCACGCGAGTGCACGGCTTCTCGACGTGCACACCCCGTCCACTCGGCGAGATCCCGTGCACTCGACAGCGGTGCGACCATCCACACCGGCCGCCGGCGCGCGAAAACCGTCGAATGCGGAGAGGAATCCTGCCAACGTGCGGGTTCGCGATTGACATCGACAGCTTTCTTCAAGAAAGTGGGCGGATGCCGCTTCGCTCCGACTGGTCGTCCGCGACCTGCCCGATCGCCCGCTCCGCCGACGTGCTGGCCGACCCTTGGGTGCTGCTCATCCTGCGTGAGCTCTTCTCCGGCCGCACCCGCTTCGACCAGCTGCGCGATGCCACCGGTGCCGCCGACTCGGTGCTGTCCCGGCGGTTGACCGCGATGACCGATGCCGATCTCGTCGAGCGCGAAGACTCCGACGGGGCCCGCAGCGGGTACCGGTTGACGGAGGCCGGGCGTGAGACCCTTCCGATCCTGCATGCTTTCGCTCGCTTCGCCCGCATCACCGACCCGGACGGGCCGTGGGGTCTGACGGTGAGCTGCGGCCGGTGCGGCGAGGTCTCGGAGTCGGCCGACTGGTGCGCGACCTGTGCGGCACCGCTCGATGCCGACAGCACCCGTTGGGCACGACGCAGCATGGGCGGGGAGCCCTTCGCCCTCATCGCCGGGCACACGGCATGACCGCCGAGTCGCTCGACGGGCCGATCGAGGAACCGCTGGGCGCGCGACAGCGCCGCTTCCACCCCGCGTGGACGGTGGCCCTCGTCGCCCTCATCGCCCTCATCGGTGCGGCCGGCTTCCGCGCGGCCCCCGGAGTGCTCATGGTGCCGCTCGAAGAGGAGTTCGGCTGGAGCACGGCCGAGCTGTCCCTCGCGGTCTCGATCAACCTCCTCCTCTACGGACTCATCGCCCCGTTCGCCGCGGCCTTGATGCAGCGCTTCGGCATCCGAGCGGTGACGGTGGTCGCCCTCTTCGTGATCGGGGCGGGTGCGGCGCTGAGCGTGTTCGTCGCGACTCCCGGCCAGCTCATCCTGACCTGGGGTGTCCTGATCGGACTCGGAACCGGATCGATGGCGCTGGTCTTCGCAGCAACCATCACCGATACGTGGTTCGCCACGAGGCGCGGACTCGTCTCGGGCGTGCTCACGGCCGGCAGCGCCACCGGGCAGCTCATCTTCCTCCCGGTGATCGCGGCAGCGGCCGAAGACGTCGGATGGCGCGGAGCATCGCTCATCATCGCCGGCGGGGCGCTCGCAGTCATGCCCCTGGTCTGGATCTTCCTCCGCAACCGTCCGAGCGACCTCGGCGTCGCCCGCTACGGGGAGACCGCGCCCACCGTGGCTCCGACACCCGTTCCTCGTGGCACGGCCTGGGGAGCTGCGAAGCTCGCGCTGACCACGCTGCGAGAGGCCGCGCGCACGAAGACGTTCTGGGCGCTGGCGATCGGATTCGCGATCTGCGGTGCGACGACCAACGGACTCATCGGCACGCACTTCATCCCGAGCGCGCACGACCACGGGATGGCGACCACCACGGCCGCCGGGCTCCTCGCGGTCGTCGGAATCTTCGACATCGTCGGCACCGTGTTCTCAGGCTGGCTGACCGACCGCGTGAACCCGCGCATCCTGCTCGCCGCCTACTACGCGCTGCGCGGCGTGAGCCTGCTGTTCCTGCCGAGCCTGCTCTCGGCCGAGGTGCAGCCGAGCATCATCGTGTTCATCGTGATCTACGGGCTCGACTGGGTCGCGACCGTGCCGCCGACGATCGCCCTGTGTCGCGAGGTCTTCGGCGACAAGGGCCCGCTCGTGTTCGGCTGGGTGTTCGCAGCGCACCAGATCGGCGCGGGCATCGCCTCGATCCTCGCCGGGCTCGTGCGCGACCACACCGGCCAGTACACCTTCGCGTGGTTCGCGGCCGCTGGCCTCTGCGCCGTCGCCGCCCTGGTCAGCGCCACCATCCGCCGCCACCCCGCACCCGTTCGCGAGTAGTCCCGCTCGAGACCTCTCGCCGAGTGCACCGGATGCCGTCGAGTGCACGGCTTCTTCACGCGAACTACCCGTGCACTCGGCGAGTAACCGTGCACTCGGCGCCGCGAAGCGCACGAGTGCACGGGACTAACCTCAGAGCACCTTCGAGAGGAAGTCCTTCAGGCGGTCGTTCTTGGGGGCGCCGAACAGCTCGGCGGGCGGAGCCTCCTCGACCACGACGCCGCCGTCCATGAAGACGGTGCGACCGGAGACCTCGCGGGCGAAGCCCATCTCGTGTGTCACCAGCACCATGGTCATGCCACCCGAAGCCAGATCGCGGATGACCTGCAGCACCTCGCCGACCATCTCGGGGTCGAGCGCGCTCGTGGCCTCGTCGAACAGCATGATCTCGGGGTCCATCGCGAGCGCACGGGCGATCGCCACGCGCTGCTTCTGTCCGCCGGAGAGCGATGCCGGCTTCGCGTCGGCCTTCTCGGAGAGGCCGACCCGCTCCAGAAGCGACAGCGCCCGCTCACGCGCCTCGGCCTTCGTCATCTTGCCGCACTCGACCGGCGCGAGCGTGATGTTCTCGAGCACGGTCATGTGCGGGAACAGGTTGAAGTGCTGGAACACCATGCCGATGCGCTGGCGCACCTCATCGAGCTTCACGCTCTTGTCCGTCAGGTCGACGCCGTCGATGATGACATGCCCCGAGGTGGGCTCCTCGAGCTTGTTGAGGCAGCGGAGCAGAGTGGATTTACCCGAGCCCGAAGGACCGATGACCGCCACGACCTCGCCGTCTTCCACAGCCAGGTCGATGCCCTTGAGCACCTCGTTGTCGCCGAACGACTTGTGCAGGTCCTGCACCACGATCTTGCTCATGCGTTGAACTTCCTCTCCAGGCGGTTCGCGAGCAGCGTCAGCAGCGTGATCACGACGAAGTAGATGATGGCGACGATCGTCAGCACCTGCGCCGACAGGTACGTCGAGGCGATGATCTGGCGAGACACGAAGGTCAGCTCCGCGAGACCGATGACGCTGATCAGCGACGTGTCCTTGAGGGTGATGATGCCCTGGTTGACGAACGAGGGCAGCATGATGCGGAACGCCTGCGGCAGAACGACCTTCTGCATCGTCTTCCAGTGTCCGAGGCCCAGCGAGCGCGATGCCTCGGCCTGCCCTGGATCGACCGCCTGGATGCCGCCGCGGATGATCTCGGTCATGTACGCGCCCGTGTTGAGCGAGAGCGTGATCGCTCCGGCGACGAACGGGTTGAACGTGAGGCCCGGGAACAGCTGCGGGATCGCGAAGAACACGAAGAACGCCTGGATGAGGATCGGGGTGCCGCGGAAGACGTAGACGTAGGCGGTGGCGATCCAGCGGAACGGTGCGAACTTCGCGACCCGGCCGAAGCCGAAGATGAGACCCAGGATGAACGCGGCCACGATCGCGACGATCGTCGCGAGGATGGTGAGCCACAGACCCTCCATGAGGGCGGGCCAGTACTGCACCGCGACCGAGAAGATGTCGGTCGGCTGCGTCGATTCCTCGCCACCGGAGAGGTAGGTGTCGACGATCTTGTCGTACTCCCCCGACGCCTTCAGGTTCGCGAGCCCGGCGTTGAACATCTCGACCAGCTCGGGGTTCTGCCCCTTGTTGACCGCGAAACCGTACTCTCCGCCGAGCTCCGGTTCGCCGATGAGACGGAAGCCGGAGCCCTGCTGGATGCCGTAGGCCAGCACCGGGAAGTCCTCGAAGTAGCCGACCGCCTGGCCGGCCTTCACAGCATCGACCATGTCGGTCGTGTCCTGGTACGGGGTGACCTTGAAGCCGTATTCGGCCTTGTTCTCATCGGCGAAGGTCTGCCCCTGCGTACCGGTCTTCACTGCGACAGCCTTGCCGTCGAGGTCGTCGAGAGACTGGATGTCACTGGCCTCGAGCACGCCGAGCTGGATGCCGCTGGTGAAGTACGGCTCGCTGAAGTCGAAGGTCTTCTCGCGCTCTTCGGTGATCGACATGCCGGCCATGACCGCGTCGACCTGGTTCGACTGCAGTGCCTGCACGGCGGCGTCGAATCCGAGCTGGCGGATCTCGACCTCGAAACCCTGGTCTTTCGCGATCGCACGGAGCAGGTCCATGTCGATGCCGACGAGGTTGCCGTCCTTGTCGGTGAACTCGAACGGCGCGAACGTCGTGTCGGTGCCGATGACGTATTTCTCGCCATCATTCGCAGCAGTGGCGGGGGCGGCTCCGGCCAGGAGTGCGCCCACGGCGACGAAGGCGACGAGCGCGGCCGCGCCGGCAGTGCGCAGCGATCGGCGCAGGCGGCCCGCCGCGGCGGATGGATTTCGGATCACGACGTGTGCTCCTCGAGTCGACAGCAGCGACCGGACGACCGCCGAGGAACTACCCTAGCTCGCGGCAGGACCAGCACCCGAAATACTGATCCAGTACCGACGCACGCGGGGCTGCCCGGGCTCCGGCGCATCGATCACGTCTTCGAGCTCTCCGCCGGCGCCTTCGATCGTGCGGATGGAGCCGACGTTGTCGTCATCGCAGGTCAGCATGACGCTCTCGTAGCCCTCCGTCTTGGCGAGACGCAGCACGAGGCGCAGAGCCTCCCGGACGATCCCCTCGCGGCGACGCGACGGGATCACGGAGTAGCCGATGTGGCCGCCGAAACGACGCAGGTGGTCATTGAGTTCACGGCGGAAGGAGATGAAGCCGACCATCTGGTCGCCCTCGGTGATCCAGAAGTAGTCACAGGGCACGTGGCCCTCCGGCAGCACCGCGCCGGGAGTGGCATACAGAGCCGCCTTCTCGATGATCGCCTCGAACGCGGCGCGGTCGGGAACGAAGCCCTTCTCGATACCGCCGCCGTCGACGTGTCCGCCCTCGAACTCGGCCACTGCGGCGGCCCAGGAGTCGAAGAGGTCGATGCTCGGTCGAGAGAGTGCGATCGTCATCGCCCGATGACATCACATTCCTGAGTGCCCGGCAAAACGGGTCAGCGACCTCGAAGCAGCGCGGCGATGGATACGTCCTCATCCAGCTGTGGCCAGTGAATGCCCTCGCCGGCGCCGATCAGCCGCCAGTCCGCACGCTCGTCGGGGCTCGCATCGACGAGTCGCGGAAACCAGTCGAGAGGAACGCTGATCGTTCGTCCGTCCTTCATGCGCACATGCAGTTCGCGTTCGTCGGTCACGACGCCGACGGCGACGGCGTCATCCACCGAAGTGCTCATGCCACGCCTCCTCGATCAGCCCGCGCTGGCGTTCGATCAATCGTCGAAGCAGTCGCAGCTCACGGTCGTCGAACCTCGTCTTCGCCGCCGATTCTACCGGCCTGAGCCAGAACTTGGCAGTGAACTCCGCCCGCTCGACGTGCACATGCGGGGGCTCCGATCCTTCGTTGCTGTAGAAGAAGAATCGGTATCCGCGCACTCGCATGACCGTCGGCACGGAGCGACGATAGCTCCGCCACAAGTCCGAGTCGGAGGCAAGACGAGGACGAGCCCGAGAAGTGCGGAAGTCGCACCTCTCGGGCTCGATCGTGGAGAGACAGTCGCCGACTACTCGGGACGCGTGGCCACCGGAGCAGCCGCATCGGTCTTGTCGTAGCGACCGAGGAACAACGAGGCGATGAGGGCGATCACCATCACGCAGGCCGGAAGCAGGATCGACTGCGCCATGCCGGTCGCGAATCCATCGGCCACCTGCGGCGGCAGCGTCCCACCCGTCGTGATGCCGGCCGGCGCATCCGCCAGCCCTGGGAGGTTCGCCTCGAGGCGAGACTGCATGAACGCGGCGATGGATGCCGAGCCGATCACCGATCCGATGGTCCTGGTGGTGTTGTAGATGCCGGCGCCAGCACCTGCCTGACGCGGCGGGAGCTTGCGCGTCGCCGTGGTGGCGAGCGGCCCCCACATGCCCGCGTTGCCGATACCCATCAGCGCAGAGGGCAGCAGGAACATCCAGATCTCGGTCTCCATGTTGATCAGGGTCGAATACCAGACGAGCGCGCCGGCGACGCAGAGCAGACCGGGGATGAGGATGAGGCGCGGATCGATGCGATCGAGCAGCTTCCCTGCGCCGGGAGCGAGCACACCCGAGAGCACAGCCATCGGGATCATCAGCAGTGCAGCCTGTGTGGGGGTGAGCCCGCGCGCGGTCTGCAGGAAGAACATCATCGGCAGCGACATGCTCGTCACCGTGAAGCCGACGGCTGCGATCGCGACGTTCGCTCCCGAGAAGTTGCGGTCGCGGAACAGTTCGAGAGGCACCAGCGGCTCGCTGCGGGTCTTGGCCTGCTGCAGGATGAACAGCCCCAGCACCACGAGACCGACGATGATCAGGCCCCACACCGAGATGGGACCCCAGATGACGCCCCAGTCGTACTTCTCACCCTCCTGGAGTCCGAACACGATGAGGAAGAGGGCCACGGCGCTCAGCACCACACCCACGATGTCGAACCGATGCGGGTGCGTCGCGAGCTTCGGGACCAGACGCCACGCGAGCACGAACGCGACGATGCCGACCGGGATGTTGACGAAGAAGATCCACTCCCAGCCGAAGCCGTCGACGAGCAGGCCGCCCACGAGCGGGCCGACGAGGGTGGCGACACCGGCGGTCGCACCCCAGAGGCCCATCGCCGCGCCCCGGCGCTCGGGCGGGAACGTGCGGGTGATCACGGCCATGGTCTGCGGAGTCATGAACGCCGCACCGAGACCCTGCACGGCGCGAGCGACGATCAGTCCTTCGAGCGTGGTCGACAGCCCGCACCACAGCGAGGCGAGGGTGAAGACCGCGAGTCCGATCAGGTAGATGTTCTTCGGGCCGAAGCGGTCACCGAGGCGTCCGGTGATGAGCAGCGGCACCGCGTAGGCGAGCAGGTAGGCGCTCGTGACCCACACGACGTTGTCGAGGTTGTTCGTGTTCGGGTCGAGCGCGGCCTTGATCGCCGGGTTCGCGACCGAGACGATCGTGGTGTCGACGAGGATCATGAAGAAGCCGATGACCAGCGCCCAGAGGGCGGGCCAGGGGCTCGTGGGCTTGTGGCCCGCGGAGTAGGTGCCGGTCGACGGACCGGATGTGGAGGGAGCAGACACCGGTGGACGGTCTCCGTCGCGGGTGGGATCGGTCATTGCTGTGCGGCCTTTCGCTGAGCGCGGTAGCGGTCTGAGTTCTGGAATGCCGTGGGCCCCCACGGCAGGACTTCGGCCTCGAGGCGATCGAGGAGGGAGTCGAGCCAGCGGAGCTCGGCCTCCAGCAGCGCCTCCTGGCGTTCGATCTCGACGAGCACCTGCTCGGGCACGCCCTTCGCCCTGGCCTTCAGCAGGCCGTCGCTGTGCCTGGCGTGATCGTCGAGGAGGGCGCCCCTCCTCGCGCGAAGGAGGTCTACGACCTCGGGGCGCTCGAGGTTGTGCGCCTCGGCGAGCGCGATGCGGAAGTCGGCCGGGCGATCGATGCGGGGCAGCTCGCGCTGCACCCACGTCACCACCGCTTCGCGTCCGGCCTCCGTCACGGCGTAGGTCGTGCGCTCGGGACGGTTGCCTTCGCGGTCGATGCCGAGCTCGTCGATCAACCCGGCTCGATGCAGCCGGGAGACCGTGTGGTAGAGCGTGCCGTTGGTGATCGTGAGCAGCCGGTCATCGTGTCGGGACCGCATGAGACGGACCATCTCATAGGGGTGCATGTCGCCCTCACGCAGCAGCGCGAGCACCATCACCCCCATCGGGGTGAGCCGATCGACGGCATCCTTCTTCATGTCCCACCTCAAATAGTCCATGTGGACTATACGCCCTTTTCGGGGTGCCGAACAGCCGGATTCGGCGGCGGCGACCCCTACCGGCTACAGCGACACCGCCGCGAGCTGCGCCTGCGTGAGCGAACGGTCGGCGTAGACGAGACGCCAGACAGACGGGTCGGGGTTGCCCGCATCAGGTGCCCGGTAGACGAGTTCGAGCCCGACCTTCTCGGCGACCCGCGCCGAGGCACGGTTGTGCTCCACGAGGAAGGCGATCACGGGACGATCGGGGTCGACGGCACGCACCGCCTCGACCGCGGCGAACGAGAGCTCGGTGGCGTAGCCGTTGCCGTGGTGGTCGGCCGACAACCGATATCCGAGGTTCCAGACCTCGCCGCCGAACAGGGAGCATCCGCCGTAGCCGATCAGTTCCCCCGAGCTTCGCAGGCGAACCGACCAGGGTCCGAGCCCCGCGACCTCCCACCCCTCTTCCCAGCGCGCCATCATCGTCGTGGTCTCCTCCGCGGTGACGTGCCGCAGCGTCGGGTAGTGGGTCCACACCCGCGGGTCGGCCGAGATCGCGAACAGTGTCTGGAGGTCTGCGGCGGTCGGACGCGACAGCCGAAGGCGCGGCGTGAGGGTGTCGACGGTCATGCCCCCAGGCTAGGTCGCCCCACCGACGCCTCAGCCCGGACGCCTCCGCCCGATGACTTCTCGGCGGGCAGGCGCGGACGGAACCGGGATAATGGGCGGGTGAGCACTCCTTCAGAAGGCACGGCACAGCACATTCCCGGCTGGCGGCACATCTACTCGGGCAAGGTCCGCGACCTCTATGCCTCGGCAGATCCGGCCGATACGCGCATCCTCGTCGTGGCCTCCGACCGCGTGAGCGCCTTCGACACCGTGCTCTCCCCCGGCATCACGGACAAAGGTGCCCTGCTGACGCGTCTGAGCCGCTGGTGGTTCGCGCAGCTCTCCGATTTCCCCAACCACATCGCCGAGGGCGAACTGCCCGAGGCGGTCGCCGACCATGCCATGCTCGCGCAGTCGCTCGAGATGCTGCCGATCGAGTGCGTCGTGCGCGGGTATATCACCGGCTCCGGCTGGGCCGAGTACCAGGAGAGCGGCACGGTGTGCGGCATCCCGCTGCCCGAAGGCCTGCACAACGGCGACCGACTGCCCGAGCCGCTGTTCACCCCGGCCTACAAGGCGCCGATGGGCGAGCATGACGAGAACATCACGTTCGAGCGCACCGTCGAGCTGGTCGGCGCCGAGCGCGCGGCCGAGCTGCGCGACGCCTCCCTCGCGATCTACGCCCGTGCCGCCGCGATCGCCGAGGAAAAGGGCCTGATCCTCGCCGACACCAAGTTCGAGTTCGGGACCGACGCCGACGGCACCCTGCGCCTGGCCGACGAGGTGCTCACGAGCGACTCCTCGAGGTACTGGGACGCCGAGGCCTGGCGCACCGGCACCAGCCCGAGCGCACGGATGGCGAGCTTCGACAAGCAGATCGTGCGCGACTGGATGGCCGCGAACTGGGACAAGCAGGGTGAGCCGCCCGCACTCCCCGACGACGTCGTCGCACGCACGGCCGACCGCTACCGCGAGCTGATCGACCGCCTCGGCGCCTGAACCGTCAGGCAGGTTCGACGCGACGCACGTCGGTGTGGATGAAGTCGTCACCCGTGAAGAGCAACGGCTCGTCGCGACTGACCGCGAGCGCATAGGAGAAGCAGTCGCCGTAGTTCAGGCGGGCGCGACTCCCGGAGCCACGGCCGTAGCGCACGTAGGCTCTGGTCGCCAGGCGCGCCTGATCCTCGTCAAGCGGAACGACGGTCGCCCCCGTCGCATCCAAAAGCTCGTCCAGCGCGAGCGCCTTCTCCTCGCCTCCTTTGCCACGGAGCACGATCATGCACTCCGTGAGCGTGGCCGCGGACAGTGAGAACGGGCCCCCCTCCAGCAGTCGTCCGATCTCCGCAGCTTCGGGCTCCGCCATCAAGACAGCCACGAGGGCTGAGGAGTCGACGATCACCGAGGCATTCCCGTCTCGTCGTAGAGCTCGTCCATGATCTCTTCGGTAGTGCGCCCGGTGCGAGGAATCTGCTGTGCTCGCCAGATCACCGCACGGATACGACGACGACGCTCCAGCTCGTCATCCGAGCGCTGCTGCTCCAGCTCGGCCAGCCTCCGCCGCACCGCATCTTCGACCGCACTCGTCTGGCTCTGCCCGGTGAGCGCCGCGAGCTGACGCACCAGCTCGTGCGTCGTCTCGTTCTTGATGTTCAGGCTCATGTCTACCATTCTACCGTCGCGTCTACCATGGTAGAAAGCGCTCAGGGAAAACCCAGGAATCGGTAGTCTTGCTCGAGCACTCCCGACATCCCCCGAACCTTGAGGAGCCCGCATGGCCCTGTGGAAGCTGCACGGAAACGGCCGCACGGTCGAGCCCGGTGCCGTCGTCGCCCCCGAAGAACGTCTGAACTGGCCAGCGACCATCGCGATCGGTGCGCAGCACGTCGTCGCCATGTTCGGTGCGACATTCCTCGTGCCGACGCTGACGGGCTTCCCCGTCTCGACGACGCTCCTGTTCAGCGGTGTCGGAACGATCCTGTTCCTCCTCATCACGAAGAACCGGCTGCCCAGCTACCTCGGTTCCTCGTTCGCGTTCATCGCACCGATCACGGCAGCCGTCGCCGCGGGCAACATGGGCTCGGCATTGGCCGGGGTGGTCGCCGTCGGCGTCCTGCTCACGATCGTCGGTCTGGTCGTGCAGTTCGCCGGACTCCGCTGGGTCGATGCCCTGATGCCCCCGGTGGTCGCCGGTGCGATCGTCGCGCTGATCGGCTTCAACCTCGCACCCACCGCCTGGAACAACTTCCAGATCGACCCGGTCACCGCCACCATCACGCTGGTCGCGATCATCCTGTTCGCGGTGCTGTTCCGGGGGTTCCTGGGCCGCATCTCGATCTTCCTCGGTGTCGCGGTCGGTTTCATCTACGCGGCGTTCACGGGATCCTTCGACGTTCCCAACGCCCTGCGCGGCGGCAAGACGCCGGCCGAGCTCATCGCCGACGCGCCGTGGATCGGGCTGCCGGAGTTCCACCTCCCCGACTTCGTCGAGCCGGGCACCTGGTCGACCATCGCCATGTTCCTGCCGGTCGTCCTGGTCCTCGTCGCCGAGAACGTCGGCCACGTACGCGGCGTCGCCAGCATGACCGAAGACCCTTCGATCAACAAGCACACCGGCCGTGCGCTGATCGCCGACGGTGTCGCCACGACCATCGCCGGTGGCTTCGGCGGCTCGGGAACCACGACGTACGGCGAGAACATCGGCGTCATGGCCGCGACCCGCGTCTACTCGACCGCCGTGTACTGGGTCGCAGGTCTGTTCGCGATCCTGCTGGCGTTCTCCCCGAAGGTCGGCGAGGTGTTCAACTCGATCCCTGCCGGTGTCCTCGGCGGAGCCACCACCGCGCTGTACGGCCTCATCGGCATCATCGGCATCAAGATCTGGGTCGACAGTCGCGTCGACTTCTCGCGCCCGGTGAACCAGTACACGGCCGCCGTCTCGCTCGTGATCGGCATCGCCGGGTTCTCGATGCAGCTCGGCGACTTCGCCTTCGGCGGCATCGTGCTCGGCACGGTCGCGGCACTGCTGATCTACCACCTGGGTAATCTCATCGCTCGCGCACGCAAGACCGGCGCCGACGACCCCAAGCCTCTCGAGGCGGTCGGTCCGCTCGGCGGCGACCCCGCGTAGGTCTCCCCCACGAACACGAAGATCCCGGATGCCTCGCGTGAGGCATCCGGGATCTCTGCGTTTCGCGCGGTAGAGGCTCAGTCGATGACCGCGAGCACGGCGTCGGCAGCGACCGATGCGGAGAGCTCTGCACGCTGCGACAGGATGCCTGAGCGATGCGCCGTCACGGTCGTCTCCATCTTCATCGCATCGAGCACTGCGACCGCGTCACCCTCCGCGACGTCGGCACCGTCGTCGACGAGCCAGCGCACGAGCGTGCCCGGCACCGGCGAGCGCAATTCGGTCGGATCGGTCGTGGGCGCTGCCGTCGCGGCGTCCGCCGGCCGACCGAGCCCTGCCAGCAGAGCGGCGGGCAGGCCGAGCATGACACGTCGTCCGTCGATCTCGACGGGGAAGCGCTGCAGCGCGGCATCCGGGGCGGCTGCCGGCCGCGCCTGCGACTCCAGCTTCGACAGCAGGGCGCTCTCGATCCACTGCGTGTGCACCGCGAAGGTCGCCGTGGCGAACTCCTCCTCGTCGAGGGCCATCAGGTCGAACGGGATGACCGTCGCCGGACCCTCCACCGCGAGCTCGCGCAGCGCCCGCCGCGCGCGCACGATGGCCGCGTCGCGGGATTCGGCGTGCACGATCAGCTTGGCGATCATCGAGTCGAACGCCGACTGCACGACGTCACCCTCTTCGATGCCGCTGTCCCAGCGCACGCCGGGACCACCGGGGAGCCGCAGCCGCTCCACGCGACCAGGGCTGGGCAGGAAGCCGCGACCGGGGTCTTCGGCATTGATCCGGAACTCGAACGCGTGTCCCCCGGGCACAGGAGTCTCGACGATCGAGATGCCCTCACCGAATGCGATGCGGAACTGCTCGCGCACCAGGTCGACGCCGGTGACCTCTTCGGTGACCGGATGCTCCACCTGAAGCCGTGTGTTGACCTCGAGAAAGGATATGGTGCCGTCGGCCGCGAGCAGGAATTCCACGGTGCCCGCCCCGCGGTACTCCACCTCGGCACAGATCGACCGCGCCGCATCGTGGAACCTCGTGCGCTGCTCGGCGGAGAGTCCCGGCGCGGGGGCCTCCTCGATGAGCTTCTGATTGCGGCGCTGCATCGAACAGTCGCGATCGCCGACCACCACGATGCCCCCGCGCCCGTCGCCGAGCACCTGCACCTCGATGTGCCGCGGACTCTCGAGGAAACGCTCCACGAAGCACTCCCCACGACCGAACGCCGCGATCGCCTCACGGGTCGCAGCGTCGAAGGCCTCAGCGACATCGGACAGTTCCCGAACGACCTTGAGCCCGCGTCCGCCTCCGCCGAAGGCCGCCTTGATCGCGATGGGGAGCCCGTGCTCCTCCGCGAAGGCCACGGCCTCTTCGGGCCCGGCCAGCGGCTCGTCGGTGCCGGCGGCGAGCGGCGCCCCGACCCGCTGAGCGATGCGGCGTGCTGTCATCTTGTCGCCGAGCGCGTCGATGCTCGCCGGCGTCGGTCCGATCCAGACCAGCCCCGCATCCTCCACGGCCCGCGCGAACGACGCGCTCTCCGACAGGAATCCGTATCCAGGATGCACGGCGGTCGCACCCGACTGCTGCGCGGCGGCGAGCAGCGCCTCGACGGAAAGGTACGTGCCTGCCGCGGTGGTGCCGCCGAGACCCACGGCCTCGTCGGCCAGGCGCACGTGCAGAGCGTCGGCGTCCTGATCCGCGTAGACCGCGACGGACGTGTATCCGGCTTCGGTGCAGGCGCGGATGACACGCACCGCGATCTCCCCGCGATTCGCGATCAGGACCCTCTGCGTGGTCGGCACGGTCGACACGGTGGTCATGAGGACTCCTTGACGGTGAAACGAAGGCGCACGCCCGGAGCCAGTTGACCGGCGAGGTCGAGGCTGCGGTCCGTGAGTGCACCGATGATGGGGTATCCGCCGGTGAGCGGATGGTCGGGAAGGAACAGGACCGGCTGCCCGTCGGGCGGCACCTGGATCGCACCGGTGACGGCTCCCTCGCTCGGCAGTTCGCCTCCGAGCGCGCGCTCCAGCGGCACCTCGCCCTGGAGTCGGATGCCGACGCGATCGGAGCGAGGCGTGACGGTCCACTCCTGGCCGCTGAGGGTCGCGAGGGCCGCAGCAGTGAACCAGTCGTCGCGCGGGCCGAGCGTGATCTCGAGGTCGACGAGCTCTCCGGGTGCCGGAAGCTCGCGCGGCACGACGGCCGGCTCGACAGCACGCAGACCGGCGTCGCCGACCGGGAGCACGACGCCGGCTGCGAGAGGTACCGGGCCGAGTCCGGCGAGGGTGTCGGCAGCACGGCTGCCGAGCGCGGGGGCCGCATCCAGTCCGCCGCGAACGGCGATGACGTAGCGCAGCCCACGCTCGGGGTGGCCGAGGGTGAGCTCGTCGCCGTCGACCGTGGCGAAGGGCTCACCGTGTGCGACGGGTCGCTGTGCGCCGCCGGCCTCCTGCAGCGTGAGCGAGCCGAAGGCCCCCGTGACGGCGGCCACGCCGGAACCGCGGAACCGCAGCACGGCTCCCCTGACGCTCTCGAGCACGGCGGCCTCGGATGTGTTGCCCACTGCACGGTTCGCGTCGTGCATCGCTCGACGGTCTGCCGCCCCGGATGCCGAGACCCCGAGCGCCGCATAGCCCGGGCGCCCGGCATCCTGCACCAGCAGCTGCAGCGACGGACGGACCACCTCGACGGCGGCATCCGCGCCGAAACCCGGGCCATCCGCGTCAGTTGCGGCGGGTTGCTCCTCGCCGCGCAGAGCGTGCGCCGGAACGTCTCCGTTTCGGTCCGACCCAGCAGCATCCGACTCAACCGCGTCCAGCCCAGCAGCGTCCAACCGAACCGCCTCGCGCACCTGCTCGAACCGGACCGTCGTGCCCGGGGAGAGCAGTGCGGGCGGGTCGCGGTCGATGTCCCACATCACGGCATCCGTGCGCCCGATGAGCTGCCATCCACCAGGACTCTCGCGCGGGTACACCCCGGTGAACTGTCCGGCGAGCGCGACCGATCCGGCAGGCACTCGGGTACGCGGCGACGACCGGCGGGGCACGTCGAAAAGGGGGTCGCTGCTCACGACGTATCCGAAGCCGGGGGCGAACCCGGAGAACGCGACCCGCCAGTCCGCGGCGAGGTGCCGGTTCACGAGCTCCTCCGGCGACACCCCCAGCAGGGATGCCGCCTCGGCGAGGTCTTCGCCGTCGTACCGCACAGGCACCGTGACCTCGCCGGTGCCCGGTAGGTGCGCGGTGTCGATCTCGGTCGCGGCGAGCGCGATCGCGAGCTCGGCGGCGGAAACCCGAAGCGGATCGAAGCGCACCAGCACCGTGCGCGCACCGGGGATGCGCTCGACGATGCCGGGCACTCCCTCCCACGCGAGGTTCAGGCGCATCGCCTCATCGAGGTCGGCCGCCTCGACGAGGAGAGCATGATCGGATGCCGTGAGGATGCGCATCAGACCAGGCGCTCCGCACCCGTCATCGCGAACCCGCGAACGGCGCGATCGTGATGCCCGCTTCCTGCAGCATCCGCTTGGTCGCAGCCGCCATCGCCACCGAGCCGGGGCTGTCGCCGTGCACACAGATCGACTGCGCCACCACGGGCACATCGGTGCCGTCGATCGCGCGGATCACGCCGTCGGAGGCGAGGCGCACCATGCGCTCGGCGACCGCGGCAGGGTCGTGCAGCACGGCCCCCTCCTCGGTGCGCGACACCAGCTGTCCGTCGGGCTGATACGCGCGATCCGCGAACGCCTCGGCGGCGACGGCGAGACCTGCGCGCTCGGCGACATCGAGCACGACGCCGCCGGAGAGTCCCAGCAGCACCAGGCTCGGATCGATCGCGCGGATCGCCGCCACGACGTCTTTCGACTGCCGTTCGTCGCGCGCGATCGTGTTGTACAGCGCCCCGTGCGGCTTGACGTACGAGACCCGTCCGCCGACCGCGGCGGCGAGCCCGATGAGCGCCCCGAGCTGGTACTCGACGTGGGCCTGCAGGGTGGCCGAGTCGATGTCGACCTTGGTGCGCCCGAAGTTCTCGTAGTCGCGGTAGCCGGGGTGCGCGCCGATCACGACGCCGCCCTGCACCGCGGCGGCGAGCGTCTCGCGGATGCCCTCGGGGCTGCCGGCATGGAACCCGCACGACACGTTCGCACTCGTGACGAGGCGCAGCATGCTCGCGTCGTCGCTGACGATGCGGTCGGCGACGTTCTCGCCGAGGTCCGAGTTCAGGTCGATCGACGTCATGCGATCACGCTCCGATTCCGAGGAAGGCGAAGATGGGACCGACCGAGACGATCCCCATGTACCAGGTGAGCAGCGTCACGAGCGTACCGGCGACGAGCAGCCACATCGGGTACTTCTTCGTGCCGAGCAGGTCGCGGCGGAACCAGCCGATGTACATGAAGACGGTGAGTCCGATCGGCAGGATCAGACCGTTGAAGCCACCGACGAACACGAGGATCGCAGCCGGCGCGGTACCGATCGAGAGGTAGACGATCAGCGACACCACGATGAAGGCGACGGTCGCGAGCTGCAGCGGCCATCCGCCCTTGAGCTTCTTGGTGAAGGTGGAGAGGAAGGTCGCCGAGGTGTAGGCCGCACCGATGACCGAGCTGATCGCCGCAGCCCAGAAGATCGCGCCGAAGATGCGGAGACCTGCGTCACCGAGCACCGCGCCGAAGGCCTGGCCGGCCGGGTTCGCGCCCTGACCGGAGAGGTCGAGCGTGACGCCGGAAGCGACCACGCCGAGGATCGCGAGGAACAGCACGTAGCGCATGACACCGGTGACGAGGATGCCGTTGGTCGCCGCACGCATCACGGGGCCGGCGTGCTCGGGGCCCGTGTGGCCGGAGTCGAGGTAGCGGTGGGCGCCGGAGTAGGTGATGTATCCGCCGACGGTTCCGCCGACGATCGTGGTGATCGTGGCGAAGTTCAGCTCGTCCGGCAGGAAGGTCTGGCGCAGGGCCTCACCGATCGGCGGCTGCGCGATGACGGCCACGATCACGGTCATCACGATCATGCCGATACCGAGCACGACCAGCACGATGTCCATCACGGGGCCCGCCTTCTTCACGAGGAAGATGATGATCGCGAGGGCCGCGGTGACGATGCCGCCGAGCTTGGTGTCGATGCCGAGCAGAGCGTTCAGTCCGAGCCCACCACCGGCGATGTTGCCGATGTTGAATGCCAGCCCGCCGATCACCACGAGCACGGCGATCAGGTGACCCGAGTAGGGGATGGCGCTGTTGGCGAGTTCGCCCGCACGCTTGCCGGACGAGGTGATCATGCGCCAGACGTTCAGCTGCACGGCGATGTCGACGAGGATCGAGATGAGGATCGCGAACGCGAAGGCAGCCCCCATCGTCGCCGTGAACGTGGCGGTCTGGGTGATGAAGCCGGGTCCGATGGCGCTGGTGGCCATGAGGAAGATCGCGCCGATGACGGCGCTGCGGCCTGCGCGCTTCTTGGCGGACGAGAGGCGGGCTTCGTCTTCCGGGGAGAGGGAGGCGGTGGACTGCTCAGACATGCGGGGGATTCCCATCGTCGTTGGTGGGTGTCGGGTGACCCCCAGTGTAGAACGGATAGAACCCGATTGTTCAACAATCATGTTACGTCCGTGCTACAACGCGATTGCTTTCGTGTGATGGCCCACGCTTGCCCGCAGACGATCCGCCCCCTCCGACGCCTACGATGAAGGCATGAACCAGCAGGGCCCGCTCGCCGACGTGCTCCGTCAGCGCATCATCGACGGCGACTTCGCACCGGGCTCGCGGCTGTCGGAGTCGGCCCTCGCCGAGCAGTTCGACGTATCGCGCAACACCCTTCGCGAGGCGTTCCGCGTGCTCGCAGAGCAGGGGCTCGTCGAGCACATCCCGCACCGCGGCGTCTCGGTGGCCTCCCCCACCATCGCCGACGTGATCGACATCTACCGCGCGCGCCGCGTGATCGAGTGCACGGCGCTGCGCCAGTCCGAGCCCGAGCATCCCGCCGTGCAGCTCATGCGCGACGCCCTTGCCGAGGCCGAGGAGCAACTGCCACACGAGGACTGGCGGCGCATCGGCAGCGCGAACATGGCCTTCCATGACGCGATCGTGGCCCTCGCCGACAGCGCCCGGCTCGCGCGCACCTACCGCGATGTGGCCGCCGAGCTGCGACTCGTCTTCCTCGAGATCGACGAGCCGCGGTCTTTGCACGAACCGTTCGTCCGGCGGAACCGTGCCGTGCTCACAGCGCTGCTGGAAAGGGGCCCCGAAGCGGCCGCCGAAGAGCTCGAGCGCTACCTCACCGCATCTGAACGCAGCGTCCTCGGAGCCTTCGCCCGCATGGGTCACCCCTGACCCCCGACGTCTCGGGAACCCTGACACCACCTTCGACCAGAACAGTGTTCGGTATTTTTGACCTGAGTGCATAAATCTGTGAACGTGCCGGGAGATGCCTTGCCATCTCGTGAAAGCCATGGTTACCGTGAGCGGACTTCGGCACGATCGGCGGCGCAGAGTTGCTCGCCTTTCATCCGGAGGCCGCGTGCCGAGGGGGCGCGCGGAATCGTTCAGATCGAAAAGGACTACTACTTTGCGACTCACGAGAAAACTGGCGTTCGCCGCTACCGCGGCTGCTGCGCTCTGCCTCGGCACGGTCATCCCCGCTGCCGCCGATTCCACACCCGACGCCGACGACGTCCCCACCTTCCAGGAGTTCGAAGCGTCGACCTACCGAGACATCGACGGCGCCTACGTCGTCAACGGAGACGAGGTGATCTCCAACCAGGGCGAGCTGCGGTCGTTCTACGAACAGCTCCTCGGCGCCGACCCCCTGACCAACGGCCTCATCGTCAACACGGTCAACAGCATCGACGACAAGTGGTCCGACGCGCAGGCGGCGAACCTCACCTACTGCGTCAGCACCGCATTCGGTGCGCGTCACGCCGACGTCGTGAGCGCGATGGAGAGCGGTGCCGCACTCTGGGAGGCCGCCTCCTCGAAGATCGACTTCATCTACGACGCCAGCGCCGACGCCAACTGCACGACGCGCAACAACGCGGTCCTCTTCTCGGTGGAGCCGGTGCAGACGACGCAGTACATCGCCCGGGCCTTCTTCCCGAGCACGGCACCGCGTCTGCAGAACGTTCTCATCGACGACTCGATCTGGACCCCCGGCTCGTCGTGGACCCCGACGAACGTGCTCGGTCATGAGCTCGGCCACGTGCTCGGCTTCCGCCACGAACACACCCGCCCCGAGGCCGGCACCTGCTTCGAGGACAACAACTGGCGTCCGCTGACCCCGTACGACTCCTCGTCGATCATGCACTACCCGCAGTGCAACGGATCGTCCGCCGACCTGTCGATGACGAGCGTCGACACCGACGGAGTCGTCTCCCTCTACGGGAACTGACGCACTCCAGCGCTTCGAATCAGCGGGGCCCGGTCGTTCTCGACCGGGCCCCGCCTTCGTCGCGTTCGCCAGCAAGCGCCGCCCGGGGCCTACTCGTCCAGACGCAGCGCCGCCGTCGCCCTCGGTCGCGGTTCACCCTCACGGAGCGGCGCCGGCGGCGCGATGGGCTTCACCGGTTCCGGCAGCCCGTACCGCCGGAACATCCAGCGCCGAGCCTCCTCGAGCGGATACGTGCCGCCGAAGACGGCGGACTTCACGAAGACCCCCTCGATCGTGCTGCGGAGCATGACCTCCTCGAGAGCGGGATCCTCGGCCCCGCGCGCGCGGAACAGGTCGCGAACAGCGTCTTCCGCTGCCGTCGCTCCCGCTTCGTGCCGCGCCTCGGACTCGGCGAACAACCGGTGCGTGGCCGGCTGCTGCTGCATCGCCAGCACCGCGCGCTGCAGCGGTATCGCGTAGGCGGTCGCCGTGAGAGCGCCGTCGATCACGGCGGCGAGCATCTCATCGGGCGTCCCCTCGACGCGGGCGAAGCTCAGCACCGTCTCGAACCAGCGGTCGATGACGGCCGCGACCAGCTGCTCCTTGCCGCCGAAGTGGTAGTTCACGAGCCCCTGGGCGACACCTGCCCGCTTCGTGATCTCAGCGATACTGGCGCCCGCGACGCCGCGTTCACTGAAGGTGTCGATCGCCGCCTGCAGGATGATCTCCCTGGTGCGTTCTCGGGCCAGCCGGTTCTGCTCGTCGGAGCGCGCCACGTGGCATCCACCTCCTGAGTCCCGCCAGTCTGTCTTTCCGAATCGCTCCCCTGCCGTATAGATTACTCACTGAATGTTCGTTCAATCTATGAGCGGACACGGATTCATCCCCTTCCAGGAGCACCCATGCACTCTTTCGCGAGCGTCGACTTCAACAGCGTGACCTCGATCTTCGAATGGCTCGTCAGCCAGTGGTGGGCTTGGGCGATCGTCGGCGTCGTGGTGCTGTTCTTCCTCGTGATCTGGATCCTCCCCGACGCCAAGGTCAAGGCCTCGCCGGACTACTCGACGACGGACCGAGAGGCCGACGAGATCGCACTCGGCTTCCTGCAGATCGTGAATCTTCCCTCGGGCCACTGGAACGACCCGACCGCATCGGTCCTCGGAGATCGTGAGAAGAAGGTACTCGTCGACCAGTGGGGCGTGCACACGCGCGACGAGTGGCTAGCGAACATCGAACGCCTCACCACGGTGCGCCGCCGGCGCGAGGTGTGGGTTCTCTATCTCGCCGTCCGCACCGAGCTCGCCCAGCGTCTCGGACGCACCCCGAAGGCCAAGGAGTGGCTCGCCGCGATCGTGCAGGAGGGTGGAGACAAGCGCGACGCGCGCACCTTCGTCACCTCGATCGAGTACTCCGAGTCCGAGGTCCGCAAGCGCGTCGGCAAAGACATCGTCACCCCCGGGCTGTTCGTGAAGACCCTCGACGGCTACGCGCTCGGCCAGGCCGTCGCGATGACGACCTGGGGCGTCGCACTCGGACACGGTGATGTCGCCGAAGCACGGCAGATCATCCACCGCATCAACGTCGAGGGGCGCCCGGCCTTCGAGTCGTGGGCCGACTTCGGACTGAGCTACATCGTGGGTCGTGTCATGCACTGGTCTGACGGCAACGTCGACGAGAAGTCGTTCGAGAAGTTCGGCGACGGCTGGTCCGACTTCAAGGCCGCTGCGACCGAGAAGCGCAACGGTCCGTGGGCGACGCTGTCGTGGAGCCTGTAGCCGTAGACCTGGACCCGCTGCGACGAAGCGCGGGACTCCGCGACATCCTCACGTACGAACGCATCTGCGGGATGCCTCCGCATCGCCGCTTCGTGGTGATCCTGGCAGCGGTGCTGCTGTTCGCTGCCGCGATGCTCACTGGCCTGTGGTTCCTCGGCCGCAGCGACATCCTCGCCGTCGCGCCGATCCTGGGCGTGTTCGTGATCGGATACACCGTGCTCGCCGCGGTCGGCTTCCTGTGGTGGGCGGTGGGATTGAGCCGGCGGGTGAAGATCGCCGCGTTCGCCTGGCAGAACGGATGGGCCTACGCCGACACGCTCGAGCGCACCCGTCGCCCCGGGGCCGCGTTCGCCCGTGTGGTGCACGGGCGGGAGCGTGCGGTCATCGCCTGTGACGACGCGCGGATGCCGTTCGAGTTGGGCATGCACCATTCGGTGTCGCACGGGCAGGAGCGCGCCACGATCCAGCGGCCGTTCGCCTTCATCGAGCTACCGCTGCCGGCATCCGTGCCGCACATCGTGCTCGCGAACCGCAAGCGCAGCATCATTCCGACGCTCGGGCTCGGCCGCGGCGCCGCGCGGATGGACCTGGAGGGGGACTTCGCGAAGACGTTCCGTCTCATCGTGCCGGAGGGCTACCAGCAGGACGCGCTGTATATCTTCACTCCGGATCTCATGGCACGGGTTCTGGACCTCGGATCGGGTGCCGAGATCGAGCTCGTCTCCGACCGGCTCTACGTGTACCTCCCCGGACGCACTCGATTCGACCGCGCCGAGACCATGGCGGCCACTCTCGTGCTGGCCGAGGAGTTCCACCGCCGCTTCGCCGCACGTACCGAGCTGTACGGCGACGACAACGCCGGCGACATCGCCGCCAGAGCGGGTGTGGCGGTCGGGCTGCGCGGTCAGCGGCTGGGCGGCCGCGGCATCTCGGTCTTCGCAGTCGCGGGCATGACCGCGGTGCTCCTGCTGTCCGCCGGGCTCACGGCCTTCTCGCTGTTCGGCGGCGATCTGCTCAGTACGTTCGTCGACTGACCCCCAAGACCCACGGCTGTGGGCCTGGCCCGGAGGGGGCGCCAGGGCCACAGCCGTGTTCATCCCCATCCGCCGATGACTTAGAGCCGGATGCGACTCGTCAGGCGGATGCTCTGATCACGAGCTCCGTCGGCAGGATGGTCGTGGTGGGCGGCTCTTCGCCGGCGAGACGCGACAGCAGGACCCGCGCCATGGCCTCACCCTGTGCGTACATGGGCTGACGCATCGTGGTCAGCTGCGGATCGGTCGTGAGTGCGACCGAGGAGTCGTCGAATCCGACCAGCGCGATGTCCTCCGGCACACGCACGCCCGCCGAACGGAGGGCAGTCAGCGCGCCACGGGCCATCAGGTCGCTCGCGACGAAGATCGCATCCGGGCGCCCGCCGTCGAGGAGTCGTCTGGCGGCCTCCGCACCGCTCGACTCGCTGTAATCGCCCTCTTCCTCGGCGTACGGGGTGAGGCCGGCCTCCGCCAGAGCGGCGCGGAACCCCTGCACACGATCTTCCGAGGCGACCATCGTGAGCGGACCGGAGATCGTCGCGATGCGTGTGCGACCGATGTCGATCAACCGCTGGGTGGCGTTCTTCGCTCCGGCCACGTTGTCGACGTCGACGACGTAGTCCCCCTCGTGACGGCGCACGGGGCGCCCGCCGAAGACGACCGGCACGGCATCTGCGATCCGGTCGATGAACGCGTCGCTCGTGTGATGCGAGACGATCAGTGCGCCGTCGACACCGCCGTTGCGCACGAAGCTGGTCATCTTGTCGCCGGGGTCATCGCTCGCGATCAACAGGTTGAGCAGGTAGTCCGAGCCGCCGAGTGCACCTGTGATGCCCGCGACGATGGCCGCGAAGAACGGGTCGCCGAAGAAGCGCGTGGTGTCTTCGGGGACGATCAGCGCGATGGCGTGAGTCTGGCGTGACGCCAGGGAGCGCGCGGCTCGGTTGGGCACGTAGTTCAGTTCGTCGATCGCCGCGCGCACCGCGGCGAGGGCCTCCGGGCTCACGGCCGTCGACCCGTTCACGACCCGCGACACGGTCGACCGGGAGACACCCGCAGTGGATGCCACTTCTTCGATGGTCGCTCGGGGCGACATCAGCGTACGCACTCTTCCATCGCCCTATTCTCACCGGTCCGCTCACTCTGCGCCGACGCTCGCGCTCCGAGTCGCGCAAATGGTCGCATCTCGGCCCCGGATACGAGCATTCACGCGATTCGAGGGGCGGGCGGTGTCTCCTCGATGTCGACGAGCCAGCCGACCCGTTGGCGGCGGCGCTCCTCGGCCGGCGACTCCTCGGCATCAGCGGGTCGGGCGGACGGCCCGTGATGCTCGACGGCCGCGACCGGGAGTCCTCCGACGGACGACAGTCGGGTCGTGCCGGGCACCCGTTCGATGCTGGACCCTTGCCGCGAGAACCTCGCCCCCGCGGACACACCATCCGGAAGCCGCATCCTGCCGGACGGCCGGGCCCGGGCGAACGGGTCCACGAAGTGCTCGAACCTGCGCTCGACAACTTCCCGACTGGCCTCATGCACCGCGACGACTCTGCCGCGAACCCGATCCGCGTACTCCTCTTCGTGGTGCGACTCCAGTGCATCGACGGCGCCGGTCAGCTCCGCGCCCAACTCGTCGACCAGGACCTCCGGATCACGCGACCGGATGCCGAAGTCGACCTCGTCGCCGATCTCGAACGGTTCTCCGCAGCACGCCCATTCCCACGGCGTGAGCCACACACGCGTCATGCGGCCAGACTATCCCCGACGCCCGGATCAGAGCGCGCGGGCACCGATGATGCGGGCGTACTCCCGGCCCGAGTCCTTCAGGCTCCGCTCCTGGGTGCCGTAGTCGACGCGCACGATGCCGAAGCGCTTGTCGTAGCCCCAGGCCCACTCGAAGTTGTCGAACAGCGACCAGTAGAAGTAGCCGCGCACGTCGACACCCGCCTCTGCGGCATCGAGCACCGCGCCCAGGTGCAACCGCAGGAACTCGGTGCGGTCGGCGTCGTGCACACGCGTCTCGCCCTCGTCGATCACCACGACGTCGTCATAGGCCGCGCCGTTCTCGGTCATGTAGAGCACGGTGCCGGCTGGTTCGGCGTATTCGGTCCAGATCCGCTGCAGCACGCGGGTGAGGCCCTCGGGCTGCACCTCCCAGTTCTGCGCTGTGCGCGGCAGGCCCCGCTCGACCGCATGGATGCCGTCACTCGACGGATACGGGCTGCGCCCCACGCGCTCGGTCTCGGGCTCCGCGGAGACGGGCCCCTCGACCGGGGCCGTGCCCGAGACGAAGTCGCCGTGGTAGTAGTTCACGCCCTGGGTGTCGATGTGCTGCGCGATGACCGCGAGGTCGCCGTCGTGGACGGCCTCCTCGAACTGAGCGACCGCGTCGGCGTCGACCGCGCGGATGTCTTCGACGATGTCGGCCGGGTAGCTGCCCCGATAGATCGGATCGAGGAACCAGCGGTTGAACTGCCCGTCCACGCGACGAGCGGCATCGACGTCGGCCGGGTTCTGCGGGCCGGCGGGATCGGCGACCGTGTGGTTCAGGGTGATGCCGAGGTTGAGCGAGGCATCACGTCGGCGGAGCTCCTGCACGATCTTGCCGTGCGCGAGCAGCAGATGGTGCGAGGCGAGCAGCCCCTCCGCGATGCTGGTGTGCCCCGGCGCGTGCTCCCCCGCCGTATAAGAGAGGAACGACGAACACCACGGCTCGTTCAGCGTGGTCCACACGTTCACGCGGTCGCCGAGCGCATCGTGCATGGTGCCCGCGTACTCGAGGAAGCGCTCGACCGTGTCGCGGTTCGTCCAGCCACCGGCATCCTGAAGCGCCTGGGGCATGTCCCAGTGGTACAGCGTCAGCCAGGGCAGGATGTCGGCGGCGAGCAGTTCATCGACCAGGCGCTCGTAGAAGTCGACGCCCGCCGCGTTGACGGCTCCGCCGTCGGGGCGCACCCGCGACCAGGAGGTCGAGAACCGATACGTCTGCAGGCCGAGCTGCTTCATGAGAGCGACGTCCTGCGGGTACCGGTGGTAGTGATCGCAGGCGATGTCGCCGTTCTCGGCACCGATCACGGCTCCGGGAACTCGGGCGAAAGCATCCCAGATCGATGCCGTGCGCCCATCCTCGAACGCCGCACCCTCGATCTGGTAGGCGGCGGTCGCAGCGCCGAACAGGAAGTTCTCGGGGAAGGAGCGGGTCATAGGGGTCATCCTTTCACCGCGCCAGCCATGATGCCACTGACCAGCTGCCTACCCGCGACCACGAAGAGCACGAGCAGCGGGAGGGTCGCGAGCACCGCACCGGCGAGCACGATCGAGTAGTCGATGTAGTAGCCCGACTGCAGCTGGCTGAGTGCCGTCTGCAGGGTCGGGTTCTGCGGGGAGAGCACGATCAGCGGCCAGAGGTAGTCGGTCCACGCCGTCATGAAGGTGAACAGGCCGAGGATCGCCATGGCGGGCCGCGCCGCGGGGATCCCGACCGTGAGGAAGGTGCGGAACTGGTTCGCGCCGTCCATGCGGGCGGCCTCGATCAGCTCGTCCGGGATCACGTCGACCAGATACTGCCGCATGAAGAAGACGCCGAACGCGGTGACGAGCGTCGGCACGATGACAGCTCCGATGGAGCCCGTCCACCCGAGCTCACGCATCAGCATGAACAGCGGGATGATGCCCAGCTGCGTCGGGATCGCCATGGTCGCGATCACGAAGATCATCAGACCCTCTCGGCCCTTGAACCGGAGCTTCGCGAACGCGTAGCCGGCGAGCGTCGAGAACGTGACGACCGAGACGGTGATGATGCCCGATATGAGGAAGGAGTTGCCCAGCGCCAACCAGAACGGGATCGCGTCGAACACCTTGGCCGCGTTGGTGAAGAAGTTGCCGCCGGGGATCAGGGGCAGCGTCTCACCACGCGTGGCGTTCGTGCCGCTCGCGACCACGACCGACCACCACAGCGGATACACGCTGCCGATGATGAATGCGGCCAGGAGCCCGTACGTGAGGAAGCCGGGGCGGCTGCCGATACCGGCGGTGCCGGACGATGTGCTGCGGCGACGGCGGATCTTCTCGGGGACGCTCAGCGCCTGGGTGGCGGTCATCGCGCGTTCTCCTCGGTCGTGATGGCGATCGTCGTTCCGGCGGCGGCACTGGTCGCCGCCGAGTCGGCGGTGCGCGCTCGGCGGCGGGCGGCACGATTCTTGGGGGCGTCTCCGGTGGAGATACGCCGGGAGATGAGGAAGTTGATCACGCCGATGGCGACGATCAGAAGGAAGAGCAGGATGGCGACCGCGGAGGCCTCGCCCAGGTTGCGGCGGAAGAACGCGAGCTCCCACAGGAACAGCACGGTGGTCTGGAACTGCCGGTCGCTGCCGCCGATGCCGCCGGCCGTCGACACGTCGAACAGGCGCGGCTCGGCGAAGATCTGCAGCCCGCCGATGGTCGCGGTGATGATGACGAAGATCAGGGTCGGACGGATCGTCGGGATCGTGATCGAGAAGAAGCGACGAGCGGCGCCGGCTCCGTCGAGGGCGGCCGACTCGTACAGGTCGCGCGGCACGGCCTGCATCGCGGCGAGGAGGATGAGGGCGTTGTATCCGGTCCAGCGGAAGTTCACCATGACCGCGATCGCGATGTGCGACAGGGCGGTGTTGTGCTTCCATTCCTGGTCGGCGATGCCGATGAGGTTGAGCAGGTTGTTGGCCAGGCCGTCGGCCTCGTTGAAGATGCTCGAGAAGATGATGGCGACCGCGACCGGGGTGACCACGAAGGGGATGAGCACGCTCATGCGCCAGAAGGTCGGAGCCCGCAGTCCGCGGTCGAGGAGGTACGCGATCACCAGGGCCACGGCCAGCTGCGGGATCGCGGAGAGCAGGAAGATGCTCAGGGTGTTGCCGATCGAGTTCCAGAACATCGCATCGCCGAGGATCTCGACGAAGTTGCCGAGCCCGACGAAATCGCCCTCGCCCTTGAGCAGGTCCCACTCATGCACGGCCACCCAGACCGTGTAGAGCAGCGGGAACAGGCCGACCAGCCCGAACAGCAGGAAGAACGGCGAGATGTAGAGGTACGGCGAGGCATTCTGGTCGAACCGGGAGACGCGGTGGCGCCAGGAGCGCTTCGGCGGAGCATCCTTTGCCGGGGATGCGGCGCGCTGCTGCTGCGCGGGCGGGGCGGTGAGAGTCATGGAGTGTCCTTGTCCCGGTGTTCCGAGGGGTTCCGGTCGCAGTTCCTGTCGCCGACCGTGGGGTGGAGGCGACAGGAACTGCGACCGGAAGGGGAGTGTCAGTCGACGAGCTCGTTCAGCAGGCCGATCGCCTGGTTCCACGCGCCCTGCGTGTCGGTGTCACCGCGGTCGAGACTGCTGAGAGCCGGACCGAAGACGTTCTCCTGGATCACCGAGTCATCAGCGCCCTTGAACTGTGCGACGACATCCTTGGCACGCTCGGCGAGGATGGCCCCGGTCGGCGCGTCGTTGAAGAAGGCGTTCGGCGTCGCGTCGGAGGCGAGCGTCTCCTGCGCCTTGATCGTCGAGGGGAAGTTGCCCGCTGCAGCGGACTGCTTCACCTGCTGCTCGGGCTGCGTCAGCCAGTCGGCGAGCTCTGCAGCCGCCTTCTTGTGCTGCGAGGTCTCCGGGATCGACAGGAACGCCCCACCCCAGTTGGCCGCGCCTCCGGGGAACACATCGGCGAAGTCCCATCCGGTGGAAGCGTCGCCGCCGCCGGCCTCGACCTGGCCCTGCACGACGCCGAGCATCCAGCCCGGGCAGACGAAGGTCGCGAAGGTACCGTCGACGAACGACTTGCCGCCGTTCCAGTCCCAGGCCGTCTGGGCTGCCGACTGGCCGCCCTCGGTCGCGGCGCCCAGCAGCTCGAAGCGCTCCTTGAGCTCGGCGTTGTCCTCGACGTTCAGCTCGCCGTCGGTCGTGTAGTACCCCTCGTCGAGTTGGTTGACCATGGCGTTCCAGACGAAGCCGGAGTGGTCGTACCAGGCCTTGCCGGTCTTCGCCGTGTAGTCGGCGCCGACCTTGAAGTAGTTCTCCCAGTCGCCGCCCAGCAGCTCGGCGACCGACTCACGGTCGCTCGGGAGGCCGGCGGCCTCGAACGCGGCGCCGTTGTAGCAGATGCCGCTCGGGCCGATGTCGGTGCCGTAGCCGATGACGCGGCCTTCGGCGTCGGTCGCCTGGCCGTACTTCCAGTCGACCCAGTCGTCTTTCCGGTCCTCGATGCCGTAGTCGCGCAGATCGACGAACGTGTCGGAGACATCCATGATCGCGCCGAGCCACCCCTCCTCGATCGCGACGACGTCGCTGAGGCCGGAGCCGGCGGCGATCTTGGTGAAGGCATCGGTACGGGCGTTGCCGCCGGTGTCGATGTTGGTCGCCTCGATCTTGACGTTCGGGTGCGCCTTCTCGTACTCCTTGTAGAGGTCTTCGTAGCCGAAGGTGCCGAACGTGGTGACGGTCAGCGTCACCTCCTCATCGGCGCTCCCTTCCGCTGCATCGCCGGTGCTTCCGGAGCAGCCGGCGAGGGCGAGGGCTGCGACGGATGCCACGGCGGCAGTCACGAGGATCCGGTTGCGGGCACGTGTGTTCACGGTTCACTCCTTTGTGGTGGTCGTGCGGTGTGTGGTGCTTCGGGACAGTTCGTGGGAGCGCTCCCACGAACTGAGGAGTCACTCTATGGGAGCGCTCCCACGGTGTCAACCCGAGCCGGCGCGGGGTACCCTTGGGCAGTGCCCGAAGCCACGCTCTCCCCTGCCCTCGTCCGCGCCGAAGCCCTGATCCGCAATGTGCCGGACTACCCGCAGCCGGGCATCATCTTCCGCGACATCACGCCGCTTCTCGCCGATGCCGAGGCCCTGCGCGTGACGACCGAGGCGATCATCGCGCCCTTCGCCGGTCAGTTCGACGTGATCGCCGGCGTCGAGGCCCGCGGGTTCATCCTCGCCAGCGCCGCTGCCATCGCCGCGGGCGTCGGCCTCATCCCGATCCGCAAGGCCGGCAAGCTGCCGCGCCCTGCGGCATCCGTCGACTACGCCCTCGAGTACGGCACCGCCACGATCGAGATGCACGACGACCTGCCCGCCGGATCCCGCGTACTGCTCATCGACGACGTGCTCGCCACCGGCGGAACCCTCGCCGCGGGGCGCGAGCTCATCGAGCGTCTCGGCAGCCACGTCGTCGGCATCTCGGTGCTGTTCGAGATCGACGGCCTCGGCGGTCGCGAGGCGGTCGGCGACCTCCACACGGTGTTCCACTCCGCATAGTCGCGCGCCGCGCTTCCCGTCGCGGTCGTCGCGGTCGTCGCGGTCGTCGCGGTCGTCGCGGTCGTCGCGGTCGTCGCGGTCGTCGCGGTCGTCGCGGTCGTCGCGGTCGTCGAGTGCACGGCTTCTCGCCGAGTGCACGGCATCCGCGCGCGCGTAAGCCGTGCACTCGACGGCTAGCCGTGCACTCGGCGCCGGGATGCGGCGGGAGCGGCGGGAGCGGCGGGGAAGAGGGTTCGCCGGGGGCAGTAGACTGGGTGCGCCCGTCCGCCCGCGACTCTTGGAGCCGTCATGCCCACCATCGTCGTCGACGTCATGCCCAAGCCCGAACTGCTCGACCCGCAGGGGAAGGCCGTCTCCGGCGCCTTCGCCCGCCTCGGCGTCGAGGGCTTCACCGACGTCCGCATCGGCAAGCGCTTCGAGCTCACCGTCGAGGGCGAGGTCACCGACGAGGTTCTCGCCGAGGCCAAGCGCATCGCCGACGAGGTGCTCTCCAACTCCGTGATCGAGGATGTCGTGGGCATCGAGGTCGCGGAGTGACCGTCCGCATCGGCGTCATCACCTTCCCCGGCTCGCTCGACGACCGCGACGCCCAGCGCGCCGTGCGCATCGCCGGCGCCGAGCCCGTCGCCCTGTGGCACGGCTCGCACGACCTCGAAGGCGTCGACGCGCTGGTCCTCCCCGGCGGCTTCAGTTACGGCGACTACCTGCGCGCCGGTGCGATCGCCGCGCTCTCGCCGATCATGTCCGAGGTCAAGGATGCCGCCGCCAAGGGCATGCCCGTGCTCGGCATCTGCAACGGCTTCCAGATGCTCGTCGAGGCGCACCTGCTCCCCGGCGGCCTGATCCGCAACAACCACCAGCACTTCGTGCGTCGCGACCAGAAGCTCACGGTCGAGAACTCCGACACGGCCTGGACCAATGCGTTCCGCAACGGCCAGGAGATCGTGATCCCGCTCAAGAACGCCGACGGTGGCTACATCGCCGATGAGCAGACCCTCGACCGCATCGAGGGCGAGGGTCTCGTGACTTTCCGCTACGCGGGAGTCAATCCGAACGGATCGCTCCGCGACATCGCCGGCCTCACGAACGAGTCGGGCAACGTGGTCGGTCTGATGCCGCACCCCGAGCACGCCACCGAGGCGGGCTTCGGCCCCGACACCCCCGCCGCCATGCGCAGCGGTGTCGACGGACTCGACTTCTTCACGAGCGCCATCGCCGCGGTCGCCCGCGTCGCCGCGTAGTCCTCAGGCCAGCTGCTTCCGGTCAGTCGACCGGTAGAGCGAAGGGGTTGTCCCCCACCGCAGCGAGCAGGTACCAGGCTGTCGCGCCCGTGTGCAGGCTCGCGTAGTAGAGGTCGCCGAACCCGGAGTCCAGGCCGTCGTTCGAGGTCGCGACGATCCCCTTGCCGTCGCCATTCGGGGCATCGCGCTGCGCCAGTCGGATGCTGCTCAGCAGCGTCTCGACCTGGTCGGCGTCACCCGGTGCGCCACGCCGCTCGAGCGCCAGCGCGAGGTGTCCGCTGCCCTCGAACCACGCCTTCGACACGTCGACCTCGCTGATCGAAGGCCCCGTGTACGGACCGTCGGTCGCGATGAGGTTGTCGAGCGTCCAATCCAGCGCCGCGCCGTAGCGCGGGTCGCCGGTGGCGAGCGAGCTCCAGGTCTGCGCATCCAGAGGGATGGGCCGGGTGTTGATGGTCGACCCGTCGAGACCCGTCCCGGTGTTCACATGGCCGTCTGCGCTCTGCATCGCCGCGACGAAATCTGCCGCGACCGCTGCCCTGTCCGCCCACACCGGGTCGCCGGTGAGCTGGGCCAGCTGCGTGAAGAAGCCGGATACGTCGCTGTTGTGCTCCGTGGACTTCCATGTCAGCGAGGTGCCGTCTTCGAGCTGACCCCCGGTGTAGCCGTACGGGGCTCGCGCCATGTCGGCCGTGTTGTCCTGGATCCACTGCCCGACCCGCAGCGCGCCGTCGAGGTACCGCGAATCCCCGGTCGCGTGCGCGAGACGCGTGAGGGCCAGGCCGACCCACGCCTGGTTGCCGGTGAACGAGCCGGGTCCGGTGATCTCCACCCGCCCCTGACGGATACCGTGCGGCTCGTACGATGCCCGTGTGCGGCCGTCGCCGATCGGGTCGTTCTCCTGCACGAACAGGAGCGTGTCACCGATGCTCCGCGCACGGCGGAGGTCATCCGGAAGGCCACGGGCGGTGTAGGCGATGATCACGAGCGCGTCGTCGTAGACGAACGAGGGCGTGAAGTCCCAGCTCGGGGTGGTGAAGAAGCCCCCCTCGTAGCTGCGCGGCAGGCAGCGGCCTTCGCCATCGCAGAACTCGTCGACACGTGCATCCAGGAACTCGTACGCCAGTGCGACCGACTGCGCGGGGTCCAGCGGGTTGGCCGCGGGCACCGGGTCATCCGAAGATCGAGCAGCGCCCAGGGCAGCAGGTGCGGCGCCCAGGAGTACGGCCGAGGCGACGAGCGCGGCCGCGATCATCCACGGGGCCGATCGGCGCGACGGACCGGACATGAAGACCCTCTCGGTCGGAACCGCGGTCCGAGCGGGTGACTCGCGGGCGACCAACAGGTCACGTCAAAAGCCTGACAGGCCCGTCACAGCGGGAGAAGTGGCGAAAGTCTAGTGTTTCCGTTCCGTTCGGCGACAGGGTGACGATCGGGTCGGAGCTCGCTGGCCTAGCCCAGCGCCGGCGGCCAGACGCCGATGATGATCGCCATGACCACCACCGTGACCAGCTCGTGCGCGATGTTGAGCGTCGTGAGCTTCGTCGAACGCCCCTCGAACGCGTCGTGCGTGATGAACCGGGCGGCGGTGAAGCCCGCCCACAATGTGACCGCAGTGACGATGGCGCCCCAGAAGTACGAGCCGCCGTAGAAGTGCCAGGCGATGGAGGATGCCCCGGCGAGCACCCAGGCCGTGATGAAACTCACGATGACCGTGGTGATGATGGGCCATACGGCGGTGGCCGCCGGCCGGTCCATGTCGACGTTCGCGAGCTTCGACCACCTCGTGCCGAACACCTTCGGGGCGTACCAGACCGAGCCGACGAGCATGCTCGACGCGGTGGCCAGCAGGACCGCCCAGTAATTGATCTCGGGAACCATGACAGCCTCCACTCATCGGATGCCTCACCATACTCCCGGGGTGCGCCGCCGCGGGAGCGGCACGGCCGCACATCACTCCCCACACGCCGGACGACGTCCACCGAACCGATTCGATCCCCGCTCTGGCATGAATGTAAGCGTTTGCACTAACCTGTTCCCATGGCACAGCTTGAGCAGATCGCAGCCCCCGGTTCCGAGTGGTGGCGCAGCGCCGTCATCTACCAGATCTACCCCCGCTCCTTCGCGGATGCCTCGGGTGACGGCATCGGCGATCTGCCGGGCATCACCAGCCGGCTCGACTCCCTGCAGGAGCTCGGCGTCGACGCGATCTGGTTGAGCCCGTTCATGACGAGCCCCCAGCGCGACGCCGGGTACGACGTGGCCGACTACCGCGACGTCGACCCGCTGTTCGGCACGCTCGCCGACTTCGACGACATGCTCGAGGCCGCCCATGCCCGCGACATCCGCGTGGTCGTCGACCTTGTCCCGAACCACTCGTCAGACCAGCACGTCTGGTTCCAGCAGGCGCTGAAGGCCGCACCCGGAAGCCCCGAGCGCGCGCGCTACATCTTCCGCGACGGCAAGGGCGAGAACGGCGAGCTCCCGCCGAACAACTGGGAGTCCGTGTTCGGCGGCGGCATGTGGGAGCGCGTCGTCGAAGCCGACGGCGCCCCCGGCCAGTGGTACCTGCACATCTTCGATGCCACGCAGCCCGACTTCGACTGGAACAACGAAGAGGTGCGCGAGGAGTTCCGCTCCATCCTGCGCTTCTGGCTCGACCGCGGTGTCGACGGCTTCCGTGTCGACGTGGCCCACGGCATGATCAAGGCCGAGGGCCTGCCCGACTACACGCCCCCGAGCGATGCCGACTCCATGGGCGGCGGTGAGTCGAACGTGCCGTACTGGGGTCAGGACGGCGTGCACGACATCTACCGCGACTGGCACAAGGTGCTCGCCGAGTACGACGGCGACCGCGCCCTGTGCGGCGAGGCCTGGATGCCGACGCTCAAGCAGACCGCCCTCTGGGTGCGGCCTGACGAGATGCACCAGACCTTCAACTTCCCGTACCTGATGACCCCGTGGGATGCGAAGGCTCTGGGCGACGTCATCCGCGAATCGCTCGACGACTTCGGCGCGGTCGGCGCCCCGAGCACCTGGGTGCTCTCGAACCACGACGTCGTGCGCCACGCCTCGCGCCTCGCGCTCACGGCTGAGAGCCCGCAGGGCGAGGGCATCGGCCCGAACACCCCGAACAAGCCCGACACCGCGATCGGCCTGGCTCGTGCCCGCGCCGCGACCACGCTGATGCTGGCGCTGCCCGGTTCGTCGTACCTGTACCAGGGCGAAGAGCTCGGACTGCCCGAGGCCATGGAGATCCCGGACGAGTTCCGTCAGGACCCGACCTGGTTCCGTACCAACGGTGAGCGCTACGGTCGCGACGGATGCCGCGTGCCGCTGCCCTGGGAGGCGGAGGCTCCGGCCTTCGGCTTCAACGACACCGGTCTGTCGTGGCTCCCGCAGCCCGCCGACTGGGCGGCCTACTCGCGCGATGTCGAGGAGGTCGACCCCGGCTCGACGCTCGCGCTGTACAAGCGCCTGCTGGCGGCACGTCGTGAGCACGGCTTCGGCAGCGGATCGCTGGTCTGGGAAGACGCCGGCCCCGACGCGGTGGCCTTCCGCCGCGGCGACGTGCACGTGGTCGCGAACCTCGGCACCGCACCGATCGAGCTGCCGTCCGACGCGCTCATCATGCTGCAGAGCCAGCCCTTCGATGGTGCGGCGATCCCCGTCGACACCGCCGTCTGGTACACCACCGCAGCCCAGGCCTGACACCCCGGTCTGACAGGCCCCTTCCGGTCGCGATTGCTGTCGCTCACGTCCCGCGTGACCCGACAGGAATCGCGACCGGAACACTTTTCGAAGAGGAAACCATGGCCAGCATCGATGAGGTCGCCCGGCTCGCAGGAGTATCCACAGCGACCGTCTCGCGCGCACTGAGCGGCCGCGGTCACGTGTCCGAGTCCGCCAAGGAGCGTGTGCAGGCGGCGGCGCAGGCCCTCGGCTACGTGGTCTCGTCGCGCGCGTCGAGTCTGGCTTCCGGCCGAACCCGCAACATCGGGGTCGTCGTCCCCTTCCTCGACCGCTGGTTCTTCAGCACCGTGCTCTCCGGCGTCTCGGCTGCGCTCATGCGTGCGGGCTACGACATCACGCTGTACAACATCACGGCCGACAAGGACGTGCGCCGACATGTGTTCGACACGTTCCTGCGTCGTCAGCGTGTGGATGCCGTGATCGCCGTGTCGATCGAGCTCGACGAAGACGAGACGCAGTACCTGCTCGACCTCGGGCTCCCCGTGATCGCGATCGGCGGCCCGAACCCGAAGCTCGACACCCTCACGGTCGACGACGTGGCGGTGGCCCAGCTGGCGACCGAGCATCTGATCAGCCTCGGCCACACCGACATCGCGCACATCGGGGCAAATCCCGAGTTCGACATCGACTTCCACATCCCGACCAACCGCCGCCTGGGCTTCGAGAAGGCTCTGGCGAAGGCGGGGATCCCCCTGAACCACGCTTTCCTCGAACCTGCCGACTTCACGGTCGAAGGCGGCTACCGCGCGGCGAAGCAGTTGCTCGGGCGTCCAGGACCTCGCCCGACTGCGGTGTTCGCGGCGTCGGACGAGATGGCCATCGGCGCACTGCTCGCGGCCCGCGATCTCGGTTTCAACGTGCCGGAGGAGCTGTCGATCGTCGGCATCGACGGCCACGAACTCGGCGAGT
Organism: Microbacterium sp. NPDC090281; assembly: GCF_044769635.1. Classification (NCBI taxonomy): domain Bacteria; kingdom Bacillati; phylum Actinomycetota; class Actinomycetes; order Micrococcales; family Microbacteriaceae; genus Microbacterium; species Microbacterium sp. NPDC090281. The sequence goes on from NZ_JBIVYH010000002.1 coordinate 911,848, forward strand.
TCTTCCGCCTGACCACGGTCGATCAGTTCCCGCTCGGGCAGGGCGAGCGCGCAGCGGATGCGGTGCTGGCCAAACTCACCACACCGGATGCCGTGCACATCCCGTCGGCGCTGCCGTACGAGCTGAACGTGCGCGGGACGACCGCCCGCCTCCTGTAGGTCGAAGGCGGGCGATCGTCGCGGGATCAGCTCGCGACGATGAGGCCCTTGGTCGCGGTGCGGGCGGCCTCGAAGCGGCGCTGCACGTCGGGCCAGTTCACGAGGTTCCAGAACGCCTTGACGTAGTCGGCGCGCACGTTGAGGTAGTCGAGGTAGTAGGCGTGCTCCCAGACGTCGAGCTGCAGCAGCGGGGTGACGCCGAGAGGGGCGTTGCCCTGCTGGTCGAACAGCTGGAAGATCACGGGGCGGGCGCCCACGCTGTCCCAGGCGAGCACGGCCCAGCCCGATCCCTGCACACCGAGTGCGGTCGCGGTGAAGTGTGCACGGAAGGCGTCGATCGACCCGAAAGCGTCGACGAGTGCGGCCCCGAGCTCACCCTCGGGTGCTCCGCCGCCCTCCGGCGAGAGGTTCTGCCAGAACACCGAGTGGTTGATGTGGCCGCCGAGGTTGAACGCGAGGTCCTTCTCGAGTTTGTTCACGTTCGCGAGGTCCCCGGCGCTGCGGGCGGCGGCGAGCTGCTCGAGCGCGGTGTTCGCACCCGTCACGTAGGCCTGGTGGTGCTTGGAGTGGTGCAGCTCCATGATCTTGCCCGAGATGTGCGGGGCGAGGGCCGAGTAGTCGTAGGGCAGCTCGGGGAGCGTGTAGAGAGTGGACATGTCGTGTTCCTTTCGATGATCTTTCAGTGGTGGGTGTCGTGCGGGAGTGCGTGGAAACGGCGGTCGATGTAGACGAGCGGCCGGCCGGCCGACCCGGGCAGCACCTCGATGACCTCGGCGATGACGACGGTCGACGAACCGACGGCCACGGTCTGGATCGGGCGGCTTCGCAGCGCGACCCTGGCCTCGGGCAGGTGCGGTTCGCCGGTCGGCAGCGTCGCCCAACCCTGCTCCGGCGTGAAGCGCTCGGAGCCGCTGACCGCGAAGCTCTGCGCGAGGGCGGAGTGCTCGTCGTCGATGAGGTGCACCACGAAGGTGTCGGCCGCGAGGATCGCCCCGGCGGAGCCTGTGGCCCGGGTCACGGAGAACACGATCGCGGCGGGGTCGACCGCGACCGAGGCGACGCTCGATGCCGTGAGACCGACCGGGCCATCGGGGGTGGCGGCGGTGATGATCGCGACGCCTGCGGGATGCGTGCGGAACGCCGCCTTGAGCCCTTCGCCGATCGGGGTGGGTACGGGTGTCGCGGTCATCGACCGGCCTCCATCATCTGTTCCTGCTTGGCATGCGCGAGCATCTCCGCGCGCTCGACGAGCTTGGTGCGCTCGCGTCCTCGTTCGGCTCCGGCGCCGCGCTCGGCGGCATCGATGCGCAGCCAGCCGTCGAGGTCGACAGCGTGCGCGAGGTGGGCGATCGGGTCGTCGTCGCGTGCTTCGCGCTCGATCGCGTCGAGGTCGTCGACGACGTGGCCGATGGTCTGCGCGGCATCCGACTTGGTCGAGCCGATCAGGCCCACCGGCCCGCGCTTGATCCAGCCGGTGGCATACAACCGCGGGATCGGCGTGCCTTCCGCATCCACGACACGGCCCTCGATGTGCGGCACCACCCCGAGGGCGGCATCGAACGGCATTCCGGGAACGGGGGTCGAGCGGTAACCCACCGCGCGGTAGACCGCCCCGACGTCGTAGCGCAGCAGTTCACCCGTGCCGACCATGCGGCCCAGTTCGTCGGACGCGGTGCGCTCCATCTCGATGCCGGTCACGGTGTCGGTGCCGAACAGGCGAACCGGGCGCTGCCGCAGGTGCAGGTGGATACGGCGCGAAGCCGTGCGGCTCGCAGGATCGAGGGCAGCCCACTCGGTCATGGTGCGCACGATGATGCGGCGCTGCGAGAACTGCGCGACCATTCGTTCGGCGTGCTCGTCGAGGGCGAGCTCGTCCGGGTCGACGATCACGTCGACGTCGTCCTGCTCGGCGAGTTCGCGCAGCTCCATGGCCGAGAACCGCACGTCGGCCGGACCTCGACGGGCGAACAGGTGCACGTCGCGCAGCGGGCTGGCCGCGAGCTGGTCGAGCACGGCATCCGGGGTGTCGGTGTGGGTCAGCGCAGAGGCGTGCTTGGCGAGGATCCGCGTCACGTCGAGCGCCACGTTGCCGGCGCCGAGCACCGCGACGGATTCGGCAGCGAGCGGCCACGTGCGCGGAACATCGGGATGCCCGTCGTACCAGGCCACGAAGTCGGCCGCGCCGAAGGAGCCGGGCAGATCGATGCCGGGGATGTCGAGGGCGACGTCGAGGTCGGCACCCGTCGCTACGATCACGCCGTCGTACGCGGCACGCAGCTCGTCGATCTCGACGTCACGGCCGATCTCGACGTTGCACCGCAGCCGGATGCGCGGGTTCACGAGCACCTCGTGCAGGGCATCGGTGATCTTGCGGATGCGGGGGTGATCCGGGGCGACCCCGTAGCGCACCAGCCCGTAGGGCGCCGGGAGCTTCTCGAACAGGTCGATCGACGCGTCCGGCACGCGGCCGAGCAGGATGTCGGCGGCGTAGATGCCCGCGGGGCCCGCTCCGACGATGGCGATGCGCGGTTCGGCGATGGTCATGCGTGTTCTCCCTGAGGTGCGAGCGCGGCGATGATCGGGTGGTCGAACGAGAGCATCCCCGTCTTCGCGGCGCCTCCGGGAGAGCCGAGCTCGTCGAAGAACTCGACGTTGGCCTTGTAGTAGTCCTGCCACTCATCGGGCAGATCGTCTTCGTAGAAGATGGCCTCGACCGGGCAGACCGGTTCACATGCACCGCAGTCGACACACTCGTCGGGGTGGATGTAGAGCGAGCGTTCACCCTCGTAGATGCAGTCGACGGGGCACTCGTCGATGCAGGCCTTGTCCTTCACATCGACGCACGGCAGAGCGATCACATAGGTCATCGCGGGGTCTTCGTTCGGGTCACACTGTCCTCGTTCGGTCGATCGACCCGTTTCGGGGCCACTCGTCAACCGTAAAACCTCAAGTATACTTGAGGTCAAATCGAAGGAGAAGCAGCCGGATGACCCCGCACGCACCCGACGAGCCGCTGACGATCGGCGAGATGACCAGGCGCACCGGTGTCGCAGCCTCCGCGCTGCACTTCTACGAGACGCTCGGCCTCATCGCCTCGACCCGCACCCCCGGCAATCAGCGCCGTTACGCCAGGCACATGCTGCGCCGCGTCTCGCTCATCACGGTCGCCAAACGCCTCGGCATCCCGCTCTCCGACGTGCAGACCGCGTTCGCCGACGTGCCACTGACCGAGACCCCGAGTCACGCCGACTGGCAGCGGGCCTCGCGGCGGTGGAAGCGCGAGCTCGAGAAGCGGCGCGAGGGCATCGAACGTCTCGAACGCGAACTGACCGGATGCATCGGCTGCGGCTGCCTTTCGATGAAGGCGTGCGGCCTGCTCAACCCCGACGACGCCCTCGGCACCCAGGGCGCCGGCCCCCAGCGGCTGCAGGACTGACTGCCTCCTCTTTCCCGCGCGGACGGTCTCTGACATGATCGCGGAAACGCCATGAAGGGACACCGCCGATGAAGAAGCTCCCCACCACCGAAGAGATCGTCAGGATCCGCCGCGAAGCGCTGCTCAACCGCGCCGTCGAGGCGTACAAGTTCTTCTACCCGACGGTGTCGATGGTGCTGAACTTCGAGTCCATCGAAGAGCTCGGGGCGCCCGCCAACCGCGGCTTCCTCATCCAGCTCACCACGCCAAACCTCGTCACGCTCACGCAGAATTCGGACACCCCCTACGGACTCGGGTTGGGCGACACGACCGACGGCCCCGTCGTCGTCGAGCTCCCCGCCGGTCCGCTGATCGGCGTGATCGATGACACGAACTTCCAGTTCGTCACCAACATGGGCGTCGTCGGCGAGGATGAGGGCAAGGGCGCCAAGTACCTGTTCGTCCCCCCGGGGTACGACGGGCCCCTGCCCGAGTCCGGATACATCGTCAAACGCCCCCCGACGAACAGGTTCCTGATCTGCGCGCGCGCACCGTTCCCCGACCCGGAGAAGGGGAAGGCACTGCTGCGCACGCTGAAGGTCTACCCCTGGGCCGACGCGGATAACCCGGCGCCGAACGTGTTCGTGGACATGTCCGACCGCAAGGCCGTCGCGAACCCCTGTGTGGTCGACGGAACCATCGACTATTGGCATGCCCTCAAGCGCGCACTCGACATCGATGTGCCTTCCCCCGCGCTCTACAACCAGTACGGCATGCTCGCCGACCTCGACCTGCGGGCAGACCGCCCCTTCACTCCCGACGCGGAACTCGTCTCGATCCTGTCCGAGGCAGCCGAGAAGGCGAACGAGCAGCTCGTGGTGGCGGCGTTCGCCGACGACGCACCGGAAAGGCTCGTCTGGCCTGACCGCAATTGGGAGTGGGTGGTCTACTCCGAGGGAGATTTCGGGTACTACGAGAAGAACTTCCTCAACCTCTCGGTGCGGGAGCGCTGGTTCTACCAGGCCACCCTCGAAACCGACAAGATGTTCATGCACAAGGAGGGCGCCGGCTCGCTCTACTGGCTCGCCGCGGTCGATGCGGACGGGGCCGCACTGGATGGGGCCACGTCGTACACGTTGACCGTTCCCGCACCCGTGCCCGCCGCTCAGTTCTGGTCTGTCACCCTCTATGACCTCGACACTCGCTCGGAGATCAACACCCCGCAGTTCAAGCCCGTGCTGACAAGCCTGCGTGACGACCTCGAGCCCGACGGGTCCGACGGGATCACCCTCCATTTCGGTCCCGATCGACCCCGGGATGAGGTGCCGTGGCTGCAGACCAACCCCGGTTCGCAGTGGTTCGCCTACTTCCGGATCTACGGTCCCGGTGCCCCCGCATTCGACGGCTCCTGGAAGCCCTCCGACTTCCAGAAGGCCTGAACCGAGCCACCGGATCGATCGCGAGGTGCGCTCGCCCGCAGCGGCGGGTCAGCGCACCTCGAAGTCCGCGGAGAGGAGTACCTCGTCGCGCGAGCTCGGACCCACCAGCAGCTCGAACGTGCCGGCCTCGACGATGCGGTTGCCCGCAGCGTCCACGATCGTGCAGTCGGCCACGGGCAGCTCGACGCGCACCCGCACGGACTCACCCGGAGCGACATCGACCTGACGGAAGGTCTTGAGCTCCTTGTCGGTCCAGCTCACGCTCGTCACGGAGTCGCGCACGTAGACCTGCACGGTCTCGCGCGCCGGCCGCTCCCCTGTGTTCGACACCGTGATGTGACCGACGATCGTGTCGGACTCTCCCAGCGAGGTCTCCTCCAGCACGAGGTCGGAGTACTCCACGGTCGTGTACGACAGCCCCTCGCCGAACGCCCAGGCGGGTGACTGCGTGAGGTCGGCGTAGCGGTCGCCGTGCTGTCCGCGGATCTGGTTGTAGTACGTGGGCTGCTGGCCCACGTGGCGGGCGAACGAGATCGGCAGGCGCCCGGACGGCTCGGCAGCGCCCGAGATGATGTCCGCCAGTGCGCGGCCACCCTGCATGCCGGGGTTCGCCGCCCAGATCACGGCCGCAGCCTTCGACGCGGAGGCCGGGAGCACGAGTGGCTTCGAAGCGAGCAGCACGATCACGACGGGCTTCCCGGTCGCGATGAGCGCGTCGATCAGCGCGTTCTGCCCACCGATGAGTTCGAGCGTCGCGGTGGAGCGCCCCTCACCCACCAGCTCGATCCGATCGCCCACGACCGCCACGACGACGTCGGAGTCGGATGCCGCGGCGACGGCTTCCGCGATCAGCGCGGCATCCGGCTCGCAGGCCTTCACGACCGGCGGACGCGGCTGCTTGTCAGGGAAGAACGGCCCCTGGGGGTCTTCTTCGAGCGTGAGGATGTCGGCCCCGCGAGCGTGGGTGACGCTCCAGCCGTCGATCGCCTGCAGGCCGTCGAGCACGGTCGTGATCATCTCGCGCGGCTGCCCGTCGAGCCAGCCCGCCTGCCCCGAACCGCCGGCCCAGTCGCCGAGCTGCGTCTGGGCGTCGTCGGCGAGAGGACCGGTGACGGCGACCTTCAGCGCAGAGGTGGGGTCCAGCGGCAGCACGCCGTCGTTCTCGAGCAGCACGAGCGAGCGGCGCGTGACCTCGAGGTTCAGGTCGGCGTGCGCCGCACTGCCCACCACGGCGTCGAGCTCGGTGCCGGGCAGACGCGGGTTCTCGAAGAGCCCCAGCTCGAACTTGAGGGTCAGGATGCGGGCGGCCGCCGCGTCGAACGCGTCTTCGGCGAGCATGCCCTTCGAGACGGCATCCAGCGCCCCCTCGAAGAACGCGGGCGTGGTCATGATCATGTCGTTGCCCGCCCGCACGGCCGCCGCGGCCGCGTGCGTGATGTCGGGCTGGATCCGCTGTTCCCACACCATGCGACCGACGTTGTCCCAGTCGGTGATGAGCGTGCCGGTGTAGCCCCACTCGCCGCGCAGCACGTCGCTGAGCAGCCAGTCGTTGGTCGTGATCGGCACCCCATCGGTGGTCTGGTAGCCGAGCATGAACGTGCGGCACCCTTCGCGGGCGACGCGCTCGAACGGCGGCAGGAACCACGAGCGCAGCTTGCGTCGTGAGATGTCGGCCTCGCTCGCGTCGCGTCCGCCCTGGGTCTCGGAGTAGCCGGCGAAGTGCTTGGCGGTCGCGAGGATCGCGGTGGGGTCGTCGAGCCCGTCGCCCTGGTAGCCGCGCACCATCGCCGAGGCGAGCTCGCCGATCAGGAACGGGTCTTCGCCGAAGGTCTCGTCGATGCGGCCCCAGCGCAGGTCACGCGCGATGCACAGCACAGGAGAGAACGTCCAGTGGATGCCGGTCACCGCGACCTCTTCGGCGGTGGCACGGGCGACGCGCTCCACGAGCTCGGAATCCCATGACGCGGCCATGCCGAGCTGGGTGGGGTAGATCGTCGCACCGGGCCAGAACGAGTGCCCGTGGATGCAGTCCTCCCCCACCAGCAGCGGGATGCGGAGCCGGGTCTGGGCGGTGAGCTCGTTCGCCCGCAGGATGCGCTCGGGCGAGGTGTGCAGGATCGATCCCGCGTGGCGGCGGGCGATGTGGTCGTCGATGTCGTCGCGGGCGTCGAGCTGGAGCATCTGCCCGACCTTCTCCTCCAGCGCCATGCGGCTGAGGAGGTCGGCCACGCGCTCGGAGATCGAGAGAGCGGGGTCCTGGTACGGAAGCTGCGTGGTCAGAGTCTGAGAGGTCATCACTTCGTGTTCTGGGTCGAGGTCTTCGAGGAGTCGGAGGTGTCGGGCGAGGTCGCCGACGTTACGGGATCGGGGGTCTTCTTCGGCAGGGGCACGCTGCGGACGGCCGTGACGGCGTCGTTCACGTTCAGCCCCTTCTTCTTCATCGCCCTTGCCCGCTCGCCCGCGGAGCGCAGGCGCGGGTTGACGTACTCGTCGATGCCGAAGTTGATGAGCGAGAGAGCGACGCCGATGATCGCGATGCAGAGCCCTGCGGGCACGTACCACCACCACAGGCGCGGGAAGGCGCCGTTCTGCTGCGCCCAGAACAGGATGGTGCCCCAGTTCAGGTTGCTCACCGGGATCACCCCGATGAACGCCAGCGTGGTGAGGCCGAGGATCGCGGCGGTCACGGTGCCGACGAAGCTCGAGGCGATGAGCGCCATCAGGTTCGGCAGCATCTCGACCGTGATGATGCGGCGCAGCGGCTCGCCGTTGGCGCGTGCGGCCTGGATGAAGTCGCGGTTGCGCAGCGACATGGTCTGCGCGCGCAGCACGCGCGCGCCCCACGCCCAGCCCGTTATCCCGAGCACGGCGGCGATCACGATGAGCGGCGGGTTCTCGAACTGCGAGGCGATGATGATGATGAGCGGGATGCCGGGGATCACCAGGAACACGTTCGTCAGCGCCGACAGCGATTCGCTCTTCCAGCCGCGCACGTAGCCGGCGATCACGCCGATCGTGATCGCGATGATCGTGGCGATGAACGCCGCGAGGAAGCCGACGACGATCACACCGCGGGTGCCGTAGATGATCTGGCTCAGTACGTCTTCCCCCATGTGCGTCGTGCCCAGCCAGTGCTCCCAGGTGGGCGGTTGACGCAGCGCCGTGCGGTCCTTCTGGGTCGGGCCGTACGGCGAGATCCAGGGGGCGAGGATCGCGATGAGCACGAACACCCCGAGGATGATGAGCCCGGCGATCGACTTGGGGTTGCGGAACATCGCGAACGCCTGGGCGAGCTGCGACCAGAACGTCTTGCGCGGCGGTGCGCCGGCGGGCGGGGTGCGCAGGGTTGCGGTCTCGGGCATGCCGGAGACGACGGCCGATCCGTCGGGCGCTGTGCTCGCTGCGGTGGTGGGAACGGTCATGTCAGGACTCCATCTGGCGCGTGCGCGGGTCGAGGTAGGCGTAGACGACATCCGCGAGGATGTTGGCCACGAGCACCGACAGCGTGATCACGAGGAACACGCCCTGCATGAGGGCGAAGTCCTTGGCGTTGGTCGCATCGAGGAGGAGCTTGCCGACCCCCGGATAGCTGAACACCATCTCCATCACGATGGTGCCGCCGACGATGAAGCCGATCGACAGCGCGAAGCTCTGGATCTGCGGCAGCACCGCGTTGCGGGCTGCGTAACCCCAGAGCACCCGCTTGTTGGGCATGCCCTTGGCCTGCGCGACCGTGATGTAGTCGTCGTCGAGCACCGTCAGCATCATGTTGCGCATGCCGAGCACCCAGCCGCCGAGCGAGGCGACCACGATGGTCAGCGCCGGCAGCGTGCCGTGCATGATCACCTGGCCGATGAAGTCGAAGCTCCATTCCGGGGATTGCCCCTTGTCGTACGCGTGTGATGAGGGGAACCACTTCAGGGTCGAGGAGAAGATCGCGATCGCGATGAGCCCGAGCCAGAAGTACGGGATGGTGTTGAAGAACGTCGTCACCGGGATGATCGCGTCGAGCTTGCTGCCGCGCTTCCAGCCGACGACTGCTCCGGCGACCGTGCCGATCGTGAACGAGATGATGGTGGCGATGCCGACCAGGCCGAGCGTCCACGGCAGGGCTGAAGCGAGCACCTCCGCGACCGGGCGCAGACCGTGCAGCGTCGAGATGCCGAGATCGCCGCGCAGCAGCATTCCCCAGTACTCGATGTACTGCTGCCAGATCGACTTGTCGGTGTCGATGCCGAGCAGGATGCGCAGCGACGCCTCGGCCTCGGGGCTCACGCTGCGGTTGCGCGCGAGATACGAGCTGACCGCGTCGCCCTTCATGAAGCGCGGCAGGAAGAAGTTGATCGTGATGGCCGCCCACAGCGTGAACAGGTAGAACCCTGCTCGGCCGGCGAAGAAGCGCCACGGTACCTTCCGGTGCGTGCGCTCGGCTGTGGTCGCAGTCGTGCCGACCTCGAGGGCGTCGCGGGCGACGAGGTCGTTGTCGTCGAGCTGGGGGAACGCGGTGCTCACAGGACACCTCCGGTCGATGCTGCCTGTGCGAAGAACTTGTCCGGGTCGGGGGAAGCGGATCGCAGTTCGCGTGTGTACGGGTCCTGCGGGTTCAGGATGACGTCGTCGGCGGCGCCGTACTCGACGACCCGGCCCTGGTTGAGGACCATGATCTCGTCGCTGAAGTGGCGGGCGGTGGCGAGGTCGTGGGTGATGTAGAGCACGCCGAGTCCCTCTTCGCGCTGCAGATCGGCGAGCAGGTTGAGCACACCGAGGCGGATCGAGACGTCGAGCATCGAGACGGGTTCGTCGGCGACCAGGAGCGAGGGGCGCGAGGCCAGCGCGCGGGCGATGGCGACACGCTGCCGCTGACCACCGGAGAGCTCGTGCGGACGGCGGTCGATCACGGCGTCCGGATCCAAGCGCACGCGGTCGAGGAGCCGGCGCACCTCGTTCTCGGTCTCCTTCTTCGGCACCACGTCGTCGAGGCGGATCGGGCGCTCCAGGTGATACCGGATCGAGTGATACGGGTTGAGCGAGGCGAACGGATCCTGGAACACCATTCGCAGCTGCTGCCGGTACTTGCGCAGCCCCTTGCCCCGGCGCGGGATCGGCTTGCCGTCGAGCAGCACCTCTCCGCTGGTCGGGGTCTCGAGCTGGGTCAGGATCTTCGCGATCGTGGACTTGCCGCTGCCGGACTGGCCGACCAGCCCGATGGTCTGCCCGGAGACCAGGGTGAAGCTCACGTCGTCGAGAGCCTTGATCTGCCCGGCGCCGCGCACGTTGTACGCCTTCGTCACGTTCCGGAATTCGAGGGTGGTCATCGCACCAGCACCCCTCTCTCCCCGGTCAGCCGGGGGAAGGAAGACAACAGCGTCTTCGTGTATTCGTGCTCGGGCTGCGTCCAGATGCGCTCGGCGGTGGCGAGCTCGATGATCTCGCCCTCGCGCATGATCGCGATCCGGTCGCTGATCTCCAGAAGGAGGGGAAGGTCGTGGGTGATGAAGATCACCGAGAAGCCGAACTCGTGCCGCAGTTGCGAGATCTGCTTGAGGATCTCCCGCTGCACCAGCACGTCGAGAGCGGTCGTCGGCTCGTCCATGACCATCAGCTGCGGGCGCAGGGCGAGAGCCATCGCGATCATCACGCGCTGGCGCATGCCGCCGGAGAGCTCGTGCGGGAACGAGCGGATGCGCTGACGCCCGACCTTGACGATCTCGAGCAGTTCCTCGGCCTCGGCACGCCGCTGCTTGCGGTTCATGTCCGGCCGGTGGATCTCGAAGACGTCCTCGAGCTGCGAGCCGATCGTCGCGACCGGGTTGAGGGCGTTCATGGCACCCTGGAAGACCATCGACACCTTGTCCCAGCGGAAACGCTGCATGGCATCCACGTCGAGCGCGTTGATGTCGATGTCGACGCCGGTCGCATCGTGGAAGGTCACGCTGCCACTGGTGATGACGGCCGGGGCACGCAGCAGCCGCTGGAGGCCGTAGGCGAGCGTGGTCTTGCCGCACCCGCTCTCACCGGCGAGACCGAGGATCTCGCCGCGCTGCAGTTCGAGGGTGACGTTCTTCACCGCCTCGACGGGCGGATCGACGTCGTACACGACCGAGAAGTCGCGCACGCTGAGCAGGGGGTCTGGCATGGGGGTGTCCTTCGTCGACCTGGTCAGGGGAGCCCGCGCCGTCGTCGAGGCGGGCTCCCCTGCAGGATGATGCTTACTCGGCGGGCTTCAGCTTCGTCAGGATCTGCACGATGTTCTGCTGAGTCGGGTCAGCAGATGCGTACGGGTCTTCCTCCGACGGCCATCCGACGTAGTTGCGGGTGTTGAACTCGCCCAGCAGCGGGTGCGCGCCCAGCGGGATGGCCGGCACCTGCTCGGAGAAGATCGTCTGCAGCGTGTCGAGTGCTGCCGTGCGCTCGTCGTCCGAGGAGGCGTTGGCGTAGGAGTTCAGCGCGGCTGTCGCCGTCGGGTCGTCGAATCGGCCGAAGTTGAAGCCGGCCTTGCCCTCGGGCGAGATCCAGCGCGGGTCCATGGTCGAGGTGTAGAGGCCATAGGCCGTTCCGCTGTCCTCGAGCCAGTGGATGATCGCGGAGAACGTGCCGTTGTCGCGGGGGTCGGCCCAGCCACCCCAGTCGGGCATGTCGATCTTGACCTCGGCGCCGATGGCCTCGTTGACGTCTTCGGCGATCAGCTCCTGCGCCGTGTTCCAGTCGCTCCATCCGGAGGGGACGGAGAGCGTGAACGAGACGGGGGCACCGTCGGGGTCGATCAGCGCGTCGTCCTTCCAGGTGTACCCGGCCGTGGTGAGCAGGTCGCGAGCCTTCTCGGCGTCGACCGCGTACTCCACGTCTTTGAACTCGGGCTGGATCTCGTCGTCGAGGATCGACGAGAGTCCGGTCACCGACCAGACGGCCTCGCTGGCGCCCTCGCGAGCGATGTCGACGTAGGCGTCGCGGTCGATCACCCAGGCGAGCGCCTGCCGGAAGGCCGGGTCGTCGAACGGCTTCTGCTGCAGGTTCATGAACAGCGTCGCCGAACCGGTGGTCGGAGCTGCCCAGAACTTGTTGTGCTCGGGGTCGGCCGAGAGGAACTGCTCCTTGATCTGGGGGATGAAGGCCTGAGCCCAATCGGCGTCGCCGTTGGCGAGGGCCGTGGTGAGCGCGGTGTTGTCGCCGTAGGAGACGTAGTGCAGCTCGGGCACCGAGAGGTCGCCGCCCCAGTAGTCGTCGCGGGCCTCGAGGGTGACCGATTCGGTCGACCAGTTCGAGAGGACGTAGGGGCCGGTGCCGACGAGGTCGTCGCCCTTGACGGGGTTGGTTGCCGGGTCGTCGAGGTTCTCCCAGATGTGCTTGGGGACGATCGGCACGTGCAGGGCCCTGGCCTGGTTGACGTACTTCGAGGCGGCGAACGTGATCACGACGTTGTCGCCCTCGACCACGGCGCTGTCGAGCTGGAGGCCGGCGGTGTCCAGAGCCGGGGTGGAGGCGAGCTCGTACGAGTAGACGATGTCGTCGGCGGTGAAGGGCTTGCCGTCGCTCCAGGTGACGTCCTTGCGCGGCGCGACCGTGAGGACCGTGTAGTCGTCGTTCCACTCGAGGCTCTCGGCGAGCCACGGGGTGACGCCGCGGTCGCCGGTCTGGTTCACGAGACCGAGCGTCTCGAAGATGACCTTGCCGTAGCCGTACTTCGAGGCGGACGAGTCACCGACGTAGGGGTTGTTGGATTCGGTGGTGATCGCACCGTCGGGCTTCGCGATCGTCAGGGACGCGGAACCGGCGCCATCGTCGGATCCACCGCCTGCCGAGCATCCGGCCAGGGCCGAGATGCCGAGGGCGGTGATCGCAGTCGCGGCGATCAGAGACTTTCTGAGCTTCATTGCTTCTCCTAGGGCACGGTCGTTGTGCTGTGTCGCCGGTGGATGGGGGTCCCTCGGCCGTTGTGATTTGCTTACTGTCGAGAAAGTAAGCTCCCGTGAGGTTACCGAGTAGTAAGTTGGATCGCAAGCACAGCTCAGCGATGGAGAGGAGGCCGCGGTGGCAGACAGCGACCAGACAGTGCGCGTGCGCCCGGCGACTCTCGCGAAACGCGAGCAGATCCTCAAGGCAGCCGTCGAGATCTTCGGCAACAAGGGGTCGACGAACGGCACCCTGGCGGATGTCGCAGAGCAGGTCGGCATCACCCACGCGGGAGTGCTCCATCACTTCGGATCGAAGCAGAAGCTGCTGCTCGAGGTGCTGGCCTACCGCGATCAGACAGATGTCGCCGAGCTCGCCAAGAAGCACATCCCCGACGGGCCCGAGCTGTTCCTGCACCTGGTGCGCACGGCCTTCGCGAATGAGAAGCGACCGGGCATCGTGCAGGCCTACACGGTGCTGTCGGCCGAGTCGGTCACGGACGACCATCCGGCACGCGGCTTCTTCGAAGACCGCTACACGACGCTGCGCCGCGAGGTCACAGCCGCGTTCCGCGAGTTGTGCGCCCAGGAGGGCGTGCGCGATCCCGACACGATCGCCGAGGCCGCGGCCGCGATCCTCGCCGTGATGGATGGTCTGCAGCTGCAGTGGCTCCTGCATCCCGAGATCGTCGAGCTCGGCGGGGCGAGCGAGTTCGCGATCCAGGCGATCGTCAACGCCGTGCTGCGTCCCGGCCCCGAGCTGAAGACCTACGTGCACCCCGCCTGATCCCTCGGTCGCGCACCCTCGGCAACCGACGTCGGCCCGGCTAGGCTCGGGCCATGACGATCGACCTCGAAGCGCTCTACATCGACCTGCACCAGCATCCTGAACTCTCGTTCCAGGAGACGCGCACCGCCGGCATCGCCGCCCAGCACCTGCGCGACCTGGGTCTCGAGGTCGAAGAGGGCGTCGGCGTCACCGGTGTCGTCGGCGTGCTGCGCAACGGCGAAGGACCCGTCGTGTGGGTGCGAGCCGACATGGATGCACTCCCCGTCGAAGAGCAGACAGGCCTGTCGTACGCGAGCACCGCGAAGGGCGTCGACCCCGCCGGTACGACCGTTCCCGTCATGCACGCGTGCGGCCACGACATGCACGTCACCGCCATGGTCGGCGCTGTCGAAAGGCTCGTCGCCGAGCGCTCCGACTGGTCCGGCACCCTCGTCGTGCTGATCCAGCCGGCAGAGGAGTACGGCGCCGGGGCGCGCGCGATGCTGGACGACGGGATCCTCGACCGCTACCCGAAGCCCGATGTGGTGCTCGGCCAGCACGTGACCCCGCTGCCCGCCGGTGTGATCGGTGTGCGCAGCGGCACCCAGATGGCCGCCTCAGACGGACTCACGGTCACCCTGCACGGTCGCGGCGGACACGGCTCGCGCCCGCACGCCACGATCGACCCGGTCGTGATGGCCGCGGCCACCGTGATGCGCCTGCAGACCATCACCTCGCGCGAGATCGACCCGCAGGGCGTCGCGGTCGTGACGGTCGGCTCGATTCACGCGGGACTGAAGAACAACATCATCCCCGCCGCGGCGAAGCTCGAGCTCAGCCTGCGCTATCCGAACGAGAAGACGCGCGAGAAGGTGCTCGCGAGCGTCGAGCGCATCGTGCGGGCCGAGGCCACGGCCTCGGGCGCCGAGCGGGAGCCCGAGATCCGCACCGACCACACGCTGCCCGCCACGATCAACGACGAGGATGCCACGGCACGCGTCACCGCCGCCCTGCAGCGCGCACTGGGCGAGGCGGCCGTCATCGACCCCGGCATGTTCACCGGCAGCGAGGATGTCTCGTGGTTCGCCCGCGACGCCGGCGCGCCCCTCGTGTTCTGGTTCTGGGGCGGCATCGACCCCACCCGGTTCGCCGAGGCCGTCGCCGCGGGCCGCCTGGGCGAGGACATTCCCACCAACCACTCGCCGTTCTTCGCACCCGAGATCCACCCGACGATCGAGGTCGGCGTGACCGCGCTGTCGGCCGCGGCACGGGAGTTCCTCAGCTGAACATCGAGCTGAACCGGGCACGCGTGCTCACCTACGGTGTCGTCGCCTTCGGTGGGGGACTGACTCAGAGCTCGTGCTTGCGGGCTGATCTGTGCAGGTCAGGCAACGTGCGCCCATTCGCGCACGGCGGCGCGAATCGCTTCAGAGCGCGTGGCGATGCCCTCAGCCTCAGCGCGCGCTGTCAGTGCGGCGATCGTGGACGCATCGAGCCGCACGGGGATGACCACCCCTGGACCATCACCCACGGTCGGTCGACCGCGACGCGGCTTGGGGAGCTTCGACAGGTCATAGCCGGCCTCGGCCTCATCCGCCCACGCCTGAATCTGCTCGTCAGTGACGGGCTTGCCGTGCAACAGGTGCTCGCTCATTTCATTAGTGTATACGAAAGTATGGCAATTGTGTATACGAAAAGAATCCCCGCCGCTTCACAATGCAACGCTCACACCGGTGCGTCTGGCTTGCGCAGGAAGATATGCAGGCCAGGAGCCTTTCGATCGGTCGGCTGCTCCACGAGGAGATGACGGCGCAGGAGGTTCGCCATCCCCGCGGGAATCGGATCGATCGCGTTGGTCTTCTTGACGTCTTGGGAGCCGAAACCGGCCAAGAGCGTCACGGACCTGGTGCCTGTGCCCCTCACCTCGACCCGGGCGTAGTCCGTGTCGACACGGATCAGCACGCGAGAGATCGACGCCCAGGAGAGCGCTCGCGCCGCCGTGGCTCCGCTGATGCGGATCCCCTCGTCATCCCACTCGATGACGTAGCGCTGCCTTCGCCAGGCGAAGACCCACAGCAAGGCGAGCACGATGATGATCGCCAGGCCACCGGCGATCAACACGACACCAGATCTGCCGAGCATGATCTCGGTCTCCAGGGAGAAGGCGATCAACGCTCCCGTGGCGGCAGCTCCTCCCACGATGATGCACCCGACGATGATCGCGACCAGCTGGAGCATGGACACTCGTGTCGCCCGGATCGTCAACCGGTATCCGTCACTATCCCGCCCGATCGGCTCCCACATCCCCGTCAACCGCCGTTCCGGCGAAACGTCGGACGGTCCAGCACTGTGTTGTCCCAGACCCAGGTCGCTCGCTCCTGCGGTCGGGCTTCGGCGAGGTAGAGACGCTGACCCCCGACGTATCTCCGGTGGGAGGGAGCCTCCGGGTCGGCGTCATGATTCCCCGGGAATCGGGCGTTGCCTCGGGGGACGCTGACTTCGAAGGGGGCATGGACCCAGACTGTGGCGTCCCATACCGCTGCGAGCTCGGGACGCTGGAGGAAGATCCCATCGACGAGCACGACTCCCGATGAAGGGACGGCGATGCGCACGGGGTCAACGGGTTCGTCACGACCGACGTCCCAGACAGCCGGGGTGATCGACCCGTGCGCGCGCAGGGCATCGACGACACAGGCGCGAAACGCGTCATACCGGTAGGAACCGGAGTAGAAGCCGTCCGGGCCGACACCCGCAGCGACACGGTCGGCCTTCGGGCGATGGAATCCGTCGATGCTCACGCAGACGATCGGCCTGCGAGCGCGCAGCCGCGCATGTTCTGCGAGTTCGCGCGAAAGGTGCGATTTGCCGGCCCCGTCGAAGCCGTCGAGGGCCACCAGGATCCGATCGTTCTGACGAAGGCCCTCGATCTCGTCCCAGAGCTGCGCCAGCACTGCCGAGCGCGAGTACGTGGTGGGCACGCCCCGCTCAGCCACCGATCGCGTTCATCCCGCGTGCCGGCTGCAGGAAGGAGGGATCGTCGATCGCGTGCCCCGGCAGCTTGCCGTGCACGCAGGAACGCAGCAGCGCAGCGATCTCGTCGTCGCGTTCCCCCGGCGCGGAGGCGGACTCCCCGCGCAGCAGCCCGGTCAGGTCGTACTCGGCGAGCGAGAACAGACAGTTGCGCAGCTGGCCGTCGGCGGTCAGCCGCAGGCGGTCGCAGGCGCCGCAGAACGGGGCGGTCACCGAGGCGATCACGCCGACCTCGTGCGGCCCGCCGTCGATCCGCCACTTCTCGGCCGGAGCGCCACCGCGACCCTCGATCGGCTCGAGACGCCAGCGTTCCCCCAGCGACGCGAGGATCTCCTCGCGTGTGACCATCGAGGCACGGTCCCAGGTGTGTCCGGCATCCAGCGGCATCTGCTCGATGAATCGCAGCTGCGCGCCCACGCTCATCGCGAACTCCACGAGGTCGACCAGCTCGTCGTCGTTGACCCCGCGCATGGCGACCGCGTTCAACTTGAGGGGGCGGAGTTCGGATGCCGCGGCGGCGGCGATGCCCTCGAACACGTCGTCGAGACGGTCGCGGCGGGTGAGGTCGGCGAAGCGCTGGCGGTCGACCGTGTCGATGCTGATGTTGAGGCGCGTCAGCCCGGCATCGATCAGTTCGGGAAGCTTCTTGGCGAGGCTGATGCCGTTGGTGGTCATCGCGACCTCGACCGGGCCATCCTCCCCCTCGATGCGGGCGATGCGCCTCACGACCTCGACGATGTCGGTCCGCAGCAGCGGCTCGCCGCCGGTGAGCCGGAAGGTGCGGATGCCGAGCGCCGCGGCCACCTCGGCGACCTCGACGATCTCGTCGGTGGAGAGGATGCTCGTGCGGGCGAGCCATTCGTTGCCCTGCTCGGGCATGCAGTACGTGCAGCGCAGCGAGCAGCGGTCGGTGAGCGAGATGCGCAGATCGCGATGCACGCGGCCATGCGTGTCGACGAGACCCCCACCGAGGCCCGAGGCGTGCGGCGCGGAATCGACGTGCGGCGCGCGCACGCCGATCACGACCGGTACGGCCGTCATGGCGCTCCCACACTCCCCGTCATCGTTCGAGACTAACCCGCGGACCGCCACCGAGGGCCGTCTCGACGACGACGACCGGCAGATTGCCAGAGTCCGAAGCGCCCGGCAGCGGCTCCCCTCAATGCACCGGCACGAACCGCACACGGTCCGGGTCGACCCGCAGGTGGAGCGGATCCCCCGGCGCGAGCCCCACGGCTCCGGCGAGGGAGACATCGACCGCACACGACGTGGTCTGCACTCGAACACCCGCAAGGGTGGACTCGAGTCGGGTGACTTCGGTGCGCCAGGCATCCGCGTCCCCTGCCTCGACCACCTGCACATGCTCGGGACGGAACACCGCCGCGAGAGGCACACCCTCGACCGCGGCGAGCGCGCGTGAAGCGGCATCCGTGCTCACGAGTCGCAGGTCACCGCTCTGCCAACCACCATCCGCAGCCACGCCCACCAGACGGTTGACGCCCGCGATCGAGGCGACGAAGCCCGTGGCCGGGGCCGACAGCACCTCGCGGACCGGCCCGCTCTGCGTGACCCGGCCTGCCTCGACGACGAGGAGCCGATCCGCCAGCGCGACCGCATCAGCGGCATCGTGCGTGACCGCGATCGTGGTGATCCCGGTCAGCTGATCGCGCAGCATCTGCCGGATGTCGCCCGCCGTCGCCGGGTCGAGCGCCACCAGCGGTTCGTCGAGCAGCACCGCGCGGGGGGATGCGGCGAGCGCTCTGGCGACGGCGACGCGCTGTCCCTCTCCACCCGAGAGTTCCCGCGGCATCCGATCCCCGGCGCCGGGGAGGCCGACACGTGCGAGCCATTCATCGGCCGCCTCTCGCGCCGCTCTGGCTTCCTTCCCCGCCGCGCGAGGGCCGAAGGCGACGTTCTCGCGCACGGACAGGTGCGGGAACAGTCGCGCGTCCTGCCCGAGAAGCACGATGCCACGGCTCATGGGCTCAGTCCGCACCCGTGGTGAGGCGACGCGGTCGACCACGCGTCCCGCGACCTCGATCTCTCCTGCGCTCAGCGGTTCGAGTCCGGCGAGCGCCTGCAGCAGGGTCGACTTGCCCGCACCGCTCGGCCCCATGATCGCGACCGTCTCGCCGACGGCGACCTGCACCGCGACCTCGACGGCGAAATGCTCGCGCTCGACCACGATGCGCGCGCGCAGCCCCGAGTCGGCAGCGCGACTCTCCGTCGGGGTCATCGCGCCGCCCCCGGTCGCCAGCCACGCACGAGCAGCAGCACGACGATCGCGGTCGCGAGCAGCAGCAGAGCGAGAGCGACCGCTGTGCCCTGCGAGACCCCCGCACCGTTGAACGCGGTGTAGATCGCGAGGGGCATCGTCTGGGTGACTCCCGGCCGGTTTCCGGCGAACAGCGCCGTCGCCCCGAACTCGCCGATGGCCCGCGCGAAGCACAGCACGACGCCGGCGACGATGCCGGGCGCCGCGAGCGGCAGGGTGATGCGGCGCAGGATCGTCCATCGTCCGGCTCCGAGTGCGGCTGCCGTGCGCTCGTAGTCCACGCCCGATGTGCGCACCGCCCCCTCGACGGCGAGCACCAGGAAGGGAAGTGCGACGAAGGTCTGTGCCAGCACGACGGCAGGGGTGCTGAACGACAGGCCGAGTCCGCCGAGCCATCCCGCACGCCCGAACAGATAGAGCAGAGCGACGCCGCCCACCATCGGCGGCAGGACCAGCGGGACCGTGACGGCCGCTCGGAGCATTGCAGCCAGCCGAGGTCCGGAGCGGGCGATGTACAGCGCGAGCGGCACCCCCACGATGAGGCACAGCACGGTGGCCACGAGACCGGTGCCGAGCGAGAGCATGAGCGCCGAGAGAGCAGCCTCCGACGTCACATCGGCCAGGAAGGTCGACCACTGCACCCGCGCGACGAGTGCCGTGAGCGGCAGGATCAGGAAGACCAGACCGATCAGCGCAGGAACCGCGAGCGCACGTGGAGCGTAGCCCCGTGCGCCGGCCGCACTCATGGAGCCCCGAAGCCGAAGTCCGCGAGGATCTTCTGCCCCGCCTCCGACAGCACGAACGCCACGAACGCGTCGGCAGCCTCAGCGTTCGGCGCATCGGAGAGCGCCGCGATCGGGTAGTGGTTGACGACCTCGTCGGCGCCGTCTGGCACGATCACCTCGACGTCGTCACGTCCGATCACGTCGGTGGCGTACACGAGTCCGGCATCGGCTTCGGAAGCGGCGACCTTCGTGAGTACAGCCGTCACGTTCTGCTCGAGGCTCGCGGCATCGACCGTCACACCCGCCGCCGAGAGCAGCTTCGCGGAGGCCGCGCCACAAGGCACCTCCGGCGCGCACAGCACCGTGGTCACACCGGCCAGATCGGCCAGGGTATCGACACCGCCGGGGTTGCCCGCCGGCACCGCGATCACGAGGGTGTTGGAGGCGAAGAGCGTCGGGTCGACCGCGACATCGGCCGCCTTGTCCATGTTCGCCTCGTCGGCGGAAGCGAACACATCGGCCGGTGCACCTTCGAGGATCTGCGTGACCAGGGTCGATGAACCGTCGTAGACGGGGCTGAACTCCACATCGGGGTTCTCAGCGGTGAACGCCTCGCCGATCGCGTCGAAGGCCCCTGAGAGGGATGCCGCGGCGTAGACCGTGAGCTCGCCGCTCACGGTGCTCTCCTTCGCGGTCGCCGACGGTGACGGGGTGTTCTCCGCGGCAGCTGCGCAGCCGGTGAGGGCGAGCGCTGCGACGGCGAGGACGGCGACGGCGGAGCGGCGGAGCGTGCGGTTCATGTCAGCCTTTCGGTACTTCGACGACGACCTGAGTCGCTTTGACGGATGCGGTGGCGAGCGAACCGACCTCGAGCTGCAGTTCCGTTGCAGCTTCCGAAGACATCAGCGAGACCACGCGATGTGGTCCGGACTGGATGTCGATCTGCGCCATCAGTCCGTCGATCTGCACGCGGGTGACGATGCCGACGAATCGGTTGCGGGCGGAAGAGACCACGTCGCCTGCGATCTTCGCCTCTTCGGCGAGGGCCACGGCGCGCGCGGCGACCGCATCGCCGGGGATCTCGGACGGCGCCGCATCGGTGACGGGCAGGAGCCCCTGCTCGATCCAGCGCCGCACGGTGTCGTCGCTCACTCCGAGCAGCTGAGCGGCACGAGCGATCCGGTAGGTCTGCATGGCGTGAATCTACCGCATATGCGGAGAAACTCCTCGAATAAATCCGAGATTGCGACCGCCGCCTCAGTATGTCCACCGAATGGCCTATACCGCATACGTCAGATTTCCGCGAAGATGGCTGTTCGACGCACTGGAGGGGCTCTCGACGATGACGGCACCGAATCAACCGACGGACGACCTGTCCGACTTCGCCGAGCTGATGACCCACGAGCAGGAGTTCCTCTCCCCTCGCGATCGAGTCGATCCGGAGGTGCGCCGGAAGCGCAGGCGGCGGGGGCTCATCATCACGGGGGCCTTCATCTTCCTGCTGCTGGCTGCGGCCGGTGGGTACATCGCGTGGGCTCTCACCACTCCCGTGAATCCGCCGACGGTGACCACCCAGACGCCGCAGGTCCCGACCGTCGAGGCTGCGTCGATAGCCACGCCTCCGGCGGGCGCCTCGGCGCTCAGCGTCGCCGGTGCAGACGCCTATCTGGGCGAGGGAGCGAGCGGAATCTGGTCGTCGAGTGGAACCGGCGATCCCCTCCCCATCGCGAGCATCACCAAGCTCGTCACGGCATTGGTCATCCTCGACGCCGTCCCGCTCGCCTCCGCCGACGACCCAGGCCCCACGATCACCTTCAGCAAATCCGACCACGACCTCTACGACCGGTACTACGTGATGGGCGCGACCATCGCCCCCATGCCCACGGGCACCTCGATGTCGCTGCACGATGCCCTGGCCGCCATGCTGATCCCTTCGGCGAGCAACTACGCCGAGGCGCTGTCGTCCCGGATCTTCGGATCGCAGAACGCGTTCCTCGGCGCGACGCGCGATTGGCTCTCCGCCAACGGGCTCGCCGGAACGACGATCACCGAGCCCACCGGCATCAGCCCCCGCAACACGAGCACGCCGTCCGACCTCCTGGCGATCGGGAAGCTCGCCGCCGCGAATCCAGTGATCGCTCAGATCGTCGCGACCCCGTCGATCTCGCTCCCCGGCGCCGGTCAGCTCCACAACACCAACGGCCTCCTCGGAACCAGCGGGATCACGGGGCTGAAGACCGGCACGCTGGGCGAGGGCACCTACAGCCTGCTGTACACCGCGACCCTCGTCGTTGGCACCGCCGATCCGCTCGCAGTGACCGGCGTCGTTCTCGGAGGATCATCGCGCGAGTCGGTGAACACCAGCGTGATCGCCACACTGGACAGCCTCCGTAACGGTTTCCACGCGGTGCCTGTCGCGACATCCGGGCAGGAGGTCGGCACGATCGCGACGCCCTGGGGTTCCACGGCCCGGCTGGTCATCGGCGAGGAGGCATCGATCTTCACCTGGTCGGATACACCGATCACCGTGACGATGGACATCAAGACCCCGCCGACCTATCGAGATGGTTCGGCGGTGGGGACCGTGACCTGGACCGCGGGCCCGAACACCGTCACCGCCCCGGTCGAGATCAAGGGGAGCATCGACCCGCCGTCCGAGTGGTGGCGGCTCACCCACCCGTCCGAGCTCGGCTCGATGACGGATGCCCGAGACTGAGACACCATGCAACTGCCGGGCATACGCTGAACGCATGCAGCCCCTCGTCGCCCCCGCCGCCGCGCTGGACCCGGAAGAACTCGTGCGCACCGCGCGGCACGCCGTGCTCGCCGGTATCGGCGAAGAAGGGCAGCGCCGCCTGAACGCCGCCCATGTCGCGGTCGTCGGTGCGGGAGGCCTCGGCTCACCGGTGCTGCTCGCACTGGCTGCGGCGGGGATCGGCTCGATCACCGTGATCGATGATGACGTCGTGGAGCTGACCAACCTGCAGCGCCAGCTTGCACACCGCGTGGAAGATATCGGGACCAGGAAGACCGCCTCAGCCGCGCGCGCGATCACCGCGCTCGCCCCGCAGACCGTCGTGACCCAGGCCGCCGAACGCCTCGACGCCGCCAACGCTCGGCGCCTGCTCGAGGGTGCCGACGTGGTGGTCGACACGAGCGACTCCTTCGCCACCCGCCGCGACGTGGCCGCTGCGACCGAGACGCTCGGGCTGCCGCTCGTGTGGGGTGCCGTGCAGGAGTGGCACGCGCAGGCCACCGTGTTCTGGTCGCGACCGACCGAAGGAGACCCTGTGGTGCTCACCGACCTCTTCCCGCTCGACACCGAGGGCGAGCCGCCCAGCTGCGCCCAGGTCGGCGTGCTCGGCGCCCTGTGCGTGCAGGTCGGCGGGATGCTCGCTGGCGAGGCGATAAAACTCGTGACCGGAGCGGGCGAACCGCTGCTCGGACGCCTGGCCATGATCGACGCACTCACCGGTCGACAGCACGAGATCGCGATCCGGTCGGCTGCAACAGCGTCGGCATCGGCGGTGTCGGCATGAGCGGCCGTCGGACGGTCGAAGAGCAGCTCGACCGCGTGCTCGACGCCGTGCAGGTGCTCGAGGCCGAGACGCGCCCGGTGCGGGATGCTGCGGGGCGCACCCTCGCCGATCCGGCGACTGCCGCCCACGACATCCCCCTCTTCGACAACTCGGCGATGGACGGCTTCGCAGTGCGCGAGGCGGATGTCGCCGGCGCATCCGAGGAGCATCCGGTCTCCCTGCGAGTGGTCGCCGACCTCCCAGCCGGCATCGCGACCGACCCTCCTCTCGGCCGAGGTGAGGCTGCCCGCATCATGACCGGTTCGCCGACCCCGACGGATGCCGACGTGATCGTGCCCTTCGAGGACACCGCGGGCGGGCTCGCCGATTCCCTCGGCGAGGTACAGGTGCTGCGGGCGCCGGCCAAGCCCGGCGTCTTCGTGCGGCGCCGAGGGGCGGATCTGCATGCGGGCGACGAGGTCGTGCTCGCCGGCGAGCGCCTCGGGGCCTTCCAGGTCGCGGCCGCCGTCGCCGCCGGCATCGCCGAGGTCACGGTGACGCGTGCGCCTCGGGTGGCCGTGGTGTCGACGGGCAGCGAGCTGCTTGCCCCCGGCGACGCCCCGGAGCGCGGTCGCATCCCCGACTCGAACGGTCCGCTGCTGGAGCAGCTGGTGGCGGATGCCGATGCCGAGGTGGTGCTGGTCGCGCGCGTTCCCGACGAGGCCGACGCCGTCAAGGCCGTCACCGCCGAGGCCACAGCGCTCGGGGCAGACGTGATCGTCTTCACGGGCGGCGTCAGCGCCGGGGCTTACGAGCCCGTGCGCGGCGCCTTCGACGGCGGTGGCGAGGTCGAGTTCAGCGCCGTCGCGATGCAACCGGGCAAGCCGCAGGCCTTCGGGGTGCTCGAGACCGGGTGCCTGGTCTTCGGGCTTCCGGGAAATCCCGTGAGCGTGGCGGTCTCGTTCGAGGTGTTCGTGCGACCTGCGCTGTTCGCGATGCAGGGACGCACTCAGATCCACCGCCCGCGTGCGCCGTTCACCGCCGACGCGTCGTGGACGCCGCCACCCGGTCGTCGCCAGTACCTTCCCGCCGTCGTCGATCTCGCCGCGCGCACCGTGCGTCCGGCCACCGCCGGCGGATCGGGTTCGCACCTGGCCGGCGGGCTCGCCCGTGCACACGCGTTCGCGATCGTGCCGGCGGAGGTCGAGACCGTCGCCGTGGGCGATGTGATCGATGTCATGCTGGTCGGATGAGCTTCCCTCACCTTGACGCGGCGGGCCGCGCACACATGGTTGACGTGACCGCGAAGCAGCCGACCGTCCGCACCGCGACCGCCCGAGGCTTCGTGCGCTGCAGCGACGACGTGATAACCGCCCTCCGCGACGGCACCGTGCCGAAGGGCGACGTACTCGCCGTGGCGCGCATCGCCGGAATCCAGGCGGCCAAGTCCACCCCCGCGCTGCTGCCGCTCGCGCACGTGATCGGCGTGCACCGGGCGAGCGTCGACCTCGAGATCGTCGACGACGGCGTGCGCATCGAGGCCACGGTGGGCACGGCCGACCGCACCGGTGTCGAGATGGAGGCACTCACGGCCGTGTCTGTCACCGCCCTGGCGATCGTCGACATGATCAAGGGCGTCGACCGCGCCGTCGTGATCGAAGACGTGCGCATCGTGGCGAAGTCGGGCGGACGCTCTGGCGACTGGGTGCGCCCCGGCGAAGCCAACCCCTTCGTCGAATCCCGGAACACCGGAGACGCCCGATGACACGCGTACGCTACTTCGCCGCGGCCGCCGAGGCCGCAGGCACCGACAGCGAGGAGCGCGGCGAGACTTCGCTGGTCGCGTTGCGCGCGGAGATCGTGGCCGAGCATCCGGCACTCGCCGGCATCCTGCCGCGCTGCGCGGTGCTCGTCGATGGCGTCCGCACCGACGGCGACCTCGCCCTCGACGACGCCGAGCTCATCGACATCCTCCCGCCGTTCGCCGGCGGTTGACGCGAACGGCTCAGCCGCCGATGCCCTTCCACGACGACGTCCCGTCGACCTCGAGCTGACGCTTCCACACGGGGAGGTCGCTCTTGATCGCCTCGATGACCGCCCGACACACCTCGAACGCCTCGGCTCGATGCTCGGAAGCGACCGCGATCACGACGGCCGCATCGCCGACGTCCAGGTGTCCGATGCGATGGCTCACGGCCACCACGGCCGGGGCCGACGCTCCGGCACCAGCCTCTTCGGCGATCCGCCGCAGCGTCGCCTCGGCATCGGGGTGAGCGCTGTACTCGAGCCCGACCACCGGCGTGTCCGCGTCAGGGTCGTTGTCTCGCACTCGACCGACGAAGGTCGTCACCGCTCCCAGCCGGGGGTCTTCGACCGCCCTCAGGTGCGCATCGAGATCGAGGCCCTCCTCCGACACCGCTGCGATTCTCACGTCGTTCATGAGTGGTCTCCACCCTCTACTTGGTCCAGGATGTGCGCGGCGACGCCGAGCACCACGGGCATGCCGGATGCCACGGCGCGCGTGGATCCGGGAAGGTTCACCACGAGCATGCCGGCGGGGTCGACGATGCCGGCGAGCCCACGCGACAGCACCGAGAGCGGGGTGTCGGCGAGGCCGCTGCGGCGCAGCTCTTCGGCGATACCCGGGATCTCGCGGGTGATCATCCGTCGGGTTCCCTCCGGCGTCAGGTCGCGTGGCCCGACACCGGTTCCCCCTGTGGTCACGACCAGCCGGATTCCACGCGCTGCCGCTCTGCGAAGAGCATCCGCCACCGAGTCGACGCCGTCTGCGACGATCTCGGCATCCGGGCAGTGCCACCCTGCGTCGCGCAGCAGACCGACCGCGATCGGGCCACCGCGATCCTCACGCTCACCCGCGAAGGATCGATCCGAGACGGTGATCACACAGGCGGGGAGCGGCGTCATGGCTCCACCCTAGGTCGCACGGATCGTCACCGCACGGTTCAGTTCACCCGGACGAGCGAGCGCTGCCACCCCGAAGAACCGTTCGGCGCGATCGGCGCACGCTCCTCGATCTGCAGGTCGCCGTTCTTGTTCACCGCGCGCACCGCGACGTAGTGCGTGCCGGGCGTCGCATCCCACTCCATGAACCACTGCACCCAGGTGTCGTCGTTGATCGGAGCCGACAGCGTCGCCGCAACCCAGTCGCCGTCGTCGATGCTCACCTCGACGCGCTCGATGCCCACCGACTGCGCCCAGGCGACCCCGGCGATCGGGATCTTCCCGGCCTCGACGGCCTCGCCGATCTTGGGGGTGTCGACGCGGGAGGCGAACTTGATCGGGGCCTCGGCGCTGTAGCCGCGCGGCGTCCAGTAGGCCTCATCGTCGGCGAAGGTGGTGACCTTGAGCTCGGTGAGCCACTTGGTCGCCGAGACGTAACCGTAGAGCCCTGGCACGACCATGCGCACCGGGAACCCGTGCTCGAGCGGCAGCGGCTCCCCGTTCATCGCCACCGCCAGGATCGCGTCGAGGTTGTCGTCGGTCAGCGCCGCGAGCGGTGTGCTCGCCGTGTAGCCGTCGACGCTGCGCGAGAGCACCATGTCGGCGCCGGACTTCACGCCCGCCTTCTTCAACACGTCTCGTAGCGGAACGCCGAGCCACTTCGCGTTGCCGACGAGCTCGCCGCCGACCTCGTTCGACACGCACGTGAGCGTGATCGCGTACTCGTCGAGCCCCATGTCGAGGATGTCCTGGAAACTCATCTCCACCCGCTGGTCGACCATGCCGTCGATCACGAGACGCCAGGTCTCCGGGTCGATCGAGGGAACCGTCAGGGCGGTGTCGACACGGTAGAAGTCCTTGTTCGGGGTGAACAGCTTGCTGAGCCCCGGGATGTCGAGTTCCGCGCCCTGCGGGACCGGCACGGTGCTCTTCGGCGCTGGCAGCTTGAGCGCACCGCGGATGGCTTCGACCGACGACACGGCCATGCTCACGGTGCGAGCGGTGATGCCGACGATCAGTGCTGATGCGCCGGCGACGGCGGCCAGGACGAAGAACCGACGACGGTCGAACCCGGGCCGGATCGTCTCGCCGTCAGATGCCTCGACATCGGTCGCTGCGGTTTCGTTCTTCTCGTCCGCTCGGACGCCGACGACGGAGGCTCTCCACCCGCGCAGACGCCGGCAGAGGAGGACGAGGATGAACGAGCCAGCGATCGTCCCGAGGACAGGCGGGAGGAAAGCGAGCGGCGCCACGGCGGCCCGGGTCACGATCGCCGCCGTCGAGAGAACCCCCGCGATCACCAGTGCGATCACGCCGAGCGGCGGGCGCACCAGCTGCAGGATGCCGGCGACGGCCGAGGCGATGAGCACTGCCAGGCCGAGGCCGGCCAGCAGCGCGATCTTGTCGTACTCGCCGAAGGTGGCGATCGCGAACTCTTTGAAGGGCTGCGGCACGATGTCGATCACGAACCCGCCCACCGCGAGGATCGGACTGGCCGCGCGCGCGAAGAGCAGGGCGAACACCTCCGCCGTCGCGAGGAAGACGCCGCCGCCGATCACCCCTGCGAGGGCGGCCCAGACGAAGAATCTCTTGCCACTACTGTGCTGCGCCATGGTCGTCTCCCGTTCCACCGTCGCCGGTGCTCCCCCGTTGTTCGGAGCCGAGGCGCGATCGGATGTGAGGAGCTTCGGGAGACGCCTCCGCGGTCAGAGGCGACGTACGGTGATGGCCTCGCGGCCCTGGGCCTGCCGCAGCGTGCGCATGCACCGCGAGCACAGGATCTCGACCCGACGCGGATGGCCCTCGCCGCAGACGCAGTCGACCGTGACGCGCCACTTCGCCTTGCGTCCGCACGGCTGGTAGCCGTCGTCGTCGCCGTGGTCGCACTCGCAGATCTGCCGCCCGCGGTCAATGCCCGCGAGTTCGTCGACGCCCGCGAGCTCATCGACATCGCGCTCGGCGTCCACGGACACGGATTCCTGCGTTCTCACCACTGACCGATGTTCCCAGGGCCGGAGTGCACGCGCAACACAGCTCGAGGCCGCGAGAGGGTCTTGCTGCTGCGGGACGAGAGTTCCTGGACTAGACCCCGACGACGCGCGGGTCGATCGGGGCGGTCGGCGCAGAGGGCGGGGCAGGAGGGGGCGGCGGGGCGAGCTGGCGCAGCGGAACGCCGTGCGCCTCGCGGTGCAGACGCTCCATCCGGCTGTCGAGCTCGGCGGCGGCATCCGCGGCATCCGACAGACTGTCGACGAGGTGAGAGGGCACCTGGTTCGAGAACTTGTAGTAGATCTTGTGCTCGAGACTCGCCCAGAAATCCATCGCTATCGTGCGGAACTGCACCTCGACCGGCACCGACAGCGCACCGGTCGACAGGAACACGGGCACCTCGATGATCGCGTGCAGGCTCTTGTAACCGTTGTCCTTCGGGTGCGCGATGTAGTCCTTGACCGTGCGCACGGTGATGTCGTCCTGCGCGGTGAGCAGGTCGAACAGACGGTACACGTCGGCGACGAAACTGCACGTCACGCGCACACCGGCGATGTCGGTGATCTCCGCGCGGATGCGGTCGAAGTCGGGCTCGTCGATCCCCTTGCGGGCGATCTTCTCGACGATGCTGTCCGGCGACTTCAGCCGACTCTTCACGTGCTCGATCGGGTTGTACGCGTGGTCGTGCGTGAACTCGTCGCGCAGGATCGAGATCTTCGTCTCGACCTCGCGCATCCCGAACTCGTACTCGCGCAGGAACCGCTGCAGCTCGTCGCGCAGCTCGCGGGCCTGGTTGATCGTGTCTTCGGTGACGTGAACGGTCGTCATGCCATCGACGTTACGGCTCCGTGATCGGAAACCGCTGTGGATCCCCGATGTCCCTACGGTTCACGAACGGGTTGACGCGACTTCCGAGGCGGCCTAGAACGGAGCACATGACGACAGCAGGCGAAGACTGGACCAGGGCCTACATCGAGGCGTGGAGATCGAACTCCCCGGAGCGGATCGGGGCCCTCTTCAGCGACGATGCCCGATACCTCACGAGCCCCGACTCCGAACCCCGTGTCGGACGTGAGGCGATCGTGTCGGGGTGGCTGGAGGACGGCGACGAACCGGGCACCTGGACCTTCGAATGGGAGGTCCTCCACGAGGTCGGCGACTTCGTGGTCGTCCAGGGCCGCACGCAATACCCGGCCGAGCGCGACTACCTCAACCTCTGGATCTTCCGGCTCGCACCCGACGGACGGGCCACGGAGTTCACGGAGTGGTACATGCCGCGTCCCCACGCGGAGAGCTGACTGCGCGAGCGCCGTCGCCGATCCGTCGATCACGCGTCGCGCGGAGGGGAAGCGGATCCTGCCCCGACCGACGCAGGGACCACGGCATCCGCCCTCGCGTCGACGAGGTGCTGGCCGGAGAGCACGCCGGGGAGCCCGCGCCCGGAGCGGGTCGTGAACGGAAGAACGATCGCGGCGAGGAACAGCACGGCAGCGGCGAACCCGAAGAACCCGCCGGGCAGCTGGAGCGCACTGATCCCGCCGATGCCGCCCGCCCAGCGCAGGACCCGCGCGAACGGTGCCGGCAGGCGCGACCCCGTGTACCGGAGCTGCACCGCGATGTCGCCGACCGAACGACCGCCGATCAGGATCAGCACCAGGAACAGACTCGAGGGGACGACGGTGGCTGCGGCGGATGCGAGGGTGCCGTCGAGCACCGCAGCACGGTCGTTCGCGACGAACTCGAGCCACACCTGCACGGTCACCCCGGCCCCCATGCTCAGGAATCCGTAGGCGAGGAAGTCGCACAACATCGCGATCGCGCGACGACCGCGGGTGACCGGACGGGGAAGGTCGGCCTCGGGGCTCGCCTTCGCGCCACGCAGTGACCGCGGGACGAGGAGCGCCACGATGCAGCCGACGACCGCGCCGAGGGTGTTCGTCATGAGGTCGCCCACGTCGAAGAAGCGATACGCGCAGGGGTAGACGCCCCACACCCCGGTCAGCTGCGTCGTCTCGACCAGCAACGACAGTCCGAACCCGGCGGCGAGCGCCGTCAAGACGCCACGATTTGCCAGCACCCGCACGAAGAAGCCGAGCGGCACGAACAGAAGCACGTTGAACACCAGCTGCAGCAGAGCCGGCTGCCGCAGTGGATTGCCCGGTGCCGCGAACGCCTTCTGCACGTCGCGCACCACCGACATCGGATCGGTGATCGCTCCGACGCAGCGGATGGTGTCGGGGTCGGGCAGCGGAAGCAGGGTGTAGGTCCAGGTCGCCCAGAAGTAGATCAGGGCCGACAGCCAGAGCAGCGTGCGACCGAGGCCGAGTCGCCCGCGCCGGCGATAACTGACCGCCACGAAAGGCACGAACAGGACGATGCCGAAAGCCACCCCTATCGCGATCGCGATGAATCCGAGCAGCACCTGATCTTCCACCGCGTGCCAGTGTAGCTTTGCGCGTAAGGATTCCGTGAGGACAGCGCATCCCCCCGTAGGGATTCCGTGAGGATCGCGTGAGGATGCCATCAGGAGGCGTAGTGTCGCCGGACGTGTCAGACGAAAACAGGGAGAGCGCGGACGCACCGCCGCTCGCGAAGCGCATCCTCATCGGAGACCCGCTCACGAGCGCTCAGGTCGACGATCAGCTCCTCCCGAAGCGGATGGCACTGCCGATCTTCGCGTCCGACGCGCTGAGCTCGGTGGCCTATGCCCCGCAGGAACTGGTGATGATCCTGCTGATCGGCGGGCTCACCTTCCTGTCGTTCACGCCGCTCGTGGCGAGCGCCGTCGTGGTGCTGCTGATCGTGGTCGTGCTCAGCTACCGGCAGCTCATCAAGGCCTACCCGTCTGGCGGTGGCGACTACGAGGTCGCGTCGAAGAACCTCGGCGAGATCCCCGGTGTGATCGTGGCGGCAGCCCTCCTGGTCGACTACGTGCTGACCGTGGCCGTGTCGGTCGCATCGGGTGTCGACAACATCATCTCGGCGGTGCCGGGACTCGATCCGTTCCGCGTCGAGCTCGCGGTCGGCTTCGTGATCCTCATCATCATCGTGAACCTCCGTGGGGTGCGCGAGGCGTCGCTCGTGTTCGCGATCCCCACGTACGTGTTCATCGCCTCGGTCGGCGTCATGATCGTCACCGGCCTGATCCGCACGTTCCTCGGCGACGCGCCGGTGGCCTCGAGCGCCGACTTCTCGGTGCAGGCCGAGAGCCTCGGTCAGGCGGCCGTGATCCTGCTGATCCTGCGCGCGTTCTCGAGCGGATGCTCCGCCCTCACCGGCGTCGAGGCCGTGTCGAACGGTGTGCCCGCCTTCCGGGCACCGAAGGTGCGCAACGCCCAGTCGACCCTCGTGCTGATGGGATCCATCGCCGCCTGCCTGTTCGCGGGTCTCACAGCCCTCGCCCTGATCACCGGCGTGCACTACGCCGAGAATCCGTGCGACCTGATCGGCTTCGACTGCACGGCCCCGCAGCCCAGCCTGATGGCGCAGATCGCCGCAGCGACGTTCGGCGGCGGCAGCATCGCCTTCTTCATCGTGCAGGCCGCCACCGCCTGTGTGCTGCTGCTCGCCGCCAACACCGCGTTCAACGGGTTCCCGCTGCTGGGGGCTGTGCTCGCCCGCGACGGCTACGCCCCGAAGTCGCTCA
Organism: Microbacterium sp. NPDC090281; assembly: GCF_044769635.1. Taxonomy (NCBI): domain Bacteria; kingdom Bacillati; phylum Actinomycetota; class Actinomycetes; order Micrococcales; family Microbacteriaceae; genus Microbacterium; species Microbacterium sp. NPDC090281. The sequence goes on from NZ_JBIVYH010000002.1 coordinate 943,662, forward strand.
ACACCCGCGGCGACCGCCTCGTGTTCTCGAACGGCATGATCCTGCTCGGCATCGGCGCGATGATCGTGCTGGTGGTGTTCCAGGCGAAGCTGACGACGCTGATCCAGCTGTACATCATCGGCGTGTTCGTCTCGTTCTCGCTCGGGCAGATCGGCATGGTGCGGCACTGGCGGAGAGTGCTTCGCGGCCCTGCGGAAGGCGCGGCCGGTTCCGGGATCGACGGAGCATCGACATCCGATCGCCGCTCGGCGAAGATCGGCCTCATCATCAACTCGGCCGGCGCCGTCATGACCGTGCTGGTGCTCCTGATCGTGACGATCACCAAGTTCACGCACGGCGCGTATCTGGTGTTCTTCGCGATCCCGATCCTCGCGTTCCTGATGCTGGGGGTGAAGCGGTACTACCGCGACGTCGAGCATGAGATCGCGATCGACGACACCACCAAGTTCGGCGCGACCGGCGACCTCGCCATCGTGCTCGTCAACCGGCTGCAGAAGCCGGTCGTGAAGGCGATCGACTACGCGATCGCCGCCAAGCACGGCAAGACGCTGGCGGTGCACGTCGCTGTGGCCTCCGACGATGCGGCCGCACTGCAGAAGGACTGGGCCGACCACCTCGTGCCGATCCCGCTCGTGATCGTCGAGTCGCCGTACCGATCGTTCGCGCAGCCGGTATCGCAGTTCATCAAGCAGTACCGCGAGAAGCACGGCTCGTCCGTGGTGACCGTGTACCTGCCGCAGTACATCGTGGGGCACTGGTGGGAGTCGTTCCTGCACAACCGCCGCGCCCGTCGCCTGGCCAATCAGCTGATGCTCGTGCACGGGGTGTCGATCACGCTCGTGCCGTGGCTGCTCGACTCGTCGGAGCTCATCTACGGCCGTCGCTCCCGTCCGCTGCCGGGTCAGGAACGCGGGGGCCGTCCTGTGGTCGTCAACGGTCGCCGAGCGCACCGGCCGGGCGGCCCGCCTCAGGACGGCGCACCCGAGGCCTGAGACTGCTTCGACCCGGGCCCTCGTCCTTCCGGTCGCACTTCCCGTCGTCTTCGCGGCGCGCGAGCGGCAGGAAGTGCGACCGGAGCGGTCTCTCGAGCGAATCTCCGTGATGCCTCGGCTGTGCCCCCAAAAGCACAAGGCCCAAGGCCTGCTGAACGATGCCTTGGCCAACGCTGACGAGTCGATGGCCCCCACGATCGGTACCCATGATCGCGAGTCTGCGTGGAGGCGAACACCAGCGGATCCGCATACAACCGATCCAACCAGATCACATACTCGGAGCCGATCGACTGATCTGCCCCTGGCTGAGACCGGATGGGGTCTCTTGCTGCTTTCTCCCGCGCCCCGCTGGGGGCGCCAAGAGGCCCCTGGCCACGAACCGGAGGTCTCTTGCGTGTCGTCAAGCCCAGGATCTTGACGGCTCATCTGCCTAAGGGGACCCTTCAGCGGGAGTGCGACATCCGACAGTTGAATTTCAACCAAAACTCTTTCCGCCAATGTGAGGGCGTAATGGTACGTTTAGGACACCTTCTTCCGTCCTTCACGAAACGCCCTCACGGAAAGCCCACTCATGACCGACACCGCCTCTCTCTCTGACACCGCTGCCCCCGCACCAGGCAACAGCAAGCCTCGCTCAAAGGGCGGCGTACCGCGTGTTCCGCTGGCAACCGCTGAGTCTTATGCCCGCTCGCTTTGGAACACTGCAAGGCGAGCAGAAGCCATTCCGATCGCGGTCGCTCGCGCTATCAGCGGCAAGCCCGATGCCAAAGCCGAAGGCGGCGCATGGCGCACCAAGGCCGCTTCCCTGAGGGTGTTCAACCTCGTCGCCAGGTTGAGCAATGAGAACTTGAAGCTTAGCGAGATCGGTCTCGCTTTGGTCGATGAGTCGAACCCTGACGGGCAGAAGCAGGCGCGCCGCCAAGCCATTCTGAGCGTCCCCGCGTACCTGAAGCTTCTCACCGACCACAACGGCAACCCGCTACCGGCTGAAAGCACCGTCGCCACAACGTTCGAGTTTCAGTACGACCTTGCGACCGCGGCAGCGAAGGAGGCCGCAGGAGTATTTGCCGCATCGGTGACGCATGCAGGACTGATCGACGCAAATGGCAACATCCAGATCGACACGTCCGAGGTCCCTTCCGAGCTGCAACCCGAGACGTCAACCATGGCCAAGCCGGCAAAGACAACAAAGTCAACAAAGACAACCGCCGAAACCACGCCTAGCGAACCTGTTCCTCACACGCCGGAAAATGAACAGACGAACTTCAACGCCCCGCCGCCGCGTAACGCTGCTGGCGGATCTGCTGCACCCGTCGGTGTCAACGTCACGATCGACATGTCCAAGTGGCAGGCGGACGATGTGCTCTCTGTACTGAAGGTGCTTGGGTACGGGCGCTCGGGTGAGTGAGCCTGCGGGTGTTGTCGAACACGGACTATTCGTAGTTGACGTAGACGTCCTACTCGCAGGCGTTCGCCACTTTGCAACCGGCGGAGGGGGGTCCGTTGATGCAAACGTAGTCGAGGTCCTTGAGGACGCCAGGTTGCTTGAGGCAGGAAGCTTGACTCCGGAGGGAATCACGCTGTTTCGCACTGCCTGGGTGTCGAAGCAGCGGGACGCTGCATTGCGAGCGCTCGGACAGGCCCTTCGTGCAACTCTCCCAGTCCAGGTCATCTCTCAGGAGTTGAATAGCTACGGGCCAGTGCACGAAGACGGGGTTCGGGATCTCCTGGCGCACCACCGCATCCTCCCTCCGGATAAGCCTGTTGATCTGATTCGCCGGACGTTCAAGATGCTAAACACCCTTGGCATCGCCGCGTACTCGAGCAAGCTCAAGACAGTGCGATTCATCCCCGACGACCCGGCTGCTGCTAAGGCTGGAGAACAGCCCGACCTCGCCACGATGATTTCGCCTCGTACACCGTTCTCTAACGTGGCCAAGCTGCGGAGGGTGCTTCGCGCCCAATCTGGCATCGTGACCTGGGCCGACCAGCATTTTGGCGCGCGGGCCTTTGAGGAGCTCGTCGACGAACTCGATCCGACTAAGGTTGCCGAGCTACGAATCATCTCCGGCAACGCGTCCAACGTCGCGTCTCCGAAGAGTTTCAAAGACTATGAACGATTCCGCGACGAAATGGGAATGAAGGGAATCATCGTTGAGTGGAGGGTCGACGGGACACGCGAATGGCATGATCGATGGCTGGTGGACGAGAAGACTGTCTACAATGTGCCGCCGGTCAACAGCCTTTTCGCAAACCAGTACTCTGAGATCCTGCCGACCAAGGAACGCCCGCCGGTCGATGAATGGTGGGCGCGGGCAACACCCCGTGCCGAGTAGTTCCGTGGTCCAGCCACCGGGCCACCGTTGATGCCGACATCGAGTGACGTCACAGAAGGCTAACTTTCTTGACACCTAGATTTGGCTCCAACTCTTATCCATGCGTTCGATACCAAAGTGATGCCGCACCGTCGCCGCAAGCGCATCCGCAGACAAGACGAGATCATGAGCTGGTGTGAAGGTATCGCCTGCGGAGTCAGCTCTCAACGCAGCTACACCGAGCTCCCCATGAGCCTGGACCGCCTCGCGTATCGAGGGGGTGCGGGCTGAAAGGCGCAGCGCCAGGGTCGTCGGGAGCTCGTCGGGATGCCACACCCATGGCGCGTTGGTGCGCGCGGAGAGTTGCACGCCGCAGGCCGCGGCGGTGGCCGCACCGCACCGCACCGCACCGCACCGCACCGCACCGCACCGGCATCACGCTCGTCGGTACCCATCAGCGTCCTGCTAGAGCGAGCACCGTCTGCAAGATCGCTCCGGCTCCGATGCCCACGAACCTCCGTGAACTCTTCTGGTCGGAACACGCAATACAGAGTGTGAGCACCTTCGACGACGCGATCTTCCACCCGGCCCTCGACCCGGCATCCGTTTCGCTGCCGCCGACCGTCCAGGTGGATCTCACCTGGCTCTGGGCCGACCTCGGAGCGATGCCCGAGCAACGCTGAGCGCCCGTCACGCCCCGTCGAGCACGGCGCCCAGGATGCCGGCGGCCTCGGCGAACCGCGCAGGGTCGGCGTTCGCGTAGTTGAGGCGCACGTAGGAGCCGGAGGGTTCGGCGGGGAACCACTCGTGTCCCGGCGCGACGATGACCCCGCGCACCTCGCACTCTCGGACGACCTGCACGACATCCGTCCCCTCGGGCAGTCGCACCCACAGGTTGAGGCCGCCCACCGGGACTCCCTCGACGTGCGCGGAGGGGGCGTGCGCGGCCAGACTCGAGATCAACAGATCTCGGCGCACACGCAGGTGCTCGCGGAATCCGCGCAGGTGTGTGCGCCAGGCGGGCTGGGTGACCACGTCGAGCGCGGCCGCCTGCAGCAGCCCGCTCACGTACATGGACTCGGCCGCGCGGTCGGCGAGGATGCGATCCCGCGCCGGGCCACGGGCGATCACGGCCGCGACGCGCAGGGCGGGCGAGGCGCTCTTGGTGAGCGAGCGCAGGTAGACCACGTGACCGTCGTCATCGGACGCGGCGATCGGACGCGGGTCGGCGTCGATCCCCAGGTCGTGCGCCCAGTCGTCCTCGATCAGGAAAGCCCCGTGACGGCGGACCGTTTCGAGCACGGCCTCCCCCGTCGCGACGGGCCACTGCGCCCCGGTCGGGTTGGCGAACGTCGGCTGCGCGTAGAACGCCCGAGCCCCGGTCTGCGCGAACGCCCGCTCGACGTCGTCCGGATCTGGACCGTGCGGACCGGACGGGATCGGCACCAGGACCACACCGGCCTGTGCGGCGGCGAGCATCGCACCCCAGTACGTCGGCGACTCGATCAGCAGCGGTTGTCCGATGCCCACGACCGCCCGGAAGATCGAGCTCAGCCCGCTCTGGCTGCCCGAGATGATGAGGGCGTCCCTGGCCGAGGCCGGGGTGATGCCGGCGGGAGCGGCGGATGCGAGCTCGCCGGCGAACCATGCCTGCAGCTCGGGGATGCCGGCGGCCGGGGAACGGGTCAGCGCCGCATCCGACCGGGCGGCACGCACGAGCGCCTGTCGCACGAGCCGTTGCGGCAGCAGGTCGACCGCGGGGTAGCCCGAGTGCAGTCCGATCGCATCGGGTGCGACAGTGCGCTGCGTCGACGACAGGCCGATGAGGCCCGTGGGCGCCGTGCCGAGGGCCGCCGTCTGCCAGCCGTAGTCGACCGAGCGGGCACGGGGCACGGCACGCACGAACGTCCCCGCACCGGGACGCGACTCGACCAGCCCGAGCCGGACGAGCTGCTGCATCGCCTTCTGCACCGTCACCGGGCTCGCCCCGTATTCGGCCATGAGCGCCCGGTTCGATGGGACGCGTGCCCCCGGGGATGCGGAGGTGATCCACGCACGCACTCCGGCGACGATCCGGTCACTGCTATCCTGACTCATGAAAGTAGACAGTAGCGCTATCGCCTCGCGATCGACAGTGCTATCCACGCGTGCGGGCCTCTGGTGGGGGCTTCTCGGCGTCTTCGCCTTCTCCTTCACCCTCCCGTTCACGCGCATCGCGATCGGCGGGCTCTCGCCGCTCTTCATCGGATCCGGCCGAGCGGTCGTCGCCGCCCTCCTCGCCGGGATCGCCCTGGCTGCGACTCGCCAGCGGCCGCCGACCAGGGCCCAATTGGCGCGCCTCGCGATCGTCGCCGGCGGAGTGGTGGCCGGCTTCCCGCTGCTGACCTCGTTCGCGATGACCACGACCCCCGCCAGCCACGGCGCGGTCGTGATCGGCCTGCTTCCTGCGGCGACCGCGGTCGCGGTGGTGCTCCGCACACGCGAGCGCCCCGCCCTCACCTTCTGGATCTTCGCGCTTCTCGGCGCCGCCGCGGCCGTCGTGTTCGCCGCGTTGCAGAATGGCGGGCTCGGCTCCCTCACCGGCGGCGACCTGCTGCTGTTCGGTGCCGTCATCGCTGCGGCGATCGGGTATGCGGAGGGCGGTCTACTCGCCCGTGAGCTCGGCTCCTGGCAGACCATCTCCTGGGCGCTGGTCGTCGCCGCTCCGTTGATGGCAGTGCTGACCGTCGTGTCGGCGATCCAGCAGCCGCCCGCCGCGACACCCGTGCAGTGGCTCGCGTTCGCCTATCTCGCCGCGGTGAGCATGTTCCTCGGCTTCTTCGCCTGGTACCGCGGTCTCGCGATCGGTCCGATGGCGCAGGTGAGCCAGATCCAGCTCGTCCAACCCGTGATGAGCATCGCGTGGGCCGCGATCCTGCTGCACGAGCCGATCGGCTGGGCCACCGCAGTGGGCGGGCTCGCCGTGATCGCCTGCGCCGCGCTCGCGGTGCGCACCCGCCTGATCGACCGCCGACCGACCACGCGCAGAACAGAGGACTCCTGATGCGTCACACACCGCGCTACCTGATGACCGAGCCCGACGAGGTCAAGCGCCTCATTCGCGGCAACCCGTGGGCGACTTTCGTCTCCCCCGCGAGCGGTGGCCTCGTCGCCTCTCACTACCCCGCGCTGCTGGTGGAGGACGAGGACGACATCGTGATCGCCAGCCACTTCGGCCGGCCGGACGAGCAGCTCCACGAACTCGGTCGACACGAGGTGCTGGTCATCATCCAGGGGCCGCACGACTACGTGTCGCCGAGCCTGTATGCGCCCGGCGACCTAGTGCCGACGTGGAACCACGTCACCGCGCACCTCTACGGCATCCCCGAGATCCTCAGCGAGGAGGAGAACTACGCCATGCTCACCCGACTGACCGACCACTTCGAGAACCACCAGCCGCACGGCCGGCACCTGTCGGAAGACGAGGAAGGCACTCGCCGCGCCGCCAAGGGCACCGTCGGCCTGCGCCTGCGCGTCACCCGCTTCGACGCCCGCGCCAAGCTCAGCCAGAACAAGTCTGCCGAGGTGCGAGCGAACATCACAGCGCGGTTCGCGGAGACGAACACCGCCCTCGCGACCGAGATGCGCCGGGTCGGCGGGGAAGCCTCCGGATCGGTGTCGACGGACGAACGTAGGGTGGAGCAATGACCGACACGCGAACCCCGGCGCCGTGGCCGGCACGGACACCTCGGCTGCAGGTGCGCCCCAGCACTTCCGCCGACATCGATGCGATGTGGGAGTGGCGTCGACTCCCCGAAGTCAACCGGTGGCTCGGGGTCGCTCCCGACACACTGGCGGCATTCCGGGAGCGGTATCTCGACCCCGAGCGGCTCGCGTGCCTGTATGTGGTCGAGCTGCTGCCTGAAGACGAGACGGCGGCCCCGACCCCGATCGGCGACATCATGGTGCGGCGCGGCGACGGGTGGGCGCAGCTCGAAGTCGAGGCCGACGCGAAGGGAGTCGAGGCCGAGCTCGGCTGGGTGCTCGACCCCGCATACACCGGGCACGGCTACGCGACCGAAGCGATCCGCGCCGTGATCGACGTGTGCTTCGGACCACTGGGCCTGCGGCGGGTGCATGCCGGATGCTTCGCTGACAACGAGCCGTCATGGCGCCTCATGGAACGACTCGGGATGCGCCGCGAGGAGTTCAGCCGCAAGACGACACTGCACCGCTCGGGCGAATGGCTCGACGGAATGCACTACGGCCTGCTCGCCGAGGAGTGGCCGACCGCAGACTGACCGTGGCCCGCGCGGTCTCACCGGTGGGGTGAGCCCGCGCGGACGGGCGTCTTAGATGCACGTCCAGCAGTAGAGGCGGTGATCGGATGCCGCGGCACGGCGTGCGAGGGCGGCGAGGTCGCGCGCGAACGCGGCCAACTGGGCCGGATCCGCCCCCTCGAGCTCTTCGGTCTGCGACCACTGCTCCGCTACCTCCGCCAGACGAGCGTCGTCGGCTGCGGCGAGAGCTGTGGCCAACGCATCCGTCACGGTGATGACGATCCGGTCGTAGTCCTCGCTCATCGCGAGGTTGTGGCCGGCACGCGGGTCGTCGGTCACGTCGTCGTAGGGCGTGCCCGTCAGCAGCGCCTCGAGGGTGCCGAGCTGCACTACCGGGTCGATGCCGCCGAGAGTACCGGCGTCGAAACCGGAGTCCGCCGAGGTCGGCCCGCCCTCCACCTCGAGGACCTGCACGGCCTGCTCGTCGTTCGGCGCGGAGAAGTAGTCGTAGAGAACACCCATGACCGACATCCTGTCAGCCCCCGCCGACGCCGGCATGTCGTGACACAAGTCATTGCCGGGGGTGACGCGGCGACACTTCCGAGGAATGCGCGGTTCGGATGGACTGGACATCAGATGCGGAATCCCGAATCCGCGATCGAGAAAGAGAACCATGCGCAAGCCCTGGAAAGTCGTCCTCACCACCCTCGGAGTCATCGTGGCGGTGCCCGTTCTCGCCGTCGCCACGACCGCGATCGTGAACGTGATCGCGACGAAGGTCGAAGCATCCGTCTTCACCCCCTACGGCGAGACCGTGTCGGTCGACGGCAAGAACATGAACGTCGTCGTGGCCGGCGAGGGAGACCAGACCATCGTGCTGCTGCCGGGCCTCGGCACGGCCGCGCCCGCACTCGACTTCCAGCCGCTGATCGCCGAGCTGCAGGATACGTACCGGGTCGTCGCGGTGGAGCCCTTCGGCACCGGGCTCAGCGACCAGACCGATGTCGCCCGCACCGCCGACAACATCACCAGCGAGGTGCACGAGGCGCTGCAGGAGCTCGGCATCGACCGGTACGTGCTGATGGGACACTCGATCTCCGGCATCTACGCGCTGACCTACACCGCCGCCTACCCCGACGAGGTCACAGCCTTTGTGGGCATCGACAGCAGCGTGCCCGACCAGCCGGGGTGGGACGACCCGATCCCGACCTCGACCATCAGCACGCTCTCGACCCTGGGTCTGACCCGCGTGCTGAGCGGGATCGCCGCCGACCCCTACGAGGGACTGCCGTACGACGACGCGACCAAGGATCAGATGCAGGTGCTCACCGCCAGAAACGCGGCAGCTCCCACCCTGCTCGACGAGATGGACCATGCCCCGTCGAACTTCGCCGCGGTCACTGGAACGACGTTCCCCGCAGACCTTCCCGTGCTGCTGTTCGTAGCGGATGAGGATGCCGAAGTTCCCGGCTGGCTGGAGCTGCACGAAGCCCAGGCCGCGAGCGTCACCCGTGGCGAGGTCGTCAGGATCGACGGAGCCCACTACCTCCACCACACGCAGTCGCGCGAGCTGGCTGCTCAGACGAGGACGTTCTTGGACTCGCTCGCGGCCGACTGACAGTCAGACACTTCCGGTTCCGGTCGCAGTTCCTGCCGCGGTTCGCGCCTCGCGGACGGCAGGAACTGCGACCGGAACGCCCCGACGCTAGCCCGAGACGAGCATCAGGACGAACACGGCCGCGAGCACGGTCGGCACCGCGGCCACCACGCCCCACAGCATGAAGCGGCCCCAGCGGATGGTGACGCCCAGCGCGACGATCCGGTGATGCCAGAGCAGGGTCGCCAGCGAAGCCCACGGCGTGATGAGCGGGCCGATGTTCACGCCGATCAGTAGCGCCATCAGCGCGACCGGATCGCCGGCGGCGGGCTCGAGCACCAGGTAGGCCGGGAGGTTGTTGATCGCATTGGCGCTCACAGCCCCGAGCGCAGCCAGCCGGAACAGGTCGCCGGGAGAGTCGCCGTTCGCGGTCGGCGAGGTCAGGAAGTCGAGGAATCCCTGCGCGTGCGCGGCCTCGACCAGCACGAACAGCGACGCGGCGAGCGCGAGCGCCTGCCACGGCACGAGTGAGAGCCGCAGCGCCCGCCGCCGCCGGACGGCGAAGAGTCCGATCAGCGCGAGCGCGGCGACCGTGGCCGGAATCCACACGTCGTGGGTGAGCGCGAGCAGCGGCATCAGCACGAGGAGGATGCCGGTGGCGCTCCAGAACAGCATCGGGTCGGCGGGCCGGCGCGGCGCCGGGGTCTCGTACGCACCGAACACCGTGCGCCGGTGCATGACCGTGAGGATCGCGACGGGCACGAGGATGCCGACGAGCGTGGGCGCCCAGCTCAGCGCGATGAACGCCGCAGGACCGTCGCCGATCGCAGGGGCCGCGAGCAGGTTCGTGAGGTTCGAGACCGGGAGCGCGAGGGATGCCGTGTTGGCGAGCCACACGGTGGCCAGCGCGAACGGCAGGGGTGAGACGCCGATGCTCTGCGCGAGCACGACCACGACCGGGGTGACGATCACGGCGGTCGTGTCGAGCGACAGGAACACGGTGCTCACCACGGCGAGCGTCACGACCAGTGCCCAGAGCACCAGCACCCGCCCTCGACCCCAGCGGGCGAGCCGCTGCGAGACGACGTCGAACACCGCCGCGTCACGGGCGAGCTCGGCGACGATGGTGATCGCGACGACGAACCCCAGAACGGGCGCGATCCGCTCGCCGAGGGCCCCGGCATCGGAGCGCGGCAGGAACCCGGTGACCACGCACACGAGCGCGACGGCCACGATCCCGGCGACGACCCCCGTCCCCGCCCCGATCCGCATCCGTCTGACTCCCACCTCGCGAGCATAGGGCCGTCGAGGGCCGTTCCGGTCGCACTTGCTGCCGCCCGGGGAGCGTCGGAGGCGGCAGCAAGTGCGACCGGAACGAGAGTGGCGGGGACGGTGGGGACACGAATGCCGTGAGCAACCCGCATGCATCGGCTCCGGGGGCGTAGGGGAAGCGTGAGGATGGCGTCCGCGAACCCCGTGCGGGAGTTGTATCGGATCCGTGCTCGACATCATCTACATCGCGCTGACTCTCGCGCTGTTCGCCCTCGTGTCCCTGGTGGCCAAGGGGGTGGAGCGGCTGTGATCGTCTTCGAGATCCTCGCCGCCGCCCTCGCGGTCGCCGCCGTCGTCTACCTCGTGGTCGCGCTCGTCGCACCGGAGAGGTTCTGATGGACGCGTCTGTCTGGTTCGGCATCCTGCAGCTCACGGCCGTCGTGGTCGTGCTCGTGCTCCTCTACCGCCCCCTCGGCGACTACATCGCCCACGTCTTCACTTCGGCACGCGACCTGCGCGTCGAGCGCGGCGTCTACCGGCTCATCGGGGTCAACTCCTCGTCCGAGCAGACCTGGCGCGCCTATGCCCGCAGCGTGCTGGCGTTCTCGGTCGTCGGAGTGCTTCTCGTCTACGGCCTGCAACGGCTGCAGGCATTCCTCCCCCAGTCGCTCGGACTCCCGGCCGTTCCCGAGGGCCTCTCCTTCAACACCGCCGCCTCGTTCGTGGCGAACACCAACTGGCAGTCGTACTCCCCCGAGCAGACCATGGGCTACACCGTGCAGCTCGCGGGCCTCACGGTGCAGAACTTCGTGTCGGCAGCGGTCGGCCTCACGATCGCGATCGCACTGATCCGCGGTCTCGCCCGTCGCGGCTCCACCACGATCGGCAACTTCTGGGTCGACCTGATCCGCGGTCTCGGCCGCATCCTCCTCCCGATCGCCCTGATCGGCGCGGTGGCGCTGCTCGCCGGCGGCGTGATCCAGAACTTCGCAGGCTTCACCGACGTCACCACGGTGTCGGGCGCGACTCAGACGATCCCGGGGGGACCTGTCGCCTCGCAGGAGGCCATCAAGCTCCTCGGCACGAACGGCGGCGGCTTCTTCAACGCCAACTCCGCGCACCCGTTCGAGAACCCGACCGGTTTCACGAACCTGCTGCAGGTGCTGCTGATCCTCGTGATCCCGTTCTCCCTCCCCCGCACGTTCGGCCGGATGGTGGGCGACCACCGCCAGGGCTACGCGATCGCCGCCGTCATGGGCACGATCTTCCTCGTCTCGACGTTCGCGCTCTCGGCACTCGAACTCGCCGGCCGCGGTACAGCCCCCGAGCTCGCCGGAGCCGCGATGGAGGGCAAGGAAGTGCGCTTCGACATCCTGGGCTCCACGCTGTTCGGCAGCGCCAGCACCCTCACCTCGACCGGTGCCGTCAACTCGATGCACGACTCGTACACGGCGCTGGGCGGCATGATGCCGATGCTGAACATGATGCTCGGCGAGGTCGCCCCCGGCGGCGTCGGCTCGGGCCTGTACGGCATGCTCGTGCTCGCGATCATCGCGGTGTTCGTCGGCGGGCTGCTCGTCGGCCGCACCCCGGAGTACCTCGGGAAGAGGATCGGCCCGCGGGAGATCAAGCTCGCGAGCCTGTACATCCTGGTGACGCCGACTCTCGTGCTGGCCGGCACCGCGCTGAGCTTCGCCATCCCCGGCATCCGGGAAGACGTGGAGTCCACGAGCATCCTGAACCCCGGCGTGCACGGCATGAGCGAGGTGCTCTACGCCTTCACCTCGGCGTCGAACAACAACGGCTCCGCCTTCGCCGGACTCACCGCGAACACCCCGTGGTTCAACACCGCGCTCGGCATCGCGATGCTGCTCGGCCGGTTCCTGCCGATCGTGCTCGTGCTCGCTCTGGCCGGCTCGTTCGCGGCGCAGCAGCGTGTGCCGGCGACCTCGGGAACCCTGCCGACGCACCGGCCGCAGTTCGTCGGCCTCCTCCTCGCCGTGACCGTCATCGTCACCGCGCTCACCTACTTCCCCGTGCTCGCGCTGGGACCCCTCGCTGAAGGACTCGTCTGACCATGACACTCATCACCACCCCCTCCGAACAGCAGGATGCTCCGGCATCCACTCCCGCAGAACCCCCGCGCTCCTTCGGCTGGTCGCAACTCGTGCAGGCACTCCCCGGTGCCCTGCGCAAGCTGAACCCCGCGTCTCTGCTGCGCAACCCCGTCATGCTGCTGGTCTGGGTCGGCGCCGCATTCACGACCGTGCTCGCGATCGCCGAACCGTTCCTGGGTGGCCCGGCAGACTCGGGTGGCACCCCGGTCCCCGCCCCCTTCACCTGGGGCATCGCGATCTGGCTGTGGCTGACCGTGCTGTTCGCGAACGTCGCAGAGTCGGTCGCCGAGGGCCGCGGCAAGGCCCAGGCCGCGAGTCTGCGCAAGACCCGCACCAGCACCATGGCCCGTCGCGTGGCCGGCTACGAGCCGTCGACGGATGCTGCCGCGGAGCATGCCGCGACCGCCGAGGTCTCCTCCGCCGAACTGCAGCGCGACGACATCGTGATCGTCACCGCGGGAGAGCTGATCCCCGGCGACGGCGACATCATCGCCGGCATCGCGACCGTCGACGAGTCGGCCATCACGGGCGAGAGCGCCCCGGTGATCCGCGAGTCCGGCGGCGACCGCAGTGCCGTCACCGGTGGCACCCGCGTGCTGTCCGACCGGATCGTGGTGCGCATCACCTCGAAGCCGGGCGAGACGTTCGTCGACCGCATGATCGCGCTCGTCGAGGGCGCGAGCCGGCAGCGCACCCCCAACGAGATCGCGCTGAACATCCTGCTCGCGAGCCTGTCGATCATCTTCGTGGTCGTGGTGCTCGCGCTGAACCCGATCGCCTCCTACGCCGCATCACCCGTCAGCATCCCGGTGCTCATCGCCCTGCTGGTCTGCCTGATCCCGACCACGATCGGGGCGCTGCTCTCGGCCATCGGCATCGCGGGCATGGACCGGCTCGTGCAGCGCAACGTGCTCGCGATGTCGGGGCGTGCGGTCGAGGCCGCCGGAGATGTCACCACGCTGCTGCTCGACAAGACCGGCACCATCACCTACGGCAACCGTCGTGCGCACGAGGTGCTCGCCCTTCCGGGCGTCAACGGCGAGGAGCTGCTTCGCGTCGCAGCGCTGTCGTCGCTCGCAGACCCCACCCCGGAGGGCGCCTCGATCGTCGAGCTCGCCGCAGCACACGACATCCACGTGACCGCGCCGGATGACGCGGTGGTCGTGCCGTTCACGGCGCAGACGCGCATGTCGGGGCTCGATCTGGCCGACGGCACACAGATCCGCAAGGGTGCAGGCTCCGCGGTGCGGGCCTGGCTCGGATTCGACGGCGACGACCTCGAGCTCACGAGCCGCACCGACTCCGTCGCCGAGAGCGGCGGAACCCCGCTCGTGGTCGCGGTGAAGACGCCCGGTGCCGACGGCCGCGTCCTCGGAGTCGTGCACCTCAAGGACATCGTCAAAGACGGCCTGCGCGAGCGCTTCGAGGAACTGCGCGCGATGGGCATCCGCACGGTCATGATCACGGGCGACAACCCGCTCACGGCCAAGGCGATCGCCGCCGAGGCCGGGGTCGACGACTTCCTCGCCGAGGCGACGCCCGAGGACAAGCTCGAGCTCATCCGGCGCGAACAGGAGGGTGGGCGGCTGGTCGCGATGACCGGCGACGGCACGAACGACGCCCCGGCGCTGGCGCAGGCCGATGTCGGAGTGGCGATGAACACCGGCACCTCGGCCGCGAAGGAGGCCGGCAACATGGTCGACCTCGACTCCGACCCGACCAAGCTGATCGACATCGTGCGCATCGGCAAGCAGCTGCTCATCACGCGCGGAGCGCTCACCACGTTCTCGCTCGCGAACGACATCGCGAAGTACTTCGCCATCATCCCGGCGATGTTCATGGGCGTCTTCCCCGGACTCGCGGCGCTCAACATCATGCAGTTGCACTCGCCGGCGTCCGCCGTCACCAGCGCGATCATCTTCAACGCGATCGTGATCGTCTTCCTGATCCCACTGGCACTGCGAGGGGTGAAGTACCGCCCGGCGAGCGCCTCGCAGATCCTGCAGCGCAACCTGCTCGTCTACGGCCTCGGCGGCGTGATCGCCCCCTTCATCGGCATCAAGATCATCGACCTCGTCGTCAGCCTCATCCCGGGCTTCTGACCCGGCTCTGAAAAGGAATCCAGACATGTCCTCCTCGCGCACCACCCTTCGCACCACCGGTGTCGCCGTCCGCGCGATGCTCGTCCTCACCCTCCTGCTCGGGGTCGGCTACACCCTGCTGGTCACCGGCATCGGCCAGCTCCTGCTCCCCTGGCAGGCCAACGGCTCGCCCCTCCCCGACGAGCGGGGCAGCTCGCTGATCGGCCAGTCCTTCACAGATGCCGACGGCGAGGCCCTGCCCGAGTACTTCCAGTCGCGCCCCTCAGCGGCAGGCGACGGCTACGACGGCGCGGGGTCCAGCGGCAGCAACCTCGGCCCCGAGAACGCCGATCTGGTGACCGCCATCGAGGAGCGCAAGACCGCGATCGCGGAGCGCGAGGGCGTGGATCCCTCCGAGGTGCCGGCCGACGCGGTCACCGCATCCGGCTCGGGGCTCGACCCGCACATCAGCGTCGCCTACGCCCTGCTCCAGGTGCCGCGCGTGGCCGAGGCCCGCGGCCTCGAGGTGCAGGAGGTGCGCGACCTCGTGGAGTCTAGGATTCAAGGGCGGGATCTGGGATTCCTCGGTGCGGAGCGCATCAACGTCGCCGAACTCAACCTCGCGCTCGATGATCGGGAGGGCGAATGACCGCAGCGCCGCTTCGCCGACCTCAAGGCCAACCGCGCCGGGGGCGGCTCCGAGTACTCCTCGGAGCCGCCCCCGGCGTCGGCAAGACCTACGAGATGCTCGCCGAGGGACGACGTGTCCTCGACGAAGGCCACGACGTCGTCATCGCGATCGTCGAGACGCATGACCGCGCGGCGACCCACGCCCAGACCGTCGGCATCCCCGAGGTTCCGCGCCGAGTCGACCTCCACCGCGGTATCGCCCTGACCGAGCTCGACATCGACGCCGTGCTCGAGCGCGCGCCCGAGATCGCCCTGGTCGACGAGCTGGCGCACACGAACGCCCCGGGCTCGCGCAACGCGAAGCGCTGGCAAGACGTCGACGAGCTGCTCGATGCGGGGATCGACGTGGTCACGACCGTCAACGTGCAGCACATCGAATCGCTGAACGCCGTCGTCGAGAAGATCACCGGCATCGCGCAGCAGGAGACGATCCCGGACGCCGTGGTCCGCGCCGCCGACGAGATCGAGGTCGTCGACCTCGCCCCGCAATCGCTGCGAGATCGACTCTCCGCAGGGCTCGTGTACCCGGCAGAGCGGATCGACGCCGCCCTGTCGAACTACTTCCGTCTCGGCAACCTCACCGCGCTGCGTGAACTGGCGCTCCTCTGGCTCGCCGACGAGGTCGACAGCGCCCTGCGCAGCTACCGCGCCGAGCAGGGCATCGAAGGCAACTGGCAGGCCAGGGAGCGCGTGGTCGTCGCGCTGACCGGAGGCCCAGAGGGCGAGACGCTGCTCCGTCGCGGCGCCAGGATCGCCGCGCGCTCCGCCGGCGGCGAACTGCTCGCCGTGCACATCTCCGCACAGGACGGCCTGCGCGATGAGACCCCTGGCGCTCTCGCCGCGCAGCGCACGCTCGTGGAATCGCTCGGCGGCTCGTACCATCAGGTCGTCGGCGACGACATCCCGGCCACCCTCGTCGAGTTCGCGCAGGGCGCCGACGCCACCCAGCTCGTGATCGGTGTCAGCAGGCGCAGTCGGCTCACCGCCGCGCTCACCGGACCGGGCATCGGCTCGGAGGTCATCCGCCGCTCGGGCGACATCGACGTGCACATCGTCACGCATGCCGCGGCCGGCGGGCGGATGGTCCTGCCCCGCATCACCGGCGGAGCACTGGGCTGGCGTCGGCAGCTCCTCGGCTTCGGCGTCGCCCTCGTCTTCGGACCGATCCTGTCGTGGATCATGTTCACGTTCCGCAGCCCCGAGTCGATCACCGCCGAGGTACTCGCCTATCAGCTGCTCGTCGTCGTCGTGGCGTTGATCGGCGGCATCCGCCCAGCTGTGTTCGCGGCTGTGCTCTCGGGCGTCACGCTCGACTTCCTCTTCGTCGCCCCGCTCTTCACCATCACGATCGCCCATCCGCTGCATGTACTCGCCCTCGCGCTCTACGTCCTCATCGCGATCCTGGTCAGCATCATCGTCGACCAGGCGGCGCGGCGAGCCCGCACCGCTCAGCGCGCCGCCGCCGAGGCCGAGCTGCTCGCCGCGGTCGCCGGCAACGTGCTCCGCGGCGACAACGCCGTGCTGGCCCTGGTCAGCCGCACGCGCGAGGCGTTCGGCCTGAGCGGCGTGCGCGTGCTCGCCCCCGACGGCGAGGTTCTCGCGAGCGACGGCGAGCCCGTGGCCGACGGCCGTGCCACGACCATCCCGGTCGGTGTCGTCCCCGGCGGCGGACCCCGCGCGGTGCTGGAGCTGAACGGTGAGCCGCTCGCGGGCCCCGAACGCCGCCTGCTCGATGCGATCGTCGCCCAGCTGTCGGCCGCGATCGAGCACACCGACCTGCGTGCGACGGCGAGTGAGGCCGAGGCGCTGGCCGAGACCGATCAGGTGCGCAGCGCCCTGCTGTCGGCCGTGAGCCATGACCTGCGCCGCCCGCTCGCCTCGGCGGTCGCGGCGATCGGTGGTCTGCGCGGCGCGCACGGGCTCTCGCCCTCCGATCGCGAAGAACTGCTCGCCACCGCCGATGAGAGCCTCGCGACGCTGTCGACACTCGTCACCGACCTGCTCGACGTCAGCCGGGTGCAGGCGGGCGTGCTCGCCGTCTCGTCCTCTCGGATGGATGCCGCCGGCAGCGTGCTCGCCGCCGTCGACGAACTGGGCCTGGGACCGGGCGACGTCGAGCTGGCCCTCGACCCCGACCTGCCCCCGCTGCACGCCGACCCCGTGCTGCTGCTGCGCGTGCTGGTGAACGTGATCGCCAACGCGCACCGACACTCCCCCGACGACACGCGAGTCATCGTCTCCACGAGCGCGCTCGGCGACCACGCCGAGATCCGCATCATCGACCGCGGCGAAGGCGTCTCGCCCGAGCGGCGTGATCGCATCTTCCAGCCGTTCCAGCGCTTCGGCGACACCGACAACACCACCGGACTCGGACTCGGACTCGCCCTGTCGCGCGGGTTCACCGAGGGCATGGGCGGTACCCTGACACCCGAGGACACGCCTGGCGGAGGCCTCACCATGGTCATCTCCCTGCCACTGGCCGCAGGACTTGCCGACACGGAGGGCACGGAGTGAAGCTCCTCATCGCCGACGACGACCCGCAGATGGTGCGGGCGCTGCGGATCACCCTCGCCGCGCACGGGTACGAGGTCGTGGTGGCCGCCGACGGCGCAGCCGCGATCGCCGCAGCCGCCCAGACGCACCCCGACCTCATCATGCTCGACCTCGGCATGCCCCGGCTCGACGGCATCGAGGTGATCCAGGCACTGCGTGGATGGACGAACGTGCCGATCATCGTGGTGTCCGGTCGTACCGGATCCGCCGACAAGGTCGAAGCGCTCGACGCCGGCGCCGACGACTTCGTCACCAAGCCCTTCCAGGTCGACGAGCTGCTGGCGCGGCTGCGGGCGCTCTCCCGCCGCTCGGTGCCGGCGAACGGCGAGTCGACGGTGGCATTCGGGGAAGTCCTGGTCGACCTCGCCACCAAGACCGTCACCCGGGGCGGCACGCGCGTGCACCTGACCCCGACCGAGTGGCGCATGCTCGAGCACCTCTCCCGGCATCCGGGTGCCCTGGTCACCCGCCAGGACCTGCTGAAAGAGATCTGGGGCAGCGAGCAGGTCTCCGACTCGGGCTACCTGCGCCTGTACATGTCGCAGCTGCGCAAGAAGCTCGAGCAGGAGCCGGGTGCGCCCGTGCACCTGCTCACCGAAGCGGGGATGGGCTACCGGCTCGTGCTCTGACCCTCGGCGCGGCGACGGCGCAGCGATGCGACGACCGCGACCACGAGCAGCACGACGGCGACGACGATCGCGGTGATGGCGGTGGGGGTGCTCTCGGGCTCGCCGGTGAGGCGTCCGACGGCGAGCCAGGCCAGCCCCCAGGCCGTCGCGAGGGCGGGGGCGATGCGTCCCGTGGCCCACGCCGCGGCGGCTCCGATCACCAGGACGACGGCGAGCACGGCGATGGCCCAGGCATCCGCCGCCTGCGCCCAGCTCTCGGGAGCGATCTGCGTCAGCCACGCGGCGATGTTCGCGACGGTGGCGATCGTGACCCAGCCGAAGTGCAGGCCGTTCGCACCGTCGGTGAGGATGCGGTCGGCGAGGGTGCGCGCCGGAAAGCGGCCGAGCACCACCATCACCCGAGCGAGCACGGCCAGCAGCAGCGCGATCACGACGACGGTGAGCCACAGCGTCAGGAACTGGGCGGTCACCAGCCACAGGCCGTTCAGCACCATCGATGCGGCGATCCATCCGCCCACCGCCTGCTGACGGGGATCCTGTCGCTGCGCCGGCAACGCCTGCCACACCGTGTACGCGATCAGGCCGAGGTAGATGAGCGACCAGATCGAGAACGCCGGCCCTGCGGGCGCGAGATACGAGCCCTGGGCGGAGAGAGCTCCGTCCTGCAGGTCGTCGACGGATGTCCCGCCGAAGGCCCCGGCTCCGACGGCGGCCGCGATCAGCATGAACGTCGCCGACGCGATGATCAGCGACTGACGACCGATGCCCTTCGTTCGTGATTCCATGGCTCGCACGCTACGGGCGTCGAGTCCCGAGCGCATCGGGGTTGACACTCCAGGCCGATTTCGGTAACCAGGTGAGACAAATACTGAGCATCGTGCTCTCGGTCGCGCAACCGCCTTGCGCCCCACGGCGAGACTGGTAAGGATCGGCGCATGGCATACATCACCGTCGGAACCGAGAACAGCACCCCGATCGAGCTCTACTACGAAGACCAGGGGGCCGGGCAGCCCGTCGTCCTGATCCACGGCTATCCGCTCGACGGCCACAGCTGGGAGCGCCAGACCCGCGAGCTCCTCACCCAGGGCTACCGCGTCATCACCTATGACCGCCGCGGATTCGGCCAGTCCTCCAAGGTGAACACCGGGTACGACTACGACACCTTCGCCGCCGACCTCAACACGGTGCTCGAGACCCTCGACCTGCGCGACGTGGTGCTCGTCGGCTTCTCGATGGGCACCGGAGAGCTCGCCCGCTACGTCGCCCGCTACGGGCATGAGCGCGTCGCCAAGCTCGCCTTCCTCGCCTCGCTCGAGCCGTTCCTCGTGCAGCGCGACGACAACCCGGATGGCGTTCCGCAGGAGGTCTTCGACGGCATCGAGACCGCCGCGAAGGGCGACCGCTTCGCGTGGTTCACCGACTTCTTCTCGAACTTCTACAACCTCGACGAGAACCTCGGCTCACGCATCAGCGAGCAGGCCGTGACGGGCAGCTGGAACGTCGCGATCGGCAGTGCCCCCGTGGCCGCCTACGCGGTCGTGTCGTCCTGGATCGAGGACTTCCGCTCCGATGTCGAAGCCGTCCGCGCCGCCGCGAAGCCCACGCTGATCCTGCACGGCACGAAGGACAACATCCTCCCGATCGACGCGACAGGGCGCCGCTTCCACCGAGCGGTGCCCGACGCCGACTACGTCGAGGTCGAGGGCGCTCCGCACGGCCTGCTGTGGACCCACGCCGACGAGGTCAACGCCGCGCTGAAGACCTTCCTCGCGAAGTAGCCCTCGGCGCAGCATCCGCTCCCGCCCGCACCGGCATCCGCGCTCGGGCGCGCCGGCATCCGCGCTCCGGTCGCGCCGGCATCCGCCCCGCCGCCCCGCCCGCCCCGACTTCCGCGCTCCGGTCGCAGTTGCTGTCGCCTCGATCGCGAACATGGCGACAGCAACTGCGACCGGAACGTATGACGCGGTCGGCCCGGCACCCAGGACAAGGCGTCAGACCGGAACGTATGACGCGGTCGGCCCGGCACCCAGGACAAGGCGTCAGACCGGAACGTACGACGAGGTCGGCCCAGAGCCCAGGACCAGGCGTCACACCGGAACGTGCGATGCGGTCGGCCCGGGGCCCAGGACCGCGAGGATCGACGACCGCGGGGATCGACGACCGCGGGTCAGCCGCGCATGGCGACGCCGCGGCGCCAGTAGCCCATGAAGGCCACCTGTCCACGGTCGATGCCGAGGTCCTTCACCAGGTGGCGACGCAGTGTGGTGACCACGCCGCTCTCCCCCGCGATCCAGAAGTAGCGTTCGGCCGGGGCATCCACCGCGGCGATGTCCTCACCGAGGCCGGAGTACTCCGGCGTCTCCCACAGCAGGTCCTCGCCGTCGATGTCCTTCACCCGGATCTCGTCCGCCGCGTCGGCATCGCCGAGGTGCGCGAGTACGGCCGGGATGAGGCGAAGGCCGTGCGGCTCCCCGGCATCGCGGGGCAGCCAGTGCACCTCGACGCCTGAAGGCACGTCGATGCGCAGGATGTCGGCCGGAGAGGGCACCTCGATGAAGGCGACACCGCGCAGGTCGCGAGGCGCGTCTTCCAGGATGCGCGCGATCGCCGGAGCGGCCGTCTCATCGCCCGCGAGCACGACCGATGCAGCGGTACCGGGGGCGAACTCGGCCCCTCCGTGCGCGTCGACATCGACCCCGCGACGAGGCCCGACCAGGTAGAGCTCCTGCCCGACCGCAGCCTGGCTCGCCCACAGCGACGCGGGCCCGGTCAGCCCCGGCTCGAGGTGCAGCACGAAGTCGACGTCGACCTCGGTCCCGCCCTCGGCGTCGACGCGCAGCTCACGCACGGAGTAGGTGCGCATGGATCCGCGCTCTTCCTCCGGCACCGCCAGGAACGCCTGCCACCAGTTGTCCGACGCCCGGTCGAGGTCGGGCAGCACCCCGGATGCCGGTGGGAAGACCAGCTTGATCCGGCTGTCGAACACCTCGCCGGGGGTCCCGAACTCGCTCAACTCGTCGCCGCCGAAGGTGACCCGCACGAACGAGGGCGAGACGCGCGCGACCGCACGCACCTCGGCGCGGGTGAGGATGTAGGTCGGCCGCTCGGTGGTGGTCGTCTCAGCGGACATGATGCCTCCCGATGGGTGTGACCATCGGCTTGCCGGAGACCGGGTCGATGGTGATCTGATTGGCGAGGCCGAAGACCTCTTCGACGAGTTCCGCGGTGACGATGTCCTGCGGGATGCCCGTCGCGTGCACCCGACCGTCCTTCATGGCGACCAGCTCGTCGGCATAGCGGGCAGCCAGGTTGAGGTCGTGCAGCACCATGACGATGGTCGTGCCGCGAGAGACGCTCAGGTCGGTGAGCAGGTCGAGCACCTCGACCTGGTGGGCGACGTCGAGGAAGGTGGTCGGCTCGTCGAGCAGCAGGATGTCGGTCTCCTGCGCGAGCGCCATCGCGATCCACACGCGCTGGCGCTGCCCACCCGAGAGCTCGTCGACGCTGCGATCGGCGAGGTCGGAGATCCCGGTCGCATCGAGGGCATCCGCCACCACCTCGTAGTCGTGCGTGCTCCAGCGCGCGAGCATCTTCTGATGCGGATGCCGTCCGCGACCGACCAGGTCGGCGACCGCGATGCCCTCAGGGGCGACGGGCGACTGCGGCAGCAGGCCGAGGATGCGCGCGACCTCCTTGGTGGGACGGGCGTGCACCGATTTGCCGTCGAGCACGATCTGACCGTCGGTCGGCGAGAGCAGGCGCGCGAGTGAGCGCAGCAGCGTCGACTTGCCGCATCCGTTGGCCCCCACGATGGTCGTGATGCGGCCGGGCGCGATCTGCAGATCGAGCCCGTCGATGATGGTGCGGTCGCCGTAGGCGAGCGTCACCCCGTCAGCGGACAGGCTGTGCGAGACGGTCATAGCGAACCCCCGGAGCGGTTGGTGCGGATGAGCAGGTAGATCAGGTACGGCGCGCCGACCACGCCGGTGATGACGCCGACGGGATAGCGGGTGCCGAAGGCGAACTGGCCGATCAGGTCGCCGCCGAGCACGAGCACGGCGCCGACGAACGCCGACGGCAGGAGCAGGTTGGCCCCCGGCCCCGTGATGCGTGCGGCGATGGGTCCGGCCATGAACGCGACGAACGCGATCGGACCGGTGGCCGCGGTCGCGAAGGCGAGCAGCGCGACCGCACCGAGCATGAGCAGCAGGCGTGTGGCGTTGACCCGGATCCCGAGGCCCGCCGCGGAGTCGTCGCCGAGCTGGAGGGCGCCGAGCGCCCGCCCCTGCGAGAGCATCAGCGGCACGATGACCACCGCGGCGATCGCCATCGGCAGCACTCGCTCCCAGGACGCGTTGTTGAGGCTTCCGGTCAGCCACTGCATCGCCGTCTGGATGTCCCAGTTCGCGGCCCGCGACAGCATGTAGGAGATGATGCTCTGCAGCATCGCCGCGACGCCGATGCCGATCAGGATGAGGCGCGTGCCCGCGAAGCCGCCCTTGATCGAGAGCAGGTAGATCACGAAGGCCGTGAGGATCGCGCCAGCGAGCGCGAGCAGCGAGACGATCGGGCCGTTGAGCGACAGCACGATGATACCGAACACCGCCGCGGCTCCGGCACCGTTGGAGATGCCGATGATGTCGGGAGATGCGAGCGGGTTGCGCAGCATCGTCTGGAAGCAGACGCCGGCCATGCCGAAGCCGATGCCGGTGAGGACGGCCAGGACAGCCCGCGGCAACCGAAGGTCGCCCACGGTGAACGATGCTCCCGGCACCGTCTCTCCGAAGATGACGCGGATCACTTCATCGGGCGTGTAGAACGTGTTGCCCACCATGAGGGCGACCGCGAAGAGGGCGAAGAGCAGCACACCGAGGACGATCGTGGCGACAGCGTGCCGACGGTGGCGTGATCGGCGGCCGGCGACGATGCGTGCGATCCGGGCGGATGCCGGCTCGTCGACCCGATCGAGGGTGTGCTCGGAATGCTCGGTCGTGCTCACAGCTCACGCACCTTCTGCCGACGGACGATCCAGATGAAGAACGGGGCGCCGATGATGGCGGTGATGATGCCGACCTGGATCTCCTCCGACGAGGGCGCGATCACGCGGCCGATGATGTCGCTGGCGGTCAGCAGCGCCGCGCCGGCGATGGCCGAGAAGGGCAGCAGCCAACGATGATCGGTTCCCACCAGCATCCGGCACACGTGCGGGATGATCAGGCCGACGAAGCCGATGGGCCCGGCGATCGCGGTGGCGGCTCCCGCGAGGATCACCGCGCCGAGGGCCGAGATCATGCGCGTGCGGAACACGTTCTCGCCGAGCCCCTTGGCCATCTCGTCGCCGAGGGCGAGGGAGTTCATGCCTCGGGAACACAGGAAGCAGATGAGGGCACCGACCGCGAGGACGGGTGCGGTCAGCGCGATGCGTGGCCACTCCGCCCCACCGACGCCGCCGACCTGCCAGGACTGGAACGTCTGCAGCAAGTCGACGCGGGGCAGCATGACGGCACTGATGAGCGAGGCGAATGCGGCCGAGGTGGCGGCACCGGCGAGTGCGAGCTTGAGGGGTGTGGCGCCCCCGCGCCCGAGCGATCCGACCGTGTAGACGAAGACGGCGGCGATCCCGGCTCCCGCGATCGCGAAGGCCATCTGCCCGTACGGGTCGGCGAGACCGAAGAATGCGATGCCGCACACGACGGCGAGCGACGCCCCATTCGAGACGCCGAGGATGCCGGGGTCGGCGATGGGGTTGCGCGTGACGGCCTGCATGGTCGCACCGGACAGCGCGAGCGCGGCGCCGACGAGGAGGGCGAGGACCGTACGGGGGATGCGCTTGACGATCGCTGCCTCGGCGATCGTGTCGGTATGGCCGGTGAGGGCAGCGACGATGTCGTCGAACGAGACGGCGCGCACGCCGAACGAGATCGACAGGATGCTGAGCACCAGGAGCACCACGACCCCGACGAGCAGCCAGAGGGTGCGCGCCAGCACCGGGCGCCGCAGGTCTGCGGCGCCCGGTGCTGGCGCGATGACGGTTGCTGAGGTCACTGAGTATTCACTCCGCGGGGGCGGATCGAACGACTACGGAGCGAGCGGTGCAGCCAGGATCGCGAAGTAGTCGCTGAGGCCCCACGGGATCGACAGCGGCGACGGGTTCGCGGATGCGGCGATCGGCGAGGCGTCGGGCAGAATCGCGATGCGGCCCTCGGCGATGGCCGGGATCTTCGACAGCAGAGGGTCGGCCTGCAGCAGCGGGATGATCGACTCGTCGCCATACGTGATGAACAGGTCGACGTCGTCGAACTTCTGCGCCTCCTCAGAGCTGACCGTCAGGTAGAACTCGTTGCTGTCCTTGTTCTCCTCCACGATCGAGGGGAACGGCAGGCCGAGGCCATGGAGGTAACCGGGGCGCGTGTCGATCGCGGTGTAGTAGCCGATCTGGCTGAGGTCTGTCGGGTCGATGTACGAGAACAGGACCTTCTTGTCCTTCAGCACGCTGTTCGCCTCGAGCGCCTTCTGCGCATCGGCATCCAGCTGCTTGATGAGGGCCTTGCCCTCGTCTTCGAGGCCCAGCGCCTTGGAGTCCATCTCGATCATGTCGTTGACCGAGGTGCCCCAGGCGACCTCCGGGTACGCGATGACCGGGGCGATCTTGGAGAGGGTGTCGTACTCCTCCTGCGTGAGGCCGGAGTAGGCAGCCAGGATCACGTCGGGCTCGGTGTCGGCGACGGCCTCGTAGTCGATGCCGTCGGTCTCGTCGAAGAGCACCGGAGTCTCGGCACCGAGCTCGTCGAGCTTCTCCTCGACCCAAGGCAGCACGCCGTTGTCGTCGTCGTCGCCCCAGGCGGCCTTGCTCATTCCGACCGGAACGATGCCCAGAGCCAGCGGCACCTCGTGGTTCGCCCAGGCGACGGTCGCGACGCGCTCGGGCTTCTCGGTGATGGTGGTCTCGCCATAGATGTGCTCGACGGTGACGGGGAAGGCGTCATCGGATGCGGGGTTGCCACCGGTGGTCGACGACGACTGCGGCGCGGAGGACGCGCAGGCGGAGAGGCCGACGGCGAGTGCAGCTGCCGCGCCGATGGCGAGAATTCGAGAAGTGCGCACAGGCGTTCCCTTCGGGTTCGGGGTGAGGGGGCGGCGCAGGAGATGCGCCCAGCCTTTGGTAAGCCTGGCCTAATCTAACACGGAGGTTAGGCGAACCTCACTTTGGAAATTCCTATGCGACGGGCACGGTGGGTACACAAAAAACCGGCCGGATCCGTGAGGATCCGACCGGTTTCAGGAAGTCAGCGCGCGCTCAGAGAGCGCGGATGTTCGCCGCCTGCATGCCCTTGGGGCCACGCTCAGCGTCGAATTCGACCTTCTGGTTCTCGCGGAGCTCCTTGAAACCGGAGCCGGCGATAGCCGAGTAGTGGGCGAAAAGGTCGTCCGAGCCGTCATCGGGAGCGATGAAGCCGAAGCCCTTTTCCGCGTTGAACCATTTCACAGTGCCAGTGGCCATGTGTTTCTACTTTCTGTTGACTTAGCCGTTTACACGGCCTACGCCGAATCGGAACATCCGACACGCGCGCACAGTCACGCTACCACGGCAGGCTGATGACTGTCACTGAACTGCAGATTCTTCTGCAGAAGCGCCGCCTCGGTGCGCGTGCTCACTCCGAGTTTGCGCAGCACGGCAGAGACATGGACGCTCACGGTCTTCACGCTGATGAACAGCCGCTCGCCGATCTGTTTGTTGCTCAGCCCCTCGGCAATGAGCTCGAGCACCTGCTTCTCCCGCGCGGTGAGCGGGTCGGTGCCGGCGGAGGGGGCAGCAGCCTGCCCGGCAGCGGAGCGGAGCCCTGCATCGGCGGCGAACCGCGCGACGGCGGTCTGCAACTGCGCATTCCCCAAGGCCTCCGCGAACTCGGCCGCCTCGGCGAGCACGGACGACGCCGCAGCACGATCGCCGTCGTGCACGAGCATCCGCGCACGCTCCAGTCGCAGGACGACCCGGAACGTGACCGGCACGTCGTCTCCGTCGGCACGCCGCATCGCGTCATCGATTGCGTCGGGGCGCGGGTCGAGCAACGCGTCGAGGATCGTCGACCAGGCGTCGCGCTGCAACTGCGCCGGTTGCGCGAGCCAGGCCGAGCGAAGGGTGCCGGACGCTGCGGTGACGTCAGCCCCCTCGGCACGCAGCTCGGCGATGATCGCTCCCCCTTCGAGCAGCAGACGGCGCTGATGCAGGAGAGCAGGCTGGTCGTCTTGCAGCATCTCGAGGATCGTGTCGAGCGCACCGCGGAGGTCGCCCTCGCTCTCGGCCACCGCGACCGTCATCATCACCCGGTCGTACCAGATCTGCCGCTCCGAGGCGCCGGTCTCCTGGAACGCCGGCAACCAGTCGCGCAGCATCTCCGCCGCCTCGGCCGAGCGTCCGCGCCAGGCCAGCACCCGCACGCGCGTCATGCTCATGTACATGCGGAAGACGCGCAGCGTCCCCTGCACGAAGTCTCTCGACAGCATCTCTTCGACCCGCTCGATCTCGCCGAGCTCGAGCAGGGGCACGACCATGTTCTGCGCCATGATCGACCCCGAGGTGCGTTCGACGCGGAGCTCGCGAGCCCGACGCAATCCTTCTTCTGCGACCTCGACCGCCTCGCGGTAGCGCCCGAGCAGCGTGAGCAGGTCGGAGTAGTTCACGCGATAGCGCATCTCGGCGTTCGAGCCCGTCGCGAGTTCACGGGCCCGTTCGTATTCGCGCACTCCTGCCTCGACCTCGCCCAGGTGCGCCAGCGAGCCTCCGCGGACGTTCGCCGCGATCGACAGCTGGTCCGTGGACTCGGCTCCCGCCGCCCCGCGCTCTGCCTCATCGGCCAGGCGGATCGCCTCTTCGCGGTCGCCCGCGATCATTCGGCGGCTGGCGAGCTGGTTGAGCAGTTCTGCCCGGAACACCTCGTCACCGATGCGCTCTTCAGCGATGGCCAGCGCCTGCTGCAGCAGCGGGATCGCCCCGAGGCGCCCGAGGTTGACGAGGTACAGCGCCTTGTTGCGGAGGAGTCGTGCGTGCAGGCGCGGGTCTACCGTCGCGGGGTCGACCTCGGCGAGTGCCACGTTCGCCACCGCGAGCGCACGCTCCCCATCGCCCGCGTTGCGCAGGATGGAGCCCAGCACGAGAAGCAGATCGAGACGCTCGACGCGTGCGGCCTCGGCCGGATCGGGTACCAGCGGCCACAGCTCCAGCGCGAGCTCGCCGAAGCGGGCAGCGCTCGCGAACGCGTACTGCGCCTTCGCGTGGCGCATGGCATCGGCGGCGGCGACGAGTGCCTTTCTGTTGTCTTGTGCGAGTTGCCAGTGATAGGCGAGCGCGGCGGCGTCGTTGGTGTCTGAGCCCACGCACTGCGCCTCGAGCGTCTCGGCGTAGGCGCGATGCAGCCGCGCCCGCTCTCCGGGGAGCAGATCGTCGTGCACGGCCTCGCGCAGGAGCGCATGCCGGAACCGGTAGTCGTCGTCGCCCACGACGAGGATGCCACTGCGGGTCGCCTCGCGGATCGCCTCATCGAGGCGCTGCTCGGGGAGGTCGACGAGGCGCGTGATCAGAGGGTGCGACAGCGGGCGCTCTGCGCCGGAGACGACCTGCACGACGTGACGCGCATCGTCGCCGAGCCTGTCGAAGCGGGCCAGGAGCAGGTCGCGAAGCCCGTCGGGGAGGGGTCCGTCCGTGCATCCGGCGATCTCTTCGATGAAGAAGGGGACGCCCTCGGCCCGCTCCTGCATGCGGTCGAGCGCTGTCTCGGTGAGCGGGCGGCCGGTGATCTGCTCGGCCAACTCGCGCACGGCGGCGTCGTCGAGCCTGGCGAGGGTGAGGCGTTCGAGCAGTCGGGCCCTCGTGGCCTCGCCGATGAAGCGGCTCACCGCGTCGCCACGGCGAACATCGTCGCTGCGGCAGGTGATGAGCAGCAGGATGCGCCCGCGGCCGAGCGCACGCAGGAGGAAGGAGAGGATGGCGAGCGTCGACTCGTCGGCCCAGTGCAGGTCTTCGACCACGAGCACCTGCGGGGCGCGTTCGGCAGCCGCCTCGATGAGAGAGGCGATCGCGTCGCGGAGGCGCTCAGGGCTCGTGCGATCGCGGTCGGTGGGCGAATCGACGAGCTCGGGCAGCAACATGCCGAGGGCTTCAGCGCCGACCCCGACCGACTCTCGCACCCGGTCGACGCCCATGCGCGTGACGATGGAGCGGAGGATGCCGGTGAGCGGGCCGTAGGGCGTGCGCGACGCGCCGAGGTCGAGGCACCAGCCCACGTGCACATCGGCGGTCTGCTCGATCTCTGCCGCGAACTCTCGCAGCAGACGCGACTTGCCGATGCCGGCCTCACCCTCGACGAGCAGGGCTGCAGGGACCCCCTCGCGCACCCCGGCGAACGACCGGCGCATCTCGGCGAGCTCGGCCGCACGACCGACCATCGCAGCGCTCGAGGCGGAAGGGGGCATGGACTCATCGTCCCACCCCCGACCGACATTCGGGGCGGCCTGCGTCTCGATCCGAGCGACGACGGCACTCACCGCGCGGTGGCGGTTTCGCAACCGGTTGTGGCGCGCGCGGTCGACGCGCTACGGGTCGTGCTGCCGGCGGCGCGACCGGACAAGCGGCGCAGCATCCGGCGCATCGCCCCCGCAGGACGCGGCACGATCTGATCGGCGTGCTCGAGCAGGAACAGTCGCCGCGCGGCGGCGCGCTCCATCTGCTCCTGGTCGTGCTGGGTGAGCTGCTGGCTGAAGTACGGGTGCTCGAACATGGGGTTCTCCTCGACGGTTCGCTGTATCCCTACACTCCGCTCTGAGGTACCCGGCCGACATCGGACAGATGCCCTATCTTTCGCCGGGCTGGGACTAGGGATGCCGCGGGTCCGCCGCCGTCGGCCGTCACCCCACATCAGGCCATCGCGCCGCAGCAGGCCGATCTGCGCCAGAACGGCCTGATCTCGCGTGTTCGCCTGACCCGGCAGGAGGGACCTGACCCGGCAGGAGGGACCTGCCCCGGCGGGAGGAAGAAGTGGAAGCCGCCGGTCTAGCGAGGAGGAGTGCCGAGGCGCAGCAGCGCGCGCCGCGCCGACGGGCGCGACTGCGAGGGCACGAGGATCGCGAGCACGCGCACCAGGGTCGCCATCCACAGCAGTCCGAGTCCGACGATGACTGCTTCGAGAGCGGTAGCCGGATACAGGCCGAACGGAACCCACAGCACGACAGCGACCGCGATGAGGAGACCGACGCCGATCGACGTGATCAGCAGCGCACGGGGGCGCCCGGGAATCGAGGTCACGGTGGTCGCGGCCGCCACGGCGAACAGCACGAGCGTCGCGAAGGCCGCGATGTCGTGCGGGATCGGCGCCCGATGCAGCGGCAGCAGCCCGACCGCGGCGAGCGCCAGGCCCGTGGCTGCCCACAGCGCCACGACCCCGGCGATGCGTGTGAGCGCGGCGTCGCCGAGCAGGCGGTGCAGGTCGCGGCCGATGTACGAGCCGACGGTCGCGATGAGAAGGCCGGCGACCAGGAGCGTGCCGTTGAAAGCCCAGGATCCGGAGCCGAGCTGCGAGAAGTTCTGCTCC
This sequence comes from Microbacterium sp. NPDC090281, assembly GCF_044769635.1. Classification (NCBI taxonomy): domain Bacteria; kingdom Bacillati; phylum Actinomycetota; class Actinomycetes; order Micrococcales; family Microbacteriaceae; genus Microbacterium; species Microbacterium sp. NPDC090281. Next base: position 973,752 of record NZ_JBIVYH010000002.1, read on the forward strand.
CACCAGCGGGGGTCGGCCGCGGTGACCATCGCGAAGAGCGTGCCGATCACGAGGAACCCGAACAGGAGGGCGGCGAGGTCGACCGTGCGCAGGTCGACTCCGGCTCCGAACGCGAAACGCCCGCCGACTGCGGACGCCACCCCCGTCAGGAGTCCGCCCCCGATCGCCGCGAGTTGCAGGCCCTGGAGCCCGGCCGCGAGGACTTCGGCAGCCAGCAGCACTCCCATCATCGTGACGGCCCCGAACGCGACGGTGAGAGCGCCGGTCGAGAGGTCGGAGACCACTGCCTGCCACCGCGGCATCGGCGTCGTCTCGCCGCGGCGGTGCATCAGCGTGCTCGCGAGGAACGCGACGGCGGCGACCACGCCCGCGATCACCGCGGCCGGCATCGCGAGCGCCCCCTCCCCCGTGAGCGGGCGCGCCTCACCGCCCAGGAAGAGCATGCCGACAGACGTGCCAGCCACGAAGCAGACCACGGTCGCCCAGACCGCCCTCGTCTCGCCCCGCAGCTTCGCGTCCTGCTCCATGCGCCCATGCAAGCACGCACCTCGGACGGACGGAACCCCGCCCGTCCGAGGTGCGTGAGCAGACCGACGCTCAGGCCGCCAGGCGACCGACCGCTCTGGCGCGGATGAGCACCGTGGTGCCGTCGGAGTAGGCCACCGGGAGCTCCTCCACGGCGACGACCTCGATCGTCGCGGGGTCCGCTCCCGCGAGCCGGGCACGCTCGGTCGCCTCGGCCGCCGCATCCGCGCGGGAGGCCCGCTGGTCGGTGGGGTCGACGCGATAGATCTTCTCGATCTGACCGGCGACCTCGCCGAGAGCCGCACCCACCGCGTTGGCTGCGCCGAAGTGATCGGGGCGGATCAGTTCGGCGACGCCGTCGAGCTCGGTCGGGGCGATGATGCCGCCCCCGCCGACGAGGATCACCGGCACGGGGGCCGCGTTCGGCTTCATCCGGTCGATCGAGTCTTCGAGGATCTCCCGCATCGCGGTCCATGCTGCAGCGCCGACCGCCCCAGGAACGGCCGGAGCATCGAGCCCGTCGATCTCGGCACCGCCGACTGCGAGGGCGATGTCGGTGGCCGTGAGGGTGCTTCCTCCGAAGGCCAGGCCCTCCTGCGGAAGCCGATAGCCGACGCTGTCCGGTCCGACAGTCATACCGTCCGCGGTCTCACGGATGATCGTGCCGCCGCCGAGGCCGACCGACAGCACGTCCGGCATGCGGAAGTTCGTGCGGATGCCGCCGATCTCGACCGCGTGCGCCGACTGCCGAGGGAACCCGTCGACGAGCACGCCGATGTCGGTCGTGGTGCCGCCGATGTCGACCACCAGGGCATCCGTGGCGCCGGAGAGGTGCGCGGCACCGCGGATCGAGTTCGTCGGGCCGCAGCCGATCGTCAGCACCGGGAACTCCAGCGCGTACTCGAGCTGCATGAGGGTGCCGTCGTTCTGACCGAAGTAGGGGGTGGCCGGGATGCCGCGTTCGCGCAGGGCGGCGACGAAGCCCGCGGCCATCTGCCGGAGCGTCTGCATCAGCGCCGCGTTCAGCACGGTCGCGTTCTCACGCTCTAGCAGTCCGAGCGAGCCGATGCGCGCCGACCGCGAGACGGGAACACCCAGCTCCTCTGTCACGATCTCGGCGACGCGCTCCTCCTGGCTCTCGTCGATCGGGGCGAAGACCCCCACGATGGCGACCGCGTCGACCTCGCCGCGCATCCGTGCGCAGGCCTCGCGCACGGCATCCTCGTCGATCGGGGAGAGCACGCGTCCGTCGACCTCGAAACCCCCGGCCAAGAGGTGGGCGTGGTCGCCGATCGCCGCACGCAGGTCGTCGGGCCAGCCCTCCAGCGGCGGGACGGCCGTGGTGGCCGGTGCGCCCAGGCGGAGGATGCCGACGCGGCCGAGGCCGCGCCGCTCGACGATCGCGTTGGTGCAGTGGGTGGTGCCGAGCATCGCATGCCCGATCAGGGCGGCATCGACTCCGGAGGCCGCGAGCACGGCGTCGATCGCCGCGGCAACGCCGTCGCCCGTGTCGGCCGTGGTCGGGCGCTTCACCGAGGCGACGACATCGAGCCGCTCGTCGAGGATCACTGCGTCGGTGTTCGTGCCGCCGACGTCGATGCCGATGCGATACCTGCCTGCCATCACGCGGCCTCCCCGTCCGTCGTGTGCGCACCGGAGCGCTGCGCGATGTCTTCGACCGGAATCCACTCCACGTCGTATCCGAAGTGGGCGGGACCGGCGGTCTCCACGCCGATCGGCGTTCGCCACTTGTCGTGGCAGGGAATCGCGATGACCGCGACCCGAGCGCCGTAGCGGAGGGACTCGGTCGTGATCGGCATCCCGGTCGACAGGTCGAGCACCGCGATAAGGTCGGGCGTGACCGCCGCCAGCACGCCGTCGCGGCGGCCGAGCAGCATCTCGTTCTGGAAGTCGAGGCGGAACGCGCTCCCCCGGTCGGTGCCGACGCCGACGAGCTCGGCCGCCCCGCGGGTGAAGCCGCCGTCGACGGAGCGCTGCAGGTCAGCCACCTTGCCGTCGAACAGCCGCACCGCATCGAGGTCGGCGCACAGGGCGTCGATCCGCTCGTCGTCGCGCAGCTCGCGTCCGGCAGCGTCTCGTCCCCGCAGGATTCGTCCGATGCGCTGGGCGAGCCCGAGGGTTCCGGGGATCGCGCACTCGCGCACGACCTCGCCGCCGTAGGCGTAGTCGATCATGGTCGCCCCTCCGCCCATCTCGACCGTGACGGCCCGCGCGATGCGCTCCGACCAGCCGCCGTCGATCGGTCGGCTCACCACCTCGTTGCCGTGGTGGTCGACCAGCACGGTCGTGCCAGGTCCGTAACCGGCGAGGTGGAAGGTGACCATCTGCGCCTCGGGGAAGGCTCGTCCCATCGCGTCGCCGTCGACCACCGGGAGACCGGCGAGGGCGGCTGCCGCGATCGGGATCATGGAGTTGCCGCCGCCGACCTCGATCGGCATCACGGCAGTGGCCTTGCGGCCGACGGCGCGCTCGATCGCGTGCAGGGCAGCGAGCAGCTCGGATTCGGCCTGGATGCGCTCGACACTCACCGACGGCGCACCGATCCCGCCGATCGGGATGACGAAATCGTCGTCGGTCAGGTCGTCGACCGCCACCAGCGGCACCGGTCCGTGCAGACGGATCAGGCGCTTGGCGATCAGCGAACCGACGTGGGGGTCGCCCCCTCCTCCGGTACCGAGCACGGCAGCCCCGAGAGCGATCTCGTCGATGTCTGCTTCTGTGAGGAAGGGCGCGGTGGTGCCGGAGGTCATGCGTTCACCTCATCCGTGACGGATGCCGCGGCATCCTGCTGCACGCGACGCCGGAACGGCAGCAGCGCGAGGTAGGCGACGAAGCCGACGAGGAGACCGTCGAGAGCCGAGATCGAAGTGATCGTGAACCAGCCGAAGCCGGGCCCGTCGGCCGGGTTCGTGGTCGCGACGGCCACGAAGATCCCGACCACCCACGCCGCGATCGACCAGCCGTCGACCAGCGGCACCGTGGCGCCGTGCGCCCAGCGAGCCGTCTTGCGGCCTGTGAAGAACGACGCCAGGTAGACACCGCCGTAGGGGGCGATGATCGTGCCGATCACGAGGATGAACTGCACGAAGTAGTCGGCCGCCCCGATCACACCGACGACGATGCCGATGGCGCCGAGCACGATCGTCACGGTGCGCCGGCTCAGTCGCTCGCTGATCGACGCGAACGAGAGTCCGGCCGAGTAGAGGTTGGTCGTGTTCGTGGTCCACTGCGCGAGGATCAGCACGATCACGGCGACGCCGCCGAGGCCGAGCGCGAAGAAGATCGCCATCAGCTCCGTGCCGTTCATGATGCGCGCGAGCAGGATCGCGACGACCAGGATGATCGAGTTGCCGAAGAAGAAGCCGACGAACCCGGCGATCATCGCCTGCTTCGGCGTCTTCGCCCAGCGAGCCATGTCGGGGGCGAGCACGACACCGAGGATGAAGATGCCCATCACGAGCGACACCGCGCCGCCGAAAGTGAACGTCGCCTCGACGGGAGCATCCAGTCCCGCCGAGCCGTTCACCGTGAAGGCGACGATGACTCCGACGATCAACAGCAGAAGCAGCAGCGGCACCGCGAGCGTGCTCAGGCGGTTGATCGAGCGGTAGCCCCAGAACGCGGTGATCGCCATCAGCACGCCGCCGATCGCGGTGAACACCTGCACCGGCACGTCGATGCCGGTGAACTCGGTGAAGGCGATCTGCGCGTTCGCGCCGAAGAAGCCCGCCTGCACGGCGTACCAGCCGACGAGGCTCACAGCGATCGCCAGTGCGAGGATCGCGCCGCCGATGCGGCCGAATACGGCGCGCGAGATCATCGCGGTGGAGAGGCCAGTGGCAGCTCCCACATAGGCGCAGGCCATCGCGAGCAGCCCGAGCAGGAGTGAACCGAGCATCGTCGCGCCGATCGCCGGCCAGAAGGCCATGCCGGAGGCGAGCGAGACGCCCAGGAACGCCCCGGACAGGTCGATGCCGATCGCGATCCACACGGTGGCGATCGACAGCCAGCTCTTGCGCTGATCCTGCGGCACGACGCCGTGCTCGTAGTCGGTGGAGGTCATCATCTATTCCTTGAGAAGTGGCCCTGCGAGTCCGTCGGCGGGGATTCGGGTTCCCGGAGTGCGGACGACTCGCAGGGCGGGTCGGGGCGGCCTGTCGTTTCGGCCGGATCATGCGATGCCGGTCGGAGTTCGTGGCTCCGAGCCGGCGAGGGGTGTGCCGCATCGGTGCGGCGGGAATCATCGGGAGAGGATCGTGGAGAGGTGTCGCCAGGCCTGGTCGAAGCGCTCGCGGTAGACCTCGGGCGTGTAGTGGGTGAGCTGGAGGAACAGCCCGTCCATGACGACGAACACCAACGCCGTGAAGCCGTCGGCGTCACCGGCTGCGAAGGTGCCGGCAGCGACACCGTCTTCATAGGTCCGGCGCACGGCGGCAGCGAGCGTCGATTCCGAGTCGAGGAAGATCTGCCGCAGCTGCTCGCCGCCGGGGCCGTACTCGGTGACGGCAGCCCTGAGGCTGAACTCCGCGAGGTCGGGCCGGTCGCGGTAGTAGGCCTCGATGCCGCCGAGGAGGTGCTGCAGGCGCGCGAGCGGCTCCATCTCGGAGCTGCGCCGCACGAGCTCGTCGAAGAACGAGGTGTGATCAACCGAGACCGCGGCATACACCTCGGCGTAGAGCGCCTCCTTGCTCGGGAAGTGCGCATAGAGAGAAGGCGTCTTGATCCCGACGGCCTCGGCGATCTCGCGCAGGCTCGTCTCGGCGTAACCCTGGCGCGCGAAGATCGTGCGGGCCTCAGCGAGGATCGTTGCTCTGGTCATCATCTGCCTAACGACTATTAGTTAGGCAGAGCGTAACCCCGCATCTCCCCGTGACGCAAGGGCCGTAGAGCGATGCAGCGAGGCCCCGCAGGATCAGGGAGCGGGAATCGACACCACGGCGTTGCTCTTGCGCGCCTCCTCGGCGAGCCACACGATCCGGTGTGTGGCGAGACTCTCGGCAGGACCGGACAACAGTCCGGAGCGGTTCCCCGTGCGCAGCGCCTCGAGGAAGGCATGGACGAGCGCATCGTCCGCGCCGCCGTGCCCATCCGCAGCGCTCGCATTGCCCCGCGACTCCGGCACGACCTCGTACTTCTCGTCGCGCGCGAAGTCATGGACGATGAGGGTGCGGCCATCGCCCTCGATACTGCCCGCGGTGCCGAACAGACGCGTCTTGCGGAAGTCGAGCTCGGTGAAGGCGGTGACCGTGAACGATGCCGTCACACCGCCCCGATACTCGATGTTGACCACCTGATGGTCCACGACATCGTTCTGCCCGTCGAAGACGCAGCGACCGTACGGCCCATCGCGAAGGGCTCGATCGACCCCCGCTGCCGAGACGTCGGTCGTGAGTACCGCGAGTGGCCAGCGCTCGAACGTCTCGTCTCCGAGGAACCCGCGATAGATCTTGGTCGCCGAGTAGGCGCACGAGTTCTGGAGCGGGCAGTCGAGACAGCGCGCGGTCGCCTCAGCCGGCTTGTTCTCCGGACGGAAGTGCAGCAAGCTTCCGAACGACGAGACCCGCTCCGCAGGGAGTCCGACGATGTACGAGAGCCAGTCGATGTCATGACTGCTCTTGGTGAGCAGCATCGGACCGGAGTCTTCTTCCCGCGCCCAGTTCCCCCGCACATAGGAGTGCGCGAAGTGCCACCATCCGATCGGTTCGAGATGCTCGACGGACACGAGATTTCCGATGGCACCGTCGTCGAGCAAGCTCTTGAGCGCGCGGGAGTAGCCGGAGTACCGCATCACGTGACAGACGGCGAGCATCACCCCCGCGTCTTCTGCCGCGGCGACGATGCGGGCGGATTCCTCTTCAGTCGGCGCGATCGGCTTCTCGAGCAGCAAGTGATAGCCCGCCCGAGCGAGACCGATCGCGGGTTCGGCATGCAGTCGATCCGGGGTGGCCACGACCACCGCATCCGCGACTCTCTCTGCACGGACGGCGACGTCCTCCCAGGTGTCGAAGAGCTCGACCGGCTGCGCGGCGAACTCCGCGAGGAACACTCTCCGCCGCGCCGGATCCGGCTCGACCACAGCGGTGATCGTCGCTCCCTCCGCCACTGCGCGCCGCGCATAGCCCGTGCCCCGCGATCCCGCCCCGATGATCGCCAGGCGGAGAGGATCTGCGACGGTCATTTGAGTGCTCCTTGGACGAGGCCCGCGACGAATTTGCGCTGGAAGATGAAGTAGAGGACGACGATCGGGACGATCACGATGATCGTGCCGGCCGCCAGAAGCGGAATGTTCTCGCCGTACTGCTGCACGAAGGTGCCGAGTCCGGACGGGGCAGTCCGTCGTGCGGGATCGCGGATCAGGATGAGCGCGAGGAGGAACTGGTTCCACGCCCACATGAAGGTCAGCAGCGCATAGGTGATGATGGCCGGCTTCGCGCCGGGGATGAGGATCTGCATCAGGGTGCGGAATCGACCGGCACCGTCGAGCTGCGCAGCTTCGATGAGCTCGGGCGGCACAGACTCGAAGTGCGTGCGCATCCAAAAGATGCCGAAGGGCATGAAGGCGCCGACCAACGGCAGGATGACCGCCCAGTAAGTGTCGATCAACCCGGTCGACCTCATGGAGAAGTAGAGCGGGATGACGATCGCCTCGTAAGGGAGCGTGAGCCCGGCGAGGAAGAACGCGAACAGCACGCCCTTCGCAGGCATCCTCATCGTCCCCATCGCATATCCGGCGAGGGTGGAGCAGATCACCGAGATGGGCACGACGACGACCGCGATGATCGCACTCGAGGCGAGCAGCGAGCCGAAACCGGCCATGCTCCAGGCGGTGAGGAAGTTCTCCCAGTGCGGCTCGCTCGGCCAGGTCAACCGGGGCACCAGGGTGCCTGACGGCTGGAGGGCGGCGGACACCAGGGCGAGGAACGGGAGGATGACGCTGAGCACGGCGACGAGGAGGAAGCCCGCGGAGAGCAGGCGGGAGGTACGTGATCTCATGCGTTGCGACGTCCGATCCTGCCGATGACGGCGACGAACACGAGGATGATCGCGCTCAGCACGGTGGCCAGAGCACAGGCGAGCCCGACCTCGTTCGATGTGAAGACGAGCTTGTAGATGAGCACTCCCGGCACGATCGTCTGGTAGCCGGGACCACCTCCGGTCGTCACGTAGACGATGTCGAAGCTCGCCAGCGCCGCGATCATGGTGACTGTGGTCGCGACGACGACCTCCGCCCGGACTCCGGGGACGGTCACATGCCAGAACTGTCGGATCGGACCGCAGCGATCGAGGCGCGCCGCCTCGTAGAGCGACGGATCGATCTTCTGGATGCCGGCGAGCAGCAGCATCATGCACAGGCCCGTGGTCACCCAGGTGCCGATCACCCCGACCGCGGGGTAGGCCCAGGTGAAGTCGCCGAGCCATGCCCGCGCCACGTCCCCCAGCCCCACGGCCGTGAGCACCTGGTTGATAGGCCCGTCGGCGGCGTAGAGGTAGCGCCACACGACGCCGACAGCGACGAGCGGGAGGATCTGCGGGAGGAACAGCACCGTGCGGACGAAACCCGAACCTCGTCGGGGACGAGCAGCGATCACCGCGGCGATGATGAGTCCGAGGATGACGGGGAACACCGTGTAGAAGACGATGAACCCGAGCCCGTTGCGCAACGCCACCAGCAGTCGCTCATCGGTCGCGACCTTCACGTAGTTCTCGATGCCGGCCCAGGTGGCGGCGCCGATGCCGTCCCATTCCCAGAACGACAGCCAGATGCTCTGCACCCAAGGAGCGATGGTGAATGTGCCGTAGAACACGAGGGCCGGCAGCAGGTACAGGAGCGCGCTCCAGCCCCGACGAGAGGGACGGGAGGAGGCGACCTTGGGGCCGGACTCCTCCCGCTCCCGAGACAAAGTCGTCGTCATCGATCAACCGGCGTGGGCGGCGGCCCAGTCGGCCTGGACCGACGTGAGGAAGGCGTCGACGGTCGTCTGACCGGCGATGAGCTGCTGCGTGCCTGCCTTGAGCACGTCGTTCATCGTCGCGGTCGCATTGTTGTTGAACGCTACGAGCCCATCGGCGTCGGCGATCTGCGCCCACGCGGCGACGATGTCGCCCTGGAGGGTCCCGTCTTCGGCCACGGCCACGGTCGGGTCGTTCGGCATGAAGCCCTGTGCGAACTGCTGCTCACTCGCCTCGGGCGAACGCAGGAAGTCGAGGAACGCCGCGGCCTCGTTCGGATGCTCGCTCTGCGAAGAGATGGCGTATGCGACCGAGGTGCCGATCCCCGTGACATTCTCGCCGGGGAAAGGAAGGAAGCCCGCATCGGCGCCGAGGCCGTCGCCGATCTTGCCGGCGTCCCAGATTCCGTCGACGAGGAAGAGCCCCTTGCCGGCGATGAAGTTGTCGACGGCGCCCTGGAGGTCGGTGCCGTTCACGGTGGTCGGGTCGCCGAGGTAGCCCGCCTTCTGCCAGTCGACGAGCGTCTGCGCCGCGTCGCGATTCGCATCGGTCTCGAAGGTCTCGCCCTCGTGGCCGAACGCCCAGGCGTTGGCGGTGTCGGCGCCGGAAGCGCCTTGTCCGAGCAACTGCACGACGAAGGCGGCATGCCCTTCGGCGTTGCCGACCTGCACCGGAAGGGTGCCGGCGGCGGCGGCGGTCTGCAGCGCCTTCTCGAAGTCGGCCGGCGACTGCGGCGCCTCGATCCCGAGCTGCTCGGCGAGCGCCTTGTTGTAGTAGGCGCCGACGAGCGAGAACCCCGCCGGTGCGGCATAGAGGGCACCGCCCTCGCCGAGCGTGCTGCCGTCGTCGGCGACGCGCCACTGGTTGAGCTGGTTGGCGGGATAGAAGTCGTCCCACCCGTACAGGTCGGCGTAGTCGTCGAGTGGCAGCACGAGCTTGTTCTTGACGGTGTTGGCCACGGCGTTGAGAAGCACGATGTCGGGCGACTGGTCGCCGGACAGGTTCAGGTTCACGCTCTGGTTGTAGTCGTCGTAGTTCGTCTGGGAGTACTCGATGGTGATGTTCGGGTGCTCGGCCTCGAAGGCCGCGATGGTCGCCTCCGTGGCGGCTCCGGACTCCGGGGTCGACATCAGCGTGAGCGTGATCTCGTCGGTGGTCAGCTCGGTGCTGGCTTCGACGTCTGCTGCGGGACCGCTGGTCGTCGCGCCGGGTGCGCAGGCGGTGAGAGCGATGCCGAGGAGGGTTCCGGCCGCAAGCGGCGCGAGGACGAGTCGGGTGCGTCTTTGCATGAGTGTGTCGCCTTCGGGTGAGGGGAGCGTATTTTGCAACACTCCGGGGTAATTCATAATTTAGAACTCGACGGGCCGCACTGTCAAGCGACGTGCGCACCGGATGTGATAGTCAGGACTCGTGACATCTCAGCCGCTCGGCACCGACCTCGCAGCCATGCGGCGACTCAACGACCATGCCGTGCTGACAACCCTCTGGGAGGCCGACGGACCGTTGACCGCCACTCAGCTCGCGACCGTCACCGGCCTTTCCCGCACCACCGTCGAGGCCGTGCTGCCCGGGATGCTCGAGAGCGGGCTCGCGCTCGCCGAGCAGTTGCGCCCCAACCGAGCTGGGCGCCCAGCGAGGGGCTACAGCTTCGCGGCCGAGCACGGCGTGTCCGTGGGCATCGACATCGGCCCGCACGGCATCGCCGGTATCGCCGGGGACCTGCGAGGCACGGTCACCGCACCGCACCGCCGGATCGAGCGCGACCTGTCCGACGGGGAGGATGCCGTCGCCGCCGCCGTCGACCTCGTCGGCGCACTCCTCGACGAAGCTCCGGCCACACGCGAACTGGCCGCACTCACGGTCGGAATCCCCGGCATCGTCGATGCGAGTGGGCACCCCGTGAAGACCACCGTCGTGCCCGACTGGTTGGCGGCGGACATCGACGCGCACCTGCGGCGAGCTTTCCCCGAAGCCAGGATCGCCTTCGACAACGACACCAAGCTCGCCGCGATCGCCGAGATCGAGACCGGCGCCGTCGGCCCCGACGAGACGGCCGTCGTGCTCCGGATCGGCAACCGGATCTCGGCCGCATCCATCGTCGACGGCCGCGTGGCCCGGGGCGCCCATGGAGCGGCGGGCGAGATCGGCGCACTCGGCCGCGTCGCTTGGCCCCAGGCCCAGCAGCGCCTCACGACGCGCGCCGCCGGCCAGATCGAACGACTGTTCCGCGGGGGCGACGAGCTCTCCGATCAGGCCGATGCCGCCGTCTCGGAGTTCGCGGCCGACATCGCCGACGGCCTCGGGGCCCTCGTCTTGGCGATCGACCCGCACGCCGTGGTGATCAGCAGCAGCATCCCGGCGGCGTCGGTCCGACTCGCCGAAGCCCTGCGACGCGAGCTGAGCGGGCGGGCGCTGTTCCTGCCCGAGGTCAGAGCATCCGTCCTGGGAGCGGCGGCCCCCTGCCTGGGAGCACTCGCCGTCAGCACGGCAGCAGTCCACGAGCGGCTGTTCGCCCGGGAGTATTGACAATTACGCCAGAGTCCGGGTTAATTACCTCGCCGGCCGCTTTCTCATCGACGCGTCCGGGAACACGATCACCGCCGATCCCCGAGGAGCATGATGACCCGCCCGAAATCCGCACGTCGCCTCACGGCCTCCGCCGCAGTCGTGGCCTCCGTGGCCGCCCTGACCCTCGCAGGCCCCGCCGCCTGGGCGGCCGACACGCCTCCGAACCCCGTCGACAAGCCGGGGTACACCCTCGATTTCAGCGAGGAGTTCAACGGCACGACGCTCGACACCAGCAAGTGGATGCCGAACTATCTTCCGCACTGGGTCCCCGCAGAGGACTTCGCCGACACGGCGGCTCGCTACACGATCTCGAACGGCACCATCAAGCTCCGGGTCGAGCAGAACCAGCCGCCGTGGAACCCCGACCAGGACGGAACCGTGGTGTCGTCCGCGATCCAGACGCACAACCAGAACAATTGGCATCCCTTCAACGGCAGCGCCGTGAACCGCAACAACCTGCCGACATTCGACGGGTACTCCACGAAGTACGGCTATTTCGAAGTGCGTGCGAAGAACTCCAATGCCGGAGGCGGCGGGCACCAGGCCCTGTGGCTCGTGGGCACCAACACCACCGGCGGGCAGTCGGAGATCGACATGATCGAAACGTTCTTCAGTACTCCGAACAGCTGGCGCATCGCCGCCTACGGGTGGGGCGACCCGAACTTCCTCGGTTCGTGGTCTCTCGACACCGTTCCTGTCTCCGGCTCTCCGACGACCGAGTTCCACGTCTACTCGATGGACTGGACGCCCACACAGCTGCGGTTCTACTACGACGGCCAATTGGTGAAGACGCTCAACGACGCTCCGAACACGGCCATGGGCATCATCATGAACATCTACACGGGAGCGGGCTCCGGCCAGCCCAACAGCGTCTGGCCCAAGCAGTGGGAGGTCGACTACCTGCGCGTCTACAAGGACAACGCCGGCTACTCCGAAGCCGTGTCGCCCACGTGGAAGCTCATCAACAACCGGCACCGCGCCGGCGCGATCAACATCGAGCCGAATGACGGGCTGGTGCGCTTCGGAGAGGTGCCGTCGACGTACTGGAGCGCGCAATGGGTGCCGGAGACGGCTTCGGGCACGACGAAGTACCGGAACCGGTGGACCAATCAGTACCTCTACGTGAACGGCACGAACGTGCGGCACGGAACCGCGGCAGCGGCGGGAACGGCCGCCGAATGGTCGACTCCCGACGCCGGCGGAGGGTTCACGCGCATCCAGAACGCCTCGGGTGCCCTCCACGTCGAGAACAACACCGGCAAGGTCGAGTTCGCAAACGTGTCCAGCAGCTGGTGGTCTTCGCACTGGCAGCTCAAAGCCGCTCCCGCGAACTGACCCCGACATCGGGAGGGGGACCCGTCGGTCCCCCTCCCCTCCGAGGAGAACCTCATGCGCACGACACGACCGCGATCCGCCTCCGCACTCCTGCTGACTCTCGCTCTGCTGGCAGGAAGCGGAAGCCTGATCGGCTGCACCGACTCGTCGTCACCGGTCGCCTCCGCCGCCCCGAGTGCGACACCGACGCCCGGGTTCGATCCGGACGCGACCCTGTGGACTCTCGCCTCGACCGGAGAGGAGCTGTCGCTCGAGGACGAAGATGTGCAGGCTCTGCAAGAGGTCGTGGCTCTGCACTCCGGAGCCTCGGACAACCGTTCACCCGCCACCATCGTGGACTCCGTCGATGCCGAGGAATCGTTCTTCACGCCGCTGTTCGTCGAGAAGCTCGGGACCGACAGCTACCGCGACGCCCTCGTGGCGATGTACGTGGACAACGACCTGACGATCGAGCAGACCGGCGTCGCCTGGACTCCGTCGACGATCGACGCCGGGCGCACGAAGGCGACGGTCGGGTTCGAGTCACTCTTCCGCATCGTCAGCGCATCCGAGGGGTACCTCCACGAACTCGGCGTCGACGCCGGTGCGGAGTTCGCCCAGCCCCGGGAGTACACGCTCACGAAGATCGACGGCGAGTGGCTCATCGACGACATCGCCAAGGGGCCGTTGCGCCCCACGTCGCAACCCACGCCGTAGCCTCGATCCCGCGGCGACCACTTCCGCACGACTAGCGTGGGGGTCATGCGCATCCCCGCCGCGATCCGCGCCTCCAAGCGCTCCCCGCTGCTGCAGGTCGTGAAGTCGGCCGCAGCGACGATCGCTGCGTGGCTCATCGCCGGATGGGTGTTCCCCGCACAGCTGCCGGTCTTCGCCGCGATCGCCGCCCTGCTGGTGGTGCAGCCCAGTGTGAACCAGTCGCTGTCGAAGGCGCTCGAGCGCAGCATCGGGGTGATCGCGGGTGTCGTGATCGCCGTCGCGCTGGGGCTGCTGCTCGGCTCGCCCAGCTGGATCGTGCTGCTCGCGATCGTCGTCGCGATGCTCGTCGCCTGGATCTTCCGGGCCTCACCCGGCACCGGCAACCAGGTCGCGATCTCGGCGATGCTCGTGCTGGCGCTGGGGTCTTCCAGCCCCGAGTACGCGTTCGCGCGCATCGTCGAGACCCTGATCGGCGTCGTGATCGGCATCGTCGTGAACGCGCTCATCGTGCCGCCCGTGCTGGTCGCGCCCGCACGCCGAGATGTCGGACTGCTCGGCAGCGAGCTCGCGGCGAGCCTGGATCGCCTGGCGGATGCGCTTCCGGAACCGCAGACCCCGGCGAAGCTGCAGGAGCTGATGCTCGAGGTGCGGCTGCTGCGCCCGATGAAGGACGCCGCAGAGGCATCCATCGCCGCCGGCGAGGAGTCGCTCACCCTGAACCCACGGCGCTCGACCCATCGCGCCGACCTTCGCGAGATGCGGACACTGCTCGACCGGCTCTCCCCCATCGTCACGCAGACGATCGGCATGACCCGCGCCTACTTCGACCACTACGACGACACGATCGGCGAAGAGCCTGCGGTGGCCGCGATCGCCGAGCAGCTGCGGCGGGCAGGGCATGACGTGCGACTCGCCGTGCAGATCGCCGAGGCCTCGCCCGAGCCCGACACCATGACCTCGGCGATCCCCGCGCTCACCGCTCCGCTCGTGATCCGGCCGCCGTCGTCGCAGCACTGGATCCTGATCGGCTCGCTCATGGAAGACCTCCGCCGAATCAGGGGCGAACTGGTCGACGAGGACTGAGCCCGGCTTACGCTGGAGGCATGTCCGACTTCACCGTCCCGGAAGCACTCGGGGAACTCGCCGCTCTGGAAGACCCGAAGATGCGCGCGGCCAACGAGAAGCGCGGCGACGACCACGGCATCAACCTCAGCCGCCTGCGGGCGCTGGCCAAGCGGATCAAAACCGACCAGCCCCTCGCCCAGGAGCTGTGGGCCACCGGCGAGACGCCCGCGCAACTGCTGGCCCTGCTGATCTGCCGCCCTCGCGACTTCTCGGCCGACGAACTCGACGCCATGCTGCGCGAGACCCGAGCACCCAAGGTCAACGACTGGTTCGTCAACTACGTCGCCAAGAAGACCCCACTCGCCGAAGAGCTGCGACTGCGCTGGTTCGACGACGTCGACCCGACCGTCGCGGCTGCGGCCTGGTCGCTCACGACCGTGCGTGTGATGAAGGACCCCGAAGGACTCGATCTGCCGCACCTGCTCGACCTGATCGAGCGGGATATGAAGGATGCGCCGTCGCGCCTGCAGTGGGCGATGAACGAGACCCTGGCGAACATCGGCATCTTCCACCCGGAGCACCGCGCGAGGGCGCTGGAGATCGGCGAGCATCTGCAGGTTCTCGCCGACTACCCGACGCCTCCGGGCTGCACCTCACCGTTCGCGCCACTCTGGATCGGCGAGATCGTGCGGCGCCGCGAGGGCTGACCCCGCGCCGGCATCCTCTCTGAGCTGCGGCACCGTGGCGTGTCTGATGCACGTTCCGCAGCACAGTCGGTAACGTTATACACTTTATTCATTCGCATGTGCACTGGGGGCGACCGCAAGGGGCGGTCACCGGCACCTGCGATCGAAACTGGGGACGCATCACCATGGCTACGCAAGATCAACTGAACGCGCTCATCGCCGACATCGCGAGCGACATCAATGGATTCATCGGAGCATCCGTCGTCGATGTCGAGTCCGGCCTGCCGCTCGCCTCGAACTCGGTCCGTCCGGACTTCGACCTCGACGTCGCCAGCGCGTACAACAGCGAGATGGTCAAGAGCAAGCGGAAGACGATCGACGCCCTCCACCTCGACGCGACGCTCGAAGACATGCTGCTGACGCTGGACACGCAGCTGCATCTGCTCAAGATGATCGACGACGACACGTTCATCTACCTCGCGGCCGACCGCCAGGCGACGAACATCGCCCTCCTCCGCTCCGCTGTGAACCGCCACGTGGCGGCCTTGAACGCTTGACCGGCGAGGCCGTCGGAGACGACCGCCCCGAGAACGGCTCGTGGGTGCGCACCACTGCGTCGGATCTTTCGACGCGGCGCGCACGCTGGCGACGCGTGAGTCTGCCGACGCGCTTCCGCCTCGTCTTCGCCGGGCCTGTGGGCGCGGGAAAGACCACAGCGGTCCGCGCGCTGAGCGACATCGTGCCGGTCGACACCGACGTTCCCATCTCGGCAGGCTCCGTGGAGTACGGCGACGGAGAGAAGACGACCACCACGGTGGGACTCGACTACGGCGCCTGGAAGCCCACAGACGAGATCTCGGTGGCGCTCATCGGCGTTCCGGGTCAAGATCGCTTCGCTCACGCACGGCAGAGTGCCTCATCGTCCGACACGCGCATCCTGCTGTGGCTGCGTGCAGACCGCGGGAGCATCGTCGACGACGCCGGCGAATGGCTGGCGCGATTCGCTGACGACCACGATCGGCTGGTGATCGCCGTGACACACTGCGCTGACGATGCGATCGATACAGTGCGCGCGGAGCTCACCGAGACGTTGGACCGCTACGGGATACCCCACACGCGCGTTCTCGCGGCCGACGCCCGCGACCGCGAAAGCGTCATGCGGGCGGCCTGCGTGGCACTGGACCTCCCGGAAGAAGAGTCATGAACGCCTCCACCCGAGGGGACCACCCCGCTCCGACGAACGAGTCGACGCCTGCGCCGGACGCCGTGCTGATGCATCCGGATCTCGCGGCGAACTGGTCGCTCTGGTCCGGCGTGGTGAGTCAGGCCGCACTCACCCGGCTGCGTCATCTCGAGGAGCGATTCCCCGAGCTGACCACAGCGGTCCTCTCGACCGCCGACGGCCTGCACATCGCCTCCGTCGGCACCCTCGGTGAGACCGGCGAGCGTCTGGCGGCCATGAACGGTTCGCTGTTCGCCGTCGCCAGGGCCGAGGCCGAGATCATCTCGCGCGGAACGGAACCAAGCCTCTCCGCCGTGGTCTCGGTGTCGATCGGGCAGAGTCAACTGTCGCTGCTCAGCTTCATCCTCGCCCCCTACGGCCAGCTGCTCCTCTCGGTGTCGGCGAAGGGCGTGCAGGTCGGGACAGTGATCGTGCAGGCCCGTTCGGCCGCGTACGAACTCATCACCGCACTGGGGCTCGCGGGCGCACCGGGATGAGGCTGGCTACGCTGAGGCCATGAGCACGCACATCGCCGCAGAGCCCGGTCAGATCGCCCCCATCGTCCTGTTCCCGGGCGATCCGCTGCGGGCGAAGTGGATCGCCGAGACCTTCCTCGACGACGCAGAACTGTACTCCGAGACACGCGGCATGCTGGGTTACACCGGCACCTGGGAGGGGCATCGCGTCTCGGTGCAGGGCTCCGGCATGGGGCAGCCGTCGATGGCGATCTATGCGAACGAGCTGTTCGACTCCTACGACGTGCAGACGATCGTGCGCGTCGGTTCGTGCGGAGCGCTGACCGAGCGGGTGAAGATCCGCGACATCATCATCGCGAACGGCGCCAGCACCGACTCCGGCATCAACCGGGTGCGCTTCCACGGACTCGACTACGCGCCCGTGGCCGACTTCTCGCTGCTGCGTGCCGCGGTCGAGGCGAGCGAGACCGAACCTCTGGAGTCGACCGTGCACGTGGGACAGCTGTTCTCGAGCGACCAGTTCTACAGCACCCGCCCCGAGCTCACGGAGCCGTTCGTGCAGCACGGCATCCTCGGCGTCGAGATGGAGGCCGCCGGGCTCTACACGCTCGCGGCCTACTACGGTCGACGCGCCCTCGCCATCTGCACGGTCAGCGACCACATCGTCACGGGCGAGGAGACCACCGCGCAGGAGCGCGAGCAGACGTTCGGCGACATGATCCGCATCGCCCTGCGCGCCGCGACCGCCTAGCGCGTATCCGCTCTCGGCCGTCGGCGGACGCTACGGGGTGTCGCCGACGGCGTGCGGGCGGGGCAGTGCCACCATCACGCCGGTCTCGGTGAACTCCTGCTGGATCTCCTCGTCGTGCTTGTAGGTGACCAGGCTCACGCCCACGGCGGCGAGCATCGCGAACACGAAGGCGGGAAGCAGTTCGTAGAGCCCGGTGTCCAGCGACTTCCAGATGAACACGGTCGCCGCACCGACGAACATCCCGGCCAGCGCGCCCCAGTTGGTGAGCTTGCGCCAGTAGAGGCTGAGCAGGATGACCGGCCCGAAGGCGGCGCCGAATCCCGCCCACGCGAAGGAGACGAGGCCGAGGATCGTGTCGTTCGGGGTGATCGCCAGCACCGCAGCGACGATCGCGACTCCGAGCACACCGAGCCGCCCCATCAGCATGAGCGTCTTCTGCGACGGTGGTGTGCGTCGGAACACGCCGTACAGGTCTTCCACGAGGGCCGAGGAGCACACGATCAGCTGGCTGGAGATGGTGCTCATGATCGCCGCGAGCACGGCGGCCAGGACGAGGCCGGCCACGAACGGATGCAGCAGCGTCTGCGACATGAGCAGCACGACGGTCTCCGGGTTGGCCAGGTCGACACCCGTCTTGGCGATGTAGGCGACGCCGACCAGGCCCGACAGCACTGCGCCGCCGAGGGAGACGATCATCCACGAGATGCCGATGCGGCGAGCACTCTTCGCCTCCTGCGGCGACCGCAGCGCCATGAACCTCACGATGATGTGCGGCTGCCCGAAGTATCCGAGGCCCCAGGCGAGCGACGAGACGATGGCGAGGATGGTGCCGCCGGTGAGCGCTGTGCCGGAGAGCATGGAGAGGTGGTCCGGCGCGACCTCGTTGATCAGCTCCCCCGTCTCGGCCAGGCCGCCGATGGCGACGATCGCGGCCACGGGGATCACGACGAGCGCGATCACCATCATGAGCCCCTGCACGACGTCGGTCAGCGACGCACCGAGGAAGCCGCCGAAGAGCGTGTACGCGAGGGTGACGCCCGTGACCAGCAGCATGCCGGTCAGGTAGTCGCCGTTGAAAGAGCTCTCGAAGAAGACACCACCGGCGACCATTCCCGAGGAGATGTAGAGAGTGAAGAACACGAGGATGACGACACCGGAGACCACGCGCAGCAGTCGCGTCGTGTCGCGAAGGCGGTTCTCGAAGAAGCTCGGCACCGTGATGGAGTTGCGCGACACCTGCGTGTAGGCGCGAAGCCGGGGAGCGACGAGCAGCCAGTTCAGGTAGGCGCCGATGGTGAGCCCGACCGCGATCCACGCCTCGATGAGACCGGAGACGTATATCGCTCCCGGGAGCCCCATCACGAGCCAGCCGGACATGTCGGAGGCACCGGCGCTGAGCGCAGCCACCCACGGCGGAAGATTCCGTCCGCCGAGCATGTAGTCCTCGTGGTCGCCGGTTCGCCGGAAGGCGATCCAGCCGATGAGCAGCATCGCCGCGAAGTACACACCCAGCGCTGCGAAAGTGAAGATCTGGTCGGGCATCGTCGTCCCCCCTCGCGGTGAGGCCACCGCATCCGGTCGTCGTTCGATGATGCCAAGCTCGGGCGATGCCCCGCAGAGGTCGCTCGGCGCGGCGGCACTTCGGCCGTGCAGAGCAGGAGCACTCACGGATGGGGGATGATCGAGGGACCATGACTTCCACTCCGCGGCTCGACCCCGCCCTCGTTCCGGACGCCGCGGATCCGGATGCCGTCTACCTCGCCTTCGTCGAATGGGCGGAATCGACGGGCATCAGCCTGTACCCCGCACAGGACGAGGCGGTCATCGAGATCGTCTCCGGCAACAACCTGATCCTGTCGACGCCGACCGGCACCGGAAAGTCGCTCGTCGCGATCGGCGCACACTTCAGCGCCCTCATCGCGGGGCGACGCAGCTACTACACCGCCCCGATCAAGGCGCTGGTGAGCGAGAAGTTCTTCGCCCTGGTCGACGTGTTCGGGGCCGAGAACGTGGGCATGGTCACGGGCGACTCCTCTGTCAACGCGGATGCGCCGATCATCTGCTGCACGGCCGAGATCCTCGCGAACCTCTCGCTGCGCCAGGGCACGGATGCCGACGTCGGCCAGGTCGTCATGGACGAGTTCCACTTCTACGCCGACCCCGACCGCGGCTGGGCGTGGCAGGTGCCGCCGCTCGAACTGCCGCAGGCGCAGTTCATCCTGATGTCGGCGACCCTCGGCGACGTCACCGAGCTCGCCGCCGACCTCACCCGTCGGACCGGTCGCGAGACGGCGACCGTGACCGGTGTCGAGCGCCCCGTCCCCCTGCACTTCTTCTACGAGACCACGCCGATCCACGAGACGATCGACGACCTGCTGAACACCGGGCAGGCGCCGATCTACGTCGTGCACTTCTCGCAGGCCGCGGCCATGGAGCGGGCGCAGGCGCTGTCGAGCACGAAGGTCGCCACCCGTGAGCAGCGCGACGCGATCGCGGCGCTGATCGCCGAGTTCCGATTCACGACGGCGTTCGGAAAGACGCTCTCGCGCTTCCTGCGCGCCGGGATCGGCGTGCACCACGCCGGAATGCTGCCGAAGTACCGGCGCCTGGTCGAGCAGCTCGCCCAGCGCGGACTGCTGCGCGTGATCTGCGGCACCGACACCCTCGGCGTCGGCATCAACGTGCCGATCCGCACCGTGCTGCTCACCGCGCTCACGAAGTTCGACGGCACCCGGATGCGGCAGTTGAACGCCCGCGAGTTCCATCAGATCGCCGGTCGCGCGGGCCGTGCAGGCTACGACACCGCCGGCACCGTGGTCGCCCAAGCCCCCGAGCACGAGAGCGAGAACGTCGCCGCGGTCAAGAAGGCCGGCGACGACCCGAAGAAGAAGCGCAAGATCGTGCGCAAGAAGGCACCGGACGGCTTCGTGTCGTGGGGCGAGCCGTCGTTCCGCAAGCTGATCGACGCCGTACCCGAGACTCTGACTTCGCACATGCAGATCACGAGCGCCATGATGCTCAACGTGATCGCGCGCGGCGGCGACGTGTTCGCGAATATGCGTTCGCTGGTATACGACAATCACGAGCCGCGGAAGCGTCAGCGACAGCTCGCACTCCGAGCCATCGGCATCTACCGCACCCTCCGAGAATCGGGCATCGTCGAGAAGACCCCGGAGGGCGACATCCGTCTCACGGTCGACCTGCAGCCGAACTTCGCGCTCAATCAGCCGCTGTCGCCGTTCGCCCTCGCCGCATTCGAGCTGCTCGACCCCGATCCGGCTGCCGGCACGGGCACGGGCTCGTACGCGCTCGACATGATCTCGATCGTGGAGGCCACCCTCGACGATCCGCGCGCCGTGCTGAGCCAGCAGGAGTTCCTGGCCCGCGGCGAGGCGGTCGCGATCATGAAATCCGAGGGCATCGAGTACGACGAGCGGATGGAACTGCTCGAGCAGATCACCTACCCGAAGCCGCTCGACGAGCTGCTGACGGCCGCCTTCGAGACCTTCAGCGCCGCCCAGCCCTGGATCCGCGACTTCGAACTGCACCCCAAGTCGGTCGTGCGCGACATGTATGAGCGGGCCATGTCGTTCGGGGAATATGTCGCCTACTACAAGATCGCGCGCTCCGAGGGCGTGGTGCTGCGCTACCTCTCCGACGCCTACCGTGCGGCCTCGCAGACCATCCCGGAGGAGTTCAAGGACGAGGATCTGCGCGACCTCATCGAGTGGCTCGGCGAACTCGTCCGCCAGGTCGACTCCAGCCTGCTCGACGAGTGGGAGGAGCTGATCGCCGGCGTCGACAACGGACGCTTCGATCCGCACGCCCCCGACGAGCCGATCGTCCCGCCCGCACCCAAGCGCCTCACGAGCAACATCCGCGCCTTCCGCATCCTGGTGCGCAACGAGCTCTTCCGCCGGGTGCAGCTCGCAGCGCGGGAAGACGTGAACGCGCTGGCCGAACTCGATCCGGGCTTCGGCGCCGACGCCTGGTCGGATGCCCTCGACGGATACTTCGCCGACCACGACGAGATCCTCACCGGAGGGGACGCCCGCAGCTCGAAACTGCTGATCCTCACGGAGGGCGCCACCTCGTGGACCGCACGGCAGATCTTCGACGATCCCGCCGGCGACCACGACTGGGGCATCTCCGCGACGATCGACCTCGCCGCCTCCGACGAAGCCGGTCAGGCCGTCGTCACGGTCACCGGAGTCGACCGGCTGTAGCCGCTGCCCCCTCGCGCTCGACGTCTTCCCTCTCCACGCCGACCACCCGGCCGAACCGCCCCAGCGTCTCGCGCCGATGGGAGGCGGCGATCACCGTGCCCTCGAAGCCTTCGAGCACGTCGGAGATGATGCGTTCGGACTCGGCATCGAGGCTCGCGGTGATCTCGTCGACGATGAGCACGCGGGGCTCGCGGCACAGTGCCCGCGCCAACGCCAGCCGTGCACGCTGACCGCCGGACAGCCGCACCCCGTGCTCGCCGAGTTCGTCATCGAGCGTGATCCAGCCGTCGGCGCCCACCTGCGTGAGCGCACCGCGCAGTTGCTCGTCGGTGCGGGTGTCGGAACCGCGTACGAGGTTGTCGCGCACGGTGCCGTGGAAGAGCCGGGCATCCTGCTCCACCACGGCGACGGTCCGGCGGAGATCTTCATCGCGGATGCGGCCGAGCGGGTACACGATGCCCGCCGCATCGACGAGGGCGACCGTGCCGGCCGCGGGATCCCACAGCCGTGCGGCGAGCGCGATGACCGTGCTCTTGCCTGCACCGGAGGGACCTGCGAGACCGATGTGCTCCCGGGCATCGACGTCGATCGACCAGTCGTGCAGCACCTCCTTCTGATCGTCGTAGGAGAACGACACCTTCTCGAAGCGCACCCCGAGCGGACCGTCGGGCAACGGGAGCGGACGGTCGACCGGCGCCACTACGGGTGGACGGTGAAGGCCCGCCCCCACGCGATCGGCACTGGCGATGAGCGGATGCAGCTCCGACACGGTGTGCGCGGCATCCGCCACGGCAGCGACTCCTGCGACGGCGAGCGCGATCACCGCCGGAAGCACCGCAGCCTGGGTACCGCCGACCGCACTGCCGAGAAGGAGCGAAGCCGCGATCACGCCGATGACGACGGCGGTGAGGATGAGCTCGCGCATCCCGTCGACGAGGTGGGCGATGGCCTCCCGCCGACGGCTGATGCCTGCCGACCGCCGGGTTCCCGCGACCGCCTCGTGCACGACCCGGCGTTGCAGGCCGTAGGCGAGGATCTCGCGCAGCGCACCGAGCGCGTCGACCAGCCGTTCGGACTGCTCCTCGCGCTCCCGCTGCTCCAGCGCCCCGATCCGTCGTGCCGGGCCCGCGCCGGCCCAGGCGGTGAGTGCCACGGCGATCGCGCCTCCGAGCATCACGAGAGCGGCCATCGGCATCACGAAGAACGCGCAGACCAGGGCTCCGACGAACAGGGTGAGCGCAGCACCGATCTGCGCCACCGTGTGCGCGTAGAAGAACTCCAGCTTCTCGATGTCGGTCATCGCCACGGATGCCGCCCGACCGGAGTGCTCACGACGGCGCCCCGGAACACTGCGGGAGTAAGCGTCGAACAGTGCCATCCGCAGCCGGGCGAGCACGCGGTAGGCGAGAGCGTGCGACACGTCCATCTCGCGCCAGGTGAGGAACGTGCGCAGCAGCACGAGGGCTCCGAGCGCTGCCCACCAGACGACCGGCGGCCACTCGCCGTGCACCACGGCTCCACCGACACCGAGGGCGGTGAGCACCCCGATGGCGGCGAGTGCGCACAGGCTCGTGGTGGCGATCAGGTAGCTGCCGACGATGCGCCGCCATTCCGGTCGCAATGGGGGAAGCAACCGGGCGAGGATGACTGCGGACGAGGTCATGAGGCCTCCTTCACGAGCATCCCGTCGCGGAGCACCCGCACGTCTGCGACCCTGGCAAGGGCCTCGGGGCGGTGGCTGATCATGAGCACGATCCTCTCTGCGGCGACACGTTCGAGCGTCTCGGCCACGGTCAGGGCGCTGCGGTCGTCGAGCGCGCTGGTCGGCTCGTCGACGAGCAGTACCGGGCGCCGGGCGAGCAGCGCCCTGGCGAGGGCGAGGCGCTGTCGTTGCCCGCCCGACAGGCTCGTCCCCGCCTCCGCCACCATCGCGTCGAAGCCTCCCGGGATGGCCCTGATCTCGTCGAGCACGCCTGCCGCAGCACACGCGCCTTCCAGCGCCTCCTGCCCGGCGTCGAACAGGTCGACGTTCTCCCTGATGGTCCCGGCGAACAGGACGGGCCGCTGTGAGACCACGGCCACGTCGCTCGGCTGGAGGGGGCGCCCATCGAGCTCGACCGTCCCCGCAGTCGCCGGCAGGAAGCCGAGCACGAGATCGAACAGCGTGGATTTGCCTGCGCCCGAAGGTCCGGCGATGGCGTGCACCTCTCCTCGCGCGGCGCGGAGGTCGACACCGCGGAGCACGTCGTGGTCGGCGCCGGGGTAGCGGTACGAGAGCCCGGAGATGCGAAGCACCTCTCCCCCGACCGCCGGCACCATCTCGGCCTCCGGCACCATCCCGGGAGACCGACGGAACGCCCCGAGCGCCGCCAGTCCGGGGACGGCAGTGAGCCCGAGGAATCCGGCATGCCAGTGCCGTGAGAGCTCGCGCACCGGACGGAATGCCTCGGAAGAAAGCAGGAGCAGCGCGTAGACCTCGACGGCGGGTGGCTGCCCGGTCAGGACGGAGACGACCGCGAGCCCGGCAGCGATCACCACCCCCGCCTGCACGGCGAAGTCGGTGATGGCCGTCTCCGCGAGCGACGATCGCATCACTCGTTCCGTGGCGAGGCGCAGGGCCTCCGATCGGGTGTGGAGCCGCGCACGCGTCGCGGGAACATCCCCCAGCGCGCGCAGCGTCGACATGCCGCGGAGTGACTCGAGCAGATCACCACTGAGAGCCTCATAGCTGTCCCAGTGCTCGAACCCGCGCCGGGCGAGCATCCGCTTCCACAGCAGGGGCCCCAGCACCGCAAGCAGGATCCCCGCGGCGACGCACAGCGCGATCAGGGGAGACAGCACCGCGACGAGGCCCACCGCGATCAGGCTGCCGACGACGAGCTGCGCCACGGCGGGGATGTACTTCGACACGTAGGCGTCGGTGCCGTCGATGCCGTCGCCGAGCGCAAGCTGGGTCGAGCCGTCGCGCAGCGTGGCATCGTGCAACCGCTCAGGGACGAGGGCTGCCGCGACGGCCGCACCGCGCAGGTCTTCTCTCACTCGTCCGCCGAGGCGAGCAGCCGCATCGCCCTGCACCAGCGTCAACAGCACCCGCGTCAGCCCGATCGCGAGGATCGCACCGATGCCTGCCACCGCGCCCGCCGCGTCACCACGCACGAAGGCGGCGAGCGACCACGCGAGGGCGAGCGCCTGCAGAAGGTGCGTCGCGAACACGAGGAGGAGGAGAAGGATGCTCACGGACAGGAGCCAGGGATGCCGTCGCGCTTCACGCCACAGCTCGGGGACGATCATCATCGTGCACCTCCGGGGGAGTCGAGGAAGGCGAGCGCGTGGAGGATCCAGCGATCACCGGTCGAGGAGAAGCCGGAGACCGGGCGCGTTCCCCTGTCTCCGGTGAGTGCGGCCTCGTAGCAGAGACGGGCCGCGGCGAGATGGGCGCTCCAGAGCGCGGCGCCGACGACGGTCGAAGGGGCCGTGATCGGCACGGACCAGGAGCGGGCCTCGGTCGCCCCGCGCACCCAGGCTTGGCCGGATGCTCTCGCGATATGCCCGACCTCGGGCGCGGGTGCGACACCGATCCGGGCTGTGAACTCCGCCATGTCCGGCGAGCGGCGGGCTCCGAGCGCGTGCAGCGCCGTGGGGTCGGGAACCGGGGCGCGCGGGATCTCGACCGCGGCGAGGGGGATCTCCGGCACGAGGCCTCGGCGCATCCAGGCGTCGACGTCGCCTGCGCGGGGAACACCGAGCAGCGAGCGCAGCCGGGTCGAGGGGCCGACCTCCGTCGCACCAGCTCGCTCCCCCAGCAGGAATCGGAGGGCGGCGACCGCGTAGGCGGCATCGGCGATCCACAGCGGCCAGGCCCGATGCCGGTAGCGCCCGAAGGAGCGCCCCGGCAGCACGGTGAACACCGCGCGCGCGATGCCGTCGTCTGCAGCAATCGACGGCCATCCGTCCGCACGATCGGCGGCGGGATCGCGGCGATGGAAGACACCCCTCTCGTGATCGACCGCCCAGCGCAGGCCCGACGCGTCGATCAGATGCGTCTGCACCGGGTAGCACGCCCCGGCGGAAGGCACCGGGCGTCGGCGGATGCGTGTGGCCCGGCCGTCCGTCGTCCGATGGAACTCCCCCGGGTGCCACAGGCCGTCGACGAGCTCGCGCACACCGACAGGAGGATCGTCCGCCACCGCCCCGGCGCGTTCCCAGGCGTTCGCCCGAGGCCCCGGTGGCAGCGGCCCCTCGGGCAGGCGCGACGTCTGCACCTCGACGAGCGGGGCAGGAAGACCAGGGCCCTCCGGGAGTATGCGATGCATGACCGGCCTCACATGTGCGGAGCCGGGAGGAGCGTGAAGTCCTCCGGGCCACCGGTCCAGGTCGAGCGCCAGCCGCGCTCCTGCGCCGCCTCGCGGAATCGCGGCATCCCGAGGTACGAGAACGCCGCCGGCGCGTTGGGCACGAGGCCGGTCACGATCGAGCGCACCACGCGCAGGTCGGTGCGCCGCACGTCGGAGGTCGTGAGGTCACGCGTGAGCACCCGATGCCCGCGATCGCGCAGCCGCTCGTACACCTCGACCATCGTCACCGAGCCGACCTCGCTCAGCGGTCGCACCCCCTGCGCCGGCGACTGGAACCGGCGCGCCTCGCCGTGCACGGCCGGGTCGAGCCACACCTGCACGTGCGCGCCGAGATCGATCACGTTCTCGAACTGCGACCCCGCAGTGGCCGTGTAGTCGGCGTCGGGACGGAAGTCGAGCGTGAGCCCCTTCGCCATCAGCCCTTCCGCGACCGCGCGGAACACCCACCCGTCGGCCGTCGTGCAGCCCTGCGTGTAGATCCAGGTGTGCACGGCTTCGAGCACCGCCTTCCGCGCGGCGCGCGCCGGATCGAGGGAGGCCGAGAACCCCGCGGCGTAGAGCCCCCGCTCCTCGTCGTGCACGAGCGCGCCGATCGCGGGGGCGAACTCCGAGGGCATCGACACCAGCCACACGCGCAGGCTGCTCCCCTTCAGATCGTCGAGCAGTCCGGGAACAGTCGCCGGATCGATGCCGAACGTCGGCCCGTCGAGGTGCCACCACACCTCGAGCGCATCCCGCTCGATGACCTCGATCACGCCGCGGTCGCGCGCGTCGTCGAAGCCTGCGCCCGTGGCGATGCCGGCGTAGTTCAGGTGGTGCGTCCGCGGCAGCGAGCGGAAGCGCGACTGCCGCCAGTTCAGGTGCACGAGCGAATCCGGCATCCAGACGGATCCGCCGCCGAGGTCGTCACAGCGAGCCCAGAGGGTCGGCGTCGAAGGGAGCAACCGCTGATACGGGAAGCCGGGGCGCGCGAGCTGCCAGTCGGTGAAACGAGGAAGATCGGCCTCGTCGATGACGGTCGCCCCGTCGGTGCGCAACTCGTCGGCCGTGCTGACCCGGAGCTCACCGGGCGGAAGCACATCGGGCAGCCAGTTGCCGCAGTAGCGCTCGACGCCCTCGCCGATCGCGGCGATGTGCGCCTGGGCCGGGTCGCCGAACGACGTGCCGAGCGAGACCCGATCAGCGGGCCACTCGCCGAGGATGCGGGCGTCGGCGACGGATGCCGTGAGCGCCAGGTACCGGTGCGGAGCGCCGACCGGATGCGGCACCTCCCGCACCGAGCGGATGATCCCGGTCTCCGCATCGACCAGCGCCTCAGCCGGCAGCGTCGCGCGTTCAGGGGATCGGTCCAGGGCGTCGTGCGCGGTCATGCTGTCCTCTCGTACCGCCAGCGGCCCGTCTCGGGTTCGAAGGCGGATCTGGTGCGGCGGATCGGCCGTAGAACCGCCTCGGTCGGAGTGGGCGTCGGGGTGGATGCCGGGGTGGATGCCGTCACGGATTCCCCGGATGGCAGGCCGTTCTCGATGAGCCAGGAGTCGAGCACGCCCCCGATGCCGCCCGCGGTGCGCAGCCGGGTGCGCACCTCTTCGTCGTCGATGTCCGCAGCCAGCCGGTGTCCCCACGGCCCGTCGACCAGGTGGACCGGCCCCCGCCATGCGTCCGCGAGCCGACCGGCATCCGCGAAGAAGAAGTCGTGATCGCCGCGGATCAGGAGCAGCGGCACACGGAGGGCGCCATACGCGCGGTCGAGATCGACGGCAGGAGCAGACCAGAGCCGTCGCCATCCGGACAGGGCGTCCTGCGACCACCCCCATTCGTCCACCACACGATCCACGCCGACCTCGGTCGCCCGCACCACGCGTGCGTCGAGCTCCTCGTCGGTCAGCGGCGGGTGGGAGCGCGCCCCACGACCGTGCTGGTGCCACCACCCGATGCGGTTGAGCAGCTGAGGTCGCCCGCTCTCGTCCCAGGCGGTCTCGGCGAGCCCGAGCGCGGGGACCAGGAGCACCAGCGCGTCGACGTCGACGGCTCTGGCTGCCTCCAGCGCGGTGTGCGCGGCGTACGAGCCGCCGGACAGCACGAGCGGGAGTCCGGGATTCTCGGCCGTGATCGCCTCGAGCACTGCGCGTCCGTCTTCGCGCTCGGCGAGGTAGGGGTGCCATTCACCGTCGGACGAGTGCCGCCCGCGCACGTCATGGATCACGCAGCGGTATCCCCGTCTGCCCCAGGCGCGGGCGGTGTCACCGTGACGCCAGGCGCCGTAGGGCGTGCGGATGATCACCACCCCCCGAGGCTCTGCGGGCTCCCAGACCCAGCCGCACAGCAGGGCGCCGTCGTCCGCGATCACGGCGTGCCGGCGGGCGTC
This sequence comes from Microbacterium sp. NPDC090281, assembly GCF_044769635.1. Lineage (NCBI taxonomy): Bacteria > Bacillati > Actinomycetota > Actinomycetes > Micrococcales > Microbacteriaceae > Microbacterium > Microbacterium sp. NPDC090281. Next base: position 1,001,993 of record NZ_JBIVYH010000002.1, read on the forward strand.
GCGCGGCGGGGTCATCGGGTCACCCGGGGCGGGGCCGCGGGGAAGGGGAGCACCGTGTGCTCGCTGACGGAGCCGGTCGCCGGCACCAGCTTCCACAGCGTCGTGCGCAGGCGGTCGAGCTCCGCGTCGCCTCGCGCCCAGGTGAGGATCATGTGCAGCAGGCGGGCGAGGACCAGCACTCTCGCCGCCTCATCGATCTCCGCATCGGCAGGGGGCGCCGACCGCTGCCACGCCTCGATGGAGGCCGGCGCGCTGCTCGCGGCCATCCGTCGTGCGGCCACCTGGACCGAGGTGGGGTCATCGTCGTCGATGGCGAGCGGATCGATCAGGAGGCATTCGCCCTCACGGTAGGCGCGGAGCCAGGTGGCGCCCCGCTGCGGAAGCCGGTCGAGCTCGGCCCAGCGGCGACGGCCGTGCGCATCCTCGGCGTAGGCGGCCACGAGCGCCGCGTCTTCCGGAATCTCTGCGTCCGCGTCGAGAGCCGTGATCTGTGCTCCCCAGGCCGTGAGCACGCGCTGCAGATCGTCCACGAGCGGGCCGGAGCCGAGGAGGCAGACGGCGCGGCGTTCGGTCGGCCAGCGGCGCAGCGCGTCGGCGGATTCGCGTTCCTGCACCTCGGCGGCCAGGCGGCGGAGGTAGTCCGCGGCGGCGCCGTCGGTGCCACCGGCGAGCGCGGTGTCCAGGTCGGTCGGCGGTGTGTCGAGCAGCACGAAGCGTCCGGTGCGCAGACGGATCCGGGGGCGACCGTCGGCGCCGGTGACGAGATGCGCCCCCGAGTCGGGGAGCGGCAGGATGCGAGGTTCGGAAGTCATGGATTCTCTCGGTGATGGGCCCGGCCGGGCGCGAACGCCCGGCCGGACTGGAGTGCGCTCGAGAGCGCGACGGAAGGATCCGCGATCAGTCGAAGGGGTTCTCGACCAGTGCGTTCGAGTGCGATGCCGACAGGTGCGCCAGCTGCTCGGACTCTTCGATCTCGGCGAGGATCTGCTTTTCCATTTCGTGCTCCTTCAGTGGGGTTTCCGTCCCGCGATCTGAGACAGCGGGTCGGGTTCACGGTGTGTGAACACTGTCGACCCTAAATGATAATGATTCTCAATATCTACTAGGATCGCTGACATGTCCTCCTCCACACCCCTCCTCGCCGCTGATCACCGGGCCGGAGTCGTCTACGAGATTCACGACGACTCGCGGCGTGTCGTCGTCGCCGACAACTGGCTCGCCGAGCACGCGGGCTTCCTTCGCCTTCCCGCCGGAGCACCCGGGCGCTGGGCCTTCGCCGACGACCGGGGCGGCGCGCTGGTCGTCGGGGATGCAGACTCCGCACGCCGCATCCCGATCGCGATTCCGGCCGAGCACCTCGCCTGCGACGCCACCGGACGACACGTGGTCATCTCGACCGGTCTGGGGATGAACGAGGAGGCCTGGAGCGACCTGGTCTCGGTCGTCGACCTCGCGACCGACACTTCGGCGCGCTTCCGTGTGCGCACCGGCGAACCCGGGGTCGTGATCGCTCCGGATCAGGCCACGGGAGAGCCGACTATCGTGCTCCGCCACCGCGAGCCCGGAGCGGTCGAGGCACTGCCGCTCGCGACGGCTCTCGACGTCGGGCCGCACACCCCGGTCCTCCGCGGACATCTCCTCGACGACCTCGCCGCAGACGGACACGGCGACGTGGTCGACCCGGCGTCCGGCATCGTCGGCATCGCGACGAGCCGTGGCCTGGAGCGCTTCGTCATCGATGCGGGCGTGCCCCGCGCGATCGGCATCATCCCGTGGCCCGTCGAAGGGCGCGCGTACTACCTGCGCCTCGCCGGCGACACCGGACGCGCCACGGGCATCGTCCGCGGAGGACCGGCATCCCCCGGTTCATGGCCGGAGTGGACCAACACCTTCGTCGAGATCGACCTCGCGTCCGGAGCATCCCGCGCCGTTCCGCTGCCGCCGGGGCTCGCGTTCCGGTTCGCCCTCGCCACGGGTGTCGCGGCCGTCTCCGTCATCCACCCCGACGGCGATGTCGTGATCGTGATCGATCGTGAAAACGCGCGCGTCTCGCGGATCACCCCGATCCCGACGATGGCGCATCCGCCCCGCGCAGGACAGATGCCGTGGGACGGCGTCGACGGGCGTCCCGCACAGCGCCGCTCCATCGCGATCGATCCCGACGCCGGAACGGTCGCCGTCACCAGCGGCGGGGACGGCACGGTCCACCTCGTCGACGACAGCGGCATCTCGACGATCGAACTCCCCACCCCGCTCGATGAAGGCGGACACCTGCTGTGGACCGGCGGCGACGACCGCGTAGACGACCTGGTGGGCCGATGAGCGCGCATCGATCGGTGCTCGACGACGCCCTCACCCGTGCGGAGCGCCACGGTCGCCCCGGCCTGCCGATCGGTGGTTTCACGCTGGGCCGGGCGGACGACCGCTCGCGCCGCGGCATCCATCGCCTCGACGGCACGACCGTGATCGAGCCCGACGGCCACCTGCACCGGATCTTCCCCTCCCCCGACCGCCGACTCATCGCCGTCGAGTGGGCGCCCTCCGCCGACGAGAACGCCGTCTTCGGCATCGTCGATGTCGCCGCCGGCACGCTGCGCCTGCACCCCGACATCCGCCTGCGCTACGACACCGTGCTGTGGGCCGCCGACTCGCGGAGCCTCGACGTGGTCGCCAGGCGCGACCGGATGCTCGTGACCCTCGACCTGCAGACCGGCGAACAGCGCGCGGTGCCCCTCGAGCCCGACGTGCGACTGCGACTGTTCCCCGGCGGGGAGAGCGGTCTGCGTGCCCTCAGCTCGGGTTCGCGAGGCGCGACGCTGACCGACCGGGCCACCGGCACGTCACTGGGTCGGTGGCCGACGCTCCTGCGCGCATCCCCGCTCGACACCTTGGATCCACGCACCGGAGTGCTCGTGTGGCACGACGGCGGTCTCGATGCCGTGGCGAACGACGGCGTGGGGAACGACGGTGTGGGGAGCGGCAGCGGCGCGAAGGGCGGCTTGCTCTGGCGCTGGCACGACCCCGACGCACAGATCGTCGATGTCGCGGTGCACGATGACCGCGTCGTCGTGCTCGCCGTGGTGGACGGACGCAGCGTACTCATCGACCTGGTCGACGGCATCGAGGTCGAACGTTCCGAAGCGGTCTCGACCGCCGCCGATGCGCTCACCACGACCATGATCGGCGTCGACGACGGCGTGCTGCGACTGGGCGTCGAGGGGCCGCTGACTCCCCCGCAGATCGTCGAGCGCACGAAGGAGGGCCCCACGATCATGCCGTCCCTCATCCGCACCCTCGGCACCACCGTGCGCTACGACTTTCCGGCCGATGACGGCGAGATCCTGACCGTCCACGTGACATCGCCGAGCGGAGTGGAGGGTCCGCTGCCGATGATCCTGACCTGCTACGGCGGGTTCGGCGTGCCCCTTCTCCCGCTCTTCGAACCCACCGTGCCCGCGTGGGTCGAGTTCGGCGGGGCCTACGCCTCCGCGCAGCTCCGCGGTGGTGGCGAGCGCGGACAAGCCTGGCGCGAGGCGGGTCGTGGCGCCCGCAAGAACCGCACGATCGCCGACCTCGCCGACGTCGCGCGCGGGCTCATCGAGGCAGGGATCACCCGCCCCGAGCTGCTCGTGCTCGCCGGGGCCTCCCTGGGCGGAGTCGTCGCGGCCGGCTGCGCGATCGAGCATCCGGAGCTGTGTGCGGGCTTGGCGACCACCGCCGCTCCACTCGATCTGCTCGCCCTGGACGATCATCCGCTCGGTGCACGCTGGCGAGCGGAGTTCGGCGACGACGGCACCCCCGAATCGCACACTCGACTCCGCGCCCTCTCCCCTCTCGCCCGTGCCGAAAAGCTTCCGGTCGGGGCTCCGATCCCCTCTTACCTGGGGGTCGTGCTCGGCGAGGACACCAGGGTGCTCGCTCGCGACACGCACCGAATGGTGGAGGCACTTCAGAAGGCCGGCGGGTCTGCGCGGCAGTGGACGGCGGCGGGAGCAGGGCACGGTGCGAACGAGTCCGCTGCACTGCACGAACTGGGCATCGCGGTGCTCGACTTCGCTGCCGAGGTCACAGCCGGGGCCACCACGGGAGTCAGCCTGTGAGCGATTCGACCGCCACCCTCACCGAACGGCGCGGACGACGCCTCCCCTTCCTGCGGCGACGCAGCGGGGACCGCGCCCGGGGCCGGAGCAGGGGTCGGCGGATGCTGCCCGTCGGTCCGACCGTGGCGACGATCGCCGTGCTCGCGGTGCTCGTCCTCGTCTTCTCCGCCGCCACCGGACCCGTCGCGGTGTCGCCCGTCGACGCCGCGAGGATCGTGATCGGTCACCTGGTCCCCGGCATGCCCTGGATGGCGGACGGCACGCTCACGCCGTTGCAGGACCAGGCCGTGTGGCAGTTCCGGGTGCCGAGATCGCTCCTGGCCGCGCTCTCGGGCGCAGGGCTCGCTCTCGCCGGGGCGATGATGCAGGCAGTCGTGCGCAACCCGCTCGCCGAACCGTACATCCTCGGCGTCTCGTCCGGTGCGAGTGTCGGTGCCGTGCTGGTGATCGTCTCGGGCGGCGCCACGTTCCTCGGCCTCACGATGAGCGGGGCAGCGTTCGTGGGCGCGATGGTCGCCTGCATCCTCGTGGCGATGCTCGCGCGCATCCGCGGAGAGCTTTCGCCGACCCGGATGATCCTCGCCGGTGTCGCACTCGGCGCCCTGCTGAGTGCGGTGACCAGCTACCTCACGCTCACCACCGACGCCCAGAACGTCGTCAGTGTGATGTTCTTCCTCCTCGGCAGTGTGTCAGCCGCCGACATGTCGTCGCTCGTGATCCCCGCGGTCGCGCTCGCGATCGCCTGCATCGCCGTGTTCGGACTCTCCCGGTCGATGAACGCACTGCTCGCCGGCGACGAGTCGGCGATGGCGGTCGGCGTGCGCACGACCAGATTGCGGGGCCTGTTGCTGGTGCTCGCCTCCCTCCTGACCGGCGCGATCGTCGCGGTGAGCGGTGGCATCGGCTTCGTCGGCCTCGTCGTCCCGCACATGGCCCGGCTCCTGGTCGGCTCGGATCATCGGCGGATGCTGCCGATCACGGTGCTCGGCGGCGCGCTGTTCCTCATGGTCGCCGATCTGCTCGCCCGCACGGTCGCGATGCCGACCGAGATCCCCCTCGGGATCCTCACCGCCTTCGTCGGGGCGCCCTTCTTCCTGTGGCTGATGCGCAGCGGTGGCGAGCGGGCGGGGTTCGACCGATGAGCGTGCTGTTCGACGACGTGAGCGTCGCCCGCGGCGGCCGCACCGTGCTGCACGGGATCGACCTCGAGGTCGGCACCGGACGCATCGTGGGGCTGCTCGGCCCGAACGGCAGCGGCAAGTCCACGCTCCTGCGTGCACTCTTCACCGGTCAGCGCCCACTCAGCGGACGCGTCCTCATCGACGGCGCCGACGTCTCGCAGCTGGCCCCGCGCACACTCGCCCGCACCGTGTCGGTCATGCTGCAGGACTCCCCATCCGAGTTCGACCTCACCGTGCGGGAGACCGTGCTCGTGGGCCGGTCGCCACATCGCCCGCCCTTCAGCCGGGACACCCCGGAGGATCAGCGCATCGTCGACGAGGCTCTGCGCACCGCCGACGTGCACGACCTCGGCGACCGCCTGGTGCGGTCGCTCTCCGGCGGTCAGCGCCAACGCGTGATGCTCGCCCGCGCGCTCGCGCAGAGCGGCGAGATCCTGGTGCTGGACGAGCCGACCAACCACCTCGACATCGCGCACCAGCTCGACCTGATGCGTGTCGTGAGCGGGCTCGGCACGACGGTGATCGCGGCTCTGCACGACCTCAACATCGCCGCGGCGTTCTGCGACGACGTCGCCGTGCTCGACGAGGGCAGGCTCGTGGCCTTCGGTCCGCCCGACGTCGTGCTCACCCCGGCGCTCGTCGACGAGGTCTTCCATGTCACCGCCCGCATCGCCATCGAGGTCGACACGGGTGCCAGGGCGATGACCTTCCACCCGCGCCAGCCCGTCGGCTGATCTGCCCGACACCCGAACCCGTACCCCTCAACCAAGGAGAAGAAGAATGACACCCCGTACCCGAACCACCCGCCTCATCGCCGCCGTCACCGTCGGTCTGGGCGCGATCGCCCTCACCGGGTGCGGCGGAGGAGTCTCCGCCGGAACCACGCCCGCCGCCTCCGGCGAGGCGATCACGATCGAGAACTGCGGCCGCACGGTCGAGATCCCGGCCATCCCCACCGCCGTCGTCGGGATGCACCCGTCGCAGACCGAGCTCCTGCTGCGCCTCGGCCTCGCCGACTCGCTCGCAGGTCAAGCCCAGGCCACGGCTCAGAAGCTGCCGGCCGACCTCGCAGAACTTGCCGCCGACGTGCCGGTCATCGGCGGAGACTCCCCGCCCAGCCGCGAGGAGCTGCTCTCCGTCGAACCTGACTTCGTGTACTCGCCCACCACTTACGAGTTCACCGCCGAGCAGGGCTTCGCCAGCATCGAGCAGCTCGCAGACGCCGGTGTCGCCGCGTACACCGCGACCGGCGGATGCTTCGAGCGTCGCATGGAGGGCACGGTCGACGACCTCTTCATCGACCTCGAGAACCTCGGCGCGATCTTCCACGTCGAGGACGAGGCGAACGACCTGATCGAGTCATCCAAGACCGAGCTCGCCACCGTGGACAAGGCGATCGACGGGCAGGAGCGCCCGCGCGTCGCGCAAGTGTTCGTCGAGGGGACGACCCTCACCGCGATCGGCGCCGGCATCGAGTACGACATCCTGCAGCGCGCCGGTGCCGACAACGTCTTCACGCCGGACGACCCCGCGTTCGCCGACTTCTTCGCCGCTGAGATCACCCCGGAATCCCTCGCCGCCGAAGCACCCGACGCGCTCGTCTTCGCGGTGTCAGACCCGGAGCACGAGGCCGCCGTCCGCTCCTACCTCGCAGCGACCTTCCCCGACATGCCCGCCGTACGCGACGGTCGCCTGATCGCGGTGCCCTCGACCGACCTGTTCCCCGGCACGCTCGGCAACGTCTCGGCTGTGCGACTGATCGCCGAGGGGCTCTACCCCGACGCCGCCTTCGACTGAGCCGCGGCGACCGCAAGACGGCGCCCCGGGGACCTCGGTCTCCGGGGCGCCGTCTCTCTCCGGACTCGCCGTCAGGCCTGCATGACCGCGAGCACATTGCCCGCAGGGTCGCGGAACCACGCGATGTCCGGGCCCCGGCCGTTGCCGCGCACGATGCCGCGGGAATCGGAGGGGAACTCCTCGTCGCTGTAGATCTTGGTCTGCACACCCCGGGCGATGAGCTCGTCGACCGCGGCATCGACATCCGCCACCGGGAAGTTCAGGATCGTGAAGCTCGCCGGCGTGTGGTTGGGCTTCGGGTAGATGAGGATCGACCCGCCGTTCGGCAGCCGCAGATTGAGGAACCCCATCCCGTTGACCTCGACATCGAGCCCGAGGGCCGTGCCGTAGAACTCTTTCGCCGCGTCGATGTCGTCGACGCTGAATCCGCTGAATGCGTTGTCCGCTGTGAAGGCCGCCATGGTTCCAGCATCCGCCGTCGTCCGCCGATTGTCGAGGGGTTCATCGCCGCAGTCGCACCAGGCGGTCGGTCGCCTGCAGGGGGTCGAACAGCACCCCGAGCCCGCAGCGCACCAGCAGCGCATGCACTCCCAGACAGATCGCGATCACGGCCGCCGTCAGCACGATGGGGCCGATAGCTTCGAGCACCGGCGTCGTCCTCCATCCCGCAGCATCCAGCCCCGCATCGATGAGCGCGAGCGGCATCATGTGCAGCACGTAGATCGGCAGGGTCCGCTGTCCGATCCAGCGCAGTGGTCGCGCGATCGCACCCGCATGCCGGTCGAGGAGCACGCTGAGCGACACCCCGAAGGCCACGGCGATCAGCGCGAGCGCCGGCCACACCCCCGGCAGCAGGCGGATGGCGAGCCCCGCCACGACCGCCAGGCCCCCGACGTACACGGCCGCGAGCGCGAGAGCACCGCCGACTCCGACGCTCTTCGCGAAGCGTTCGACCACCGCGCGCAGCCGCAGCCCGACGAGGAAGAAGAACAGGTTCTGCACCAGCTGCCACAGGTTGCCGAGGTCGGGGATGACCCCGGACCCTGCGATCGCCGCGATCACGAATGCGACGGCCAACACGGCGACGGTCGGGAGTCCGCGGGTCAGGCGACCGATCGCCAGATACACCGCGAGCGCGAGCAGATACCAGAGGTTCGTCGGACTGATGGTCAGCTGTGCGAGCAGCTCCCACCCGTTGGTCGCCCGAGCCGTGTCGAAGTCGGGCGTCAGTGCGAGCACGAACGTCTGGATGAGCACCCAGACGACATAGAGCAGCGAGAGCCGTGCGGCCCGCCGCCGCCACGAGCTCCCGTCGTCGGCGAGCACCGCCCGCGCAGCGAACATCCCGGAGACCAGGAAGAACAGCGGGATCCGCAGCGGCAGCAGCTGGGCGTTCAGCGTCGCCCAGACGTCGGTCACGGGGCCAGCACCCGCGACGCCGATCGCATGCTTGGTCACCACATGCCACAGCACGACCAGGATGATGCAGATGCCCTTCGCGACATCGGGCCATCCGACGCGAGAGGTGGAAGCCGCCGTCACGATGCCGCGCGCACGAGCCGTGCCACCAGGTCGACATAGGTCACGCCCACCGCCGCGAACATCCGCGGCACCTGCGACGCAGCCGTCAGACCCGGCATGGTGTTCACCTCGTTCAGCACCGGGCCACGCTCGGTGAGGAAGAAGTCCATCCGCGCGACCCCATCGCATCCGAGGGCGTCGAAAACCGCGATCGCCGCCCGCTTGAGCGCCGCCACCTCGGCCGCGTCGAGCTGCGCCGGAACCGTGAACCGCGCACTGCCGTCGTACTTCGTCGCGGTGTCGAAGAGCCCTGTCGCATGGATCTCCAGCGGCGGCGCCGCCCAGCGGATGCCGCCCTTCTCGCGCAGCACCGCGACGTCGATCTCCCGCCCCCGCACGACCTCTTCGACCAGGATCCGCCGGTCGAAGCGCGCCGCTTCGCGCAGTGCCGCGAGCAGTTCACCCTCTTCGGTCACGAGACTCACTCCGTGGCTCGATCCGGCCGACACCGGCTTCACCACGACCTCTCTCTCGAACTCCACATCCCCGATGTCGTCCGCCGAGACGAGGCGACCGCGTGCGGTTCCCAGTCCGACGGCATCCGCCACCAGCTTCGTCGTCCACTTGTCCATGCCGATGGCCCCGGCGCGCAGCCCCGAACCCACCACGCGCACTCCGGCGAGCGCGCACAGCGCCGCGAGGGCGCCGTCTTCGCCGAGGGCGCCGTGCACCGCGGGGAAGACCACGTCGGTGCGGGCGAGCAGCGGGAGTGCCAGCGCGAGCGACTCGGCTGCGGACTCCCCGGTCGGCAGACCGTCGACGCGCCAGATCCCGTCACGGTCGATCGTCGCTGTCGTGACCTCGTGATCGCCCATCCGCAGGGCTGCGGCGACCGCGGCGGCTGACGCCAGTGACACCTCGTGCTCGGCGTTCTGCCCGCCGCCGATGACCAGCACCTTCGTCGTCATGCGACGCTCCTCTGCACTCGCGTTCCGATTCCGGTGACGATGGCGTGCGGGATCGTGTCCGCCCACCGCGCCCACTCCTGCACCGAGGGCACCGGCCCTCCCTCCGGCCCGAACACGGTCGCGACCGTGCCCCGCGGGACCAGCACCGTGCCCGTGTCGACCACGATCTGGTCCATCGACACCCTGCCGACGATCGGATGCCGCATCCCGCCGATCTCCAGCCCTGCGCCGGATGCGAGCTCGCGCGGGATGCCGTCGGCGTATCCGACCCCGACCACGGCCAGATGCGTCTCCCGGTCGGTGTGGTGTGCGCCCCCATAGCCGACGGCCGTCCCCGCCGGCACGAGAGCGCTGTGCACGACGGGTGCGGTCCACCGCGAAGCGCCGACCAGCGCGGTCGTCTCCGAGGGATCGATGCCGACCAGACCCGCACCGACCCGGACCATCCCGAAGTGGGTCGACGGATCGGTCAGCGCACCGGACGTCGCTGCGAGGTGCACGAGCACCGGGCCCAGGCCCGCCCGCAGCACGGCGTCTCGCCCCTGTCGTATGCGCAGCACCGCGGCCGCGTTCGCCGCGGGATCGGCCTCGTCCGCTCGCGGCAGGTGTCCCATCACTCCCACGACTTCGACCCTGCCGCGGCCGACGCGCGCCAGCCGAAGCAGCTCCGGCCATTCGGCGAGCGGAGACCCGCCGCGAGCCATCCCGGTGTCCAGGTGAAGGTGCACGCGCACCGGGGAGGAGGCGTCGGCGATCAGCTGGCGCAGCTCTTCGACCGAGCCGACCGCGATGTCGATGCCATGCCTGGCTGCCGCCTCAGCGTCGATGCCGGCCGGGTTGAGCCACGACAGTATCGGCACCTCGAGTCCGGCTTCACGGAGCGCGACCGCCTCGGCGACCTGCGTCACCCCGAGCCATTCGGCGCCGGCGGCGACCGCGGCCTTCGCCACGGTGACGGCGCCGTGCCCGTAGCCGTCGGCCTTCACCACGGCCATGATCGGCACGGCGGCCCCCGCCTGCACGCGCCGCATGTTCTCGGCGACGGCATCGGGGAGCGTGCACAGCGTCGGTGCGTGCAGGCGCGAGAGGATCGCGCGCTGGGGGGAGAGAAGAGTGGTCATCGCTTCGTCCTCGGATCCTGGGTCGGGTCGGCGAGCATCTCGGGGCAGCCGTCGTGGATGGCTTCCGGGCGCAGCTCGTAGTGCCACGATTCGTTGGCGTAGATCTGGCACAGTCCGTAGCGCGATCCGCGCTGCACGAGCCAGTCGAGCGCCGACCACGGGCCGAGGTCGACGGCATAGCCCGTCACATGCTCCGAGGTCTCCGGGGTGGCCACCCAGCGTCGCGCCTCGGCCTCCGAGCCGTACTGGACGATCGCGTCCTGCAGCGTCTTCTCCTGCAGCGCGGGTGAGCGCCATCCGCTGTTCACACGGAATTCGACTCCGTCATCCGCAGCGTCCGATGCCGCCCGCTGCAGCGCGTCGAGCAACGCCCGATCGAGCTTGCCGACAGCGGGGCGGTCCTCGTCGAAGACGGTGGGCTGCTCGCCCTCGCGGATCACGCCGTCCGCCTCGCTCGGGGCGATGACCGAGCCGGGCACCTGGCCGCTCGGCACGGGGGTGGAGGCCGGCGACGGACCCGTGTGCGCCGTGTCGGCGAACGCCACAGACAGAGACTGCTGCACGGCGAAAGCGAGGATCACTGCCCCGGCGAGCGCGATCGCTGTGACGATGACTCGACGACGGCGACGAACTCGCGGCGCCGATGAAGTGGTGGGGGTGTTCATGCTCCCAGTCAAGAAGGAAGCCGGTTGCCAGGGCGTATGCGCTTTTGCATATGCTGCCGATATGCCGCACTGCGTAGGATCGCAGCCATGCGTGTACTGATCGTCGAGGACGAGCCCTACCTCGCCGAGGCGGTACGCGATGGGCTGCGCCTGGAAGCGATCGCCGCCGACATCGCGGGCGACGGCGACACCGCCCTCGAGCTGCTGAGCATCAACTCCTATGACATCGCCGTGCTCGATCGCGATGTGCCCGGCCCTTCCGGCGATGACATCGCCCGGTGGATCGTGGCCTCGGGCAGCGGTATCCCGATCCTTATGCTCACCGCCGCCGATCGCCTCGACGACAAGGCGACCGGCTTCGAGATCGGTGCCGACGACTACCTGACCAAGCCGTTCGAACTCCGCGAGCTGGTACTGCGACTGCGTGCCCTCGACCGGCGCCGACAGCGTAGCCGTCCGCCCGTTCTCGAGGTCGCGGGCCTGCGTCTGGACCCCTTCCGCCGAGAGGTGTACCGTGACGACCGCTACGTCGCCCTGACCCGCAAGCAGTTCGCCGTGTTGGAGGTGCTGGTCGATGCCGAGGGCGGAGTGGTCAGCGCCGAGGAACTGCTGGAGCGGGCCTGGGACGAGAACGCCGACCCGTTCACGAACGCGGTGCGCATCACGGTCTCGTCTCTGCGCAAGCGCCTGGGTGAGCCGTGGCTGATCCTCACCGTTCCGGGCGTCGGGTACCGGATCGGGACGGATGCCGATGCCTAGGCGCCGCGGGATGAGCGCCCGCCTGAAGCTCACGCTCAGCTATGCGGCGGTCGTGCTGGTATCCGGACTCCTGCTCCTCGCCGCGGTGGCCCTGTATCTGCTGCGGTACGTGCCGGATGTGCAGCTCCCCTACTTCGATTTCTTCGTGCCGAACCGCTCCGACCTGATCAGGGCGTTCGTGCCGGTCGCCTCGATCGTCATGGTGGTGCTTCTCGCGCTGGGCCTCGGCGGAGGGTGGCTGCTGGCCGGACGCATGCTGGCGCCACTCACACGCATCGGCGACGCCGCGCGGCTGGCGGCGCAGGGATCGCTCTCGCACCGGGTCGCGCTCGCCGGCCCGCGCGACGAGTTCCGCGACCTCGCCGACGTCTTCGACTCGATGCTCGAACAGCTCGAGGCCCATGTCGCGGAGCAGCAGCGGTTCGCTGCAAATGCCTCGCACGAGCTGCGGACTCCGTTGGCGATCTCGCAGACCCTTCTCGAGGTCGCCCGCGAGGATCCCGACCGCGACGTCGATGCACTGATCTCTCGTCTGCAGGAGGTCAACACCCGTGCGATCGACCTGACCGAGGCGCTGCTGCTGCTCAGCCGCGCGGATCGCAGGACGTTCTCGCGCGAGATCGTCGACCTCTCGCTCCTCGCGGAAGAGGCCGTGGAGGCGCTGGTGCCTCTCGCCGATCGCCGTGGGGTCGCCGTGGAGGTGGGAGGTGTTCCGGCACCGGTGCTCGGATCGTCCGCGCTCCTGCCGCAGCTGGTCACGAACCTCGTGCTCAACGCGATCGTGCACAACCTGTCATCCGGCGGGTCGGTGGCCGTGCGCACGCACTCGCTGCCCCATGCGGTCGCGCTGGTCGTCGAGAACACCGGCGACCCGCTCCCGGCTCACCGTGTCGCGACGCTCATCGAGCCGTTCCAGCGCGGAGCCGAGCGCACCCGCGATGACGATCACGCGGGGGTCGGGCTCGGCCTCGCGATCGTCGACCGCATCACGCAGGCGCACGGAGGCACGCTGGTGCTCACCCCGCGGACGGACGGCGGTCTGATCGTGACGGTGTGGCTGCCGCATCCGTACCCGGCGGCGACGCCCGCCTGACCCGACCGTCGTCCGCGCGACTCAGGCCACGCGGGGGTCGCGCGTCGCGGCGAGCTCGCGGCCGTAGGTGCGGGCGTCGGACTCGGCGTTCTCCTTGAGTTCGCGCGCGGTGTCGGCGAAGGCGTCGAGCGCCGGGTTCACACCGACGAGCGTGAACGGACGCTGCACGACGCGCAGGTCGAGGCCCCAGACGTCTTCGAGCACGCGGCGCAGCCATCCGGTCGAGTGGTCCCAGCCCTCCTTGGGCGAGCCGGCCGCATAGTTGCCGCCGAGCACCGTGACGAGTGTTGCGGGCTTGCCGTTCAGCGCGGTGCCGGTCGGGTCGATGCGCGAGTCGGTGTACGACAGGTCGAACCAGGTCTTGAAGTGCTGCGAGACGCCGTAGTTGTACAGCGGCACCGCGAACAGCAGCGCATCGGCGCCGATGAGCTCGTCGGCGAACTGCGTGGCGAGAGCACGGGCGTCGTTCTGGGCGGGAGTGCGCTGGGCCTCGTCGACGAAGCCGCCGGTCACGGCATCCGCCCAGGCGGTCGCAGGTACAGGGTCGCTCGCCAGGTCGCGGCGGGTGACGGTGGAGTCGGGGTGGGACGCGGTCCACTCGGCCTCGACGATGTCGGCGAGCGCACGGCTGGCGGACGACGCGGGAAGGATGCTGGCATCCAGGCGGAACAAGGACATGGGCCTACCTCTCATATTCGTAGTCGCTAGGTTTTTCTTAGCGACATCGGTTAACGTAGCACGGGTAGGATGGGGCCATGTCCGAGGTCGACGAAGAGCGTCAGGTGTGCGACGTTGCCGTCACACTGGCTTTCAGCGTGCTCGGCAAACGGTGGAACGGCATGATCGTGTCATCGCTCGGCGGTGGGCCATCGACCTTCGTCGCCCTGCGACGCAGCGTCGGCGGGATCAGCGACACCGTGCTCTCCGACCGCCTGGCAGAACTCGCCGACGCCGGACTCGTCGCCCGCACGGTCGATCCCGGCCCGCCGGTCGCCGTGTCGTACGCGCTCACCGCCAGCGGCGAGGGGCTGCTGCCGATCCTCGACCAACTCGGTCAGTGGGCGTCGGCGAACCTCGCCGAACGCGCCCACTGACCCGCGCGACCGCGAGTCACCAGGGGCTGGGCTCGTAGTCCTTCAGGAACACACCCTGCACGTCTTCGCCGGCCTCGCCGCGCACGATCGGGTCGTACACGCGGGCAGCGCCGTCGACCAGGTCGAGCGGGGCGTGGAAGCCCTCCTCAGCAAGTCGCACCTTCGTGTAGTGCGGGCGCTCGTCGGTGATCCAGCCGGTGTCGACGGCGGTCATCAGGATGCCGTCGGTCTCGAGCATCTCGCCGGCGCTCGTGCGCGTGAGCATGTTGAGCGCTGCCTTGGCCATGTTCGTGTGCGGGTGCCCCGGCCCCTTGTAGCGGCGCGAGAACTGGCCCTCCATCGCCGAGACGTTCACGACGTACTTGCGGCGGGAATCGGATGCCGCCATCGACGCGCGCAGGCGGCTGATCAGCAGGAACGGCGCCGTGGTGTTCGCGAGCTGCACCTCGAGCATCTCGAGCGGGTCGACCTGGTCGATCGACTGCACCCAGCTGTTGACGCTGTTCACGTCGGGGACGAGCCCGCCCGCGTCGATCGCGGTGCCATCGGCGTGCTTCTCGAGCGAAGAGGATCCGGGGGCCATCGCGAGCCGCGCCAGGTCTTCGGCGGTGAGCGCCTGGCCACCCTGCTCGGCGACCGTGCCGCCGAGGGCTGCGACCGAGAGGAGCGGATGCGCGTCGACCGAGGCCTGCAACGCCTGCGGGTGCGGATCGGCCGTGTGCCCGAAGGTCTCCATCTCGGGCAGCGGTCCGTCGGGAAGCGGCTGCAGTTCAGCGTCCGCCAGCAGCGAGTACGAACCCGGCGAGCGCCGCACGGTCTGCGCGGCGTTGTTGATCAGGATGTCGAGTGGGCCTTGGGCTGCGACCGAGTCGGCGAGGCCGATCACCTGAGCGGGATCACGCAGGTCGATGCCGACCACGCGCAGACGGTGCAGCCACTCGGCCGAATCCGGCAGGGCCGAGAAGCGGCGCACGGCGTCGCGGGGGAACCGGGTCGTGATCGTGGTGTGCGCGCCGTCGCGCAGCAGCCTCAGCGCGATGTGCATGCCGATCTTGGCGCGGCCGCCGGTGAGCAGGGCGCGCTTTCCGGTGAGGTCGGTGCGGGCGTTGCGCTTGCCGTGGCTGAAGCGGGCGCAGTCCGGGCAGAGCTGGTGGTAGAACGCGTCGACCTGCGTATACGGCTGCTTGCAGATGTAGCAGTTGCGGGGCTTGAGCAGCTCGCCGGCGATCGGGGCATCCGTGACGCTGGTCGCGAGGTCATGCCCGCGGGTCTCGTCGTCGATGCGGTCGGGGGCACCCGTGGCCGTGCGGGCGACCACGGCCCGGTCGGCGTCTGCGATGGCGTCGCGGATCTCCTTGCGGCGCACGCGCTTGACGGCCTTGAACATCGCGGCAGTGGCATGACGCACGGCGACGAAATCGGGATGCTCGTTGTCGATCTGGTGCAGCTCTGCCAGCACGCGCAGTGTCGTGGCGAGATCGTCGGGGTCGACGCCCGGTCCGAGGTCGGGTGCAGCGTCGGAGGGGGCGTCGGTCATTGTGCCGATTTTACGCCAGTGCCCTGGGGGTACGCCCGACGCCCCGGCATCCGCCCCTCCCGCACTCGCCTCCCGCCCGCGACTCCCGCCCGCAACCCCGCCGAGTGCACGGCTTGTCGTCGAGTGCACGGCTTGCCGACGCAGGGAAGCCGTGCACTCGACAGGTTCCCGTGCACTCGACCGCGACCGAACGCGGATGCCTGAACCTCGACCTTGAGATGCCTGGGTCGCCGTGCTCGACGACACCTGCGGCAACCTCATCCAGCTGATCCAGATGAAGGCCGCCTGACCGCGGCTACGCGATCCCGCCGCCGTCCACGACGAGCGCCGACCCCGTGACGTACGAGGAGTCGTCGCTCGCCAGCCAGACCACGGCCTGAGCGACCTCGCCCGGTTCACCCATGCGACGCAGCGGACGGTCGGCGGCCTCCGCGAGGAAGGCGTTCGTGTCCTGCGCGAGCTGGCGGGCCTCTTCGCGCAGCATCCCGGTGTTCACATCTCCCGGGTTGACCGAGTTCACGCGGATACCGGCGGGCCCGTGGTCGATCGCCAGCGCACGGGTCATGTTGACCACGGCGCCCTTCGAGGCGCAGTACGAGATGGCTTGACCGCCACCCTTGAGGCCCCAGCCCGATCCGGTGTTGATGATCGAGCCGCCTCCGGCCGCCTCCATGACCGGCACGATGTGCTTGCACATCAGGAATATCGAGCGCACGTTCACCCCGAAGACGCGGTCCCACTCCTCGACGGTCGTCTCGACCGCGGTGGTGCGACGGATGATCCCGGCGTTGTTGAAGACGACGTTCACTCCGCCGAGCTCCGCGAGAGAGGTGGCGATGACGCGTTCGATGTCAGGCTCGCTGGCCACGTCAGCCGCGATCGCGATAGCGGTGCCGCCGGCCGCGCGGATCTCTTCCGCGACGGCTTCGGCCGCGTCCGCGTTCAAATCGACGACGGCGACAGCCGCGCCCTCGGCAGCGAGCGCGAGCGACGTGGCACGACCGATCCCGCCGGCGCCGCCGGTGACGATGGCCTTCTTGTTCTCGAGACGCATGGGGTGTCCTTTCGGGTTCGTTCAGGGGGTCAGTTCGGGGCACTCACGGCGTACAGGCTGCTGGTGCCGACGCCGGTGACGATGCGGACGTGTCCGGCGAGTCTCGCATCGAGTTCCGGGTCACCCGTGTCGACGAGGAGCGGGCGACCGTGCAGATCGATGAGCTTCTGCTCGGGGGCGACGACGAGGAGTGGATCGTCGCCGATGGCGCGCAGGACGGATGCCGAGAGCTGCTGGTTGCCACGGCCGAGCAGGAATCCCTGCCCACCGATCACGGTGATGACCGCCTGTGCGGGGCCCGACGCGATCTCGGCGAGGAGCTCCTGCTCGCTCGCGCCGCGGACGACGGCGGCTCCGTCGAGGACGACGTCGACACCGAGCGGTGACCCTTCGACGCCGAGTTGTCCGGCGATCTCGGCGGTCGTGCCGCCCGGCCCGAGCAGATAGCGGACGCCAGGCAGCATGCGTGCGACGGCACCACGGGCCGCGGCTTCGACCGCCGCAGCCTCGGTCACGGGCGTCGGCGCCTTGCGCGCCTGGGTGCGCCCGGTCCGGTACGGCACTCGCAGCATGCCGTACAGCGTGGGGTCGACGCGGGCGCGGCGCATCGCGGCCTCATCGATGTCGAGCACCTCGCGCTCGTCGGTGGGAAGCCCGCCGTGATCGATCCAGTCCGCAGCGATGGCTCCGGCTGCGCGCGGGCTGACCGCGAACACGGGCGAGTACATCTTCACTCCGGCCGGGACTCCGAGCACGGCCGGTTTCTCCACCGCCTGATCCTCTTCATTCAGGAGCACCTGTCGGGAGGTTCCCTCCGCAGCCACGGAATCGCCGCCATATCTTCCGACAGCCGTCCCGCCGCCCGACGGATGCTCCGCCGCCCCGAGCCCCGCGACAGCATCCCGCAATGTCCCGTCCCCGCCGACCACGAGGATCAGCTCGGCCCCGGATGCCCAGAGCGCCGTCACCGCACGCGACGTGTCCGCAGCCTCCGTCGCCCCCTCCGCCTTCCCCGCCCGCGCCCCCTCATCCCCGCTGAGTGCACCGGCTATCGCCGAGTGCACCGGATCTCGACGTGAAGAGGCCGTGCACTCGGCGGCAAGCCGTGCACTCGGCGACCCCGGCCACACCACACGCGGCACGAGACCCGCGGCACGCACCGCGTCGGCTCCCATCGCACCGGCAGCGGTCGCCACCACGAGCCCCGGATGCCGCTCCGCGAGTGTCGTCAGGGCGAGGACCGCCCGCTCCTGGGCACGCGAACGGGCACCGCGCGCGAGGGCGAGGCGCTGCACGTCCGCACCGTCGGAACCGGCGAGACCCGCAGGCCCGCCAACACCGGCGACAGGGTTGACGACGAGTCCGATCACGACGCGACGGACTCCGCGGGGAAGTACTTGCGCTGATACGCGCGCCACGTGATCGCCCACCGGTCGGGGTCGTCCAGGTCGTCGTGGTGCGTGTGGTGCACGGTCTGGTTGTGCGGGGCGGTGCGCACCACCTCTGGGGTCTCTCGTGCTTCGCGTGCCACTTCGGCGAGGGTCGCCACGTACTCGTCGAGTTCGACCATCGAGTATGACTCCGTGGGTTCGAGCGTGAACGGCTGCGGCACCACGTAGGGGTGGTGGCTGGTCCAGTAGTGCATGCCGAAATCGGTCATGCGCACGCCGATCTCCTCCGAGGAGATGCCCGTGTCCTGGAACAGCTCGTCCCACGAGTAGCGCACCTGTTCGATGCGGCGGCGGCCGGTGGCGTACGGGGCCGACGCTCCGGGGATCGCCAAGACACGAGCCATCAGGTAGTTGTTGTTCAGCACGGCGGTCTCGGCGGCGGCGAGCAGCCCTTCGGCCCCCAGCGCCATGATCCACGAGTAGGCCTTCACGAGCGCGGGGATGACTCCGAAGAACGGCCCCACCGCCCCGATCGAGACCTCGCCCCCCTCGGCCACCGCGAACGTCCCGTCGTCGGCCCGCACCACCCGCGGTCCTGGCAGGAACGGTGCCAGCGCCGCGCTCACGGCGTTCGCGCCCGAACCGGGTCCGCCGCTGCCGTGCGGGGTACCGAAGGTCTTGTGCAGATTGAAGTGGCACACGTCGAAGCCGGCGTCACGGGCACGGGTGACGCCGAGGATGCCGTTCGCGTTGGCCTGGTCGTACGAGGCGAGGGCGCCGACGGCGTGCGCGGCATCCACCCATTCCCGGATCGCCGGGTTGTAGATCCCGGTGTCCTCGGGGTTGGTGACCATGATCGCCGCGGTGCGGGGCGACAGCGCGGCCTTCAGCGCGTCGAGCGACGGGTAGCCCTCGGCGTCGGGGTAGACCGTGATGACCTCGTACCCTGCGGCCTTCGCGGCGGCAGCGTTCGAGGGGTGGCTGAAGATCGTGGTGATGACCTCTCGGCGCTGCTCACCCTCGCCGTTGGCCTCGTGGAAGGCGCGGATCATGGCGATGTTCGCCCAGATCGCGGCCGAACCGCCCTGCGTGTGCAGCGAGACCTCGTCCATGCCGGAGATCTCGGCGAGCATCCGCTCGAGCTGCCAGACGATCTCGAGAACGCCCTGCGCGTCGGCCGGGTCCTGATGCGGGTGCATCGCGGTGAGCTGCGGGGTGTTCGCGAGCTGGTCGTTGATCTTCGGCGCGTACTTCATGGTGCAGGTGCCCTGACCGATGTCGACGTTGAAGTCGGCGCCGAGGTTCTCCTGCGACAGACGCAGATAGTGCTTGAGCACGCGCATCTGCCCCATCTCGGGCAGTTTCGGCTTGGCGGCACGGCGCAGCGAGGCTGGCAGCGCGGCGACCACGTCGCCCACCACCTCGCGCACCCCGGGCTCGAGCTGCGAGACCAGTACGCCGCGCTCGCCGGGCGTGGTGAGCTCGAAGATTATCGGCTCGTCCCAGCGGGCCTGCTGGAAGCGGCGCAGCGCGGGCTTCGGGGCGACGGGGAGGCTCATCGGTTCTGCTCCTTCGCAGCCTGGTGTGATGCACGGGATGAAGAGGCGTCGGATGCCGTGACCTCGGCGAGCGCGCCGGCCAGGGTGTCGATGTCGGCCTGGGAGGTGAGTTCGGTGACGCAGACGAGCAGGCGGTGCTCCCCCACGACGACGCCGGGTTCGATGCCCTGGGCGCGGAGCGCGGAGACGACCACGTCGGCCCTGACCCCGGCGAAGGTCACCGTGAATTCGCGCAGGTGCACGGCGTCATCGTCGAGCGAGACACCGGGCACCGCGGCGAGCGCTTGCTGCGCGTACCGGGTGCGGGCGAGCAGCACTTCGCCGAGTTCGGCCATGCCGGCGGGTCCCATCAGCGCGAGGTAGACCCCGGCGGCGATGCCCCAGAGGGCCGCGGCCGTGCCGACCCACTCCTTTCCCTCCTCGCGGTGCGCGAACGAGGTGCGGTCGTACGCCACGTCGCCGAAGCCGTATTCGCCGGGCACGTCGGTGGTCGCGAGTCCGAAGAGCCGGGACGGCATCTCCATCACGAAAGCGGGGTCGTCATGCACGGCGATGAAGCCGCCGTGGGCGCCGCCGAACCACTGGTGCAGGCCGAGGGACTGGATGTCGCCGGTGACGATGTCGGCTCCCGAGGCCGAGGGCGGGGTGAGGATGCCGTAGCCGATGGGGTCGGTGCCGACCACGAGCACGGCACCTGCCGCGTGTGCGGCATCCGCGATCTCCTGCAGTGCCGCTTCGACCGCGCCGGTGGCGCTGGGCGTCTCGACCCAGACCGCGGCCACCGTGTCGTCGAGCGCCGCACGGATCGCATCGACGTCAGCCGTTCCGCCCACTGTCGGCAGGTGTTCGAGCGTCAGGTGCGCGCGGACGAAGTCGTGCACCTTGGCGAGCTTCGCCGGCAGCACGTCGCTGACGACGAGCACCCGTCCACGGCCGGTCAGGCGCCCGGCCATCGCGAGACCTGTCGCGGTCGCCTGATAGCCGTCGTACGTCGGCACGTTCACGACGTCCATCTCGAGCAGCTCGGCCATCAGCGACTGGTACTGGAACAGCGCCTGGAAGCGGCCGTGGTCCTCGTAGGGTTCGCCGGCATAGGCGGTCAGGAACTCGCTACGGCCGATGACCTCGTCGACGACCGCGGGCACATAGTGGTTGTAGGTACCCGCGCCGAGGAAGCTCAGCCGCTCCTCGGTCGAGCGGTTCTTCGCCAGCAGCCCGCGCACATGACGGGCGAGATCCTGCTCCGCGAGGAACGGCGTGGGCAGGTCGAGCGGCCGGCCGAGCCGAAGCGATTCCGGGATGTCGGCGTAGAACTCGTCGACCGACGCGGCACCGACGGCCGCGAGCATCGCCGCTCGCGACTCCGGGGCGGTGTTGGGGATGTACGGATGCACGAACGGGGCGGTCATGCGTCCTCCTTAACGGGGATCAGAGTGGCGAAGGGGATGGACTCGGCGCGGGGTGCGGCGAGCACGGCGACGCCGTAGCGGTCGAGCTCCAGTCGGCCCTCATGGCGGCTGCCGGTGAGCAGGTCGACCGCCGCGGAGGGGATCTCGAACGTGACGGGCGTGCGCCCATGGTTCAGATAGAACGTGTAGTCGGTGGTGTCGTCGGCGCGGGTGACGACCTCGACCTCGACGTCGGTGTGTTCGCGGGCAGGGAGGCCGGCGGTGCACAGCACGTCGCGAAACACCGGGATCAGGCCGGACGGGTCGAACATCGCGCTGACGTACCAGGCCGACCCTGCGCCCGCGGCACGACGGGTCACGGCGGGCAGCCCGTCGAGCTCGCCGCTGGCATAGGTCCCGCGCACCTCGACGTCGTCATCCACTTCGAGCCATTCGCTCCAGGACGGCACGGTCAGGGTCTCGCCGGCGTAGTCGATGTGCTCGGTCAGACCGTCGGCGATCGGCCACTGCTCGTCGACTTCGATGCCGAGCAGGTCGCGCAGCAGCCCTGGAGCTCCCCCGTCGTGCACCTTCTCGGTGGCATCCACCACTCCCGAGAACGGTCCGACCACGAGGTGCCCTCCCCGCTCCACGAAGGCACGCAGCGCGTCGGCCTGCGGCTGCTCCACGATGTAGAGGTTCGGCACCACGACCACGTCGTACGCGTCGAAGGGGCCCGTGGCGCGAACGGCATCCACCGGCTGGCCGAGCGTGTAGAGCGCTCGATGCCAGGCGCGCGCCTGCTGCGCCCACTGCAGCCTCTGCGAGGGCAGCGACTCGACGGCGCTGGTGCCCCACCACGAGTCCCAGTCCACGACCAGCGCGACCCGTGAGCGCACGCGGGTGCCGCGCACCTGCTCGAGCTTCTTCAGCTCGAGCCCCAGCGCCTTGGTTTCCTGGAAGCTGCGCGAGCGCTCTCCGCGGTGGCCGAGCATCGAGGAGTGGAACTTCTCCTGGCCGTACTTGGCCTGTCGCCACTGGAAGAACATCACCGCGTCGGAGCCGTGGGCTATGGCCTGCAGGCTTTCGATGCGGATCTTGCCCGGCGCCTTGGGCACGTTCACGTCGCGCCAGCTGGTCGCACTGGCCGACGATTCCAGCAGCAGCCACGGCTGACCGCCCTTGAGCGAGCGCATGAGCCCGTAGTTGAGGGCAGCGCCGACGTGCGAGGTCGGATCCGCGGGCTCGGGGTAAGCGTCGTCGGTCACCACGTCTTCGACCGCCGCGAAGTCCCAGTAGTCGAGGTCGCGGAACATGCTCATGAAGTTCGTCGTCACCGCGATGTCTGGGGTGACCTCGCGCAGCACGTCGATCTCCACCTGGAACAGCTCCAGCAGCGCGTCGGACGAGAAGCGCTCGAAGTCGAGCAGCTTGGTGGGGTTGATCGGGCCCGGCGCTTTCTTCGGCGTCTCGATGTGCTCCCACGAGGTGTAGCGCTGCCCCCACACGTTCACGCCCCACGCCTCGTTCAGGCCATCGAGGTCGCCGTAGCGATTCTGCAGCCAGCGGCGGAAGTGCCTGGCCGATTCGGGGCACCAACAGCGCGAGGTGTGATCGCCGTACTCGTTGGAGATGTGCCACATCGCGAGCCCGGGATGCGTGCCGTAGCGCTCGGCCATGGCCCTCGTCATCCGCGCGACGTTCTCCCGCCAGATCGGCGATGAGGGGCAGTAGGTCTGCCGGGAGCCGAACTCGAGGCGGTGTCCATCGGCGTCCCACGGCGCCATCTCCGGGTGCGCGCGCAGCAGCCACGACGGCGGGGTCGCGGTGGCGGTCGCGAGGTCGATCGCGATGCCCGCCTCCCAGAGCAGGTCGATGATGCGGTCGAGCCAGGCCCAGTCGAAGACCCCCGGTTCCGGTTCCAGCTGGGGCCAGCTGAAGATCGGCAGACTCACCATGTTCACGCCCGCTTCACCCATCAGGAGGATGTCTTCGTGCCAGGTCTGCTCCGACCACTGGTCGGGGTTGTAGTCGCCGCCGTAGGCGAGGGCGTCCAGGCGAACGCGTCGGGCGGGCTGGTCGCCACCGGGTGCGGGCACGAAGTCTCCTCTCTGAGTCGTCACCGGCCGATCCGGCGTTGCGCTGGCGCGAATCCGGGATCAGCTGTATTCTGTATACACACACTAGGACGTCGCCAGAGGCCCGTCAACCCATAGGCTGACGGGCAGGCGGCAGAAGAGGGGACGCATGGCGATCGAACGCAAGAACCTGCGCTCGCAGGTTCGGCAGGAGCTGCTGACCCGCATGCGTGCCGGACTCGTGCAGCCGGGCGAGGGCATCAACGAGGTCCAGCTCGCCACCGAACTCGGCGTCAGCCGCACTCCGCTGCGCGAAGCGCTCATCGCCTTGGAATCCGAGGGGCAGATCGAGAGCGAGAACGGCAAGGGCTTCCGGTTCGTCCCCCTCAGCGCCTCGGAGTTCCGCGATCTCGCCCCCGTTCTGGCGGCACTCGAGAGCCTCGCGCTCGAGCTGAGCCCACCCGACGAGCTGCGTCGCGTCGGCACGCAGCTCAAAGAGATGGCCGACTCCTTCGCCGACGAGCTCGTGGAGCACCAGCTCGTCATCACCAAGGACGACGAGTGGCACACCGTGATGCTGTCGGCCTGTCCGAACACCCGGCTCCTGGCCGTGATCGACAACGTGCGCAGCTCATTCCACCGCTACGAGTCACTGCTCGTCCCCGAAGACGTCAAGGTCGAGCGCGTCGCCGCCGAGCACGTCGAGATCGCCCGCCACCTCGCCGACGGTGACATCCCCGGCGCGGTCGAGGCCCTCAAGCTCAACTGGATGCACGGCATGCAGCGCATCCTCGACAACGCCACGAGCTCCTACTTCACCGCGTAGGCCCCGGTGAGCTCGCCGCTTCACCACCTCTTGCTCGCCGTTTCACCAGTTCTTGCTCGCCGTTTCACCAGCGCTTGCTCGCCGTTTCACCAGCGCTTGCTCGCCGTTTCACCAGGAGTCTTCGCGCTTTTTCGCCGCCGTCGGGAATCGCGGACCGGATGTGTCCGCGTTTCCCGGAAGAGTGAGTCCCACCACGAAGAAGGGGACTCCTCATGACAATCCTGGTCACAGGCGCAACCGGCACGGTCGGACGCCACATCGTCAGCCAACTGGTGGAACGCGGCGAGAGCGTTCGCGCGCTCACCCGTGATCCGCAGCGCGCGAACCTCCCCGAGGGCGTCGACGTCGTCCGCGGCGACCTCACCGACGCCGACGCGTTCCGTCGGGCCATCGAGGGCTGCGACGCTGTGCACTTCATCACGTTCAACGGCGAGTTCGGCGAGACGCTGACCAACGGCGCCGAGCTCGTCGCCGCGACGGCGGCGGCTGGTGTGCAGCGCGTGAGCGTGCTCGGCGGATGGGACGAGAGCACCCTCGAGCCGGCACTGCGCGAGAGCGAACTCGCCTGGGCGCTGCTGGCCCCGGTGGAGTTCATGTCGAACGCGCGTGAGTGGGCTCCGGAGGTCGTGTCCGACCGACGAGTGCGCACGCTGGCGGACTGGCCGAGCGCCATGGTGCACGAGGCCGACATCGCGGCAGTCGCCGTCGAGGTGCTGCTCGGCGCGCCCGCCGAAGGGCAGACGTACTACCTGACCGGGCCCGAGGCGCTGACCCCGGCCGAGCGCACCGCGCGCATCGCCGACGCCCTCGGCGAAGAGGTCACCTGGATCCGACTCACCGAAGACGAGGAGCGGGAGCGACTGCGCGCCTTCGGGTACGACGAGGGGTACGTCGAGTTCGGTGTCGAGCTGGCAAAGAATCCTCCCGAGATCGGGCAGGTGGTTCAGGACACGGTGACCCGCCTCACGGGTCGTCCCGGTCGCACGTTCGCGCAGTGGGCACGCGAGAACGTCGAGCTGTTCCGCGCCTGATCGGCACAAGCCGAGGCGGGCCTGCGTTCGCACGCCGACCCGCCTCGGATTGCGAGAGACCTCTCTAGTCGCGCATGCTCCCGGTGGACTCGGCGAGTTCCTCGACAGTGGCGACGCGAAGGCTTCGTCCGCGCGTCTCCGGTCCGAGGACCGTGGCGACCGCGCCGACGACGCACGCCGCGATGATGAAGGCCGCGACCATCCAAGACGATCCCCCGGCGGCCGCGACGAGAGCCACTGCGATGAGCGGGGTGAAGCCGCCGGAGACCGCACCGGCGACCTCACGACTGAATGCGAGACCGGTGAAGCGCGCGCGACTCGTGAACAGTTCGGAGAAGTACGCACCCTGGGGCCCGAACATCGCGCCGACTCCGAGGCTCAGGCTCGCCGTCACCGCGATCGCCACCCCGATCGTCGTCTGCGTTCCGTCGATGATGAGGAAGTAGGGGTAGGCGAACACCGCCGAGAAGATGATTCCGGCGAGCACGACGGGCTTTCGTCCGATGCGGTCCGACAGTGCGCCGAACAGGGGGAGGGTCACCATCGTGACCGCGGTCCCCACGGTCACGGCGATCGGCCCCACGCTGTTGGCGAGCATCAAAGTGCTCGTGAGGTACGCGGCGATGAAGGTCAGGTTGATGTACGCGATGACGTTCTGCGGTGTCTGCGTGCCGATGAGCACGAGCATGCTCCGCCATTCCTTCGTGAACACCTCGCGCAGCGGGGCGACCGGAGCCTTGTCCTGTTCGACAGCCTGCTGGAACGCCGGGGTCTCCGAGAGACGGAGCCGGATGACCAGTGCGACGGCGACGACGACGATGCTCGCAGCGAACGGGATCCGCCACCCCCAGGTCAGGAAGTCCTCCTCCGGGAGAGACGAGACCAGCGCGAAGGCGCCGGAGGCGAGCAGCAGCCCGAGGTAGACGCCGACGGCGGGCCAGGACCCCTGCAGGCCCCGACGTTTCGGATCGGCGTGCTCGACGGAGAAGATCGCCGCGCCGCCGAACTCGGCACCGGCTCCGATGCCCTGCACGAGGCGCAGGAGGATCAGCAACGCGGGAGCCCACAGCCCGATCTGCGCATAGGTGGGCATGAAAGCCATCAGCACTGTCGAGATGCCCATGATCATCAGGGTCAGCACCAGGACGTACTTGCGTCCGAAATGATCACCCAGTCGCCCGAAGATGAGTCCGCCGAGCGGGCGGATGATGTAGCCGAGCCCGAACGCGGCGAAGGCGGCCATGGTGCCGACCAGGGGGTCTTCGTTGACGAAGATGATGCGGTTGAACACCAGCGCCGCGGCCGTGCCGTACAGGTAGAAGTCGTACCACTCGAGCGCTGACCCGACCAGCGCGGCAGCGGCGACTCCCCGGGATCCGGTCGGTTTCCTGCCGGATCGCACCGGCTGCTGCGCGGGACTGCGGGTGGGTGATGACATCATCGTCCTTTCATGACGGCGAGCGCCGCCTGCTCATCGGTGAGCGCGGGTAGTGCGGATCTGCGGTGTGGGGTGCGTTCAGGCGACGGTGCGGTCGTCGAGCGCGTCCAGATTCCAGTCGATGCCGAGGCCGGGCGTCATCGGCGCGAGGGCGTGCCCGTCTTCGATCACGATCTCGCTGTCGGTCACGGCCCGCAACTGCGGGATGTGCTCGACGAAGCGGCCGTTGGGGATCGCCGCGGCAAGGCTCACATGCAGCTCCATGAGGAAGTGCGGGCTCACCTGCACGTTGAAGGCCTCCGCGAGATGGGCGACCTTGAGCCAGGGGGTGATGCCGCCGATGCGCGCGACGTCGACCTGCACGATCCCTGCCGCACCTCGCTCGAGGTACTCGCGGAAGTGTCCGAGGGAGTACATCGATTCACCGACGGCGATGGGGATGCTGGTCGACTGGGCGAGCCGCACGTGGCCGGTCACATCGTCGGCAGGGAGCGGCTCCTCGAACCAGCTGAGGTCGAACGGCTCGAACGCGTGGGCACGGCGGATGGCCTCGGCCGATGTCAAGCTCTGGTTGGCATCGACCATGATCTCGACGTCCCGGCCGACGGCCTCGCGCACGGCGGCGATGCGACTCACGTCCTCGCCGATGCTGGGCTTGCCGACCTTGATCTTCACGCCCTTCCACCCCCTGGCCGATGAAGCGCGGGCTTCGTCGACGAGTTCGTCCACCGAGACGTGGAGCCACCCACCTTCGGTGTCGTAGAGCGGCACGGCGCGACGGTGCCCACCGGCGATCATCCACAGCGGCTGAACTGCGCGCTGCGCACGCAGATCCCAGAGGGCGGTGTCGACGGCCGCCAGCGCGAGCGCGGTGATGACGCCGATCGAGGTGGCGCGCGTGGAGTCGTAGAGGCGCCGCCACAGGTGTTCGACGAGGCGCGAGTCCTCACCGACGAGAGTGGCCAGCAGGTGTTCGTTGAGCATCGAGAGCGTCGCGCGGCCACCGGTGCCGATCGTGTAGGAGTACCCCCGGCCGGTGAGTCCGTCTGCGGTCTCGACCGTGACGATGATGGTCTCCTGCTTGAGGAAGGACTGCATGGCATCGGTGCGGACCTTCTCCACCTCGATGTCGACCAGTCGGGCGGTTGCAGCGGTGATGCGGGTCACGGTTTCTCTTCCTCGAGTGCTCATAAATCAAATTCAATTTGATTCTGCGACCGTACCCCGCTCCTCGATTCGATGTCAACCGCGCCCCTCGGATGCCACGGGCGACCGGCATCCCCCGCACTAGGATTGCGGGCATGGCGCCAGCAGACGACGAGCGGGATCCCGAGGATCCGACGCTTGCCGAGAACGTCTACGAAGGACTCGTGTCCCTCATCCTCAGCAACGAGCTTCCCGCAGACGCCCGGGTGAACATCAATGCCCTCGGCAAGCGACTCGATGTGTCTCCGACGCCCATCCGGGAAGCATTGACGCGACTCGAGGATGCCGGCCTGGTGCGCAAGACGCACCTCAAGGGCTACCGCACCACGCCGGTGCTCACCGCACGCGAACTGGCCGACCTCTATGATCTCCGCCAGCTGCTCGAGCCCGTGTCCGCGCGCCGGGCCGCTGAACGCGCGACCGATGCGGAGCGTGAGGCTCTGGCGGCCGAGCTTCACCGATACGCGGACGCCCCCCGGTCGGCAGATCTGACGGACTACGCCAGATTCAGTGAGCACGACGCGCTGCTGCATCAGCTGATCGCGAGAGCGTCGGGAAACATCGCGGTCGCCAGAGCGCTCGAGCGCACCCATTTCCATCTCCATGCCTTCCGACTCGCCTACGACGTGGAGACGGGAGAGGCCACTCTCGAGGAACACGTGCGGATCGTGGAGACGATCCTCTCGGGCGACGGCGCCGGAGCCGAAGCCGCCATGGCCGAGCACCTGCGCACCGCACAGGAGCGGCTGGCCACACGTACCCGCGGGTAGGCGATCGCGGGCCAACCGATATTTCACGGCCCCATCCGGGTGCATTTCCGTCGCATGCGTGATGGACTCATGGTTTCGGGCATGGGCGCCCGCCCGCTTCCCGGCCGGCCCGAAGCGAGGGATGGATCATGGACTCCGAGATCACCGCCCGACACTTCGAGGGGATCGAGTTCGTCGACACCCGCATCGACCACAACGAGACGGGCTTCGATGCGATCCCTCGCGCGATGGCGGCGGCGTACGGAACACCCGCCGGCGCATCGCTGCCACTGGACCCCCAGCTCGGCGAACTCGTCCGGCTCCTCGTGGCCGTGAACAGCCGGTGCGCGTACTGCACGATCCTCCACGCGCAGGAGGCTCGGCGCCTCGACATCCCGTCGGTGAAGGTCGACGTCATCTCGGCCTGGCGCGAATCCTCGCAGTTCACCGACGCCGAGACGGCGGCTTTCGCGTACACGGAGGCGCTCTCCGGCCTGCGTCAGGGAGACATCCAGCCCGCACACGACGAGCTTCGCCGGCACTTCGACAATGCCGCCATCGAGGCCCTCACGATGGTGATCATCAACATGGATGTCTGGACCCGGCTGTTCCTCGCGCGGGGCCACACACCGCGGAGCACCGTCTGAACCACTCCGCCTGCCACGCAGGATCCCATCCACCGACAGGAGCAAGATCATGGCCGTGATATCCCGAGGTTTCGGTGCTCGACGCAGGGAGAGCAAGCCGGAACTCCCGCCGGGGCAGTACCTCACCGAGGACTTCCCCGTACTGTCCGCGGGGCCGACACCGAACATCCACATGTCGGAGTGGAGCTTCGGCATCCGCAACGAGGTCGGCGAGGTCGTCTCCTGGACGTGGGACCAGCTGCACGAGCTGCCCATCGAAGACGTGCACACCGACATCCACTGCGTGACGCGATGGTCGAAGCTCGGCACTTCCTGGCGCGGGGTTTCTCTCGACACGCTCTTCGAGGGGATCGACACCGCCGCCTCCTTCGCGATGGCGCATTCCTACGGCGGATACACCACGAACGTCGCACTCGATGACCTTCTCGGCGGACAGTCGTGGGTCGCTTTCGAGTTCGAAGGCGAGCCTCTCGACCCGGAGCACGGCGGCCCCGCCCGCCTGATCGTGCCGCACCTGTACTTCTGGAAGAGCGCGAAGTGGCTCAGGGCGCTCACTCTGATGGAGGAGGATGCCCCGGGATTCTGGGAGCAGAACGGCTACAACATGCACGGCGATCCGTGGACGGAGGAACGCTATTGGTGACGGTAGGCGGCTGGCGTGAGGCGCGGGTGACGGGCGCGCACGCCGAGACGGATTCGGCTCGCACGATCCGGCTCAGCGTGCCGGGCTGGCCGGGGAGCGACCCGGGACAGCACGTCGATGTCCGGCTCACCGCCGAAGACGGCTACCAGGCGGTCCGCTCCTACTCGCTCGCCTCCTTCGGCGACAGCGAGACGATCGAACTCGCGGTCGACGAGATCCCCGACGGCGAGGTCTCCCCCTACCTGGTGCGGGACATCCGTGTCGGCGACGAGCTCGAGGTGAAGGGCCCACTGGGAAGATTCTTCGTGTGGCGCCCGGAGACTCCCGGTCCCGTGCAGCTCATCGCCGGCGGTTCCGGCATCGTGCCGCTGATGTCGATAGTGCGGGCGGCTCAGTCCACCGGCGCGACCGACTCGGTGAGGTTGCTCTACTCGGTGCGCGCTCCGGACGAGGCCCTCTATCGCAGCGAGCTCGACGCGGCACCCGCAGGTGCGGCAGCGGATGTGCGATGGGTATTCACCCGCTCCGCTCCCGCCGGATGGGCGGGAACCGTCGGACGCGTCACTGAAGACGTGCTCCGGGACGCCACCTGGCCGCCGGAACGCGCTCCCCTGGTCTTCGTGTGCGGGCCCACCGGGTTCGTGGAACATGTGGCCGACCTGCTGGTCGGTCTCGGGCATGCGCCGGAACGTGTGCGCACCGAACGATTCGGAGGAAAGTGATGGATGCTGCCGCCCCCGCTCAGATCGTCGACGGAAACGCGATCGCGGGCATGCTCTGGGACCTCTTCGGCGCCGACGTCACCGCACTGGTCGGCACCTGCGGTGGATGCGGCTCGCTCGCGGCGTTCGCCGAGGCCGTGGTCGAGCTGGATCGCCACGCCGCCATCGTGCGGTGCCGCACCTGCACCCGCACCCTCTTCACCGTGCTGCAGTCCCCCGACGGCACGTCGATGCGCGTCGGGCTGCTGCACGCGGTCGGCTCCTCCGGCTAGCGCCCCGGGTCATCCCCGTTCCCGATCACGGAGCCCGTCATCGATCTCCTTACGAGGACGGCGCATCCAGCTTCTTCGCCAGCTGGTGGTCGGCGTAGGGCGAGTCGGAGAAGGGGACGACTGGTACATATCCGAGTCGCTGGTAGAGCCGATGCGCCTCGGCGAGGTCACTGCGAACGGTCAGCCGGAGAGTGTGCAGACCACGCTCGGCGCTCATCGATTCGAGCTCGTGGATCAGCGAGCGGCCGACACCGCGCCCGCGCGCGACGGGATCGATGTACACCCGGGTGATCTCCCCCGCTCCCGGTCCGACGAATCGAACGCCTCCGCAGCCGACCGCCTGGGCGCCGTCTCGAACCACGAGGAGGAATCCCGCGTCATCCCGGAGATCGTCGCTGGGGTCGCGGAGCATCTCCTGCTCGACCTCCGTCGGGGTGGCGGGCCTGCCCCAGTACCGACCGATGACTTCCGCGAAGAAGGACTCCAGGATCGCTCGACCATCCGGTGAGCGCGGGTCTTCGAGCGTGATCGTGCGCGGTTCATGCATCACATCAGCTAAGCAGGCACCCACGGGGCGCAGCTACTTCGAAGGCGCTCAGCTGAGCTGAACGGCGAGGTCGATGAACAGCGCAGCCGACCAACCGAAGGCCGTCGTCGCACGCTCGGCCTTGAATCCGGTGCGGGGGTTGAAGTACTCGTGCGGTCCCCCGCCGTGGATCACGAGCGCAACGGTCTGCTCTCGCAGCTCCCGCGCACGCTCGGCATACCCCGAGGCCTCGAGCCCCTCGGCGACGAGCATGCTCGTGTTGACCCATACCGGCCCGCGCCACATCCGCTCCTCCGAGAAGTCGGGATCGGATGCCGCGACCGTGGGCAGCCCCCACGGCAGGGCGAAGCGCTCCGGATCGTCGACGGCCGCGCGCAACGCCCCGGCGATCGGTTCGGGCAGCGTGCCGGTGAGCAGCGGCATCAGCCCGACGACCGTGTCGCTGAGCTGCTGCTCCCCGCCGCCGTACGCGAGGAACCGTGCCCGCTCGGGATCCCACATGCGCAGCAGCCGCTTCTGCGTGGTCGCTGCCCGCTCGCGGAGCCGCGTCGCGTCGGCATCCGGCTCGTAGGTCTCCAGCAATGACGCGAGCTCGAGGTCCTGCCGCACGAGGTAGGCCCCCAGGTCAGGAGCCGCGGTCGGGAGCGGACCGTCGAAGATCGGGCTGTCGTCGAGGCCGGAGGAGTACGGATGCCCGTACTCCGGCATCCCGTCGTGGTCGAGGTCGCTCCCGGCGAACCACCAGTCCTGCGAACGGACGATGCGGGCCAGCTGCACGCGCGCGTAGTCGGGCGCGTCCTCGACCTCGAGCACCTTGCGCAGCGCCCACGCGGCGAGCGGCGGCTTGGTCAACGGCACCGGCACGGTCGGATCGGCGATCTGCGATCCGGCTCTGCGCAGGTTCGCACGGTCGCTCTCCGGCAGGTCATCGCTGGTCGCGAGCACCCCGAGCTCATGCACGACATCGGGCAGCTGCCCGTCGTGCTGCGGGAACCGGAAGGCGATGTCGAGTTGCTCGCGAGCGAGCTCCGGGTCGCCGTGCCGCAGCCCTACGGCGATGAAGTACGCGTCCCACTGCCACAGCCCCACGTACCCGATCTTCGACGGCACGATCGCCCTGGCATCGCCGAGCGACGGCAGCTCGACGATGTTCGCACCCAGCACCCACCAGCAGAACGCGGTCATCTCCTGCAGGTCGTCTCGCACGATCGGGCACTTCGCGAACCACTCGGCCCAGATCCGCTCGGTCGCGGCGAGCGCTGCGGCATGATCGCCGGGTTCGGCCTCGACAGCGCGGTCGGCGGCGATGCAGAGGCGGATGCCGTCGCTCAGCGGATGCTCCTCCTCGCTCCCGTCCGGACGCCTCAGCCGCACCCGCAGCCCTGGTTCGCCGCCGAGGCTCAACGTCGACGGGTCGGCGAACGTCAGCGTCGCCGCGCCCCCTCCGAACATCACCTGCGCCGGAAGCACATCCGTCACCGGAAGCACTTCGCCCGCGGCATCCACCACGGTCAGTAGATCCAGCACCCGGCACTCCGACAGCCGCCGCTCATACTCCGAGGTGTGCACGCGCACGCCGTCGCCCTCCCGGAACACGATCACCCGCGAGCGCGGCAGCGTGAAGGGCGCGGAAACCAGATCGAGGTGTCGCCCGGCGAGGGCCGCGGCATCCGTCATCATCGTCCTCCGAGCCCTGACGCGGCCATGCTGTTGAGGATCTTGCGCTGACCGATCACGAACACGATCAGCATCGGCACGGTCGCGATCGCAGAAGCCGCCATCACGAGCCCATAGTTGATCGAGCCCTGCTGACCCTCGAAGGCGTTCAGCAGCAGCGGCACCGTGAACAGGTCGGGCGAGTTCAGCAGCACGAGCGGGAACAGGAAGGCGTTCCACACGTCGAGGGCCACGATGATGCTGAGCGCGGCAAGGCCGGGCTTCAGGTTCGGGAGCACGACGCTCCAGAAGATGCGCAAGCGGCCGGCGCCGTCGACGATCGCCGCCTCTTCGAGCTCACGCGGCAACGCCAGCACGAACTGCCGCATCAGGAACACCGCGAACGGGTTCGCCATGATGCCCGGCACGATCAGCGCGAGATGCGAGTCCACCCACCCGAGGTTCGACATCAGCAGGTAGAACGGGATGAGCGTCACCTGCTTCGGGATCATCTGGGTCGCGAGGAACACGATGAAGAGCACTTTGCTGCCGCGGAACCGGATGCGCGCGAACGCGTAGCCGGCCATCGATGCCGTGAGCAGGGTGCCCGCCACCACGAGGATCGCGATGTAGGCGCTGTTCAGGTACGCCTGGCCGAAGGGCACGGCGTTCCAGGCCTGGGTGTAGTTGTCGAAGGTCCAGGGGTCCGGG
The DNA here is from genome assembly GCF_044769635.1 of Microbacterium sp. NPDC090281. Classification (NCBI taxonomy): domain Bacteria; kingdom Bacillati; phylum Actinomycetota; class Actinomycetes; order Micrococcales; family Microbacteriaceae; genus Microbacterium; species Microbacterium sp. NPDC090281. The sequence goes on from NZ_JBIVYH010000002.1 coordinate 1,035,747, forward strand.
AGGAACTGGAGCGGGTTCTTCAGCAGCTGCGGCAGCGTCTTGAACGAGGTCAGCAGCATCCAGATGAACGGGAACACCATGCCGATCCCGGCGATGATGAGCACGACGTGCAGCACGGTCGAGCCGACGCGTCGGCGCGCGCGGTCGACGGCGGGGCCACCTCGACCACGCGAACGGTAGCCGGGCGCGGTGATCGCGATGGTGGAGTCGGTCGCCGGGGCGGGACCGGTCAGCGGGGGCGTCTGGATGCTCATGCGGGGTCATCCTCGTAGTGGACGAACTTCTTCTGCGCGCCGAACTGCACCGCGGTGATGACGAGGGTGAGCACCAGCAGGATGATGCTGGCGGCACTCGACGGACCGAACTCGAAGCGCCCGAAGCCCAGATCGAAGATGTGATAGACGATCGTGCGGGTCGCGTTGTCGGGCCCCGCATCCTGCACGAGCACGTAGACCGTGTCGAAGGTCTGCAGGGAAGAGATGAAGGCGACCACCGATGAGAAGAACACGATCGGCGAGAGCAGCGGCAGGCGGATGCTGGTGAACAGCCGCCAGGGGCCGGCACCGTCGATCCGCGCGGCCTCGATCACCGAGGGCGAGATGTTCTGCAGCCCGGCGAGGAAGATCACGACGTTGAGGCCCATCGACGACCAGATCGTGACGATGCAGACGGCGAGGAGCGCGAGCTTCGGGTCCTGCAGCCAGTCGGGAGGGGTGACCCCGAAGACCTTCGAGATCGTCGTGGACAGCAGGCCGTCGGAGCGGAACATCTGCTGCCAGATCATCGCCACCGCGACCGTGGAGGTCACGACGGGGGCGAAGAACAGGATCAGGTAGAGCGTGCGCGTCTTGAGCTTCTCGAGCGCGACGGCGACGATCACCGAGAGGCCCAGGCCGATCGGGACCGTTACGATCGCGATGATGAGCGTGTTGATGATCGCACGGCCGAGGAGCGGATCGGTCAGCTGGTCGGCGAAGTTGGCGAAGCCCACCCAGGTGAGGTCGGTCAGGCCGTCCCAGTCCGCGAACGCCAGCACCAGGCTCGCGGCGAACGGCAACACGACGAACAGCCCCATGCCGATCATCTGCGGGCCGACGAAGACGTACCCCCACAGTCGGTCGCGGCGGCGCCACAGCGCCTCCTTCCGCAGGGGCGGGGCGGATGCCGCAGGGGTGACCTGCGGCATCCGCCCGTTCTCGGTGAGAGTGCTCACGCCTACTTCTCCGACCGTTCCTTGACCACGTCGGCGATGGTGTCGAGCGTCGCCTGTGCGTCGGTCTTGCCCTGGTAGAGCTTCAGGAACTCGTCGGCGATCGCGGTCGGCAGACCGGGCACCCGCGCCTCGGCGGGGTAGTCCTCGAAGCCGATGTCGCGCATGTCGAGGAAGGTCTGTGCGTGCGCGGGGTAGTCGCCTTCGAGCACGACGTCGTCGGCACCCTTGATCGACGGGACCGCGTTGCCACCGCCCTGGAGGCGGAACGTCTGGCCCTCGGCCGAGAGGAACTCGGTCCAGAACGTGAACGCCGCGTCTTTCACCTTGGTCTTGCCGTTGATGGCGAGGAAGCTGGTCGCCACCCCTGTGGGCGCGGCCTCACCGTCAGGAGTCGGCCACTGCACGATGTCGTAGCTGTCCTGCTCGCCGGTCGCATCGACCGTACCGATCGTGTACCGACCCTGCACGAAGAAGCCGGCCTTGTGCGTGACGAAGACGCTGTCGGCGCCGGCGCCGTCCGGAAGAGAATCCGCGACGACGAAGGTGCCGTCCTCGAACAGGTCACCGAGCTGCTGCACAGACTCGACGGTTGCGGCATCCTTGTTCGCGACGAACGCGCCGGAGTCGTCGTACGGAGCGTCGAGGCCCTGTGACGAGAGCCAGCTCCAGTGCGTGGCCCAGTAGTTCCAGTACATGGTCCCGGTGAGGCCCGCCTCGTGGAGCTTCTTGTTCATCTCGAGGAACTTGTCGGTCGTCCACTCGCCGTTCTCGGCCAGGGTCGCCGGGTCCTCGGTGATGCCGGCCGCGGCGAGCGCCTGCTTGTCGTACCAGAACACGTCGGGGTTGGAGTCGTTCGGAGCGGCGTACACCTCGCCGTCGTTCTCGGCCGCGCCGAAGAGCCCGGGGAAGAAGTCATCCTTCTTCGTCTTGCTGTCCTTCGAGTCCATCAGGTCGCTCAGCGGCATCAGTCGCTTCGAGTCGACGAACTGGCCGATCTTGTCATCACCGACGTAGAACACGTCGGGAGCGGTGTTGCTGGTGAGCTGCGCGAGCAGCTTGGAGTGGTAGTCGCCGTAGTCGGCCACCGGCTGGAGCTTGACCTTGATGTCGGGGTGGCGCTTCATGAAGTCCTTGTTGAACTCCTCGTAGCGGGTGAGCTCGTCGGCCGTGCCCCAGGTGGACCAGACGACGGTCGCGTTGCCGTCGGCGTCGACGCCACCGCCGCCGCCTCCACCCCCACCGCTGCACGCGGCGAGTCCGAGTGCCAGAGCGCCGGCGACGCCCAGGGCCAGATACCGCGTCACGTTCGCACGTGCCATCTCGCTACCTCTTTCATCATTGGAAGATCAGGTCGGGATCACCCCTTCGGGCGTACTGGTATTCTGTATACAGAACGCAATCCTGTCAAGGAATCCCGATGCGGACCAGGCCATCGAGACCATCCCGTGACGTGAGAGTCGGACCAGGGCGCAGACTGTCTTCATGACCGATTCCGACCCGCACCTGCTCGGACCAGGGCTCCTGCCGACACCGTTCACCGCCGACGAGATCCGTGACGCCACCGGAGCCGGGAGGCTGATCCGGCTCCTCCTGGAGGGACCGGACGGCCCGATGGGCGAACACGTCAACCGCTTCAGCGACACCGATGAAGAGGGCGCGACCCTCGCGCGGTGGGCGGCCGAAGACCCGAGTGCCGTCGTCTCGAACCGCGTTACCTGGGCCGAGTTGCAGGGCCACGCGGCGTTCGACGCCGACACGACGAGTGTGTCGACCGTGCGCCTGTCGACACCGCTCGGCGAACTCACCTGCCGCAGGTACGACACCGACGACGGCGTCTTCTGGTTCTCGATCGACCATCCGGGCATGCCGGTGCAATACGAGTCCGACGGCCTGCGGACGACCGTGCTGAGCATCGAAAGGGACTGACCCCGCATCCGGGGCGGGCGGAGAACTCCGCGTCCGGCGGACAACCGGACCACATCCTTCCTCCCTTCGGGGACATCTCCGCCCCGCAACGCCCGAACGTCTGCGCCTCGGCGTAGGGTCGCAACATGAGCAGCACAGCATCCGAAACACGTCATGGAGTGGTCCCCTCCTATCTGCTCGCACGCCTGGCCGAGTCGGGTCGTTTCCCGAAGGCCGCCGCCGCCGCACGGCAGACGCTGACGGCCGGGCGCCCGCCGTTCCGCGCCCGCATCGACCTTTCGATCGACGAGAACGGCGACCTCGTGGCACAGTTGTCGGATGCTCCGAACCGCACGATCAGCGACGCCGGCAACACGCAGCAGCTGCCCGGCGCCGTCGTGCGCGGCGAAGACGATGCCCCGGTCGAAGACACCGCGGTGAACGAGGCCTTCGACGGACTCGGCGCCACGTTCGAGATGCTGCTGGCCGCGTTCGAGCGCAACTCCCTCGACGATGCCGGCGCACCGCTGGATGCGACCGTGCACTACGGCGTCGACTACGACAACGCGTTCTGGGACGGCGAGCGCATGGTGTTCGGCGACGGCGACGGCGAGGTTTTCCAGCACTTCACCGGCTCGCTCACGGTCATCGGGCACGAGCTCGCCCACGGCGTGGTGCAGCACACCGCGAACCTCGAGTACCAGGGGCAGCCCGGCGCCCTGAACGAGTCGATCGCCGATGTGTTCGGCGCCCTCACCGAGCAGTACGCCCTCGGGCAGAGTGCCGATCAGGCGACGTGGCTCATCGGCGCCGAGATCTTCACCGACGCCGTCGAGGGCGCCGCGCTGCGCTCGATGATCGCGCCGGGCACCGCCTACGACGATGACGAGCTCGGCAAAGACCCGCAGCCCGACCACATGAGCGGCTTCGTACGCACGACCGAAGACAACGGCGGCGTGCACATCAACTCCGGCATCCCCAACCGCGCGTTCGCCCTGTTCGCCATCGACCTCGGCGGCAAAGCCTGGGAGCGCGCGGGAACCGTCTGGTACCGCGCCCTCACCGGCGGCCTGTCGAGCACCGCGACGTTCACGCAGTTCGCCGACGCCACTGTCGCCGCGGCCACCGCGATCGATGCCGCCACAGCCGCAGCGGCTCGACGGGCGTGGACGACCGTGGGAGTCTATGAAGATGAGCGAGTCCCCTCCACCGACTGACGCGCAGGTCGTGATCGCGGTGGTGCGCACAGGCGGCATCGCCGGCATCCGCCGTCAGTGGCAGGTCGAGGCGGAATCTGACGACGCCGCAGTGGAATGGATCGACCTGATCGACCGGTGCCCGTGGGACCAGGAGACGGATGCCGGCGTCGGCGCCGACCGGTTCGTCTGGAGCATCAGAGCACGCACGCCATCGGAGCGCCGAGAGCGCGAGCTGCCGGACTCCGCGCTCGATGGCCCCTGGCTCACCCTCGTCGAAGCTGTGCGCGCGGCATCGGTCTGACGCCATCAGGCGACGTACGCTCTCAGGTGAAGTTGCGGGCGACACCGGCGCGAAGGGGGATCATGCTGACATCCGACGAAGCAGAAAGACTGCTCGGCGCGGCGCGCGAAGCGCACACCCGAGGCGACCCGCTGCTTCACCTGCATGTCGAGGTCAGTCGCCTCATCGGAGCCCCTTCGTCGTGGGGTTCGGCCGCGAACGACTACCTCCAGAACGAGAGCATCGGGTACTTCCTCGGCCAAGTCGAGCGGGTCGGTTGGCGGCTCGAGCACACGGGGTACGCCTTCGTCGAGTCAGGAGCCACGACCTCAGAGCGGGTGCTGAGCACGGGCGCCGGCGTTGTGAATCACGGAGCCGTTTCGGGATACTTCACCTTCCGCCGCGCGGCCTCGGCCTGAGCGGTACGCCTCGACCGACGGCATCCGATCAATCGCGTGTGAATCCGGCCCGGCCGCTCGCACACGGGTTCACAATGGACCCATGGGACTGTTCCAGCAGAAGTCTGAAGAAGAAGAGAACCAGTGGGTGCTGCCCTCTGAGCCGCTCGAGCGCCCTGAGGCAGAGGTGCTCGACACCGCGCCCGTCGTCGATCCGCTGTCGATCGGCCTCGGCGCGGAGACCAGCGGCGACCTGAGCTCGATCCTGTTCCCGGTCGCGCCTCCCGTCCCCGAGGCCGCCTCGGCCGGCAACGGCGAACCCGAGAACGACGAACCCGTCGACGACTGACCGATCTCAGCAACTCACGGCGGCTGGGCCGCAGGCCGCTCACCGTTACGGTTGAGGGATGACGATCACCGCCGCCGCAGACGGCTCCGCCCTGGGCAACCCCGGCCCCAACGGCTGGGCCTGGTACATCGACGACGACAACTGGGCGGCCGGCGGTTCCCCGCACGGCACGAACAACCAGGGCGAGCTGCGGGCCGTTCTGGAACTGCTGCTCGCGACGACCGGCATCGACGAGAAGCTGATGATCGAGTGCGACAGTCGCTACGTGATCGACTCCGTGACGAAGTGGATGCCGGGGTGGAAGCGCAAAGGCTGGCGCAAGTCCGACGGCGGGCCCGTGCTCAACCGTGACCTGTTGGAAGGCATCGACGAGGCGATCCGCGGCCGGGACGTCGAGTTCTCCTGGGTCAAGGGACACGCGGGGCACCCTCTGAACGAGGCCGCCGACGAGCGCGCCAACGCCGCGGCCAAGGCTTACCAGGCGAAGCAGGAGCCGCGTCGAGGCCCCGGCTTCACCCTCGCGACGGGTGCCGGAGCCGCGGTCGCCGCGTCGGCACCGGTCGCCGCATCAGCTTCTACGCCGACGGTCGCTGCCGCAGCGCCCACTCCCTCCCCCGCCACGTCGACCTCGGTCGCGGAGCCGCTGTGGGCCGAGGCATCCGACCTCCTCGACGGTCTGGATGCACCGGAGGACGACCCGATCGAGCTGCGCATCCCGCTGTCGTCCGACGAGCACGCCCGGCTGCGCGATCGCGCGGAGGCTCAGGGGGTCTCGCTCGAAGAGGCCCTCCGCCGCCTGATCTGAGCCCGACGACCGCGGCGTACACTCGCACCATGTCGACTCCCGCCCGCACCATCGGCCGCATCTTCCTCGGCGCCTCCCTCGTCTTCGCGGGCGTCTCCCACCTCACGGTGGCGCGCGAGGAGTTCCAGGCGCAGGTTCCCGACTCGCTGCCGCTGGACCCTGACACCACGGTGCTCGCCTCCGGCGTGGCCGAGGTCGCACTCGGATCCGCACTGCTGCTGGCACGACGCCGTCGGCGTACTGTCGGCACGATCGCCGCTCTGTTCTTCGTCGCCGTGTTCCCCGGCAACGTGGCGCAGTGGATGCACCACCGCGACGGCTTCGGTCTCGACACGGACATGAAGCGCTTCGTGCGACTGTTCTTCCAGCCCGTGCTCGTCGCACTGGCGCTGTGGTCGACCCGCGAACCCCGACGCTGACGCATGCCCTCTGAGGCACGACGGGCCCTCCGAGCTGAGGTCCGTAGACTCGGCTGATGACGGAATGGGCGGTGACGCAGCGGTGAAGGCCCGCACCGTCTTCGGTCTGCTCCGCCTCGGCGCGGCCGCCGTCTGCCTGGTGGCGCTCATCCATCGGCTCGCCTGGGGCCTCGCGTCGAACACCATCGCGAGCCAGAACTTCTTCGCGTATCTGACCAACCAGTCGAACATCGCCTTCGTCGTGCTGCTGACCGTCGCCGGCATCATCGCGCTGCGCCGGGTGCGGGATCCTCGCTGGCTCACCGTGGCCCTGGCACTCGTGCTGACCTGGACGATCACCGCCGGACTCGTGTTCGCGATCCTGGTCTGGCAGGCCGGGATCCGCGGCATCCGCATCGATGTGCCCTGGTCAGATCAGGTGCTGCACTTCTGGCTTCCCGCCGTGACCGTGGCGGCGTGGGCCCTCGCGCCCGGTCACCGCTCGGTGCCCTGGCGGGTCATCCCGGTGACGCTCGCGTACCCCGTGATCTGGGGCATCGCCACGATGATCCGCGGTCCCTTGATCGGCTGGTACCCGTACTACTTCCTCGACCCGCGGCAGGTGAGCGGCCCGATCGAGTTCCTCGCCTCCTCCGCCGTCGCTCTCGGCACGTTCGCCGCCGTCGCCACTGCCCTGGTGCTCATCAGCCGGATGCCGCTGCCGCGGCGGCTGCGCACGGAGGGCGAAGACGCGTCCGATACGGCGTCACCGGAGCAGGCGACGGTGGGCGAACGGGTCGCTCAGACGTAGAGAGCGAGGGAGGCGAGGGCCGTTTCGATGGCCTTGTCCTCATCGAGCTTCGCGAACTCGGCGGCCGCCGCCCCTCCCACGATGCCGACGAGCACGTTCTCGCCGGTTGCGGGGCGCAGGTTGATCCACGTCGGGATCGCCACGTCGGCACCGACCGCGTGCCAGATCGCCTCCTCGTTCTCCCAGAACGGCTCGTCCCAGCGGAGCCAGACGGTCTCGATCGCGCCCATGCCGAGTGCCGAGACGGCTCCGCGATTGGAGAACGGCAGGGGCGGGTCGAACTCGATGCTGCGGTCCTGGAGAACGCCGAGCGGCACCGTGACGATGACACGGTCGAATGACAGGGCCTCACCGGTGCCGAGGCGCACGCTCACCCCGGAGTCGTCGTACGCGAGGCGGGCGACCGGAGAGTTGAGCCCCACCTTGACGCCATCGAGCGCCTGCTCGATGAACGGCGCGAGGTCTTCCGTCGCAGCCTTCGGGTCGCCCGTGGGCAGCGGCGGCGCGAACCAGCTCGACAGCTCGTCGGCTCCGGCGCCGGTGCGGGCGGCGAGGATCGCGAGCAGTGCAGCCGTCGCGGGATCGGCGGGGTCGATGCCGGCGGCGGCCAGGGCGTCGGTCACCGAGGAGTCTTCCGGGGCGGCCTGTGCCGTCGTGATCGCTGCATCGAAGGGCTGGGGGTCGACCGGGTCGAGGTCTCCGTCGGGTCCGCGCCAGAGTTCACCGGCCAGTTCGACGATGCCGACCTCTCCGCGGCTCATCCGGTCGAGCACCTCGGCGTCATCCGCGCCGAAGAGCCAGGCGCCGAGCTGCACCGGCACGGGCCACGAGTCGTCGACGCGGGAGTACACCCGTCCGCCGACGCGGTCCCTGGCCTCGAACACCGTCACCTCCAGCCCGCCCGCAGCCAGCAGCGCGGCAGCGGTGGCGCCGGCGAGCCCTGCACCCACGACCGCGACGCGCTCGCCCGAGGTCGCCGGGATCAGGAGTTCTTCGGCCGCGCGCGCAGCCGAGCTGATCGCACCGCGCACCGTGCCGGGGGCATCTTCATCGGTCGCCTCGCCCGCGAAGAACAGGCGTCCGTCGACGGGCTTCCCCAGCGCGAGGCGGGTGCCGGCGAGCACACCGACGGGGGTGAAGCTGGCCGCGCCGAGGGCGTACGGATCGGTGGTCCAGGTGCTGCGGATGCTGCCTGCTGCGGCCGGGACACCGGGCGGAGGCTCGGGCTCACGCGTGCGAGTGGGCGTCGGCGTGGGGGCCGGTTCCGGGGTGCAGGAGGCGAGAAGCACCGAAGCGACACCGGCTCCGGCGCCGAGGAGCAGAGTGCGGCGCGTGATCCTCATCGTGTCGCCACTTTATCCCGAGCGGCCGGGTTCTGCCTCGGCGCGCGGTGTGGTGCCGCGTCGCGCGCGTTCACAACTCAGGAAGAAGCAGCCCGCACACGGCAGAACCGGCCGGATCCGCGGGGATCCGGCCGGTCCATCCTGAGCTGTGAACGCGTGCGCGCTCAGACGGAGAGCAGCTCCCGCTCCAGGCGGGCGAACGACGACTCCATGCCGTCGGCCATGCCGGTGGCGAGGATCATGTCGCGCGTCTCCAGGTCGGGGTACTCGATGAGCAGCGTGACGAGGGTTGCGCCGTCTTCCTCGTACAGGTTGAGGTCATTGAGGGTCTCGGTCGGCAGGCCCTGCATCCGCTCGGTGGTGACGGCGCGGCGCGGGGCGTCGATCAGGAGCGCCTCCCCCTCGAACCCGAACGACTGTCCTTCGGTGTCGCCGACCGGCGCCCAGGAGTTCCGGTACGACTGGCCGACTTCGGTGGCCGAGACGCACTCCGTCATCTCCCAGCCGTCGGGCCCGAGCATCCACTTGCGGATGAGGTCAGGCTCGAAGTGCGCCCGCCAGACGAGCTCGCGCGGCCCCTCGACCAGACGCGTGATGCGCACGTGGGTGTCGTCGAGCAGTTCGACCCGCGTGCCCTTGCCCTGTGCGTAGTCGCGAAGATCCTGCAGCACGGTGTCGAGCTGAGCCATCGCCATCTTGATGCCTTCGACCTGACCCATCTCGACGACCTGCTCGAGCGCATCGACCGAGTCGAAGTGGCTCGTCGTGACCATGCGCGTGCCGTCGGCGGTGGGCTCGAACGCGAACGACATCCGCTGCGCGGGGAAGCCGTCGAGCGGCTTGCCGTTCTCGTCGACGAAGGAATCGATGACCTCGAAGCCGTTCGGCGCGTCGATCGAGACGAACTCCCACGCCCCCGACGACTTCTCGCCGCGCGGTCCGTTCATCGAGTAGACGGCACGCCCGCCGACGGTGTGGTCCCAGGCGGTGAAGGTGGCCGGCCACCCGGGAGGGCCCCAGAAGCGCTCGAGCTGACGCGGGTCGGAGTATGCGCTCCACACCCGCTCGATGGGGGCGGCGAAGTCTGCGACGACGGTCATCGTCAAGTTCTCGGCATCGGTGGTGACGTCGGTGACAGGCATGTTCAGTCTCCTTGTTCGTTCTTCTGGGTGTCGCTGTTGTCGGTTGAGCCGGACCGAGGCGTCTCGGCCAGCAGATCGTCGAGCCGGGCGATGCGCGACCGCCACAGCTCTTCGTATCGGGCGAGGAGCGCCCTGGCGCGGGCGATCATCTCGGGGTTCGCGCGGACGAGCCGCTCGCGTCCCTCGGCGCGCTTGACGATGAGGTTCGCGGCCTCGAGCACGGCGACGTGCTTCTGCACCGCGGCGAACGACATCTCGTATTCGGAGGCGAGGGTCGAGACGGACTGCTCACGCTCGATCGTCCGACGCAGGATGTCGCGCCGGGTCGACGTCGCCAGTGCGTGGAAGACACGGTCGACCTCCGCTTCGCTCAGTTCTCTTTGTGCAACCATTTGGTTGTACGTTATGCCTGAGCGGAGCGGATGTCAAGAGGTCACGCTCAGAATCACGACAGCCGGAGGCTCACGATCTCGAACCCGGCCCGAACCCGATGCTCACCCCGATCACACGTGCACCATCTCCCGGAGGAGCAGCGTGCGGTGCTCTCATGCAACCGGCTGCTGCTGGGTCGCGCAGTGGATGGTCCCGCCACCACTCATGAGACCATCGGTGCTGATCTGAATGACGACACGATCGGGGTACAGTTCCGCGATTCGGTCGAAGGCGAGGCGATCAGCAGCCGCGTCACCGAACTGGCTCATGATGATGCAGCCGTTCGCCTCGTAGTACCCGATGTATCCGGGGGCAGTCGTGAGGGCGAATTCCTCGATGGTGCGAGTCGTGATCGGATGCTCGGCGTTGCGCTCCCGGACCGACGCGTACACCTTCTCTATGTCGGGCGTCGGCAGTTCCCGTGTCGACAAGCGTGCTGCCGGTGAACCGAGCAGGGCCGTTCTCCGCTCCGGCCGCAGCTCGTTGAGCTCGGCGACGGAGGATTCCAAGGCCTTGCGGTTGCGCTGGTCCGACGGCTCGAACTTCTCGTCGAAGGCGAAGACGAGCAGGTCTTCGCCCACGAAACGGGCGGTGAAGTCGACGTGCCAATCCGTCAGCTCGACGCCGGTGACACCCGGCATCCACAGCATGTGCTCGATCCCGAACAGGCGGCGAAGCTCGCCCTCGATCTCTGCTCTCGTCTTTTCCGGGTTCCGGTTCGAATTCACGATGCAACTCTCCATCGCGATGCCGAGACCCGCGCCGTTGACTTCGAGTCCGCCGCCCTCCATCGTCAGCCAGGTGTCGACGATCGGCGCATCGGCGAGACGCGCGATGGCGGCAGCGACTCCACGATCGCGGTCGACCGGCTGATCCAGGACACCGTTCCTCGTCTTCTCAGCATCCTTGCGCCACCCGGGCAGTGCCGTCGATATCGGCCACTGACCCCACCCGTTGAAGTTCAGGTCGACGGCGTGAAGCCGCCGCGCGGCGTCTCTGACGAATACGGGGGCCGTGTCTCGAGTCCAGAGATCGTCGAGCGGGCTGCGGAAGAGGGTGATCCGGTTCGGATCGATCGGCGGAATATCGCTCGATCGGGCGATGCCGCCCGTGAAGATCCGGCCCGTATCGTCCAACTCGTTCGAGAGTTGGTCCTTGGGAGCTACGCCCCCGATGATGTCGGCGAGGAACCCCCTCGCCTCCGCCTCGTCTTCCGCAGAATCGACGAGCATCGCGACAGGCTCGAAGCGGGACAGATTCGCGGCGATCCTCATCAGATCCTGACGCGCGAGGGTGCGACTGTTGCCGATGTCGCGCCCGAACGGAGACGACAAGTCCTCCCCCCAGGCGCCCGGCGTCGCCCCGTACGCCATCCACGTCGTCGCGTGCGGAGCACCTTCAGCGGGCATGAGCAATCTCTCCGGCGAGAGGGTCTGCAGATCGGACATGTGTGCCTTTCGAGTCATTCGTCCACCTTGATGGTGTCCCAGTAGTACATTCCCCACGGTGCGGCCGTGAAACCCGAGACGCGGTCGCTCACCGCGTGCAGCACCTGGTATTCGGCGAGGCTGATCACATTGGCGCTCACGAGCGTGTCGTCCTGTACCGCCTGGACTATCTGCTGCTTCTCTTGCGGAGTACTGGCCTTGGTGTAATCGAGGTACTGCTGGGTGATCGTCTCCGTCTCGTATCCGGAGAACAGCCAGTCGCCGCCCGCGAACACTCCGAGCGGATCGACGACATCAGGGGAGATGGCTCCGGTCGACCAGAGCACCATGTCGGCGTCGAGTCCGTAGGCCCGGCTGAGGAACACTCCTGTCTCCTGCGGGCTCAGCGTGACCTCCACGTCGACCTCATCCAGGTTCGCCTTGATGATCTGCGCGACGAGGGCGTCTGTGGGGTTCGCCGAGTCGTAGATCAGCTCCAGGGGCTCGCTCGCATCGAAGCCGCTCTCGTCGAGAAGACCGACCGCCTCCGCTCGGTCGAGCGCGTACGGCTTTCGGGTCGGCGGCACCCAGTTCTCGAGGTTCGGCGGAACGATTCCCTGAGGCTCCGAGCCGTAGCCCTTGAATGCTCCGGCGATGATCGACTCGTAGTCGATGGCGTAGGCGATTCCTTGACGCGCGCGTTCGTCGTCCAGAGGCGCACGCGTCGTGTTGAAGCTCAGGTGTTCGACCTGGCTGGCCGGCAGCGCGACGAGGGCCTCACCGTAGGCTGCAGCATCGATCGGGCTCACATACTCCGAGATGTCGATCTGCCCCGCCAAGTACTGCGCGCTTCTCTCCGTGGCATCCGGCAGCACATCGATGACGACCCTGTCCAGATATGGTCGCCCCGGCTCGTAGTAATGGGCGTTCTTCTCGAGGATGGTCTTCCCGCCCGGAGACCAGTCCGCCACCACGAAAGCGCCGGCCGCGACGGGTGCCGCGAAGTACTCGTCTTTTGTCTTCCCGCCGAAATCCGAGGGGAAGATCGCGGACGAGGACCACGTCATCAGCACGGGGAACGTGGTGTCCGGAGTCGAGAATGAGAACACGACGGTGCGATCGTCGGGCGTGGCGACGGAAGCGATGTTCGCATAGAGGGAACCGACATTGGGACCTTCGGCCCACACGCCCGCGGAGAACGCGACGTCTTCGGACGTCAGGTCGGAACCGTCGCTGAAGAGCAGTCGGTCACGCAGCACGAACGTCCAGGTCAGTGCCGCCGGATCGAACGTCCACGATTCAGCCAACCCGGGCGCGAGCCCCGTGCCATCAGGCGTCACTCGGACGAGCGGCTCGAGGACCCCCTGCAACGTCTGGAAGGTGCCGTAGGCCGCGGCACGATCCGGATCCCATCCTTCGAAGGACTCGGCTCGTGCGACGTGCAGGATCGCCTCGTCGCCGCTTTCCGAACTCGACTGCCCCGCCGAGGTGCACGACGCGAGGAGGATGCAGATGGCTCCGAGTGCCAGGGAGGCCCCGGCACGCGTCGCAGCGCGCTTCAGCGGCGCGGTCATGATCGCACCACGGCGTGAGCCAACCGCGGGGTGCGCGCAGGTGATGTGCGTCGGCGACCCGTCGCTTCGAACGCGGAGGCGATCTCGAGCAGCGCGGTGTCGTCATAAGCGCGTCCGGCGAAGGTGAGCCCGACCGGCATCCCGATGTCCACTCTGGTGCCCATCGGCACCGTCACGGTGGGGATGCCGAGATGTCGCGGAACGAGATTGCCGTTCGCGACCCAGACGCCGTTGCGCCAGCCTCGCGCTGCTGAGATCGGGTTCACGTCCATATCCGCAGCGCCCACATCAGCAGCGGCGGGGAACACGACCGCGTCGAGTCCGAGCGTGTCCATCCACTGCTCCAGGTCGACGCGCCGAGTCTCCTCGAGTCCGCGCAGGCCCTCAGCGAGTTCCGGCATGTCATCCAGAGTCATTCCCGGATGGGCGCGCGCCCAATCCGGGTAGTCGGAGACGTCGTCATCGAACCCTGTGTAGCGATCCGGGAGCGTGCCGTCGTCCGGCGGGAAGATCTGTGAGCCGTCGACGTCCGCGAGCCGGTGCAGAACCGGGTCGCCGTTGGCCTCGAGAAACTCGTTCCACGACCAGGCGGAGAGATCGACGATCTCGCGCCGCAGGTACTCGGGACCGACCAGCCCGCGTGTCGCGATGGTCGGCGCACCGCGGCGGTCCCCCTCGTAGTTCGACACGACGGGAAAGTCGACCTCGACGACCTCCGCCCCTGCCGCCTCCAGGTCGCGCCGCGCCGCCTCCCAGAGTCGAACGATCGCGGGATGCGTCTCGATCCGCTGCCCCGTGGGACCCCCGATTCCGACGCCCCGCGCAGGCTCCGCGACGCCCGCATCCGGATCCGCATTGATGTACATGCGGGGGATGCCGAACCGGACACCCCGCAATCGATCCTGCGCGGCCGTCAGGCCTGCGGGGCGCAACGCCGTATATGAAGCAGGACGCACGGACGATGCGCTCGGGATGCTCACCCACGGCTGCACACGCCAGAAATCGCCGCGCGTCTCCGGATCGTCGGCGACGATCACGTCGAGCACTTCGAGCAGGTCGGCCATCGTACGGGTGTGCGGAACGACGACATCCATCGTCGGGACGAGCGGCCAGTTGCCGCGCACTGAGATCACACCACGCGATGGCGTATAGGCGCACAGCGCGTTGTTCGAGGCTGGCGCGCGACCCGACGACCAGGTCTCCTCGCCCAATCCGAATGCTGCGAACGATGCGGTCGTCGCCGTCCCCGACCCATTGGACGAACCCGAGGCGAAAGCAGCCGTGAGGTACCTGGCACTGTAGGGGCTCTCGGCTCGTCCGTACAGTCCGCGCTGCATGCCGCCGTTGGCCATCGGAGGCATGTTCGTGAGCCCGATGAGAACCGCGCCAGCCGCGCGCAGACGTTCGATCGTGAAGGCATCCCGCTGTGCGACGAGGTCGGCGAAGGCGGGGCTGCCTGCCGCGACGCTGAGGCCGCGCACGAGGTAGCTGTCCTTGGCCGTGTAGGGAATCCCGTCGAGAGGACCGAGGGTCGCTCCCCGCGCACGGCGGTCGTCGGAAGCACGGGCATCGAGGAGCGCGTCCGGGTTCATGACCACGACAGCGTTGAGGGCAGTGGCGGTTCCCGGGCGGTCATACGCCTGGATACGTGCAAGGTAGGCGAGAGTGAGCGACTCGCTCGTCGCGTGCCCCTCCTCCAGTGCTGCCCTCAGTTCGGCGATCGACGCCTCGACCACGTCGACGCCTGACGCCTGGGTTGTCACCTCGCGCTCCGGCCTGTCGCGGCGGGAATCTGCTGAGTGATGCAGTGCGGGCCGCCCCCGCCGAACGCGATGGTCGCGCCGGGAACGCCGACGATTTCCCGTTCGGGATAAGTGGCGCGCAGGAACTCGAGCACCGGTTCGTCGTGCGCATCGCCGCCGACGGGCACGATGACGGCGCGATCAGCGAGATAGTGGTTCGCGAACGCCACCTCGGAGTCGACATGCGGGTCGAGGAGCGCGACCTCGATCTCGCGGCCGGCCGCATCACGGGATTCGCGGAGTCGGGCGAGGTTGGCACGCGAACGCAGATACTCGGTGGATGCGGGGTCGCTGGGCACTTCGAGCAGAACGCGCCCGGGTGCAATGTACTGGGCGACTCCGTCGACGTGCCCGTCGGTACCCGCCGGCCCGACGTCGAGACTGTGACCGTACGGAAGCCAGATGATCGTGGAGACACCCAGGTAGTCGCGCAGCCCCTGCTCGATCTCTCCCTTCGACATCGAGGGGTTGCGGTTCGGGTTGAGCAGGCACTGCTCCGTGGTGAGCAGCGTCCCCTCACCATCGACGAAGAAGGCGCCACCTTCGAGCACGAACGGCGCACGGAACAGCGGGATGCCGAGGTGCGCGGCGAGGCGGTCGGGAATCAGTGCGTCCTGGTCGTGCGGATGCCACCGCTCACCCCAGGCGTTGAAGCCGAACTTGACTGCAGCGAGCTCGCCACGAGCGTTCGTGACGAATGCCGGCCCACTATCGCGTGCCCAGGAATCGTCGATGGGAACCTCGAGTGGCTCGACCCCGGCACCGCACAGATCGATCACCTCGGCGGACTGGCCGGGGTTGCACAGCATTATCACCGGCTCGAACGCGGCGATCGCCCTGGCCACCGTCGCGTAGTCGCGCTTGGCCTCATCGAGTCGGTCCTGCCAGAGCGCCACGCGAGCCGGCCAGACCATGACGCAGCCGGAGTGCGGGGCCCATTCGGCGGGCATCGAGAAGCCGGCATCGGCCGGGGTGGTGTTCGTGTCGATCACGGCGGACCTCCGTTGGTTTCGTGTACTCACACCATATTGGATCTCATCCAATTCTTTCGCAACCCGGATGGACGATCCGCCCGC
The DNA here is from genome assembly GCF_044769635.1 of Microbacterium sp. NPDC090281. Classification (NCBI taxonomy): domain Bacteria; kingdom Bacillati; phylum Actinomycetota; class Actinomycetes; order Micrococcales; family Microbacteriaceae; genus Microbacterium; species Microbacterium sp. NPDC090281. Next base: position 1,051,901 of record NZ_JBIVYH010000002.1, read on the forward strand.
TACGAAGGAGGAGCATCGCCATGCACGACGAATAGCGCTCCTCGAGGGGAGCGCTATTCGTCATCTGGCTTCAGGCCGGAGAGCCCGACCCGGCCCCCAAGAAGGCGGCGCAGACGCGCATGCACAGCTGCAGCATCCGCTCATGGTCGAATCCGGGTGCACCCACAGTGAGCTGCACAGAGAGGCCGTCGATCGACGCCGAGATGACCTGCGACACGTCATCGAGGTCGTCGAAGGAGAAGGCCCCGCGGTCTCGCCCGTAGGTGAGGACATTGCGCAGGATCTGCCGCCAGCGGTCATCGAGCTCGTTGTGCACGTCCGCGACGGTGTCGTCGGTCGCCGCATCCGACCACACCTGGAACCAGAGGATCCAGCCGGTGTCGCCGCGTCCATTCGATGCCGACAGTTCGATGAGGCGCTTCAACCGCGCCCAAGGCTCTTCAACGCCGTCAAGCTCGACGTCCACCTGATCGACGAGCGACTCCTCGCTTCGACGGATGGCCAGCATGAGCAGATCGGTCTTCGAGGGGAAGTAGTAGGTCACGTGGCCGGAGGTCATCCCTGCCCGTTCGGCGATATCCGACACCCGCACGTTCGCGAGCCCGAGATCGGCGATGGCTTTCGCCGCGGCATCCACCACGATCTGCTGGCGCGCTTGACCCTTCGCCAGCCGACCGGTCACCCCACTCATAGTGGCTCCATCCTATCCACGCCGCGTGTCAGTGATCCCGGACGTTCCGGCGGTACGACGTCGGGGTCCCATGCGAAATGACAGGCCGCGCGCTGATCCGGTGTGGGCCCCGCCAAAGCCGGCACTCGGTCGGCGCACTCGTCCCTGGCGACGGGACAGCGTGGATGGAACCGGCATCCGGACGGCACCGAGTGCAGGCTGCCGGGTTCGCCACTGAGCGCAGATCCTCCCGACAGCTTCTCGAAGCCCAACCGAGGTGCGGATGACAGGAGCGCGGCCGTGTACGGATGCCGAGGATCCTCGAAGAGCTCTTCCGTCGGCCGGTCTTCGACCACCGTTCCCAGGTACATCACCACGACGCGGTCGCAGAGATGTCGCACCACAGCGAGGTCGTGCGAGATGAAGAGAATCGTCAGGCCGAGCTCCGCGCGCAACCGTTGCAGCAAGTTGAGGATCGCTGCCTGCACCGACACGTCCAGCGCCGCCACCGACTCGTCGGCGACGAGCACCTCCGGCTCGAGCGCCAGCGCGCGAGCGATTCCGACGCGCTGCCTCTGCCCTCCGGAGAGCCGACGCGGGTACGCCTGCAACAGCGACACCGGAAGCTCGACCCGTCGCATGAGCTCCTCCGCCCGCGCCTGCACATCGGCGGGCGCCACCATGCGGTGCACACGGAGGAGCTCGCGCAACGTCTGCCCGATCGTCATGGAGGGGTCGAGCGATGCACTCGGATCCTGGAAGACCATCTGTACACGTCGCGTCTGCTGCGGCGTGCGACGCGGGCTCAGAGTCTCACCGTCGAGCGTGATCGACCCACCCGCGAGCGGCGCAAGACCGACCAGCGCCTTGGCGAGCGTCGATTTGCCGCAGCCCGATTCACCGACGATGCCGACCACCGAACCGCGCTCCACGACCAGGTCGATCTGCTCGATCGCATGCACTTCGGGAACGGCGTGCCCGCGCACACGCGCCCAGAGGGCCGAACCCACGCGGTAGCTGACGGTGAGGTCACGTGCCTCCAGGAGGACGCTCATGCCGCCACCGCCTCGAGCACCTCGGGGCGGATGCAGGCGGTCGCTCTCTCGCCATCTCCGTCGAGGGTGTACGGCGCCCGGAGGCACTCCTCCTGCGCGAACGCGCAGCGTGGAGCGAAGCGGCATCCGCTCGGGAAGTCACGCGGGTCGGGTGGGGTACCGGGGATCGTCGCCAACTCGTCGGTTCCGCCGGCGAACGAGGGCGCAGATGCCAGCAGCGCTCTCGTGTAGGGGTGACGTGGCGAACGCAGCACCTCGGCGACGGGTCCGGTCTCGACGACCCTGCCGGCATACATCACCGCGATGCGATCGCACACCTCGGAGACGACTGCCAGATCGTGCGAGACGAAGACCATCGCCATGCCGCGCTCCTCTTGCAAGCCTCGCAGCAGTCCGAGGATCTGGTCCTGGATCGTCACGTCGAGCGCGGTGGTCGGTTCGTCGCAGAACAAGATCTCCGGCCCCGTGGCGAGGGCTGCGGCAATCATCACGCGCTGACGCAGTCCTCCCGACAGCTCGTGCGGCCACATGCGGGCGCGCCGCGCCGGTTCGGGGATGCCGACGCTCGCCATGAGCTCGACCACCCGCGCCTTGACCGCTCGTCGGGAACGTACGCCCGTGACCCGCACTGCCTCTCCGATGAGGTCGCCGACGCGCATCGTCGGGTTCAGCGCGGTCATCGGCTCCTGGAAGACCATCGCGGCTCCCCGTCCGCGCACACGCTCGGCATTCGCGCTGATCCTGCCGTCGGCGAACGCATACCGCACGGATCCGGTCGATGTCCCGTCGCGCGGCAGCAGGCCGAGCACCGCACGCAGGGACAGGCTCTTGCCCGACCCGGACTCGCCGACGATGCCCAAGGACTCCCCGGTGCGGACGTCGAAAGAGATCCCATCGACCGGTGTCACGATGTTTCCTCCCAGCGACAGCGAGACGTGCAGGTCTCGCACGCTGATCACGTTCCGGGTCATTTCCTCGTCCATTCTTCGATTCCCTCTCCGACCAGGCTCAGTCCCAACCCGAAGCCGACGACAACGAGTCCCGGCACGGTCGAGAGCCACCACTGCTCCCGGATATACGGCTGGCCGGCGGCGATCATCGCACCCCACTCCGGCGTCGGAGCCTGGATGCCGAGTCCGAGGAACGACAGTGCCGCGAGTCCGAGGGTCGCCCCCACGATGTCCGACGGCAGATAGACCAGGGTCTGACCGACCGAGTTCGGGAAGACGTGCCTCCAGAGCGTTCGGCGGCCTGAGAGGCCGGATGCCCTCGCCGCCGAGACGTAGTCGAGCCCTCGTTCGCGAAGTACTTCGGTGCGGATCAGCCGCGCATAGGAGACCCATGCGATCAGCGTGAATGCCACCAGGATCGACGTCACCCCGGGGCCCAGCGCGAAGACGAGGGCGATGATGAGGATGTAGGTGGGGAACGCCTGCACGACATCCGATACCCGCATGATCACGCCGTCGAGCCACCCGCCGCGGAAGCCGGCGACGGCCCCGAGGAACGTGCCCAGCACGGCGGGCAGCGCCGCACCCAGGAAACCGACGAGCAGGTCGATCCGTGACGCGTAGATGAGCCGGGAGAGCACGTCGCGCCCGAGTTCGTCGGTGCCGAGCCAATGCGCAGCGCTCGGAGCGGCGAGGGAGTTCACCACGTCCTGCGCAAGCGGATCGTACGGCGCGATGAGGGGGGCGAAGACAGCGGTGAGCACGTATGCAGCCACGATCGAGATCCCCACCCACACCCGCCGGGGAAGACGGGTCCGCTCTGCAGCGACGATCAGCCGGGTCTTCGGAGACAGCGCTCCGACCGTGTCGGCGGTGATGGCACTCATGATTCGACCTCCAGTCGCGGATCGGCCATCGAGGTGACGATGTCGGCGATGAGGAACACCACGACGACCGCCAGCGCGAACAGCAGGGTGTAGCCCTGGATGGTCGGGATGTCGCGCTGACGAGCGGCCAGGACGATACCCTGCCCGATGCCGGGGAGGGCGAAGGTGGTCTCGACCACGACCGCACCGAACAGCAGGTAGCCGATGTTGAGGGCGAGGATCGAGACGGTCGGTGGTGCGGCGTTGCGGAGCACGAAGCGCGACATGATGCGCCCGTTCGAGAGACCGAGTGAGCGCGCTGTCGTGACATGCTCGGCACCCAGAACCTCGATGATGCTGGTCCGCAGGCTCCGGATCTGCAGCGGGGCGATCGAGAGAGCGAGAGTGAATGCGGGCAAGAGGACAGAATGCAGGTGCTCAGCAGGTGTCGATCCGAATCCGCCGACGGGGAACCACCCTGTCGGCACCGCGACGGCGAGGATCAGCACGATCCCGACCCAGAATGACGGCATCGACAACGCCACGAGCCCGAAGGCCCTCGCCCCGTGATCGATCGGTCCGTCCGGACGGCGAGCCGAGAGGATCGCGAGCGGCACCGAGATCGCGAGCGACATGAGCGCACCAGCCCCCAAGAGCCAGAGAGTCGCGGGCAGCCGCTCGGCCACGATGGCTGACACCGCTTCGTTCGACTTGAACGAGTATCCGAGGTCTCCGGTGAGCAGGCGCCCGACGTAGGCGAAGTACTGCACGATCGCCGGGTCGTTCAACCCGAGCTGTTCACGGACGAGCTCGAGCTCCGCCTCCGGCGCGCGCAGTCCCACGATCAGGCGCGCGGGATCACCGGGGGTGATCTTGAGGATCAGGAAGACCAGGAGCACGATGCCGAGCAGTAGCGGGACGGCGAGTGCCAGCCGTTTGACGATGAAGAGGTAGCGTCCCACGGCTCTACTCGCTCACCTGGATGGTGTCCCAGTAGTACATGCCCCAGGGCGCCGAGGCGAATCCGGAGACACGGTCGCTCACCGCATGCTGCACCTGGAACTCGGTGAGGCTGATCGCCTGTGCGTTGCGCAGCGCATCGTCCTGCACCTGTGCGACGATCGCCTGCTTCTCATCGGTCGACTCGGTCGCCCCGTAGGCGAAGAACTGCGCGGTCACCGTGTCGGTCTCGAACCCCGTGAACAGCCAGGAGGTGCCGGTGATCCAGCCGAGCGGATCGACCACATCAGGGGAGACGGCACCGTACGACCAGAGGACCATGTCGGCATCGAGCCCGTAGGCGCGGCTGAGGAAGGCCCCCGTCTCCAGCGCCGTGAGGCTGAGATCGACGTCCACTTCGGCGAGATTCTCCTTGAGGATCTGGGCGACGAGGTGGTCGGTCGGGTTCGCCGCGTCGTAGATGAGCTCGAGCGAGGCGACATCCGCGCCCGACTCCTCGAGCAGGCTCTCGGCCTCGTCGAGGTCTTTCGTGAAGGGCTGCTCGGTGGGCGGCGCCCAGTTCGCGAGGCTCGGCGGGATGATGCCGCGTGGTTCGGCACCGATCCCCCGGAACGGGCCGGCCGCGATCGCTTCGTAGTCGATCGCATGAGCGAGGGCTCGTCGCACATTCGGATCTGCCAGCGGGCCGCCGGTGGTGTTGAAGCTCAGATGCTCGATCTGACTGGCGGGCAGCGCCACCAGGGCGTCGCCGTACTGCTTCGCGTCGATCGGGGAGATGTACTCCGAGATGTCGATCTGTCCTGCTTGGAACTGCGCGCCGCGTTCGGTCGCGTCGGGTACGACCTCGATGACGATCTGATCGAGATACGGGCGCCCCTCCTGGTAGTAGTGCGGGTTCTTGTCGAGGACGATCCGACCACCGGGCGACCAGTCGGCGACCGTGAAGGCTCCAGCGGCGACGGGGGCGGCGAAGTACTCCTTCTTGCTGAGACCGCCGAAGTCGGTGGGGAAGATCGCCGACGACGACCAGGTCATCAGCACCGGGAGGGTGGTGTCGGGTTCGGCCAGGGCGAAGACGACTGTGTGCTCGTCGAGTGCCGACACGTCCGTGATGTTCGCGTAAAGACCGCCGTAGTTCGACCCTTCCGCCCACACTCCGGCAGAGAAGACGACGTCGTCCGAGGTGAGCGGCGTGCCGTCGCTGAACATGACGTCGTCGCGCAGCGTGAACGTCCAGGTGAGCGCCGCGGCATCGTAGGCCCACTCCGTGGCGATCCCGGCTTCGACCTGATCGCCCTCCGGCGCGAAACGCAGCAACGGTTCGAGCACGCCCTGCAGGGTCTGATAGGTCGAGTAAGCCGCGGCCTTGTCGGGGTCCCACCCATCGAACGACTCGGAGCGCGCGACGTGCAGCGTGCTCTCGGCGTCGGTCGAAGGGCTCGAGCCTTCACCATTGCACGCGGTGAGTCCGGCGGCCACGAACACGACTGTCAGAAGCGACAGCGTCTTTTTCATGACGGGAGCCATGATTCCTCCTGTCTCCCGGGACAACAGCGTCACCGGAGCGGATTTGGATGATATCCAATTATCTTGAGGCTGTTCGTCCTGCTTGTCAACCGCGGGGCCTCCGGAGCCCCGGCACGCTCGACGAACAGCGCACGATGTCGGGCGCGCCCGAGTACCGCGCGCGATCGTCCGGCGGGTGAGCTCCCGACCTCAGCGCGCCGCCCCTGCGCCCGCGTCCGTCGCCCGTTCGTCGGGTTCATCCGGGGCGACACTCCCCGGAACGGCGCCTTCCGGGGCATGGGACTGCGCTGGCACCTCAGCCGCGGTAATCGCCGCACTCTCCTCCAGGGCGCGCTCGGTTCGCACCCCGACCATGACCACGGCGAATACACACACCGCGATGATCGCCTCCGCCCAGAAGAACGCGAGGTAATCGATGAGCGAACCGATCGGCGGGGACCCCGGGGCCGCGTTGCGGAACCCGGCGATCGCGAACAGCGTCGCCGCCATCCAGCCGAGCGCCGGCCAGACGAGGCCGCGACGACGTGACAGCAGGTGCCATGCACCTGTCACGACGGCGATAGCGAGCGCCCACATCGCGAGGATCATGAACACCGCGAAGGTGAGCACGCCGACAGACCGCGTGAGAGTGAGCCCGGCGACGGCCGCATCCGAATCCTGTTGGGCGTCGATCGCCGCACCGAACAGGGCGTCACGGTTGGAGAGCGTCAAGTGAACAGGCACGGTCTCGCCCCCCATCTTCGCCGTGAACTCGATCGTCGCCATGTACCGATCAAACGGGTAGGCGGTGACTCCGGAGCCACTGAGCACGACAGGAACATCGACGCTGCCGATCCGCTCGAGCGCCGGGAAGAAGGGGTCCGTCTTCATCGCCGCTGAGGTGAGGATCTCGAGATCCTCGCGGGGAGAGAGCCCGTCCTCGGTGGTCAGATCACCCCGCGGCACGACGAGCAGGCGCAACAGAAGCTCGCCGCTCGACGGATCCACGCGGATGATCGCGGCAGTGACATCGACACGATCCGGGTCGTTCACCGGACCCGATTGCACACCGCCGCCACCTCCCATCGTGTTGCTGAGCTGGGACCATGCCGCCACGCTGCCGACCAGCGCGATGAGCACTGCTGCCGCCGCAATCGCGCGCAACCGTCTCGATCGCGTCCTCATCCCGTCCACCATCGCCCTCCTTCCCGTCCGAGCGAACTCGAACGATGGCGTTCGCTATGGTCGCGAACGGATACTCACTCCTCTGGATCCCCCGGCATGTCGTGCGTCGCGCAGTGGATGCCGCCTCCACCGGACGCCACCGTATCGATGTCCAGCGGCACGATCTCCCGGTCGGGGAAGTGGTCCTGCAAGATGCCCTGGGCGCGATCATCAGCGCGGCGGTCGCCGAACTCGGGAACGAACACCGCGCCGTTCCCGACGTAGAAGTTCACGTAAGAGGCGAGGAAGTCGTCCCCGGATCCGCGGATCTCACCGAAGTCGGGCTGCGGCAGATCGACGACCTCGAAGCCGTCGCCATTGGCATCGGTCGCCTCCGCGAGCACCGATCGAGCCTGCGCACTGGAACGCGACCAGACATCATCGGGTGCGCCCTCGCCAGGGGTGTCGAGCAACACGACCCCCGGCGCCGTGAAACGCACGAGCGAATCGATGTGGGCATCGGTGATGTCCTCGTCGTAGACGCCGTCGAACCAGATCACCTTCTGCATGCCCAGCAGCTTCTTGAGTCTGCTCTCGATCTCGTCGCGGTTCAGCCCGGGGTTGCGGTTGTCGTTCACGAGTGAGCTCTCGGTCACGAGCAAGGTGCCGAGGCCGTCGGTCTCGAGCGAGCCTCCCTCGCCGACGAGGTTCGCCTGGATGCGCGGGATCTCGAACTCGCGCAGGAACTCCCGGGCGACGAGGGCATCATTCGGATGCACCTGCTTGTCACCCCAGCCGTTGAAGTTGAAGTCGACGCCTTCGAGGCCGCTCGCCCCCTCGACGAACACGGGAACGGTGTCGCGCGCCCACAGATCGTCCACCGCCAGTTCGACGATCTCGACCGCGGCACCGCATTCGCGAGCCGCATCCTCGGCGTCGACCGGCGAGGCCAACATCACGACCGGCTCGAACTCCGCGATCGCACGGGCGATGTTCGCGATGTCTTCACGCACGTAGGCGGTGTCCTCGTCCCAGATCAGCGCGGTCGGCCACGACATGACCGTCAGGGCGTGACTGTCCCACTCAGCGCCCATTCGCCTGTCGGCGCGCGCCTCCGTGCCGCCCGAAGGCGCACCCGTGGCGACGGATCCCCCCGGTGCGCACCCGATCAGAGCCGTGCTGAGCACCCCGAGCCCCGTGGCAGTGAGCAGCCCCCTCCGCGTGACCTCAAACGCAGCCATGTCCGACCTCCAAAAATTAGATGTCATCCAAGAGTACCGCCGGACTTCCGTTGGATCGAATCCTAGGCCCGATGCCCCCGCGGGCGACAGGGTTCCTCGATGCGCCACTCCATCGAGCCCTTGACATCCAGCACACCGGGGTGAAGACTGTGGCCGAGGAATTGGATCTCGTCCAAATATGGACGCAATGCCCACCTCCACACTGGCGTGGACGACGGAAGGAACCAGACGTGAGCGAGCAACGAAGCAGCACCACGACCGCGGGCTATCCCCGCAGGCAGTTCTTGGCCTTTGCGGGGATCGCCGCCGCCGGCCTGGTGGTCGCCGGCCCGACCATCCGGGCCTTCACCACCCAAGACGCGGCCCAAGCCGCCGGGTCTTTCGCCGTGCCAGGAGAGGCCGGGCCACTCAAGCGGATCTGGATGGCGTGGCCCTCCAGTACTTCGATCTGGGGCAGCCTCCTCAACGGCATCCAGGGCGACATCGCCAAGATCGCGAATGAGATCGTCAAGACGACGCCGGTCGTCATGTGCGCCGACGGAACGAGCGCCGCCGCCGCGGCTCGCAGCCGCGTCAGCTCCAACGTGACGGTGATCAGCTCCATTCCGGTCAACGACTGCTGGATGCGTGATTCCGGTGCAGTGTTCCGCACAGACGGCGCCGGCGGCATCGACGCGATCGGACTCAACTTCAACGGCTGGGGCAATGAGCAGACCCATGCGAAGGACGCACTGGTCGCTCAGCGAATCGCCCAATACAACGGCTTCGCCTTCACTGCGGCGAACGTCGTCGGAGAAGGCGGAGGCGTGATCACCGACGGGGACGGGACGCTCATCGCGAACCGCAGCTCCTGGGTCGACTCGGCCCGCAACCCCGGCAAGACGGCAGCCCAGATCGAGACCGAGCTCCTTCGCATGTACGGCGCGTCGAAGATGATCTGGTGCCAGGGCATCTCGGGTCAGGACATCACCGACGACCACATCGACGCCACCGTCCTGTACACGGGCCCGGGCAAGGTGCTCGTTCAACTGAGCAATCCCGCGCGGCCGTCGACCGTCTGGTCGCAGTCCGCGATCGCGACCCGCAATCTGCTCGCTGCGGCGACCGACGCCAAAGGTCGGCAACTGCAGGTCACGACGATCTACGGCCCCGCCTCGCTCCCCCGCATTCCCGCGTCCGCGCAGGCGACGTTCTTCGACGGGTACCTGAACTGCATCGTCACCTCTGGATCGGTCATCACTGCGCAGTTCGGCGACGCCACGACCGACACCGCGGCTCGCGACGCCCTCTCCGCTGCGTTCGGCCGTCCGTGTGTGCAGTTGAACCTCGACGTCCTGATGGGCGAGGGAGGGGGCGGCGCGCACTGCGTCACCATGGAGGAGCCTCTCGTTTCCGGGGGCCCAACGCCGACACCGACGCCTACGCCCACCGGCGCCACCGTCACGGCCGACCGCACCACCGTGAGCCGCGGCGGCACGATCCGCGCCACCGTCGCGAACGGCCCGGGTGGCCGCCGCGACTGGGTCGGCCTCTACCGCGCGAACGATGCCGACAATGTCGGCGGAGTCGACGAGAAGTACCTCGACGGTCAGACCACCCCACCGTCGAGCGGCCGCACGTCGGCGACGATCGCGTTCACCGCGCCTTCGACACGAGGAACGTACAACTTCCGCTTCTTCGCCGACGACGGGTTCACGCTGCTCGCCACCAGCCCGACGTTCCAAGTCACCTGAGGCCGTCAGCGCGGCCGATACCCGCCCTCCGCACTCGCGAAAGTGCACCAGAAAGCGGGCTCGGAGGCGCTGGCACCCATCCCCCAGACAGAAGGGGACTGAGCCCATCTGGGCCCAGTCCCCTTCCGTCGAACTGTCAGGTGTTCCGGCGGTTCCTACTTCGTCGCGTACGAGATGCGCCAGCTGTTGCTGGCCGCATAGTCGAACGATGCACTGGAGACGCCACGAGCCATCACGGCGTCGCCGTAGTACAGATCGCCGTCCGTCGCGAGGAACGTCCCGTCACCGATCGCCGTGGCCCCGGTCGGCACGCTCTTGCGCACGGTGTCCCACCCAGAGCCGGCCTGATGCGCGACCCCACCCGAAACATACGAGATACGCCGCTCATTGGTGCTCGTGAAGTCGAACACCGCGTTCGACACATCCCGAGCCATCACGGCGTCGTTGTAGTACAGGTCACCGTTGGGCGCGAGGAACGTGGCATCACCGATGGCCGTGGCGCCGGTGGGCACGTTCTTGTTCACCCTGTCGAAGGTCGGACCGGCCTGATGCGCGACCCCACCCGAAACATACGAGATGCGCCAGCTGTTGCCACTCGCATAGTCGAACGATGCACTCGAGACTCCCCGAGCGATAACACCTTCGGCGCGGTAGAGGTCACCGTTCGGCGCGAGGAACGTCGCGTCTCCGATCGCCGTGGACCCGGTCGGAACGTTCTTGCTCACGTTGTCCCAACCCGGACCCGCCTGACGCGCAACCCCGTTGGACACATACGAGATGCGGCGTTCACCGTTGCTGGTGAAATCGAAGGACGCACTCGAGACGCCCCGGGCCACCACCACATCGTTGTAGTACAGATCGCCGTTCGGCGCGAGGAACGTCGCATCCCCGACCGCCCGAGAGCCGGTCGGTACGTTCTTGCCAACCACGTCGGAATTCGGAGTCGCCTGATGAGCGCTCGAATACACGGGCGCACCGGTCGTCGCGGTGACGCTCTCGCTGGTGGCGATGTTGCCGGCAGCGTCCCGGGCGACGACGGTGTAGGCCTGCTGCGTACCGGGCGTGGCCGTGGTGTCTTCCAGGGTGACCGTCGAACGCTTCCACCAGGTTCCGTCTGCGGTGGCCACTGCCACCGGCGCGGTCGTTCCGGCGCGGTACAGCTCGTAGGTGAGCGTCAGGTCGCCGCGGTCCCAGTTAGTCGGAATCGACACCTGCGCACGCCCGGGGCCGGTGGCCGCGCCCACTGTGGGCTTCCAGTTCGCTCCCGAGAGCCGGGGGGCGTCTTTCGACCCGCCGGGAGGATTGGTCGAGAACCGCACCAGTCCCTCGAACTGACCGTTGTTGACCGAGCGGAACTCGCCGCCGATCGAGATCATGTCGCCCGCGCCCGTGATGGACAGTCCGGCCTGTCCGAGGCCTGTCGTGTTGCCCACAGACCAGTCCGGAGCCCACTGATACGCCGATGGTGCGGGGTTTCCGCCCCAGTTCGAGTACCCCGCGGTCGTGTTCTTCGCGAGCGTGCCCCGAGCGTCGGCCGTGTACGCCTCGGCGTACTGGTTGGTGTACTGGCTCGTGGCCGACTTGGTCTCGGAGTACCCGCCCATCGTGGGGCAGGAGTGCATGTGGCTGGTCGTGTAGACGACTTTGCCCGTCGAGTAGACGCCGTAGTGGTCACCGTGACAATCGGCGAGCCACCGCACCTTGCCGGTGCCTGTCTCTGCCGCGAAGGTTCCCTCGAACACTCCGGCGCCCCAACCGGTCCCGTAGACCCCGCTCGGATCCGTGGCGAGCGCGAAGATTCCGCCCGTTCCGGTACTGGTGGCGTTCTTCACCGTCTTGGGCAGTGCCCAGGATGCGTCTACCGCGCCCGTGGACTTGTTCACGGCACCGGATCCCAACAGACTGTTGCCGCTCACCGTGGTGAATCGGCCGCCGATGATGACGTTCGAGCCAGCGGGCTCCATCACCATGGCGTCGACCTGGCGGTCGGTTTGCGGCGCCCAGGGCTGCAGCGCACCGTTCTTCTGGTCGAGTGCTGCGAGATTCTTGCGTGCGACGCCGTTGGCCTGGGTGAACAGACCACCGAGGTAGATGTTCGACCCGTCGGTGGTGATCGCGTACACGCCACTGCCACCGATCGACGGCGCGAACTGCGGCACCAACTCACCGGTCTTCGCATCCAGCGCCGCGAAGTTCCACCGATCCTTGCCGTTCACACTGTTGAACGAGCCGCCGATATAGATGCGCGACCCATCAGGAGACGCAGCGACCGCCTTGATCACGCCGTTGACCTTCGGCGCGAACGACGACAGCGCACCCGAGACGATGTCGTACGCCAGCACGTTCGACCGCGCCGTCAAAGAAGTGCCAGGTGCAGCCTTCGGCTCCCGCGCGTTGTCGAACTTCCCCACCGCGTACACCGTCGTACCGATCGTGGTCTGCGCCCACACGTACCCGTTGTCGATCTGCACCGTCGGAATCGGATCCGACGTCACCACATTCTCATCACGCTGCAGCAGCGGTGGAACCGAAGGCGGCACCTCCGCCGCAACAGCCGCCGTCGCACCCAACCCGGACAGACCCGCGATCAACAGACCCGCCGTCAAAGCCGACGCGACCGCACCCCGCGCTCGTCGTCTGAAACTTGCATTCCCCACAATGACTCCCCAGTCATACTGTTCCGAACGCGAAGTCGCCTCACCCCCGCGCACTCGACGAAATCGAGGCGGCGAAGAACGCCGCAAACGCGGTGGTGTGAACTCCCCAGTTCGAAACTCCCCAGTCCCGACCCGAAAAAGGGCCGGTCGCGAACGCCAGACAGCGTCGCCCGTGAACCCTAGCACATCGCTTAGCATCGGGAAGATCTCACCCCGGGGCGAACGCGCCCTGTTGCCGCGCTTCGCTCCGGAAAGCGGCGGCATGCTTCCCCGTCGCTGTCCTTCACCCCTAGGCTGGACAGATCCTTGTGCCGGCGATGCAGCCGGTCACGTGACGGGATAGGCGGGGGCCACTGATGCGATCATTGCGGAACCGAACCACACGAACGAGGCTCGCAGCCCTCGGGACCGTCGCCCTCTTGGCGGCAGCGATGCTGACGGTGGTCATGCCGGCCGCGCCAGCGATGGCGGCGCCAGGGACTCCGGGCACTCCGCAGGCCGGCACCGCGCTGTTCGCGGAAGACTTTCAGAATGCGGCCGCGGCGGCGACGCCGCAACTGCTCACGGCCTACACCGGCGCTTCCGGCATGACCTACACCGCCAACTCTGCGTGGCTGACGTCGTGCAATGGAAACGTGCTGAGCTTCAACTCGCCCGTGTCATCGAAGGGAACCTGCAGCACGACAGCGCTCTCCAACGCTTCGGCTCAGCTCGCCTGGGCGATCGGGAAGTTCCGCAACATGGCGGATCCGGCGACGAACAACGCGGTGAGCGCGTACACGGAGGCTCCCAACCCGGGCGCCGACAAGGTGCAGTTCCAGACGACCAGCAACATCCCGCTGCCGTCGTCGACCGGGCGATTCATCACGTTCAGCGTCGACACCGCTGCGTTCAACTGCGGTGTCTCCGCACCGATGTACCAGTTCTACGCGGTGAACTCGGCCGGCACGGCGACCGCACTCGGCAGCACGGTGAACGCTTGCACATCCCCGACCTCGGTCCCGGTCGCGGCGCATGGGGCGAGCGCGGCGAGGACCGCATCGGTGGGTACGTATTCGTCGAATGGGTCGATCCTGTTCTCCGGCAGCTCGATCGGCATCCGGATGAACAACGCGAACGGGTCGTCGACGGGCAACGACGCCGCCTTCGACAACATGCAGATCATCGATGCGACTCCCCAGCTCGACAAGTCGTTCTCACCGGCACTCGTCGCCACCGGCGGCACGTCGAAGCTGACGTTCACGGTCACGAACACCACGGAGCTGGCCGCGAAGAACGGCTGGAGCTTCACGGACGCTCTTCCGGCCGGGTTGACCGTCGCATCACCGACCACTGCCACGACCAACTGCCCCGCCGGAGTCGTCACGGCCGTCACCGGCGCCACGAGTGTCGGCCTCGCCGGCAACCTGAGCGCCGGCATGGCATCGTGCACGTTCTCGGTGAACGTCACGACGAACACCCCCGGCACGTACACGAACGACGCCACGAACGTCGCCCTCACCGGGCTGAACCCTCCGGGATCGACGAGCGTCGTCTTCGCCACCCCGGGCATCTCGGTCGTGAAGGCTGCCGGCACGCCGGTCGATGTCAACGCGAACGGTCTGACCGACGCCGGTGACACCATCCCCTACACGTTCGCCGTGACGAACACCGGCCCGGTAGCTCTTTCGGGCGTAGCGGTGTCGGATCCCAAAGCCGGTGCGGTGACATGTCCGTCGACCACTCTCGCTGCACAGGCGAGCATGAACTGCACGGCGAGCTACACCATCACGCCGGCCGATCAGACCGCGGGCCAGGTCGTGAACACGGCGACCGCGAGCGGCACTCCGCCCACCGGTCCCGGCGTCACCTCCACGCCGTCGTCGACCACGACACCGGTCCAGACCCCTGCCCCGGCACTGACGGTGCTGAAGTCTGCTTCCCCGTCGGGCGCAGCCGACTTCGTGGTCGGCCAGGAGGTCACCTACACCTTCCTCGTCACGAACACGGGCAACGTCCCACTCGCCGACATCTCCGTCGACGAGACGGCGTTCACCGGCTCGGGGACGGCGCCTGTCGCCGACTGCCCCACCACCCCTCTTGCTCCGAACGCGCAGCTCACCTGCACGGCGACGTACACCCTCACCCAGGCCGACGTGGATGGAGGGTCCGTCTCGAACACGGCGACCGCGACCGGAATCCCGCCGGGAACGTCGACGCCTCCTGTCTCACCGCCGTCGACAGTGGAGGTCCCGTTCGATCCGGCCCCTTCGCTCACCGTCGTCAAGACCGCCGATCAGGATGAGATCACCGCCGCAGGCCAGTCGGTCACGTACTCGTTCCGGGTGACCAATACGGGCAACGTGACCCTCGATGCACTGACGATCAACGAGACGACCTTCAGCGGCACGGGTGCACCGCTCGTCGTCGATTGCCCTTCCACGACCGTCGCGCCCGGAGCAGTCGTCACGTGCACGGCCACGTACACCACCACGCAGGCCGATATCGATGCCGGCGAGCTGTCCAACGCGGCGACGGCGACCGCCACCCCTCCCGACGGACCGCCGGTCGATGCTCCGCCGTCCGACGTGACCATTCCGGTCACGGCCGCACCGAGCATCGCGCTCGTGAAGTCGGCCACTCCTTCGACCGTGACGACCGCCGGGCAGCAGGTGTCGTACTCGTTCCTGGTGACCAACACCGGCAACGTGACGCTGTCCGGAGTGTCGATCACCGAGACGGCGTTCACCGGCACCGGCACGCCGCCGACTGTCACCTGCCCTGCTGAAGCCTCGTCGCTCGCACCGGCCGCTGACGTGACGTGCACCGCCGCCTATGCGGTCACGCAGGCGGACCTCGACGCCGGCTCCGTCACGAACACGGCGACCGCGGCCGGCACGCCCCCGAACGGCCCCGCGTCGCAGTCCACACCGTCGACTGCCATCGTCGGCGTGCAGCAGGTCGCCTCCCTCTCGGTCGTGAAATCCGCCACTCCGGATGAGCCTGCCGCATACACCGTCGGACAGGAGATCACGTACTCCTTCCTCGTCACGAACACGGGCAACCTCACCCTCACCGACGTCGACATCGACGAGACCGCGTTCAACGGATCCGGCACCGCGCCCGTGGCCACATGCCCGGCCGGCGCCGCAGTGCTCACCCCGACGAGCCAGGTGACGTGCACCGCGACGTACACGCTCACCCAGGACGACATCGACCGCGGCACGACCGAGAACACTGCCATCGCCACGGGCGTGCGTCCGACCGGCGAAGACGTGACGTCGACGCCGTCGACGGCGATCGTTCCGGCGCTTCCTGCTCCGGGACTCACCGTCACGAAGACCGCCGACCGGCTGGAGCTGACAGAGGCAGGCGAGCTGATCCGGTACAACTTCCTCGTGGAGAACACCGGCAACGTCACCCTCACCGGCGTCGTTCTGAATGAGACCTCGTTCAGCGGCACCGGTACCGCTCCGATCATCGAATGCCCCGGATCGATGGCCACCCTCGACCCCGGCGAACAGGCCAACTGCATGGCTGTGTACACCGTGACGCAGGCCGACATCGACAGCGGGGCGCTTTCGAACGCCGCCACCGGAACCGGCACGCCGCCGGACGGCCCACCGGTCGATTCCCCGCCGTCGGAGGTCACGGTCCCGGTCACGTCGGCCCCCGCGCTGACGATCGTGAAGTCCGTCACTCCTGACGACGCTGCAACCGCCGGCGCACAGGTCTCCTACACGTTCCTCGTCACCAACAGCGGGAACGTCACGGTGACCGCAGTGTCGATCGCCGAGACGGCCTTCACCGGCAGCGGCGGTTCGCCGACTGTGACCTGTCCCGCTGCGGCCGCCTCGCTCGCTCCCGGCGATGATGTGACCTGCACGGCGGCGTACACGCTGACACAGGCGGACGTCGACGCAGGCTCGGTCGAGAACACCGCCGTCGCGCAAGGCAGCGACCCCGTCGGCACACCCGTCGAATCCGACCCGTCGAGCGCCACCGTGACCGCTGCGGCCGCTCCCGCACTCACCGTCGCGAAGACGGCCGATGTCACCGACATCACCGCCGCGGGCCAGGAGATCACGTACTCGTTCGTCGTGACGAACACCGGCAACGTGACGCTGGCTGATGTCGCGGTCACCGAGACCGAGTTCACCGGCACCGGCACGCTGCCGGTGCCGACGTGTCCGGCGGGCGCTGCGAGTCTCGCTCCGACGGTCCAGGTGACCTGCACCGCGGTGTACACCGTGACGCAGGCCGACATCGACGCCGGAGGCGTGACCAACGCCGCGAGCGCAACCGGCACCCCGCCCGGTGGCGGAACCCCGCCGGTCTCCCCGCCGTCCGAAGTCGAGGTCCCGAGCGTCCCCTCGCCGGCGCTCACCGTCGCGAAGACGGCGGATGTCACCAACATCACCGCCGCGGGCCAGGAGATCACGTACTCGTTCGTCGTGACGAACACCGGCAACGTGACGCTCGCTGACGTCGCCGTCACCGAGACCGAGTTCACCGGCACCGGCACGCTGCCGACGCCCACGTGTCCGGCGGGCGCCGCGAGTCTCGCTCCGACCGCTCAGGTGACCTGCACCACGGTGTACACCGTGACACAGGCCGACATCGACGCCGGAGGCGTGACCAACGCCGCGAGCGCAACCGGCACCCCGCCCGGTGGCGGAACCCCGCCGGTCTCCCCGCCGTCCGAAGTCGAGGTCCCGAGCGTCCCATCGCCCGCACTCACCGTCGCGAAGACGGTGGCTCCGACGACGGTCTCCAGCGCCGGACAGAGCATCACCTATTCCTTCGTCGTGACGAACACCGGCAACGTGACGCTGACCGACGTCGCGGTCGTGGAGGGTGCGTTCAGCGGAACCGGCGCGCTCGGTGCGATCTCCTGCCCTGCGGACGAACTCGCTCCCGAAGACGCGTTCACCTGCACCGCCGCGTATGTGGTGACGCAGGCCGACGTCGACGCCGGTTCGCTCGAGAACACCGCGACCGCGACCGGAACGCCTCCTGGTGACAGCACGCCGATCGACTCCCCGCCCTCGACCGCGCTCGTGCCGATCGTCCCCGCACCGGCACTGACGATCGTGAAGTCCGCGGCGTACGGCGACGACTACCGTGCAGGACAGGTCGTCGACTACTCGTTCGTCGCGACCAACACCGGCAACGTCACGCTCACCGATGTGACGGTGACGGAGACGGAGTTCACCGGATCGGGCACTGCACCGGTGCCGGTCTGCCCCGCTGGTGCGGCAGAGCTCGCCCCCGGAACCCAGGTCATCTGCACGGCCACGTACACGGTCACTCAGGCCGATGTCGACGCGGGCAGCATCTCGAACGCCGCGACGGCGACGGGTGTCCCCCCGGGCGGCGGCACACCGCCGGTCTCCCCGCCGTCCGTCGTCGAGGTCCCTGAGCTTCCCGCCCCTGCTCTCACGGTCGTGAAGACGACGGACACCCAGGCGGTGACCCGCGCCGGACAGGCGATCGACTACCGCTTCACGGTGACCAACACCGGCAACGTGACCCTCAGCACGACCAAGGTCAACGAGGTCTCGTTCTCGGGAGCCGGAGCATTCGGGGCGCCGGTCTGCCCGGCCGGAGCGCTCGTCCCCGGACAGGTGATCGTGTGCACGGCCACCTACACCGTCGTCACCGCCGACCTCACCGGGAAGCCCCTCGTGAACACGGCGACTGCCACGGGAACGCCTCCCGGAGGAGACCCGATCACGTCGGATCCGTCGACGGTGAGGATCACGGACGTCGCCAAGGCGCCGGCCGATGTGCTCCCGTGGACCGGCGCCGAGCTTCCGTGGGGTGCGGGGCTGCTCGCGATCCTGCTGCTCCTCGGCGGCGGTGGGGCTTTGCTCGCTGCAAGGCTTCGATCTCGTGAGACCGCGTAGGAGTCGCTGAGCGGGATGCTTCATCGTCAAAGGCTCCACGCCCTCGCCGTGCTCGGCCTCGGGGCGGTGCTGCTCGCGGGCTGCACCGCCCCGGCACCGGCGCCCACCCCCGACGCGGACGTTTCCGCCGCACCGACCAGCGTCCCCGGCCTGCCTGATGGGGTGGTTCCCGCGACCGACCTGCCGGTGGATGTGCCGAACGACCCCGCCGCGCGCGCAGACGTGCAGCTCGCGGGGTGCGAAGCCACCGCCGACGGTTGGATGGCTTCAGGGGCTGCGACGAATTCGGGAGCTGACCCGGTGGACTACACGATCACCGTCTTCTTCGCCACGGAGACGGCGACGGTCATCGACAGTGCGAGCACGACGCTCACCGTCGCTCCGGGCGACACGGCGGACTGGCAAGCGAGCGCCGATTTCACCGCCCCAGCGGGAACGACGTGCGTTCTGCGCGGCGTGAGCGCAGGAGCGTAAGCGGGGAAGGCGATAGCGTCGCATCACAGCCCGTCGCGCTTTCGGAAGAGGTCTCCCATGCCCGGAATGTCACCCGTCGACGTCAGCGAGCACGACCTCGAGGATCTGCGACGGCGACTACGCGAGACGCGTTGGGCGGAGCCGTGGCCCGTGCAGGGCTGGGATGCAGGCACCGACCAGGACGAGCTCCGCCGACTCGTCGATGTGTGGGTGAACGACTTCGACTGGCGCGCGCAGCAACGGCAGATCGACGCGCTGCCCTGGCGACACGTGGACATCGACGGAACCTCCGTCGCGTATCTCCACTTCGATGCCGAACAGGGAGGGGCCGGCGTCCCCGTGCTGCTCACGAACGGTTGGCCGAGCACAGCTCTCGAACTCGTGGAAGTCGCTCAACGCCTGGCGATGCCGTCGCGTTTCGGCGGCGACCCCGCCCATGCTGCCTCCGTGATCGTGCCTGCGCTTCCGGGGCTGCCCTTCTCGCCGCAACGGCCCCGACTCGGTGTGCAGACCCACGATCTCTGGCACGTCCTGATGACGGAGCATCTCGCCTTTCCCCGCTACCTCGCTCACGGTGGCGATCTGGGAGCCGGGATCACCTCTCGTCTCGCACAGGCGTACCCCCAAGAAGTGGTCGGCATCCATCTGCTGTCCGTAGCTCCTCCGGCACACATCGACGACGAATCGATCACGACCGAAGAGCGGGCCCACGTCGAACGGGTGCAGGAATGGCTCGCCTCCGAAGGTGCATATCAGCACCAGCAGCAGACGCGGCCGCTGACGTTGGCTCCCGCGGTGTCGGACTCTCCCTCCGGATTACTGTCGTGGATCCTGGAGAAGCATCGCTCCTGGAGCGACTGCAACGGTGATGTCTCCTCCCGGTTCAGTGACGACTACCTGCTGACACTGGCATCCGCATACTGGTTCACCAACTCCATCGGTACGTCCTTCCGGGCGTACTACGAGCACGCAGCAGGATTGAGCTCGCTCATCGAACGGGTGCGGGTGCCGACCGCCGTCGCGCTCTTCCCGCGCGACCTCGCATCGCCACCTCGAAGTTGGATAGAGCGCACCTACAACCTCGTGCGCTACACCCGGATGCCACGGGGCGGCCACTTCGCACCGCATGAGGAGCCTGCGTTGCTCGCCGATGACATCGCAGCGTTCGCACGCTCGCTGCGGGAGCCATCGATCACCGGATGACGGAGCGTCACCGCACCCGGATCGCCGACGGCTGGATGGTGACGGTGAACCCCCGCGTCTCCCCCATGTGCTCGCCGTCGATCTGGAAGGCACGGGGTTCGGGGAGCGTGACGTCGATGGTCTTGGCCCGGCCGTAGCCGATGGTCTCGGTGCTCACCGTCTCGTCGCCCTTGGTGAAGAGCTTCTTGAGGCCGTTGTCCCAGAGCATGGTCTTCGCCGTCTCGGCCCACTGCCCGACGCTGTCGGCGCTCACGATCAGGTAGTCGAGCTCGCCGTCGGACGGGTCGGCGTCTGCCAGGAGGGTGATCCCGCCCTGGATGGAGCCGCAGTTGGCGATGAGGAGCGTGTGGCCCTCCTCGTCGGTCGCCGGTTCGTCGTCTCGGGTGATGTGGAAGCTCAGCACATCGGAGTTCGACACCGCCCGGCCGAGGGACTCGACGTAGGCGAGCCAGCCCGCCTTCGCCTTGAGGTCGTCATCGGTCTCCGCGATCATCTGGGCATCGATGCCGAAGCCCACCATCACGACGAAGGCGTGCCGTGCGGTCGTGTCATCGAGGGCGACCTCGACCCAACCGACATCGACGGGCCTGGGCTCGCCTCGGACAGCGCGGGCGAACGCGGCTGGAACATCACCGAGGGGAACGTCGAGGTTCCGCGCGAGGAGGTTCCCTGTCCCGAGCGGAATGATCGCGAGATCCACCTCAGCCGAGTTCTCGGCGAGATGCTCGGCCACCGCGCGCACCGTTCCGTCTCCACCGGCGACGGCGATCAGCTCGACCCCGGCGTCGAGTGCTCGCGCAGCGGCGCCCTGCCCGGGGTCGTCCTCCGTGGTCTCGAACCAGACGGCCTGCCTGGCGGCGCGCCTGCCGACCGACTCGGCCAGGGCCGCTTCGAGCACGCCCTTCTCGGTCTTGGACGGGTTCCAGATGACGGCGATGACTGCGCTCATGGCGAGCCTCCCTTTCGTGGCTGAGCCGGTGCCGCAAGGTCATCACGGCATCCGCGGGAAGGTGAGGGGCAGGCGCTGGGGAGTCCCGCCCCTCACCGGTCTGTTACTTGTTGCTGGACTTGCGGCCGACGATGAGGCCGTAGATGAGCAGGACGACGATCGATCCGCCGATGGCGAGGAGCCAGGTCTGGATCGAGAAGAACTCCTGCAGCGGCGCGTTGAAGATGACGCCGCCGATCCATCCGCCCAGCAGCGCGCCGACGACGCCGAGCAGCAGGGTGATGAACCACCCGCCGCCCTGCTTTCCGGGGAGGATGAGCTTTGCGATCGCCCCGGCGATGAGGCCGAGAAGGAGAAATCCGAAGAATCCCATGGGTGTTTCCGTTCTGTGTATGAGCTCGCCTGAGCTCGTGAGGCCGCGATGAAGCGCGGGTCACCGCCCGACGTCAGGTCAGGACAGGCGCGACTGATCTGCGGCGAGTCGCGCGCGCAGACCGGAGTGGATGGAGATGTAGGTCGGCAGATCACGGCCGGTGAGCGTCGCGAGGTTGGTCACGAGCCTGTCGACGTGCTCGACGACGTCCTTGGGCGAGGTGTTCTGCCGGGGCGTGATGCTGACGTGCATCACGGATTCGCGGCGGATGTCGTTGGCCGAGACATGTGTGGAGAGGATGTCTCCCCTGGCCCCGAGGGAGTTCTTCAGGGCGTCGGAGGCGAACGACTCCTTGACGGTCACTCGACCGAGAGGGTTCTCCTGACCGGCGGAGCGCAGCACGGCGTGCGAGCGGCGACCACCGATCCTGGCAAGAGCGACGATGAGCAGGATCACCAGCAGCACAAGCGCGGCGAGGGTTGCGACGGCGACCCAGGTGAGCGTGGTCGCACCGATGCGGGTGGTCTCCAGAGCCTGGCCGAGCCATCCTTCCGCGGTCCGTGCGGCACCGGTCCACACGTCGGCCGCCTGAGGCCAGACGCCGACCGCGATCACCGCACCGCCGAGTCCGAGCAGCACGATCCCGATGATGAGCAGCAGGAGACGATTCACCGCGCGATTCGTGTTGTTCATCAGTCGAACTCGCTTTCCTTGGGACGGTGGACGCGGACGCGGGTCTTCACGGGGGGAACGAGCCGGTACGTGGCAAGCTCCGCCTCGGCGACGCTGCGCACGCGGGATTGCTCGATCGGCTCGCCACCTGCGGGTCGAACGGTGACATCGACGCTGCGATGCGCGACACCGACGGTGATCTGGTTGCGGGCGAGCCCCGTCTCCGCGCTCAGGTGCTGCGCGAGTGATGCGGCGAGCACGCCGTTGTCGACCAGCACTGCCCGGTCGTTCCAGGTCATCTGGTGCTTGGGCAGGCGCCCGGGGGTGATTGCCAGGATGACGAAGATCAGTCCGATCAGCGCCACGACTACGCCCCCCGTGGCGACGAGCGCCGGCGGTGTGGCGGTGGGGATCCCGACCAGCCACGCGGCAGCGTCGGCGGGACCGAGCAGAAGCGCAGGCTGCGCGAGGAGCGACAGGACGATCTCGACACCGACGTAGACGAGGGCGAGGATCAGCAGGATCACCGCGACGAACATCGCGACGGTCCGCGGAGAGTGGGATTCTCGGCGCACGACTCTCCGCAGTGCGGGGGTGCTCATAAGACTCTCTTTCGCTCGGGGATGACCGCGCCGGTGATCGTGACGTTCACGCGGGTGATGTCTCGCCCCAGAAGGCGGGACAGGCCGTCACGGAGCTCGATCTGCAGGTCGCCGATGCGTTCCAGCACCGGCTTCGTGTTCTCGACCGCCGCGGTGTCCTCCAGGTTCGGGATCGGCAGCGGAGTGCTCGCGCGGACGGCGATGCCGCCACGGAACTCGGCGACGTCGACGGACACATCACCGCGACCCACTCCGACCGTCGTCGCGACCGCTTCGTGAGCAACCTTCCGCAGCACTCGTTCGGCGACGTCGACGCGACCCGCGTAGGGGTGCGCCTCCCCGGCGGCAGCCCCCGAGGGGCCGCCGCCGGCGGGTGCGGTCGCGATCGCCATTACGAGGTGCGCCGACCCGTGAAGGCGTCGGCGAGGCCACGGATGTCGAGCTTGCCCGACACGATCCGACCGATCAGGGCGCCGGCGCCCATGAGCACGGCGACGAGGAGGAATCCCCAGAAGCCGAACACGAGGGCGGAGACGGCGAGGATGGCGCCGCTCAGGGCGCCGACGACGGTCGGGGTCATGAGACTCGCGACTCCTCGTTGTCATCGTTGTCGTCACCGGGCAGGTGCACGTCGTTGACCTCGACGTTGACCTCGACGACCTCCAGGCCGACCAGACGGCTGATCGCTCCGGCCACGGCGGCGCGGACGTTGTTCGCGACATCCTGGATCGGCGCCGGGTACTCGACGACGATCGTGAGGTCGGCAGCGGCCTGGGTGTCGCCCACCTCGACCTTGACGCCCTGCGTCAGGTCGGTGGCGTTGATGGCGTCGCGGATGGCGCCGAACGCGCGGGCTCCGCCGCCGCCGAGAGCGTAGACGCCGGGCACCTCACGGGCGGCGATTCCGGCGACCTTGGCGACGACGCCATCGGCGATCACCGTCTTGCCTGCGGCGTTCTCGTCGCCGGGAAGACGCGACGACGCGAACGAGCGGTCGACACGTCCGGTCGAAGCTGCCGACTTCGGCGCTGCCGGAGCGTCGGTGGCGGCGGTGCTGTTCTTCTGGTCCTCGGTTGCCATGACTGGTCCTATCTGATTCGTGTGGCCGGAAGCACCACTCGTACGAGGCGATCCGGGGAGCGTTACTGGGCTCCATGGATAGGACGTACGAGGGACGGAATTCCTCACGAATCGGTTTGGGAAGCTTCCGAACGCTCTGCGACCAGTGTCGAGCGGTCAGCCGCAGCCGCAGCCGCAGCCGCAGACGCAGCCGTCAGAGCATCGCAGTGAGAACCCCGCCGTCCGCACGCAGCGCCGCCCCATTCGTCGCGGACGCGCGAGGGCTCGCCAGAAATGCGACCAGGTCAGCCACTTCTTCCGGCTCGAGGAAGCGCTCGATCAGAGACGTGGTGTTCTGACCGATGACAGAAGCCTTCATGGCCTCGACCGGAACCACCTGTTCCTCCGCCGCGGCAGTCACCGCCGCCGCGACGCCGTCGGAGTACGTAGGGCCGCCCAACACAGAGTTGACTGTCACGCCTGTACCGCGGGTGCGCTTCGCGAGACCGTTTCCCAGTGCGAGCATCGCCGCCTTGGTCATGCCGTAGTGCACCATGTCGACCGGGACGTTCACGCCGGACTCGCTGCTGATGAAGATCACACGCCCCCATCCTCGTTCGAGCATCCCTCCGAGCAGCTGCCGAGACAGTCGAACGCCGCTCATGACGTTGACCTCGAAGTAGCGCTTCCACTCGTCGTCGGCGATCGAATCGAACTCCGCGAGGCCGAACAGCCCCACGTTGTTGACGAGGATGTCGACCTCACCGATCTCTGCCAGAAGACGCTCCACCTGTTCCGGTTCCGCGAAGTCGGCGACGAGCCCTGACACCTCCGCCTCCGGGTGTTCCTCCTTCAGTCGCGCGACCGCCGCATCGACACGGGCCCGGTCGCGTCCGTTGACCACCACGCTCACGCCTTCTGCGGCGAGCGCGGAGGCGATGGCATAACCGATCCCCTGACTCGAACCACTGACGAACGCCTTCTTACCCCGCAACTGCAGATCCATATCCACTCCCGATTCCCGACACCATCGATGCCTTCTGACTTGCTCAAGCAAGTGACACTACGCCTATTTCAGTTGCTTGGGAAACCCAAACCCGCGGGCGAAACGATGCGGGTGACGTATCCTGATCCCATGACCGCGCAGCCGACCGACTCCCCATTGAGCCCGGAGCAGCTGGAGATCTGGTCATCGATCGCCACCCTGCTCGAGCGTCTTCCCACCGCACTCGACGCCCAACTGCAGGAGGACAGCGCCCTCACGCATTTCGAGCACGGCATCCTCTTCGCCCTCGACTCCGCACCGGATCGACGCCTGCGATTGAGCACCCTCGCCTCATACGCGAGCTGCACACTGTCCCGGCTTTCCCGAGCCGTCTCCAGGCTGGAGTCGAAGGGATGGGTGCGCCGCGAGGTCGACGCGACGGACGGCCGTTTCACCCTCGGGGTCCTGACAGAGGAAGGCCACGCGAAGGTCGCCGAATCCACCCCGGGGCATCACGCCCTGGTGCGACGCCTGATCTTCGACAACCTCACTACCGCGCAGGCTCGACAGCTGGGATCCGCCAGTCGTCGCATCTCCAGCGCGGTGACCCCCGAACCGCTCTGGACTCCCACCCGATAGGCGGCAGCGCTTTCCATTCAAGTGAATCCACCTCGCACTTTCAGGCGTAGGCTGGAGAGAAGGACGGACCGTCCGAGAAGATCTCCCGGCACCGTGCCCGCCCGGAAGTGGAGTCACTCGTGGCTCAGTACGACGTCTCGAACCGCTCGGCGATCGTGACGGGAGCAGGCAGCGGAATCGGACGCTCGACCGCCCTCCTGCTGGCGAAGAACGGCGCATCGGTCGTGGTCAACGACCTGAATGCGGAGCACGCGAACGCGGTCGTCGAAGAGATCCGCGCCGCCGGTGGTACCGCAGAGGCGTCGGTCGGGGATGCGACGGATGCCGCGTGGATCGCCTCTTCGATCGAGCTCGCCAACTCTCTCGCCCCGCTGCGCATCGGCGTCAACAATGCCGGCATCGGCGGCGCCAGTGCTCCGACGGCCGAATACGAGGACGAGGCGTGGGACAAGGTCATCGCGATCAACCTCAACGCGGTGTTCCGCAACATGAAGGCGCAGATCCCCTCGATCCTCGCGAACGGCGGCGGCTCGGTCGTCAACATCGCATCGATTCTCGGCAGCGTCGGCTTCGCCGGTTCCCCCGCCTATGTCACCGCCAAGCACGGCGTGGTCGGCATGACCAAGTCGGCGGCGCTCGAGTACTCCGCGAAGGGCGTGCGCGTGAACTCGGTGGGCCCCGGCTTCATCGACACCCCGTTGCTGGCGAACATGGGCGACGAGGCGAAGGACTTCCTCGTGAGCAAGCACCCGATCGGACGCCTGGGCCAGGCCGACGAGGTCGCGAACCTCATCGTCTTCCTCGCCAGCGACGCCGCGAGCTTCGTCACCGGCAGCTACCACCTGGTCGACGGCGGATACACCGCGCTCTGACGACAAGCTGCACGCATGGCGAAGCGCCGGATGGCCACACGTCATCCGGCGCTTCGCTGTACAACCGGCACCCGGGGAACGGATGCCGCGGGTCACGCTCCTCGACGGGTGGGCGGCAGCGTCCTTCCTCCCGCGTCACGCGTCACTTCCGCGGCGCTCGGCTCCGCCTGTACGCGACGTAGAAGAAGGCGGCGGCCCCGAGAAGGACGCAGAAGGCTCCGACCGACACGAACAGAACTGTGGACGTCGCCACCCCCGACGTGGGGGGATCGGCAGCATCCGTGCGCACACCGGCGTCATCGATCCCGACGATCCGATTCGAGTCGGCGGAGCGGATCAGGGGCGCGCCTCGGTCTTCCCCGTTCGGCGTGGGGAGATAGACGCTGACGATCGTCGTGACCCGGCGCTCCTCTGACGGAATCGTCCCCACGAGGGCGGCTGTCACGAACGTGATGGTCTCACCCGGCCCCACAGAGGCGGGCCAGGTGGCCGTGCCGCCGTCGATGACGCCCTCGGCATCGCTTCCTTCGACAGACGTCACCTCGAGATAGTCGGGAACCGTCACCACCACCGTCGCATCGACGGTGGTGGCGCCGGTGTTTCGCAGCTGGGCCGTGTAGACGAGCTCTTGTGCGGCATCGGCCTCCGTGACGCTGTCGTCGATGTGGATCGAAAGCCCCGACGGCGCGACGGCGGCGCTGTTCGCCACTCCGAGCAAGGAAGCGCCGAGCAGACAGAGGCTGAGGATGACTCGGGTCACGATGCGCATCGGTGTTCTCCTGGTCCTGGCCGTGGTGTTCCACGGCCGCATTCGTTGCATCCGCGCCCTGCGGGCATTGCGATGGGGCAGAGCCTCGGGCGGCTCTGCCCCATCTGGCCGTTCGCCGTCGCCGTGGGGGCGCGACGCCAGACCGTCGGTCAGGTCGTCGACCTCACCGCCTGCTCGTCGCTCAGCTGGCGCTCACCCGCTTGCGGTTGCGAGCGAACAGGATGCCCGCCCCTGCGGCGAGGAGCATCGTGGCGAGCGCGATCAGCAGACCGGACTCAGCACCCGTGATCGCGAGCGGACCGCCCGGGTTGGTCGACACCGGGGGGTCGACGAGGGTGTCGGCCGCGCACGCCGGATCACCGGATCCGACGACGCAACCGGAACCGGAGCTCGCCGGCACGACCACGAGGTTGTGCAGGTTCGCGCCGTCCTTCAGGTTCTTGACCGTCACGGAGTATGTGATCTCGGCGGTTGCGCCCACCGCGAGCGGACCGGACCATGCCAGCACGGGCGTGCTGTAGCTCGTCGTCCCCGCGTTCGTCGACTTTCCGTTCGTCGTCGCCGTGGCATCGTCGTTGTAATCCGCCGCCCGCAGCACGTTGCCGAGGTCGTCGGTGAGCGTCGCCGGAGCATCGTCCGTGAACGGGACCTGACCGGTGTTGGTGACGGTGATCGTGTAGGCCACGACACCACCGGCCTTCGCCTTCGTCACGGAGACCACCTTCGTCACGTCGTAGGACGAGACAGGGACCGTCACGGTGCAGCCATCCTCGGTAGCGCATTCGCCGCCGGCGGAGGCATCCGGGAGCACGACGTTGACGAGCGAGCGGTCGCCCGTCGCCGGTGTCGTGAGCGTCACGGAATAGGTGATGACGGTACTGGCCCCCACCGCGAGCGGACCACTCCAGGTGAGCGTCGCCCCGGAGATCGTCGCGCCGTCCGAGGCATCCTCGTTGTAGGTGGCATCATCGAGCACCGCAGACAGGTCGTCTGTGAAGGCCGCGGGAGCAGCGCCCGTGTAGGCGACCTGGCCGGTGTTCACGACCGTGACCGAGTACGTCACCGTGTCGCCCGGGGCTGCCGTTGACACATCGGCGACCTTCGCGGTGGTGAACGATGCGACCCGGGCGGTCGTCGTGCAGTCGGCATCCGTCGAGCCGATCACGCAGTTGCTCGCGATCGTCGGCGGCGTGGAGACCACGTTCGTGAGCACGCGGTCACCTCTGAGCGGTGCGTCCACCGTCACGGAGTACGTGATCGTTGTCGTCGCCCCGGCCGCGAGCGGCCCCGTCCAGGAGAGCACGGCACCGGTCACAGTCGCGCCGTTGTTCGCGTCATCGTTGTAGGTGGCGTCATCGAGGACAGCGGACAGGTCGTCCGTGAAGGCCGCGGGTGATGCCGTCGTGTAGTCGGCGTCTCCCACATTGGTGACGGTCACCGTGTAGGTGACCGTGTCGCCGGCGAGCACGGAGTCTGTCGACTGCGTCTTGGCGAGAGCGAGCCGTGGGCCGGGGAGACTCACGGAGCACTCGGGATTCGTCGAACCCGGTTCGCACGAGCCACCGATGCCGGGCGGGGTGACGACGGTGTTCGCCATCGTTCCGTCACCGGTTGCGGGTGCATTGACGGTCGCGGAGTAGGTGATGGTCACCGTCTCGCCGATCGGCAGCGCCCCGGACCAGGACAGCACGGGCGCCGTGTAGGCGGCACCGCTGGTCGCATCGTCGTTGTACGTCGCGTCGTCGAGGATTCCGGACAGGTCGTCGGTGAAGGACGCGGGGTTCTCCTCCGTGTAGTCGACCGCTCCCGTGTTGGTGAGAGTGATCGTGTACGTGACGACGGCTCCGGGGATGACCGCGTCCGAATCGCTAGCCTTCAGCGCCGTGAAGGCTGCGATGGGCGTGACGGTGCCGCAGGTCTCGCACTCGCCGCCGCTGCCCGGAGGCGTGGTGACCGTGTTGACCAGGCTGTGATCGCCGGACGAGGGCGCCTTGACCGTCACCGAATAGGTGATTGTCGTGGAAGCGCCCACAGCGAGCGGACCGGTCCAGGTGAGGATGTTGCCGTCCACCGTCGCACCGTTGGATGCGTCGTCGTTGTACGTCGCATCATCGAGCACACCGGCGAGGTTGTCGGTGATCGAGGCGGGCGCCGCGGTCGTGTAGGCAACGGCTCCCGTGTTGGTGACGGTCACGGTGTAGACGACGGTGTCGCCGCCCACCGCAGTCGTGGCCGAGGCCGTCTTCAGGACCGAGTAGCTCTGGACGAGAGTCGTCGTCGTGCACTCGTCGGCCGTGGTGCAGGATCCGCCCGTAGTGGGGTCGGGGACGACGACGTTGGTCATCGTCCGGTCTCCCGTCGCCGGTGATCCGACCGTCACCGAATAGGTGATGGTCTCGGTGGCGCCGACGGCGAGTGGGCCGGACCATGCGAGGGTCGTGCCCGTGACGGTCGCGCCGCCGGTGGCATCGTCGTTGTAGCTCGCGTCATCGAGAACGGCCGACAGATCGTCCGCGAATGCGGCGGGTGCCGCTTCCGTGTAATCGGTCTGTCCCGTGTTCGTCACGGTCACCGTGTAGGTGACCGTCGCACCCGGAAGCACGGTCGCGGTGGACGCCGTCTTGGCGACCGTGAACGAGCTGACCGGTGTGATGGTCGCGCAGTCGTCCTCCGCGGCACAGCTGCCACCGTTGTCGCCCGGGACGACGACGTTGTGCAGTGTGCGGTCTCCGGCAGGCGGGGTGCCAACGGTCACCGAGTAGGTCACGGTCGCGGACTCACCGATCGCGAGCGGACCGGACCACGTGAGCGTCGAACCGATCACGCTGGCACCGTTCGTGGCGTCGTCGTTGTAGACCGCGTCGTCGAGCACACCGGACAGGTCATCCGTGAGAGTTGCGGGTGCTGCCGTCGTGTAATCGGCTTGGCCCGTGTTGGTGATGGTGACCGCGTACGTCACCACACCACCAGGGACGACCGATGCCACGTCGGAGCTCTTCGCGACGGTGTACGAGGCGACCGTGGTGGTCGCGATGCATTCGGCTTCGGGGTCGCAGGTACCACCGCGGGTGGTGGGAACGACGGCGTTCGTGAGGATGCCGTCGCCGGTCTGCGGTGTATTGACCTGCACGGAGTACGTGATGGTCACGGTCTCACCGACCGCGAGAGCACCGGACCAGGCCAGCGTCGTACCGGTGATGGTGGCTCCGCCGGATGCGTCGTCGTTGTACGTCGCGTCGTCGAACACGGCGGAGAGGTCGTCGGTGAACGTGGCGGGGGCCACGTCCGTGTAGTCGACGGCACCGGAGTTGGTGACGGTGACCGTGTAGGTGACATCGTCACCCGGGTGCACCGAACTCGATGATGCGCTCTTCGCGACCGTGTACGACTGCCCAGGGACCTGCGCTGTGCAGTCGAGGTTGTTGCCGTCCGCGGGGCAGCTGCCGCCGGAACCGTCAGGGGTGACGACCGTGTTCTTCAGCCGCTGATCGCCGGTGACGGGGTCGTTGATCGTGAGCGAGTAGGAGATCGTGATGGTCTCTCCGACAGCGAGCGGACCGGACCACGACAACGTCGGCGCCGTGTAGAGAGCACCGTTGTCGGCGTCGCCGTTGTAGACGGCATCATCGAGCACGTCGCTCAGATCATCCGTGAACGATGCCGGTGCAGCCGTCGTGTAGGCGGTCTGACCGGTGTTCGTCAGGGTGATCGTGAAAGGCACGACGTCGCCGGCGACCACGCTCGTCGCGGACGTCTCCTTGAAGACGCTGAACGACTGCACCGGCGTGTTGGTGACGCAGTCCTCGGCCGTGGCGCACTGCCCGCCGGTCGCGGGGTCGGGAACCACCGCGTTGCTGAGGGTTCCGTCACCGGTCGCCGGGTCGTTGACCGTCACCGTGTAGGTGATCGTCTTCGATTCGCCGATGGCGAGGGCGCCGGCCCAGGAGAGCGAGGGGGCGTCGTAGACGGCACCGTTGTCGGCATCGTCGTTGTACACGGCGTCGTCGAGGACAGCCGAGAGGTCGTCGACGAACGATGCCGGTGCGGTATCGGTGTATGCGCCGCCACCGATGTTCGTGACGGTGATCGTGTAGGTGAGCGCATCACCGGGGACGACCGAGGTCGCAGAGACCGACTTCGCTGTGGCGAATGCGTTGACGGTGGTCGTCGTCGTGCACTCGGCGGTCGTCGTGCAGGTGCCGCCACCCGTCTCATCGGGAACCACGACGTTGGTCAGGATCGCATCGCCGGTGATCTGGCTGTTGACCGTGACCGAGTACGTGATCGTCTTCGTCTCACCGATCGCGAGCGGACCCGCCCAGGTGAGTGTGTTGCCGTTGACGGTCGCGCCCTCGGTGGCGTCGTCGTTGTACGCGGCGTCGTCGAACACTGCTCCGAGATCGTCGCTGAAGCTCGCCGGTCGGTCGGTCGTGTAATCCGTGGTGCCGGTGTTGACGACGGTCACCGTGTAGGTGACGACGCCGCCCAGGAGCGTCGTCGAGGTCGACGCGGTCTTGTGCACCTGGAAGGAGCTCACGGTCGTGGTGGTGACGCACGTGACGTCGCAGCTCCCGCCGATCGTGGCGTCGGGCAGGACCGCGTTGGTGAGGGTACGGTCTCCTGGCACCGGGTCGCCGAGCGTCACCGAGTACGTGATCGTCTTGGTCTCGCCGATGTCGAGGGCACCGGACCAGCTCAGCTTCCCTGCCGTGACGCTCGCACCGTCCGTCGCATCCTCGTTGTAGGTGGCGTCGTCGAGCACGGCGGCCAGGTCGTCGGTGAACGTCGCAGGTGCGGCTGTCGTATACGCGGCCTGACCTGTGTTGGTCACGGTCACGGTGTAGGTGAGGACGTCGCCGGGCAGGACGTCGGTCTTGTCGACCGCTTTGTTGACCGTGTACGTCTGGACCGGGTTGTTCGTCGTGCACCCGTCGACCGTGGTGCAGGTGCCGCCTCCGGTCGGATCGACCACGGTGTTGCCCATGATGCGGTCTCCCGTCGCCGGGTCGTTGACAGTCACCGTGTACGTGATGGTCTTCGTCTCTCCGACGGCGAGTGCGCCGGACCACTGGAGGAGCGCGCCGTCCACCATCGCGCCGTTCGAGGCGTCGTCGTTGTAGGTGGCGTCGTCGAGCACGCCGGAGAGGTCGTCCTCGATGCGCGCCGGGGCGTCATCCGTATAGTCGACGACACCGGCGTTCGTCACCGTGATCGTGTAGGTGACGGTGTCGCCCGGGTGCACCTGTGCAGGTGCGGAAGAGGTCTTCGAGAGCTCGAGGCAACGGCCGCCGATGGCGATCTCCTGGCCGGTGGTGTCGACGGCGGCATAGCTCCAGTCGTCGATCGAGGTGTTGTTGCCCCACGAGTTCCCGTTGAAAGCCCAACCGTGCACGCCCTGGCCGACATTGCTGTTCGTCCCGGCACGACCGTCCTTGACCGGAGTGCTGTTGGCGCGCGGCTCGGCGAGCGCGGTGTCGTCCCAGTAGAGCGTGGAGTTCGGTGCATTCGGTCCGTTCAGACGAGTGAGCCGGATGCCGTCACGGCCCTCCACGTCCTCCTGCCGGATATGGATCTCGCCGAGCTTGTCGAAGTGCACTCGCGCGTTCATAAGTTGGCAGTCGGCGATCGCGTCTCCCGTGCCGTCGAGGCCGTCGAAGTCGTAGGTCTCGGCGAAGTTCTTGCCGTCGGCCCCCATCAGGATGGAGCGGTCGACGGGCTCGCCGTAGATGCCGTTGCCGTTCGTGTCGATGTCGAGCGTGTAGGAGCCGGAGAAGCGAGCAGGCATCGTCCAGCCGAACGTGCCGGCATTCGAACCGCCCGAGGTCGCGGTGAAGGCAAGGTCGGAGACGGTGAGTTCGGCCTCCGTGAGCGGTGTCGGCATCACGGTGAGAGGGCCCGACGCGCTGACGGCAGTCTGCGGCAGGTCGGCTGCAGGCGCTTCGAAGAACAGCCTGTAGGGCTCGGAACACGAGGCAGCGAGGCCCGCGGTGACCCTGGACTGATAGCTCGGAACCGCGCAGTCGGCTGCCGAGATGGGGTTGCCTGAAGCGCTCGCCTGGACAGCCGAATTGATGCCGTTGTAGTTGGTGAGGTCGAGTTTGTAGACGTAGCCGACGTTGTTCACGGCCCAGAAATTGAGCAGCGGGCTGGCGGCCGAGTTGACGTTGTTCATCTTGTACTCGTTCGACCACACGCGTCCGGGCTTCTCGACTCCGCTCGCGCGGACCGTGACGGACCAGTTGTAATAGCGGTCGCCGACCTGGCCGGCGGGGTTGGAGGCGGTGAACGCCCAGACGCCATCAGCGGTCGCTGTGTGATTCGTGTTCAGTGCGCGGTTCGTGCCCGCCTGATCGACCAGACGGAACGTGGAGTTGAGTCCAGCGCCGGAGAATCTCGTCGCGTTGGCGTTGATGGTCTCTCCGGCCTTCACGTATGCGTAGAACGTGTTGGTTCCCAACCGGGCGGTCTCGTCACCGAACCCGGTGAGGTTCGCGCCACTGGAGCCTTGAGTTACGGCCTGTGCGCTCTGCCCTCCGAAGAGAAGGCCCATCCCGGTGAGTGACGTCGCGAGGACGACACCGGTGGCCACAGCGGCCATGAGCCTCACCCAACGCCCCCAGACCCCGTTGCTACCGGTCGGTATCGATCTGTGCGCGCGCATGAGCGTGGTCTCCCTCAGAGAAATGTGCGGCCTCCGATGAGGGAGCCAGTCACCATCAAAGGGGTGGGATGAATGCCAGAAGAGGGTTCTGCTCGTATTTGGTCCACGGGTTGGTCCATCCCGCGGATCACGAAGAGGTGCTGCCGCGAGTCGGGTCGGACCGAATCATGGGAAGTCCGGTCGGTGAACCGGGACGGACCGCGCCGAGCGTGACATCGGTTCGGCTACTCTGAGCGTGGAAAGTGGCGAGCGGCGCTGGACGGCGTGCAGGCGGGGAGAGCAATGTCAGCGGCGATGCCGGAGTCGGTGGTCGAGGCAGCCACCGACGCGAAGGAGCGCGGTCTCCCTCCTTTTCGGGTCCCCCGATTGGCAGCCTCTTTGGTCACGCGTGAGCGTCTGGTTCAGAGGCTCGACCGGCTCGCCGCAGTTACGGTGCTGCATGCGATGAGCGGCTTCGGGAAGACTGCTCTGGTCGGCGCCTGGGCGCGAGGTCAGCAGTCGCGTGGGGCGACCGTGTTGTGGGTGACGGCGACCGCCACGGGCGATTCGGAGAACGTGCTCGATGCCGTGCTGCAGGAGGCGAAAGCCCATCGAACGGCGCGAGCACGCCTGATCGTCGTCATCGACGACGCCCACCACCTGACGCATGCCCGGGCGATCGACGATCTCTGCGCGCTGCTCGATCATGACTTCATGCTGCACGTCGTCGTGATCAGCCGAGTTCGGCATCCGCTCATCGCCGCTGCGGAGGGCCGGCGGATCGAGATCGATGTGCTGTCTGCGGGCGATCTGGCGGCGGACCCCCTCGAACTCGTCGAACTCGCGCGCGCTTGGGGGCACCCTCTCAGTGTGGATGAGGCACGACAGCTCCATGGCCTTGTGGGTGGGTGGCTCACCCCGGCAAAGCTTGCCCTCGACAGCAGACGCACAGGGGACGCGGTTTCGCTGAGCGAGCGCGCGCGTCGCTTCATTCGCGCAGTCGTGCTGCCTGACGTCGATGAGGCCGCCTTCCCGGTGCAGCTCGGGCTTCTGTCCCTCCCCGAGACGATCACGGCCGCACGGGCCGACCTCCTTCTCGGGCTGAAGGTGACGGTGCACAAGCGCGCTCCCTTGATGACGCCGACGCCGACGCCGACGCCGACGCGCGAAATGCTCGACGGGCTGGAGCGTGCGGGGCTTCTTGAACCGATGCGGAGCAAAGGCGAGAGAAGGTGGGCATTCCCTGCCCCGATTCGCGGCGAGCTGGTCGATTCCTACGAGGCGCAGTACCCGCGTGAGGCGAAGGAAGCTCATCGGCAACTCGCCGTTCATTTCGCAGAGCAGGGGGAGGCGCAGTCGCTCGGTGAGGCGCTCCTGCACGCTCGGCGCGGGGAGGACTGGACTTTCCTCGCCCATCTCTACGCGAAGCACGCGCTGCGGCTCACGTTCGAGTTCCGGGCTGCGGCGATCGGTGCGTACGGCCATATCCCCACGAAGGTTGTGGATGCCTTCCCCTCGCTGGTGATTCCCGTAGCGGTCGTGAGCAGTCTGATGAATCATCCCGATGAGGAGGAACGATCGGTCTTGATCCGCGCATATGCGACGGCGGGGCAGCGGAGGCTGAACCAACTGAGCTCGACGACCTCGGTGGATGATGCTCTGGGAGCGGCCTCAGCCGGAATGGTCTCACTGCGCTCGGACGGCCTCCTCCGCGAGGCTCTCGAGGTCGCGTTGCGCGTCGAGTCCGAGCGAATCACTCGGCGGACGCTGGGCGAGCCCGAGCCGTCGGCCGCGCAGCTCGCATGGTTTCTCATGCAATGGTCGATGACGTGCCTTCTGGCGGGGCAGACCACGCGCGCCACCGAAATCTCGGCGCGCGCTTTCAGCGCCTCCGCCCGGGTCGAGACGAACTTCGTCGCAGCGAACGCCTCCGCACAGCTCGCGCTCATCCACGCGCTCGACGGGGAACCCATCAAGGCAGAACGTTGGCTCGTCCAGCACAGCCGGTTCGACATGGCTGACCAGTGGGTCGCGCACCTCGTCGCGCTCCCCGCACGGATAGCCCGCATCCATCGTGCGCTCGACAGACTGGACGAGGACGGGGCCGCTGAGGCGCTCCTGCTGGCGGGGGATCCGGAGCAGCCGATCGAGATGTGGGCCTTTCTCGCGAGTGCGATGGTCGAGCACGCCCTTCTCTTCGGCGAGCCGATGGGGGCACTGGCCACGCTGAAGAGCCTCGCGGCGTCTCATCCTGAGGTGCTACGGGCTGACAGCGCCGCAAGACGCATCGTCGACAGATGCACGGCTGACCTCCTCCTCGCACTCGGGGAGCTCCACCGCGCCCAGAGGCATCTGGCGGAGGTGGAAACGGATGGACCATGGCTCGCCGTACCGAGGGCGCGCCTCCAACTCATCGCCGGGAACGCCGCCGGGGCGCACAGCCTCGCCGGTGCGGGCGCGTGGCGGACAGGGACGACGCCCCGTGATCGGATCGACCTGCTTCTGATCGCCGCGACCGCTGACCTCGCTCTGGGACACCCCGAGGATGCCGTGAAGGCGTTTGCGCATGCGCATGAACTCGCAGAGAAGGCGAACACGCTCGCGCCCCACGCACCGATGCCGGCCGGAATTCGCGACCTCCTCCTCCAGCTCAGCGGAATCACGCTGCGGCCGGAGGAGGAGGCGCTGCTCGCCACGATCCGAGGCGGCTACCCGGAAAGCGGCGAGCTCATCGCCCTCACATCGAGGGAAGAGGTGGTGCTGGGGCAGATGCTCCTCCACGACACCATTCCCGTCATCGCTGAGGCGCTGACCCTCTCGGTGAACACGATCAAGAAGCAGACCGTGAGCATCTACGGGAAGCTCGGCGTGAGCGACCGGGCATCGGCGCTGGCGCGCGCACAGAGATTGGGTCTGCTCGAACAACAGCAGTGAGCGACGTGGATGCCCATCCGCCATCCGGCACTCCGCTCTGCGACGGGCATGCGGCATCAAAGATGCCGCATGGGTCAGCCGACCACCGAGGCCGCATCGAGCGCGGCCAGGCGCAGGGTCGCGGTCGCACTGTGCGCCGCCATGCCCTCCGAGTCGGAGATGACCTGTACGGCGTTGGCCAGCTCGGGCGTCGCCTCCCGGGTGATGCGCTGATAGGTCAGCGGCTTCAGGAACCGCGAGACCGACAGACCGGCACTGTGCTTTGCGCCGCCGGCGGTCGGCAGCACGTGGTTCGTGCCGGCCATTCCCTTGTCGGAGTATGCGACCGTGCTCCACGGGCCGAGGAAGATCGATCCGTAGTTGCGCAGATTCTCGTGGTACCAGTCGTCGTCGGCGGTGAGCAGTTCCAGGTGCTCGGGGGCCAGGTCGTCCATGAGGGCGACGGCCGTCTCGCGGTCCTTCGCGACGGTCACGACGCCGTAGTCGCGCCATGCGGCTCCTGCGATCTCCGCGGTCGCGAGGGTCTCCAGCTGCCGGTCGATCGCGGCGATCACGGCACGACCCTGCTCCTCCGAAGTGGTGACGAGCGCGGCCGGCGAGTTCGGCCCGTGCTCTGCCTGACCGAGCAGGTCTGCCGCGACGAGCTCGGGGTCGGCCGTCTCGTCCGAGATCACGGCGACCTCGCTGGGTCCCGCGAGCAGGTCGATCGCGACGGCGCCGAACAGCTGCCGCTTGGCCTCGGCGACGAACGCATTACCTGCCCCGACGAGCATGTCGACGGGCAGTTCACCGAGCAGCCCGTACGCCATCGCGGCGAGTGCCTGCACGCCGCCGATCACGAACACCCGGTCGACACCGGAGAGGTACGCGGCATAGACGACCGCATCGTTCGCTCCCCCGTCGGGCTGCGGCGGCGTGCACGCGATCACCGTGGGCACGCCGGCCGCCTTCGCGACACCGACCGTCATGAACGCGCTCGCGGTGAGCGGGAAGCGTCCGGCCGGCAGATACGCGCCGACGCGGGCGACGGGGATGTACTTGGCACCGGTGACGATGCCGGGCACGAACTCGGTCTCGAAGTCGGTCAGGTGCTCCCGCGAGGCCCGCGCGAACGCCTGCGTGCGCTCGGCGCCCAGCTCGATCGCGGCACGGAGGTCGGGGGCGAGGCGGTCGCCGCTGGTCGCGATCTGCTCGGCGGTGAGCTCGATGTCGGCGCCCTGGTAGTTGTCGAGCTTTCGGGCGTAGTCGAGCACGGCGTCCATGCCGCGCTCGCGGATGTCGGCGAGCATCGTGGTGACCGTGTCGATCACGGCCGGATCCCTCTGGGCGGCCGGTGCGTCGATGAGCGGAGTCTTGAGGTGGTGGAACGCGCCGTCGAAGCGGGCGAGCACTGCTGAGGAGTAACGCATGCAGGAAGGCTAGATCCGCCGCAGCCATCCGGCAAGCCTGATGATACGTACCTTTCCATCGGGTTTACCATTGGCTGTGACCATCACCCAGCTGACCGCTTTCCTGGCAGCCCTCGAACACGGCTCGTTCACCGCCGCGGCCGTGCACCTCGAGATGACGCAGGCGTCGGTCTCCGAGCTCGTCGCACGCCTGGAACGCGAGCTCGGCGTCGCCCTGTTCACACGCGGCAGCCGCCGACTCGTGCCCACCACGGCCGCGCTCGAACTGCGCCCGCACGCGACCCAGGCCGTCAGCGCGGTGCAGAACGGCATCGACACGATCCAGGCGCTGACCTCGCTCGATCGTGGCACCTGCACCTTCGGGGTGCTGCGCAACGCCGCGTACTACACCCTCGCCGACCTGGCCGAGACCTTCCATCACCGCCACCCGAACGTGCGACTGCGCCTGGTGGGCATCAACTCCGCGCACGTCGCGCGCTCGATCGCGAACGGCGAGCTGGAGGCAGGACTGCTCGTGCTGCCGGTCGACGAAGACGGACTGGAGGTGCGCCCGCTGTTCCGCGACGAGGTGCTCTACGCCTCAGCCACGCGCGACCCGGGCGCCGGCTCCGTCACGATCGACGAGGTTGTCGAGGCGAAGCTCGTGCTCTATGACGCGTTCGCCGGCTGGGATGACCCGACCCGGCGGCAGCTGCTCGAACGCGCCCGCCTGCAGGGGCTCTCGATCGAGCCGGCCATCGAGGTCGAGCACGTCGAGACCGCGCTCGACCTGGTCGCCGCCGGCACGGCCGAGACGATCGTGTCCCGCTCGATCGCAGAGGCCGAAGGCTTCCCCGCCGGCATCCGCACATTCCCGTTCGACGAGCCGATGCACGACACGATCGCGCTCGTGCAACGCGAAGGGATGCTGCTGTCTCCGGCGACGCAACGGCTCGCCGAACTGGCGGAACGGATGCTGCGCGAGCGGCTTCCCGAGCACCGTGGACGCACTCCGCTCGACTGAACACCCTCACGGTCAGGAGGAGTTCTCGCCGTGGGGAGGAGCTTGGCGTCCGGAGGCTCCTCCCGACGCCGAGTTCTCCTCCCACGACGCACCACGCCGAGACTCAGTACAGCTCGGCCCGACGGTCCTCGAAGAGGTGGTTGTGCGGAGCCAGCGCCTTGTCCCGGGCGGCGGCGAGCGACAGCTGCGCGGTGGCGCCCATCACGGCGC
This sequence comes from Microbacterium sp. NPDC090281, assembly GCF_044769635.1. NCBI lineage: Bacteria > Bacillati > Actinomycetota > Actinomycetes > Micrococcales > Microbacteriaceae > Microbacterium > Microbacterium sp. NPDC090281. The sequence goes on from NZ_JBIVYH010000002.1 coordinate 1,091,384, forward strand.
GGAAGGCGACGATCCATCCCTGCTCATCGATGATCGCGGTGCCGTCGGTCCAGTCGACGCCCCGCTCCGACCCCCAACGGTCGGCGATCACCACCGGGAGCCGTGACGATCGAGCGGCGGCCATCGCCTGGATGAGCTCGGGGGCGTGCTCCCCCTCCGGCCGCGACACGAGCGGCCAGTTCACGGGCAGCGCCAGGACGTCGGCCCCGGCGAGCGCGAGCTTGCGCGGCACTTCGGGGAACTCGTTGTCGTAGCAGAGCGCCACACCGAGCCGGCCGAAAGGAGCGTCGACCACGACGCCGGCCTCCGACCCGCGGTCGAAGACGAGGGTCTCCGTGCCCCACAGGTGCGACTTGCGGTAGTCGGCCAGACGCGCGGTGCGCGTGAGCACGGCGGCGGTGTTGAAGAGCTCGTCGTCGGCCCGTTCCCCGTAGCCGACCACGACGACCGCATCGTCGGGGATGACCTCCTGCACCGCCTCCCAACGATCATCGTCGGCGGCGATCGCCGCCTCCCACGCCTCATCCCGATCGGCGAACACGTAGCCGCTCGTGGCGAGCTCGGGCAGCACGATGAGCCGAGCACGCCGCGCGGCGGCTGCCGCGACAGCATCCCGGATGCGGGCGAGGTTGCCGTCTACGTCGCCGAGCACGATCTCCGGCGAAAGGGCCATGGCCCTGATCTCGTCGGCTGAGAGCGGAGCAACAGACACGGTGGCAGCGGAGACGCCGGAGCGCGAGGAGCCATCGGCCCCTCGCGCTCCATGGTTCTCAGTCATCCTCGGTGGCGGTCACCATCACTCCGAGCGGTGCGAGATAGCCGTTGGGGTCGATCGTCCAGTCGGCCGCTGCGGCCGCCTCGACGACCTCCGGTGCCCACTCGAGGTAGACGCGGTCGTCACCGCCGTTGATCACGAGCACCGTGCCGGTGCCGCTCTCGTCGCCCTCGACGCAGGTGTACGAGCGCCATGCGCCCTCGGGCACCGAGAAGGCGTCGCCGGGGCCGAGGTTCACGGTCGTCGTCGAGTCGTCGTTCAGCGTGACCTCCCAGCGACCGGTCTTGAACAGCAGCGCCTGCGTCTTGTCGTGACGGTGGCGCAGCACGCCCTGGCCGGGCTCGGCCTTCACCCACGCGAGGTTGAAGGAGTGGGGCTCGTGCACGTTCGGCACCTGGCGACGGTTCTCGCTCATGCCGTAGCCGATCGCGGTGGCGAGCTCGACGCGACCGCCCTCAACCGCCGCACACAGCAATGCCGCGGCCGAGTACTTGCGATCACCGGGCTGGATCACGCGCGAGCGCATGTCCTCGACCGTGAACGTCGTGAGCTCGTCGATGTAGTGCTGCTTCATCGGCGTGATCAGCGCGACGTCGTCGGGCAGCACGTCGCCGGCGACCGTGTCGATCAGCTGGTTGTCGGCGGTGAGGTGCAGGCCGTAGGACTCCGCCTCGCGCAGCACCGACGGGCCCCAGATGATGCCGCCGTTGTCGTCGCGACCGAGCACCGTGTAGAGGATGCCCTCGTCCGGTCCCTCGTTCGTGAACCCGCGGAAGATCCAGGTCGGGATGGTGACGATGTCGCCGTCGTGGCTGATGTATTCACCCTGCTTGCCGTCGACGCCCCAGCGGAGGCGGAATTCGCCGCCGAGGTTGATGAAGACCTCGGCCGTGAAGTGCAGGTGCAGGTTGTTCGAGATGCCGTTCGGCATGCCGGCCGCGCCCGTGTTGAACCCGTGATTCTCCTCGAGGTTCACGTACTGGTTCGCGTTCTGGGAGACACCGGCGCCGATGAAGGCGTAGTTCTCCTTGCGGTCGGACCCCGGCGTGCGGCAGTCGATGAACGCCGAGTTGCAGGGCACCCAGTCGGTGCGGCGGATCGTCCGTCGCTCGATCTCGTTCGCGTCGACGATGACGTCGCCCGCGTCGACGATGGCGTTGCTCATTTCTTCTTCTCCTTCAGGAAATCAGTAGATGTTGGCGAAAGCGACGGGCTCGTCGTCTCGCTGGCCTTGGATCTGGGCTCGAAGGGCGATGTCGTCCCACAGACGCACTTCCTTGACGAGGGCTCCGTTGTGGAACGTGAACTGCGAGATGCCGAGCACGTCGACCGGCTTGCCGGTGAGGGGGCCGTAGTTCGGGACGCCGTTGTAGTCGCCGACGAACTTCCACACGACGGCGACGCGCAGGCCCGCGTACCGCACGTCGTAGTTGGTCTGGATGTCACGGATCTCGAACTGTCCGCCGGGGAACGACTCGAGAAAGCGCAGCAGCGCCCGACGGTAGCCCTCCGGACGGATGACCAGGCGGTTGCCGACCGTCAGGAGCACGAGGTCGCGCTCGAAGAACTTCTCGACCTTCTGCAGGTCGCGGTCGTTCCACACGGTCTTGATCAGATCGATCACGGTCTCGACCTCGGAGCGGTACTCATCCGGGCGGGCCCCGGAGTCGCCCTTCGCGATCGGGTCGACGGGGGCGGGCTCGTTCCAAGAACCGGAGAAGCCGCGGAAGGTCTGCGCTCTGGCGACCTCGTCGAGATCCTCGCCCCGGGCGAGCGGGCCGGCGAGGGTGTCACGGACGACCCATTCCTCGACCATGCGGCCTCGGCGGTACAGGCAGTTGGCGATCGTACGGCTGAACTCCGAGGTCTGCAGGTGACCGGAGAGCACGAGGTGCGAGCTGAGGAACGCGTCGTCGCCGCGCTGCTCCCAGATGACGTCTTCGGCCTGGCCGGTGCGATCGGGGGTCGCCGAGATGCGCATGAGCGATCCCTCGATCACCTCATCGCGGTTCGAGGACGTACCGAGACCGCCATGCACGATCGAGTCGGGCTCGTAGTTCTCACGGATGTAGTGGATCGACCGATCGACCCAGATGAGGTCGGTGACTTCGCGGATGAAGTCGTCGGGGTCCTTGTACGGCAGATAGGCAACCGGGTCGAGAGACACGCTTTTCGCTCCTTCGAGATCAGAGTCTGCGGTTCATCCGTGATCGCAGGCCTCGTTTTCGTCAGTGTATGCGTATGCACAGCGAGGCGCAAGAGCCATCTCAGCGCACACGTGATCATCAGTGGACCGAACGCCGCGGGGCGGGCGGTCGCGAGCTCAGTGCGAGGGCGCGGCCGCCAGAGTGCGCCGCGGAACGAAGGCCGAGCCGAAGCGGGTGCTCTCACGCTCTGCCGTCGGATCCTCGATCCGACGCACGATGAGGCCGGCAGCGGCGCGTGCCATGCCGGCGATGTCGTAGCCGACGGTCGCGAGGTCGATCAGCGGCCAGGCCGCCTCCGGCAGATCGTCGAAGCCGATGATCGACAGATCCTCCGGCACCCGCAGCCCCGCACGATGGGCGGCGTTGAGCGCGCCGTACGCGACCACGTCGTTGCCGCAGAACAGCAGCGTCGCGCGAGGGTCCGCCGCGAGGAGCTCGGCCGCAGCCGCCTCGCCCTCGGCGGCGTCGTAGGGCACCCGGCGGGTGTCGCCCTCGCTCAACGCGAGGCCGTTCGCGATAAGGGCGTCGCGCAGGGCCGCCTCACGACTCTGCGCCGTGCTGGTGTTGCTCGGGCCGAGAACCGCCGCGACACGTCGATGCCCGAGCTCCACCGCCCGCGCCACCGCCTCCCGATACCCGGGGACCGGGTCGACGACCGTGGCGTCGGCATCGACCATCGCGCCCGTGCGGTTGAAGTACACGAAGGGCAGGCCGCGGTCCCGCAGCCGCAACGGCACCACCGAATCCACCGTGGTGGTCGCGAGGATCACGCCGTCGAGCCCGTTCGCGACGAGTCTCTCGACGACCGTGTCGTTGTCGGCACTCTCGGTCTGCAGCATCAGCTGATAGCCGAGCTCCTCGAGCTCGCGGTGCACCGGGGCGATGATGTGCGAATAGAACTGGTTGTCGAGGTCGGTGAGCAGCAGGCCGATGCGCCGCGTGCGACCGGATGAGAGCGCTCGACCCGCCTCGCTCGGCACGTAGCCGAGCAGCTGAGCGGCCTCGCGCACACGGAGCTTGGTGGCCTCGGAGACTCGCGCATCGTCGCGCAGCGCTCGCGACACCGTCGGCTGAGAGACGCCCGCCAACCGGGCCACATCACGACTCGTGACGACCATTCGACGCCTCCCCCTCGATTCTTGGGGATTCTACTGCCCTTGACGCCGGAATGCATACGCGGTCATAATCAGCACATACGTATGCAATGAAAGGATGGGCCATGCCCCTGCATCTGAAGACCGCGCCGACGAAGACGTTCGCGGACACCGCTCAGCAGGATGTCGCCGAGCGTGTTCGCACGATCATCGGCGACATCCGCGAGAACGGCGACGTCGCCGTCCGGCGGTACGCGGAGCAGTTCGACAACTGGAGCCGCGACTCGTACCGCCTGTCCGACGACGAGATCACCGAGATCATCGGCACCCTCCCCGAACAGGTCATCGCCGACATCGAGTTCGTGCAGTCGCAGGTGCGGCGCTTCGCCCAGGCACAGCGCGACTCGCTGGTCGACATCGAAGTCGAGACGCTGCCCGGTGTCTTCCTCGGGCAGAAGCACGTGCCTGTTCAGGCTGCGGGCGCCTACATCCCCGGCGGCAAGTACCCGCTCACGGCATCCGCGCACATGACGATCATCACCGCCAAGGTCGCCGGCGTCCCCCGCGTCGTCGCGTGCACCCCGCCGATCCGCGGCGAGATCCCCGCCGCCACCGTCGCCGCCATGAAGATGGCCGGTGCCGACGAGATCTACCTCCTCGGCGGCGTGCAGGCGGTCGCGGCGATGGCCGTCGGCACCGACTCGATCGAGCCGGTCAACATGATCGCCGGCCCTGGCAACGCCTATGTCGCCGAGGCCAAGCGTCAGCTGTTCGGCGAGGTGGGCATCGACCTGTTCGCCGGCCCCACCGAGATCCTGATCGTCGCCGACGAGCATGCCGACCCCTTCTTCACGGCGGTCGACCTTCTGTCGCAGGCCGAGCACGGACCCGACTCCCCCGCCGTGCTCGTGACCACGTCGCAGCAGCTCGCAGAGGAGGTCATCGACTGGATCGAGAAGATCCTCCCCGGCATGCCGACGCGTGACTACGCTGGTCCTGCCTGGCGCGACTGGGGCCAGGTGATCGTGGCCGACGACCTCGACGAGGCATATCGCATCGCCGACGGCTTCGCCTTCGAGCACGTGCAGATCTTCACCGAGAACCCGCGCGAGGCGCTGACGAAGATGCACGACTACGGCGCGCTCTTCCTCGGCGAGAACACCTGCGTCTCTTACGGCGACAAGGTCATCGGCACCAACCACGTGCTGCCGACGCTGGGGGCCGCCCGCTACACGGGTGGGCTCTGGGTCGGCAAGTACCTGCGCACGGTGACCTACCAGGAGGTGCAGAACACCGAGTCGTCCGCCGAGCTCGGCGCTGTCTGCGGTCGCGCTGCGCGGGTCGAGCTGTTCGAGGGGCACGCGCGCTCCGGTGACGCCCGCGCCTGGCGTCACGCCGGCACGGAGTTCGCCTGGATCGAGGAGAGCCACGCGGTCGGCGCGGAGCCGCGATGACCGACCTCACCGGCCGCAGTGCCGTGATCACCGGCGGCGGCAGCGGACTCGGGGCGGCCATCGCCCGGTCGCTGCACGCCGCAGGCTCCGAGGTCATCCTGGTCGGCCGCGACGAGCGCAAGCTCGCCGCGGTCGCGGCCGAGCTCGGGTCGAGGGCGCGCGGGCTGTCGTGCGACGTGTCGGATGCGGCATCCGTCGAGGTCCTGCGCGAAGCGCTCGGCGACACCGAAGTCTCGATCCTCGTGAACAACGCCGGCATCCCCGGCCCCGTCGCCGCGCTCACCGACATCGACGTCGCCGACTGGGACGAGGTGTTCGACGTGAACGTGCGCGGCACCTTTCTGCTCTGCAAGGCCCTGCTGCCGGGCATGATCGCGCGCGGTGACGGCGACGTGATCAATGTCGCCTCGGTCTCGGGCAAGCGCCCGCTCGCGCACCGCACCCCGTACTGCGCGTCGAAGATGGCGGTGATCGGCCTGACGTCGACACTCGCGTTCGAGGTCGGGCCGGCGGGTGTTCGCGTGAACTCGCTCTCGCCTGGTCCGGTCGCAGGTCCCAGGATGGAGCGGAACTTCCGCCTCGAAGCCGAGCGCTCCGGCTCGAGCATCGACGACGCCGAGCAGGCCTTCGTCTCGCGTGCCGCGCTCGGACGCATGGTCACCGAGGCCGAGGTCGGACAGGCCGTCGTCGCGATGCTCGGGATGCCCGGCATGTGCGGCGCTGACGTCGACCTCTCGGCCGGGATGGTGGCGTGATGGCCTCGCGCGATCGCGCCTCGCTGCGGGAGCGAGCGAACGAGGGCGAGAAGCTGATCGGCGCGCTGCTGCGCATGCCGTCGGAGGAGCTCGTCGAGATGCTCGCCGTTGCCGGGTTCGACTTCGTGCTGATCGACTGCGAGCACGGGCCGGCCGACATCGTCACGCTGCGTCAGCACATCGCGGTGGCGGCCGTGCACGGGGTGCCGACCATGGTCCGGGTCGGGGAGGGCGACCGCGGGCAGATCCTGCGGGTGCTCGACCAGGGTGCGGAGGGTGTTCTCGCCCCGCACCTCGACACCCCCGAAGACGCGGAGGCCCTCGTCGACGCCTCGCTGTACCCGCCGGTCGGCAGTCGTGGCTTCGCGACCTACAGCCGTGCCGGGCGGTTCGGCCAGGTCGACCCCGCCGAGCACCGCGACTGGTGGCTCGAGAACACCCTGGTCCTCGGCATGATCGAGTCGCCGCGGGGCGTGTCGAACGTCGAGGAGATCGTCGCGACGCCACGACTCGACGGCATCATGGTGGGCCCCGCCGACCTCGCCGCGAGCTCGGCCCCCGACGACCGGCCTGTCGCGGAGGCGATCTCCACGGTGCATGCGGCCCTCGCTGCCGCCGGCTCGCTGCGGATGGACATCGTCGGCACGAGAGCCGCGGCCGATGCGGCCTTCGCCGCGGGCGCCGACCTCGTCGTCTACAACCTGGCTTCGTCACTGCTCGTGCACCTGACCGACCTGGCGTCGCCCGCACACTGACCGCCGCTGCACGCCCGCCCGCCGCGCCGGGTCAGGCGGAGTTCTCCTCGTCGGGAGGATGCCTGCGAAGCATCCGTCCTCCCGACGAGGAGTTCTCCGCCCCACGCGATGAGCACGGCGTCAGCGGGATCCAACTCCCGAGAGCTGCTGCCTCCACGACCGCAGCAGCTCTCCGAACGCCCGGGGACGCTCGAGCGGAAGCAGGTGACCGGCGTCGAGCGTGACCAGCCTCGCATCCGGCATCTGCGTCACGATCTCGGTGTGGAAGTGCGGCGGGCAGATCACGTCGTCGAGGCCGGAGACGACCAGCGTCGGCGTCGCAACTCCCGGCAGCGCACCGAGCAGATCCCGACGGCTGAGCTGCAGGTGCAGCTGCGAGCGCAGCAGGACGGCGCCGGTGTCATCGCCCATCGCGAGCGTGCGCTCGATCAGGTCGGGGCGCTCGCGCACGGCGTCATCGCCCAGCAGCGCTGGCAGGATGCTCGCCTGCAGCTGACGAGCGTCCTCCCCGCCGTCGAGCCGCGCGATCCAATCTCCCCAGCCTTCACGCTGCGCGCCGGTGGGAGCCTTGGCATTGGTCGAGACCAGACACAGTCCGCCCAGACGCTCCGGCGCCGATACGGCGAGCGCCATCGCGACGATGGCCCCGAGCGAATGCCCGACCAGCACGAAACGCTCGGGCAGCTCCGCGCTCAGCGCAGCCACCTGCTCGTCGATGTCGCCACGATCGAGCAGTGGGCGGATGACGGGACCCAGCCCGGCATCCGCCCACAGATCGGGCGTGCAGTTCATGCCGGCGAGCAGCACCAGCGGCAGCATGTCAGCCCTTCACCGCCCCATCGCTGAGGCCTGCGACGAGATACTTCTGCGCGATGAACGCGATGACGAACACCGGGATCGTGAGCAGCATGGACGCTGCTCCCGCCTGTTGCAGCATCGGCAGTGTCTGCCCCAGCTGCGTGGCGATGAACACCGGGACGGTCTTCGATGAGGTGTCGGTGAGCACGAGCGCGGTGAGGTACTCCTGGAACGCGAACAGGAAGACGAAGATGCCCGCGGTGAGGATGCCGGGACCCATCAGCGGGATCATGACCCGTCGCAGCATCCCGATCCTCGTGCAGCCGTCGATCATGGCCGCCTCGTCGAGCTCCTTGGGGATCTCGGCGAAGAAGTTGCGCAGCAGCCAGATGGTGAACGGCTGATTGATCGCGACCAGGGCGATGGCCAGGGCGAACGTGGTGTCGTAGATGCCGAGCGCACGGCTGATGTCATACATGGGCAGCACCACCGCGAATCGAGGGAGCGCCCGGAAGATCAGCGCGACCACCAGCAGCAGCGCCGAGATGTAGCTCGGGAACCGCGAGAGCGCGTAGGCCGCCGGGATGCCGATGATCAGTGCGATCACGGTGGACACCACCGCGACGACCACCGTGTTCACCAGGTAGTCCGCGAAGTACGTGGTCTCCCACAGGTCCACGAACGCCTTCAACGTCGGCTCGTAGTCCCACAGCACCGGCGGATTGGCGAACGCGACGTCGGTCGGCTTGGTGACCGAGAGCGTCATCCAGATGAACGGGCTCAGCATCACGATGCAGAGCACGCCCAGCAGCAGACCCGTCACGACGGGAGGACGCGAGGGACCGCGACGACGACGTTTGGAAGAGCCGCCGGTCGTGATGGCCCTGGTCGAGAGATCGGGCGTCAGGAGACTCATCGTTCCGCCTTCGCTTCCTTGAAGATGCCCCGGATGAACGGGATCAGCATGACGAGGATCAGGAGGATCGTGAGCACATTGATCGCGCTGCCCAGCCCCAGCTTCTCGGCTCCGTCCGCGAATGCGACGGAGTAGACGTAGAGCATGATCGACTCGTTCCCGATCGACTGCGCCTGAGGCGACAGCGGGATGAGGTTGTCGAACATCCTCAGCACGTCCATGATCGTGATCAGCGTCACGAACCCCAGCACACCGCGGATCGTCGGGATGATGACGTTCAGGTGCGTCTGGAAGGCGTTCGCGCCGTCGATCTTCGCCGCCTCCTTCAGCTCGGCAGGCACGCCCTGGAGTCCCGCGAGGATGATGAGCATCGCGAACGGGAGCATGTGCCAGACGGTGTTCGCGATGACGAGGATGGCGTTGGGCACCTGGTCGGTGAACCACAGCACCTGGGTGCCCCCGAAGAAGCCGATCAGCCGGTTCACGACGCCACCGAAGTTGTCGTCGAACAGCCACGAGAACGCGACGGCGCCGACGAGGTTCGGCAAGACGTACGAGACCAGCATGATCCCGAGCACGAGTGGCCTCGATGTGGTGATGCGGTTGATACCGGTGGCGATGATGTACCCGGCCACCAGCAGGATGATCGTGGTGATCACGGTGACGGTCACCGTGAACAGAACTGCCTTGTGGAAGCGCGTATCGGTGAGCGCATCCGCGAAGTTGGCCAACCCGACGAATGTGCCGGGACTGCCGTAACGGACCTGTTCGAAGCTCCACTGCACCGTGCGCACCAGCGGCAGCACCAGCAGTGCAGACATCACCAGCAGGCTCGGGGCGAAGAGCAACCAGAACTCACGGGCCTTCATGTGCGTCCTTCCTGGACGGACTGTGGCCTGAACGTCATGCTCAGGCCACAGTCATCGACTGGCGGGTGTGGATCAGCCGGCGACCTTCTCGCCCGCGGCCTGCATCTGCGCCAGCCCCTCGTCGACGGACACGTTTCCGTTGAGGATCTCGACCAGGATCGGACGGATCCCGGTCGTGATGTCGGCGAGCACCGGCGATACGATGGGCGGCTTGGCCGAGGCGAGCGAGTCGTTCGCGGCGGCTCCGTACGGCGAGTTCTTCTCGGTGACCATGCCCTCACGCGCGGGGTAGGCGGCGGGGACCGAGGCCTTCGAGGCGTCTTCGCTCACGGCAGAGGCCATCATCACGAACAGCATCTCGTGGTCGAGCTTGGTGTTGAACGGGATCGACCAGCCGTCGATCGACAGGCGGTTGTACGAATACTCCGCATCGTCGGAGACCTTCGGCGCACCCGCGAACCCGAACGAGTCGGCGAGCTTGGAGTTGGCGGGCAAGGTCAGGTCGATCATTCGCCCCGAGAACATGATCGACATCGCGGCGGTGCCGTTGAACATCTGCTGCTGCACCTTGGGCTGGTCGAAGGTGGTCACCTGCGGGTCCATGTAGGGCTTGAGGGCGAGCATCGCCTCGACGGCCTGCTTCGCCTCGGGCGAATCGAGTGTCACGTCGCCGCCTTCGTCGATGAAGTCACCGCCGACCGAGTTGATCGCGGCCTGGAAGCTGGTCGTGACGTCGTTCGTGGCGAGCCAGGGCAGGGCGATCGGGTAGTCCATGAGGCCGGCCGCCTTGATCGCGTCGGCCGCCGAGATCATCTCGTCGAAGGTGGTCGGCACCTCGAGGCCGAGGTCGTCGAAGATGTCGGTGCGGTAGGCCATCACGAACATCTGCGCCTGCATCGGCAGGGCGTAGAGCTCGCCGTCGAAAGACATGCCCTCGCGCATCGACTCGCTGATCGCGTCGAGGCCGTAGTCGTCGGCGTACTTGTCGAAGAGGTCGTTCAGGGGAACGAGCTTCTCTTCCTTCGCGAGGCTCGGAATCACGAACCCGTAGGTCTCGACGATGTCGTAGGTGCCCGTCTCGCCGGAGAGGGTGGCGGTGGTCTTGGTCACCTGCCCGCCGAAGTCGATCGGGTCGTGCTTCAGCTGCACGTCGTCAGTCGTGCAGCTCGACACCATGGTGTCGGTGAAGGGGTCGATGGCGGAGGAATTGTAGGCGAGGACGTTGACCGTGGTCTTGCCCTCAGGAGCGGTGTAGTCGCACGACACCGTTGTCGCGTTCTCGTTGTCGGTGCGGGTCCCGGCGCCGCAGCTGGAGAGGGCAACCATGCCCACAGCCACGAGGGCGAGTACCGGCAGTGTCCGATGCTTCATGTGTCCCATGACGCTGATGGTATACGTATGCAGTCGACTTAGGGAAGCCTATATTTTCAGAAAGACGCTGGACTGAATACGTATACTGCGGCGCGGCAGGATATCGACGGCCGCGGTGACCGGATGGCGCCTACAGCCCTTCCGCGATCTCCTTGATCGCGGCGAGGCGGCGGTCCCACTCGCGTCCGATCGCATCGAGCGTCGCCGCCGTGGCGGAGAGCTCGGCGCCGACGACGCGGAAGCGCACCTCGCGCCCCACCCGCACGGGCTCGACGAGTCCGACCTCCTGCAGGACGGCGAGGTGTTTCGCGATCGCCTGGCGAGACACCGGAAGACGCCCGGCGAGGGCGGACGCCGAGGCATCCCCCTCGCCGAGAGCCGTCAGGATGCTCCAGCGCGTCTCGTCCGCGAGTGCCGCGAACATGGGCATGAGCGTGACTGTCGTCACGCTTCACCCTCGACCAGGGCGACCATCTTGTCGAGCTCGAGGTCCCAGCCGGTGCGGTGCGACTCGAGGTTCCCGATCGGGTCCGAGGTGCGCTCGAATCCGCTCTCGACGACCGTGAGCCGGGTGCCACCGTCGGCCTCCTCGAGCGTGAAGGTGAAGACGGTCGAGGTCGACTCGTCGACGGCATCCGGCAGCTTGCCGAGGGCGTCGTCGTTGTTCCAGCGGTAGGTGATGCGCCGCGGCTCGTCGTACTCTTCGACCCGCAGCGGGATCACGTCGTAGTCGGGGAAGCTCATCGTGCCGGTCGCACCGACACCGACACCGTCGAGCGCGGTGCGCCCGAACCAGCGGGAGACGTGCTCCGGCTCAGCCACCGCTCGCCACACCTTGTCGACGGGTGCCGCGATCTGGATGCTCCGCCGCACCGAGAAGGCCTCCTCGTCGACGACGGATGCCTCGTTATGGGTCATGTTCACCATGATGGGTCCTTTCCTGGTTTCCCGCATGTTCCGCCGGCCGATCGACCAGCTGCAACTCCAGAGTTGCACATGGCCCAGGCTAGCGCAACCCCTGGGTTGCAGAAGAAGCTTCCGCCCGCCGTACCATCCGTCGGGAGATCTCACGGATGCAGGACGAAACGCCGGGCAGACCCCGACGCGCGTCCATCCACCCGACATCTGCATCGAGCGGATGCGGGTCGGCGGCTCAGTCCCGCGGCCGACGCTTCTCGAGGAAGCCTGCCAGCAGCACGGCCACGAGGGCCGCGACCGGGGCGACGAGAAGTCCCGCCCGCAGGCTCTCGTTCTCGGCGATGTACCCGACGAACGGCGGAGACAGCAGGAAGCCGAGACGCAGCAACCACGACACGATCGTGAGCCCAACGCCCGCCCGCAGACCCGGCAGCTCGTCGGCTGCATGCATGGCTGCGGGGATCAGCGTCGCGATGCCGAAGCCGACGGCCGCGAATCCGAGGATCGTGCCCGGCACGCTGGGGAAGGCGAACGCGAGAGCCATCCCCGCCGCCGCGATGATGCCGCCGATCCTGGCGACCCAGCGCTGTCCGAACCGGTCGGTGAGCGGGTCACCGATGATCCGGCCGATGAACTGCGCGCCGACCAGGGCGATGAAGCCGAGCGGGGCGATCGCGGCCGCGGCGCCGAGGGACTCGGAGAGATACAGCGTCGCCCACGAGTTCCCGGCGTCCTCGGCGACAGCGCCAGCCATCGCGATGAGGGTCAGGGCGATGATCGCGATCACGGTGCGCGGGGTCACGCCACGGCGCAGCGCTCCGGCGACTTCTCCCGGCTCGGCCGTCGTCTCGGCGTCGCCCTCGGCATCGACCTCGCGGTCGCGGCCGGGAAGGCAGAATCGCAGGGCGACGAGAGCGACCGTGGCGAAGACGGCGGTCGAGATACCCAGGTGCACGCCCAGCGGCAGCTGCAGCGCGATCGCGACGGCGGCCATCACCCCGCCCAGCACCGCGCCGATCGACCAGATCGCATGGAAGCCGTTGATGATCGAGCGTCCGTAGCGTCGTTGCACGCGGAGGCCGTGGGCGTTCTGAGCGACATCGGTGATGGCATCGGACGCCCCGCCGAGGAACAGCGCGACGGCGAACAGCACGCCCGAGGGCGCGAGCGCGGCCGACAGCAGCCCCAGGCTCGTGAGCACGGTGCCGATCACGGCGATGCGCGCCGAGCCGAACCGGCGGATCAGCACTGCCGCGAGGAGTCCGGCCGCGATCGCACCGGCGGGGAACGCGGCGATCGCGAAGCCGTAGCCGAGGTTGTCGAGCCCGAGCGCGGACTTGATCTCCGGATAGCGCGGAAGGATGTTCGCGAACAGGGCCCCGTTGGTCAGGAACAGGGCGGATACGGCGATGCGCGCGCGTCGGGATGCCTGGTCCGGCGCCGGTCGTCGAATCGATTCGATGGAAGCCATGTCTACGATCGTACGGTGCCGCGGGGGCTGTCGCCGACACGAGTACTCCGGTCCGTTCGCCGCACCCTCGCCGTTGCCCTCGGACCGTTCAGCAGCCTTCCCATACCGACCCCCGTCGCACCCCGCAACCCCGTTCCTCGCATCCTCCGCCCGGCCTACGCTCGTGGCATGCCCGAACTCACCCATCCCACCGGCCGCGAAGAGGGGCTGCGCGCCATCCCGCGCGACGACGGGTCCGCCCCGCGTGCCCTCGTGCTCGGCGCCACCGGATACATCGGCGGACGACTGACGCCTCGACTGCTCAACGCCGGATACCGCGTGCGCGTCCTGGCGCGGGATGCCGTGCGGGCGGCATCCTTCCCCTGGGGAGCCGACTGCGAGATCTTCGAGGGCTCGGCAGACGATACGAATGCCGTCACCTCAGCCATGGATGACGTCGACGTCGTGTACTACCTGATCCATTCGATGTCGGCGGGCAAGGGCTTCGAGCACAGTGACGAACGCGCGGCGACGACGGTTGCCGAAGCCGCGGCTCGGGCCGGCGTGCAGCGCATCGTCTACCTCGGCGGCCTGCATCCCGACGATGTGAAGCTGTCGCCGCACCTGCGTTCGCGGGTGCACGTGGGGGAGATCTTCCTACGGTCGGGGGTGCCGACGCTCGTGCTGCAGGCGGGCGTCGTGATCGGTTCGGGGTCGGCATCGTTCGAGATGATCCGCCACCTCACCGACGTGCTGCCCTACATGCCGGCGCCGAAGTGGGTGCGCAATCGCATCCAGCCGATCGCCGTACGCGACGTGCTGCACTACCTGCTCGGGGCGGCGCGGGTGGAACCCGACGTGAACCGGGCCGTCGACATCGGCGGCCCCGATGTGCTGCGCTACGGCCAGATGATGAACGGCTACGCGGTCGAGGCAGGTCTCCCGCAGCGCGCCATCGCCGCCCTCCCGGTACTGACTCCCGGGCTCGCCTCGCACTGGGTGAACCTCGTGACTCCGGTGCCGCGGTCGATCGCCCGGCCGCTCGTCGCATCGCTGCAGAACGAGTGCATCATGAAGGACCACGCGGTCGACGAGCTGATCCCCCGTCCCGAAGACGGCCTGACCCCCTATCGGAAAGCCGTCGATCTGGCTCTCGGGCGACTGGAAGCCGACACGATCGAGACCAGTTGGCAGGATGCGGAGGTCTCCGGCGCCCCCAGCGATCCGCTGCCGAGTGACCCGGAATGGGCCGGTCGCACCGTCTTCACCGATTCCCGCTCGGTCACGACCACCGCATCGACCGCGGAGCTGTGGCGCGTGATCCTGGGCATCGGCGGCGAGAACGGGTGGTACTCCTCCCCACTGCTGTGGGCGGTGCGGGGTTTCATGGACCGGATCGTCGGCGGCGTGGGCCTCAGCCGCGGACGCCGCAGCCGCACCGCCGCGCGAGTGGGCGACGCGATCGACTTCTGGCGCGTCGAGGCGATCGAGACGACGGATGCCGGATCCCTGCTGCGGCTCCGCGCCGAGATGAAGGTGCCGGGAGAGGCCTGGCTCGAACTGCGCGCAGTGCCCGACGAGGCCGGAGCACGGTACGAGCAGAGGGCGGTCTTCTTCCCCCGCGGGCTCAGCGGACGCCTCTACTGGCTCGCCGTGCTGCCGTTCCACGGGCTGATCTTCGCGGGCATGGCGGCGCGCATCACGAGCGCCGCTGAACAGGCCGGCACGGCGCAGGCCGGCACGGCGCAGGCCGGCACGCCAGAAGTCGACGCGCAACCGGCCGACGCGGAACAGGCCGACGCGCAACCGTCCGACCCAGAACAGGCCGGCACGGCGACATCAGGCACGGCGACATCAGGCGATCACGCCGGATCAGGCCGATCTGACGCGAAACTGCCTGATCCCGCCTGACGGCCTGATCCCGCCAGACGGCCTGATCCCGCCAGACGGCCTGATCCCGCCAGACGGTCTGATCCCGCCAGACAGCCTGATCCCGCCAGACGGTCTGATCCCGCGCGGGCCGGATTTGGCCGCCTCGCACATCAGTCCGTGCGAGGCCGCTCCGGAGCATCCGTCACATCGGGGTCCGCGGGGTCCAGGGGCTCCACGGGGCCGGCATCCAGCGCCGCGTCGACGACCGCGTCGACCTCTGTCGGAGGGATGATGTCGATCGCCTCCGTCGCGGCCTCATACACCTCGGCGAGCGAGTCGTCGACGGTCGACTCGTCGATCCAGTCGAGGTCGTCCTCGGAGTGGTCGTACTCCACCGGCACCAGCGCGAAGTCGTCGCCGTACTCCTCGAGGCCCGCCATGACGCTGTGCCGCACGGCCGCCTTGGCATAGCGCTCACGCAGGATCAACGGATCACGCCGCAGATCCTTCATGAAGGCGATCATCATGAACCCCATGATGATCGCGAACGGCAGCGCGGCGATGATGGTCACGTTCTGCAGCGACTTCAGCCCGCTCCCTTCCTCGCCGGAGACGAGCAGCACCGCGGCGATGACTCCCACGAGCGATCCCCAGACGATCGTCACCCAGCGGGTCGGCTCCGGTCGCCCCTGCTGCGACAGGGTGCCCATGACGAGCGACGACGAGTCGGCGCCGGTGATGAAGAAGATCGAGATGAGCAGGATGAGCAGGATGCTGGTGATCAGCGGGAACGGCAGGTTCTCCAGCACACCGAAGAGCACCTCCTCCGGCGGATCCACCGTGAGGGCCGCTCCGTCCATCTGCTGCTGGATGGCGGTGGACCCGAAGATCGCGAACCAGACGAGGGAGATGGCCGAGGGGACGAGAATCACGACCGACACGAACTGACGCAGCGTGCGGCCGCGCGAGATCTTCGCGATGAACATTCCCACGAACGGCGACCACGAGATCCACCACGCCCAGTAGAAGATCGTCCAGCCCGACAGGAATGCCTGAGCCTCGTCACCCTGAGATGCCGAGCGCGCGATCATCTGCGGCAGATCGCCGACGAACTGCACCGCGACGGAGGGGATCACGTTGAGGATGAGCATCGTCGGTCCGACGAAGAACACGAAGAAGGCGAGCACGAGAGCCATGACCGCGTTG
Organism: Microbacterium sp. NPDC090281; assembly: GCF_044769635.1. NCBI lineage: Bacteria > Bacillati > Actinomycetota > Actinomycetes > Micrococcales > Microbacteriaceae > Microbacterium > Microbacterium sp. NPDC090281. The sequence continues at coordinate 1,107,824 of NZ_JBIVYH010000002.1, forward strand.
ATGTTCGACAGAGCGCGGATGCCCTTGGAGACACCGGAGACCGCGGACGCGATGAAGCACGCGGTGAGAACAGCGATGACCGCGATCAACACGCCGTTTCCGAGCTCGCCGATGCCGCTCACGAGCTCGACGCCGTGTCCGATCTGCAGCGCACCGAGACCGAGCGAGGCCGCGGTGCCGAAGAGCGTGACGATGATGGCGAAGATGTCGATCGTGCGGCCGATCGGACCGGCGGTGCGGCCCTCGCCGAGGAGCGGCGCGAAGATCGAGGAGATCAGCGGCGCACGCCCGCGGCGGAAGGCACCGTATGCGATCGCCCCACCGACGAGCGCGTAGAAGGACCACGCCTGCGGGCCCCAGTGGTACAGCACCTGCGCCTGTGCCGTGTGCATGGCCTCGAGGGTGTTCGCCTCGACGGTTCCGGGCGGCGGGTTCTCGAAGAACGTCAGAGGTTCGGCGGCGCCCCAGAAGACGAGCCCGATGCCCATTCCGGCGGCGAACAGCATCGAGATCCAGGAGAACATCGAGAACTGCGGTTCTTCGTCGTCGCGACCGAGGGGGATGCGGCCGTAGCGGCTGAAGCCGACGAACAGCATGAACACCAGGACGATCGTGGCGACGGTGGTGAAGAAGAAGCCGAAGTAGTCGACGACCCAGGCGAGCACTGCCGAAGTGGTGCCCGCGAGGTTGTCGCCGGCGAACACACCCCAGGCGATGAACGCGACGACGAGTGTGAGTGCGACACCGAACACGAGCGGGTCGGTGCGGTAGGTGCGACCGGTCTCTTCCACCGAGACACCGGGCACGAGTGCCGGATGCACGCTGCGCGGCGGCACCACGGCGATCTCTCGGACGATCTTGCGTGCGGCCTCGCCAGCCTTCGCGGGAAGGCGGTTCACGCCCGTGCCTGTGGCATCCGTGCGGGGGCGCGGAGGGTTCTTTCCTGCGGAGCGTGCGTCGGGCTTCTCGTCAGGGGTCTCCATGGCATCCCATCCTGTCACGTGAGGTGTCTGCCCGCAGGGGTGCGAGAACCCAGAAGATCGTTGCGATCCGCGGCGAGTCGGGGCGCGACGCGCCTGACGGATGCCCGACGGTCTGGGTTTCTCGGGCGTGCCGCTTCGACCATGACCGTCGGTGCGCTCGATTCAGGCCATCACGCGAGAACCGGCCGATTTCCGCGCCAAGTGCCTGATTCGGCGTGATGGCCTGACCTCACACGCCCAATAGTGCAGACGGGAGCCCGCCCGGAAGACGGGAGCACCCCCGGAAGACGGGAGCACCCCGGAAGACGGGAGCACCCCGGAAGACGGGAGCCCGCCCGGAGCAGGCCCTGGAGCATGCCTTGCCCGGAAGGCGGCTAGCGCAGGCGGCGGCCGACCCCGGCGAAGAGCGAGTGCAGCAGCGGGAGCACCGAGACGCAGATCAGAGTGATGCCCAACGGCGGCACCGACGGGACGAGTAGCGCACCGCCGATGAGCAGCGCCGCGAAGAGCACCCCCGAGGCGATGCGCCGGGCGATGCCCTCGAGCCGGTCGAGGCGACGCTCCAGGCGTGAGGTGTCGAACGAGACGGTGCCGTCGTCGATGCGGGTGATGATCTTGTCGATACGACCGGGCAGACGCCAGGTCGTGCTCATCGTGCCCATCGCCTGACTCGCGAACGCCTGCACGATGTTGCCGCTCTCGTCACGCAGCAGACGCCCGGCATAGGGCTCGGCGGCGTCCCACACGTTGAAGGCGGGGTCGAGGCCGCTGCACATGCCAGAGGTCAGCGAGACGGCGCGGATCAGCAGCAGCATGTTCTCGGGCAACTGCAACGGGAGCGTGCGCACCATGTCGCCGAACTCCTCGGCGAAGTCGCGGAACTCCCGCGGGTCGACCTTGCTCAGCTCGGCGAAGCCCATGCCGCCGAAGCGGGCGAACAGAGTGGTCAACGCGCGTTCGAGCTCACCGGTGTCGGCGGAGGGCAGCAGGACGCCGATCTCCTGTGCCGCGGCGACGAGGCCATGACTGTCACGGCCGGCGACCGCGATCAGAAGCGTGCGCAGACCGTCGCGGAGGCTCGCGGGGATCTCGGCCATCATGCCGAAGTCGATGAAGGTGAGGCGGAAGTTCCGCCCCGACTCTCCTGCGCCCGAGGGGGCGGGAGTGACGAAGATGTTGCCCGGATGCGGGTCGGCGTGCACGAAGCTGTGCGTGAACACCTGGTCGAACATGACCTCGGCGAACACCGCTGCGACCTCGGACGGATCGATCCCGGCCGCGCGCAGGGCTTCGGTGTCGTTGATCTTGATCGCAGTGACATCCGACAGCGTGAGCACCCGTCGGGTCGAACGCTCCCAGACGATCTCGGGGGTGTCGACGCGGGGGTCGTCGGCGAAGTTCTCGCGGAACCTCTCGGCACTCGCGGCCTCGTGCAGGTAGTCGATCTCCTCGAGGCTGGTCGCGGCGAACTCCTCGACCAGCGCCGGCGCATCGACGCGGTCGGCGACGATACGCACGCGGGTCAGCCACCGCGCGACCCGGCGGAGGGCTGCGAGATCGACCGCCACGATCTCGTCGATGCCCGGTCGCTGCACTTTGACCACGACGTCTTCGAGCCCGGTATCGGCGGCGTCGAGGGCCGAGAGCCTGGCGCGGTGCACCTGGCCGAGGGATGCCGCCGCGACCGGGGTGTCATCGAACCACGCGTAGGCACGCTCGAGCGGGATGCCCAGCTCTGCTTCGGCGAGCGCGCGGATCGCGGGCGTGGGCACGGGCGGAACCTCGTCCTGCAGCCCTTCGAGCTCCTTCGTGATCTCCGGTGGCAGCACGTCGAGGCGCGACGACATGAACTGTCCGACCTTGATCATGAGGCCGCCGAGCTCGACCGCGAGAACGTGGAAGCGACGCGCGAACGTCTGCATCCGCTGCCCGCGCGTGCGCTCCGCGATCCTGCTCATCCCGAAACGCGGGAGTACGAGCTCGAACCACCAGATCTTGAGGAATTCTCGGCCCGCGAACGACAGGATGCGGCGGTACCTGGCGCGGTGAACGCCTTGTGCCGCAGCATCCGTCATCGCGTGGCTCCTTCGCAGGTCCCCACCCGATGCCGCACTGCGCGGTCAGTCCTGCGCGAGGATCGAGTACAGCCTACGGCGGGCCTCGTCGAGGACCTCGATCGTCTGCTGCACCTGCTCGGGCGAACCGCTGCGACCGACCTGGGCGGCAGCGGCTGCGAGGTCGACGCCTGCCTTGGGCAGTGCGTTGAACCGGGCGCTGTCGCGATGACCGTCCTTGCCGGTCGACGACTCCCACGGAGCAGGCGTCTCGGAGCTCTCGTCGGCGATCGCGCGACCGGCCTCGGTGAGCGAGTAGGTCTTGCGGCCGTTCTGCTCTTCGGCCTCGATGAGTCCTTCATCGGCGAGCAGCTGCAGCGTCGGGTACACGGAGCCGGCGCTCGGCTTCCAGGTACCGCCGCTGCGCTCGGCGATCTCGTTGATGATCTGGTAGCCGTGCATCGGCTTCTCGGCGAGGAGCGACAGCACTGCCGCGCGGACGTCGCCGCGGGCCATGCGCGAGCCTCCGGAGGGACGGGACTCGAAGGACTTGCGGAGCTGGTCCATCGCCTCGAAGATCGCGGATGCCGGACCGCCGGGGCCCGTGCCGAAACCGGAGCCGCCGAAGAGGCCGCCGGGTCCGCCGTTGCTCCCGGAATCGCCGTTGCCGCCGAACGGGTTGGAGGGGAATGCGTTGTTCATGATGACCTCCTGCTGTGGTGAACGATACTCAACGATATATCGTTCAGTCTGGAGGTTGGTGGGAGTTTTCGATGCGTCAGCCCCGTCAGCGCGACGGCAGCGTCAGGATCTCTGCGCCATCCTCGGTGATCGCGATCGTGTGCTCGCTGTGAGCCGTGCGGGCTCCGGTCGCGCTCCGCAACGTCCAGCCGTCGGCGTCTGTGCGGAGCTCGTCGGTGTCGGCCATCACCCACGGCTCGAGCGCGAGGAGGAGCCCCGGCCGCAGCTTGTAGCCGCGACCCGGACGCCCGTCGTTCGCGACGTGCGGATCTTGGTGCATGGTCGAGCCGATGCCGTGACCGCCGAACTCGAGGTTGATCGGGTATCCGGCCGCGCTCAACACCGACCCGATCGCGTGCGACAGATCACCGATGCGGGCTCCGGGACGGGCTGCCGCGATGCCGGCCGCGAGCGCACGCTCGGTCGCAGCGATCATCGCGAGGTCGCCAGGCGCCGGGTTTCCGCCGACCACGAAACTGATCGCCGCGTCGGCTGAGATGCCGCGCAGAGTGACGGCGAGATCGAGCGTGAGCAGGTCGCCGTCGACGAGCCGGTAGTCGTGGGGCATGCCGTGCAGCACGGCGTCGTTCACGGCGGTGCAGACGTAGTGGCCGAAGGGGCCGCGACCGAAGGAGGGCGCATAGTCGACGTAGCAGGACTCGGCTCCGGCTTCCTCGATCAGCTCCCGCGCCCGACGGTCGAGGTCCAGCAGGTTCACACCGACCGCAGCGCGGCTCTTCAAGGCGTGCAGGATGTCGCCGACAAGGGCGCCGGCCGCTCGCGCACGGCCGAGTTCGTCGGCGTTCAAGATCTCGATCATGGGCACTCCTCATAGGATCCAATAACTATCCCGGTAATACTATCCCGGGATTAGTATGGGCATCATGATGGTTCGGATGCCGCTCACTCTCGCTGAGATCGAACGCGGCGAGCGCCTCGGGGCCCTGCTGCGACAAGCACGCGGCGAGCGGTCGATGCTGAGCGTCGCGCTCGACGCCGGCATCTCCCCCGAAACCCTGCGGAAGATCGAGTCCGGTCGCGTGGCAACCCCCGCATTTTCGACGATCGCGGCGATCGCCGACGTGCTGCACATCTCACTGGATGCCGTGTGGGCCGAGGTCGGCCCCCGCGCCGTCGGCTCCCGCGCCGACGACACCCGCGCCGACGACTCCCGCGCACAGAGCATCGCCTCCTGAGCTCCGGGCGGGCGCGTCCGGCCCCGCCACCTCCGGTCACGTCGCCTCCGGGCCCGTCACCTCCGGTCACGTCGCCTCCGGGCCCGTCACCTCCGGGCACGTCGCCTCCGGGCTGTGCTTCGACAGGCCCACCGGGCTGTTCCCCCACCCCACCCCACCCCGTCGCACTGCTCGATCCGTGCACACGCCCGGGCGCCGCGCAAGCCCGGTGACGCACACAGGAAGTCGTGTTTAGCTCGGGGAATTGTCGACTTGGGGGAGTGAGACGTTTGGCACAGAGTCATCGACCGGAGAACAATCGACCGGAGAGCAGCAAGGGCACGTCGGGGCCCATCCGAGTGAGCGTGATCGTCCCTGTGTTCACACCAGGGCCGTCATTCGATGACCTCATCGCCTCTCTCGACAGACAGACTTTGGACCCCGCGTCGTTCGAGGTACTCCTGTGCGACGACGGTTCCGGCGAGCCGACGGGTGCTCGTCTTGCCGACGTCGCCCGCGACCGGCCGAACGTGCGGGTGCTCTCATTGGAGCACTCCGGATGGCCGGGTATGCCGCGAAATCACGGAGTCGACGCCGCACGGGGGACGTACGTGCAATTCGTCGACCAGGACGACTACCTGTTCGATGGAGCGCTCGAGAAGCTGTGCGATTACGCGGATCTGAACGGCTCCGACGTCATCGTCGGCAAAGAGGTCGGCATCGGCCGTCGCCTTCCGAGTCGGATCTTCAGCCACGACATCCCGCGCGCGACTCTCGGAACCGATCCGCTTCTCGAGATGCTCACGCCGCACAAGATGTTCCGCACGGCGTTCCTGCGTGCCAACGGCATCCGCTTCCCCGAAGGCCGAGTGCGGCTCGAGGACCACCTGTTCGTGCTGCAGGCATACTTCGCTGCTTCGACGATCTCGGTCCTCGCCAGCGAGCCCTGCTACGCGTGGGTCAAGCAGCCCGGCAGTGCGAGCTCTTCGCGCATCGACCCCGAGACCTACTTCCCACACCTGGAGACGGTGCTCGACGTGGTCGAGACGAACACCGAGCCGGGCAAGCTGCGCGACCGACTTCTGCGGCACTGGTTCCGCGGCAAGGTGCTGAAACGGCTCGCCGGGCGACAGATGGTCAGGTATCCCGACGACTATCGCGAACGCCTGCTCGACGTGGTCACGCCGCTGGTACGGAAGCACTTCGGGCCCGGCGTCGATGCAGGCCTCGGTTTCCCGCACCGGGTCCGCGCGGCGCTGCTGCGCGCAGACCGTCGCGATGACCTGCTGCGCCTTGCGGAGTTCGAAGTCGACATCACCTGTCGAGCCGTCGTCACGGCCGCGCGCTGGTCTCGCGGTGGAGGCCTGCACCTCACGCTCCGCATCACTCTCGCGCGAGGCGGCAAGGACGCCTTCGTCTTCGAGTCGTCGCTCCCCGCCCCAAAGGAGATGGAGAGCACCGACACCGACGCTTCGAGCGCGGGGGACTCTCGCACGAAGAGCCGCGGCCCCAAGAAGATCACGCGCTTGACCTCCCTGCCCGTGTCGACGATCGAGGGACTGCCGGCAAACCTTCTGGTCGTCGACCGCGAGCTTCGCAACGACCGAGTCGAGGTCTTCCTCCGCGACGCGGCGACGGGCGCAGAACGCCGCCTCGGCGGTCGACGCCTGGTCAACCTCGATGGCACCCGCGTCTCGATCGATCCGCTGAAGGTGTTCGGACCGAACGACGATTCCCGCGGCGGGTCTCTCGCCGTAAAGGTCCGCCGTGCCGGCTGGACGTTCGAGGCTCCCCTCGAGGCCACTCCGGCCATTCTCGCCAGCGCCGGACGCTCGCCGCTTCTGGCCGGTCGCACCTGCACCCTCGCGGTGACGGAAGGCGAGGCGGTAGAACTCCACCGCCAGTGGCCGGGCGGACGCGTGAAGGACTTCGCCGGCCGGAGCGTCCGGAAGCTCCGCGGCCTCCTCCGACAGGGCTGACCTCGACTCCCCGGCTCCCACCCACGCGTCGTCGGGCCGGGGCGGGGTTGTGAATCTTGCCACATCGAACGAATAACGATAGATTTCAGTTGTTCTTCGATGAAGGGTTGAGCCATGGGAAAAGCGACGATCGTCGTGCTGCGCATCGTGATCGCGGTGGCACTGCTCGGGTCACTGGCGGTGCAGGCATTGATCGTGCCGTTGCTGTGGCTGGACCTCGGCGAGGGCGAGCTGTGGGGCCGAATCCTCCTGGTGTCACTGGTCGTGCTGGGGGTCGGCACGCTCCAGGTGTTCGGTGTGTGCGTGTGGGGGCTGCTGACGAAGGTGCGGCGCGACTCGATCTTCTCGGAGTCGTCCTTCCGGTACGTCAATGTGATCATCGGCGCGATCCTCGTCGCGGCGGTGCTCACCTGGACCGTGGCCGCACTCCTCGCGCCGACCGACATCGCTCCCGGCGTCGTGGCTCTGATCGGTGGCGCCGGGGTGGTGCTCGCCGGGATGGCGCTGCTCGTCGTCGTGATGAAGGCACTGTTGCGGCAGGCGATCGACCGCGAAGCCGAGGCGAGATCGCTGCGCTCCGAGCTCGACAACGAGGTGATCTGATGCCTGTCGTGGTCGATATCGACGTGATGATGGCGCGCCGCAAGATGAGTGTCGGCGAGCTGGCAGACCGGATCGGCATCACTCCGACCAATCTCGCCGTGCTGAAGAACGGTCGCGCGAAGGCCGTGCGATTCACGACGCTCGACGCACTGTGCGTGGCCCTCGAATGCCAACCCGGCGACCTGCTGCGATGGGAACCGGAGCCGGGCACCCCATCCGCTCACACGGACTGACCTTCCTCTCACCGCAGCGCCGCCGAGGCGACCGCACGCATCGCGGATGTGACCACACCGAACGCTCCGGGCGATGAGAGCGCACACAGCACCTCCGCCACGCGCTGCACCGCGTGCGTGTCACTCACTCCTCGCCCCCACTCCCCTTCCCAGTGCGACCGCAGCGCCCATTCCGAGAACCGACGAACGTCGTCTCGCCCTGGAGCGAGCACGGCCTCTCCAGCAGCGACCGCGTCAGCCACTTCGTCGACGGTGGCTGCAGACCCGTCGGCGACTGCGAGCAGGGCGAGGGTGGCTTTCCGAGACTGCCCGCTGAGATACGGGCCCGCCCGCCCGGCCTCTCGCACGACCTCGACGATCCGCTGGAATGCGCGAGCCTCTCCGACCGCCAACGACTGCCCACGGTGCGTGACGACGACGCGCCCGCGCAGGCGGCGCACCGCCTTCGTCCGTCGCGCGAGCACCATGAGCGCATCCACGGGATCGGGCAGCCCGTCCGCCGCGGCATCCGGCCAGTCGAGGGCCTCGACGACTTCGGAGACCACGGCACGGGGCAGCCACCCGTCGGCCTGATCCTGTTCGACGCCGTCGGAGCCGATCCGCGCGACCAGCATCCGCAGGCTAGCCGTCGCCGACTCGATTGCCGCCGCCGCCGGAGGGGGCGCTGCAACGAGCCCCGTTTCTTCGAGGTGCGCGAGTAGTGCGAGTCTCCGCACCGGAGTCAGCGTCTCGGAAAGCGTCGCGATCGGCGAGGACGGCTGCAGGCCATGGCCGAGTTGCACGCCGACCGATGAGTCGAAGTGCGGCTGCACCAACCCGAATCGCTGCGCGAGCTCGAACTCGACATGCTCGGCGCGGAACGGCGGGCGCCGGACCTGCCACCCCACCGATCCCTCGCGCTCAGCCCGTCGCTCGCTCGGCACCGCTCGTCCGATGTCGACGACAGTGACCCTCGGATCGCCCATCTTGGCTGTGAACGGGCCGCTGATCACCACGTCGACGGCATCGGCGACACCGGGAATCGCGACCTGCTGCGCCTCTGACCTCCAGGGCGTGAGGTCGATGAGGGGCGACGAGTCGGCGCCGTCGTCGGACTCCGCCCACTCGAACTCCGACCATTCGGGCTCGAGCCCGAGGCTCAGACGGTATGCCTCGATGAGCCAATAGGAGGGCGCGTCGCGCGGGACACCGATGACACGGGTGAACTCGGGACGATCGGCCACTGACATCTCGACATGAAGGGCCCGCGTGACGTGGACGTGCTCTGAGAGGTTCATCCGGGCAACGCTAGATCGCGGCTGACCCCGCCTTCGGCCCCGAGAACACGATCTGTCGAGAACTTGTCGAAACTCGCGATGGTGCAGGGAAAGCGAAGGCCCTGCAGCACGAGAGGAGCATCCTCACCGCACCGCAGGGCCTGGCCTCCGCCGATCAGCGCAGCACGAACTCCACCGTCGTGACGTTGCCGGCCACGTCGTAGACGTGCAGCGTGTTGGCACCCTTGACGCCTCCGAACGCTCCCGGCTTCACGAAGTTGAGGTCTGACCAGGCGTTGTTCGTCAGGTCCTTCACCACGCCGTTGAGCTCGACCCGGTCGATCTTGCCCGCGTCGTTGAGCTTGTAACTCACCTTGTCGTAGCCCGCCGCGTCGCCGACCGTGAAGGAGTCGCCCGTCTTGACGGTCACGGTGGGGGCTGTGGCATCGACGACCACATCGAAGGTCGAGGTCTTCGAGATGTTGCCCGCGGCATCCTGCGCGTTGTACCTGACCGTGTATGCCCCGTCGGGGAGCGTCACCGTCGCGACGTGCGAGCCGCTCGTGCCCGCGACGGGCGACTGCGTGCTCTTGACGAGCTTGCCGCCCTGGTAGATGTTCGCGACGATGCGCGCGAGGCCGACCTCGTCGGTCGCGTCGACCCGGATGTCGATGGTCTTCGAAGGCCCGGCCGCAGTCGGGCTGACGAGAGTCACCTGCGGACGCGTAGTGTCCGGCACCTGACCTGCGACGAAGGCGACCGAGGTCTTCTCGGAGCGGTTGCCGTACATGTCGACGGCGGTCACCTCGGCGATGTAGCTCGTGCCCTTCGTGAGGGTGATGAGCGGGGCATCGGCTTGCCGACCGTTGCGGATGGCGAGCGGGATCTCGAGGACGCTCGGACGCGGGGCGATCTGGAAGTCCGCGAGGACCTTCGCACCGGCGCGGATCGGCAGCGCCTCGACACCGGTCGCCGCATCGCGGACCCGCACGTCGTAGCCGTAGACCGACTCGTCATCGGTCGCGGCGGGGACGCGGAGCACATCGGCTCCAGCGGCCGTCACGACATGTTCCGGCGCCCCCTGCTGCACCGGGGCGACGTTGTCACGGGCGGCCGAGGTGTAGTCGAAGTTCGCGCGCACCTCTTCGGGCGTGGCCCCGTCGAGGCGGACCGTCCAGGTCGGACCAGCGAGCGTGCCCGCGCTGGCGAACGGGTAACCGGACTGGTAGCCCCACGCACCGTTCGTGTAGGTGCGCTCGTCATCGGCCGCGAAGTTGATGCGGTCGACCTCGGTGCGGTCGGCGTAGACCTCGACGTACAGGGCCTGTGCGGTCGGGATCGTGAACTCGTCCCAGAGGGCGTTGCCGTAGATCTGGTACGCGTCGTGCGGGGTCTCGGTGTACGACATCGATCCGTCGTTGACCGCGGTGAACGCGCCCTGCCAGATCGAACGCTCGTCGTTCAGATTCAGGTGCGAGTGGCCCGAGAAGTAGACCGCCTGAGGGTAGCCGGAGAGGTCTGCGGTGAGAGCAGCGTTCGAGGCCTGGGCCCCGTCATAGACCGTGTTGGCGGTCGGGCGGTGGCCGACGACGAAGAGCGGCTTGTTGAGGGCGTCGGGCTCCGCGGAGAGGGCGGCGAGGCGTCCCTGAAGCCAGGCGCGCTGCGCCCCCGAGTATCGCTCGGTGTCGATCACGAGGAACGTCTGGTCGTCGACCGTCTTCTCGTAGTAGCCGCCGGATGCGTTCGGGAACCACTCGCCGTAGTACTTGGCCATGTCGGCGTTGCCGACGTCGTGGTTGCCGTGAGACATCAGGATCGGGGTGTCGTCGAGGCCGAGGCGGTCGATGTTCTCGTCGAAGATCGTCTTCACGACCTGGTGGTCGGGCGCGGTGTTGTTGTTGTTGTCGTTGATCTGGTCGCCGTTGGAGATGATCAGGTCGGGGTCGGGGTTGATCGACGCGAGCGTGTCGAAGTGGCTCGCCCAGATGCCCCGGTTCTTCTCGGTGAGGGCCGACGTGTGCACGTCGCTCATCACGAAGAACGACAGCAGCGGCTCCTCGGCGGTCTTGATGATGTAGCCCTCGATCTCGGCGGGCGATGTGGCACCGCCCTTGATCGACACCGCGGCGAGGTTGGTCGTCTCGTCGATCACGAGCGGCTTCTTGTAGACCGGGCTCTTGGCGGTCGGCGTCGACCCGTCGAGGGTGTACCTGATCTCGGCGCCCTGCGGCCCGGTGAGTGCGACCGTGGTCGACTCGGTGAATCGTCCACCCTCCTGGCTGAACGTCGGAGCAGCCAACTCATCGGCGGCGTTCGCCGCTGCGAGGGGGAACGCGACGGCGGCGGCGACGGCCGCGAGCGTGCACACCCCTGCGATCTGTCTCTTCACTTGATCCTCTTCCACGTGTATATCTACGACGCGCGATTCGGCGCCCGGAAGCGACGTTAGGGAGCGAGTGGAGACACGGAAGGGCGGGAGCAGGAACGTTAGGTAAACAACTTTGCCCCATGGGCGCGGAAGGTTCGTGGGAGAAGTAAATACAAGATCACGGAGCGCCTGCGGCGTGCCCGCCCGAGGACGACTTCGATCCTGGACAACCGTGGTGCCGTAGCGCCGTGGTGCCGTAGCGCCGTGGTGCCGTAGCGCCGCGGCCGCCTCGCACCCACCTGCGCCACGACTGTCAGCGTCAGGCGGCGATGCCGAAGCGCGCTCGGCCGCCAAGCCTCGGGGTCTGTGCGGGGTCGACATATCGGGGTGGGATGAACCACACCCGCGCCGCCGCACCCCCGCTCCCGCTTCCGCTCCCGCTCCCGCTCCCGCTCCCGCTCCCGCTCCCGCTCCCGCTCCCGCTCCCGGCAGCATCGATGCGGATCTCCCACCCGTTGTCATGGATGCGGTGATGACATGTCTCGCACAGCAGCACCCCGTTGGAGAGATCGGTCGGTCCGTGATCGCGTTTCCACCATCGGATGTGATGCGCCTTGGTCATCTCCGGTGGCAATCCGCACATCGCGCATCCCCCGTCACGCTCGACCAGCGCCAACCGTTGCGCCTTCGTGAACAACCGTTTCTCCCGCCCCCAGTCGAGAATCTCACTGTCCCCACCGAGAACGCAGGGGATCACGCCGCCCCCAGCTGCCATCCGCCGCGCGGCTCCGACACTGACCGGCTGATCGACACCATCCACAGTCGCCGACCCGGTGCCAGCCTCAAGATCGTCGAGGTTCATCCGGACGATCACGGTCGCACCCGCCACCGGAACCCGCCGCTCGCACCCGAGCACGTGCGCGCAGAACACCGCGAGGGCATCAGCCTGGATCATCGGGACCGTCCGCCGATCCGCATCCGGAGCACCCGCGTCAGGCGCATCCTTCCGCGCAGCGAACACCGCCGTCACGAACCCCCGGATCGCCGTCACGACCGGTGCCGCCGTCTCGACATCGAGCACAGCGTTCAGATGCACCATCCCATCCCGCTCGAACAGCGACAGTGCACGCTTCCCTCGACGTTCTTCCTCCTGAGGCTCCAGACCATCAGGGTCGAGCCACGCCTCAACGCGGACGACGAGCTTGCGCACATCATCGAGCGCCAGCCCCTGAGCCTTCTGCACCAGCATCCGCTCCCCTTCGGCGATGCGCTCCACCCCGGCGGCGACGCGGCAGCGATCCAGCACCGCGATGATCAGTGCCGCGCCCTGCGCGCTCAGCGCCCCCGAACCGAGCGCCTCGCGCACAAGCGGGTACCTCGCCGGCAATGGCGATCCGATCAGATCGGTGCGCGGCGCCGTCGCCTCGCCCACCTTGACGAGGCGAGAGGCATCTCCCGTCGACACACCCGTTGTCGCGGCGATCAGCTTGGCCGGAGTGCGGAAGCCCTGCTGCTTCGCCAGACTCTCCGCTCCCAGCTCGGGTCGTGACTCATGCGAGATGCCCGCGGCCACATCGACATGCACCGCATCCAGTCGCCGCTGCAGCACACCTATCGCGTCGTTTACCGTGATGAGCTGCGCGCGGGAGAGATCACCGGAATCGACGGCCCCCGACCAAGCCGCGTCAAGGCGAGCCATCGCCTCGTGCAAACCGGTCAATGTCGTCATGCTTCATTTTATCCCGCCTACACGCTACATTCGTAGCTTTGCACGAAGAGCATGCCGGAATTCCGCGCAGATCAAGCGATCGCGACCATCCGGAGAACTGCACAGGAAGCGCTTATATAGAACTTATCCACGATTTTCGGGAATCCGCCCCGCAAGCAGCTCCTGCAACCGCCCGGCCTCACCCTCCGGCATCGCGTACCCGTGCTCTGCCGCCGGATACTCGCCCCCGCGGACCTCGGCCGCATACGCCTCGACGCCGGCGATCGCGGCGCTGCGCAGATCGGCGTAGCGCTTGACGAACTTAGCGGCACCGCCGTCGTAGAGGCCGAGCAGATCGTGGAAGACGAGGACCTGTCCGTCGGCATCCGCTCCGGCTCCGATGCCGATCACGGGTATGTCAAGAAGCGGCACGAGCGCGGCGGTGACCTCGGACGGCACCGCTTCGACCACGAGCATCGAGCATCCGGCAGCCTGCAGCGCGAGGGCGTCGTCGATCACGGCGAGCGCCCCGTCGGCGGTGCGTCCCTGCGCACGGTAGCCGCCGAGCGCGGTGGCCGTCTGCGGGGTGAGCCCGACGTGCCCGACGACCGGGATTCCGGCCCGCACGAGCGCCCGCGCACGGTCGACGGTCGTGCCGCCGCGCTCGATCTTCACGAGGTCGCAGCCGGCCTCCTTGATGAAGCGTTGAGCCGTGGTGATGGCGAGTTCGTCGGAGGCCTCATAGGAGCCGAACGGCAGGTCGCCGACGAGCAGCGGAACGGTCAGTCCGCGCCGCACAGCCTTCGTCAGCATGAGCATCTCGTCGATCGTGACGGGCACGGTGCTGTCGTAGCCGAGCACGGTCATCGCCGCCGAGTCACCCACGAGCACGACATCGACGCCGGCGGTCTCGACGATCTGCGCGCTGGGGTGGTCGTAGGCGGTGACCATGACGATCGGTTCGCGAGCCTCCTTCTTCGCGGTCAGAGCAGCGAGCGTGACGCGCTTGCGGGGAGCGGCGTGGGCGCTCATGCGCTGGCCTCCGTCAGCAGACGGTCGACGGCGTCGTCGACCTGGATGATCACGTTGCTGCGGTCGACATGCACGACGACCGGTTCGTAGCTCGCGAGGTCTTCGCGCGAGTAGTCGGCATAGGAGATGACGATGACGGTATCGCCCGCGTGCACGAGGCGAGCGGCCGCGCCGTTGACCTGGACGACACCGGATCCGCGCTCGCCCACCAGGGTGTAGGTCTCGAACCGGGCGCCGTTGTCCACGTCGACGACATGCACCTGCTCGTGCGGGAGAATGTCGGCGGCTTCCAGCAGGTCGGGGTCGATCGTGATCGATCCGACGTAGTTCAGATCACTGGCGGTGATGGTCGCTCGGTGGATCTTCGACTTCAGCATGGTGCGTCGCATCAGACGTCGCCCTTCGGGTCGTGGGGATTCACGTCTGTGACGGAGAAGACGTGGTTGTCGATCAGCCGGGCAGCCCCGACGTGTGCGGCGACCGCGAGCAGAGCGTCGGCTTCGATGCGGGTGACAGGTTGCAGCGTCTCGGCATCTCGGAGTTCGAGATACTCGGGGCCGATTCCGGCGTCGTCGAGTACACGGCGTGCGGCCGACAGGATGCTGTCGGCATCGCGCTCCCCCGCGTCGAACACCACGGCCGCCGCGTCGAGGGCGCGGTTCAGGGCGGTCGCCTGCGCGCGGGCATCCGGGTCGAGGTACACATTGCGTGAGCTCATGGCGAGCCCGTCGGCCTCGCGCACGATCGGGCACGCGACGATCCGCACGTCGAGGTCGAGGTCGCGTACGACACGGCGGACTACCAGCACCTGCTGCGCATCCTTCTGCCCGAAGTAGGCGGTGTCCGGTCGGACGACCCCGAACAGCTTCGTGACGACCGTGGCGACGCCGTCGAAGTGGTGCGCTCCGCGGCTGGCGCCGTCGAGCACGTCGGTGAGGCCGTCGACGCGGATGTTCGTCGCGAACCCGTCGGGATAGATCTCGGCCACGGCGGGGGCGAACAGGATGTCCACGCCCTCGGCTTCGGCGAGCGCGACGTCGCGTTCCTCATCGCGCGGGTAGGCGCTGAGGTCTTCGTTCGCGCCGAACTGGGTCGGGTTCACGAAGAGCGAGACGACGACGAGATCGGATGCCGCACGTGCGGCACGCATGAGCGAGAGGTGGCCGTCGTGGAAGGCACCCATCGTGGGGACGAGGCCGATCGTCTTGTTCGCACCCCTGGCTTCGCGGATCACTGCTCTGACCTCGGGGATCGTGCGGAGGATCCTCATACGTGCGACTCCTCGGATGCAGTAGCGGGGCGGGCAGTAGCGGGGCAGGTGGCGATCGTGCGGGTGGCTTCGGCGAGAGCGTCGAACAGGTCATGGAGTTCGACCTCTCCGGCAGCTGCCCGCTGACGCGCGACGGTCGCCTCATCTCCCCGGGCGATGGGTCCGGTCAGAACAGCGGCGGCACCGCTCGTCGCCCAGTTCTCGACGGTCTGACGGACGAGCGGGGCCAGGAGCGCCCGCGCTTCGTCGTGGGGAATGCCCGCAGCCGAGGCCAGCCTCTCAGCCGCGTCGAGCATGGTGAGGACGAAGTTCGAGGCGAAGGATGCGGCCGCGTGATAGGTCGCACGGTTTGCGTCGTCGACCTCGAAAGCGCGAGCACCGAGGGCTGCGGCGAGCTGTTCCGCGACCTCGCGGGCTTCGGGCGTGCGGCCGGCGATCGCGGCGCCGATGCCGTTGAACGCCTCGGCCGACTCCGTGCCGGTGAAGGTCTGCAGCGGATGGAGGCCGAAGTCCACGTCGGTGAGCGGAGTGGCGCCGGAGACGTGCCCGAGGAAGCGCGCATGGGATCGGGCTTCGAGAGCGACCTCCGCGATCGCGGCATCCGGGACGCAGAGCAGCACGACGTCTGCATCAGGGATCTGCTCGTCGCGCCCGGACGGGCCGAGAACCTCGAGCTCCGCCGCGTGCAGTGCCCGCACGAGTACACGTCCGAGACGGCCGGCGCCGACGATGGCGATGGTCGTTCCTGGTGCGAGCGAAGGAGAGGTCTGCATGTCGATTCCCCGAGCCGGAAGAGACGGTTCGGATGGCAAAAGTATCTGCCCGTCGCGGCTTCCGCTCCAAATCGGGGAGCGATATGCCAGCCTGCCGAGCGGCTTTTATTGCAGATATGCAAGGCTTGACAAGAGATCAATTGGCATCATGCTTTTCCGCGCAATCGGCGAATCCCTGGGACGCATCATCTCACCCCAGGGGCCTCCCCTGCCGCCGAGCTCAGCCTCGAGGTCAGACGGCGATGATCCCCGCTCGAGAATTGTCGGCACTGCCGTGCCGAGGAAGAGCCAGGAGAAGCCGCCGATGAGGGACTGCGTCGGATGCTCCGCCTGCAGCGAGCCCCGCGTTATGCAACCCGGAGACTGCCTCGAGCCTTCAGCCCAATTGCCGCGGAGGGCAGACCTCGGAGCGAGATCGCTACTTCCGATTCTTTCGCCTTACGGCGATGGAGATGACGCCGAACACAGCGAGAAAGATCAGCGTGAACCACATCATTTCCATGGCCCCACCCTACGTAAACAAAGTGAGAGCAAGAGATCAGCTCAAGACCGACACCGATCAGTCGCGCAGAACCGAGTCGAGCAGCCCGGGGAAGAGCGCGTCGAGGTCGTCGCGCCGCAGCGTCAGCATCCGACGACGTCCATTCGGCTCGTTGCGGATGACACCGGCTTCGCGCAGCACCTTCATAAAGTGCGACTTGGTCGACTTCGGCAGGTTCGGGTCGGTGGCGTGGCAGGCGGCCATGTCGAGGGGGCCGTCGGCGAGCTGGCGCGTGATCGCGAGGCGCTCGGGGTCGCTGAGCGCGAAGAGCACGTCTGTGAGCTCGATCTCGGAGCGCTCCGGGTGCGGAAGGTCGCCAGGCATAGTTCGAGAATAGTTGAACAATCGACGGATGGCGAGTACGCTCCGATAGTTCGATGATTCTCGAACCTTACGAGGAGACGCTATGACCACGACCGAGCCGATCGTCGCCATCCCGCAGCCGACGACCGCCCCGCGGGCGCGCACCCGGTTCGGGTTCGTCCTGGCGATCGTCGCGCAGATCCTCATGATGGTCGGGGCGAGTGCACCGTCGCCGTTCTATCCGGTGCTCGCACAGGAGATCGGCTTTGACGCGATCGTCATCAGCGCGGTGTTCGCGGTCTATGCGGTGGCGCTGCTGCTCACCCTCCTCACCGCCGGGTCGCTGTCGGACCATGTCGGCCGTCGCCCCGTCGTGATCGCGGGGTTTCTGCTGCTCGCCGGAAGCATGTTCCTGTTCTGGCATGCGGATGCCGTCGCCATGCTGTTCCTCGCCCGGATTCTGCAGGGCGTCGCGAGCGGTCTGCTCATCTCGGCGCTGTCGGCGACGGTGCTCGACTTCGCGCCGGGCGGACGCGCGGGGGTCGCCGCACTGTGGAACGCGCTGAGCCCGGGGATCGGGCTGGCGCTCGGCGCACTCGTGTCCGGCGTGATGCTCGACGTCAGTGGCGAGGCTCTGCTCGATGTGTTCGCACCACTGAGCTCGGCCTACATCGTGCTCGCAGCCCTTTTCTTCCTCGTTCCGGAGACTGCACCCCGCAAGCCCGGCGTCTGGGCATCACTGAGCTTCCGCCTGTCGATCCCGTCCGCGATTCGGGCCGACTTCTGGCGCGGCGCTCCGGCCGTGATCGCCGGGTGGGCGACGGGCGGGCTGTTCCTGTCACTCGGCGCGAACATCGTGCGGGGCGAACTCGGCGGAGAAGCGCACGTCTGGCAGGGTCTCGGTGTCGTGCTGCTCGCCGGAGTCGGGGCTGTCACGGCTTTCGCCCTCCGAAAGATCGCGGCGCGCTCGATGGTGCTGTTCGGGACGTCGGCGCTGGCGTTCGGAACCCTGCTGTCGCTCATCGCACTCGGCCTCGGCTCGCTGCCGTTCTACCTCGTCGCCGCCGCGGTGACCGGCATGGGATTCGGGACCGCGTTCTCCGGAGTGGTCGCATCGTTGGCGCCGCGGATTCCGGCGACGCAGCGGGCCGACACCTTCGCCGTGATCTACCTGCTGGCGTACCTGGCGTTCGGGATTCCGGCCGTCATCGCGGGCGCGCTGGTCGGGGTCGTCGGCCTCGAAGCGGTGTGCGTCGGCTACGGAATCGTCGTGATCGCGCTGGCAGGGATCGCGTTCGGGTTGCGTATGCGCCGAGCGGCATAGAAGCGCGGACCGCCCCTCAGCCGATCGCCGTGCCGTCCTTCCAGACGGTCCGCACGAGCGGAACGCCGGGACGATAGGCGAGGTGGATCCGGGTCGGTGCCTCGAGCAGCACGAGGTCGGCCCTGGCGCCGGGCGTGATCACGCCGACGTCTTCGCGGCGCAACGCCTTCGCGCCGCCCGCGGTCGCCGCCCAGACGGCTTCGGCCGGGGTCATCCCCATGTCGCGCACGGCCACGGCGATGCAGAACGGCATCGACGAGGTGAAGCTCGACCCCGGGTTCGTGTCGCAGGCCAGCGCCACGGTCACTCCTGCGTCGATCAGGCGGCGCGCGTTCGGATACGGCTGGCGCGTCGAGAACTCGACGCCCGGCAGCAGGGTCAGCACGGTGTCGGAGCCGGCGAGCGCGTCGATGTCGGCATCCGTCAGATAGGTGCCGTGGTCGATGGAGGCCGCACCGAGCTCGACGGCCAGACGCACACCCTCTCCCGGTCCGAGCTGGCTGGCGTGCACGCGGGGTGCGAGTCCGCGTGCGATGCCGGCTTCGAGCACCCGCCGTGACTGCGCCACGGTGAAGGCTCCGGTCTCGCAGAAGACGTCGATCCACTTCGAGTGCGGGGCACACGCGTCGAGCATGGGGCCGGTGACCAGGTCGACATACTCGTCCGGGCGGTCGGCGTACTCCGCGGGCACGACATGCGCTCCGAGGAAGGTCACCTCCGGCGTCACTTCTGCGGCCAGGCGCACCAGGCGCTCCTCGTCGACGACGCTCAGCCCGTAGCCGCTCTTGATCTCGACAGTCGTCGTGCCCTGGGCGAGCATCTCGTCGAGGAAGCCCCGCAGCCGTGCACGCAGCTCGTCATCGGTCGCGGCGCGGGTGGCGGCGACGGTCGAGCGGATGCCACCGGCCGCGTACTTCTGCCCCGCCATGCGCGCCTCGAACTCGACGGCGCGGTCGCCCCCGAAGACGAGGTGGCTGTGGCTGTCGACGAACCCGGGGATCACCGCACGTCCGGCGGCATCCACGACCTCGTCGGCGGCGGGAGCGTCTGCGGCTGGCCCGACCCATGCGATCCGCTCGCCGTCGATCAGCACGGCCGCGTCGGTCAGGGTTCCGGTACGGTCGCCGTCATTAGCGACGTTGGTGGTCAGTTCCGCGATGTTCGTGATGAGCGTGCGCATCCGCATCCTTCCGAGGGACCGGCGTCGTCAGGCGAATCGCCCGACGACGCCGGTTCGAGTGTGTCAGAGCTTGTCGATGTCAGAGCTTTTCGACTTCAGAGCTTCTCGACTTCAGAGCTTCTCGACGTCAGAGCATCGGCACCTTGAGGCCGCGTTCGCGGGCGACCTCGCGGGCGTGCTCGTAGCCGGCGTCGACGTGGCGCATCACTCCGGTGCCGGGGTCGTTCGTCAGCACGCGCTCGAGCTTCTCGGCGGCGAGCGCGCTGCCGTCGGCGACACTGACCTGGCCGGCGTGGATGGAGCGGCCGATGCCGACGCCACCACCGTGGTGCAGTGACACCCAGGAAGCGCCGGATGCCGTGTTGAGCAGCGCGTTCAGCAGGGGCCAGTCGGCGATCGCGTCGGAGCCGTCCTTCATCGCCTCGGTCTCGCGGTACGGCGATGCCACGGAGCCGGAGTCGAGGTGGTCGCGGCCGATCACGATCGGGGCCGACAGCTCGCCCGAGGCGACCATCTCGTTGAACTTGAGCCCGGCGAGGTGCCGCTCCTTGTACCCGAGCCAGCAGATGCGGGCGGGCAGACCCTCGAAGTGCACCTTGTCGGCGGCCTTCTCGAGCCAGCGGTGGAGGGCTGCGTCTTCGGGGAAGAGCTCGGCGATCGCCCGGTCGGTCATGTAGATGTCTTCGGGGTCGCCGGAGAGGGCCGCCCAGCGGAACGGTCCGCGTCCTTCCTCGAACTGCGGGCGAATGTAGGCCGGCACGAATCCGGGGAACTCGAACGCCCGGTCGAAGCCGCCCAGCTTCGCCTCGGCACGGATCGAGTTGCCGTAGTCGAACACCGCGGCTCCCCCATCCTGGAAGGCCACCATGGCCTCGACGTGCGCAGCCATCGACTCGCGCGAGCGGCGGGTGAACTTCTCGGGATCGCGCGCGGCCTCGGCCTTCCAGTCCGCGACGGTGATGCCGACCGGAAGGTACGCGAGCGGGTCGTGGGCGCTGGTCTGATCGGTCACGATGTCGATCGGCACACCTCGACGCAGCAGTTCGGGGAACACCTCGGCCGCGTTGCCGACGACACCGACTGAGAGAGCCTGGCCGGCTTCCTTGGCGGCGACCACGCGGGCGATGGCCGCATCGAGGTCGGTCGAGTACTCGTCGAGGTAGCCGTGCTCCACCCGGCGGGCGAGACGCGACTCATCCACGTCGACGATCAGCACCGCCCCGTCGTTCATGGTCACGGCGAGCGGCTGGGCGCCGCCCATCCCACCGGCACCGCCGGTGAGAGTCAGCGTTCCGCGGAGCGAGTCGCGACCGAGCGAGCGGGCGACGGCGGCGAAGGTCTCGTATGTGCCCTGCAGGATGCCCTGCGTGCCGATGTAGATCCATGACCCGGCGGTCATCTGCCCGTACATGATGAGCCCGAGCTCTTCGAGCTTGCGGAACTCGGGCCACGTCGCCCAGTCGCCGACCAGGTTCGAGTTGGCGATGAGTACTCGCGGCGCCCACTCGTGGGTGCGGAAGACGCCGACCGGCTTGCCCGACTGCACCAGCAGCGTCTCATCCGGCTCGAGCTCGTCGAGGGTGCGCACGATCGCGTCGTACGCCTCCCAGCTGCGGGCGGCCTTGCCGGTGCCGCCGTAGACGACCAGGTCTTCCGGGTGCTCGGCCACCTCGGGGTCGAGGTTGTTCATCAGCATGCGCTTGGCTGCCTCGGCGCCCCAGCTCTTCGCGGTGCGCTGGTTGCCGCGTGCGGCGCGGACGACGCGGGGCCCGGACACCGGAGCATCGGATGCGCTGGTCACGGAAGCGGTGGTGTCGGAAGCGGTGGTGTCGGATGCGGTGGACTCAACCATGAGTGTGCTCCTTTGCGATGCGGGCGACGTCGCCCGACTGGACGAGGGCGGTGACGGCTTCCATCTCCGGGGAGAGGAAGCGGTCGGGGCCGGGGCCTTCGGCAACAGTGCGGACCAGGTCGCGCACAGCGCCGGTGGCGGGTCCCGCCTGTAGCGGCGCGCGCAGGTCGAGGGCGCGGGCGCCGGTGAGGATCTCGATCGCGAGCACGCGGCCGAGGCCGTCGATCGCGCGACGCAGCTTGCGGGCGGCCGCCCATCCCATCGACACGTGGTCCTCCTGCATGGCGGAGGACGGGATCGAATCGACGGATGCCGGCACCGCGAGGCGCTTGAGCTCGGAGACGATTCCGGCGGCCGCGTACTGCGCGATCATGAGGCCGGAGTCGACGCCGACCTCATCGGCGAGGAAGGGCGGGAGTCCGTGGCTGCGGGCAGGATCCAGGGCGCGGTCCGTGCGGCGTTCGGAGACCGAGGCGACATCGGCGACCGAGATCGCGAGGAAGTCGAGGACGGCCGCGACCGGAGCGCCGTGGAAGTTGCCGTTGGACTCGATGCGTCCATCGGGAGTGATGACGGGGTTGTCGATGACGCTGGCGAGCTCGCGGCCGGCGATCATGGCCGCATGGGCGAGGGTGTCGCGTGCGGCGCCGTGCACCTGGGGCGAGCAGCGCAGCGAGTAGGCGTCCTGCACGCGGCCGTCGTCCGGTCCCTTGTGGCTGGCGACCATGGGGGAGTCGCCGAGGAAGGCACGCAGATTGGCGGCGGACTCGGCCTGACCCGTCTGGGCACGGAGCGCCATCAGGTCGGCGGCGAACACGGCGTCGGTGCCGAGCTGCGACTCGACCGACATGGCCGCGGCGATGTCGGCGGTGAGCAGGAGCGTTTCGAGGTCGTGGAGCGCGAGCACCAGCATGCCCAGCATGCCGTCGGTGCCGTTGATGAGGGCGAGGCCCTCCTTCTCGACGAGGGTGAGGGGCTCGATGCCCGCGGCGGTGAGTGCCTCGGCTGCGGGCAGGAGTGCGCCAGACGCATCGCGGACGTCGCCTTCGCCCATCGCGGCCAGGGCGATGTGTGCGAGAGGCGCGAGGTCGCCGGAGCAGCCGAGCGAGCCGTACTCGCGAACCACGGGCGTGATGCCCTCGTTGAGCAGTGCAGCATAGGTCTCGACGACGACCGGGCGCACGCCGGTGCGTCCGGAGGCCAAGGTCTGCAGGCGCAGGAGCTGCAGACCGCGGACCACCTCGCGCTCGACCTCGGTGCCGGTGCCCGCGGCGTGCGAGCGGATCAGGCTGGCCTGCAGCTGGAGCCGCCGATCGGGGGCGATGAACGTGGTCGCGAGGGCGCCGAACCCGGTGGAGACGCCGTAGTGCGGGTTCGGGTCTGCCGCGAGGCCGTCGATCACGCGGCGGGTGTCGGCGACACGAACGAGCGCCTCGGCATCGATCTGGACGGGAGCGTCGTGGCGGACGACGGCGACGACATCGGCGGGAGACAGCGGAGCCGCTCCGACCAGCACGGGGGCAAGTTCGGTCATGGTTCGATTCCACACCCGACGTGTCGTGGAGGACACCCGTTCGTGCGATGCTGTGTCTGTGATCCCAGACAAGCCCGAGGCGATGCAGGTTGGCGCCTCCCAGGTGCCAGCGACGCAGGTGCCTGCCGACCAGGCGCCTGCCACGCAGGTGCCGGCTGCGGAGAACACGCTGCGCATCCTGAGCTATCTCGCCGGGCGGCCTGCTCCGGTGGCGGCGTCGGCGATCGCGCGCGAGCTCGAGCTGCCACGGTCGACGGTCTATCACCTGCTCACCACGATGGCTGCGCATGGATTCGTGCTGCACCTGAGGGAAGAGCGCCGCTGGGGTCTAGGAACCTCGGCCTTCGAACTCGCCGGCGGGTACACGCGCCAGCAACCCCTGGCACGAAGAGGGCGGCCTTTGGTGGCTGCGCTATCGGACCGGCTGGGCGAAAGCGCGCACCTCGCCGTAATGAGCGGTGGGGATGTGTTGTACATCGTCGAAGAACGTGCGCCTCGACGGCCCGCGCTGGTCACGGATGTCGGTGTCCGGCTGCCGGCGCACCTCACGGCTTCAGGACGCGCGATGCTCGCTGCTCTCCCCCGAGAGCAGGTGCGGGCACTGTATCCCGACGTATCCGCGTTCCCCGATCGCACGGGCCTCGGCCCCCGGACCCCGAGCGAGCTGCGGGAGTTGCTGCGTGAGGTGCGGTCGCGTGGTTATGCCACCGAGAACAGTGAGATCGCGGATGGTCTGCGAAGCGTGGGTGCGGCCGTCCTCGACCACACCGGGTGGCCGGTCGCTGCCGTGGCCGTGACCTGGGCCGACGAGAGTCTCGATGAGCGTGAGCTCGCGGACGCCGTGATCGACACCGCGGCGGCGTTGGAGTCCCGGATGAAGCGGTGAGCATGGGTTTTGCGGAGGCCGTGGACCCTGGCGAAAGCGCTGGCACTGGCCCTTGCCCTTGCCCTTGGCGAGGCATGGGCCTTAACGAAGAAGAGCCGCCCTGGTCGGGGCGGCTCTTCTTCTTGTTTCGGGCACTCTTCGTGTAAACGCAAAATGGCCACCCAACGATGGGTGGCCATTTTGACTAAAAGGAGTCCGGCGGTGTCCTACTCTCCCACAGGGTCCCCCCTGCAGTACCAT